>NKIP01000034.1 GCA_002256145.1 Comamonadaceae bacterium PBBC1
GATTCCGGCGCAGTTGCACTCGGTGAACCTGGACATGCCGCTGCCCAGCAACGCGGCCAAGAAGGTGGAGCCGGTGGTGATTCGCATCGATGTGGATGCGGCCAGTGTGGTGAACTGGAACGGCAAGGCTGTGGAGGGCCGTGCGGATTTGGAGGCCAAGCTCAAGGAGGCGGCGGTGATGCAGCCGCAGCCGGAGCTGCACATTCGCTCGCACGCGAAGGCCAAGTACGAGGCGACGGCGGGGGTGATGGCCAGTGCGCAGCGCATCGGGCTGACCAAGCTGGGCATTGTGGGCTCTGAGCAGTTCGTCAACTGAGCGCCATGAACTTATTTCCGCGTTTACTCGGTGATGTGGGGGGAACCAATGCCAGGTTTGCCTGGCAGGCTTCAGCCAATGCCCCCCTGTCCCACATTCAAGTGCTGTCATGCTCGCAATACCTTGGCATTGCCGAAGCGATTGAGGCTTATCTGACAGGCAACGGTCTGACATCGCCGGCGGCCGCCGGCATCGGGATCGCCAACCCCATCACGGGCGACCAGGTCGTGATGACCAACCATCATTGGTCGTTTTCAATTCAACAACTGCAACAACAATTGTCTTTGAATCGACTCCAGGTCATCAATGACTTCACAGCCTTGGCCTTGGCATTGCCTTGTCTGACCACGGAGCAAAAAGTCCAGATTGGCGGCAAGGAGCCCATTCAAAATGCACCTGTGGCCTTGTTGGGCGCGGGCACAGGTTTGGGGGTCTCTGGCTTGATGCCATCGGGTCAACATGTGTTACCCATTTCTGGCGAAGGTGGCCATGTGACGCTGGCTGCTCAAAATGCCAAAGAGTTTGCGGTCATTGAGCTCATTGGCCAAAAATACGGGCATGTGTCGGCTGAACGGGTTTTGTCTGGCCAAGGCTTGGTCGATCTGTATTGGGCTTTAGGCCAGAACAACGGTCTGCCTGCACAAGCAGTGCAGGCCAGTGAAATTACCCAGCGGGCACTTCATGACAAAGACCCTTTGAGTCTGGCTTGCCTTGACATGTTTGCAGGCTTTCTGGGATCGGTTGCAGGAGATTTGGCCTTGACTTTGGGGGCTCGGGGTGGCGTCTACATTGGCGGGGGGATTGTGCCCCGCCTGCTGGGATGGTTTGAACACTCCCCTTTTCGCCAGCGTTTTGAGGCCAAAGGCCGATTTGCCACTTACCTCCAAGACATCCCCGTCTGGGTCATTCAAGCGCACGAGTCTCCGGCACTCCTGGGGGCGGCACGGGCGCTAGACCAAGCTTGATTTTGACCCGTCCTGCATCAGGTTGAAATTGGATCCCTCGGTATGAGTGGCGCACCCGCCACTATGCCACCTTGAGCAAGTTCGAATGATGGCGAAACCGGTGATGGCTATCGGTGGTCTTTTGATGTGCAAGTCGCCGCGGCAACTCCATTGCTGCGTGGCGCAGCGCACTTGCCCACAGGCTTTTTTCGACACGCACCCCGAAGTCCTTCTTCAGGACATACAAGACCGCCTCAAACAACTGGGCCTTCTCGTTGGCCTGCTTCAGTTGAACTTGCTAAGCCTCGATTTGCTTCCTGGGTGTCAGAGATACAGATGTTTTGCTGCAGGGCATGTCTGCCAATGTTGCCCGAATACCCCATCTTTGGCGCCCAAGCTGAGCGCACAATGAAAAAAAGCCCCTTGCGGGGCTTTTTTGTGGGTGGCCATTTTTCTGAAGATCAGTCAGCGTATTTACCCGCTGCATCGACCGCAGTCTTGATTTTGACCATCTCGGCCGCCACAAATTTCTTGTGCTCAGTAGGGTCGGTCCGGTTGTCGGTTACAACCAAAGCGCCCAGTCCTTCATTCTTTTTGATGAACTCGGGATCTTTCAGTGCTTTTTTCAAGGCATCGTTGAGCGTTTTGGTGATCGCAGCAGGCGTGCCTTTGGGCGCATACAAACCGTGCCAGATGGTCAGGTTGAAGTTTTTCATGCCCATCTCTTGCAAGCTAGGGTAATGCTTGAGCACTGGATGCCCGGCCAATGGCTTGGCGGTGGTGACAGCAAAGGCCTTGACGCGGCCACTCTCAATCTGACTGGTGGTGTTGGTGGTTTGGTCACACATCACATCCACCTGTCCGCCGATCAGGGCGGTCATGGCGGGTGCTGTACCACTGAACGGGATGGTGGTCATCGCGTCTTTGGTCTGCAAGCTCGATTGCCACAAGAGACCGCAGATGTGAGAAGCGGAGCCCAATCCCGCATGGGCAATGTTCAATTTACCTGCGTTAGATCGAATGTAGTTTTCAAAGTCACGGTACGTATTGGCAGGCAACTGTGGCTTGCCAATCAAGGTCATGGGCACGTCGTTGACCATGCCCAAAAATTCAAAATCTTCCAAAGGCTTGTAGGCAATTTTGCGGTAAAGCGCAGGTGTGGCCGCCATGCCGATGTGAAACAACAAGAGTGTGTGGCCATCGGGGTTGGCTTTGGCCACTTTGGTAGCGCCAATGGTGCCTCCAGCGCCCGCAGCGTTTTCCACCACAAAATTGCTACCCGGAATTTGCTTGCGCATGGCCTCAGCCAAGTCGCGAGCAACGCGGTCTGTGGGTCCACCTGCCGTAAAAGGCACCACGATGGACACGGGCTTGTTGCCGGGATACGTTTGGGCTTGTGCCCCTATGGATACAGCAGCCAATGCGGTCAAAACAAACCATTGTTTCATTTACACACTCCTAATTTTGAACAAGGCAGTTTAAACCACCAAGAGTGCCAGAAATTCACGGTCATTACTTAGTCCGCATGCGGTGTAGAACCTTGAATTAAAAAAACCTTTAACGATACGTGGCTCATTGGCTGCTGGCGTGCACCCTGTGCAGCGCCTTGGACAGTGGTGCACTCAGGCGCTTGCCATCACTGGTAACTGCGGGCGTCCTCGATCACCTTGCCATCATTGGCCAAGCTTCCTGCGGCCACCAAATGCACCTCGCCACGCAGCTTAGTCACATCACGCACGGCTTCAGACACCCGGGCCTTCAACGTTTCATCAGCCAAAGTGTCGGTTTCGACGTGCAGCGCCATTTGGTCATTGGCCATCTCGCCCGTCACAACCAAACGGGCTTTGCTCACTTCTGGAAAGCGCTTGATGATCTCGGCGACTTGACCGGGGTGCACAAACATGCCTCGAATTTTGGTGGTTTGATCGGCACGCCCCATCCAGCCCTTGATGCGCTGGCCGGTTCGGCCCGTGGGGCAGGTGCCAGGCAAGATGGCCGACAAATCGCCTGTACCAAATCGGATCAAGGGGTAGTCAGGGTTGAGCGTGGTGATGACCAACTCGCCCACTTCGCCCTCGGGCACCGGGTCGCCGGTGCCAGGACGCACGATTTCGACAATCACGCCTTCGTCCAGCACCAAGCCTTCTCGCGCAGGGGTTTCGTAGGCGATCAGGCCCACGTCGGCCGTAGCGTAGCATTGATAAGCGTCCACACCATGCGCCGTCATCCAGTCGCGCAGGCTGGGCGGAAAGGCCTCGCCAGACACCAGCGCTTTGCGCACGCTGGGCAAAGCCACACCCATCTCGGCGGCTTTTTCAAGGATGATTTTCAAAAAGCTGGGGGTGCCGATGTAGCCCGCAGGCTGCAACTCTGCCATGGCGCCGACTTGCTGCTCGGTCTGGCCAATGCCGCCGGGGAACACGGTGCAGCCCAAGGCATGGGCACCGGTTTCCATCATGGAGCCAGCCGGGGTGAAGTGGTAGCTGAAGCAGTTGTGGATCAACTCGCCCGGACGAAAACCGGCCGCAAATATGGTGCGGGCCATGCGCCAGTAGTCGGTGCGGGTGCCCTCGGGTTCGTAAATGGTGCCGGGGCTGGCAAACACGCGGGTCATGCCTTGGCCAAAGCCCAAGGTGCTGAAACCGCCAAACACATTGCCGCCGACTGCGCGTGCGGCCTTTTGACGCTCCAGCAATTCGTATTTGCGAATGACAGGCAATTGGGCCAGCGCGGCGCGGCTGTTGACGCTGGCAGCATCCACGTTTCGAAGCAACTCAGCAAAGGCTGGCGCATGGGCTTTGGCATTCGCGACCTGCGCAGGCAAAGCGGCCATCAGGGCGGCTTCGCGGACTTCAGGAGCGCGCGTTTCCAACGCATCAAAATGCTGAGACATGGATTTCTTTCTGGAGTATGACGGTGCAAAGGGGGAATCTGGACATCAAGCCAACCAGCGCTTGCGGCGCTTGTAGCTCTTCACATCCTTGAAGCTCTTGCGCTCACCGCCGCCCATCCCTAAGTAAAACTCCTTGACGTCCTCATTGGTGCGCAGGTACTCGGCCGCACCGTCCATCACCACACGGCCCGACTCCATGATGTATCCATAGTCGGCGTACTTGAGAGCCATGTTGGTGTTCTGCTCGGCGATCAGGAAAGTGACCTTTTCCTTCTCGTTCAGGTCCTTGACGATGTTGAACACTTCTTCGACGATCTGCGGGGCCAGGCCCATCGAGGGCTCGTCCAGCAAGACCATGTTGGGGTTGGACATCAGGGCACGGCCAATGGCGCACATCTGCTGCTCACCACCGGAGGTGTAGGCCGCTTGCGAGGTGCGGCGCGTTTTGAGGCGCGGGAAATAGTTGTAAACCTTTTCGAGGTTGGCTGCGATCTCGCCCTTGTCGGTACGTGTGTAGCTGCCGGTCATCAGGTTTTCTTCGATGGTCAGGTGAGCAAAGCAGTGGCGGCCTTCCATGACCTGCACCACACCGCGGTTGACCAAGTCGGCAGGCGACAGGTTTTCGATACGGTCACCCCGGTACTCGATGGAGCCCTTGGTCACTTCACCACGCTCACCCTTGAGCAAGTTGGAGATCGCTCGCAGCGTGGTCGTTTTGCCTGCGCCGTTGCCGCCCAACAGGGCCACAATGCCGCGTTCGGGCACTTGCAGAGACACGCCCTTGAGCACCAGGATGACGTGGTTATAAATGACTTCGATGCCATTGACGTTGAGAATGATGTTTGAATCGTTCATGGGTAGCCTGTTTGGATCAACTGAAAGAGCAGCACACAAGCTGGTCTTTCAGTTGACGGCTCCCGCGTTGGCGAGAGCCATCAACTTCAGCTCATCAAGACTGGCAATCCGCAGGGGCGCGGCGTGTCATCTTTTTGTCGGCCAGGTACTTGTCAGCACCGGCTTTCACCATGGGCTTCAAGATCTGCTCATCGGCCTGGATGAAGTCAGATGAGAAGTTCCACTTGCTGCCGTCCCAAGTCTGCACGCGGGCTGCGGTCGAACCCATGTGGTCTGCGCACGAAGTCGACAGCGGCTGCATGATGCCGGTGAAGCCCATGGCGTCCAGACGCTTTTGGTCCAGTGCCAGGTTCTCCAAGCCCCAGCGCACTTGCTCGCTGGTCATGACTTTGCCCTTGCCAAAACGCTCTTGCGCACGGCGCACGGCTTCGACGCTGAGCATGGAAATGATCACACCACGGGTGTAGAGCACTTGGCCGACTTCATCCTTGGGGCCTGTGCCCTGGCTCTTGCCATGCACATGCTTGAGGATTTCCTGAATCACTTTGGGCTGTGTGCCCGAGGTGTTCAGCGCCAAAGCGTTGTAGCCCTTTGCACCTTCGCCAACGTCTTTGACATCAGGCTCGGCACCGGCCCACCACACGCCGTACATTTTGTCGCGTGGGTAGCCCGTGGCTTGTGCTTCTTTCAATGCGGTGGAGTTCATCACGCCCCAGCCCCACAGCATGACGTAGTCAGGACGGCTTTGACGCACTTGCAACCAAGCCGATTTTTGCTCCACGCCAGGCGCGGTCACAGGAATCAGCTGAAGGTCAAAGCCGTGCATCTTGGCGCGTTCTTGCAACAGAGGAATTGGCTCTTTGCCGAACGGTGAATCGTGGTACACCAAGGCGATCTTCTTGCCCTTGAGCTTGTCCAGACCACCCTCTTTTTTGCCCAAGTGTTGGACCAGAATGTCGGCACCTGTCCAGTAGCTGCCCATCAGAGGGAAGTTCCACTTAAAAGCCTGACCGTCTTGCGCGATCGACAAGCCATAGCCCAGGGTGACCAAAGCCACCTTGTCGGCAGGAGCCTTTTCAGTCAGAGCAAAGGTGATGCCTGTGGCCTGTGGGTCAAACAAAGTCACGCCAGGGCGGCCTTTCAGGCGCTCATAGCACTCCACACCACGGTCGGTGGCGTAGCCGGTTTCACACTCTTCAAAAGTCACCTTCACGCCGTTGATGCCGCCATCGCGGGCATTGATCAGCTTGAGGTAATCCTGCTTGCCGTTGGCCCATGGAATGCCGTTGGGGGCATAAGGACCAGTACGGTAAGACAGCAGCGGGAAAAACTGCTCTTTGGCTTGCGCCTGAACGGATGTCGCTACCAGCGACGATGCAGCAGTGGCCACAGCAGCCACGGCCAAGATCAAATCACGCATCTTCATGCTTGTCTCCTTAAAAAAATAAACACTCACACACAAAACCACTCAATGGGGGAAAGGCCACAAGCGCAGCTTTTGCTTGGCAATAGACCACAGCTTGGCCAGGCCATGCGGCTCCACAATCAGGAACCACACGATCAGACCCCCAAAGATCATCAACTCAGCATGCGAGACGCCCGCTGTTGAAATTTCAAACCCGGCCAAGCCAGCCACTGCAGGCAGGATCTGGCTCAAGGCAATCGGCAGCAAGGTGATGAAAGCCGCGCCCAAAAAGCCGCCCAAAATCGACCCCAGACCGCCGATGATCACCATGAACAGCAGACGGAACGAGATGTCCACCGAAAACGCTGCGGGCTCCCAGGCGCCCAAGTAAACGAAGGCCCACAGACCACCGGCCATACCCACAATGAACGAGCTCACCGCAAAGGCGCTCAGCTTGGCGTACATGGGGCGGATACCAATCACTGCAGCGGCCACGTCCATGTCACGAATCGCCATCCACTCGCGACCCACGGCGCTGCGCACCAGGTTCTTGGCCAACAATGCGATCACGACCAGCACGCCCAAGCACAACCAGTATTTGCTCAAGGCACTGTCAATTGGCAGGCCGAACACTTGCAGTTCAGACACCGACACCGAGCCCGAAGGCGAATCGTTGGTCAACCACTTGATGCGCAAAAACATCCAGTCGCTGAAAAACTGCGCAGCCAATGTGGCCACCGCCAGATAGAGACCTTTGACACGCAAGCTGGGCAAACCAAACAAGATACCGAACACCGTGGCGCACAAGCCCCCCAAAACCAAAGCAGGAATCAATGGCAATCCAGGTATGCGCACAAAGAAGTTGTAAGCCCCATAAGCTCCCACCGCCATGAAGGCACCTGAGCCCAGCGAAATCTGACCGCAGTAGCCGACCAGGATGTTCACACCCAACGCGGCCAGGGACATGATCAGGAAAGGGATCAAGATGGCACGGAAAAAGTAGTCCGAGGCGAGCATGGGCACCACCGCGACGGCGAACACCAAGAGCAGCGCCATGACGATGCGGTCTTGCCGAATCGGCAGGATTTGCTGATCCGCACGGTAGGTGGTTTTGAATTGACCGTTTTCTCTGTAAAACATATTTTTTCCTTACACGCGGTCGATGATCTTTTCACCAAACAGACCCTGGGGACGGATCAGCAAGAAGCCCAGCGCCAGCACATAGGCAAACCAAATTTCAATACCGCCACCGACAAAACCGCCCAGATACACCTCGGAGAGTTTCTCGCCCACACCGATGATCAGGCCACCGATGATGGCGCCCGGCACCGAAGTCAGGCCACCCAAAATGACGACCGGCAAGGCACGCAAAGCCACTGTGGCCAGCGAGAACTGCACGCCCAACTTGCTGCCCCAGATCATGCCGGCCACCAAGGCCACGATGCCCGCCACGCACCACACGATCACCCAGATACGGTTGAGCGGAATGCCGATCGATTGCGCCGCCTGGTGGTCATCGGCCACCGCACGCAAAGCGCGGCCCGTCGATGTTTTCTGGAAAAAGACGGTGAGCAAAGCCACCAGCGCCGCAGCGATCAAGGCCGCGTAGAAGTCTTCCTTGTTGACCAGCACGCCGCCTTGAAACATGCCTTCGAGGATGAAGACCGGGTCTTTGGGCATGCCAATGTCGATTTTGTAGATGCTGCTGCCAAACAGGGTTTGGCCCAAGCCTTCGAGGAAATAAGCGATGCCCAGCGTGGCCATCAACAAGGTCGCGCCTTCTTGGTTAACCAAGTGGCGCAGCACCAGGTATTCCACCGCCCAGGCCACCACAAACATGACGACCGCCGCCATGGCAAAAGCCAGCACGTTGGCCATCCACAAGCTGTTCACACCCGTCCACTGCGGAATCCATTCGGAAAACCGCGCCATCGACAAAGCGCCAAACAGCACCATCGCGCCCTGAGCAAAGTTGAACACGCCAGAGGCTTTGAAAATGAGCACAAAGCCCAAAGCCACCAGCGAATACAACATGCCCGCCATCAGGCCGCCGAGCAATGTTTCAAGAAAGAATGCCATCTTTAAGTCCTTGTTCGTGCGGGTTCGTTAGTGCGAAGTGCCCAGATAGGCACTGATCACTTCTTCGTTGTTGCGCACTTCATCTGGGGAACCGTCGCCAATTTTTTTGCCGTAGTCCAGCACCACCACGCGGTCCGAAATGTCCATCACCACGCCCATGTCGTGCTCGATCAACACCACCGTGGTGCCAAACTCGTCGTTCACATCCAGAATGAAGCGGCACATGTCCTGCTTTTCTTCGAGGTTCATGCCGGCCATGGGCTCGTCGAGCAGCAGCACTTGCGGCTCCATGGCCAAGGCGCGGCCCAAGTCCACCCGCTTTTGCAGACCATAGGGCAACTGGCCCACGGGTGTTTTGCGAAAGGCCTGAATTTCCAGAAAGTCGATGATGTGCTCGACTTTCTCGCGGTGCTCTTCTTCCTCGCGCTGGGCTGGACCCAAACGCAAGGCCTGCATCAGCAAATTGCTTTTGATCTTGAGGTTGCGGCCAGTCATGATGTTGTCGATCACGCTCATGCCCTTGAACAAGGCCAAGTTTTGGAAGGTGCGGGCAATGCCCATCTCGGCCACTTGACGGCTGTTCATGTGGTCAAAGGTCTGGCCACGGAAGGTGATCGAGCCTTCTTGTGGCGTGTACACGCCGTTGATGCAGTTGAGCATCGAGCTCTTACCAGCACCGTTGGGGCCAATGATGGCGCGCACTTCATGCTCGCGCACATTGAACGAGATGTCGGTCAGCGCCTTGACGCCACCGAATCGCAAACTGATGTTCTTGACGTCGAGGATGACGTCGCCAATTTTTTTGGTCATGCTGCTGCCTTCACGGGTGTGAATGTCTTGGCGTCGGAAATTTTCAAGGTCGCGCTCACGCTGCCGCTGCGGCCGTCTTCGAACTTCACCACGGTCTCGATGAACTGCTCTGTCTTGCCTTCATACAGGCCATCGACCAGCGGTTTGTATTTGTCGGCGATGAAACCGCGGCGGACCTTGTTGGTGCGGGTCAACTCGCCATCGTCAGCATCCAGCTCTTTATGCAAGACCAGGAAACGGCTGACTTGGCTGCCTGCCAGCAAGGCGTCTTCTGCCAGATCGGCGTTGACTTTCTCCACACACTCTTTGATCAGTTGGTACACCTCGGTTTTTTGTGCCAGGTCGGTGTAGCCTGCATAGGGCAAGTTGCGGCGCTCGGCCCAGTTACCCACGGCATCGAAGTCGATGTTGATCATCACGCAAGCCTTCTCGCGCTGATCGCCGTAAGCCACCACCTCTTTGATGAAGGGGAAAAACTTGAGTTTGTTCTCGACATACTTGGGCGCGAACATCGCGCCGTCGTTGGCACCACCCAGCAGGCGGCCCACGTCTTTCACGCGGTCGATGATCTTGAGGTGACCGTGGTTGTCGATGAAGCCCGCATCGCTGGTGTGGTACCAGCCGTCTGGCGTGAGCACTTCGGCCGTGGCTTCGGGGTTTTTGTAATAGCCTTTGAGCAAACCGGGCGACTTGACCAAAATTTCGCCATTGTCAGCAACCTTGATCTCCACGCCCTTGCAAGGCACGCCCACCGTGTCGGCACGCGCTTCGTTGTCGGGCTGCAGGCAGACGAACACGGCGGTCTCGGTCGAACCATAGAGCTGCTTGATGTTCACGCCAATCGAGCGGTAAAACGTGAACAGGTCAGGGCCAATCGCTTCACCGGCGGTGTAGGCCACACGCACGCGGCTAAAACCCAGGTTGTTGCGCAATGGGCCATACACCATCCAGTTGCCCAGGGCGTATTTGATGCGATCCACCCAACCCACCGGCTGGCCATCCATCAACGCTGGGCCGACTTTTTTGGCCACATCCATGAAGTAATGGAACATGCCGCGCTTGAAGCTGCCCGCATCTTCCATGCGGATCATCACGCTGGTCAACATGCCTTCAAACACGCGGGGAGGCGCGAAGTAATAGGTCGGACCAATTTCTTTCAGGTCGATGGTCACCGTGGCGGCCGACTCGGGGCAATTGACCACATAGCCACACACCAGCCACTGCGCGTAGCTGAAGATGTTCTGACCAATCCAAGCCGGTGGCATGTAGGCCAGCACGTCTTCGGCGCTGCTCAGCTTGTCAAACTCGGCCCCCGCATCGGCGCGGTCGATCAAGGAGCTGTGGGTGTGCACCACGCCCTTGGGGTTGCCCGTGGTGCCCGAGGTGAAGAACATCGCAGCCACATCAGCGGACTGTGCCTTCTCGATCTCTTGCGCAAAAAACTGAGGGTGTTGCTTGGCAAACACGGCGCCTGCGGCGATCAGCTCTTCGACCGAACCGAGTCCGTCTTCGGTGTATTTGCGCAAGCCACGTGGATCGTCATAGAAAATGTGGGTCAGCTGCGGATACTGCTCGCGCACTTCCAGCATCTTGTCGACCTGCTCCTGGTCTTCCACCACGGCAAAGCGCACTTCGGCGTTGGTCATGGGGAAGACACATTCAGGCGCTGCAGCATCCTGGTACAGGTTCACGGGAATGGCTCCCAGCGACTGCGCGGCCAACATGGTGGCATACAAACGGGGGCGGTTCGAGCCCACGATGATCAAATGCTCACCGCGTTGCAAACCGGCCTGGTGCAAGCCACCGGCCACAGACTCGACCAACTGTGCCAAATCGGCCCAGCTGGTGGTTTGCCAAATGCCATATTCTTTTTCACGCAAAGCGGGCGCATCTGGGCGCTCGGCTGCGTGCTTGAGCATCAATCGGGGAAACGTTGTTTGCATAGCTGGACCTGACTCCAAAAACAGCACACCCACACGGATGTGTATTCGTTCGGAACGGATGCTATGCCCCCATTTGACGTCATGTTGTCGTTTCAACGACAATTTAGGGTAGACCCTTAGCACAACTGACCCGAGCCTGACAGGCTTGCCCATCCCATGGCCACACAACCCACGGTTTACCAACGCAGACGCTCGCCCACAGCCACCGAGCTTCAGGGCATCCCTTGGTTGAGCCTGCTCACGTCGCAAGAGCGTGCTCAGATCGTGCCGCAACTGGTGGTGAGTGACCCGCAACCCGGCGACTATGTCTGCCGCGTGGGACGCCCTGCCACCTATTGGTTTGGCGTGGTCTCGGGTCTGCTCAAGATGAGCAGCGACAACGAAAGCGGCCAGACCATGACGTTCACCGGTGTGCCACCCGGAGGCTGGTTTGGCGAGGGCACCGCCCTCAAGCGCGAGGTCTACCGCTACAACATCCAGCCGCTGCGTGCCAGCGTGGTGGCGGGCTTGCCTGTGGACACCTTTCACTGGCTGATTGACAACTCCCTGGGCTTTAACCGATTCATCATGAACCAGCTCAATGAGCGCCTGGGCCAGTTCATCGCTGCCCGGGAGCTCGACCGCATGAACAATCCCGAGCTGCGCCTGGCCCGCAACCTGGCCACCTTGTTCAACCCCGTCTTGTTTTCGGGCGTGGGCGAAGTGCTGCGCATCACCCAGCAAGAGCTGGCCTACCTGGTGGGCCTGTCACGCCAGCGCGTGAACGAAGCGCTCAAGGTGCTCGAAGCACGTCAGCTCATTCGGGTGGAATACGGGGGGCTGCGCATTCTGGACTTGCAGGGCCTGCGCAGCGCCACTTTTTAAAACACTTACCCGAGTCATTTGCGCGACGCAAAACCCATTGTCCTCAGCAATAACCCTGTATTCAGACCGAATTGACACCGATACGCTCAGACCAGTTCATTTCGTAACTGTTCAGGAGTTTTTTGATGTTCAAGAAAATTGCAGTCTGTACCGCCGTATTGACATTCGGCATGGGGCAAACCTTGGCGCAAACAGCCGCCCCGGCCGCGCCCCCTCCGGCATGGAAGCAAGGCATGAATGCCGACATGGCCAACTCCACCTTGGCCCCCCTGGCTGGCAAGCTGACAGCCACGCCCGCTGCCGACATCCCGCTGAACAAGCTCAAACTGCCACCTGGCTTCAAGGCCGAAATCTGGTCCACCGGTACACCGGGCATTCGCGCCATGAGCCGCGGCGAGAGCGGAAAAATCTATGCAGGCACCCGTGGCCTGGGCCGCGTTTATGAAATCAGCGACAACGGCAAAGAGCGCACCAGCCGTGTCGTGGTCGACAAATTGAACCAACCTGCCGTCACTTTGCACAAGGGCAATTTGTACGTCATGGCGGTGGACAAAGCCCTGCGATTTGACAACATCGAAGCCAACCCCAACGCCCAGGCTGTGGACATGACCGACGTGTTCAAACTGCCGCCCCTGCAACACCATAACTGGAAGTACCTCAGCTTTGGTCCGGACGGCAAGCTGTATGTCCCCTTCGGTGCACCTTGCAACATCTGCGAGCCTGGCGCTGAATACGCTCAAATTCGCCGCTACAACGCCGATGGCTCGGGCATGGAAGTGATTGCCACCGGCGTGCGCAACACCCAAGGCTTTGACTGGCACCCTACGACACAAGAAATGTGGTTCAGCGACCACGGCCGCGACTGGATGGGCGACAACGGCCCTGAAGACGAACTCAACCGCATGCCCAAAACTGGTTTGAATTTCGGCTTCCCCTACTGCCACGCCAATGGCATTCCTGACCGTGACATTGTCAAAGACAAGGCCTGCAACGGCGTGAACTTGCCCGTGACCACCATGGGCCCCCACGCTGCCGTCATGGGTGTGAAGTTTTACACCGGCAACATGTTCCCGGCCGAATACAAAAACACCTTGTTTGTGGCACGCAAAGGCTCTTGGAACCGCACCCAAAAGTTTGGCTATGACGTGGTCACCATCACCACCGATGCCGACGGCAAGAACGCCAAAGTCACGCCTTTCATGACCGGCTTCAAGGACGACAGCGACAACAGCTTCTGGGGCCGCCCCACTTACATGTTGCAAATGCCCGATGGCTCCATGCTGGTCTCGGACGAGCAAATGGGTGCCATCTACCGCATCTCGTATGCCAAGTAAGCACAAGCTGCACACCAGGGCGCTGGCAACAGCCGCTCTGATGTTGACCGCGGGCTGGGCCGCCTGGCCCGTGGTGGCGCAAACGGCTACACCAGCTGTTTCGGGCACGGCCCAGGTCAATGCCAGCATCAAAGCCCCAGAGCGCGCCGCCCTGTGCATGGCCTGCCATGGACCGGGCGGTGTGTCACAAATCCCCGCCATCCCCTCCTTGGCTGCTCAGCCGCGTGTGCTCATTGAAAACCAGTTGGTGCTGATCCGCGAAGGCCTGCGCGACATACCGGCCATGAAGGGTTCGCTCGACGGCGTGCCCGATGCCGAATTGACCGCCTTGGCCCGCTACTTTTCAGCCCAACCCGCGCCCGCTCCAGCCAAAGGCGCGGTGGATGCCCAAAGCTTTCAGCGCGGCAAAGAATTGGCCAAGGCGGCCCTGTGCGGCACCTGCCACCTGCCCGCACACCAAGGCCGCGACCAAGTGCCCCGGCTGGCCAGCCAGCAAGAAGAGTTTTTGCGCAATGTGATGAAGGAATACCGTGACAAGCCCGGCCCTGGCCGAGACACTGTCATGGCGGCCGCCTTGTACGGCATCAACGATGCACAACTCAAGGACCTGGCGCACTTTTTTGCGCACAGCCCCTGAAGGGTTCTGATCAAAAAAAGGGACAATGGTCACCCAGCCGACTTGGCCCTTTTTTTGATTCAGCACACCCATGACCCAGCCCCCGGCTTTTAAACGCGCCCCCCGTCCCGAAGGCAAAGGCGAAACAGCTGCCCCCAGCGGTACTTCTCGCCTGAACAAACGCATGGCCGAACTGCGCATGTGCTCGCGCCGCGAAGCCGATGCATGGATCGAACAAGGCTGGGTCAAGGTCAATGGCCTGCCCGCCAGCATGGGCCAGCAGGTCACGCTGTCCGACCGCATCACCATCAACAAAGCCGCCGAGCAACAGCAAGACCGTCAAGTGACCATCTTGCTGCACAAGCCCATGGGCTATGTGAGCGGCCAGGCCGAAGACGGGCACGAACCGGCCATCACCCTGATCAACCCACGCAGTCACTGGGGCGGCGACCCGTCCAAGCTGCGCTTCACCCCGCCTCACTTGCGGGGCCTGGCCCCAGCTGGACGCCTGGACATCGACTCCACCGGCCTGCTGGTGCTGACACAAGACGGCCGCGTGGCGCGTCAGCTGATCGGCGAAGACTCGGAGATGGAAAAGGAATATTTGGTGCGCGTGGCCTACACCGGCCACGAAAACACCGCTGCCGCTACCGCCGCGTCGGCCACCTATGGCGGCAAAGCCAACCAACTCACCGTGATTGGCGACTTTGACCGGGTCAGCGCCAATGTGCAAGCCGTCTTCCCCAAGGCGCTGCTTGAGCGCCTGCGCCACGGCCTGAGCCTGGACGGCAAACCCCTCAAGCCCGCCAAAGTGGACTGGCAAAACCCCGAGCAGTTGCGCTTTGTGCTGACCGAAGGCAAAAAGCGCCAGATCCGCCGCATGTGCGAACAAGTCGGCCTGAAAGTCGTGGGCCTCAAACGCATCCGCATGGGCGGTGTGCAGTTGGGCCAAATGCCGGCAGGAACTTGGCGGTATTTGGGGCCGAACGAATCGTTTTAAGCTTGCCGTCGGGGCTGAAGCCACCGACCTAAAAAATACCCCGTAGGTCGGCGGCTTTAGCCCCGACAAGCTCACCAACAACCTTTGGAGACGCCCTATGACCCTGAAATTCACAACCGCCTTTGTCATCGCCACCGCACTGACCACAAGCGCGGCCTCAGCCCAAACCGGCAGCCTCAACGCGATTTGCAGCACCGACCAAAGCTGGTGCGAAATGGCCGCCAAAGAATTCACCAAGGCCACCGGCATCACCGTCAACCAAACCCGCAAAGCCACCGGTGAAGCCCTGGCGCAAATCCGCGCCGAAGCAGCCAACCCCAAGACCGACATCTGGTGGGGCGGCACCGGCGACCCGTTTTTGCAAGCCGCCGAAATCGGTCTGCTGGCGCCCTACCGCCCCGACTACCTGAACGACCTGCACGGCTGGAGCGTGCGCCAATACGCCATGACACAAAACATGGTCGGCGGTTTCTACACCAGCGCCATTGGCTTTGGCTGGAACACCGAACTGCTCAAGAAAAAGAAACTGCCTGCGCCCCAATGCTGGTCCGACGTGATCAAGCCCATCTACAAAGGCGAGGTCGAAATCTCACACCCCGCCTCCAGCGGCACGGCCTACACCATCTTGGCAGGGCTGGTGCAAATGATGGGCGAAGACGCGGCTTTTGAGTACATGAAAGCGCTGCACAAAAACGTGACGCAATACACCCGCAGCGGCACCGCCCAAGCGCCCAATGTGGCCAAAGGCGAAGTGGCCGTCGGCATCAGCTTTATCTTTGGCTTTGACGGCTGGCGGCACAACAAATACCCCGTGGCGACCGTGGCCCCCTGCGAAGGCACCAGCTACGAAATCGGCGGCATCGCCTTGGTCAAAGGTGCCCGCAACGCAGCCAACGCCAAACGCTATTACGACTGGCTCATGAGCCCCGCCGGCCAAAGCATCGGTGCCAAAGCCGACAGCCTGCAAAGCCCCGCCAACAAAACCTTCAAGCCCGATTCGCGCATCCCCTCCATGGACAACGTGCGCCTGATCAAATACGACTTTGAAAAGTACGGCAAATCGGCCGAACGCCGCCGACTGTTGGAGCGGTGGAACAAGGAAGTTGGGGCGCAAGTACGTTGACCTGAGACCTCCTATTGATCCGGGTCTGTGAAGTATTCAATGAGCCAAGGTTTTTGTAGGTCGGTAGCTTCAGCTCCGACAAGTGACCAAACCGAAGGCTGCAACGTCGGAGCTAAAGCTACCGACCTACAGTTTGACAGTGCCTAAATTTCAAACTTCAGCTTGCCGAATCAATCAAGCGCTTTGTTCAACCGCCCATCCAGCCCAAACGCCTCATCGAGAACGCACTCGATGTGCGCTTTGGCACTGGCCACGTCGATGATCAGATTCCACGAGTGGGGGCTGACCACGCTGGGGATCAGGACAAAGGGGTGCTGGTCCAGCAAATCAGCGCCAAATTTCTGCATGCCTGCGCCCTATCCGAGCACCCCAGCCGCCTGCAATGACGGCACGCATGAATGTCAAGATTGACAGGCATCCTAAAGCATGGGTTTGTCTTGTGTTGCCAAAGCAGATCGCAATGGGATCACGCGTAAACCCCATATTCAATGCGGGTCAGCAAGTCTTGGATGGCCTCTGTGCCAGAGGGGCTGGTCAGCAAATCGAGCGGTCTTTCACCGTCAAGCGCCACGGACTTTTGCAACAATCAACTTTCTGCCGCTTCGTGCGAGCCCAAAACACACGTGGCCAAATCCACTGCGCAGGCGTGAGATGAGATCGATGAAGACAGTGTCGCGGTGTTCATGAAATTCCTCGGTGACTTGAATTGACGCCATCTTAGACATCTGATGCACTCGCAAACACCGATTCAAAGAAAAATTGATCCGTCTTTGAAAATCATTACCCGGCCAAGAAATGCATTTTTAACTGCATAATCAACAAAATTTTGTTCAAAATAAACGAGCAACCAAGTTGATCCACTCTCTTCGCTTCTCGAACTTCTTTTCCTTTGCCGACGAAACCGAGGTGTCTTTCGTGTTGGATGCGCGGGCAAACGGTTCTGACAGCAGCTTTGCATCTGCGGCCACGGACCGCCACTTGAGCAAGTTACTGGGCGTGGTGGGTGCCAACGGCGCAGGCAAGACCAACGTCATCAAAGCGCTCGACTTTGTGTGCTGGTTCATCACCAAATCCTTTTTCATGGAGACCCGCCAAAGCCTGGCCGTCAAGCCGCACGCCTTTGAGTCCAGCGACACCAGCCATTTCGAGCTGGAGTTTGAAGCCCATGGCAAGCTCTACCGCTATGCATTGGCACTGAACAAAGAGCGTGTGGTGTCCGAATCCCTGCGGCTCAAGACCAGCCGAACCTTCAGCGAACTGTTCAGCCGTCAGTGGAACGCGAAGACGGGCACAGAGTCCATCGTGCAGCGTGGCTTTGGTCTGCCTCAAAAGCAGGCCGAAAAAGTCAAACCATTGGCCTCTCTGATTTCTACGGCACAGCAGTATGGTGTGGACACAGCCCGCGACATCATCGAAGTGCTGGGTCGCCGTCACAGCAATGTGGATGCGGTGGGTCGCCAGGCTTTCAACGGCACACCGGATGTGCTGTTGGCTGCCCAGTTTTTTGCCAGCAACGCCCCGCAGCGACAGCGCATGGCGACCCTGCTCAAGCAATGGGACTTTGGCCTGAGCGATGTGCGCATGGAAACGATGCATGCGGTGCGCGATGGCAAGGAAGAAGAAGTGTTGGTGCCTTTCGGCATCCACAGCGACGGCAACCGGGAAATGAAGCTGCCCATGTTTGCCGAGTCCAGCGGCACGCAGGCGGCTTTTGTACTGCTGGCAGGCCTGTTACCCATACTGGCCGAAGGCGGTACGGTGCTGTTTGACGAGCTAGAGGCTGACTTGCACCCGCTCATGCTGGAGCCGATCCTGAACCTGTTCATCAGCACCAAGAGCAACCCGCACCATGCGCAGCTGATCTTCACCTGCCACTCCATGGAGACCCTGAACTTGCTGAAAAAGGGGCAGATCATGCTGGTTGAAAAAAATGAACGCTGCCGCAGCGAGGCTTGGCGCCTGTGCGACATGGAAGGCGTGCGTGCCGATGACAATTTTTACGCCAAATACATGGCGGGTACCTATGGCGCTGTGCCCGTGTTGTGAGACGCTGACGATCCAACGGACGGACGGACGGTATTACGAGAAGTATTTCCCGTTGGCAACACTTGAAGCCGCACGCCCCAAGAACCCAACACTCGCAGCATTGATCGCTGCACTCAGCAAGGTTTAGACGGTCAGCCCTCCTGACCATCGCCCGAAGTCAATGCACCAAGGAAATGATGAACTCAGAGGCTTGAATTCATGACCATTGCCCCAAAATCTAGAAAGTTTTGGCTATTTGATCTTTCACTTTTTCTTTTTAAACCGCTATGAGCAAACAAACCCATGCCTTTCAGGCCGAAGTCGCGCAACTGCTGCACCTGGTCACCCACTCGCTGTATTCCAACCAAGAGATTTTTCTGCGCGAGCTGATCTCCAACGCCTCGGACGCTTGCGACAAGCTGCGCTTTGAAGCGCTGAACAACAACGGCCTGTACGAAGACGCGCCCGACTTGCAAGTGCGCCTGTCCTTCGACAAAGCCGCCAAAACGCTGACGATCACCGACAACGGCATCGGCATGACGGCGCAAGAAGCCATTGACCACCTGGGCACGATTGCCAAGAGCGGCACCAAAGACTTCGTGAGCAAGCTGAGCGGCGACCAGAAGTCGGACGCGCAGCTGATCGGCCAGTTTGGTGTGGGCTTTTATTCGGGCTTCATCGTGGCGGAAAAAATCACCGTAGAAACCCGCCGTGCAGGCGCAACGCCTGCCGAAGGCGTGCGCTGGATCAGCGGTGGCACGGGCGACTTCGAGGTCGAAACCATTACCCGCAACGAGCGCGGCACCAGCGTGATCTTGCACCTGCGCGAAGAAGCGCTGGAGTACGCCAACACATGGAAGTTGAAAGAAATCGTCGGCAAATACTCCGACCACATCAGCCTGCCCATCTTGATGGAAAAGGAAGAGTGGAAAGACGGCGAGCTGATCGACCCGAACAACGAAGAAGGTGGCCGCCAACCCGGCGCCATGGTCAAGACCGGTGAGTGGGAAACCATCAACAAGGCCAGCGCCCTGTGGACCCGCCCCAAGAAAGACATCACCGACGAGCAGTACGCCGACTTCTACAAACAGATCAGCCGCGACTTTGAAGCCCCGCTGACCTGGACGCACAACCGCGTGGAAGGCAGCACCGAATACACCCAGCTGCTCTACATCCCATCCAAGGCCCCGCAAGACCTGTGGAACCGCGACAAGAAAGCCGGCATCAAGCTGTATGTGAAGCGCGTGTTCATCATGGACGAAGCCGAGGCGCTGATGCCCAGCTACCTGCGCTTTGTGAAGGGCGTGGTGGACTCGGCCGACCTGCCCCTGAACGTGAGCCGCGAGTTGCTGCAAGAAAGCCGCGACGTGAAAGCCATCCGCGAGGGCTGCACCAAGCGCGTGTTGTCGATGCTGGAAGACTTGGCCAAGCACGACAAAGCGCCTGAAGCCTCTGCAGAAGTCACTGACGTTCTGAGCGACGACGACAAAGCCAAAATCGGCCAGTATTCCAAGTTCTACGCTGAGTTCGGCGCGGTGCTCAAGGAAGGCTTGGGCGAAGACTTTGGCAACCAGGCCCGCCTGTCCAAGTTGCTGCGTTTTGCCTCATCGACCCACGACACCGTGAGCGTCAGCTTTGCCGACTACAAAGCCCGCATGAAGGAAGGCCAGGACGCGATTTACTACATCACCGCCGACACCCTGGCCGCCGCCAAAAACAGCCCGCAACTCGAAGTCTTCAAGAAAAAAGGCATCGAAGTGCTGCTGATGACCGACCGCGTGGACGAGTGGGCGCTGAACTTTGTGCACGAGTTCGACGGCACCCCGCTGCAAAGCGTGGCCAAAGGCGCATTTGACCTGGGCAAGCTGCAAGACGAAGAAGAAAAGAAAGCCGCAGAAGACGCGGCCGAAACCTTCAAGCCCGTGCTGGCCAAACTGAAAGAAGCGCTCAAAGACAAAGCCGAAGACGTGCGCGTGACCAGCCGCTTGGTCGACAGCCCCGCCTGCCTGGTGGTGACCGACGACGGCATGAGCATGCAACTGGCCCGCATGCTCAAGCAAGCTGGGCAACAAGCCCCCGAAGTCAAGCCCGTGCTGGAGGTCAACCCCGAGCACGCGCTGGTCAAAAAACTCGACGGCTCGGTCCACTTCCACGACCTGGCCCACATCCTGTTTGACCAGGCCCTGCTGGCCGAAGGCGGTTTGCCCGCAGACCCAGCGGCTTATGTGAAACGGGTGAATGCGCTGTTGAGCTGATCGTCATCTGACCGAACAAAAAGCCCTGCCGGACTTGCGTCTGGCGGGGCTTTTTTGTCTCTGATGCCCTGCAAACCCTTGACGGGCTTGGGTTCTTACAAATCGAAGTTTCAAACTTCGATTTGTAAGAATGAGCCCGCGCACGGCGAAAAGCACTCTTGAGCACCTGACTCAGGCCTTCAAAGCCTCCTTGTAAACCGAGTTCACCGGCTGGGCCATCACCTTGCGCAGCAGGGGCTCAAAGGTTTCGATGGGCAGTGTGTCGTAGCTGGCGTCAAACGCCGGATCGTCGTAGAGCGCAATGAACTCTTCGGTGCGGGCGTAGTGGGGGTGGTCTTTGAACATGTCGCGCATGTTTCGGTCCATGCCGATGTGGTGGAAGAAGTTGTAGCCCTGAAAAATGCCGTGGTTTTGCACCATCCACAAATTGGCCTCAGACACAAAGGGCTTGAGGATGGCGGCGGCAATGTCGGGGTGGTTGAAGGTGCCCAGCGTGTCCCCAATGTCGTGCAGCAAAGCGCAGACCACATATTCATCATCACGCCCGTCGCGCAAGGCCCGGGTGGCGGTTTGCAGGCAGTGGGTGTAGCGGTCTACCGGAAAGCCGCCGTAGTCGCCGTCGAGCAGCTTCAGGTGCGCGATCACGCGGTCGGGCAGCGATTTGGTGAATTGCATGAACTCTCCGGCAATCAGGGCCCAGTCTTGCTGTGTGCTGTCTTGCATGCGAATAAATTGGGCACGGTCGTTCATGGGCACTCCTGAATTTTGAAGCCACCAGCGTACAACCCGCAGCGCAGACGCACTGTCGAGTAGATGACTGCCCACCAAGAAACGGGCCCCCCTGAAAACTCGTGAATTCACGCTCAACGATATCCAGTAACCCAAAAGACAAGCGCCCCCTCGCCCATCGGCTAAATTGGCAACATGCACACCCTCCCCGCCGACCCTGCCCTCATCGATTCCCGTCAAGCTGCCTGGCGTTTGCTGGTCACGCTGGGGCTGGTGGTGCTGGGCAACAGCAGCATGTACATCGTCTCGGTGGTGCTGCCGGAGGTGCAGGCCGAATTTGGGGTGGGCCGGGCCGATGCGTCGCTGCCTTACACGCTGATGATGATCAGCCTGGGCCTGGGCGGTTTGCTCACGGGCCGCATGGCCGATCGGCACGGCTTGATGCCCGTGCTGTGGGTGGGTGCGCTGGCGGTGTGTGGCGGTTTTGTGTGGGCGGGCATGTCGGGCAGCATCTGGGCTTTTGGCTTGGCGCATGCGCTGATGGGCTTTGTGGGCAGCTCGTCCACCTTTGCGCCCCTGATGGCCGACACCGCTTTGTGGTGGAACCGCCGCCGGGGCATTGCGGTGGCCATTTGCGCCAGTGGCAATTACATCGCGGGCACGATCTGGCCGCCGCTGGTGCAGCGCGGGGTGGAGACCATCGGCTGGCGTCAGACCTACATCATGCTGGGCATTTTTTGCGGCGTGGGCATGTTTTTGCTGGCCACACGCATGCGCCAGCGCCCGCCACTGGTGACCCTCACATCGGCCAACGCGAACGCGCCGGTGCTGGACCGCAGCCGTCCGTTTGGCCTCAAGCCCTCTTTGGCGCAAGGCTTGTTGTGTGTGGCGGGGGTGGCGTGTTGCGTGGCCATGTCCATGCCGCAGGTGCACATCGTGGCCTATTGCACCGACTTAGGGTTTGGCGCGGCACGCGGGGCCGAAATGCTCTCGCTCATGTTGGCCAGCGGCATCGTCAGCCGCTTGGTGTTTGGCGTGATCAGTGACCGCATTGGCGGTATCCGCACATTGCTGCTGGGCTCCATGTTGCAGGGCGTGGCGCTGCTGATGTTTTTGCCTTTTGATGGCATGGTGCCGCTGTACATCGTCTCGGCCATGTTCGGGCTGTTTCAGGGCGGCATCGTGCCAGCCTACGCGATCATCATCCGCGAACACTTTGACCCCAAAGAAGCCGGTGCCCGGGTGGGCGCTGTCATCATGGCCACTTTGGTGGGCATGGCCTTGGGGGGCTGGATGTCGGGCTGGGTGTTTGACCTGACAGGCAGTTACCACGCGGCGTTTTTGAATGGCATCGCGTGGAACTTGCTCAACCTGTGCATTGCCAGTTGGTTGTTTTGGCGGGTGCGTCAGAACACCGCTGCATCGCACACGCCCTGATTTTTTCAAGACATGACCTTGATGACCTCAGGCTCTTGTCAACCCCCTCAACCCCGACAAGACCCCATGGCCATTGCGTTTTTTTATCAAACCACCAAGGGCGCTTCCTGCATCTGCTCGACTTGCTCTTGCAGCATCAGCACCTGACCGCGCCAATAGTCGGGCGTGCCGAACCAGGGAAAGTTGACCGGGAATATCGGGTCTTCCCAACGTCGTGCCAGCCAAGCGCTGTAATGGATCAAGCGCAAGGTGCGCAGCGGCTCGATCAAGCGCAACTCGGCCCGGTCAAAGTCGCGCACTTGCTCATAACCATCGAGCAAAGCCGACAGTTGTTGCGTGCGCTGCGCCCGGTCGCCCGACAGCAGCATCCACAAGTCTTGCACGGCCGGGCCCATGCGGGCGTCGTCCAAGTCCACAAAGTGCGGGCCGCCACCGGGCAGCTCGGCAGGTGTCCACAAAATATTGCCGGGGTGGCAATCACCATGCAGGCGAATCAGGCGACGGTCTGCTACACCTTGCGCCATTTTTTCCTGCACCAAAGCCAACGCCTCAGCAAAGGCTTCGCGCCATTCGCGCTCGACTTCCAGCGGAATCATCTGGTTCGTTTGAAGCCATTCGGCTGGCTCCAGCGCAAAGGTCTGCACATCGAGTGGGGGGCGGTGCACAAAGGGCTTGGCCGCGCCCACGGTGTGGATGCGGGCCAGAAAACGGCCGATCCATTCGAGCACTTCAAAATCGTCCAGCTCCGGCGTGCGACCGCCGCGCAAAGGGCTGACCGAAAAATCAAATCCGGCGCTTTGGTGCAGGGTCTGGCCGTTCAGCACCAAAGGGGCCACCACCGGCACTTCGCTCGCCAGCAGCTCGGCCGCGAAGTCGTGCTCTTCCTGAATCTGTGCCCGGCTCCAGCGGCCGGGCCGATAAAACTTGAGCACCACCGCTGCGCTGCCCTGAACGGGTTCGTCCAAGTGCGCACGGTAGACGCGGTTTTCGTAAGAGCTGAGCGCCAGCAAACGGCCGTCGGGCCACAAGCCCAGATCGGTCAGGGCGTCCATCACCCGGTCGGGGGTGAGTTCGGCGTAGGGGTGCAAGGCGTGGGCATCGGTCATGCAGCGATTGTGGCGCACGCCCCAGACCTCAAACGCTGACCAGTTGCTCGAAAGGCAAACTTTGCTTGACCAAGATCACCGTGCAGGGTGCCTCCATGGCCACCTTGATCGGCACCGTGGCCACAAAGCGCTTCATTTGCAGTCCGTGCGTGGCCGCACCCATGATGACCATGCTGACGTGATTGCCTTCGGCGTACTTGACCAGTGCATCAGCCACATCGCCCGACTCCAGCACATGGAACGAGGTCTGGTGGTCGCGCAGGTCCAGCGGCTGGGCCCACTGCTGCAAACGCGTAAGGTGCCAACGGTGCACGCTGGTTTCGCTTTTGTGCGACTCGGTCGCATTGGTGTCGCCCGTACCGATGACCGTGACGCAGGCCAAACGAGCCCCTGGCCGCAGACCCAAGGAGCGAGACACGGCCTCGCGCAATGAGTAGAGCGTGGCATCACTGGCATCTTTGTAGGGCACGGCCACCATGACAATGGGCACCTGCTCGATCTGCTGCGAGGGCAAGGGGCTGGGCTGGTACTGCATGCCCGCCGCACGCAGCCAGCGTTTGAAGTGCACCCAAAAGCCCGTGCCCTGGGTCTGCCTGCCACGTTGGGTGATGCGGATGTCTTGGGTGTGCGTCAGGTCAAACGCCAAGTGCGCGGCCGAGGGGTAACGCTCTGCCGCCACGGGGGCCAGGCAGCGCAAGATGACCTCTTGCAGCCACTCGGGCATTTCAGGGCGGCGTTTTCGCGGCGGAACCGGGTCCATCCACAAGCGCTGGCGCATGCCGCCTGCGGTGGCGGGTTCACCAAAGGGGGCCTCACCCGTGGCCAGCTGGTACAGCATCACGCCAATGGCAAACACATCGCTGCGCGGATCGCCCCGCACGCCCACCACCTGTTCTGGCGCAATCCAGATCGGCGAGCCCACGGCCTTGCGCAACTCTTCGGCCAGCAAATCCGGGTAATGTGCATGGCACGACAAGCCAAAGTCGAGCAGCAGGGCCGAGCCATCAGGGCGGATCAGCACATTCGCAGGCTTGAGGTCGAGGTGGCACACATTCTGGCGGTGCAAGCTGTGCACGGCCTTGGCCATGGCCGACCCCAAACGGGCGACCTCTTCAGGCGAGAGCGGCCCACCCTGGTCCAGCCAATGCTGCAAGGTTTGCCCCTGCACGTATTCCATGACCAAATAGGGGATGCGTGACAAATCACCCGCCGCCACAAAGCGCGGCACATGCGGCCCCGTGAGCGTGGGCATGATTTGGTGCTCGATCTCGAAACTGATGATGTTCTCGGCCCCGTCGCCTGCGGTCATGCGCGGGATTTTCATCGCCATGGGAAGTTCAGATTCGCGTCGGCTGCCATCTTCAGCAGGCGCGTAACGCACGGTGTAGATGTGCGCCATGCCACCGGCGTGCACACATTCTTCGATCTCGAAGCCGTCGATGACCTCACCGGTTTGCAGCAGTTTCAACGTCCAGTCTCCAGTCGATGGGCAAAATATTCAGGCAAACCGGCCTGCCGAATGGCCTGCGCGGCGGCGGCATGGTCGTAGGGCACGCGGTGAAACGTCAAGCGATTCATCTGCAGGTCATAAATGGCGTACATGGCCCGGGGGTCGCCATCGCGCGGCTGCCCGACCGAGCCCACCGTGGCCACACACGCACGCGAACGTGGCAGCGGTATGCCCACGCCAGGTACGGGCTTGAAAGGCATCAGGCCGCGCCCAGCGCCCTGGTAATACAAAGTCTGGTGGTGCACATGGCCCACCAGCACATGCAAAGCCTGTTGGCCGTGATCACCGGCTTGCCCATCGGCGGCATCCAAACAAGCTTTGGCGGCTCGTTCACTGTCCACGTAGCGCCAAACCTCGGGTTGATCCGCACTGGCGTGCACCAGCAACAAATGATCAAGACGTGCGGTCAAAGGCAGTCCAGCGAGAAAGTCACGCTGCAAAACGCTCAAGCGATCATGGGTCCACATGGCACTGCTGGCACCCATGGACGCATCGCTCACAGGGGGCGCTGCGGCCATGGCGTCATGGTTGCCCTGCAGCACCCATGCCCCTTGCGCATGCAAGACCATGACCTGCTCTAACACCCAAGCTGGGTCGGCACCGTAGCCGACCAAATCCCCTAAAAACGCAAAGCGATCCACCCTTTGCGACTGGGCATGACTCAAGCAAGCACTCAGCGCCTGGCGATTGGCGTGCAAGTCTGACAACATGGCCAGCCTCATGGGGTCTCCTCACAGGTTTCGGGTCCTCATCATCACAGATGGGCCTGAAACGAATCTTGCACCCTGCAAGCCTCAACCTTCTTGACCGACATCAAGACAAAGCCATTGCCCATCTCGGTCGGCGCTGTCCGCACTGTCGGTCAACCCCCTGGTGATGCTCGCCCATCAGGAACCGGTAAATCGCGACTCGCGTTTTTCCACAAACGAGCGAACGCCTTCTGCGGCATCCTGGCTGGCCGACAGGCGCTGCTGCACCGACATGAAGTCGTGCATGGCCACCAGAGGACCGTGCTCAATGCCCTTGAGCACGTTTTGCCGTGTGGCCACCACCGCCAGCGGCGCTTGCGCCGCGATCTGTCCGGCAATGCGCATGGCCTCGGCCAGCAGGCCCGCCACAGGCACCACCTTTTGCACAAAGTTCAGGCGCAGGGCTTCGGCGCTGTCAAACACATCGGCCGTGAGCAAATGCAAAAGCGCATTGCCCATGCCCGCCCGCTCGGCCATGCGCAGCGTGGCACCGCCCGTGGCCATGATGCCGCGCTGCACCTCGAGCTGCGAAAACCGGCAGTCATCGGCCGCAACCACGATGTCCGCCGCCAACATCAGCTCGATGCCCAGCGTGTAGGTGATGCCCTGCACCGCCGCCACCATGGGTTTGGTGCGTCGCCGGTAGCCGTCCATGCCCAGGTTGAGCGGGTCCACCAGGCCCAAGGGCACCGCCTTTTCGCCACGCTGCATCAGCGGCGCGATGGTGGGCAAATCCAGCCCGGCGGTGAAATGGTCCCCCGCCGCGCACAGCACGCCCACACGCAGGGCTGGGTCGTCGTCCAAGCGGGTGTAGGCCTCGCCCAACTCGCGGAACATCTTGGGTGTGAAGCCGTTGCGCTTGGCCGGGCGGTTGATGCAAATCTGAAGGACGGCACCATGCACGGTGCAGTCGATCTGGCCTTCGGGGTGGGGGGTGGTGTTCATGGGCGCATGTTAGGCCCAGGGCCAAAGCCCGAGATTCACCGAAGTGACATCTTTGCAGGAGCCCCGCCTTCGGGCGATGGCTCGTGGTCTGCGAACGCCCCATCGCGGCGGGGGCGCCGCTCCCACAACCCAGTGAGTTCAGTACTTATAAACGCCCTGCCCCGTCTTACGGCCCAAGCGGCCTGCGGCCACCATCTCTTTGAGCAGCGGGCTGGGGCGGTACTTGCTGTCACCGAACTCTTTGAGGTAGACCTCCATCACGGCCAGGCACACATCGAGGCCAATCATGTCGGCCAGCGCCAGCGGACCAATGGGCTGGTTGCAGCCAAGCTTCATGCCCGCGTCAATCGCTTCGGCCTCGGCCAGGCCTTCGCCCAGCACAAAGAAAGCCTCATTGATCATGGGCACCAAGATGCGGTTGACCACAAAGCCGGGCGCGTTTTTCACGGTGATGGGTGTCTTGCCCAGGGCCAAGGCCATGTCGTGCACCGCGTCGTGC
Source organism: Comamonadaceae bacterium PBBC1 (assembly GCA_002256145.1). Taxonomy (GTDB): domain Bacteria; phylum Pseudomonadota; class Gammaproteobacteria; order Burkholderiales; family Burkholderiaceae_C; genus Limnohabitans_A. The sequence continues at coordinate 27,438 of NKIP01000034.1, forward strand.
GTGGCGTCGCTGGTCTGCAAGCCACGGATGATTTCCACCAAGGCCATCATGGGCACGGGGTTGAAGAAGTGCATGCCAATGAAACGGTCAGCACGCTGAGTGGCGGCGGCCAGTTGCGTGATCGAAATCGACGAGGTGTTGGACGCGATGATCACGTTGGGGGCCAACAGACTGTCGAGCTGCTTCAAGATCTTGACCTTGAGTTCGTGGTTTTCGGTGGCGGCTTCGATGACCAACTGGGCACCCTTGAGGTCGTCGTAGTTGCTGGAGCCTTGGATGCGGGCCAACGCGGCGGCTTTGTCGGCCTCACTGATTTTTTCTTTCTTGACCAGACGGTCCAAGCTGCTGGCCACGGTGGCCACGCCTTTGGCCACGGCCGCGTCCGAGATGTCGACCATCACCACCTGAATGCCCGACACCGCACACGCCTGTGCGATGCCATTGCCCATGGTGCCTGCGCCAATGATGCCTACGGTCTGGATGCTCATGTTTTCATTCCTTGAAAGTGCGGGGTGCTCAAAACCTTTGATCTTAACGGGGACAGTCAGGCCCCATGCCAGCGACCCATCACCCGCACGTCAAACACGCTGCTTTGGGAATATCTTGAATGTTCATTTTTTGTAATTATTTATAATTCATTTATTTTGACTTCACCATGCAACAGCCTTCTTTGACTCGCTCTTTCAAACCCACCCTCGGCCACGCCATGGTGGCCATTTCTCTGGCCTGGCTTTGCACCCCTGCCTATGCCGAACGGTTCATCGATGTGAACAAGGCCATGGGCGCGGTCAAGTCCCCCAGCCTTCAAAGTTTTTTAAGCGACCTGAATGCCATCCATGTGCAACTGGGCAAAGTCAGTGGCCTGAAAACCCGGCTGATGTTGTCCGACAGCGATGAGGTCAATGCCTACGCCACCCTTGGCAAAGACGATGAAAAACTGATTGTTTTCAACCAAGGTCTGATTTCGTTGATGGAAAACGACCGGGACGCCATTGCGGCGGTGATGTCCCATGAGTTTGCACACCACGGCAAAAACCACATTGAAAACACCCAAACAAGCAACAAAGCATTGGGCGTTTTGGGCGCCGCTGTGGGTGGATTGTTGAGCTACAAATTCGGCATTGGCAGCTTGGGGCAGGACGTTGGCCAACTGGGGGCCAAAGTGATCTCGCGTTCCTTTTCAAGAGACCAAGAGCGCGAAGCCGACCGAGAAGGCCTGCAGTGGATGGTCAACGCGGGTTACAACCCCGTTGGTGCCATTCGGGCACACACCAAATTGCTCAGTCTGGGCGACAGTCAAACGGCCAGCCTGTTCAAAACGCACCCCAGCAGCGTGGAGCGCATTGACAACATGAAAACCGACATTGAAAAAAACCCCCAAGCCAAGGGGCTGGTCAGCGATGCGGTGGTGGTGATCGGGAGCACGCCGGAAACATCCGCTGATGCGAACCCCAAGTAATCACCTCGCCCGATCTGCTTGACCCTGCGAGTCAACCCCGCACCTCTGATCCATGCCATCGGAAAAGAAAGCATCATTTCGATGCGCGGACGGATTGAATAGCTTGACGTGTGGGTCACCTGGCTTGCTGGGCACCCCAAGCGTGGCGTTCAAGGTTCGTGTCGAACCACAGGTTTGGAGGTTCCGCATCCGCTTTTCTTCATAAAGTCGGCGGTTCTTTGCTCAGCTTGTGCCAATTGATCTTTGGCAAGCAATGGCCGAATCGCCTCAACGCCATCGTGTGATCCGGGGAACTTGAAGTGAGCGGCCACAGAAACCCAATGGAAGGAAGACACAAGATCTTTGGGCACATGTTCACCCTCAAAGAGTGTTCTTGCAACGGCGTTCTGGGCCCACGTATTGCAGTTGGACGCTGACTTTTCCCACCATTTGATTGTCTCTACCCGGTCTTGAGTCACACCTGTTCCGTGAAAATAGAGATTACCAAGAAGTGCTTGTGCCGCTGGGTTGCCTTGTTCTGCACTGGCTTTCAAAAAATCAGCTGCACGCGGCGCATCGACAGGACCTCCAATGCCAGCGAGTAAAAACTCCGCAGCATGAAGTTGGCAGTTGACATCTGCGTGATCTGTTGCGCACTGAATGGCGACTTCTCTCGCCGGACCATAGGCCTTGATCTTGAACAACTTCTGCACGTCATTTGCGGTGACCTCTCTGACTTTGACGCTCACCTGGGCAGATGCCCCCAAGGACACGCAGGCGAGGGCGATGAGGAATTTTTGTTTCATGCTCAAAAAAGAACCAAAAAAGTTTGTCGTGATCAACGATATATACCGCAAAACCCGACTGATACATCCAGGCGATGGCATCCAGACTGACTTGGCCCACTAAAAGTCATCGTTGACTCAGGAGTTCATACATGCTCATTGGCTTGATCGTTGGCATTGAACCAGCTGCCACTGACTACGACTACCGGCAACTGATCGGGACCCCGGCCCAAAAGTGAGTTTGATGGGCACAGGCGTGGTCATGGCATCGCGTTTTTACGGTGTGCTCGATGGCGTGCAAGTGCTTGCGCCAACAGCCATGTTGACAAATGGCATTCAATGAATCCGTTCAGTGCAGTGCACCTTGGACAGAGCCAAACCCTCAGGCTTTTGGAGTGGAAATGGCGGAAGTTGTGACGGCAACAATCAGTCCGGTCATGACCAAGAGCAATCCGATGGCCTCCGCAACCGCTGGCACATGGCCCAAGACAGGCCAAGCCATCAAGGCGGCCAAGCCAGGCGCCAGTGCCGGAAAAACCGCCGCACGCGAAGGCCCAAGCAGCGACACCATTTTGGAATAGGTGTACAGCGTACCCGCACCTGCAATGACGCCTTGCACCAGCACCTCTACCCACAACACAAAGGGCGCGGCCATGACCAAACCTTCCCCCTTTGTGAACCACGCATAAGCGGGGACATAGGTGAGCAAAGCGCTGATCGAGATCACCGCTGTGGCCAGCAGCGGATCCAGCCTGTGCTTGCGCAGCACGATGCCAAAACCCGCCCACAGCGTCCCGGCAAGCAGGAACATGGCATCGCCGATCGCGGCACGCGGGGTCAGGCTGGACGCATCCACCCCGGACACCAACACCAGACCCGTCAATACCACGGCAATGCCCACCACACGACGCGACGTCATGCGGTCCCCCAACACCACTGCACCCAGCACCATGCCCATCACGCTCATGGCGGTGAACGGGAAGACCGCCGCATGGCTAGAAGGCGCAAATTGCAAGGCGCCAAACATCAAGAGACCAAAAGGTGTGCCCGCCAGCAGCGCCACCGACAACCAAACCCGCCATCGTGTGGTGAATTGCGCCATGTCGCGCCAACACGCCAAAACCAGCACGGGCAGCATCAAGATACCCGCCACACCAAAGCGCAGCACTGTGAGGTCTGGGGACGACAAACCTTTGGCAATGCCCCAGCGGGCAAACACCGTATAGAGCGCACCGATGCTGGCAGCGAGCAGACCCACGGCAATGCCTCGGGCCAATTGGCTGGGATCGGTCTGACGGGTCTGCAGGAGTGACACGGTGCGGGTGTTCATCGGGAAGCCTTGTTCATGTGCCCGCCTCAGTGCTCAATCCTGTGGCAAGTTGGGCTGTGAAGCAAAAACATGCAGTGTGATTCAATCCATTCAAAAGGAATAGATGAAATGCTGGACTAATATTTATTCCAATTGAGAATGAATAAGGAAAAACCATGGACAAATTGGCAGCCATGCAGACCTTTGTGCGCGTGGTGGAAAGCGGCAGTTTTTCGGCCGTGGCACGCGAAACACGCAGCACGCAAAGTGGCGTGAGCAAACAAGTCGCAGCGCTTGAACGTGGGCTGGGTGCCCAACTGCTCAGCCGCACCACCCGTTCGTTGGCACTGACCGAGGCGGGTGAGCGATATTTTGCGCAGGCGCGGCGTCTGGTGGCCGAAATCGCCGAAGCGGAGGCCGCGTTGTTGCAGGGCGAACAGCAGTTGAGTGGCTGGCTGCGCGTGGCCGCTTCGGTGGGCTACGGCCGACTCAAACTGATGCCCCTGGTGAAAAGTTTTCTCGCTGCACACCCCAAGGTCAAAATGGACCTGCGGCTCAACGATGGCTTCATTGACCTGGTCGAAGAAGGCATCGATGTGGCGGTGCGGATCGGAGAACTGGCCGACAGCTCCTTGGTGGCCAAGCGCATCGGCACCACCCAACGCATGTTGCTCGCCAGCCACGACTACCTGAACACATTGCCCCAAGGCCTGAAAGCGCCAAAGGTTCCGCAAGACTTGCTGCAGCACAATTGCATCGTCTATTCGGAACTCGCTACCCAGAATGCCTGGACATTCAGTGCAGGCCCAGGCGCATCCGAACCCGAGGGCACACAGGTCACTGTCCGCGCACAAGGCAATCTGCAAACCAACAGCAGTGAAGTGATTCGCACATCGGTGCTGTCAGGCATGGGAATTGGCTATTCGCCCACCTGGCTGTTCGAAAAAGAGCTGGAGAACGGAGAGTTGCAAGTGCTGTTGCCCGATTGGCCAGCGCCGCCCTTGCCTGTTCACCTGATCAGCCCCCCACAGAGACGCCAGTCAGCCAAGGTACAAGCGTTTGCACGCCATCTGGCTGCTCACTGAAAGATGCGACACTCGATTCTCAACTCCTGAACCGCTTGCGGGTCAGCGCCAGCGCAATCCAGAACGACACCACTGCAAACCCCGCCAACACCAACACGTTGCGCAGCGGATGCTCTGGCCAGCGGTCCAAAAACAAGGGGCGCACCAAATCCACCGCCACCGACAGCGGCAGCCAGTCGGCGATCACGCGCACGAAGCTGGGCAGTTGCTCTCGCGGAAAAAAGATGCCCGAGAGGAACATCATGGGCGTGAGAAACAGGGTGAAGTAGTAGGTGAAGAAGTCGTAGCCTTTGGCCAGCGCGTTGAAGATCAGCGCCATGCAGCTGAAGGTGATGCCCACGCCCAGCAGCACGGGCCAGGCCACCAGCAGCTTCCAGCTGTGGCTGATGCCCAGGGCCATCATCACACCCAAAATGGCCGTGACAGTGAACAGCGCCTTGAAGGCGGCCCACAGCATTTCGGCCAGCACCACGTCGTCCAGCCGCACCGGGGCGTTCATGATGCCGTCCCAGGTTTTTTGCACATGCATGCGCGAGAACGCCGAGTACAGCGCCTCAAAGGTGGCCGCGTTCATGGCGCTCATGCAGATGCTGCCGCTGGCCAGGAACAAGATGTAAGGCACCTTCTCGCCGCCCATCTCGATCTGCCCGACCAGCGAACCCAGACCGTAACCAAAGGCCACCAGCCACATGAGTGGCTCGGCGATGTTGCCCACCAAGCTGGGGATGGCGAGCTTTTTCCAGACCAGCCAGTTGCGCTGAAACACCGGCCACCAGCGCATGGACAGGCGGGGCGCGGCCCAGATGTTGTTTTGAATTTGACTCATGATCAGCCTTCCTCTCGGATCTGGCGTCCGGTCAATTTCAAGAACAGGTCTTCCAGGTTGGAAGGTCGGTGCAGCGTGCGCAGCGTGGGCCAGGCTTGCAGGGCGGACATCAGGGCGCGGCTGTCTTGGGTGTAGAAGAACACCGTTTCACCGCTGACCTCCACCCGCCCAGCCAGCGCTTTCAGGCCAACTTCTTGCGCCAGTGCCACCGCGCCTTGGCCAAACACCTCGACCACTTCGGGCTCCAAGTGCTCGGCAATCAAATCGCGGGGTTTGCCTTCGGCGATTTTGCGGCCTTGGTCCAGCACCAACAGGCGACTGCACAAGCGCTCGGCTTCGTCCATGAAATGGGTGGTGAGCAAGATGGATTTACCCTCTTGCAGCAGCACCTGCAAGCGCTCCCACATGAGGTGTCGCGCCTGCGGGTCGAGGCCCGTGGTGGGCTCGTCCAGCATCAAAAGCTGCGGGTGGTTGATGAGGGCGCGGGCCAGACTCAAGCGCCGCTTCATGCCGCCCGACAACTCGCCCGGTTTGGCCTTGGCTTTGTGGCTGAGAGCGCCGAATTCGAGCAACTGAGGAATGCGCTCGCGGATCACGGCGTCGGATATGCCGAAGTAGCGGCCGAACACCAGCAGGTTTTCTGCCGCTGTGAAGTCAGGGTCCAGCGTGTCCATTTGCGCCACCACGCCCAAGCGGGCCTTGATGGCCAGGGCGTCTCGCGGCATTTGCAAACCGTCGAAATAACGGATTTCACCGCCATCAGGCTGCGACAGGCCCAAACACATGCGCAGCGTGGTGGTTTTGCCCGCGCCGTTGGGGCCGATCACGCCCAGGCATTCGCCGGGCTCGATGTGAAAAGACAGGTCGTTAACCACCGTGGTGTCGCCATAGCGTTTGACCAGGTGTTCGACCGAAAGCAAAGGGGTGTTCATGCCCGGATTGTGCCCTGCCCCCGGGCGGTATTTGCAGGTCGGCGGCTTCAGCCCCGACATGAACCTGCGCCACAGCGGACATTGTCGGAGCTGAAGCTACCGACCTACGGGGATATCTGTAGGTCGGCGGCTTTAGCCCCGACATGGACCTGCGCCACAGCGGACATTGTCGAAGCTGAAGCTACCGACCTACGGGGATATCTGTAGGTCGGCGGCTTCAGCCCCGACATGAACCTGCGCCACAGTGGACATTGTCGGAGCTGAAGCTACCGACCTACGGGGATATCTGTAGGTCGGCGGCTTCAGCCCCGACATGGACCTGCGCCACAGCGGACATTGTCGGACCTGAAGGTACCGACCTACGGGGATATCTGTAGATACTGTGATGCGTGTCAAGCGCAGTGAAGTGCCGAGTTGAACGGTTTGTTCGACTTGAGCACGCCAACAGCCACATGAATGAGCTTGCGCATCATGGCTCCAATGATCAGTTTGGGCGG
>NKIP01000035.1 GCA_002256145.1 Comamonadaceae bacterium PBBC1
CATGGCCTTCATCCGCACCAGCCCCTTCCGGCAACAAGACCCGCAATACAGCCGCAGCGCAAGCATCCCCCTGCCCAGCCCCACCAGCGACAGCGCCCACATCACCCAGGCGGCCAACGCCATCGTCCAACGCCTCTACAAATCCGGCTACAAATACGCCAAAGCAGGCGTGATGCTGATGGACCTGCAACCGGCCACCCGCGAACAACTGACACTGGACTTTGACGAGACCATGCCCGAAAACCGCGTGCGCCTGATGCTGGCCATGGACCAAATCAACCGCCGCTTTGGACGAGGCAGCCTGGTACTGGGCAGCGGGGGGGCATTGGGGCACAGCCGGTTTGGGGGATGAAGCAGGAGCGGCTGTCGTCGGGGTTTACGACTGACTGGCAGGGGTTGTGTATTGCCAAATAACCCATATATGCATTAAGAGACTTCTTGTCTCTTAATAAACGCGAAAGATGTAAATGCCAGAAAATATATTGAAAAAATTGCAAAAAACTAGATTTGTTAGCGAAAGCTACGTTTTGATTCGAGAGATAAAAACACACTTGGATATCAACGGTTTTTATCCACTTTTAAAGATAAAAATCTATCTCACGGACGTTCATAAGAACCTGCCCTATCACTATGAAGTCAATGCCCATGTGCACGGACCATTACAAGCTGCTCCGTACTATCCTTCTAGAACTAACTTTGAGACCGAGGAACTGGCAGTGACGGCGGCCATAAGCGATTTCACGGCGTTTATTGCAAATGCTATGAACGAAGGGCATAAACCAAGTGAGAAGTGGTTTGTTCCAAATACTGATTTTTAAAAAACACCCATCAGGGTGCGTGAAGTGCTGCAAAGCTGATCACAGGGAGGAGATCGACAAATTCTCTTGCAGCGCTTTCATCCTACCGAATCAAGGGGCAGCTGTCGAGCCTGGCCGTCTGACCTTCAACCACTCATAAAGCGTGTTCGGTGAAACGTCCAGCAGCTTGGCGATGGCCACCTTGTTGATGCCCTTGACCAGGTAGCCGTCGATCTTGTCGGCGTGCTTGTCGAGCTTGAGATTCTTGGCACCTCCCACCGGACGGCCCAGCTTCATGCCCTCTGATTTTCGCTTGGGCAGCGCTTCTTTGGTGCGCAAGCTGATGAAGTCGCGCTCGATCTCGGCCACCAGGCCCAGCACCGTGGTCACGATTTTGGATTGGATGATGCCGGCGAAGCTGATGCTGGTCTTGGTGATGTGCAGGTGCACGCCCTGCTGACATTTTTTTATAGCTATCACCACAAAAGGCCGTTGAATTTTTTAACCGCCCTTGATACTCATAACACCTTGTGTGATACCTTCAAAAAATCAGGGAGGCGGAAATGGATATCTTTAAAAGTGCGTGGTTCACGCGCTTTGCCCGAAAAGAAAAGATTTCTGTGGCTGCGCTTCACGATGCAGTTGTCCGTGCCGAACGCGGTTTGATCGATGCCGATTTGGGCGCTGGCGTTGGTGACTCAAGGACATTTTGAAAAGGTGGTGCAAGATGCCTAAAAAATACCGCAGTGATGCATTGGCTGCGATTCACGAAACGATGGAGGCTTTGCATGAAGTGGGCGCTGTGGATCGCCAGACCATGCGGGAGTTTGACGAGACTTGCCTCACGCCCATTGAGGTGATGCTGCCCGAACAAATCAAGGCACTCAGGATTCGCGAGCACATTTCGCAGCCGGTGTTTGCGCGATACCTGAATGTGTCAAAGAACCTTGTTTCTGATTGGGAGCGCGGTATCAAAAAGCCCGGCGGCCCAGCGCTCAGATTGCTCACGGTGATTCAACACAAGGGTTTGATGTCGATCGCTTGATTCAATGCGGTCGTTACCCCTCCCTCACGGGTCGCCCCGGTCCCTCAAATGTCACCCGGAAACCAGCAAACATCACAGGGCCAGATCAACAACACGACGAAGGCTTTGGCGAGGGCAACTTCAAAGCGCTGTTTGAAAGCCTGGAGCGCGACCAGATCCGGCGTGGGGCGATTGTGGTGGATGCTCTTTGAGCGGGAAAACTGGTCTCTTACGTGACTCCGGCACGGACCACAGCGCATGTTTTGGATTTTTCCGGCTTGCACGATCAGGTCTGTAGCGACATAGTCAGGGGCAGTCGAACACACGGAGATCCTGCACATGAAACTGAACGTCAACGGTAAAAACCACAGCCTGGATGTGGAGCCCGAGATGCCATTGCTGTGGGCATTGCGCGACGAGCTCGACATCAAAGGCCCCAAGTTTGGTTGTGGCATTGCGCAATGCGGCTCTTGCACCGTGCTGCTCAATGGCGAAACGGTTCGCTCTTGTTCCTATCCCGTCTCTGCGGCGGCGGGGCAAAAAGTCATCACCATCGAGGGCTTGGCTGACAAAGGCCGCCTGCATGCCGTTCAGCAAGCCTGGATCGACCACCAGGTGCCCCAGTGCGGTTATTGCCAGGGTGGTCAAATGCTGGCCGCTGTGGCCCTGCTCAAGAAAAAACCCAAACCCACCGACGAGGACATCGACGCGGCCATGAGCAACATCTGCCGCTGCGGCACCTATGCCCGTATCCGCACCGCCATACACGCCGCTGCCAAGAAAGGAGCCCGCGCATGAACGCCACGAACCCGAATCCTGGCATGGACCGCCGCCATTTCCTGAAAGTGTCCAGCAGCGCCACCGCAGGCCTGTCGCTGGGCTTTTTTGTGCCCGAGCGGGCCAGCGCTGCCGATGTGCCTCAGCTGAACGTCTGGGTCGAGATCGAGCCGAACGACACCATCGTCATCCGTTACGCCCGCGCCGAAATGGGCCAGGGCAGCATGACGTCTGCGCCCATGATCATTGCCGAAGAGCTGGACGCCGACTGGAAAAAAGTCCGCGTCGAGTACGCCACCGCCCACGACAACCTGCGCAGCAAACGCGCTTATGGCGACATGGCCTCGGTCGGCAGCCGCACGATTCGCAATTCACAAGCCTATTTGCGCCAGGCCGGTGCCACCGCGCGCCACCTGCTGGTGGCCGCTGCGGCCCAGCAATGGGGCGTGCCTGCCAGTGAATGCAAAGCCTCGCTGAGCAAAGTCACCCACGCCGCCAGCAAGCGCAGCCTGAGCTACGGCCAGCTGGCCGCTGCTGCTGCCAAGTTGGAGGCGCCCAAAGAAGTGGCGCTCAAAGACCCGAAAGACTGGACGCTGATTGGCAAGCCGATTGCCCGTGTGGACATTCCCGACATCGTGGTGGGCAAGATCAAATACGGCATCGACACCCAATTGCCCGGCATGCTGCATGCGGCGGTGGCGGCTTGTCCCGTGTTCAACGGCAAGGTCAAGAGCCTGGACGCGTCCAAGGTGGAAAACCGCCGGGGCATCGTCAAGGTGCTGAACTTGGGCGAGTTTGTGGCGGTGGTGGCGGACAACTGGTGGCGGGCCAAGGAAGCCCTGCGCGAAGTGGCCATCGATTGGGACGTGGGCGAGCACGGCACGCTCAGCAGCGCGGCCATCATGGCGCACTTCAAGGCCGGCATGGAACAAGCCGAGCTGGCCGTGGCCCGCAACGATGGCAATGCGCCCGAGGCTCTGGGCAAAGCGGCCAAAGTGGTCGAAGCCGATTACTTCACGCCTTATTTGGCCCACGCCACCATGGAGCCCATGGTCTGCACAGCCTGGCTGCAAGGCGACAAGCTCGAAGTTTGGTCGTCCAGCCAAAACCCCGAGGCCACTTTGGCCGTGAGTGCGGCCACCGCAGGCGTGCCGCAGCCCAATGTGAAGGTGTATCCCGTGCAGCTGGGCGGCGGTCTGGGCCGCAAGAGCCCGCAAGACTTCACGCGCCAAGCGGTGATGATCGCCAAGGCCATGGCGGGCAAACCGGTCAAGATGCTCTGGACCCGCGAAGAAGAAATCCAGCACGGCCTGTACCGTCCGGCCAGCCTGATGCGCTTCAAAGCCGGTTTGGACGCCAGCGGCAAGGTCGACGCGCTGCACATCCGCGTGAGTGCGCCCTCGATTCTGGCCACCTTGCTCAAGCTGCCTTTGCCCAAGGGCATCGACGGCCAAGCCGTGGCCAGCTTCAACGACCACCCCTATGACATTCCCAACACGCTGGTCGATTACGCCCAGCGCAACACCAATGTGCCGGTGGGCTTTTGGCGCTCGGTGGGCCACTCGCAAAACCCGTATGGGCGCGAGTGCTTCATTGACGAGCTGGCGCAGGCCGCAGGCAAAGACCCGGTGGCTTTCCGCCTCGACATGTTGCCCAACAACGAAAAATCCAAACGCGACCGCAGCATTCTGGAATCCGTGACCAAGGCCGCAGGCTGGGGCAGCAAACTGCCCGCCGGCGTGTTCCGGGGTGTGGCCGAAACCGAAGGCTATGGCAGCTGGACGGCCTGTGTGTGCGAGGTCTCCGTTAACGCCAAGAACGAGGTCAAGATCCACCGCGTGGTGATCGGCATCGACCCCGGTTATGCCGTCAACCCGGACAACATCGTGGCCCAGTTCCAAGGCAGCGTGGTGCACGGCCTGACGGCCATCTTCTGGGGCGAAAACACCATCAAGGAAGGCCGTGTCGAGCAATCGAACTTCCACGACTACCGCATGATGCGCCTGAACGAAATGCCCAAGGTCGAGGTGGTGATTGCGCCCACAGGCGGCTTCTGGGGTGGTGTGGGCGAACCTGCGCAGGCGCCTTTGGCACCCGCTTTGGTCAACGCGATTTCGGCCGCTTTGGGCAAACGCATCCGTTCTTTGCCTTTGAAGAACCACGGACTGAGTTTGGCCCGCGCATGAAAACCGCCGCAGCTGGACTGGCCTTGGGCCTGGCTGGCTGCGCGGCGTGGGCGCAGGGTCAGCCATCGCAAGCCACGGCCTCTGCCGAGCGGGGCCGTGCCTTGCTGCTGCAAAGGCAAGACACGGGCTGCGTGCTGTGCCACCAGATCCCGGGCTTGCCCGCAGGCGGTGCGCTGGGGCCGTCTTTGCAGGGACTGGCCCAGCGCAGCACGCCAGCGCAAGCGCGTGAACGCATCGCCGATGCGCGGCGCTTCAACCCTCAAACCATCATGCCGGCCTATCTGAGCACAGAAGGCCTGCACAATGTGGCGGCCCCTTACCGGGGGCAAACCGTTTTGACGCCTCAAGCGCTGGACGACATCGTCAGTTACCTGTTTCAACCGCATACACCATGACCCTTGTGCAAACTTCACGCCGCGTCTGGCTGCAGCACAGTGCCCGTTTGGGGCTGGCCTTGACGAGTTTGCTGGCATGGCCCGCACGCGCACAAAAGATGGAGTCCGGTCGGCTGCTGAGCCTGTCAGAAATGCTCGACCCCATCACCCAAGGTGCCCCGGTGCGCCATCAAGACGTGAACATCACCGCGCCCATCCTGGCCGACAACGGCTCTTTGGTGCCCATGACGGTGCAGGTGCAAAGCCCCATGACGGCGGCCGAGCATGTGAGCCATGTGTACCTGCTGTCGCAGCGCAACCCGGTCACGCGCATGGCGGTGTTTCAGCTGGGGCCGTGGAATGGCCGCGCTGAAGTCAGCACACGCGTGCGCCTGGCGGGCAGTCAGGTGGTGGTGGCCCTGGCCCGTTTGTCCAGCGGCGAATTCCGTTACGCCCAGATGGACATGATCGTCACCGAATCGGCCTGCGTGGACGCCTCATGAACCTCATCCGCATGCAATGGCCCGAACCGATCACCGCAGGCGATGTGGTCAAAGTACGCCTGCTGGTGCAGCACCCCATGGACACCGGTTACCTGCAAGACCTGCTGGGCAAGCTGGTGCCGCGCAACGTGATCCGGCAGCTGACGTGCACGCTGGGTCAGCAAGAGGTGTTCCGGGTCGAGCCTTCATCGGGCATCGCGGCCAATCCGCTGTTTGAGTTTTTTGTGCGCGCCACCGAAACCGCCGAGATGCGCGTCGAATGGGTCGATGACCGAGGCCAGCGCGGCGAGTTCCGCCAGACCCTGACGGTGTGGCCTGCCGCCCCCAAGTGAAGGTGATGGCCCCGCACTCAAGCACCCGCATCGCCAGCAGGGCTGGCTCCTGCAAGGTACTGCCGTCCCTGTCCCTGTCCCTGTCCCTGTCCCTGTGGGAGCTTGCCCTGCAAGCGATGGCCGCGCACACCTCATACGCTCGCATCGCCAGCAGGGCTGGCTCCTACAAAATCCTGGTTGCCCTGCTGGGTGTTCTCTGCTTGTCGGGCAGTTTTGCAGCAGTGGCTCAGACGACAGCACATACATCAGGACCTGTGCGCACTTTGCCCTTGTCGCAACTCAAATCGGGCCTGCATTTCTCAGGCCAGGATGTGCAGGCTTTGCAAGCCGATGAATTTGCCAACCCGGCTCAGCTGTGGCTGGGTCAGGGCGCGGCATTGTGGCGCAAGCCCTCAGGCACGGGTCAATCTTGCATGGGTTGCCACGGCGATGTGTCCAGCATGAAGGGCGTGGCCACGCGCTACCCCGCCATCGACCCGGTCAGTGGCCGCTTGTTCAACCTTGAAGACCGCATCAACCACTGCACCACCCGGCACCAGCAGGCGAGCGCCCTGGCGCCTGAATCCGACGCGCTGCTGGGTTTGACTTGGTACGCGACGCAAGCTTCCAAGGGCCTGCCGCTGCGCGTGGACATCGGCGGTGCAGCCCGTGCGCATTGGCAAGCGGGCGCTGCTTTGTTCTCGCAACGTCAGGGTCAGTTGAACTTGTCGTGCGCCCAATGCCATGACCAGCATTTTGGCCAGCGCCTGTACACCGATCCTTTGAGCCAGGGCCAGCCCAACGGCTACCCGGTCTACCGCCTGGAATGGCAAAAACCCGGCTCGCTGGAGAGGCGCCTGCGCAGCTGCTATGCCGGCATCCGCGCCGAAATCCCCCCCTGGGGTGCCACCGAAATGCGACAACTGGCGCTGTACCTCATGTGGCGCGGCGAAGGCCTGCCCGTCGAAGTGCCTGCGGTACGCAAGTGACGTTCAGTCTGAGCCCTGATTTGTCCCAACTTGCTGTGCCAGCAGCAACGCAATTGTTCCAAGGACAGCATGACCCTTGATGTCATGCACTCTTCGTTTCATAAAAGCATTCAATATCTGTAAAAATGAGCTCTAAATATTTTTTATAAGAGCCATCATGATTGCACCCAACAACGAAGCCGCCGCCTTGGCGTTCAACGAAGCCAATGCCGCCTATAAAACAGGTGACTGGCAGCAGGCCCTCTTGTGTGCCGAAAACGCATTGGCAGCCCATGCGGGCTTGGTCCCGGCGCACTTCATGAAAGCCCGATGCCTGGTGAAGTTGGGTCAGGCGATGGCCGCGCGAGAAGCATTTGCGCAAACTTTGCGCCTCGATGCGGGCCAATTCAGCGTTTGGCTGGAAGCTGGGCATTTGTGCAAACAAATGGGTGAGTTGGCGCAGGCCTCGGCGGCCTACCAGCGTGCCATGGATGTGTCGCCACAGCGCTTCGAAGCTTATCTGGCCATGGCCCGCGTGATGGCCCAGCAAGGGCACACCGAACTGGCCAATCGGGCCTACAACGAGGCGGTGCAAAAAGCCGCAGCCAAGGATCAAGATGCTGTGCGTCAGGTCCACTGGTTCATGGGGCAATACGTGCTCGAGCTGGGCCATGCCCAAGAGTCACTGAACTGCTTCAACGAAGCCCTCAAAGCAACCCGCGCCGACAAGCCCGAAGAGTTGGCCAACTTGGCCGCTGAAATCCAAATGGATGCGGCCAAAGCCTGGCTGCGGCTGGGCCAGCGCGACAAAGCCATGCGTTTGTTGACCTTGGCTTCGGTTGCCACCCAGGAGTCGACCTTGTCGCGCTTGGCGACACTGAGTTTTCGCAACAATTTCTGGCAAGAAGCGATTGAAATTTCTCGCCGCTGTGTTGCGCTTTACCCCCAAAGTCCTTGGGCGCACTGGAACTTGGCACATCTGCTGGCCGAATGCTGGCAGATGCACGAGGCCGAGTTGGTGTTGCAGCAAGCCGAAGCCCTCGCCCCCATGCCGGGGGCACGTTCATTGCGTGCCGCTGTGGCCGGCAAAGTGGGCGATGCCGATCAAGCCCTGGCTTTGTACATGGCCCTGGCCAAATCCGAGGATAAGGACTCGGGGTACGCGTCCAGTGCGGCCATGAGTTCTTTGTACAGCGACACCCCAACAGCACAACAGGTGGCCGATTTGCACCGCGATTTGTTTGCACATTGGGGCGATGGCGCACGCAGTCGTGCCTCGTTTGTGCGTGCGCCTTTGTCAGGACGCCGCCTGAAACTGGCCATTGTGTCGGCCGATTTTCACCATCAACAC
Source organism: Comamonadaceae bacterium PBBC1 (assembly GCA_002256145.1). Lineage (GTDB taxonomy): Bacteria > Pseudomonadota > Gammaproteobacteria > Burkholderiales > Burkholderiaceae_C > Limnohabitans_A. Next base: position 8,292 of record NKIP01000035.1, read on the forward strand.
CCGGTCAATATTTTCATGCAACCGGTGTTGCGCGAGTTGGACCGGTCGAAGTTTGAATTGACCATGTACTTTGTGGGCGATTCTCATGACGAACAAACCGCCTTGGCCCGCACGCGCACCGAACACTGGGTCGAGGTGGGGGCGCTGAACACCACACAACTGGCCAAACGCATCGATGCCGATGGCATTGACGTGTTGCTGGACATGGCCGGTCACACCAGCCAGCACCGCATGCAGTTGTTTGCGCAACGCGCAGCACCGGTGCAGATGACGTATTTGGGTTACCCCGGCTCGACCGGGGTGCCCAACATGGACTTTATTTTGGGCGATGCCGTGGTCACGCCCGAAGGCTGCGAGCGTCTGTACACCGAACAGGTCTTGCGTTTGCCCGGCACCGTGTTTTGCTATGCACCCGAGGACGATTACCCCTACCCGGCCCATGAAGCGGCCACGGTTCAAAGGCCATTGACCTTTGGCTCGTTCAACAATGTGCCCAAGTTGACGCCGCGCACGCTGGCCTTGTGGGCCAAAGTGTTGGCAGCGGTGCCTGATTCGCGTTTGCTGCTCAAGGCCCCCAGCTTCAGCGACGAAGCGGCCAAGCAGATTTTTACCGAACGCTTGCAGGCCTTGGGTGTGGACATGACCCGGGTAGAGTTTCGGGGCCCCGTGGGCCTGAGCGACATGATGGCCGAGTACGCCGACGTGGACATCGCCCTGGACCCCGTGCCCTACAACGGTGGCACGACCAGCTTGCAAGCCATGTGGATGGGGGTGCCCGTGGTGACGCAAATGGGCGCACATTTTGTGTCTCGCATGGGCGCGAGCTTCATGACGGCCGCCGGTTTGTCCGAGTGGGTGGCCCAAGACGATGAAGATTACGTGGCCATTGCCCAAAAAATGGCCAAAAATCGCAAAGCCTTGCTTAAGCTCAAAAAAGGTCTGCGCCAGCGCTTGATGGAGAACAAGGCTTGGGATGTGGTGGCCCACACCCGCGCCCTGGAACAAGCTTTCTGGCACGCCGCACACGTCAGCGGCCACCCAGCGCCAACCCTCTCGTCCTGAAGGCTCCTCGGGTGCATTGAAGCCCAACAGGCTGTACAGAACCATGAAGGCTGGGCAAACAGGCCGCAAAACCGATAAAGTGTTTGTTTTCTGATGTTCTTTGGAGTTTTGGTATGAATGCCCCTTTGCACCGTGAAATGCCCGCCGCTCAATTGGACAGCGCTCAGGCGCTTCAAGCAGTGACGCACAGTTGGGACAACAGCATCTTGTCCGAGCTGAAAAATTACATCGAAATTCCCGCCAAATCACCCGCTTTTGATGCCGACTGGGCCACACAAGGCCATATCGAAACGGTGCTGCGCCGGGCTGCACAGTGGGTTGAAGCACAAAAAGTGGAAGGCCTGTCGCTTGAAATCATCCAACTGCCCGGTCGCACGCCGGTCATGTTTTTTGAAGTAGCGGCCACTCGCGCCGCCGACGAAGGCACGGGTCAGACAGTGCTCATGTATGGCCACATGGACAAGCAACCCGAGTTCAGCGGCTGGCGCAACGACTTGGGACCATGGACCCCTGTCTACGAAGATGGCAAGTTGTATGGTCGGGGAGGCGCTGACGATGGGTATGCCGTCTACGCCAGCATCGCCGCCGTTCAGGCCCTCAAGGCCCAAAACACACCACACCCACGTATCGTGGGCCTGATCGAGACGTGCGAAGAATCGGGCTCTTACGATTTGCTGCCCTATGTGGACGCGCTGCGCCCACGTTTGGGCGATGTGGGTCTGGTGATTTGTCTGGACAGTGGCGCCGGCAACTACGACCAGCTGTGGCTGACCACCAGCCTGCGAGGCATGGCCAGCGGCACGCTCAAAGTTCAGATCTTGACCGAGGGCATCCACTCGGGCGACGCCTCAGGCTTGGTCCCATCGAGTTTTCGCATCATGCGCCAGGTGCTTGACCGCCTCGAAGACAGCGCTACCGGCCGACTGCTACCGGCCAGTTTCCATTGCGAAGTGCCTTCCGAACGCTTGGCGCAGGCCCAAGCCACGGCGGCGATTTTGGGTGATGAGGTCTACAAGCGATTCCCCTGGGCACACTACGACTGCGGTGGCTCCACCAGCTTTGCCTTGCCCACCACCACCGACCCGACCCAGGCGCTGCTCAACCGGACCTGGACACCGACACTCAGCGTGACCGGAGCCGAAGGGTTTCCAGCGCTCAAGGACGCAGGCAATGTGCTGCGGCCATACACCGCCTTCAAACTCAGCTTGCGCCTGCCGCCTTTGGTGGATGCCCCACAGGCTGTGGCCGAGATGAAAGCGCTGCTCGAAGACAACGCACCCTACCAAGCGCGAGTGACTTTTGAATCCAATGGCGGGGCCACAGGCTGGAACGCGCCCGATACCTTGCCCTGGTTTGAGCAAGCGCTCAACAGTTCCAGCCAAGCGCACTTTGGCGCACCAGTGGGGTACATCGGCCAAGGGGGCACCATCCCCCTCATGAACATGCTCAGTGCCGGTTTTCCCAAGGCACAAATGATGGTGTGTGGCGTTCTCGGCCCCAAAAGCAATGCCCACGGACCCAACGAGTTTTTGCATGTGCCCTACGCCAAAAAACTCACCGCCTCGGTGGCCGAGGTCATGGCGCGGATGCCCTGAGGGACAGGCTTTTTTTCGTGACATTCATCATGGCAAAGGGGTCCAAAACCGCTGCCCTTTGCCTGAAAGTGCCTGAAAAAACCTGACCCGCAGCTCGGACCTTCAGGACCCGACAAGGGCTTTGCGCTGCTGCCTGACCATCCACAACAGCGCCAAGCCGGTCAGGGTCACAGGCAAGAGCGAGCCGATGTTGAGCCAAGTCCAGCCCTGTGTGGTGACCAATGCACCTGAAGCAAACGAGGTCACGGCCATGGTGGCGAACACAAAGAAGTTGATGGCCGCCTGACCCCGGTCTTTTTCGGCGGGGGTCCAGGCCTTCATGGCCAGCGTGGTGCTGCCCGTGAACAGGAAGTTCCAGCCCAAGCCCAGCAAGAACAGCGCGATCAGGAACTGGTGCAGTTGCACACCCGACAAGGCAATCGCGATGCACGCGAAGTTGATGACCACACCCACGGCCATGATCTGCAAGGTGCCGAATTTCTTGATCAAGTGTCCCGTGAAAAAGCCTGGCGCGAACATGCCAATCACATGCCACTCCAGCACCAAGGCTGCATCGTCAAAGCTGAAACCGCACACCTGCATGGCCAGCGGCGTGGCCGCCATGAGCAAGTTCATCACGCCGTAGCTGAGCGCCGCAGCGGCCGCCGCCACGATGAACACCGGCTGGCGCATGATCTCGGACAGAGGCCTGCCCACGCTGTCGCCCGGCTTTTTGGCGGGCACCGCCGGAAAGCGGATGAAACTCATGCACACCATGGCCAAAATCGCCACAATGCCCAGCGCCATGTAAGCGCCCAAAAACGGCGTTTCATACAAAGTGCGGGTGCGCGAAGCCAGGTTAGGGCCGACGATGGCCCCGATCAAGCCACCGGCCAAAACGAGTGAAACCGCTTTTTCCTTGAAGCCGTCCGCCGCCAACTCGGCGGCTGCAAAACGGTACAACTGGCCGTTGGCGCTGTAATAACCCGCAATGACCGTGGCCGCCACCAGCAGCCAGAAGTTGTGGCTCCAGGCGGCATAAGCGGCCAGCAGCGCCGAAAACAAGGCCACGCCCAGCCCCAGCTGAAACGACACCTTGCGCCCCCAGCGCGACTGGCTTTTGGCCACCAGTCCGGTCGACAAGGCACCTCCCACCACATAGCCCATGACGGGCAAAGTCGCCATCCAACCCAGCGGTGCCATGCTCAGGCCCACCAGGCCGTTGATGGCGATGAACGTGACGTTGTTGGTAAAGAACAAGCCTTGGCACAGGGTGAGGAGGATCAAATTGGGGTTCATGTTGGCCAGTGTATCGCCAGCCACTTATGAAGGCGTGTCGCCTTGGCTCAAATAAAAACCTGTTGCCTTGGCTGAAGCCCCCCATCTCACCCACCTCTGTGTGAGCTGGTGATGAATCTGTGGCTGCTGGTCTTTGATAGGAGCCCACCCCTGTGGGCGATTTCTCGCATACCGCCATGGCGCGCCAATCGCCCACAGGGTGGGCTCCTGCGAAGACAGGAACCCATCGCTGGCAAGGTCAGGCGCAGATGGCCAGGACGGCCAGGGGGGCGGTTTCGGCGCGCAGCACGCGGGGGCCTAATGTGATGGGGGTAAATCCGGCGGCCAGGGCGCTGGCTTCTTCGCTGGGGCTCAGGCCCCCTTCGGGGCCGCTGAGCACGGTGACGGGGCCGCTGCCGGTCATGGACGACAGGGCTTGTGTGCCTTCGGACAAAGACAACACCCAACGCTCTCCGGGCTCGGCCCGCCCCAACCACTCTTTGAGGGTGACGGCCGCGTGCACCGTGGGCACCCGGTTGCGCCCGCACTGCTCGGCTGCAGCCACGGCCACGCCTTGCCAGTGCGCCAATTTTTTCTCGGCGCGTTCGCCTTTGAGCTTGAGCACGCTGCGCTCGGCCACCAGGGGTGTGATGCTGGCCACGCCCAGCTCAGTGGCTTTTTCGACCAGCCAGTCCATGCGCTCATTGGCGGTGATACCGGCCAGCAAATGCACGGCGCGGGCGGCTTCACGCTCCACCGCGTGGTGCGCCCCCACTTCCACCTCCACATCGCTGCGGCCCATGCGGGTGACGGTGGCGTCAAACTCGCCGCCTTCCCCGTTGAACAAGGTGATCACATCGCCCGGCTGCAGGCGCAGCACTTGCACATGGCGTGCCGCGCCAGCGGGCAGGCTGAGCGCCAGGCCGGTGGCCAAAGGGGCGGGGCAATAAAAGCGCGGCATGCTCACATGCGCCCGTAGGCAAAACCGACTTGGGGCGTGGTGCCTTCGATTTCGTCGATCAATTTGAGCAGCGGGCCCAGTTCGCGGTAACGGTCGCAGGTGCTGCGGATGTAGTGGAGGAAGCGCGGCGCATCGGCCAGGTATTTGGGCTTGCCGTCGCGCAAGGTGAGGCGGGCAAAGATGCCGGCCACTTTCAGGTGGCGCTGCAGGCCCATCCATTCGACTGCGCGGTAGAACGCGCCAAAGTCGCTGTGCCAGTCTTCAAAATCCATCAAGCCCGCCTTGCGGGCTTTTTCCCAATAGCGGATGGTGATGTCGAGCACAAAGTCTTCGTCCCAGGTGAGGAAGGCGTCGCGCATCAGGCTGGCGATGTCGTAGCTGATGGGGCCGTAAACCGCGTCCTGGAAATCCAGCACGCCCAGTTGTGCATTGCTGCCAAACGGCATCATCAAATTGCGCGGCATGAAGTCGCGGTGCACATACACACTGGGCGCGGCCAGATTGCGTTGCACGATCAGGGCAAAGGCCTTGTCAAACACCTCGCGCTGCGTGCCTTGCAGTTGCACGCCCCGGTGCTGGGCCAAATACCAGTCCGGGAACAGGCTCAGCTCGCGCTGCAGCAAAGCCGCGTCATAGGGCGGCAGCACGCCCGGGCGCGAGGCCAGCTGCCACTGCACCAGTGCATCGACCGCCTGCATGTACAGGCCGTGGTTGGCCTGAGGGCGCTCGGGGTCGATGGCCGACATCATGGTGGCGTCGCCCAAGTCGCTCAGCAGCATGAAGCCGTGGGCTTCGTGCCAGTCCAACACCTCGGGTGCCTTCAGGCCTGCGTTTTGCATCAATGTGGCCACCTGCACAAAGGGACGGCTGTTTTCCTTGTCCGGTGGTGCGTCCATGATGATGTGGGTCTGGCCCTGCTGGGTGTCCACCCGCAAATAACGCCGAAAGCTCGCATCGGCAGAGGCGATACGGACCGATTCGGGCACAAGACTGTGGGGACGGGACAAGCCTTCAAGCCAAGCATTGAAGTGACTTTGGCGCAGGGAATCGGCCCAAAGGACCTCGTGGCTCGCAGCGTCAGCGCTGGTGTGGGGCAAAGTGGGGGGCAGGTGGGGGTGGCTCATGGATAATCCGATTCTACAAAGCCTGTTGTTGCACCCTCTGTGTGACCTGACTGCCTCCTCTACCCTGCCCTCTGTCTGTGAAGTTCATCTCTGCCCGTTTTTTGCTGCTGCCCACGTTGGCTTCGCCCTTGGCCCTTGGCCTGGCGGGCGCAGTGTTGTGCGGCATGCCTGTGGGCACAGTTTGGGCGCAAGCCCGCGTCGATGGCTCCGTGCTGACTTTGCGCAGCAGCCCTTTGCTGGAAGAGGCAGTCTCAGACAGGCAAAAAAAAGAAGCCCCAACCTTTGTACAAGCGCAGCAGCTGACGGTGCGGCCCGACTTGGATGTGCAATTGCAGGGTCAGGCCACCATCCGCCGTCCGGGCCTGAGCATCCGGGCCGATCGCCTGGACTATGACCAGACACAAGACGAGGTGAAGGCCTCGGGGGATGTCCGTGTGAGCCGCGATGGGAGTTTGTTTGTGGGCCCAAGTCTGGTCCTGCAAATGGACAGTTTTCGGGGCCAGTTGATGCAACCGCGCTTTGAGTTGTTCAAAAGCGGTGGCTATGGCGATGCGGCATCTTTGGTGTTTTTGGACAGCGATCGTGCGGTGATGCAGCAAGTGAGCTACACCACCTGTCGGCGCAAACCCGGCCCCGAGTGGTTGCCAGAGTGGGTCCTCAAGGCCACACGCCTGACCCTGGACAACGAAGAATCCAGTGCCTTGGCCGAGGGGGTTCAGTTGCGCTTTCAAGACGTGCCATTGATGGCTTTGCCGGCCGTCAGTTTTGCCCTGACCGAAGACCGCAAGTCGGGTTTGCTGCCGCCGCTGGTGGGCATTGACACAACCAATGGTGTGCAGGTCACGCAGCCCTATTATTTCGATATTGCGCCCAACCGGGACGCCACGGTCAACACCCATGTGATGAGCAAACGCGGCGTGGCTGTGGACACCGAGTTTCGCTACCTGGAGCCCGATTACAACGGCCAATTGCGCTTGAACCTGATGCCCTCAGACAGCTTGCGTCAACAAAACCGCTGGGGCTTGTCGGCCCAGCACCAAGGCGGCATCGAGACCGGTTTGCAAGGCCTTGGGCGGATCGGTCTGGGCTTGAGCGTGAACCGGGTCAGTGACGACAATTACTGGCGCGATTTTTCGCGGTCGGGCCAAGTCCTGACCCAACGTTTGCTGCCCTCGACCGGCACCTTGGCCTGGGCCTTGGGTGATTTGAGCATGAGCGCTCAGGTGCAGCGCTGGCAAACCTTGCAGGACGTCAGTGCGCCCATCACCCCACCATATGACCGGGCCCCTCAAATCACTTTGCGCTATGGCCAATGGCAAGCCGATGGCATGGATTGGTCCATCGTCGGCGACACCACCCGTTTTGAGGCCGACTATTCGCGCATTCCCAACAGCACCGCTTTGCCGCGCAACGGTGAACGCAGCTTTGTGCAAGCCCAGGTCAGCCGCCCCTGGATTCGACCTTGGGGCTTTGTCACACCCAAGTTGCAATTGCACGCGACCCGCTACCAGCTCGATGGGGTCATGGACAACGGCCAACGTTCGGCCAACCGGGTGTTGCCCACCTATTCACTCGATTCCGGTCTCGTGTTCGAGCGCGAAACCCAGTGGTTTGGCCGCCAAGTGGCGCAGACACTGGAGCCCCGGGCTTTTTATGTGCGCACACCCTACCGCGATCAGCGTTTTCTGCCGGTGTATGACAGCGGTGCCACCGACTTCAACCTCTCCACCATTTACAGCGAAAACGCCTACGTGGGTCACGACCGTTTGATCGACAACGACGCCTTGACGCTGGGCGTGACCAGTCGCTTTTTTGATGCGGCCAATGGGGCTGAGATGCTGCGCGTGGGCATGGCGCAGCGCATCCGTTTTTCTGACCAGCAGGTGGTCTTGCCCGGACAAACCGCTGCCAAGACCGGTTTGAGCGACATGCTCTTGGGTGCCGGTGTGCGCTGGGATGACCGGTGGGCGCTCGATGCCACCGTGCAACTGAACAACCAGACCAACAAAGTCAGCCGCAACACTTTGCAAGGCCGCTACAGCCCCAGTCCCTACCGCGTGGTCAACGCGGCTTACCGCCTTAACCGCGATGTCAGTGAACAAGTGGACGTGGGCTGGCAGTGGCCACTGAGCGACCTCATGGGGCGACGCGACGACGCGGCAGAATCGGCCTGGACCCGTGCCCCCGGTCAAGGCTTGGGCCCTGACCGCTGGTACACCGTGGGGCGCATGAACTTCAGCATCAACGAGCGCCGTTTGGTGGACAGTTTGTTGGGCTTTGAATACGACGGTGGCTGCTGGCTGGGGCGCATTGCTTTTGAGCGTTTGCAAAGCACCGTGAGTACCGCCACCAGCCGTTTGCTGTTCCAATTGGAGTTCATTGGCTTGGCTCGTGTGGGTGCCAGTCCTTTGTCGGCCCTGCGCAACAACATTCCCCGTTATCAGAATCTGCGCGATAACTTTGTCGCACCCAGTCGTTTTCAAAACTATGAATAAATCCATGTCTTCTGTTCGATGGGCTTTGCTGACCACTCTTTGCATGGGCACTGTGGGGCTGGCAACGGCTCAGGCCCCGACCTCTGCAGTCGCCATTCGCCCGGCCGATTTCATTGTGGCCGTGGTCAATTCAGAACCCATCACCAACCAGGAAGTCCAAGCACTGGCCCAGCGCCTGACGCGTGAAACACAAAACCAGCCCCAGCGTCCCCGTGCTGAAGACATCAAGGCCCAAGCCCTGGAGCAACTGATTGGCGAAAAAGTCCAGCTTCAGCAAGCGCGGGACATGGGCATCGTGATCGATGCCGAGGCACTGGACATGGCCGAACAGAATGTGGCCAGCAGCAACCAGCTCACGCGCGATGAGTTGCGCAAACGCGTGCAACAAGAAGGCATGTCGGTCAACCAGTACCGCGAGCAACTGAGCAAGCAACTGACCCTGACGCGCATCCGCGAGCGTGAAGTCGAGGGACGTGTGCGCGTGAGCGACCTGGAAGTCGAGAAGTTTTTGCAGGACCGCCTGAAAGAGCAAGCGGCCCAATCTGCCCAAGCCCCTGCTGAGTTGAACCTGGGCATGATCCTGATTGCGGTGCCCGAAAACAGCACCGAGGCCCAAATCCAGCAACTCGCCGGGCAGGCCCGCCAAATTGCACAACGTGCACGCACGGGTGAAAATTTTGCGGCCCTGAGCAAAACCTATTCACAAGCCCCTGACTTGGCCGCCAACAGCGGCGTGCTGGGTTTGCGCTCGGCCAGTCGTTATCCCGAATTGTTTGTCAACGCAACCCAAGCTTTGCCCGTAGGGGGCGTGACCGAGCCCGTGCGCTCAGGGGCTGGTTTTCATATTTTGAAAGTGCTGGAGCGTCGGCAACCTTCGGCCAATTTGACGATCACACAAACCCGCGCACGGCACATCCTGCTGCGCCCAGGTGCCCAGTTGTCCCAAGACCAAGCATTGGCGCAGTTGGCCAGCGTTCGGCAAGACATTCTCGCGGGCAAAGCTGATTTTGCAGCGGTGGCCAAACGCCTGTCGCAAGACGGCAGCGCTCAACAAGGTGGTGATTTGGGCTGGGCCAATCCGGGCATGTTTGTGCCCGAGTTCGAACAAGTCATGAACCGATTGCGCCCGGGCCAGCTGGCAGAGCCCTTGGTGTCTCGTTTTGGCGTGCACCTGATCGAGGTGACCGATCGCCGCAATGCCCCGCTGTCCGATGCCGAGCAACGCGACATGGTTCGCAAAGTCTTGCGTGAGAAAAAGCTCGACGAGGCCTACACCGTCTGGGCCGAAGACCTGCGTGGCCGCGCCTATGTCGAGATGCGCGAGCCGCCCCAATGAAGCACATTGCCCGCAAACGATTTGGTCAGCACTTTCTGACCGATGGCGGCATCATCGATGCCATCGTCGACGCGATCAGCCCACAGCCAGGGCAAGCCATGGTCGAAATCGGGCCTGGCCTGGCCGCCTTGACCCAACCCCTGGTGGAACGCCTGGGGCACTTGACGGTGATCGAGCTGGACCGTGATTTGGCCGTGCGCTTGCGTGAACACCCCCACCTGTCGGTGGTGGAGTCCGATGTGCTCAAAGTGGACTTTGGCGCATTGGCCACGCACATGCTGGCCTCGTCTGAAGCCGCTGCAAGCCCAAAAATCCGTGTGGTGGGCAACCTGCCCTACAACATCTCCACCCCCATCTTGTTTCATTTGCTGGCGCAAGTCGATGTGATCGAAGACCAGCATTTCATGCTGCAAAAAGAAGTCATCGACCGCATGGTGGCCAAACCCGCAACATCGGACTACAGCCGCCTGTCGGTCATGCTGCAGTGGCGATACGAGATGGCCAATGTGCTGTTTGTGCCCCCCGAAAGTTTTGATCCCCCACCCAGAGTGGACAGCGCAGTCGTGCGCATGGTGCCACTGGCCACCCCGCCAGTGGTGAACGTCAAAACCTTGGAGACCTTGGTGCAAGTGGCCTTCAGTCAACGCCGCAAGATTTTGCGCAACACCTTGGGCAAATGGTTGGATGAAAAAGGCTTTGCCGGGCAGTTTGATTTGCAGCGCCGCGCCGAAGAGGTGCCCGTGGCCGAGTTTGTGGCCTTGGCCCAAGCCGTCTGAGGCCAGCCAACCAGGTTCAATCCTGGCCAGACGAATGACCTGGCATGCGACCAGGTCAAAAAAAAGCCCGTCAATGACGGGCTTTTTTGTAGAACAACGAGGTGAGTTCACGGGTCAAAATTGTGAGCCGATGTATCGGCTCACCATGACCTCAGGCTGCTGCGAGCCAGTAACCTGCGTTGAATGGGCTGCTCATGCGCAGCGCCAAGGGCGAGACGTCCACCAATTTGTCGGTGGGCATTTTTTCGCCGTCTTCGACCGAGTCGGCCATCACGGCGTCTTCGGTTTGTGCCTCATTCGCCCGTCCTGCTTGGCTGTTTTGCGCAGAACGGGCTACAGAAAAGAATAGAAGCATCGGAAAGGAACTTTCCGGTCTCCCCAGTAATCGGCCGTGTCACGGAAGATGTCGAGCAATTGCTCGCGAGCTTCCTTGTCAAACTTGACGTGCGCAGGAATTTGCTCCAGCACCACGATGAAGCCAGGCTGTGGGCCAGACTTGTGCAGAGGGTCGGTCATGCAGTCGTACAAGGCATCAAAGTTCTTGCCAAAGTGCGAAGGCAGGGTGAATTGCGCACCAATCAGGTCCAACACGTCTTGTTTGCTCTGGGCTTCGGCCAGGTTGGCGTACAAAAAGTGGTGGCCCAGGCCTTGGGCGGCTTCTTGCAAATCGCTCACGCGGTAAGCGCGAATCGACTGCACGATGTTGGACCGCACACCTTTCAAAGGTGTCTCTTGGTCCGGGCGAATCGGCATGTCCATCTCCGTGGTCTTTCTTAAAGTCTAAAAAAATCAGGGCTTGTCGACAATCATGCGAAAACTCGCGTAATGGTCTTGCGTGTAGTAACAGGCTTTCGGTTCAGCGGGCACCAAACCACCGCAAACAATGCGGCGAGCTCCCCGGTTCCTCGCACCCGGCGTCCTGACGGTGTATTCACGGTAATAGCCCCTCGCCTCACGCGGCAGAATGCGCTCGCGGTTGCCAAAAATCGTACCGTCCTTTTCGTAAGGAAAAGGACCTCCTTGACGGATCTTCAGGTACGTTTCTTGGCCTTCGCGGGGCAATTCTGTTGTCAACATGGTTGACAAAGCTTGCACCTCTTGGGATGTGCGGGCCTGCACAGCATGTGTGCAAACCATCAAAAACAAACCCATCACCATGGCAAGCCAAGGATGACGGGTCACGGCTTGTTGTGCCACCCTCATGAATTCACCTTTCAGGAGCATCCGGGTTTACCCGAAAACTCGAAGGCGCTAGTGTGCGACAAATGCGACAAAAATGCAAGCGATTGCCCAATAATTAGGCAAAGACAGTTTGCATACTTTTATCAAATGTGAACTTACACCGTCTTCATGCCGCTCAACGGGCCGCGTTGGCGTCTGCCACCGTGAGCGCCGTCATGTTCACAATGCGACGCACCGTGGTGCTGGGCGTCAAAATGTGCACGGGCTTGGCGGCACCCAACAAAACCGGGCCTACTGCGATGTTGCCGCCCGCAGCGGTTTTGAGCAGGTTGTAGGCAATGTTGGCGGCGTCAATATTGGGCAAAACCAGCAAATTGGCATCACCAATCAAACTGCTGTTGGGCATGATGACTTGGCGAGCGGCCGTGTCCAAAGCCACGTCCCCGTGCATTTCGCCGTCCACTTCGAGCCAGGGTGCGTTTTGGCGCAGCAAATCCAGCACCTCACGCATCTTGACGGCGCTGGGCTGGTTGGACGAGCCAAAGTTCGAGTGCGACAACAGGGCCGCCTTGGGCTGGATACCGAATCGGCGCATTTCCTCGGCGGCCATGACGGTGAACTCGGCCAATTGCGCGGCTGTTGGGTCATAGTTGACGTGGGTATCCACCATGAACACCTGTCGACCAGGCAGCATCAAGCCATTCATACAAGCAAATGTGTTGACACCTGCTCGCTTGCCCACCACTTGGTCAATGTAGTTCAGGTGCATGGGGTTGGTGCCCCAGGTGCCGCAAATCATGCCGTCCACATCGCCTTTGTGCAGCAGCATGGCACCGATCAGTGACAAACGGCGGCGCATTTCGATCTTGGCGATCTGCTGGGTGATGCCCTTGCGCTCGGTCATGCGGTGGTAAGTCTGCCAAAAATCACGGTAGCGCGGGTCCATCTCGACGTTCACCACGTCATAGTCCAGCTCTTCTTTCAAGCGCAGGCCAAATTTTTCGATGCGCTCGGCGATCACGGCCGGGCGACCGATCAAAGTGGGACGTGCAATGCCCTCGTCCACCACGATCTGGGATGCACGCAGCACGCGTTCTTCTTCGCCTTCGCTGTAGGCGATGCGCTTTTTCAGGGCGCGTTTGGCGGCCGTGAAAATCGGCTTCATCATGGTGCCTGATGCATAGACAAAGCCTTGCAGGCGCTCGCGGTAAGCGTCCATGTCGGCAATCGGACGCGACGCCACGCCACTTTCAGCCGCAGCCTTGGCCACGGCTGGGGCGATTTTCATCATCAGGCGCGGGTCAAAGGGCTTGGGAATCAGGTATTCGGGGCCAAAGGCCAGCGGCTCGCCAGCATAGGCCGCAGCCACCACTTCGCTTTGCTCGGCCTGCGCCAGCTCGGCAATGGCGTAAACAGCAGCGATCTCCATCTCCAGCGTGATGGTGGTCGCGCCGCAGTCGAGTGCACCCCGGAAGATGTAGGGGAAGCACAGGACGTTGTTGACCTGGTTGGGGTAATCGGTGCGGCCTGTAGCCATGATGGCGTCGTCGCGCACGGCTTTGACGTCTTCGGGGTTGATCTCGGGGTTGGGGTTGGCCAGCGCAAAAATCAATGGCTTGGCGGCCATGGACTGGACCATGTCCTGCTTGAGCACACCGCCTGCCGACAGGCCCAGGAACACGTCGGCCCCGGCAATCACTTCGCGCAGCGTGCGGTGCTCGGTTTTTTGCACGAACTGGATTTTGTCTTCGTCCATCAGCTCGGTGCGGCCTTCGTAGACCACGCCCGCCAAGTCGGTGACCCAGATGTTTTCACGCGGGATGCCCAGCTTGACCAGCAAACCCAAGCAAGCCAAGGCCGCTGCGCCAGCACCCGAGGTGACCAGCTTGATCTGCTTGGGGTCTTTGCCCACGATCTTCAGGCCGTTCAAGATGGCCGCGCCCACCACGATGGCGGTGCCGTGCTGGTCGTCATGAAAGACCGGAATCTTCATGCGCTCGCGCAACTTGCGCTCGATGTAGAAGCAATCGGGCGCCTTGATGTCTTCAAGGTTGATGCCGCCAAAAGTGGGTTCGAGCGAGGCAATGATTTCGACCAGCTTGTCCGGGTCTTTTTCGTTGATCTCGATGTCGAACACGTCGATGCCCGAGAACTTCTTGAACAACACGCCCTTGCCTTCCATGACCGGCTTGCTGGCCAGCGGGCCGATGTCGCCCAGGCCCAGCACGGCGGTGCCGTTGGTCACCACACCGACCAGGTTGCCCCGGCTGGTGTACTTGAAGGCGTTGGCCGGGTCTTTGACGATTTCTTCGCACGGGGCAGCCACGCCGGGCGAATAGGCCAGCGCCAGATCGTGCTGGTTGACCAGCTGCTTGGTGGGGGCGATGGCGATTTTGCCGGGAGTGGGGAACTCGTGGTATTCGAGTGCGGCTTTGCGCAGCTGGGCGCGTTTTTCTTCGGCTTGGACCTTGTTGGTCATTTTTTGGCTCCGTTGTAGGGAAGTGCTGTCAGGGCTGCCGGGGTTCAGCAGCCAAGGCGCATGGCAAAGAATTTGTCAACGCGCATGGCGACAGTCGGGCGGTATTTTCATTGTAGACCCGTGATTCAAGGTGTTGAGTCCGGGTAATGCCCATAGAAAGTGAGTTGGCTTTTGACTTTTGCGCACAAATGGAGGGGGTTCAGCGCAAATGCTTCCAGGCTTTGTGCTGCAAGGCCTCGGTCACGCGGGTTGAACGCGACCCTGCCAGCACTTGGCATGTGGCCCCAGCTTGCAAAAAGCCAGGTTTTTCGACCGCCAAATAAAAGCCAGAGCGCCCGCTTTGCACCATGTCTTTGGCGGCCCCGGCGTAGCCCATGACGGCGTTGAATTTGCCGCAGGGCTCGCGCGGTTGAGTGACACGCAAGACCACGTCGCCAAAGTCGAGGCGGTCGCCAATGAACAGCGCATGTTCGAGCAGGCCTTGCAAGCTCAGGTTTTCGCCCAAGTAGCCCGGCGCCAACGCTTCTTCAAACATCGTTGCGCCCTGGGCCTGTCGCTGCGCCTGCCACCAAGGCAAATGCTCTGAAGGCAAGGCGTACACCGCTTTGCTCAGGCCCCCATGCACCGACAAGTCGGCTTGCTCGTCACCGGCCAAGCCCAGCAGTCCCACCTCGACGTGTCCAGAAACCGTGGTTTTGCCGATGGCCGACACCAGTTTGCGCCCGCCCACCATGAGGGGGCGCACCTGACCGGTCTGGATGGAGAGCAATTGCCCTGATGTGTGCGGCTGCATGGGCCTTTCAGCCCCGCATCAAGGCTTCAATCTCGTCGGCCTTCACCGGCACGCCGCGCGTGATCAGCTCACAGCCCGTGGCGGTCACGATGGCGTCGTCTTCGATGCGGATGCCGATGTTGTGGAACTGATCGAGCACGCCGGGGGCAGGGCGCACATACAAGCCCGGCTCGATGGTCAACACCATGCCCGGCTGCAGGATGCGGCTGGGGCGGTCTTTGATGAGTTCACCGCTCAGCGGGTCTTTGCGCTCGCTGACCTGGCCCACCTGCGAGGGCTCCACATAGCTGCCGCAATCGTGCACGTCCATGCCCAGCCAGTGGCCCGTGCGGTGCATGTAGAACTGGAAATAGCTGCGGTTGGTGATCACGTCTTGCGCGTTACCCACCTTGTTTTTGTCAAGCAAGCCCACGTCGAGCAGGCCCTGCGCCAGCACGGCGACGGTGGCCTCGTGCGGGTCGACAAAACGGGCACCGGCCTTGGTGGCGGCCACTGCCGCGTCTTGCGAGGCCAGCACCAAGTCGTACAAAGCGCGTTGCGGCCCGGTGAATGTGCCGTTGGCCGGGAAGGTGCGGGTGATGTCGCTGGCGTAACCGTCCAGCTCGCAACCTGCATCGATCAGCACCAAGTCGCCGTTTTGAATCAAGGCCGTGTCGGCGCGGTAATGCAACACGCAGGCATTGGCCCCGCCGGCCACGATGGAGCCATAGGCCGGGTACTGCGAGCCGTGTTGGCGAAACTCGTGCAGCAACTCGGCGTCGAGGTGGTATTCGCGCACCTCTTGGCCCGCACGCAGCATGGCCGCGCTGCGTTGCATGGCCCGGATGTGGGCGCGGGCGCTGATGACGCTGGCGCGGCGCATGATGTCTTGTTCGTGTGCGTCTTTCACCAGGCGCATCTCGTCCAGCAGGCTGCACAAATCGCGCTGCTGCTCGGGGCACAAAGCACCGTAACGCACCCGCGCGCGCACTGATTGCAGCCAGCCGTTCACCAAACTCTCCAGCCCCGTGTGGATGGCAAAGGGGTACCACACGGTGCTGCGGTTTTCCAGCAGCTTGGGCATGTGCGCGGCCATCTCGCCGATGGGCAAGGCCCGGTTCACGCCCAAAGCGGCGGGTGCTGCGTCTGGCCCCAAGCGGATGCCGTCCCAGATTTCGCGCTCCAGGTCTTTGGGCTGGCAAAACAGCGTGCACTCACCTTCGGCGGTGATCACCAAACTGGCGTGCGGCTCGGTGAAGCCGGTCAGGTAATAAAAGTAACTGTCGTGCCGGTACAGGTAATCGCTGTCACGGTTGCGCTGGCGCTCGGGCGCGGTGGGGATGATGGCGATCCCGCCTGCGCCCAATTGGGCAGCGAGGCGGGCACGGCGTTGGGCGTAGAGGGGGTTTGAAGTCATTTGAACATTGTAGAAGGCCACCCCTGTGACCCAGGCCCGCGCAGCGGTAGACCCATGCACAAACAGGGGCTCACGCCCGCCCAGTTTGTGCGACTTTCAGGGTTTACTTTTTGCAACCGGCCTTGATCAAGGCCGTGTCCACCGCCTCGACTTCACCTTTCCACTTTGCGACGTCGCCTGCGTGATCGCCAGAAAGTTTGCTGGCAGGAATCAAGGCAACAAAGACCGTGGCCGCATCAATGTTGGCTTTGGAGTCTTGCATGGACGAGAACTTTTGCAACTCGGCACGGGCCGTGCTCATGTCCGTGTTCAGCTGCGTGCAGTCACGACCGGCATATTTTTCGTGTGAGACGTAAGAGGCAGAAATACTTTCTGGGCGTGTGGCGCATGCGGCCAAGGTCAACAAAGACACTGTAGCCAAGCAGAATTTGAGTTTTGAGTTCATTGATATGACTTTTTTGATAAAAATGCCCATTAAATGGGTATTTCTATCATACCAAGTCGGCCAAACGCTGCGGCGTGCCCACATCGGCCCAGGCACCCGCATACACCTCGCCGGTCACTTGCCCCCGGTCCATGGCGGCACGCAACAAGGGCGCCAGTGCCAGTGCCACGCCTTGAGGGTTGCCCACAGGCACACCGCAATGGGCAAAAAAAGCTTGTTTGTACAGCGCGATGGTGCTGAAGGTGTACTTGCAAGCCGCCGCCCCTTTGGGCAAGTTGAGCACTTGAGCGGTGTCCGACAAACCAAAGTCGCCAGCCAGGTTGTGCTCGGGGTTGGGCACCAGCCACAAATGGGCCAAGGCAACACTGGCCTCAAAACGCTGCACAGCCTCTGGCGCAAACACAAAATCGGGCGCAAACACATCGCCCGCAACCACCCAGAACACGTCATCAAGCAAAGGCAAGGCCCGCACAATGCCACCCGCCGTCTCCAGCGCTTGGCCAAAGTCTTGGCCTTCGTGCGAATAAGTCATCTGCACCTCGGGCAGGCCAGGCCAGGTGATGCGCTCACCCCATTGCGCCGAAATTTGCTCGCCCAACCAGGCCGTGTTGGTCAACTGGCGCACAAAACCGCCCCGTGCGAGCGCCTGCATGGGCCACTGCATGAGCGGCTGGCCGCGCACGCGCAGCAGCGGTTTGGGGGTCACATCGGTCAGGGGACGCATGCGCTCGCCGCGTCCGGCGGCAAGGATCATGGCTTGGGCTGGAGCCGCACCGTTCGGGCGTGTTTGTGCAGAAGTTGAAATCGACATCACGGCATGTTGCCACGCTTTGAGGCGCTCACGAGACAGAACAAGCCCACGGGCTGACCCTAAACTGTTGGCCCGCGTCCCACCCACCAGCTCAAGTCCGGTTCAGGGGTGGGGCCGTAGAAAGAGATTGTCATGACACGCCCGCTGCCTCCCGTCATCGCCGCTGCACAAAGCGCATCCCAACGCATGGCCGACCGCCACACCCCCTTTGTCATGAACGACTGGTACGTGGCCGCCTTTGGCCAGGAGATCACGGACCAATTGCTCGCCCGCACGCTGCTGGGCCGACGTGTGGTTTTTTACAGAACCACCGCTGGCCAAGTGGTGGCCCTGGAAGACCGTTGCCCACACCGCTCCATGCCCCTGTCGGCCGGCACATTGGAACAAGACACCATCGTGTGCGCTTACCACGGACTGCGTTTCAACACCGAGGGCGATTGCATCGAGGTGCCCTCGCAGGCGACGTGTCCCAAAAATGTGGGCATCAGGGCCTACCGCACCCATGAGCGCGGGGCCGTGGTCTGGATTTGGATGGGCGAGGCGGAGCAAGCCGACTTGTCCAAGCTGCCCCCACAAGACTGGATGGACAGCGATGACTGGGAGCGTTCACAAGGCTACCTCGGCCTGCAAGCGAGCTATGTGCGCCTGCACGAAAACCTGCTGGACCTCACACATTTGAGCTTTTTACACGCCAAAAGTTTTGGCACCCCCGATTACGCCAAAGCCGCGTTCGAAAGTGAAATAGGCCATGGCCAATTTGCCTTGCTGCGCAATGTGGTGCCCACCACCTTGCCCCCGGTGTGGGCCGTGCCCACGGGCTTGACCGGCAAGGGCCAAGCCGCCCGCATCGTGCGCTCGGAGTTCCGCAGCTTGGGGCTGCACGAAGTCTCGGTGACTTTCTACGACTGCCACCTGCCCGAAAACGAACGACCGCAATACCGCATTCGCACCGCGCACATGCCCACCCCCGAAACCGCCACCAGCACGCACTACTTCATCGTGCACGGGCGCGACTTTGCCTTGCAAGACCCGGCCACCACCCGCTTCATGCACGAGCAGTTGTTTGTGGCTTTTCAAGAAGACGTGGACGGCCTGGCCTTGCAGGAACTGGCCTTGGCCAACACACCGGCCGAGGATTTGTACGAATTTTCAGTGGCTGCCGATGCCCCCGCTGTGGCCATGCGCCGCTACGTGCTGGCACGCCAACAAAGCGAAGCCCAAGCCTGAGTCCAGCGCACAGTCTGCAAGCGCAGCGCCACCCGATGGACAAACGCTAAAATCTCGGGTTTTCCCGAATTCTTCACCGGAGTTGCCCCCTCATGGCCAATCAACAACAAATGGCGAACGCCATCCGCGCCCTCGCAATGGACGCCGTTCAACAAGCCAACTCCGGTCACCCCGGCGCGCCCATGGGCATGGCCGACATGGCCGTCGCGCTGTGGGGCGATCACCTACAACACAACCCCAAAAACCCGCACTGGGCCAACCGCGACCGCTTTGTGCTGTCCAACGGCCACGGCTCCATGCTGATTTATTCGGTGCTGCACCTGACCGGCTACAAACTGCCGATTGAAGAGCTCAAGAACTTCCGCACCCTGCACAGCAAAACCGCTGGCCACCCCGAAGTGGGCGTGACCCCCGGCGTGGAAACCACCACAGGCCCGCTGGGTCAGGGCATCACCAACGCCGTGGGCATGGCGCTGGCCGAAAAAATGCTGGCTGCCGAGTTCAACCAAGAAGGCAACGCCATCGTCAACCACCACACTTACGTGTTCTTGGGTGACGGCTGCCTGATGGAAGGCATCAGCCATGAAGCCGTGGCCCTGGCCGGTGCCTGGAAGCTGAACAAACTGATTGCGCTGTACGACGACAACGGCATCTCCATCGACGGCCAAGTGGCCCCTTGGTTCATCGACAACACGCCCCAGCGTTTTGCCGCCTGCGGCTGGAACGTGATCGACGCCGTGGACGGCCACGACGCTGCGGCCGTGTCGGCCGCCATTGCCAGTGCCAAACACAGCGCCGACAAGCCCACCCTGATCGTCTGCAAGACCGCCATTGGCAAGGGCTCGCCCAACCGCGCAGGCACCTCCAAAGCCCACGGCGAGCCGCTGGGCGCTGAAGAAATCAAGCTCACCCGCGAAGCCCTGGGCTGGACGGCTGAGCCCTTCAAAATCCCCAAAGAGGTGTACGCCGATTGGGACGCCAAAGCCGCTGGCAAAGCCCGCGAAGACGAGTGGAACACCGCCTTTGCCGCTTACAAAGCCGCCTTCCCCGCACAAGCCAAAGAGTTTGTGCGCCGCATGAAGGGCGACTTGCCCAAGAACTTCAACCAAGTGGCGTTTGACGCCGTGGTCGCCGCCCACACCAAGGGCGAAACCGTGGCCAGCCGCAAGGCCAGCCAGCTGGCGCTCGAAGCCTTCACCGCTGCCCTGCCTGAAATGCTGGGCGGCTCGGCCGACCTGACGGGCTCTAACCTCACCAACACCAAGAGCACCCCCGCCTTCCGCGTGGACCTGGCGGGCGACGTGGTCAAGACCGAAGACGGAAAAATCGGCCGCCACATCAACTACGGCGTGCGCGAATTCGGCATGGCCGCCATCATGAACGGCGTCGCGTTACATGGCGGTTACATCCCTTACGGCGGCACCTTCCTCACTTTCTCTGACTATTCGCGCAACGCCATCCGCATGGCCGCGCTGATGAAGCAGCGCGTGATCCACGTCTTCACCCACGACTCCATCGGTCTGGGCGAAGACGGCCCGACCCACCAGTCGATCGAGCACGCGGCCAGCCTGCGCCTGATCCCTGGCTTGGACGTGTGGCGTCCTGCTGACACGGCCGAAACCACCGTGGCTTGGGCCGTGGCGCTGCAAAACGCCCACCGTCCTTCGGCCCTGCTGCTCAGCCGTCAAAACCTGGCCTACTCGCCCAAGAGCGATCTGGGCGACATCAGCCGTGGCGCGTATGTCTTGTCCGAGCCCGAACACGTTGGCATCAAAAAGACCCACGGCGTGATCATCGCCACCGGCTCTGAAGTGCAACTGGCCTTGGCCGCACAAAAACTGCTGGCCGAACGCAAGATCGGTGTGCGCGTGGTCTCCATGCCCAGCACCAATGTGTTTGACCGCCAAGACGTCGAATACAAACAAAGCGTGTTGCCCAAAGGCCTCCCCCGCGTGGCGGTCGAGATGGGCTCCACCGACGGCTGGTGGAAATACGGCTGCGCCGCTGTGGTCGGCATCGACACCTACGGCGAGTCGGCCCCCGCACCTGTGCTGTTCAAACACTTCGGCTTCACGGCCGAAAACGTGGCCGACACGGTCCACGCTGCGCTGCTCAAGGCCTGATGGACACCCCCATCACGAACCCATGCGGGTTCGTGATGGGGCCAGTCGGCCACTGACCGGCCGGACCGCTTCAGCGTCATTTAGCTTGACTAAGTGCGCAAGACAGGTCCGGAGGATCAGGCCCATGCAAGGGTTTTGATTTCCAATCCGGTTACGTAACGGTTTAGTAACTTATCTCCTGAGGCTCTCACCATGACCATCAAGCTGGGTATCAACGGATTTGGCCGCATCGGCCGTCTGGCTCTTCGCGCCGCCCTCAAACACGGCTACGACGACATCCAGATCGTCGGCATCAACGACCCCAAGCCGTCCGATTACCTGGCCTACATGCTCAAGTACGACAGCGTGCACGGCCGCTTTGATGGCACCGTGGACTTCACCGAAGACACCCTCATCGTCAACGGTAAAAAGATCAAGCTCTCGCATGAACGCGACGCGCACAACCTGCGCTGGGGCGAGATGGGCGTGCACACCGTGCTCGAATGCACCGGCCACTACCTGACCGAACCCACCAGCCAAATGCACCTGGCTGCGGGTGCCAAAAAGGTCGTGATCTCGGCCCCGTCCAAAGACAGCATCCCCATGTTCGTTTATGGTGTGAACCACAAAAAATACGCAGGCGAAGCCATCGTGTCGAATGCGTCATGCACCACCAACTGCCTGGCCCCCGTGGTCAAAGTGCTGCAAGACAAATGGGGCATCAAGCGCGGCCTGATGACCACGGTGCACGCCGCCACCGCCAGCCAAATGACCGTGGACGGCTCATCCCGCAAAGACTGGCGCGGCGGCCGTGGCATTCTCGAAAACATCATCCCCAGCAGCACGGGCGCGGCCAAGGCCGTGGGCGTGGTGATCCCCGAAATCAAGGGCAAGATCACCGGCATGGCCTTCCGCGTGCCCACCTCTGACGTGTCGGTGGTGGACCTCACGGTGGAGTTGAACAGCGACGCCAGCTATGCCGAAATCTGCGCCGAGATGAAAGCGCAAAGCGAAGGCGCACTCAAAGGCGTGCTGGGCTACACCGACGAAAAAGTGGTCTCCACCGACTTCCGCGGCGAATCCTGCGCCAGCGTGTTTGACGCGACCGCCGGTATTGCCCTCGACAAGAGCTTCGTCAAGATCGTCGCCTGGTACGACAATGAATGGGGTTACGCCAAGCAGTGCCTGGAGATGGTGCGGGTGGTGGCTAAGAAGAAGTGAGCTTGACCGCCCACATGAAAAAAGCGCCTTCGGGCGCTTTTTTCATGGCAATGGTTCTCTGTAAGAGCAGCGCCCCCGCCTCGATCAGTCCTAAGCGAAACCTTGGCGGTGTTTTCAGCTATGTGCGGTGACGACGGGGATGCGGTTTGTGTGGGGGTATCGGCGGGTGGGGTGAAACTGAGGTGAAGTTCAGCGGTGAGTCGCAACTTTGGGCGTCCGTTGTAACGGCACCTGAGAATTCGTCGCCTCAAGGCGCTCGGCCAACCAGACCTTGATCACGCACTGCCTCGTCACTCCCAGTTTGCTGGCTTCGCGGTCCAGCGAGTCAATCATCCATGTTGGAAAATCAACATTCACCCGCTTCTGCGCCTGCTGCACGCGCCTGGCTTTGGACAAGTCCAAAGAAGCCATGATGTCGGCACCGTCATCAAACTCTTGCTCGAACTTTTTAGCTTTCATAAAGTGCCACCTCTTCTGTGCGTGCGCGACGCACGGATGTTGCACTATTTCATTCAGGAAGACACCAAGCGTTTGCGCGTGGTGGTTTTTGTACGAACAGACAGGACTTGAGTTTCGTGAGCAAAAGCCAGCATGCTGGCCAAAGCCTTGTTGGTGGCTTCAGAAGTCGGAAACGCCTTCAAAATTTCGAGCTGCAACACCACGACATTGCTGCCCTGCATGAAATGTTTGAGGTATTTGCCGCGAACCCCCTTGCCCAGTTGGTCGCTTCAATTCAGGAATATCCAGATCAGCCATTTTTGTAGATGTCTTTTTCATACCGGGTTGCTTTTCTTGGGCTGATGAATCGAATGCCGGCGGCGCAGCCGTCCGTTGGCGCGATTTATTGGCTGGCATTGGACGGGCCAGCGAAAAGCTTTTTCACGCCAGTGGCAAACGTGGCCCGCAGAATTCGGCCATCAACCACTTCGTAGACACACAACATCTCGATGGAGCCAACGCCCTCTGGAAATGTGCGCTCAATCAGCTCAAGGTCGGCGACCATGTTGCCTGCCACTTGTCGAGACAGTAGCCTGGCGTGAAGGTTGGGCTCAGCGAACCGTGCAAGAAAGCGCGGACGCATTTGCTCGTGTCCGTGCGCCAACAGTTCTCCACCTGTTGCGTACTGCGCCGCTTTTGGCGAGTATGTGGTAAGCGTACGGCGAACCCCTGCCCACCCACAAGTTTCAGCCGATTCTTTGCCCTGTCAGCTGCCAGCGGTGTGGCAGCAACTCTTGAATCCGCCTGTTGGGCCAGGTTGGCAGCTTCTCCATCACG
>NKIP01000036.1 GCA_002256145.1 Comamonadaceae bacterium PBBC1
GGGTGACAACGTGTCTATCACTGTGAAGTTGATCAACCCCATTGCGATGGAAGAAGGCTTGCGCTTCGCCATCCGCGAAGGCGGCCGCACCGTTGGCGCTGGCGTTGTTGCCAAGATCATCGCTTAATTCTTTTGTGGATCAGTGGCGCAAAGGCCAGGCCTTTGCGCTGCAGCAAGCAAACACTCACCACAAGGAATTGACATGTCATCCAAGCAAAAAATCCGCATCCGCCTGAAGGCGTTTGACTACAAACTGATCGACCAGTCCGCTGCCGAGATCGTTGACACCGCCAAGCGCACTGGCGCAATTGTCAAGGGCCCCGTGCCTTTGCCAACCCGCATGAAGCGTTTTGACATCTTGCGTTCGCCGCACGTCAACAAGACCAGCCGTGACCAGTTGGAAATCCGTACGCACCAGCGTTTGATGGACATCGTGGACCCTACAGACAAAACTGTGGACGCCCTGATGAAACTCGATCTGCCCGCTGGCGTGGACGTCGAAATCAAGCTGCAGTAATGCGGTTTGGGGTGGTTGAAAAACCATCCAAAAACTTGAAATCAGGCCCGATTTGCCAGAAATGGTGAGTCGGGCTATAATTTCAGGGTCACCTCTTTTTTGGGGTGAGATTTATTAACAGTCTTTCACATACCAAACGGGGCTGCCAATTGAAGTGGCTTCGGTGGAAGTTTTGGAGAAAACAATGAGTCTGAGCAACTCCCTCGGGTTGCTGGGTCGCAAGGTGGGCATGATGCGTCTGTTCACTGATGATGGGGATTCCGTTCCTGTCACAGTGCTGGATGTGTCTAACAACCGCGTATCCCAGGTCAAAACCCAAGAGAACGATGGCTATGTCGCTTTGCAAGTGACATTTGGTGCCCGCAAGGCATCGCGCGTGACCAAGCCTATCGCTGGTCACTTGGCCAAAGCTGGTGTTGAAGCCGGTGAAATCATTCAAGAATTCCGCGTGACCGCCGACACGGCCGCCCAGTACGCCGCTGGCGCGACTGTGCCCGTGGCTGCCGTGTTTGCCGTGGGCCAGAAAGTGGACGTGCAAGGCACCTCCATTGGTAAAGGCTTCACCGGCACGATCAAGCGTCACAATTTCAAATCGCAGCGCGCATCGCACGGTAACAGCCGTTCGCACAACGTGCCCGGTTCGATTTCGATGGCTCAAGATCCAGGCCGCGTGTTCCCAGGCAAGAAAATGTCGGGTCACCTCGGTGATGTGACTTGCACCACTCAGAACCTGGCCGTCATCCGCGTTGACGAAGCCCGTGGCCTGTTGATGGTCAAGGGTGCCATTCCTGGTTCCAAGGGTGGTTTCGTGACCGTGCGTCCCGCCATCAAAGCTAAAGGAGCGAACTGATGCAGCTCGAACTCCTGAACGACCAAGGTCAAGCCGCCTCCAAAGTGGACGCGCCTGAAACTGTGTTCGGTCGTGAATACAACGAAGCCCTGATCCACCAAATCGTGGTGGCTTATCAGGCCAATGCCCGTCAAGGCACCCGCGCTCAAAAGGACCGTGAACAAGTTCACCACTCCACCAAAAAGCCTTTCAAACAAAAAGGCACTGGTCGCGCTCGTGCTGGTATGACTTCCTCGCCTTTGTGGCGTGGCGGTGGTCGGATTTTCCCGAACATGCCCGACGAAAACTTCACCCAGAAGATCAACAAGAAGATGTACCGTGCTGGTATGGCTTCGATCTTCTCGCAGTTGGCCCGCGAAGGCCGTCTGGCTGTGGTGGATTCGTTCAAGGTTGAGACCCCAAAAACAAAGCAGCTGGCTGCCAAGTTCAAGGCCATGAGTCTCGACAATGTGCTGGTGATCGCTGACGAAGTCGACGAAAACCTGTACCTGGCATCGCGCAACCTGATCAACATCCTGATTGTTGAGCCACGTTACGCCGATCCCGTGTCTTTGGTGAACTTCAAGAAAGTCCTCGTGACCAAAGGTGCCATGGACAAACTCAAGGAGATGTTTGCATGAGCGCCGTGAAGTTTGACGAAGGTCGTCTGATGTCCGTGCTGGTGGCTCCCATCGTGTCCGAAAAGGCCACCATGGTTGCAGAAAAATCCAACACTGTGACGTTCAAAGTGCTGCAGGATGCTACCAAGCCTGAAATCAAAGCCGCTGTGCAATTGATGTTCAAGGTCGAGGTCAAAGGCGTGTCTGTGGTGAATACCAAGGGCAAGACCAAGCGTTTTGGCAAAACCATCGGCCGTCGCGACAACGTTCGCAAGGCTTATGTCACGCTGCAACCAGGTCAAGAGCTGAACCTGTCCGGGGAGGCTGCGTAATCATGGCTGTCATCAAGATCAAACCGACATCCCCAGGCCGTCGTGGCGTGGTGAAGGTCACCCGTGACCACCTGCACAAAGGTGAAGGCTACGCTCCGTTGCTGGAACCCCAGCACCAGAAGTCGGGCCGTAACAACAACGGTCACATCACAACTCGCCACAAAGGCGGTGGTCACAAGCACCACTACCGCGTGGTCGATTTCAAGCGCAACAAAGATGCGATCCCGGCGAAAGTCGAGCGCATTGAGTACGACCCAAACCGTACCGCGCACATTGCTTTGCTGTGCTACGCCGATGGCGAGCGCCGTTACATCATTGCTCCCCGTGGCATTGAAACCGGTGCAACCCTGATGTCGGGTGCTGAAGCCCCCATCCGCGCAGGCAACACTTTGCCGATCCGCAACATCCCCGTGGGCTCAACCATCCACTGCATCGAGCTCAAGCCCGGTGCTGGCGCTCAAATCGCTCGCTCGGCAGGTGCTTCGGCAACATTGCTGGCTCGTGAAGGCATCTACGCTCAAGTGCGTATGCGCTCCGGTGAAGTTCGCAAGATCCACATCGAGTGCCGTGCAACCATTGGTGAAGTCGCCAACGAAGAGCACAGCTTGCGCCAGTTGGGCAAGGCCGGTGTCAAGCGTTGGATGGGTATCCGTCCAACGGTTCGCGGCGTGGCCATGAACCCTGTGGATCACCCACACGGTGGTGGCGAAGGCCGTACCGGCGAAGGCCGTCATGCAGTAGACCCGTGGGGCAACCTCACCAAGGGCTACCGTACCCGTAACAACAAGCGCACACAGGTCATGATCGTGTCGCGTCGCAAGAAGTAAGGGTTAGACAATGACACGCTCTCTCAAAAAGGGTCCATTCGTTGACCACCATTTGTTGGCCAAGGTTGAAAAAGCCATTGCAACAAAAGACAAAAAGCCCGTCAAGACATGGTCGCGTCGCTCCATGGTTTTGCCCGATTTCATCGGTCTGACCATCGCCGTTCACAACGGCAAGCAACACGTTCCTGTTTATGTGACCGACCAAATGGTTGGCCACAAATTGGGCGAATTCGCACTGACCCGGACATTCAAGGGTCACCCTGCGGACAAAAAAGTCCAGAAGAAATAAGGAAAGACCATGGAAACACGTGCAGTCCTCCGGGGCGTCCGTTTGTCGGTCGATAAAGGCCGCTTGGTCGCCGATTTGATTCGCGGTAAAAAAGTGGATCAAGCGCTGAACATCCTGACATTCACGCAGAAAAAAGCTGCGGGCATCGTCAAGAAAGTTCTCGAGTCCGCCATCGCCAACGCTGAACACAACGATGGTGCTGATATTGACGAGTTGAAGGTGAAAACCATTTACGTCGAACAAGGCACCACGCTCAAGCGTTTCACCGCCCGCGCCAAAGGCCGTGGCAACCGTATCAGCAAACCCACATGCCATGTGTATGTGACGGTCGGCAACTAAGCCAGGGAAGAAACATGGGACAAAAAATCCATCCTACCGGCTTCCGTTTGGCCGTGAGCCGCAACTGGGCTAGCCGCTGGTACGCGAGCAACAAAGACTTCGCTGGCATGCTGGCCGAAGACATCAAGGTGCGTGAGTACCTCAAGGCCAAGCTCAAGAACGCTGCGGTTTCCCGCGTGCTGATCGAGCGCCCAGCCAAGAGCGCCCGCATCACCATCTTCTCGGCTCGTCCAGGTGTGGTGATCGGCAAAAAAGGCGAAGACATCGAGTTGCTCAAGAAAGAACTCGCTGCTCGCTTGGGCGTGCCTGTTGCGGTCAACATCGAAGAAGTGCGCAAGCCCGAAATCGATGCTCAACTGATCGCTGACAGCATCACCCAGCAGCTCGAAAAGCGGATCATGTTCCGCCGCGCCATGAAGCGTGCCATGCAAAACGCCATGCGTCTGGGTGCCCAAGGCATCAAGATCATGTCGGCTGGCCGTTTGAACGGTATCGAAATTGCGCGTACCGAGTGGTATCGCGAAGGTCGTGTGCCATTGCACACCCTGCGCGCTGACATCGACTACGCCACTTCCGAAGCCAAGACCACCTACGGCATCATTGGTGTCAAGGTCTGGGTCTACAAAGGCGACACACTGGGCCGCAACGATGCTCCAGCACTGGCCGAGCCACGTGCTGAAGAAGAGCGCCGCCCACGTGGTCCACGCCGTGATGCACGTCCAGGTGAGCGCCCCGCAGGCGATCGCCGTGGTGGACCACGTCGTCCCGCAGGCACCAACACAGCCCCCACTGACGGTAGCGACAAGCCCGCCGGTGCAGGTGGTGATGCCAAACCCGCCGTTAAGCGCGTACGCACAGTCGCCGCGCCAGCTGCAGCAGCTGACGGTCAATAAGGAGTAACAACATGCTGCAACCTGCTCGCAGAAAGTTCCGCAAGGAACAGAAGGGCCGCAACACCGGCGTCGCTACCCGTGGCAACACGGTGGCGTTCGGTGACTTCGGCCTGAAGTCCACAGACCGCGGCCGTTTGACGGCCCGCCAGATCGAAGCCGCACGCCGTGCGATTTCCCGTCACGTCAAACGTGGTGGTCGTATCTGGATTCGTGTGTTCCCTGACAAGCCGATTTCCACCAAGCCTGCTGAAGTGCGTATGGGTAACGGTAAAGGTAACCCCGAGTACTACGTGGCCGAGATCCAACCCGGTAAGGTGCTCTACGAAATCGTGGGCGTGCC
The DNA here is from genome assembly GCA_002256145.1 of Comamonadaceae bacterium PBBC1. Classification (GTDB taxonomy): domain Bacteria; phylum Pseudomonadota; class Gammaproteobacteria; order Burkholderiales; family Burkholderiaceae_C; genus Limnohabitans_A. The sequence goes on from NKIP01000036.1 coordinate 4,987, forward strand.
TGAAGAGTTGGCCCGTGAAGCCTTCAAATTGGCCGCTGCCAAGCTGCCCTTGCGCACCACGTTCGTGGCACGCATGATTGGCCAATAATTCAGGAGAAATAAGAAATGAACGCTGCTGAATTGCGCCAAAAAGACGTTGCTGGTGTGAAAGACGAAATCAAAGCGCTGCAAAAAGCCCACTTTGGCCTTCGTATGCAAAAAGCCACACAACAACTCGGCAACACCGGTACGCTGAGCCAGACTCGCCGTGCCATCGCCCGTGCCAAAACCATCCTTGCCCAAAAGCAAGCCGCCAAGTAAGGAGTGACCATGACGGAAGCTAAAACATCCCTCAAGCGCACCTTGATTGGCAAGGTGGTCAGCGACAAGCGCGCCAAAACCGTGACTGTGCTGGTCGAGCGTCGTGTCAAACACGCGCTCTACGGCAAGATCGTGGCCAAGTCGAGCAAGTACCACGCGCACGACGAAACAGGTGAATTCCACCTGGGCGACACCATCGAAATCACGGAAAGCCGTCCGATTTCGAAGACCAAAAACTGGGTTGCTACGCGCCTGGTCCAGAAAGCTGCAGCCGTCTAAGCTCAATAGCCTGACTTCTGCACACTTTCAAAAAACGACCCACAATTGTGGGTCGTTTTTTTTTAATCAGGCCAAATGGCCATTTCAATTGACTGGAGCACAAAATGATCAAAGTCGGAGACACACTGCCTTCTGCCACACTGATGGAATACGTTGAAGTCGAAGGCAACGGGTGCAGCATCGGCCCTAACCCCGTCGATGTCGCGAAAGCCACGGCGGGCAAAACCATTGCCCTATTTGCCCTGCCAGGTGCATTCACACCCACTTGCTCAGCCAAGCATGTGCCAGGATATGTTGAAAACCACGATGCTTTAAAGGCTGCTGGTGTAGATGAAATCTGGTGTGTGAGTGTCAATGATGCTTTTGTCATGGGTGCTTGGGCACGCGATCAGAACACGGGTGCCAAAGTTCGCATGCTGGGTGATGGCAGTGCGGATTTCAGCAAGGCCACGGGTTTGACTTTGGACTTGACTGCGCGCGGCATGGGTGTGCGCAGCAACCGATATTCGATGCTGGTCAAAGATGGCAAAGTCGCCACCTTGAACGTAGAAGGTCCAGGAAAATTTGAAGTCAGCGATGCTGCAACATTGCTGGCTCAAGCCAAAGCCTGAGCTTTTCCGCACAAAAAAAGGGACCTCATGGGTCCCTTTTTTGTTGTAAATTCAATCGATGTCGACTTTGAGGTAATGTGCTCCCGCATGCGGGTTGTGATAATAAGGCGGGATTTCTTCGAAGCCGAGGTCTTCGTACAAAGCACGTGCAGACTCCATGTCGTCCAGGGTGTCCAGCAATACACAGCTGTAAGCCGCGTTGCGTGCCGCATCGAGAATGCCTTCGGCCAATTGTCGACCCAGGCGCAAGCCCCGAAAAGCCGGCCGGACATAAAGTCGCTTCATTTCTGCGGCGTTGGTGTAGTCGGATGCATCAAGAGGTCTGAGGGCACAACAGCCTGCAACAGAGCCATTGACCCAAGCCAGCAAAAGGGCACCACGAGGCTCAGCGTAGTCGCCAGGCAGGCCGCTAAGTTCTTCTTCAAACCCCTGAAAACACAGGTCAACTTTCAGGCTGTTGGCGTACTCACGAAAGATGTCGCGTGTTTGAGTCAGTTCAGATTCGCAAGAGGGTGGGCGCAGTTGAACGTAGGGAGTATCCAAAGCAGTCGATAAAAAATAAAAAGATGAAGTTTACAGTCTGCAGAGGTGGCTGCCAACGGTAAAAATCAAGAAGCCCAAGCAAGAAGGGCTAACACAAGAACTACCGCCAAGCCGTACAAAGCAAGGGCGATCATTCGCGTACGCAAGGTGTCCCGTGAAGCTGGAATCGAAACGGGCAGGCTTTTGTCACCGTGCCACATTGCGGGCACAAGTGACTGTTGTTTTCGCCACCGATACCAAAGCAGTGCCAAAACGTGAGTCAATACCAGCAGGATCAAAATAAGCTTGCCCCATTGCTTGTGCCACTGCGTTGCCAGCGAAACCACAGCGCTTGAAGCGAACGACGACAGCGGACCGCTGTTGGCAATCTCGTCATCACTGAAAAGGCCCGTGGCCACTTGAAGACCCAGAAAAAACAGCATCAACAAAATGGACCATGAACCCAAAGGGTTATGACCGACAAGGTGCAGTGAAGGCGATCGTCCTTGGAAATAAGCCAAGACATTGGAGGGGGCTAAAGGCAGTTGTGACCAGCGGGACCAATGCCCACCCAAGAAACCCCATCCCAAGCGAAAAAGAAGCAAACTCAAAACCGCATAACCGAAACGAAAATGCCAGACCATGGCGTTTCCACCGAGATTGCCGGTGATGACCAAGCCGATCACGCAGGCCGTAAGAAGCCAATGAAAGAGGCGGGTGGGGAGATCCCAAATGCGAACTTTGATCATAAGCACTTTCATCCATGCAAAAAATAAGGAAATATGCGAAACTGAAATTGCTAATAAGCATAAAACCTTTAGCACCTGAATCACATGATTGGAGTTATAAATGAAACGAACATTTGCCCTGATGGGTACATTGCTGGCCTTGACTTTGGCCATCCCAGCACAGGCGCAATTTGCAAAGCCTGAAGATGCCATCAAATACCGAAAGGCCAGCTATTCGGTCATGGCCGCACATTTTGGCCGCTTGGGTGCCATGGCCAACGGTCGTGCACCTTATGACGCCAAAATCGCCGCAGAGAATGCCGAATTGGTGGCCGTCATGTCCAAATTGCCGTGGGCAGCCTATGGCGAAGGAACAGACAAAGGGGATACGCGCGCGAAACCTGAAATCTGGAAAGAATCAGCCAAGTTCAAAGAAGCCGCAGACAAGATGCAGGCCGAGATTGTGAAACTGAACGTGGCCGCCAAAGCGGGTAACCTGGATGCTCTGAAAGCTGCATTTGGACCGGCAGCAGCTTCTTGCAAGGCCTGTCACGACAATTTCCGCAAGGATTAAGCGGACAGACGTGAGCTGCCTGTCGCCCTGAATCTTACCGTTTAGGATTCGGCAAGCAGCTTCTCAATTAGTTGGTGCAGTTCAACAAAGTTGGGTGCACCCACAAAGCGTTTGACAATTTCACCGCGCTTGTTGACCAAAAAAGTCGTCGGAGTGAGTTTGACGTCTCCCCAATCACGCGCCAATGATCCTGTGTTGTCAATGGCCACCTTGAAGGGCAGTTGGCGTGTTTGGGCAAAGTTGACCACATAGCTGGGTGGGTCATAGCTCATGGCCACAGCCAGCGTTTCGTAGCCGCGGCCTTTGAACTTGTTGTAGGTGGCAATCAGTTCAGGCATTTCGGCGACACAGCTCGTGCAGCTGGTGGCCCAAAAATTAACCAAAGATACTTTTCCTTGCAATTGCGCAGACGTGAGGGTCGAACCATCCAGCAAAACAAAGGAAGATGCGGGCGCACGCTCAGCCGAGCAGCCGGATAGGACTGCAGATATGCCAAGAGCGCAAGCCATCAACCAAACACGTCGGCCCAAAGGCTGCAAATTCAAGGGAGTTTTCAAGTGCATCTTCATCGTAGAAAGTTTAATACGTTTGCCATGTCCGCAGGCATGGTGGTGATTGGACCTGCACAGGCCTTCAGTCTGGCTGATTTGAGCCAAGGCGATGCATCGCAAGGGTTGAAGATGGCGCTGGAGAAAGGGGCTGCGGCAGCGATTGGCCTTCTGGGCGTTCAAGATGGTTTCATGGGCAATGACAAAGTCCGTATCGGTTTGCCTGAGTTCATGCAAAAGGGGGCCAGGATGCTCAAAACCATGGGCATGAGCAAGCAGCTTGACGCCCTGAACTTGCAGATGAACCGAGCTGCAGAAGCCGCTGTGCCTTTGTCGCAAAAATTACTGACCCAGTCGATTCAGAGCATGTCGGTGCAAGATGCCAAGTCCATTCTTCAAGGCGGAGACACCTCGGTCACCCGATTTTTTATTGACAAAACACGGATGCCGTTGACCGAGGAATTCATGCCGCAGGTCAAACAGGTGTTGGGTCAACTCGGGGTGGTCGAGCAGTTCAATGCGCTGGCAGGCAAACTGTCGGGCTTGGGCTTGTTGTCCAAGGACAATGCGCAGCTGGAAAACCATGTGACGGCCAAAACATTGGATGGGCTGTATTTCATGATTGGCGAAGAAGAAAAGAAAATTCGCCAAAATCCGGCGCAAGCAGGTAGCGCCATGATCAGCAAGGTGTTTGGCGCCTTGCGTTAAGTCATCGCACACCGGCAATCGGTCCGCCCTCAGCGCAATTTCAAGTCAAGGCCAACAGAAGCTTCAACAGACCCGCGGGGTCGCTGACCATGGGGTCGTGGCCCGTTTTCATCTCGATCACCTGGGAGCCTGGCAACCAGGCACCCTCCCAAAATTTGGGGTCCTGCATGCGCAGTCGACTGATGTCGATGGTGCCCAGCGGTGGTTCGGTGCAGTTGATGAAAGTGCGGGGAACACGCGCCACTTGCAGAGGATCAAAGTCCAGCACTTGGGTGTAAGGACCGCCCGGGTGGGGTGTTTGACGGCGTTGGACCCAAGCGTGGTCAACGTCGCTCAAACCAAACACCGATGGGTCGGGGGCTGGAAAGGCGTTCAAGGGATCAGCATGGGCTGCGGCGATGCGTGCGTTGCGGGTGGCACTCGCATGGGTACTGCTCCAGCTTTCGCCGGGCTTGGGCAATACGGCGTCCAGATAGACCAGATGTTGAAGCCGCTGCGGCCTGCGGGCGGCCACGGCGGTGCCCAGCATGCCGGCATAGGAATGAACCACCAGCACCACATCGTCCATTTCTTCGGCGTCCATGGCGGCCATCACGTCCTGAATGTGGGTTTCCAGATCGATGTCGGGGCGCAGCAAGTGGGCACGTTCGCCCACGCCAGTCAGCGTGACCGCGTGAGCCCGGTGACCTGCTTGGATGAGGCCTGGCAAAACACGTTGCCAGCACCAGGCGCCATGCCAGGCCCCGTGAACCAGTAAAAAATTGGCCATCAGATGACCCCTTTGCCGCGCAGAGGACCCAGTTGCTCAGCGGTCCAACCCAGTACTTCGGACAGGATTTCTGCGGTGTGCTGCCCCAGCATGGGAGGCGGAAAATCTTCACGAACGGGGGTGCGGCTCAATTTGATGGGGCTGGCCACCAACTGCAGGTCGGCTTTGATCGGGTGCTGCCATTCGCGAACCATGCCCCGAGCTTGAACTTGCGGGTCCACAAAAACTTCGCTCAAGGTGTTGATGGCACCACACGGCACCTTGGCTGCTTCCAATGTGGGTAACCACTGCGCTTTGGTGCGGGTTTTCAAAATGGTCTCCAACAGGGGGACCAACTCTGCACGATGGCGAACCCGATCGGCGTTCAAGGCATAACGGGGGTCTTGAGCCAACTCAGGACAGCCGGCGACGGCGCAAAATTTGACAAATTGCCCATCATTACCGACCGCCAGAATCAGGTGATCACGGGCGCCATCGGGGGCATCTTCAGGAGCTTTCACTTCAAATACCTGGTAGGGCACGATGTTCTGGTGCGCATTGCCCGCACGGCCAGGGACCTTGCCGCTGACGAGGTAGTTGGAGCCTAAGTTGGCCAGCATGGCAACCTGGGTGTCCAGCAGGGCCATGTCGACATACTGACCCTGGCCGGTGCGATCGGCATGCCGCAGTGCGGCCAAAATGCCCACGGTGGCGTACATGCCGGTGAACAGATCGGTCACGGCCACGCCCACTTTCTGAGGCCCACCTCCCAAATCGTCGCGCTCGCCCGTCACACTCATCAGGCCGCCCATGCCTTGCACGGCATAGTCGTAGCCGGCACGTTCACGGTAGGGGCCGGTTTGGCCAAAACCAGTCACGCTGCAATACACCAATTTGGGGTTGAGCGCGCTCAGGCTGGCGTAGTCCAGGCCGTAGCGGGCCATGTCACCGACTTTGAAATTTTCAACGAACACATCGCAGTGTTGGACCAGGTCCCGGATCAGGGCCTGACCTTCGGGTTGGGCGATATCGCAAGTGAGTGAGCGTTTGTTGCGGTTCGCACCCAGGTAATAAGCCGCCTCTGCCGTGTCTTGGCCTTGTGCGTCTTTTAAAAAAGGAGGGCCCCAGGTTCGGGTGTCATCGCCTGTGCCTGGGCGTTCAATTTTGATCACATCTGCACCCAGGTCGGCCAGGGTTTGGGTGCACCAAGGGCCCGCAAGAACGCGGGAGAGGTCAAGAACGCGGATGCCATCGAGTGAATTCATGGTTGCATTGTCGCCAAAACCAAACAGTTCTGCTGATCAGGATAATCACCCCCTATGAAAAGTATTCGCATTGGCCTTTTGGCCTGTTTGTTGCCAACGCTGTGGCTCAGTGCATGCAGTCCAGATCAAAACTGGCGCGAGGTCACTTTGGAGGGGACCGCCTTTAAAGTCCAATTGCCTTGCAAGCCTGATCGAGCCAAGCGGTCTGTCGTCATGAACAACATGCCTGCCCAATTGCAAGTTGTGGGCTGTGAAAGCTCAGGGTCTATGCTCGCCTTCATGACGGTCGAGTTGCAAACGGGTGCAGATGCCAATGCACTCATGGAGGGCTGGCAAAAAGTCACACTTGAGAATATGCGGGCGGACACCGTTGGGACGCCTGTTCAACAGCAAGTGTGGCATCGTCCAGGCCAATTGCCCATGAAGGCTTCGTTGCGACTACAAGCCAAGGGTTTCAGTCCCAATGGCCAAGCTGTCAATATCGACGCCGTATGGGGGGCTGTGGCCGATGGTGATCGGGTGCGATTGATCCATGCGGTGGTTTACGCACCAAAAATTTCGCCAGATTTGGCCAATACCTTGTTTGAGGGACTTCGACCATGACCGCCGTCACATTGGCTCACAACACCATGCACTCCGATCGCTTGCCACGAAGAAGTGCGGTGGTGGTGTTCTTGGCATTTGCGCTGGCTTATTTCTTTTCCGCATTGGTCAGGGCCATCACCGCCACGCTGTCACCCACACTCACTGACGAATTCAGCCTCAATGCGCAAGACCTTGGATTGTTGGCAGGTGGGTATTTCCTTGGATTTTCATTCACCCAATTGCCACTGGGCCGTCTGTTGGACAGCCATGGCCCCAAAAAGGTCGTGTTGGCTTTCTTGACGTTTGCCGTGTTGGGTTGTTTGGCTTTTGCTTGGGCGGACAGCTTTACAGGGTTGTTGGCTGCCAGAGTCTTGTGTGGCATGGGGGTCAGCGCGTGCTTGATGGCCCCCTTGACAGGCTACAGACGGTGGTTTGACGCCAATGACCAATTGCGAAGCAATTCATGGATGCTGATGACCGGTTCGTTGGGCATGCTGGCGGCCACATTGCCAGTGCAGTGGTTGATGCCCATTTGGGGCTGGAGAGCGCTTTTTGTCATGTTGGGCATCATGATTGCCTTGGCCATGGTCTTGATTTTCATGGTGGTCCCTTTATGGCGAACAACCAGCACCAACGAGGATCCTGCGGCCAAAGTCATCCAAGATGATGGCAGTTACCGGGAAATTTGGCGCAGTGCGTATTTTTGGCGCATGACGCCCATAGGATTTTTCAGCTACGGAGGGATGGTGGCCATTCAGACCTTGTGGGCTGGCCCCTGGATGACGCAGGTCGCTGGCTGGACACCGACTGAGGCAGCAAAAGGCTTGTTTTTGATCAATCTGTGCATGTTGGTCACATTTTGGCTCTGGGGATTGATGAGCCCTGGCTTGGCCCGCAGAGGTATCCCTGTGGAGCGTTTGATAGCCTGGGGTTTACCCATGAGTTTTGTCGTGATTGCCAGCTTGGCCTGGATGGGCCCATCCATCGGCACGGGTGCAGCTGTTGGCGTGGCTTTGTTGTGTGTTTCCAGCACGGTGGTTGCGTTGGCGCAGCCAGCCGTGGGCATGGCATTTCCACCCCATTTGGCAGGCCGTGCATTGTCTGCTTACAACCTGGTTGTTTTTGCCGGAATTTTTGTTGTTCAGTGGGGCATTGGATTGATGGTCGATGCCGGTCTGGGCATGGGCCTGCAAAAGCCAGCGGCCTATCAAATGGCTTTGGCTTGTTTTGGTGTTTGCTCGGGGTTGTCGTGGGTGTATTTTTTGCTGAAACGTCCGATTCAAGCCTGATAATGACCTGCTTATGATCGGCATCCTCATCATTGCTCATGCACCACTGGCCAGCGCTCTGCGCGATTGCGCATTGCATGTTTTTCCAGATTGTGCGGCAGGCGTCTTGGCCCTTGATGTGTTGGCCAATGACGCCCCTGAGCACAGCCTGCAGCAAGCGTACAACGCCATGACAGCGTTGGCAACGCAAGAAGTGTTGTTGCTCAGTGACGTGTTTGGAGCAACGCCTTGTAATGTGGCGCAGCAGTTGGGTGATGGCTCGCGAACCCGCCTGGTCGCTGGGGTTAATTTGCCCATGTTGCTGCGCAGTGTTTGTTACCGACACGAAAGTTTGGAGTCACTGGCGGCACGTGCCCACGCTGGTGGAACACAGGGTGTCATGCCCGTTGGAAGTACAGCCCCACAAAATCAAACAGGAACAAGACATGCCTCAAGCCACCACGACCATCAGCAATAAACTGGGTCTTCATGCCCGCGCATCCGCCAAACTGACAAAATTGGCAGGCAGTTTTCCCTGTGATGTCTGGTTGAGCAAAGGTGAGCGACGCATCAACGCCAAAAGCATCATGGGCGTGATGATGTTGGCAGCGGGCATTGGGAGTGAGGTTGTTCTTGAAACTTCTGGTGAAAGAGATCAAGAAGCACTTGATGCCTTGCTCGCTTTGATGGCCGATAAATTTGGTGAGGGCGAATGACGGTGCTCGTGCTTCATAGAAATCGGGCTTTGGAGCTTTACCCATGACGTTCAGCATCCATGGATTGGCGGTCGCCCGAGGCATCGCCATCGGGCGGGCTGTTTTGGTGGCGTCGAGTCGTGTCGATGTGGCGCACTACTTCATCCAAGCGGACCAAATACCGGTTGAAATCGAGCGTTTGTGTACAGCACGAGATGCCGTCATCGATGAGTTACAGCGTTTGCAGCGTGACATGCCCAAAGACGCGCCACACGAACTGGCCGCTTTGCTCGATGTGCACCTGATGCTGCTGCAAGATGAGGAACTCAATGCCAGTGTCGCGCACTGGATCAAAGAGCGGCTTTATAACGCCGAGTGGGCATTGACCAGCCAGCTGGAAATCATCGCGCGTCAATTTGACGAGATGGATGACCCCTATTTGCGAGAGAGAAAAGCTGACGTAGAACAAGTTGCCGAGCGTGTGTTGCACAGTCTCAAGGGCTCAGGTTCACCCATGGTCAAGGTCCAAAGACCCTTGCGGCCGCAACAAGACCTTCAATTGGGTGATACGGATGTGCCACTGGTTTTGGTTGCACACGACTTATCACCCGCCGACATGTTGCAATTCAAGCAAAGTGTTTTTACCGGGTTTGTGACCGATGTAGGGGGCAAAACATCTCACACAGCCATCGTGGCTCGGAGTTTGGACATCCCCGCTGTGGTGGGGGCCCGTACGGCCAGCCAGTTGGTGAAGCAAGATGATTGGGTCATCATTGACGGTGACGCTGGCGTGATCATTGTGGATCCATCGCCCATTATTTTGGCCGACTATGGCTTCAAACAACGGCAAGGTGAATTGGAGCGAGAGCGCTTGGTCCGATTGCGCCACACACCGGCCATCACGCTGGATGGTCAAAAAATCGAATTATTGGCCAACATTGAGATGCCTGAAGATACGCAAGCGGCCATCTCGGCGGGGGCAGTCGGTGTGGGTTTGTTTCGCAGTGAGTTTCTCTTCATGGGCCGTCAAGGGAACTTGCCCGGTGAAGAAGAGCAATACGAGGCCTACCGCCGCGCTGTTGATGGCATGAAGGGTTTGCCCGTGACCATCAGAACTGTTGACGTGGGCGCAGACAAGCCGCTTGATGAAGCCCGTCATGATGCATCGCATTTGAACCCCGCACTGGGCTTGCGTGCAATCCGGTGGAGTTTGGCGGATCCCTCGATGTTTCTGACGCAGCTGCGTGCGATTTTGCGTTCAGCAACGCATGGTCAAGTGAATTTGTTGGTGCCCATGTTGGCTCATGGGAGCGAAATTCGTCAAACCCTGGCATTGATTTCGCAGGCCAGGCAGGAACTCGATCGAAGGGGTACAGCCCATGGACCCGTGCGTTTGGGGGCCATGATCGAAATTCCTGCGGCAGCCCTGTCCTTGCGCTTGTTCACACGATACTTTGATTTTTTGTCCATCGGCACCAACGATTTGATTCAGTACACCTTGGCCATTGATCGTGCCGATGAGTCGGTGGCCCATTTGTACGACCCGCTTCATCCTGCTGTGCTGCGCTTGATCGCAGACACCATTGCACAAGGGCAAGTCAGCGGTAAAAGTGTTTCTGTTTGTGGCGAGATGGCGGGAGATATCAGCATGACCCGATTGCTCTTGGGTTTGGGGCTTCGCAGCTTTTCCATGCACCCCTCGCAAATTTTGGCGGTCAAGCAACAAATTTTGCGCTCAGACAGTGCCAAGTTGGCGCTGTGGGCTCAGCGAGTGATGGACAGTGATGATCCGGCCAGCATGATGTCGAGTTGACTGGTAGCCGAAATTTTTCAAGCCTCAATCCTTGGGTTTTGATTTTTTATCTTGAGTCTGCGTCTCAAAATCAGCCGCATCATGGCGTTCATGCAACTGTGATTCAGGGGCACCCATCACGCGGTTGACCATGCGACCGCGTTGCACGGCAGGGCGTTGCGCCAGTTCTTCGGCCCAGCGTTGCACATGGGTGTATTCCTGCACCTGCAAAAATTCACCGGCTTCGTACAGCAGACCTTTGGCCAAAGCGCCATACCAGGGCCAGATGGCGATGTCGGCGATCGTGTAGTCGTCGCCGGCGATGAAGCGGTTCTCGGCCAAGCGGCGGTCCAACACGTCCATCTCGCGCTTGACCTCCATGGCAAAACGGTCGATGGCGTATTCGATCTTGACCGGGGCATAGGCATAAAAATGCCCGAAACCGCCACCCAAATAAGGGGCGCTGCCCATTTGCCAGAACAACCACGACAGGCATTCGGCGCGTCGGGCGGGATCGGTGGGCACCAGAGCGCCAAATTTTTCGGCCAAGTACAGCAAGATGGCGCCCGACTCGAACACCCGCACCGGTTGCTCGCCGCTGCAGTCCAGCAGCGCCGGGATCTTGGAGTTGGGGTTGACGCCGACAAAGCCACTGCTGAATTGTTGCCCCTCCTGGATGCGGATCAGCCACGCATCGTATTCGGCGCCTGCGTGCCCCAGGGCCAGCAACTCTTCGAGCATCACGGTGACTTTGACGCCGTTGGGCGTGCCCAAGGAGTACAGCTGCAGGGGGTGCAGGCCTCGCGGCAGGTCTTGCTCGTGTGTGGCCCCTGAGATGGGGCGGTTGATGTTGGCAAAACGCCCGCCGTTGGCCTTGTTCCAAGTCCAGACGGAGGGAGGGGTGTAAGCGCTGGTGTCGGTCATGATGGGGTGCTCCGTGTGAATGGGTCAGTCAATGGCCAGGCTCAAGCCTTGTCTGCCAAGCTCAGATGCGCCGAATGCGCCTGCTGGTCCGCGTGGTAGCTCGAACGCACCATCGCACCCACCGCTGCATGTGAAAAGCCCATTTCATAGGCCTTGGCCTCGAACATCTTGAAGGTGTCGGGGTGCACGTAGCGGCGCACCGGCAGGTGGCTGTTGCTGGGGGCGAGGTACTGGCCAATGGTCAGCATCTCGATGTTGTGCGCGCGCATGTCGCGCATGACGTCCAGAATTTCTTCGTCGGTTTCGCCCAAGCCCACCATCAGGCCACTCTTGGTCGGCACATTCGGGAACAGCGCCTTGAATTTCTTCAGCAAGTTCAGTGAGAACTGGTAGTCCGAGCCGGGGCGCGCTTCCTTGTACAAGCGTGGCACGGTTTCCATGTTGTGGTTCATCACATCGGGCGGCGCGGCCTTCAAGATCTCGAGGGCGCGGTCGTCGCGCCCCCGGAAGTCGGGCACCAGCACTTCGATTTGGGTGGTGGGCGAGAGTTCGCGGGTTTTGCGAATGCACTCGACAAAGTGCCCGGCACCGCCGTCGCGCAGATCGTCGCGGTCCACGCTGGTGATGACCACATACTTCAGTTGGAGCTGCGCAATGGTCTTGGCCAGGTTGTCGGGCTCGTTCACGTCCAGCGGGTCGGGGCGGCCGTGGCCCACGTCGCAAAACGGGCAGCGCCGAGTGCATTTGTCGCCCATGATCATGAAGGTGGCCGTGCCCTTGCCAAAGCATTCACCGATGTTGGGGCAGCTGGCTTCTTCGCACACAGTCACCAGCTTGTTGGCGCGCAGCACGTCTTTGATTTCGTAAAAACGGGTGGTGGGCGAGCCCGCCTTGACACGGATCCATTCGGGCTTTTTCAACACCTCGGCCTGCTCGACCTTGACCGGAATGCGCGAGAGTTTGGCGGCGGCCTTTTGTTTGGCCATGGGGTCGTAGTTTTCAACGCTTTGCGCTTCGCGTACCACTTGGCGTTCGGTCGGGATGTTGCTCATCGGATTCTTTCGGTGGCCGCTCGGCGGCAGGTCAGGAGGTGTTTCAGAGTCGGGCAGCGAGTTCGCCCGCCAGCACCCGGGCGGCTTCGTCCCAAGTGGTTTCAACACCGATTGTAAAAAGGTCCACGGTTTTCAGGCCGGCATAACCACAAGGGTTGATACGCTCAAAGGGTTGAAGGTCCATGGCCACGTTCAGGGCTGCGCCGTGGTAAGTGCAGTGGCGACTGACTTTGATGCCCAAGGCGCTGATCTTGCCCAAGCCCTTGAATGGGTCGTCTGCCGGGGCCGGGCCGACCAGGGCTGCGTGGCTGAAGGGGTCGTCCAGGCGCACATAAATACCCGGCGCACCCGCCACACGGTGGCCTGTCACGCCGAAGTGCGCCAGGGTGCGGATAACCGACTCTTCCAGCTTGAAGACGTATTCCTTGACGTAGTACCCGGCGCGTTGCAGGTTGACCAAGGGGTAAGCCATGACTTGGCCGGGGCCATGAAAAGTGACTTGCCCACCCCGGTTGGTTTGAACCACCGGAATATCGCCGGGCATCAAGAGGTGCGAGGCTTGCCCCGCCAGCCCTTGGGTGAACACAGGCGGGTGTTCGCACACCCAAAGTTCATTGGGCGTCTCAGGCGTGCGCGCGGTCGTGAACGCCTGCATGGCTTCGTAGGTTGGCAAGTACTCCACTTGCCCAAGAAGCCGGATGTCCATGCTCAAAGCACGATTTTGACCATGGGGTGCGAGGTCAGGGCGCGGTACAGGTCGTCGAGTTGTTCGCGGCTGGTGGCCGTGATGCTGAGCGTCACGCCCAGGTAGTTGCCGCCTTTGCTGGGTCGCAGTTCGATGGAAGCGGGATCAAAGCCAGGATCAAATTGCAAAGCAACTTGGCACATGGCCTCGGCAAAGCCGTCGACCATGGCACCCATGACCTTGATCGGAAAGACCGAGGGGTACTCGATCAGGGTGTCTTTGCGAGGGTCGATACCTGCCGGTGGTGTGATAGAAGCGCTCATGAAATAGTCTCTTAGAAACGCAAGCTTAACGCCAGACGGTGACGGCAAAAACCGCGAGCCAGCCCAACGCAAAATTGGTCAGTACCAAGGGGTGAATTTGTCCCAAAGCCTTGCCCGCAGCGGGCCAATCGGAGGTTGCCACGGCAGCTTTCAGACGTCGAAAGGGCGCAAACCAAATGTGGGCAAAAATCAGGCACATCAGCAGGCCCAGGGTTGACATGGCGTGCCAACCTGTCGGGGCGAGCTTCATGTCCGCCATCGACAACATCCAGAAACCGGAGGCCAGAATCAAGGCAATCGAGATCCAGACCATGAAGAAAAATCGGGAAAGAACGTCAGACATCAAGCGCAGACGCTCAGGCGCTTGTAAAAGTTGGATCGCCACGGGGCGCAAAGCCAAAATGACCAATGCCATCCCACCAAGCCAAACAATGCCTGCACCCAAGTGCAGAAATTTAACCCAATCGTACATGCCGTAACCCCTTGATCAATTTGTAATTTGTCGTTGAACGAACAAGGGTTCGATTGTCACCTGAGTCGGTGCGAAGGCGAAACTTCTTAGACTGTAGGGGCGGCGTATCAAAAAAAATGAACAGGCACGGGTTTCTACGTATAATCAGAGGCTTTGCAGCATTTGCCAAGTGCGTAACCTGGTTGTAATTTGAGATGGTCAAAATCGCCTCATCCACACAAACCGAAAGACGCGGCAACAGCGAAGAGCTTGCAGATGAAGGTGCAGAAGCTGAATTCAAGCCCTTGACGATCGCACAAGCACAAGCATGGCGACAAAACAACCCACAAGCCTCGCCTTGGCGAGTACTGGGGTTGCAGGCGGGGGTTGGTGTGTTGATGGTCTTGCTAACAGGCTTGGTCACAGGAGATGCTGGTATGGCAGCTTCTGTGGCTTGGGGTTCAGTGGCAGTGGTCATTCCTGCAGTGGTGTTTGTCAGGGCTTTGAGTCGGCAAATGCGACGCACTCAGCCGGGCTCAGCCTTGATGGGTTTGATGGTGTGGGAGTTGGTCAAGATTGCATTGACTGTGGCGCTGCTTCTGGTTGCGCCCAAAGTGATTTCTAATTTGAGCTGGTTTGCCTTGGTGGCAAGCTTTGTGGTGACGATGAAGATGTACTGGTTGGCCATGGCGCTGGGCTGGTTGCAAACAAAATCGAAACCGACTATTTTTTGAACTGATTGGTGATTTATGGCTGCTGAAAACGCTGGCGCACACGCCCCAACGGCTGGAGAGTACATCCAGCATCACTTGCAACACCTGCAAATGAATTTCTCATTTGAAGGCGTTAAGCAAAAAAGCATCGTTGATTTCAGTTTGTTCAACTTGGACTCGGTCTTTTTCTCCCTCGTTTTGGGTGTGATTGGCTGTGTTGTGCTGTGGGCGGCCGCTCGCAAGGCAACTTCGGGTGTTCCTGGACGTTTTCAGGCAGCGGTCGAGATCCTGTCTGAAATGGTTGAAAACCAGGCCAAGGGCGTGATCCACAACGCCAAGAGCCGCAAACTGATTTCACCTTTGGCATTGACGGTGTTCGTCTGGATTTTTCTGATGAACGCGATGGACATGTTGCCGGTCGATCTGATTCCTGCTGCATGGCATGCTGCGGGTCCGGCTTTGGGCTTCAAAGACTACATGCGTGTGGTGCCAACAGCTGATTTGTCCACCACATTGGGTTTGTCCTGTTCAGTCTTGTTCATCTGCTTGGTCTACAACATCAAGATCAAAGGCTTGGGCGGTTGGGCGCACGAATTGATTGCTGCTCCGTTTGGTGATCACTGGGCTTTGTGGCCAGTGAACTTCCTGATGCAGATGATTGAATATTTGGCCAAGACGGTTTCGCATGGCATGCGACTGTTTGGCAACATGTTTGCGGGTGAGTTGGTGTTCATGTTGATTGCCCTCATGGGTGGCGGCTGGGCATTGTCGGCAACTGGCGTGGGTCTGGCCATTGGTCATATCGTCGCCGGTACCGTGTGGACTTTGTTCCACATCCTGGTCATCACCTTGCAAGCCTTCATCTTTATGATGTTGACGCTGATCTACACAGGTCAAGCGCACGACGCACATTGATGACACTTTTTCCCTTGTTTCTTGTTTCTTTTTTCCACTAACTTTTAGGAGCTTCTCATGGAAAACATTCTCGGCCTGGTGGCATTGGCATGCGGTTTGATCGTTGGTCTGGGTGCTATCGGCGCTTCGATCGGTATTGCTTTGATGGGCGGCAAATTCCTCGAGTCTTCGGCTCGTCAGCCTGAATTGATGAACGAACTCCAAACCAAGATGTTCATCTTGGCGGGTCTGATTGATGCTGCGTTCCTGATCGGTGTGGCCATCGCTTTGCTGTTCGCCTTCGCCAACCCCTTCGTTTTGAAGTAATCCACGTACCTCTTCCAACAGAAGAAGGACTGAACCGTGAACATTAACGCTACTCTGTTCATTCAGATGATCGTTTTTGCGATTCTGGTGTGGTTCACGATGAAATTCGTGTGGCCCCCGATCACAAAAGCGCTCGATGAACGGGCACAGAAAATCGCTGACGGCCTCGCTGCCGCCGACAAAGCCAAAGCCGAACTCTCCAGCGCCAATGCGCGAGTCGAGTCCGAGTTGGCCAAGTCGCGCAACGAGACGGCAACGCGCTTGGCTGACGCCGAGCGCCGTGCAAATGGCATCGTTGACGAAGCCAAAGCACGTGC
The DNA here is from genome assembly GCA_002256145.1 of Comamonadaceae bacterium PBBC1. GTDB lineage: Bacteria > Pseudomonadota > Gammaproteobacteria > Burkholderiales > Burkholderiaceae_C > Limnohabitans_A. Next base: position 21,296 of record NKIP01000036.1, read on the forward strand.
CACCGAAGAAGGCAACAAGATCATCGCCGCTGCCAAGGCCGAAGCCGAGCAGCAAGCAGTCAAGGCCCGCGAAGCTCTGCGTGAGCAAGTTGCAGCCTTGGCCGTCAAAGGCGCCGAGCAGATTCTCCGCAAGGAAGTCAATGCCGGTGTCCACGCTGATCTGCTGAGCCGCCTCAAGACCGAGCTGTAAAAAGCTCCAGCCAGAGAAGACCATGGCAGAACTTGCTACCATCGCCCGCCCTTATGCCGAAGCGCTTTTCAAAGCGCAGGCATCCGATCTTGCTGGCACGGCCGCTTGGCTGGAAGAACTCGCTGCTGTTGCCGACAACGCGCAACTGCAGCAGTTCATCGACAGCCCCAAAGTGTCCGACGAGCAGGCATTCGATCTGATCTCTGGCGTGCTGCGCACAGCACTGCCTGAGGCTGGCAAGAATTTCCTGCACCTGGTGATCGAAAACCGCCGTCTCAGTGCGCTGCCTGTCGTTGCACAGCAGTACCGGGCTCTCATGAATGCGCAAGGTGGCACCGCAGATGCGGTGGTCTACAGTGCATTCCCCATTGACGCTTCAGCTTTGGCTGATTTGTCGGCCACGCTCGAAAAGCGCTTTGCGCGCAAGCTCAACGTGAGCGTCGAGTTGGATTCTTCCTTGATTGGTGGCATCCGTGTGGTGGTGGGTGACGAGGTCCTCGATACCTCCGTCAAGGCCCGACTGGAACAAATGAAATCGGCCCTCACCGCTTAAGCGGATTGAGACCGGACATATTTAAAGAAAGAAGGAAAGAGTCATGCAACTCAATCCCGCAGAAATTTCTGAACTGATCAAGAGCCGCATTGAAGGGCTGTCCGCCAGCGCCGATATCCGTAACCAAGGTACCGTGGTGTCGGTGACCGACGGTATCGTTCGCGTCCATGGCTTGTCCGACGTGATGCAAGGCGAGATGCTGGAATTCCCATCGACCGCTGATGGCAATGCCACATTTGGTCTGGCCCTGAACCTCGAGCGTGACTCGGTCGGTGCCGTGATTTTGGGCGAATATGAGCACATCTCTGAAGGCGACACGGTCAAGTGCACCGGCCGTATTCTGGAAGTGCCCGTAGGCCCTGAACTGATTGGCCGTGTGGTGAACGCCTTGGGTCAGCCGATTGACGGCAAAGGCCCCATCAACGCCAAAATGACCGACGTGATCGAAAAAGTCGCCCCTGGCGTGATCGCACGTAAGTCGGTTGACCAACCCATGCAGACTGGCCTGAAGTCGATCGACTCCATGGTGCCGGTGGGTCGTGGTCAGCGTGAATTGATCATTGGTGACCGTCAGACCGGCAAGACAGCCGTTGCGATCGACGCCATCATCAACCAAAAAGGTCAGAACATGACCTGCGTTTACGTCGCGATTGGCCAAAAAGCCTCGTCGATCAAGAACGTGGTGCGCGCTCTGGAACAAGCTGGCGCGATGGAATACACCATTGTGGTGGCCGCTTCCGCCTCTGAATCTGCTGCCATGCAGTACGTGTCGGCCTACTCTGGCTGCACCATGGGCGAATACTTCCGTGACCGTGGTGAAGACGCGTTGATCGTGTATGACGATCTGTCCAAGCAAGCCGTGGCTTACCGTCAAGTGTCGCTGCTCTTGCGCCGCCCACCAGGCCGCGAAGCTTACCCTGGCGATGTGTTCTATTTGCACAGCCGTTTGCTCGAGCGTGCAGCCCGCGTGAATGCCGACTACGTCGAAGCCTTCACCAAAGGCGCAGTGACTGGCAAAACTGGTTCCTTGACGGCTTTGCCTATCATCGAAACCCAAGCCGGTGACGTGTCCGCTTTTGTGCCCACCAACGTGATTTCGATCACCGACGGTCAGATCTTCTTGGAAACCAGCTTGTTCAACGCCGGTATCCGTCCTGCGATCAACGCCGGTATCTCGGTGTCCCGCGTCGGTAGCTCTGCTCAGACCAAGATCATCAAAGGTCAGTCTGGTGGTATCCGTACCGACTTGGCCCAGTACCGTGAATTGGCCGCGTTTGCGCAGTTCGCCTCTGACTTGGACGAATCGACACGCAAGCAGTTGGATCGTGGTGCCCGCGTGACCGAATTGCTCAAGCAAGCCCAGTACAGCCCCTTGTCGATCAGCTTGATGGGTGCCAGCCTGTTTGCCGTGAACAAAGGCTTCATGGACGACATCGATGTCAAGAAAGTCTTGTCCTTCGAGCATGGCTTGCACGCTTACCTGAAAGATTCGTGCGCCGCATTGCTGGCCAAGATCGAAAGTTCCAAAGCGCTGGACAAAGAGGCAGAAGCCGAATTGAACACCGCCGTGGCTGCTTTCAAGAAAAGCTTTGCTTAATTTCTACCTGATCAAAAGGAGCCGCTGATGGCATCGGGCAAGGAACTACGCACCAAGATCAAATCGGTGGAAAACACCAAGAAGATCACAAAAGCCATGGAGATGATTTCTGTCTCCAAAATGCGCAAGGCGCAGGAGCGTATGCGTACGGCCCGGCCTTACAGCGAGAAGATTCGCACCATTGCGACTCACCTCGGGCAGGCCAACCCTGAGTACGTGCACGCCTTCATGAAGCAAAACGACGGCAAGTCCGTCGGCTTCATCGTGGTGACCACGGACAAAGGGCTGTGCGGTGGCTTGAACACCAACCTGTTGCGTGCCGTGACGGGTCAATTGCGTCAAACGCAAGCAGAAGGCAAGACGCCACTGGCTGTGGCCATCGGTGGTAAAGGTTTGGGTTTTCTCAACCGCGTCAATGCCAAAGTGGTGGCCCATGTCACCCATTTGGGCGACAAGCCTCACTTGGAAAAGCTGATTGGCCCTGTCAAGGTGCTGCTGGATGCTTATGCAGCGGGTGAAGTCAGTGCTGTGTACCTGTGTTACAACAAGTTCGTCAGCACCATGGCGCAAGTGCCAACCATTGATCAGCTTTTGCCCTTGTCCTCGTCCAAGATGCAAGAGGATACCAAGGCAGCAGGCACGGTGTCGCACGGTTGGGATTACATCTACGAACCCGATCCACAGTCGGTGATTGATGATTTGTTGGTCCGTTATGCAGAAGCGCTGGCTTATCAAGCAGTTGCAGAAAACATGGCGTCTGAGCACGCAGCGCGAATGGTCGCCATGAAGGCTGCAACAGACAATGCTGGCAATGTGATTGGCGAACTCAAACTCGTCTACAACAAGACCCGTCAAGCCGCCATCACCAAAGAACTGTCTGAAATCGTCTCTGGCGCAGCCGCGATCAGCGGTTGATTCACAGTTCTGCTAAATCAAATTATTTGGAGCGAAAAATGCAAGCCCAAGGAAAAATTGTTCAGTGTATTGGCGCTGTGGTCGACGTGGAATTTCCACGCAACCAGATGCCCAAAGTTTATGACGCACTCAAAATGGAAGGCTCTGCGCTGACATTGGAAGTGCAGCAGCAACTCGGCGATGGCATCGTGCGCACCATTGCGCTCGGTTCTTCCGACGGCTTGCGTCGTGGTCTGATGGTGTTCAACACAGGCAAGGCGATCACCGTGCCCGTGGGCAAAGCCACATTGGGCCGAATCATGGACGTGTTGGGTTCGCCCATTGACGAGCGTGGTCCTGTCAGCCAAGAGTTGACATCTTCCATCCACCGCAAGGCGCCAGCTTATGACGAACTGAGCCCATCACAAGAACTGCTGGAAACCGGCATCAAAGTGATTGACTTGGTCTGCCCGTTCGCCAAAGGCGGTAAGGTCGGTTTGTTCGGTGGTGCCGGTGTGGGCAAGACCGTGAACATGATGGAACTCATCAACAACATCGCCAAGGCGCACAGCGGTTTGTCCGTGTTCGCAGGTGTGGGTGAGCGTACCCGTGAAGGTAACGACTTCTACCACGAGATGGCCGACTCTGGCGTCGTGAACCTCGAGAACCTGCCTGAGTCCAAAGTGGCCATGGTGTACGGTCAGATGAACGAGCCACCAGGCAACCGTTTGCGTGTCGCCTTGACCGGTCTGACCATCGCCGAATCCTTCCGTGACGAAGGCAAAGATGTGTTGTTCTTCGTGGACAACATCTACCGCTACACACTGGCCGGTACCGAAGTGTCCGCCTTGTTGGGCCGTATGCCTTCTGCTGTGGGTTACCAGCCTACGCTGGCCGAAGAAATGGGCCGTCTGCAAGAGCGTATTACTTCCACCAAAGTGGGTTCGATCACCTCCATCCAGGCCGTTTACGTGCCAGCAGATGACTTGACCGACCCATCGCCAGCGACCACTTTCGCTCACTTGGATTCGACCGTCGTGTTGTCCCGTGACATCGCATCGCTCGGTATCTACCCTGCTGTGGATCCTCTGGACTCCACCAGCCGTCAGCTCGATCCGTTGGTTGTGGGCCAGGACCACTACGAAACAGCCCGCGCGGTACAAGGCACCTTGCAACGTTACCGTGAACTGCGCGACATCATCGCCATCATGGGCATGGACGATTTGGCCCCTGAAGACAAGTTGGCCGTGGCCCGTGCTCGCAAGATCCAGCGTTTCCTGTCGCAGCCATTCCACGTTGCTGAAGTGTTCACTGGCTCTCCCGGCAAGTACGTCACCTTGGCCGAAACCATCCGTGGTTTCAAGATGATTGTGGCTGGCGAGTGCGATCACCTGCCAGAGCAAGCTTTCTACATGGTCGGAACCATCGACGAAGCTTTCGAAAAGGCCAAAAAGGCAGCTTAAAGCAGCGCTGTAGGGTGACATCAGTCACCCTCAGTCCGCTTAAAAGTACCTTTTTAAGGAGTAAACATGAACACCATCCACGTTGATGTGGTCAGTGCAGAAGAGTCTATCTACTCGGGTGAAGCCCGGTTTGTGGCCTTGCCTGGTGAGTCTGGCGAATTGGGCATTTACCCACGTCACACCCCACTGATCACCCGGATCAAAGCAGGTTCGGTCCGCATCGAGAAGGCTGACGGAGGCGAGGAATTTATTTTCGTGGCCGGTGGCATTTTGGAAGTGCAACCCGACTGTGTAACTGTGCTGTCCGACACTGCGATCCGAGGCAAAGATCTTGATGAAGAGAAAGCCAATGCGGCCAAAGCAGCTGCTGAGGAAGCTTTGAAAAACGCCAAAAGTGAAATCGACATGGCTCGTGCCACATCGGAATTGGCTGTTTTGGCGGCCCAATTGTCTGCCTTGCGCAAATATCGTAAGAAATAATGGCACTGAAAAGCATGACACCTGTTGGTCATGTCATCAGAACCACATTCAACCCGGCGCAGTGATGCGGCCGGGTTTTTTTATATCAAAAAAGAAACAGTGCAAGTCAGAAAGTAACCGAGGAAAATAGACAAACTAAAGTCATTCATCTTGGATAAGGCAAAGTTTGGGTCATAAATATCCGAAAACAACAATAAACATGGGCGAAACTTCTGATCAAACGGATTCCAGCATCTCAACAAAACCAAAAGAAAAAAATGACGATGGCATACACGTCCCCCATATGGTTGCCAGGTGGCCATACACAAACCATTTGGTCAGCACTGTATGCACAGTGTCGTTTCATGAAAGCATTGCCCTTGGTGCGAGAACGTTGGTTGAGTCCCGACGGAGATTTTCTCGATGTCGATCGACAAAGCGCATCAACTCCGAGCAGACCTTTGTTGGTTCTCTTTCATGGGCTTGAAGGATCTTCGAGAAGTCACTACGCACAAGCGTTTGCAGATTGGGCTGCTCAGCATGATTTGAATTTCCTGGTCCCGCATTTCAGAGGCTGTAGCGGTGAAATCAATACAGCACCACGCGCCTACCATTCAGGCGATCATCAAGAAATTGATTGGTTGCTTAAAAAAATAAGAAAAGAACACCATACAGCAGGGGGGAACAAGGTTGTGGCCGTAGGCGTGTCATTGGGAGGAAATGCCCTGATGTGTTGGGCTGCAGAACAGGGCAGTTTTGCGAACAAGCAAGCGGAAGCCATCGCATCCATTTGTTCACCCTTGGACCTTTTCAGCAGTGGTCAAGCCATCGGAAAAGGCTTCAATCGGCTTGTCTATACGCGCATGTTTTTACAAACCATGAAGCCCAAAGCTTCGGCCAAGTGGGCGCAATATCCTGGTTTGTTTGACCTTGACGCCATGATGGCTGCGCGAGATCTTGACGAATTTGATGGTGTCTTTACTGCACCGGTTCACGGATACAAGAACACCATGGATTATTGGACGAAGGCATCGGCGAAACCCTTGATGAGACAAATCCAATTGCCCGCTCTGGCTTTGAATGCAATCAATGATCCCTTTGTTCCAGCGAGCAGTTTGCCAACAAAAAAAGATGTTTCAGCCGATGTTGAACTCTGGCAAACGAAACAAGGTGGGCATGTTGGTTTCACCCAGGGTAACTGGCCTGGACACATCGGTGCGTTGCCATCAAAAGTGGGGCAGTGGTTGATTGATGCGGCAGGAATAAATCAAAAGGAAAGGGGAAAAGTACATGGATGATTTGGTCAAACAAGCCATGGTGAAATGGCCAGAAGTGCCAGACTGCTACGGGTGGTTGGGTTTGGACGCTCGTGGTCACTGGTGGATGCGGGATGAGCGTGCACAAGATTCAGGAAGTTTTCAAAGCGGGAAACCAGGTTCAAAAGGATCGATTTTGAAACATGAAAAACTCATCGAGTTCATAAACCGAAATTATGAAAGCGACACTCAGGGGTGTTGGTTTTTTCAAAATGGGCCACAAAGAGTCTATGTCGAGTTGGAAGTCACGCCCTATATTTGGCGACTGGAGGAAGATGGGACCCCAGTGGCTCAAACAGGTCAAAGATCATCAGAGACAGCATGCCTGATGGATGAACAGGGGCGTGTTTATATCAATACAAAATTAGGATTTGGATTACTACACAGCTTGGACGTACACATGGCTGCAAAGGCCATAGAAGAGGACATTTGGCGCATCGAAAATTGTGTGGCGCAAGAGCTTCAGTGTGTCTATAAATACGACATCAGTCCGCAAAAGACCTATCTCGAAAGATCGGCATAGGGGGCCTCCCTGATGGGAGGCACCCCTGCCACACCACCCGGCATGCGGGTCCGCACCGGGCGGTTCGAGCGCTTGAGGTCAGGACAGCCTTGGCACCCCCAGCCGGTCAAAGTACGCGATGGTCAACACGCGCTTGATGACTCCGTCACTGTTGCGACACCAGCGATGGCAGTTGCCTGCCACTTGGTTCGCCACATCCTCCGACGCCCCCAGAGCCTTGAGTTCCCGATAGATCGCCCGGGGCCTCTTCCAGTGCTTGAGCTGGATGGCCCTCAACCGATGACGCAGCCACTCGTCCAACTCTCGCCAGATCCTGGGCGTTTGCGACATCCCGAAGTACGCCTTCCAGCCCAGCACGCAGGGCCGCAGCTTTTCCACCACTTGCGCCATGCTGCGCCCACCCGAGCGGCGCGTGAGTTGCCGGATGCGGGCCTTGAAGTTGTCCAGTGCCTTGTAGGCCACCGCACATTTGACTTCTTTGCCCTTGGCCATCCAGAACTCGTAACCCAGAAACTTGCGCCCGAAGGCGCTGGCCACCGCGCTCTTGGCTTCGTTGATCTGAAGCTTCAGGCCCGTGTAGAGTTTTCTGATATACGCCATCACCCGCTCACCAGCTCGTCTGCTGCCCACGTAAACGTTGCAGTCGTCAGCGTAGCGCGCGAAGCTGTAGCTGCGCGCCTCCAACGCCTTGTCCACTTCGTCGAGCAACACTGAAGTGGACCCCAAAGTCAGGACAGACTTGATGTCAGTTTAAGTTGCACTCAACTTCTCGCAGCTGGACGGCGCTGCCCCGATATTTGCAATTGGTATTGCTGACTCACTCTCAATCCCGATTTCCTTGACTGCAGTCCCGCTGGAGCGCAGCGCAACTGGGAGTCTTCCTTTGCGCCGGTATTTGTCCACGATCATCGCACCACCGCCGCTCGAGGTCTTGTGAACCTCCTGCGGGGTTTGATTGTCCAAGGCCTGGTGTGGGCGTTCGGTGTTGTAAAAGGCAAAGTATTTCGTCAGGACCACCAACAACTCGCCCATCGTGGCATAGCCGTTGAGGTAGATGTCTTCATGCTTGACGCTACTCCAAAGTCGCTCCACAAAGATGTTGTCGTACGCCCGACCCCGGCCGTCCATGCTGATGGCAATGGCCTCGCGTTTCATAACGTCCCTGAAGGCAACGCTGGTGAATTGGCTGCCCTGGTCGCTGTTGAACACCTCAGGCTTGCCATGCTCACGCAAGGCGTCTTCCAAGCAGTCCACGCAAAACGCAGTCTCCATGCTGTTGCTGATTCGCCAGCTTAGCACCCGCCTTGAATACCAGTCGATCACAGCCACCAAGTAAGCAAAGCCGCGCGCCAGCCGAACGTAGGTGATGTCCGTGCTCCAGACCTGATTGGCCCGCACCACAGGCACGCCACGCAGCAAGTTGTGGTAGACCTTGTGCTGCGGGTGCGCCACGCTTGTGTTCGGCCCTGGTGCCATCCCGGCCAGCGACATGCAGCGCATGAAGCGTTGCACACGCTTGCGGTTAACCCGGTGCCCGCAGCGCTCCAAATACACCACCATCTTGCGGCTGCCATAGAAGGGATGACGCGTGTATTTCTCATCAATCAGGCGCTTGAGCAGCTCGTCTGCCTCGACAAACAACACAGCTTTGCGCTTGACGTAAACCGTCGTGCGCGAAACCCCAGCGAGCACGCACTGGCGCTTTTGCGTGACATCGGCATGGGCGCTTATCCAAGCATGACGGATCATGGCAGGCTGATTCCGGACTTTTTTTGAGCCAGTCCAGCTCCATCTTCAAGCGACCGATCTCACTATAGAGCCGGTCCGGCGCAATCTCGGCAGATACCGGCTGTGGCCCGCGCTTGCCTTCAAACAGACTTTTGGCCTGGGCTTGGATCTCGCGCTTCCATTGGCTGACCTGAATCGGATGGAGGCCGTGCTCTTGGGCGATTTGGTTGATGGTCTTCATCCCACCGAACGCCTCCAGCCCCACCTTGGCCTTGAACTCCGGCAGATGAACTCTTCGCTTTTTTGACTCAGTCATTGGTAACCCGTTTCTTTTGACAGTGTCCCACTTAAACACCTGTCCCAAATTTGGGGTCCACTTCACATTGGCCAGCAGCGGACTGAGCGGCCCGCATTGCGGCGTGCCCAAGTGGCGATCGACCACCACCTCGCCATCCATGATCCCGGCATTCAGATACGCCCGAATCAGCCGGATCACGCCAGCGTCAACGATGCGCCTTTTGAGCCTGTCGATCAGGATGTCGTGATTGACTCGGTCAAAGAACTTGGCCAAGTCCACGTCCACCACCACGCGCTTGCCCGATTGGACGTACGCCCGCGCGGCCTTGACCGCATC
>NKIP01000006.1 GCA_002256145.1 Comamonadaceae bacterium PBBC1
AATCTCTCGAACGGTGAACTTCTGGAAATGGAGACTGGCCAGGGTCACACGCTCTTCGGGTTGGATCTGTTTGTAGTGCTTGAGTGGAGTGATTTGCATCTGCGGACCTTACAGGGTTGGCAGGTGTCACTTTTCGGCATAAAGGAACCAGCTGTTTTCGGCATATAGGAGCCAGCTGCAAGCGCTCAAACTGACATCTTTCGGGTTTGGATTTTGCCCTTATTTGGCGTCTTTTTGTGGGTTTGAATTCTTGCTTTTTGTCACCGCCGTGGTCGGCATTTGGCGCGGCGTCCGGTACGACTGCCCATCCAGCGTCAAGCAGTAAGCGTTGTGCCTGAGCCGGTCCAGCGTGGCCGAGGCCAGCAGCGGGTTGCTCGGGAAGGCCTGATCCCACTCACTGAAGTCCAGATTGCTGGTAATGATGGTCGCCGTGCGCTCGTAGCGCTCGGCAATCAGCTCGTGCAAGTCCTCATCCGCCGGTGACCTCAGGGGCTTGAGGCCAAAGTCATCAATGATCATCACCGGGATGCGGCTGAGCGCTTGCAGTTTGCGCTCATAGGCGTTGGTCGCCCGCGCCGCGTGCAGCGTCTGCGTCAGGGCCGAGCAGCTGGTGAACAGCACATCCGTGCCCTGGCGCACCGCGCAGTGACCCAGCGCCTGAGCCAGGTGGCTTTTGCCGGTGCCGCTGGGCCCCACGATCAGCACGGGCGAGCACTCGCGCACGTAGCGCCCCGTGGCCAGATCGTGCACCAGGGCCCGGTTGAGTTGGGGCAGCCGCTCAAAGTCAAACTGCTCCAGCGTCTTGGTGGACCTGAATTGGGCTTTGCGCAAGCGCATGCCAAAGCTGTTTTGCTCACGGCGGGCGACCTCATCACCCATCAAGATGGCCAAGAACTCGGTGTAGGCCAACTTGGACTCGATGGCCTGGCGGTTTCGTGCCTCCAGCGAGTCCAGGATGCCAGACAGGCGCAGCTGCTTCAAATGGGGAACCAGTTCGGGGATAGGGTTCATGGGATGCTCTCCTTTGGGGGTTAATGCAGCAGGTCTTGCTGCGGGTGGTGGGAATGGGTGCGGGCATCAGGGTCGGCAAACAGGCTGGCGGCATCACGCACAAACCGGGTCTTGGTGTAGACCGCAGCGGTGCTGGTCTGGGGCATCGGCAGCTGATCGGCGTTGGTGCTCAGGATGGTCTTGACGGTGCGGTAATAAGGACTGCCGTGGGCCATGGCGCGGTGGCAGGCCGCCTCCAATCGGCTGTGCCCATAGGTCTTGGCCAAGCCGATAACGCCTTGTGCGGCGCGCAAGCGCTCCACAATCTTGTCGCTGAGCAACCAGTCGATGACCTGCTGGCAGTGGGGTCCGACCTCGCTGGCTTGCTCGTCCAGCCACTGGCGGTCACGGCCAAAGAACCACTGCGCCTGGGGTGGCAAGTGGTCGGGGGTGGTCACGCGCTGGCCCTTGCGCTGTCCGCGCGGGTGGGTGGCCACCAGCACATGGCCCTCATACAGGGCTACACAACCGTCGTTGGCGCGCAGCCACAGCGCCTTGCCCACCAGGGCAAACGGGGCCGAATACATCACATGCTCGAACTTGACGTGGCAGTCCCGGTGCGGGGTGACGGGGTGCCAAACCCCCAAGTCCGGTACTTGCGCAGGCAGGGGTTTCAAAAACGCCTGCTCCAGCGCAAACAGCGCCAGGGGCTGCTGGCGTGTGGTGCCGTGGGTACGCTGTCCCGCCTCGTGCTGCACCCAGCTCTTGGCCTGGGCGTTCAGCTCGGCCAGGTCGCGGAACTCACGGGTGGCCAGGAAGTTGCCTTTGACGTACTTGACGCCCGACTCGACGATGCCCTTCTTCTGCGGGTCATGGGGCGGGCACGGGTCAATCTTGAAGTCATAGCCTTCGGCGCACTCGGCATACGAGCGCTGGACCTGGGGGTCAAAGCGACAGGCTTTGATGATGGCGCACTTGGCGTTGTCGATGATGACGCGCTCGGGCACCCCGTTGAACCACTCAAAGGCGCGGCGGTGGCAGCCCAGCCAAGTGGCCACGGTCTGATCCCAGACGAACTCCAAGTACTGGTGGCGCGAGTGGCACAGCGTCATGACAAAGGCCCAGGTGCGGCGCATCTGGCCATCGGGGTGCATCAAGAAAGGGCCAGCGCCAAAGTCGACCTGTGCGGCCTCGCCGGGCTTGAAGGACAAGCGCACGGTCAGATCGGTGCGGGGCAGCTCCTGTGCGATGTCCTGCATGAGGCGATAGACGGACGAGTAGCTGCCTTGAAACTGGTGCTCGCGCACGAGGGCGGCGTGGATGGCTTTGCCCTCAACGCCAGCGGCCATCCAGCGGGTGACCGCCTCGCGCCAGGGCTGGGCTTTGGAGACGGTGCTGGCGGCGCGCTTGGGTTTTGGGGCCAGGCTTTTGGCGATGGTGGGCACATCGGGCAGTGGCGCGGAGGGCTCAAGCCAGCCCATGCTGAGCGCCAGAGCGCGAAACTGGGCAACTTTGACGCGGCCCATGAGGCCCAGGCGTGCGATCTCGCGGTCACGGTCGCCTGCGCGCAGGCGAATGAGGACGTTTCGGAATTCATGCATCTCGATCTTTCTGCGGTCCATCCATCGCTCCTGAACAAAAGGTTCAGAAGGTAGCGATGGGCAGGGTTCGAGATGTCTGTTGAGCGCTGCAGCTGGCTCCTATATGCCGAAATTCAGCTGGCCTGTAAGTGCCGAAAACGCACTGGCTCCTATATGCCGAAAACGGGGTGGCTCCTAAATGCCGAAAACGGTTTGGCCTCTATATGGTGAAAAGTGACAGCAGGTGTTGCACTTCGCTTTTGAATCCGCCCCTCCTGTCCGCTCAATCAGTTGTGGGACTGTTTACGCTATCTTCACTATAGCCACATTAAGAAAAATATTACTTCTTTTTTATCCTATTGTTGTACATTGGTCACTCCGTGCGGAGAGGGGCAAGGCGTCGCCCAAGGACATGAGTGAAGCTTAGGTAATGGCATTTTGACCATTCTGGCCGCCGACCGGCAGGTGTCCGGCTGCTCACATAACCAGGTACTGTCGGCCTTGCTCTTTTTGTATAAAGACGTACTTCAGAGCGGCAACACTTTTTGCGCCCCACCCCGCTCCACCCACTCCCCAAACTCATCCGCCATCTGCTGCGCCGCGTTGGCAGCCGCATTCCACACCTTCACCCGCCCCGCCAAATCGCGGTCGTAGGTCATGAAGTCCTTGCGGTCGGGCAATTTGCCGTTCGGCAGGGTTTTGACCCATTCGGGGTTGGGGGCCAGCACGATGGTGTTGTCCAAGAACGCCGTCGCCCCGTGCCGCCACTTGAGCGCTTTGTCGAGCCAGCCGGGCACCACGTTTTGCTGGAAGTGCGGGTACAGCACGATGGTGCGTTCGGGGCCTTGGGTGGGCGCGGTCCAATTCAGGTGCAGGTGGTAGTCGGTGATGCCGCCGTCCCAATAGGCGCCAGTGGGTGCGCCGGGGATGTCGTGCACGGCTTTCAGGGCAAAGGGGATGGAGCAGCTGGCTTGCAGCGCGGGCATGAAGTTGCCTTCGGTCAGGCCCACGGCGCGGGTGCGAAAGTCTTGCGCGTCAAACGGCAAAGCCGCGCCCTGCCCTGAAAACACCACCCGCTCCAGCCAGCCGCCCAAGGCCCGGCGGTGCACGGCGTTGCTCAAAAATGCGCCCGCATAGCCCAGAGGCGTGGCCAGCGGGTGCTCGCGGTGCAACACATGCCGCCCGCGTGAGGTGACGATGTGCAGGCGGTAACGGGGGTGGTTCAATACCTCAGCGATGCGGCCGCCATAAAAGGCCTGCAGGCTTTGACCAAACGCTTCACTCACCTGCTCGGCGCTCACGCGCTTTTTGCCGGGCATCGGTTCGTAATGCTGGTGGATGTAGTCGTGTTCCAGCCGTTCAAATGCGGCCACCGGCTCATTCAGGCAAGCCGTGGCCATGCGCCAAGCGCCAATCGATGCGCCCACCAGGTCCACGGGCTGGCTGCTTTGGGCCAGCCACTCGCCGAAGATGAAGCGGTCGAGTGGACCGAGGATCAGGCCTTTGGGGCCACCGGCAGCGCCCGGAATCACGCCAATGTGCTCGGGCCGAAGGCCATGTTCGCGGATGTGGGCCAGGGCCTTGGGGCCGGCGTGGATGTGAAGGGCTTGCATGGTGGGGTCAGTGGCTCACAGTGGTGTTCAGTGCACGGGGCTTCGGTAGGCGCGGCCCAAGCGCTCAGCCAGGGCATCAAGGCGCTGGTCAAGCGACCACAGCACGGCCCCTTGACTCAGGCAGGTGGCGGCCAACAGTTGCAGGTCAACCCAGCCGCAACCACGCCCAAAAAGCTGTTCGCGCTCGATGAAATCCAGCATCTCCGGCAAGCTGGCTTGTTGGGCAGCTTGCAGCGATGCCAGATCGGCCAAGGTTTGAGCACGCCGGGGCGGCGTGCCGCAAGCGATTTCGCCCAGGATGCAGGGATGGATCAACACACGATCCTGCACCAGCAACTGCACCAAGGCCTCATTGCCGCGCCTGAAGTGGTCCACCCACACCGAGGTGTCCACCAAAACAGGCGTCATGCGGGCAAGTCCTGCGCACGTCGGGGAATGTCGGGCATATCCACTTGGGTACCGCCCAGTGCGGCCAGGCGTTTGGCCGCTTGCGTGCGGACAAAGGCCTTGATGGCCTCGCGAAACAAATCGGCCTTGTCCATGGACGGATCGGCCACTTCCAAAGCCCTTTGGTAGAGCTGGTCGTCAATGGTCACGGTGGTTCGCATCACAGGCTCCAATCATCAAATAAGGTGCAATTATGCATCTTAGTGGATGACTTGGAGGGATCAGAGTGAAGGCGCTTATTTCTTCAAGCCCTGCAGCTTGGCAAAGGCGCTGGCCATGGCCGAGCCCGAACCGGCTGCGGGGGGTGAGGTGTAGCCACCACCGCCGCCACGCTGCCGGTTGTCCCGCCCTGCCCCTTCAAACTTGTTGTCACGGGGGCCATCGCGCCGGGCAGGCGCAGCGTCGAGCTTCATGGTCAGGCTGATGCGTTTGCGGGCCACATCGACTTCGAGCACCTTGACCTTGACGATGTCGCCCGTCTTGACCACCTCGCGGGCGTCGGTGACGAACTTGTTGGCCAGCTGGCTCACATGGACCAGGCCGTCCTGGTGCACACCCAAATCAACAAACGCGCCAAACTGGGCCACGTTGCTCACGGTGCCTTCCAAGGTCATGCCCTCTTTCAGGTCCTTGATGTCCTCCACGCCGTCGGCCAGGCGGGCCACTTTGAAGTCAGGGCGGGGGTCGCGGCCGGGTTTTTCCAACTCGCCCAAGATGTCTTTGATGGTGATCGCACCGAATTTGTCGTTGGCAAACAGCTCGGGCTTGAGAGTTTTGAGCACGTCCGAGCGGCCCATGATCTCTTGAATGGGCTTGGCGGTTTTGACGATGATCTGCTCGACCACCGGGTAGGTTTCGGGGTGCACGCCCGTCATGTCCAAGGGGTTGTCGCCGCCGCGAATGCGCAAAAAGCCAGCGCTTTGCTCGAAGGTCTTGGCGCCCAGGCCGGTCACTTTGAGCAAATCCTGGCGGGTTTTGAACACGCCATTGGCATCACGCCAGCGCACGACCGACTTGGCCACGCTGGCCGACAAACCCGACACGCGGGTGAGCAGCGGGACGCTGGCTGTGTTCAGGTCCACGCCCACCGAGTTCACGCAGTCTTCCACCACGGCGTCCAGCGTTTTGGCCAGCTCGCTTTGGTTCACGTCGTGCTGGTACTGGCCCACACCAATCGCTTTGGGGTCGATCTTGACCAGCTCAGACAGCGGGTCTTGCAGGCGGCGGGCAATGGATGCTGCGCCGCGCAGGCTCACGTCCACATCGGGCATCTCTTGGCTGGCGAATTCGCTGGCCGAGTACACCGAAGCGCCCGCCTCGCTGACCACCACTTTCTGGATCTCCACCCCGTCACGAAGGCGGGCCAGTTGCTTGATCAGGTCACCCGCCAGCTTGTCGGTCTCGCGGCTGGCGGTGCCGTTGCCAATGGCGATCAGGTTGACGTTGTGCTTTTCGCAGAGCTTGGCCAGGGTGAACAGCGAGCCTTCCCAGTCCTTGCGAGGCTCGTGGGGGTACACCGTGGAGGTGTCCACCAGCTTGCCCGTGGCATCCACCACGGCCACTTTCACGCCCGTGCGGATGCCTGGGTCCAGCCCCATGACCACGCGGGGGCCTGCGGGCGCGGCCAGCAGCAGGTCACGCAGGTTGTCACTGAAGACCTTGATGGCGACTTTTTCGGCCTCCTCGCGCAGGCGGGCAAACAAATCACGCTCGGTGGAGAGGCTCAATTTGACACGCCAGGTCCAGGCCACGCATTTGCGGATCAGGTCGTCCGAGGGGCGCGCCGCATGACTCCAGCCCAGGTGCATGGCGATCTTGCCTTCGGCGATGCTGGGTTTGCCGGGCTCGGGCTCCACGGGCAAAACCAACTTGGCGTCCAGCATTTCAAGTGCACGGCCACGGAACACGGCCAAAGCGCGGTGGCTGGGCACGCGGCCAATCGGCTCGTCGTAGTCAAAGTAATCACGGAACTTGGACACATCGGCGTTGTTCTCGTCCTTGCCGTCGGCCAGCTTGCTTTTGAAAAGGCCTTCGTTCCACAACCATTCGCGCAGGGCTTGCACGAGTGATGCGTCTTCGGCCCAGCGCTCGCTCAGCAAATCGCGCACGCCGTCCAGCACGGCAGCCGTGGTGGTGAAGTCGGCGCCTTCGATTGCACCTGGGGCCAGCACAAAGGCGGCAGCCTCGGCGTGCGGGTCGAGCGTGGGGTCGGCAAACAGCTTATCGGCCAAGGGTTCCAAGCCGGCTTCGCGGGCGATCATGCCTTTGGTGCGGCGCTTGGGCTTGAAGGGCAAATACAGGTCTTCCAGCTCTTGTTTGGTGGGCGCAGCGTCGATGGCGGCCAGCAATTCGGGCGTCATCTTGCCCTGCTCGGTGATGCTCTTGATCACGGCGGCACGGCGGTCTTCCAGCTCGCGCAAATAACCAAGACGCGACTCCAGCTCGCGCAACTGGATGTCGTCCAGGCCGCCGGTCACTTCTTTGCGGTAACGGGCGATGAAGGGGACGGTGGCACCGCCATCGAGCAGCTCCACGGCGGTCTTGACCTGGTCAGGGCGGATACGGATTTCTGCGGCCAGTTGGGCCAGGATTTTCTGCATGTCTCAGGTCACATCACTAGATAGAAAGCGGGCGAGTTTGCCACAAAGCTTGCCCTGCTCAGCCGCCTCAAAGGCACACACGAACGAACAGTCGTCAAAATCGATAAAAGAGAAATTTGATACATTTTGATAAATTTCACCAAATTTATTGACAAAGTTGACAATTGCAAAGAGAATAAACACATAAACACACAAATTCATCTACAATCGTCAACCAAGAGATCACTCTTTATGAAATTCGTTGAATCTAAGCTTCGCTTCTGTGGCAACCGACTTCTCCGCACCCTGGCCTTGGTGGTCTCGGCGGTGGGAATCAGCGCGTGCACCAGCGTGCCATCACAAAACATTTCATCCAATGAGTTCAACGCATTCAACGCCATGCCGACCCAAAATCGGATCATGAACAACGTGCGGATCAAGTGGGAAATTCGGGACGACGTGGCGCAGTACTGTGCGCGTGCCTATCAGATGGGGCGTGAACAAGCTTATTTGACACCCCCTCTGGCCTGCGCCATGTGGGATGCCGTCAAGGCCGAATGCACCGTGGTCACTGGCCCCGTGACCACCCATGTGGCCTTGGGCCACGAGGTTCGGCATTGTTTTGAGGGGCACTTTCACCGTTGAAGCGGTGAAAGCCCAAAATCAACTTTCGCGCAAGGCCTTGCGCAAACCCTCGCCCACTTCAGGGCGAGCGGCAAAGGGGTCCGGCGGGTTCAAGCCCTGCACAATCGCCTCCATTCGGCTTTGCACATTGCCCAGCGCCTGCGGGTGGCTGTAGATGTAAAACTGACCACTGGCCACGGCATCAAACACTTTTTGCGCCACATCGGCCGCTGACACCTTGCCACTGCCAACAGCTTTATCACTTTGCGCCTGTCCTATCAATTGGCTGGCTGTGGGCTTGTCGGCCGCCAGGTCCACAGGTCGGTTTCGGTGGCTCTGGCTGATGCCAGTGGGCACAAAGTAAGGGCACAAGACACTGGCGCTGACTTGGTCACTCACCAGTTGCAAGTCTTGGTACAAAGTCTCGGTCAGTGACACCACCGCATGTTTGCTCACGTTGTAGATGCCCATATTGGGGGGCGTCAACAGACCGGCCATGCTGGCGGTGTTGACGATGTGGCCTCGGTAAGCCGGGTCGGCCTTGGCGGCTTCAAGCATCATGGGGGTGAACAGGCGCACGCCGTGCACCACGCCCCAGAGGTTGACACCCAGCACCCATTCCCAATCGGCCACTGAGTTTTCCCAGACCAAGCCCCCTGCCCCCACGCCCGCGTTGTTGAACACGAAGTGCGGTGCGCCAAAACGGGCTTTCACGTCGGCAGCCAGCTGCTCCATGGCCTGGGCATTGGACACGTCGACCTTGCGGGCCAACACCTGCACGCCTTGGGCGGTCATTTCGGCCTCGGCTTTGTCCAAAGCGTCTTGCTGCACGTCGACCAGCACCAGGTTCATGCCCAGCCGGGCACCAATGCGGGCGCATTCCAGCCCGAAGCCTGAACCCGCGCCCGTCAGCACAGCGGTTTTGCCTTTGAAATCGTCGATCATGCGGATACCTTTTTGAGTGTGAACCCGACACGCGGGAAATGAACATGGACCGTGCCCGCACGGTCATCGGTGCGACGCAGGGTGTAACGGGTGCGGGTGGCCGCGATCAACTCGCCCTCGGTGGGCTCCAAGCCGAAGTTGTCGGCCGCCACCAGCACCGGGCTGCCCAGGGCAATGCCGTGCTCGTCTTGAAACACGTCGCCCGGCTCGGTGGCGGGCGTTGAGTTGCGGGCCACTTGCAAGGCTTCTTCGGCGCTGCATTTGCCAGCCGTGCCGTGACCAATGGCCTGCATTCGGGCCATCCAAGCCTGGATCTCGGGCGTGGCGTCAAAAATGCCCGCCAATGCAGGCGTGCGCTCTTGGGTGAACCACAGTGGGTGATAGACCGCAAAATCGGCCACCCCAGGCTGCTCGCCGAACAAGAAGTCCTGACCGTGCAACATGTTGGCGATGCGGCGCAGATAACTCTTGTAGGTGCCCGTGGCGTCCGCAGACGCCATGCGGGATGCGCCCCCGCGCATGGCGGTGCGGTCAGCGACAAAAGCCTGCACGCCTTCAGCGGGTGCACCCGCAAAAACTTGCGCCACCCCGGCGGGCTGAAAGTTGTAGGCCATGGCGGCGGTGAACAAGGCGCTGTCGGCCCACTGGGCCACGATCCTGGCCGCACCTTTCACTGCGTCTGGATAGATCGTTGGCGTGGGGGCCAGATGCTCCAGCACATCGCAGATCAAGGCGGTGTCGCAGTAAATGTCGGCTCCGATCTGCAGCACCGGCGTTTTGCGGTAGCCGCCCGTCAGGGCCGTCAAGTCGGGCTTGGGCATGATCATGGGGATGAACACGCTCTTCCAGGCCAATTGTTTGTAGCCCAGAATCAGCCGGATTTTTTCAGCAAACGGCGAAGTCGGGTAGTGGTGCAAGATCAGATCGGACATGCGCCTGGCCTCAGATCAGTTTGACCAACTGCTTGCCAAAGTTTTTGCCTTTGAGCAGACCGAGGAAGGCTTCTGGGGCAGCGGCCAGGCCTTGGGCCACGGATTCGCGGGGGCGCAGCTTGCCGGTGCCCACAAGTGTGCCCAGTTCGTTCAAAGCCTCGGGCCACACTTCCATGTGCTCGCTGACGATGAAGCCTTCGATCTTCATGCGGTTGATCAAAATGAGCGCAGGGTTGCTCATGGGCAAAGGCGCACCATCGTAGCCGGCGATCATGCCGCACACCGCAATGCGGGCAAAGGCGTTGGTGCGCAGCATGACCGCGTCCAAAACCATGCCGCCCACGTTCTCAAAATGGCCGTCGATGCCGTTCGGGCAAGCTTCACGCAGGGCTTTGGACAGGCTCAGGTAGTCCTTGTGCTCTTTGTAGTCGATGCAGGCGTCAAAGCCCAGTTCATTGACCACGTAATCGCATTTGTCTTTGCCACCGGCAATGCCGACCACGCGGCAGCCACGGGCCTTGGCCAGTGCGCCATAGGCGCTGCCCACTGCACCGCTAGCGGCGCTCACCGTGACGGTCTCGCCCGCTTTGGGGTTGATGATCTTGACCAGGCCATACCAAGCGGTCACGCCGGGCATGCCGACTGCGCCCAAGTAATGCGACAAGGGCACATGGGTGGTGTCCACTTTGCGCAAAGCACCCAATACATTGGCATCGACCACGCTGTACTCTTGCCAGCCGCCCATGCCAACCACTTGGTCACCCACTTTGAACTTGGGGTGCTGGCTGTCCACCACCTCACCCACGGTGCCGCCAATCATGACCTGGCCCAGCGGCTGGGGCACGGCGTAGCTTTTGCTTTCGTTCATGCGGCCACGCATATAAGGGTCCAGGCTCATGAAATGGTGTTTGACCAAGACTTGACCGTCTTGCAGGGCAGGAATGGCGGCTTCAACCAGTTTGAAGTTGGCCACAGTGGCTTCGCCTTGGGGGCGGTTGTCGAGCACGATTTGGTGGTTGAGGGTCATGAAAAGGTCTCCAGTCGTTGGTAAAAAAATCGAGGCAAATGACCGCTGAGAGCTCAGTCGGTGGCTGTGGGAAGTGTTTCGCGGTGGGGCACATATTTGAAGGTGCCCGTGGCCATGGCACAGAGCTGCCCTTGGTCGTCGTAGATCCGTGCCTCGGTGAAGGCCATGGACTTGGTGCGGTGCTGCAGCAAACCTTGGCCGACCAAGTGCTGACCCGATCGCGCGATGGCAGGCCGCATGAAACTTGTTTTCATCTCAATGGTGACCACGCCAAAACCTGGATCGACACTGCGTGCCGCAGTGGCCATGACCACATCCAAAAACGTCATCACAGCCCCGCCATGGGTCACATCGAATGAATTGAGGTGTTCGGGACGGGGGGCAAAATGCAACTCGGATCGGCCCCCCTCAAAAACTTCCAGGCTGAAGCCCAGGTGGTCCACAAAGGGAATCTTGACGCCAAACGGAATGCTCATGAATGCCCGGCTCCCGTGCTCAACCGCCAATGATGGCGCTCACGCCACCGTCCACCGCCATCCACTGGCCTGTGATGTGCTTGCCAGCGTCCGAGGCGTACAACAAAGCCAGACCTTTGAGGTCTTCGTCGTCGCCCAAACGACGCAGCGGAGCGCCCTGAGCCATTTTGTCGGCCCCCAGCTTTTCGAGCAGGCCATAGGTCATTTTGCTGGGGAAAAAGCCGGGGCAAATCGCGTTCACAGTGATGCCGTGTTCACCCCACTCACCCGCCAAGGCGCGGGTGAAGTTGATCACCGCACCTTTGGAGGTGTTGTAGGCGATGGTTTTCATCTCCGAGGGGTTGCCCGCCAGCCCGGCAATCGAGGCGACGTTCAAGATGCGGCCCTTGCCACGGGGAATCATGCAACGCTTGGCCACCTCTTGCGAAAGGATGAAATAGCCACGCACGTTCAGGTTCATGACCTTGTCCCAGGCTTCAACCGGGTGGTCTTCGGCCGGGGCACCCCAGGTGGCACCTGCGTTGTTGACCAAAATGTCGATCGGGCCCATGCGTTCGATGGTCTCTGCCGCCAAACGGCGAATGTCGTCTTCTTTGCCGCAGTCGGCCGCAATCCAGCGGGCGTCAATGCCTGCGGCTTGCAATTCGGCAGCCGCTTGCTCCAGATCAGCGGCTTTGCGCGAACTGAGCATGATCTTGGCACCGGCTTCGCCCAAGGCGTGGGCCATTTGCAAGCCCAGGCCACGAGAGCCGCCTGTGACCAAGGCGACTTGTCCGGTCAGATCAAAAAGTTGTTGAATGGTGCGAGCCATGATGTGGGTCCTTTTATTCGACGTTGAAATCCATGCAGCGGCGTTCTTTCACGACCGCATTCATGAAGGGTTTGATGGACAGATGTTGCGGGTGATTTTGGTAAGCCGCTAGCACCTGCGCGTCATCGAGCAGCATGTGGAGCACCAAATCATTCGTGCAGTCCATGCCGGGTGTGGCGGTGGCGACTTCAAAAGCACAGATGCCGGGGACCACCTGGGCGCATGACAGCAGCAGCGCTTTGGCTTTGGCCAAATTGGTGGCCTTGTCGGCTCCTTCGGCCTGCTCGTGCAGGTTCCACATCACGATGTGGCGGATCATCAGAAGGCGTCCTCGGGCAAGTCGGCGCAGGTCGGGTCGCGACTTTTGACCACATTGAGCCAAGCGCCGATTTTGGGCAATTCGTAGCGAAAGAAATACCGGCAGGCAGCGCGACGGCCCTGCGCGGCAGGGGTATTGTTGCCGTCCAGGCTGGCGGCGACATCCAACCAGATCCAGGCGATCACGGTGTGGCCAAAGGCCTGCAAATACGGCACGGCATTGGCCAGCGCCTGCGCGGGCTCGGCACCGGCCCAGGCTTGTTGTGTGGCTTGGCCGATTTGCTTGAGCGCGTCACGCAAAGCTTCAGCTTCAGGACTCCAACTGGCTTGCGCCTTGTTCGCGGTGGACAACATGCGTTCGGCCAACAGTTGCAGGCCCCGGCCGTTTTCCATCAACACCTTGCGGCCCAGCAAGTCCATGGCCTGGATGCCGTGGGTGCCCTCGTGGATCATGTTCAGGCGGTTGTCACGCCAGTATTGCTCGACCGGAAAGTCACGCGTATAGCCGTAACCCCCATGGATCTGGATCGCCAGGCTGTTGGCTTCCAGGCACCATTCGCTGGGGAAGCTCTTGACGATGGGCGTCAGCACTTCGAGCAGCAAACGCGCCACATCGGCGTCTTCGGCCGTGCCGGTGTGTTGCTCGTCCACCAAACGGGCACTGTACAAAGCCAGGGCCAGAGCGCCCTCGCTGTAAGCCTTTTGCGCCAATAACATGCGCTTGATGTCGGCGTGCTCGATGATGCGCACCTGTGGGCGGCTGGCGTCTTTGCCCCCTGCCCCTGTGGGCCTGCCTTGCGGGCGGTTTTTGGCGTAGTCGAGGCTGGAGTAATAACCGGCCATGCCCAGCATGGTGGCGGCCATGCCCACGCCAATGCGGGCCTCGTTCATCATATGAAACATGCAGCGCAGGCCTTCGCCAGGCTTGCCGACGAGGTAGCCCACGGCGCCGCTTCCGGCACCGTCCAGGCCCCCGCCGGATTCACCACGCACCGGGTACTTGCCTTCGCCAAAGTTCAGCAGCGTGTTGGTGGTGCCGCGCCAGCCGCATTTGTGGTTGAGCCCCGCCAGCGCCACGTCGTTGCGTTCACCCGTCAGCTGTCCATTCGTGTCCACCATCTTTTTGGGCACGATGAAGAGCGAAATACCTTTGACGCCCGGCACCAGCTGGCCATTGGCATCGGGAATTTTGGCCAAGACCAAATGGATGATGTTCTCAGAGAGCTCATGCTCGCCGGACGAAATCCACATCTTGTTGCCCTTGAGGCGGTAGCGTGCGCCCAAAGCGTCCTCTTCAAAGCCTTCGCCATCGGGCGTGGCGCGGGTGGTCACGTCACTGAGCGAGGAGCCCGCTTGCGGTTCACTCAGGCACATGGTGCCTGAGAAGCGCCCCGAAAATTCGTTGGCGGCAAACACCTGCTTTTGCAAATCGGTGCCGTGCACCATGAGCAAATTGGCGTTGCCACTGGTGAGCATGCCCGATCCGATGCTGACCGAGGCCATGGCAAAAAACGCGTTGGCGGCCGCTTCGACCGTGTAGGGCAGTTGCATGCCGCCGATCTCGTAGTCTTGCGCGGCGCTCAGCATGCCCGACTCGGCATAGGCCTTGTAGGCGTCGTGAGTGGCCTGAGGCAGGATGACTTTTTCGCCATCAAAGTGCGGCTCTTGCGTGTCGACCAAGCGGTTGAACGGGGCGTACTTCTCGCGGGCGATGCGCTCGCAGGTGTCGAGCACGGCGTCAAAGGTTTCGCGCGAGTGGTCTGCAAAACGTTCGCGGGACTGCAGGCTTTCCACCTTCAGCCAGTCGTGCAGCAAAAAATCAACGGTGGGGCGCAGGCTCATGTCGCATCATCCCGGTTCAGAAAAATAAAACAGACAAAGAAAAAGGCGGTCAGCTGCAAACCGACCGCCTTGGTGTTGATCAGGCGTCAACAGCCACGGGCATCACAGCACTTCAAAAATGCCGCAAGCGCCCATGCCGCCACCAATACACATGGTCACTGCCACGCGCTTGGCACCACGGCGTTTGCCTTCGATCAGGGCGTGGCCCGTCAGGCGCTGGCCCGACACACCGTAGGGGTGACCCACGGCAATCGCGCCGCCGTTCACGTTCAAGCGATCTGCCGGAATGCCCAGCTTGTCGCGGCAGTACAGCACCTGCACGGCAAAGGCTTCGTTCAGTTCCCACAGATCAATGTCTTGCACTGTCAGGCCCAGACGCGCCAAGGCTTTGGGCACGGCATAAACGGGGCCAATGCCCATTTCGTCAGGCTCGCAACCGGCCACGGCAAAACCCAGGAAGCGACCCAGGGGCTTCAAGCCGCGTTGCTCGGCCAGCTTTTCGTCCATCAGCACGCAAGCGCCTGCGCCGTCCGAAAACTGGCTGGCGTTACCCGCTGATACCAAACCACCGGGCAACGCAGAGCGCAGGCCGCTGATGGCTTCCACGGTGGTGCCTTCGCGCAGGCCTTCGTCCACGCTCACGGTCACTTGTTTGGTGGTCATGCCCATGACCTTGTCGATCACGCCTTGTGTGACGGTGATGGGGGCGATTTCGTCGTTGAACAAACCAGCGGCTTGCGCAGCGCAGGCCTTTTGCTGGCTGGCCGCACCATACGCGTCCATCACGTCACGGCCGATTTTGTAGCGCTTGGCCACTTGCTCGGCGGTTTGCAGCATGTTCCAGTAAATCTCGGGCTTCATCTTGGCCAGGGCCAAGTCTTGCAGCATGTGGGTGTTCATCTCTTGCTGCACGCAAGAAATGCTTTCCACGCCACCGGCCACATAGACCTGGCCTTCGCCCGCGATGATGCGTTGCGCAGCCAAGGCAATGGTTTGCAGACCGGACGAGCAAAACCGGTTGACGGTCATGCCCGACACAGAAATCGGCAAACCGGCCTTGAGGGCGATCTGACGGGCGATGTTGGCACCGGTGGCCCCTTCGGGCGTGGCGCAGCCCATGATCACGTCTTCGACTTCGGCGGCATCAATGCCAGCGCGGGCCACGGCGTGTTGCACCGCGTGGCCGCCCAAAGTGGCGCCATGGGTCATGTTGAAAGCGCCCTTCCAGCTCTTGGCCAGAGGGGTGCGGGCGGTCGATACGATAACGGCGTTGGTCATTTTGAATCCTTGTTTTGGCTCGTTGAGCGTTGAGTGTCAGGCGTTGATGGGTGATCGTCTGGCGTTGAGCGAGCAGTGAAGTGGTCTTTTGACACGCAACACTGAACTCTCAAACTGCAACACAGAACCCTCAACGCCCGATGACACTCAGTTGAATGTCTTGCCTTCGGCCACCAAGCGTGCCAACAAGGGCGCGGGTTGCCAGAATTGGGCGTCGTCATGGGGGTTTTTGGCAAAGCGCTTCATGGCTTCGGCCACGTTGAACAAGCCAATCGTGTCGGCGTAGTTCATGGGGCCGCCGCGCCAGAACGGGAAGCCGTAGCCGGTGATGTAGACCATGTCGATGTCGCTGGCCTTGCTGGCAATGCCTTCTTCCAGAATGTGGGCGGCTTCGTTGACCAGCGAGAACACCAGGCGTTGCACGATTTCGTCGTCCGAAATTTTGCGTGGGGTGATGCCCATGTCAGCGCGGTGCTTTTCGATCATCTCGACCACCACGGCGCTGGGGATCGCGTCGCGTTTGCCCGCTTGGTAGTCGTACCAGCCTGCGCCAGTCTTCTGACCATAACGGCCCATTTCGCACAACAAGTCAGCGGTTTTGCTGTACTTGAGGTCGGGCTTTTCGGTGTAACGGCGCTTGCGGATCGCCCAACCGATGTCGTTGCCCGCCAAGTCGCCCATGCGGAAGGGGCCCATGGCAAAGCCAAACTTTTCAACGGCTTTGTCCACCTGTGCAGGAGTGCAGCCTTCTTCGATCAGGAAACCGGCCTGGCGGCTGTACTGCTCGATCATGCGGTTGCCGATGAAACCATCACACACGCCCGAGACCACCGAGGTCTTTTTGATCTTCTTGCCAATCGCCATCACGGTGGCCAGCACGTCTTTGCCGGTTTGGGCACCACGCACCACTTCGAGCAGCTTCATCACGTTGGCCGGGCTGAAGAAGTGCATGCCGATCACGTCTTGTGGACGCTGGGTGAAGCTGGCGATCTTGTTCACATCCAAGGT
The DNA here is from genome assembly GCA_002256145.1 of Comamonadaceae bacterium PBBC1. Classification (GTDB taxonomy): domain Bacteria; phylum Pseudomonadota; class Gammaproteobacteria; order Burkholderiales; family Burkholderiaceae_C; genus Limnohabitans_A. The sequence goes on from NKIP01000006.1 coordinate 16,471, forward strand.
GGAGGTGTTGGACGCCAAAATCGCGCCGGGCTTCATCACTTCGTCGAGCTTCTTGAAAACGACTTCTTTCACGCCCATTTCTTCAAACACGGCTTCGATGACCAAGTCGGCCTGGCCGATGTCGTCGTAGCTCAGCGTGGTGCTCAGCAAAGCCATGCGTTGCTCGTATTTGTCTTGCTTGAGCTTGCCTTTTTTGACTTGGGCTTCGTAATTTTTGCGGATGGTGGCCACGCCACGGTCCAGCGCGTCTTGCTTCATTTCCAAAATCTTGACCGGGATGCCCGCGTTCAGGAAGTTCATGGAGATGCCACCGCCCATGGTGCCGGCACCAATGACCGCGATGCTCTGGATGTCTCGCTTGGGGGTGTCGGCGGGCACATCGGGGATCTTGCTGGCTGCACGGTCGGCCATGAAGATGTGACGCAAAGCACGGCTTTCGGGCGTGAGCATCAGGTTCATGAAGATCTCACGCTCAACGACCATGCCGTCTTCAAACTTCTTCTTGGTGGCGGCTTCGACAGCGTCCACACATTGGGCAGGGGCTGGCAGGTTTTTGGCCATGCCTTTGACCATGTTGCGGGTGAACTGGAAGTACGCATCGCCTTGAACGTGCTTGCAAGGCAAATTGCGAACCAAGGGCAATGGTGAACCATCGGCGTGGGCTGCGGCCACTTTGCGGGCCAGGCCCAAGGCTTCTTCAGGCAGGCTTTCCACCGATTGGGCCATGGCATCAAACAGCTTTTGACCGGGCAACATGGCCAGCATTTCGCTCTTGATGGCTTCACCGCTGACGATCATGTTCAGGGCCGCTTCCACGCCAATCACGCGGGGCAGGCGCTGTGTGCCGCCCGCGCCGGGGATCAGACCCAGCTTGACTTCGGGCAGCGCAATCGAGGTGCCAGGCGCTGCAATGCGGTAGTGGCAACCCAAGGCCAGCTCCAAACCACCGCCCATGGCCACCGAATGAATGGCCGCCACCACCGGCTTGGCCGAGTTTTCGCAAGCGCGAATCACGCTCAGCAAATTGGGTTCTTGGATCGCTTTGGGCGAGCCGAATTCACGGATGTCTGCGCCACCGGAAAAGGCCTTGCCGCCGCCCGTGATGACAATGGCTTTGACAGCCGCGTCGTTGTTGGCTTTTTCCAAACCATCGGTGATGCCGATGCGTGTGGACAGACCCAAACCGTTGACCGGCGGGTTCATCAGGGTGATGACCGCGACATCGCCGTGGACTTTGTATTCAGCTGTCATGCTGGACTTCCTTTGCGTGAAAAATTAAAAAAGAACGACCGTTCGTTTTTTGCCATTTTAGACAGAAAAACCGAGCCAAAACGAAATTTTGTCGCGATTGAGACGGGCCAAGCCAGAGCCAAGTGGGCCATTCGCCCACCTCAGCTCAAACTTCCAGCCACTCCTTGCGGATGTAACTGTTGGCCCGCAACTCATCGGGTGTGCCTTGGAAGACGATGGAGCCATGGCCCATGACCAAAGCGCGGTCAGAAATGCTCATGGCAATGGTCAATTTTTGCTCAATCAGCAAGACCGAGACCCCTTTGGCCTTCAGGCTGTGCAGAAATTGCCCCACCAACTCCACAATTTTGGGGGCCAGGCCCTCGGTGGGCTCGTCAATGATGATCAGGTCCGGGTCGCCCATGAGGGTGCGGCACAGCGTGAGCATTTGTTGCTCGCCGCCTGACAACACACCGGCTTCGGTGTGCTCACGCTCTTTCAAGCGCGGAAACATGGCAAACATGTCCTCAAAGGACCAGCGGCCGTTTTTGCCGCTGCGTTTTTGACCCAGTTGCAGGTTTTGGCTGACGGTGAGTTTGGGAAAGATGTCGCGGTTTTCGGGCACATAGCCCAGGCCCAAGTGGGCGATTTCGTAAGCTTTTTTGCCCTGTATCGACTGGCTTTTCCAGTCAATGCGCCCTTCGCACTCGACCAGTCCCATGATGGCCTTGGCGGTGGTGGAGCGACCCGAACCATTGCGCCCGAGCAAGGCCACGATTTCGCCTTGCCCCACCTCGAAATCAACGCCGTGCAACACATGGCTTTTGCCGTAATAGGCGTGAAGGTTTTCGATTTTCAACATCAGTGGGCTCCCGCTTGGCTGTCCGCAACCGGAGAGCCCAAATAGGCCTCCTGCACCTTGGCGTTGGCCCGCACGGCTTGGGGTGTGTCAAAAGCGATCACTTCGCCATACACCACCACCGCGATTTTGTCGGCCAAACCGAACACCACCCCCATGTCGTGTTCCACCGTGAGCAAGGTTTTGCCCACCGTGACTTCCTTGATGAGTTGGATGAAACGCGAGGTTTCGCTCTTGCTCATCCCGGCCGTGGGTTCGTCCAGCAAGATCACATCCGAGCCACCGGCAATGGTCACGCCAATCTCCAGCGCCCGCTGTTCGGCATAGGTCAAATTCACCGCCAGCACATCCCGTTTTTTGTCCAAACGGATCATGTTCAGCAGCTGATCGGTCCGCTCGTTGGCGTCTTTCAGGCCTGACAGGAACTTCAAGAAGCTGTATTTGTAGCCCAGGCTCCACAGCACCGCGCAGCGCAGGTTCTCGAACACACTCAGCTTGGGAAAGATGTTGGTGATCTGGAAGCTGCGCGACAGCCCCATGCGGTTGATCTCGTAAGGCGTTTTGTGCTCAATGGCTTGGCCATTGAGCAAAATCTCGCCGCTTGTGGGTCCAAAACGGCCGCTGATCAGGTTGAACAGCGTGGACTTGCCCGCGCCGTTGGGGCCAATCACGGCCACGCGTTCGCCAGGCGCGACCGCCAGGTTCACGCCCCGGATGATTTCGGTCTTGCCAAAATTTTTGCGAAGGTCTTTGAGTTCAAGTGCATTGGTGCTCATGCTGCGTTCTCCCGGCGCTTGATTTCTTTTTCAATGTCGGTCTGAATCTCGCCCCAGTCACGCGCAAACTGCCTGCGGGCCAACTCAAACAAGCCCAAACCGGTCAGCATGACAAAGGCCGAGCCAAACCAGCTGTCCAAGCTCTTGGCATTCAGCGTGGCCCCCATGAACTTGACCGTGTCACCCAAAGCCGAGTTGAGCTGCAAGTGATAAACCATCTCGATCATGGCCCCGGCACCCGCCAGCATGACGATGGCCGTGAGACCCAAGCCCAAATAACTGGTCCAGATCTGGCGCAGTTTGCCGAACTTGGCGACCCGCAGGTTCATCATGATCAAACTGGCAATGCCGCCCGGTGCATACATGACCATGAACAGGAACACCAGGCCCAGATAAAGCAGCCAGGCCTTGGTCAACTCGGACAGCAGCACAAAGGCAATGATCATCAAGATCGCGCCGATGATGGGGCCAAAAAAGAAGGTGGCTCCGCCCAAAAAGGTGAAGAGCAAATAAGCGCCCGAGCGCCCTGCCCCGACCACCTCGGCCGTCACGATTTCGAAGTTGAGTGCGCCCAAGCCCCCCGCAATGCCCGCAAAAAAGCCCGCAATGATGAAGGCCATGTAGCGCACGCGCTGGGTGTTGTAGCCGATGAACTCCACGCGCTCAGGGTTGTCGCGCACCGCATTCAAAATGCGGCCCAGCGGCGTTTGTGTGAAGGCATACATGAGCGCCACACTCACAAAGGTGTAGATGGCAATCAGGTAATACACCTGAATCTGTGGGCCGTAGGTGATGCCAAAAAAGGCTTCACCCGCCACCCGGTTGCCCGAGACGCCCGCCTCACCCCCGAAAAACTCCGAGAACATGAGTGACATGGCAAACACCAGTTCGGCCACGCCCAGCGTGATCATGGCAAACGGCGTGCCCGATTTTCGGGTGGTCACCCAGCCCAGCAAAATGGCAAAGCCCATGCCTGCCACGCCACCCACGATGGGCAGCAGGCTGACCGGGATGTTCAACTTGCCGCCACTCACGGCATTGAGCGCGTGAATCGCCATGTAAGAGCCCAAGCCGGTGTAAACCGCATGGCCAAAGCTCAACATGCCGCCTTGCCCCAACAAGATGTTGTAGGACAGGCAAGCAATGATGGCGATGCCCATTTGCGCCAGCATGGTCACCGACAGGTTGCTGGTAAAAACCAGCGGCGCAGCCAGCAAGACCAGGGCGAACAGGCTCCAGATGACCCAGCGGCCCACGTTGTAAGGTTTGAATTTGTAAACAGCAGCCATGTCTTAACCCTCGCGTGTGCCCAAAAGACCCTTGGGTCGGAAGATCAGAATCAACACCAAAAACAGGTAGGGCAAGATGGGCGCGACCTGCGACAGCGTGAGCTTGGCAAAGGAGTTTTCCTGCGTAGCGGCCGACAAGGCCCAGCCCATGTCTTTGGCCAGCGTCAAGAAGGAATAGTCAATGGCCACGGCAAAAGTCTGGATCACACCGATCAGGATAGACGCCAAAAAGGCCCCCGACAGCGAACCCATTCCGCCCACCACCACGACCACAAAAATGACCGAACCCACGGTGGCGGCCATGGCGGGCTCCGTGACGAAAGTGCTGCCGCCAATCACGCCGGCCAAACCGGCCAGGCCTGTGCCCGCACCAAACACCAGCATGAACACGCGTGGCACGTTGTGACCCAGCGACTCCACCATTTCGGGGTGGGTCAACGCGGCCTGAATGACCAAACCGATGCGGGTGCGGGTGAGCAAAAGCCACAAAGACATCAGCATCAACAGCGCCACCAGCATCATGAAGCCGCGTGTGGCCGGAAACGGTGAGCACACCACACGAATGGCGGCATCGGCTGCACTGCACATCTCGGCAGGCGCAGCGCCCCAGACCACACCCAGGCCGTTGACCGAGTGGTTGATCAGGGTAAAAGCTGAGCTGCGCAAAATTTCAGGCGGGGGAAACTCCACCGCAGTGCGGCCCCACACCAGCTGCACCAATTCCAGCACCACATAAGACAGGCCAAACGTGACCAGCAGTTCGGGCACATGGCCGAAGGGGTGGACTTTGCGCAAGGTGACACGCTCAAAAACGGCACCACAAGCCCCGACCAAGAGGGGGGCCACAACCAAGGCAGGCCAAAAGCCGATCCACCCGGTGAGGGTGTAACCGAAATAGGCCCCGATCATGTAAAAACTGGCGTGCGCAAAGTTGAGCACACCCATCATGCTGAAAATCAGCGTCAGCCCGGAGCTGAGCATGAAGAGCAACAGTCCGTAACTGAGACCGTTGAGCATGGAGATGATGAAAAACTCCATAAAAACTTTCCAGACCCTCTGGGGTCTAACAACGTTACCGAAAGTGGGTTTGAACACTCAAACCCCAACCACACCCAAGGCACAAGCCCATGAAAAAGCCCGATGAACATCACGTTGATCGGGCCTGAACCCTCTCATCTTGCACAGAACAGAACCACAGGCTCTGTGCTGCACAAGACTGGCCGCCAAGCGGCACCCTTTGATTAGCCAGGGCGTTTCATCTGGCAGCTGGTAGGCGTGCTGGAGACGTAAGACGGGAACTCCTTGACCGGGGCCAAGGTCATGCCGGTGTTCTCGGGGCTGTAGGGGTACTTTTTGTCCGCCTTTTGCCACACGGTCATCCACAAAGGCTGCTGCATTTGGTGGTCAGTCTTGCGCATTTCCACATCACCGTGGTAGCTCTTGAACTTCAGACCCGACAAAGCTGCGGCTACTTTGACCGGGTCGGTCGACTTGGCTTTGGCCATGGCTTCACCCAAGGCGCTGTAAATCGTGACCACAGAACCTGTGTAGAAGTCGTCGTTGAACTTTTGCTTGAACTCGGCCATCCACTTGCCCATGTCACCACCCATGTTGTAGTGGTTGTAGGCAATTTGATAAACACGACCTGCACCGGTTTGGCCCAAAGCCGTTGGTGTGCCCGTCACGCCTGTGTAGTAGGTGTAGAACTTGCCGGTGTAGCCGCCTTCGTTGGCCGCCTTGACCAGCAAGGCCAGGTCAGAGCCCCAGTTGCCGGTGATCACAGTGTCGGCACCCGAGGCCTTGATTTTGGCAATGTAGGGCGAGAAGTCACGCACTTGGGCCAAGGGGTGCAGGTCTTCACCCACGATTTGCACATCGGTGCGCTTGCGGGCCAGGTTTTCCTTGGCGAACTTGGCGACCTGGTGGCCGTGCGAGTAGTTCTGGTTGAACAGGTACACCTTCTTGATGTCTTTGTCGTCCTTCATGAAGGTGGTCATGGCCTCGATCTTCATCGAGGTGTCGGCGTCAAAGCGGAAGTGCCAGTAGCTGCACTTGCTGTTGGTGAAGTCCGGGTCCACCGCAGAGTGGTTCAGGAAAATGATTTCCTTGCCGGGGTTGCGCTCGTTGTGCTTGTTGACCGCTTCGATCAAGGCACCAGCCACCGAAGAGCCGTTGCCTTGGGTGATGTAACGCACGCCTTGGTCCATGGCGGCTTTGAGCGCGTTCAAGCTTTCAGCGGGGCTCAACTTGTTGTCGATGCCAATCACCTCAAACTTGACACCTGCGGGGTTGGTCTTGCTGAATTTTTCAGCGAAGAACTGAAAGCTCTTGAGCTGGTTGCTGCCCACAGGGGCCATCAGGCCAGACAGCGGATCGATCCAGGCGATCTTGACGGTTTCGCCCTTTTGCGCATAAGCGCCCATGGAGCAAGCGGCCAGGGCTGCGGCTGCGATCAGACGGGTGGTGGTTTTCATTCAAGGTCTCCTGCGTGGTTAATCGGAACAGCTTCAGGGTAACCGCTGCGGCAACAAATGCGCTCGGGGTTTGCCCCTAAGGCTTATCACCCGTGCGACTTCATCATGCAAGTCGACTCGCACACGGGTATCTTTCGGCTCAAAGACCAGGCAACACGTAGTCGGCCAATTGTTCGCGCAAACGGGTCTTGAGCATCTTGCCGGTGCCGCCCAAAGGAATGGCATCGACAAAGACCACGTCGTCCGGAATCTGCCATTTGGCGGTCTTGCCTTCGTAAAAAGCAATGAGCTCTTCACGGCTGAGCTCCGCGCCCGGTTTCTTGACCACACACACAATCGGCCGCTCGTCCCACTTGGGGTGGCGCATGCCAATGCAAGCGGCCATGGCGACTGCCGGGTGGGCCATGGCGATGTTTTCCACATCGATGGAGCTGATCCACTCGCCGCCGGACTTGATCACGTCCTTGCTGCGGTCGGTGATTTGCATGAAGCCGTCGGCATCGATGGTGGCCACGTCGCCCGTGGGGAACCAGCCGTCCACCAAGGGGGTGCCGCCTTCTTGTTTGTAATAAGAGGCAATCACCCAGGGGCCTTTGACCAGCAGATCGCCTGCGGCCTTGCCATCGTGCGGCAGGGTGTGGCCGTCGGGATCCACAATTTTCATGTCGATGCCAAAAATGCAGCGGCCTTGCTTCATGCGCAGCTTCATCTGCTGCTCGGCGGGCAGGCTCAGGTGCTTGTTTTTCAGGGTGCACACGGTGCCCAGCGGGCTCAGCTCGGTCATGCCCCAGGCGTGCAGCACGTCCACTTGGTAGTCTTCGCGGAAGGCATCGATCATGGCGGGCGGGCAGGCCGAACCACCAATCACGGTTCGGTTCAGGCGGCTGAACTTCAGGCCTGCCGGCTTCATGTGGCCCAGCAACATTTGCCACACGGTGGGCACACCGGCGGCAAAGGTCACGCCCTCAGCTTCGATCAGCTCGTACACCGATTTGCCATCGAGCGCCGGGCCAGGGAACACCAGTTTGGACCCCGCCATGGCCGCGCTGTAGGGAATGCCCCAGGCGTTGACGTGGAACATGGGCACCACCGGCAAGATGGCGTCACGCGCCGAAATGCACATCGAGTCGGGCAAAGCAGCGGCATAGGCGTGCAGCACTGTAGAGCGGTGGCTGTACAAAGCGCCCTTGGGGTTGCCCGTGGTGCCGCTGGTGTAGCACAAGCTGCAGGCGGTGTTTTCGTCGAGCTGCGGCCAGGTGTAGCTGCTGCTTTGCTGGCCCATCCAGGCTTCGTAACTCACAAGGTTCGGGATGCCGGTGTCAGCGGGCAGCTTGTCGGCATCACACATTGCAACGTATTGGGTCACGGTCTTGCAGTGGGGGTGCAAGGCCTGCACCAAGGGCAAAAACGTCATGTCAAAGCACAGCACCTGGTCTTCGGCGTGGTTGGCAATCCAGGCCATTTGCTCCGGGTGCAGGCGCGGGTTGAGGGTGTGCAGCACGCGGCCCGAGCCGCTCACGCCAAAGTACAACTCCAGGTGGCGGTAGCCGTTCCAGGCCAAAGTGGCCACGCGGGCGCCTTGCGCAATGTTTTGACCGTCCAGGGCATTGGCCACCTGGCGCGAACGGCGGGCCACTTGGGCCCAATCACTGCGGTGAATGTCACCCTCTACGCGGCGTGACACGATCTCGCTGTCGCCGTGGTGTTTCTCTGCAAATTCGATCAATGACGAAATCTGCAGCGATTGTTGTTGCATCAGTCCCAGCATGGGGGGTCTCCTGTCAAGGCGGTGGTTGGGTAAAAAAATCATTGTGCACCGGCAACACAGCGCGACCCCAGTTAAAACCCGCCAAACAGCGGGTGCTTGTCAAGGGCGTGACAATCGGTGCCCATGTCATCTGCCCCTTTGGAAACCCCCACCAGTCCTGCCAGCCCCTTGCCCGTGCTGGACTGGACACACCGCCTGACCCAATTGGGCCCTCGTTTTTTCACGCCCCTGCAGCCCACGCCTGTGGCCGCGCCACGCTGGGCCGCCCGCAACGATGCTTTGCGGTCCGAACTGGGCTGGCCCACACAACTCTTTGACGACGACCACCTGCAAGCCTTCGCGGGCAACGCACTCATGGTGGGCTCCCAGCCGATGGCCACGGTGTACAGCGGGCACCAATTTGGCCAATGGGCCGGGCAGCTGGGCGACGGGCGGGCCATCTGGCTGGGCGAGGCCCAATCTGTGCAAGGCCCGCAAGAGATTCAGCTCAAAGGCGCGGGCCGCACACCCTACTCGCGCGGCGGCGATGGCCGGGCTGTGCTGCGCTCCAGCATCCGCGAATACCTGTGCAGCGAAGCCATGCACGGCCTGGGCATTGCCACCACCCGGGCGCTGTGCCTGGTGGCTTCGCCCGAACCCGTGCGCCGCGAAACCCTCGAAACCGCCGCCATCGTCGCCCGCGTCGCCCCCAGCTTTTTGCGCTTTGGCCACTTCGAGCATTTTTCAGCCCAAGGCGACACCGACAGCCTGCGCACCCTGGCCGACCACGCGATCGCCCACCACCTGCCCGAATGCCTCGAACGCGCCGAGCGCTGGCAAGGCAATGTGTACGCCGCCCTGCTCGATGAAGTGCAAGAGCGCACCGCCCAATTGCTCGCCCAATGGCAGGCGGTGGGCTTTTGCCACGGCGTCATGAACACCGACAACATGAGCCTGCTGGGCTTGACCATCGACTACGGCCCCTTCCAGTTCATGGACAGCTTTGACCCCGGTCACATCTGCAACCACTCGGACCACCAAGGGCGCTACGCCTACGGACGCCAACCCAACGTGGCCTATTGGAATTTGTACTGCCTGGCGCAGGCGCTGGCCCCCTTGATCGATGACCACGACATGACGCTGCAGGTGCTGGAGGGCTATAAAACCCTGTTCCCCCGCTACTTGGGCGATGCCATGCGGGCCAAACTGGGCTTGACCGGCGACTTGGCCCCCGAATCCGAGCGCGAAGCCGACTGGACCCTCGTTGAAGACCTGATGCAACTCATGGCGGCAGAAAAAGTCGACTTCACCCTGTTTTGGCGGCAACTGAGCCAAGCCGTGGTGCATCAATCCAAGGCCACGACACTGACCGATGCGGGCTGGAGCGCCGTGACCGATCTGGTGCTGGACCGCCCTCGCCTGCTGGCCTGGCTGGCCCGTTACACCACACGGGCGGGGCAGTCAAATTTGGCGGCCATGGGCCAGCACATGCTGCAAACCAACCCCAAGTTTGTGCTGCGCAACCACCTGGCCGAAATGGCCATTCGCCAAGCCCAAGCGGGTGACTTCTCGGAAATTGAGACCCTCCACAACTTGTTAAAGTCCCCCTTCGACGAGCATCCTGGCATGCAAGCCTATGCCGATTTGCCGCCCGACTGGGCGACCCAACTGGAAATCAGCTGTTCATCATGAGCAAAATCACCAAAACCGACCAAGAGTGGCGCGAGCTGCTGGCCGCCAAAGGGGCAGAGCCTGTGGCCTACGCCGTCACGCGCCAGGCCGCCACCGAGCGCCCGTTCACCGGCAAATACGAGGGCCACTGGTCCAGCGGCATTTACCGCTGCATCTGCTGCGACGCTGAACTCTTCAAATCCGACACCAAATTTGACGCCGGCTGCGGCTGGCCCAGCTTCTCACAAGCCTCGACCGACGGGGCCATCGAAGAGCGCGTGGACAACAGCCACGGCATGCGACGGGTCGAAACCGTGTGCGCCCAATGCGGCGCGCACCTGGGCCATGTGTTCGAAGACGGCCCTGCGCCCACGGGCCTGCGCTACTGCATGAACTCCGCCTCGTTAGACTTCGAGGCTTCCTGATCCCAACCGGCTGCCCTTTTGGTGCAGCCTACGCACCCATTTCATGAAATTCATCCTCGACTTTTTCCCCATCCTGCTGTTTTTTGGCGCTTACAAGATGGGCGACATCTACACCGCTACGGCGGTGCTCATGGGCGCCACCGTGCTGCAAACGGCCATCATTTACAAAATGGACGGCAAACTGCAGACCATGCACAAGATCACGCTGGTGCTGGTGCTGGGCTTTGGTGCCCTGACCCTGGGCCTGCATGACGAGCGCTTCATCAAGTGGAAACCCACGTTGTTGTACTCGGGCCTGGCCATTGCTTTGGCCGTGGCGCATTGGTTTTTAAAGAAAAACTTCCTGCACATGCTGCTGGGCACGCAACTGCAGCTGCCCCATGCCGTGTGGAACCGCCTGAACCTGTCGTGGATGCTGTACTGCGTTTTCATGGCCACCATCAATGCCTACGTGGCGCACTATTTCAGCACCGAAGACTGGGTGAACTTCAAGCTCTGGGGCTATGTGTTCCCAGTGGTGTTCATCTTGGGTCAAGGGCTCTACATCTCGCGCTTTTTGCCCAAAGACGAGGACAAGCAGCCATGAACCAGGCCACTTTGCCCCTGAGCGCCCAAATCCACGCCCGCCTGACCGAGCGTTTGCAACCTACTGAACTGCGTGTCACCGACGAGAGCGCTGCACATGCCGGCCACATGGGGGCCAACGACAGTGGCCAAGGCACCCACATGCGGGTGTGCATTGCTTCACCTTTGTTTACAGGCATCAGCCGCGTTCAGCGCCATCGCCTTGTGTATGATGCGCTGCAAGATTTCATTGACCAGGGCTTGCATGCCTTGGCCATCGAGCTGATCTGAATCCGGGCCGTCACCCACATCGGTGGCAGCCCCTTTTTTTGAACCCTTCACTTACACCTGACACAACGTCATTGAGGAAAAAAAGATGAAAAAGCAAATGCTCAGCGCCGCTTTGGTGGCCCTGTTGGCGGTACCCGCCATGGCACAAAACTTGGCCGTGGTCAACGGCAAGCCCGTGCCATCTTCGCGCGTCAAAGCGCTGCAGCAGCAAGTTGAAGCCTCTGGCCGCCCGGTCACCCCCGAAGTGCTGGCCCAGATCAAAGAAGAGCTGATCGCCCGCGAAGTGTTCATGCAAGAAGCCCGCAAGCGCGGCCTGGACGCCAGCGACGATTACAAAACCCAGCTGGAACTGGCCCGTCAAACCATCTTGATCCGCCAGTTGTTTGCCGACTTTCAAAAGAAAAACCCCGTCACCGATGCCGACATCAAGGCCGAATACGACAAGTTTGCTGCGGCCAACGGTGGCAAGGAATACCGTGCACGTCACATTTTGGTCGAGACCGAAGCCGACGCCAAAGCCCTGATCGCCGAAATCAAAAAAGGCGGCAGCTTTGAAGAGTTGGCCAAAAAAGCCTCCAAAGACCCAGGCTCTGGCGCCAACGGTGGTGACCTGGATTGGGCCGCAGCGGGCAGCTACGTGCCCGAGTTCTCGGTTGCCATGACCAAGCTCGAAAAAGGCCAAATGACCGACACGCCCGTCAAGAGCCAATTTGGCTTCCACATCATCCGCGTTGACGACGTGCGTGAAGCCCAGTTGCCCAAGCTCGACGAGGTCAAACCCCAGATTTCACAGCAGCTGCAACAGCAAAAACTGGCCAAGTTCCAGGAAGACCTGCGCAGCAAAGCCAAGATTCAGTGATCTGAGTTCTTGCTGCTTGCAACCCCAAAACGCGGCTTCGGCCGCGTTTTTTCTTTCAAGCTGGGATAATCGCACCCCATGCAGCCCCACCACCTCGAACTCCTCGCCCCCGCCCGTACCTTCGACATCGGCATCGAAGCCATCAACCATGGGGCGGACGCGGTCTACATTGGCGGCCCGTCTTTTGGGGCGCGCTCCACGGCGGACAACAGCATCCAGGACATCGCCAAGCTGGTGCAATACGCGCACCGCTTTCACAGCCGGATTTTTGTCACGCTCAACACCATCTTGCGTGATGACGAGCTGGAAGGTGCGCGCAAGCTGGCATGGCAGCTGTACGACGCGGGTGTGGACGCGCTGATCGTGCAAGACATGGGTTTGCTGGAGATCGACATGCCGCCGATCCAGCTGCACGCCAGCACCCAAACCGACATTCGCACGCCCGAGAAAGCCAAGTTTTTGCAAGACGCAGGTCTGTCGCAAATCGTATTGGCCCGTGAACTCACATTGCCACAGATCAGTGCCATCCGCGATGTGATCGACACCGAACGCACCGTGATCGAATTCTTCGTGCACGGCGCTTTGTGCGTGGCCTACAGCGGCCAATGCTTCATCAGCCACGCCCACACCGGCCGCAGCGCCAACCGGGGCGATTGCTCGCAAGCGTGCCGCCTGCCCTACGAGGTCAAAGACGCGCAAGGCCGCATCGTGGCGCACGACAAGCATGTGCTGAGCATGAAGGACAACAACCAGAGCGAGAACCTGCGCGATCTGGTGGACGCGGGCATCCGCAGCTTCAAAATTGAAGGCCGCTACAAGGACATGGCCTATGTGAAAAACATCACGGCCCATTACCGCAAGCTGTTTGACGAAGTGCTGAGCGAGCGCCCGGAGTTGGCTGCCGCCTCACACGGCCGCACCACCTTCAGCTTCGAGCCCGACCCGAACCAGAACTTCAACCGCGAGTTCACCGACTACTTTGTGCAGGGCCGCAAAGAAGACATTGGCGCGTTTGACACACCCAAAAACCCCGGCCAGCCGATTGGGTGGGTCAGCAAGGTCACGCCCGAGCACGTCGAAATCACCACCGACGACCCGACCACCGAACTGCACAACGGCGATGGCCTGTGTTACTACGACCTGCAAAAAGAACTGGTGGGCCTGCAAATCAACCGCGCCGAAGCGCAAAAAGCCAAAGGGGTTTGGCGACTGTTCCCCAAAGACCCGATGGACGGCTTCAAAGATTTGCGCCAAGGCGTGCAGGTCAACCGCAACCGCGACATGAGCTGGGTGCGCACGCTGGACAAAAAATCGGCTGAGCGCCGCATGGGTGTGTGGATGCAACTGGCAGAAAACAAAGATGGGCTGCAACTGACCCTGACCGACGAGGTCGGCCACAGCGCCACGGCGCACATGGCCATCGCCTGGCAAGCCCCCAAAGATGCCGCCCAAGCCGAGGACAAACTCAAAACCGCCTTGGGCAAACTGGGCGACACCTTGTTTGAACCGCTGGATGTTCAAGTCGCCCTGCCCCGCCCCTGGTTTGTGCCGCCCTCTCAGCTCAACGCCTTGCGCCGCGACGCCGTGCAGGCGCTGGAAACGGCACGCGCTCAAGGCCTGCACCGCCTGCCGCGTGCCGTGCCGGTGGAGCCGCCCGTGGCTTACCCCGAAGACACGCTCACCTATTTGGCCAATGTGTTCAACCAAAAAGCCCGCGATTTTTACGCCAAACACGGCGTGAAGGTCATCGATGCGGCCTATGAAAGCCAGGAAGAATTGGGCGAAGTGAGCCTGATGATCACCAAACACTGCGTGCGCTTTAGCCTCAGCCTGTGCCCCAAACAGGCCAAAGGCGTGACGGGCGTGCAGGGCACCGTGAAAGCCGAGCCCATGCAGCTGATCAATGGCAAGGAAAAACTCACCCTGCGTTTTGACTGCAAACCCTGCGAAATGCATGTGGTGGGCAAGATCAAAAAATCGGTGCTCAACGCCGTGCCGGAAAGCCCGGTGCAGTTTTACAAGACACGGCCTGTGGTGGGACTGCACTGAACGGCTGAGATCGTTCAGCTCTAGGGGGCAACAAGGCGCATGCCTTGATGGTCGTTTTAAATTTGTTCATTCCATGCTTAAATTGATAAAAATTTTATTTTTATCAATAAATGACCCAGCATGGCTGCCTACAACGTCCAAAGTCTATTCATCTTCTTTGGGCTGGTTTCCTTGCTCGGGGGTCTGGCGGCAAGTTTGTTTTTTTATCGCCTTGACGCCTCGGCCCGCTATTGGACGGTGGCGGCGTTGCTTTGGGGTGTGACCGGCATACCCACTGTTTTTCGCGATGTTTTGCCTCCGCTGTGGTCTTACAGCATCCCCATCGGTCTCAACAGCGCCAGTTTTGTGTTGATGGGCTTGGGGATCGCACGGCTGTATAACCACTCACCCCAACTTCGCCGCTTGATGGCCCTGGCCGCAGGCACGGCGGTGTTCATTGTGCTCATGGAGTGGTGCCGCATCCACCTGGGGCCCAAGGCCAGCTTGTTCTTGTCGGTCATGGCGTTCGGGATTCCCTCTGTGCTGTCGATTTGGCCCGCCCGACAGGTGTACCGCCAAACCAGCAACCCTTTTGCTTGGCACATGCAATGGGTGCTGGGCGGCTTGGGCTTGCTGCATTTTGTTCGGCTTCAGGCCTGGATAGCCCCGTGGCGCATCGAAACCTTCACCCAGGACCATTGGACACTGGCCTTGTGGTCACTGATTTTTGTGTTCGGACTTTTACGCTACGTGATGTATGTGGCCATGCGCATTCAGGAACAAGCCCAAGATTTGTCACAAAAGGCCCTGGAAAGTGCCCGCTTGCAGGCCAACCGCCGCTTGCTTGAAGAGTTGTCACAACACGAACGACAGCGCAGTTTAGGTTTTATTTCGGGTGCCATATGCCACGAATTGAACCAACCCTTGACGGCCATTCAAGGGTACGCGGAGCTGGCGCAGCACCGGGTTCAGACCCAAATGCTGAACGACCCCGCCCTGTCCCAGTGTCTTGAAGGCATTGTCCATGCCAACCAAAGGGCCAGCGAGATGGTGCGAAGCATTCGCCAATATGCCTCACCGGCCTGCCATGCCACAGAGCGCATCAGTTTGCGCGACACGCTGAACAGTGCCTGCACCTTGCTTCACATCGAAGCTCAAGAAAATGGCGTCACGCTTCAAAAGCCCTTCAACATGCCACAGGCTTGGATTCAGGCCGATGCGCTGCAGCTGACACTGGTCTGGCAAAACCTGATGCGCAACGCCATCACAGCCATGGCGCATTCAACGCAGCGGCAGCTGACCATCACTTGGTTGCCAGAAGGCTCAAATGGGGTTTTGAGCTTTCAAGACACCGGCCCGGGGTTTCCAGCCGACGCTGAAAAATTTGTCATGATGCCCTTCACCAACGATCGGTCCCCGGGCTGGGGCGTGGGACTGTCCGTGGCCCGCCACATCATTGCAGGTGCAGGCGGAAAACTCTGGTTTCACAACCTTCCAGGCGGCGGTGCCTGTGTCAGGGTGCAGCTGCCCATTGACGAGTTATCCTTGCCCATGGATGCGCGGCACCCGCAAGCTTGAGCCCGATCCATCACCCATAAGAGAGGCAGTCACAGCGTCAGTGCCAACAAGAAGCGGCAAAACCCAACGCATTTGTTGTCGCCAATCACTTTGAATTGGCCAAAGCGGGCAATGAAGACAGCGACGCTTCAAATTGGGCACGCAAGCTGGCATCGGACACCTCCAGATACCGCATGGCCGATTTGACATCTTTCCAACCCACATAGGCCATGAGCGCCTTGAGGTCCCAGCCGCTGTCTCGGGCCCAGCCGGCAAAGCCCCGGCGCATGGAATGGCTGCTGTACGCCTCTGAGCCTTCGATGCCCACCTCACAAAACAGACTGCGCAGCAGAGGAATCAAGCTGTCGGCGTTCAAACCCTGCGCGGCAACACGGCCCCAACGGTCAATTTTTCGGTACACCGGCCCTTGGCTCAAGTTGGCCAAAGTGACCCAAGCCTGGTAGGCGCTCACCGGGCACAGTTGCGACAAGGCCGGGCAACTGTGATGTCGCCCAATGCTTTGACGGTCGGTTTTGCTGCTGCCCAAGTAACACACTAGCCCCTCGCCTGCCGTCATTTGGACATTTTCCACGCGCAAGTTGACCAGCTCATCCGAGCGAAATCCACGCCAAAAACCCAGCAACAAGAGACTTCGGTTGCGGGTATGCCGCAGCAACGCCGCCATGTCTTGCATGGTCTGGGCCTGTTCAATGCGCTCACCCAGCCACTGGTCAATGCGCTGAACCACCTCGATCTCGAGTGGGCGGGCTCTTTTTTCGGCCACCCCATGCAGCGAGCGTATGCCTTTGAACACCTGGCGCACTTTGCTGGCCTTGGTCGGATCAGCAAAGCCATGGTCCATATGCCAGCGCGACAGGGCAGCCAATCGCTGGCGAAGGGTGTTGATCGCCAAGCTGCCCGCGTGATCGGCCAGGTATCGGCAGATCTCGTCGCTGGTGGTGGGCAACAAGCCACGCCACTCGACTTCGAAATGGCGCACTGCCGCCGCGTAGCTTCTGCGGGTGTTTTCTCGTTCGGCTGCGGCCAGGTACTGCTCGACACGGTCCACGTTCTCTCCTGTTGTGATGGGGGTTGCGCGGTGACCATGACTTGGCATGTTATTTGGGCTTTTGCTGCGGCTGACCCGTTTGGGCCATGGCGTGATGCGCATCCATGCCCAAAACCGCTATTTTTTCCATTTTTCCAAGATCTAAAAGGCCGTGTTGACGATCATACATGGGGTAATCCGCCATTACCCCATGTTAAATATTTTTTATTTTAAAAATTTTACAGGTAAATTTAGTATGTAATATCATATTACGTAGTACGTTACATTAAGGCACACCATGGCAAGATCAGGCATTTACAAGGCAGAAGTGCTGCGGGCACGCGACGCGCTCGTGGCTGCGGGGCGGCATCCATCGATCGATGCGGTGCGCGAAGAACTGGGGCACACCGGCTCAAAAAGCACGATTCACCGCTTTTTGAAGGAAATTGAAGAGGAAGAAGGCCCCCAAACAGGTTCGCAAGCGAACCTGAGCGAAGCCCTGCAAGACTTGGTGGGGCGCTTGGCCGCACGCTTGAACGAAGAAGCCCAAGAACAAATCAGCCGGGCGCAAACCGAACACACCGAGCAAATGGGTCGCGTTCTGCAAGAACTCAGCGCACTGAAAACGCAAAACGCCCACACACACCAGGAATTGCAGCAAACGAACAAGGCCTTGGCCTCTGAAAAAACGACGCACGCCAAAACCCATGACGCGCTGAACGCCAGAAACCTCGAATGCACCAAATTGACCCAGCAGGTGCTGGACCTTCAGGCCCAAATCGAGGGCCAGGGCAAACACATTCAATCGCTGGAAGAAAAACACCAGCACGCCCGCATGGCCCTTGACCACTTCAGGGAGTCAAGTCAAGCCCAAAGAACACAAGATCAGCGCAAGCATGAACAACAAGTTCAATACCTTCAAACCGAATTAAGAACACTCAACGAAGCGTTGTCGGGCAAACAGCAAGAAGTCCTGCACCTGAGCCAGGAAAAAACACGCTTGACCACTGATTTGTCGCGTAGCCAAAACGATTGGCTGCTGTGCAAAGAAGAGATCGAGGCCTTGCTGCCTTTGAAGGCATTGCTGGAGCAATCACGCCGAGACCAAAAAGCGCTGGGCCAACGGGTGGCCGAGTTGGAACTTTTGCACCAGCAATCTGAGGCCTCGGGTCAGGCCTTGCGCGAACGGATGGAGACCTTGAACGCTCAAAAACAGCAGTCAGACTTGAGCCAGGCCATGCTCCAAGCCGCCTTGACGGTCCAAGAGCAAATGGTGTCAAGTTTGCTGGCCAAAATGACGGCCCTGCCCGAGTCGCATCCAGAACTGGCTCAAGAGCAGACTCAAGAAAAACCCCAAGATCAGGCACCAGAACACCCCTTGTCACAGTCACCCGCCTCCAAGCCATAAGGCGCCACCACCCCTGCGGGCGGCACGTGGCATTCATATGCGGGGCCTCTTGAGGTGCTGTGATGGATCCGGCTCGGTGAAGTTTGAATTGCCTTCCTGTTGGTCAGCCCTGCAGCCATATTTTGTTGTAAGAGCCTACCCCGGTCAGCGATGGCTTGCAGGGCCAATTCAAGGGGGTGTTCCACGCCCATCGCTCACGAGGTGGGCTCCCACAAAAAGGCGCAGGTCACAGACCCCATGGCAGTAGCGCCTGCGTACGCAGATGAACACTTGTTGACATTCTTTTGAACAACTTTGCTTGCACGCGCAAGTGGGCTGCTAGCATGGACGTTGACCGATATTTCAGGCCTTGGTGCACATGCAAAAAATGACCCCTCCAAAACCGACCCGTAAGGCCGTGGCCTGCTTGCTGGCCAGCATGATGCTGATCGGATGCGCCAGCACCCAAAGCGTCAGCCAAAGCGCCCCCGTGCTCTACCCCAATGTGGCTTACAAAAGCATGGGCGAACAAGCCGCCAAACAGCATTTGAACCAGTGTCTTGCCCAAGCCCAAGCCAGTGGCTTGAGCCCTGCCGAAAACCGAAATGCGGCGGCATCCGGTGCCACAAAAGGCGCAGCCGTGGCGGGGGTGACCGGGGCGGTCACCGGCTTGGTCTTGGGACGTGGCAATTTGAACGATGCCCTGAAATACGGGGCTCAAAGTGCCGTCATTGGGGCAGCCGCCGGCGGCACCCGGGGAGCCATGAGCGAAGAAAAAGCCAACCCGATATTTCGGCAATTCGTGCAGCGCTGTGCTGCAGAACGGGGCTTGGAGGTGATTGGCTGGCAATGAGCGGTCAGCGCCCTGCCGGCCCAAGCATCCACCGAATGCACCCAAAGCGCCCATTGCACCCCTTGCCGGTAGCCGCCCCCCGCATCCAGCGGGCGTTGGCACCAGCCTGATTCAATCGCCCAGCGGCTTGAACAACTCGTTCAAATCGGCTTCGCCAAACAAGGGCTCTTTGCGCTTTACAGCCCCCTCGTACATGTCTTTGGCCAACTGGGCTTTTCGGTCTTGCAAAGCCAGCATGCGCTCTTCAATCGTGCCTTGGGCGACCAACTTGACCACCCAAACACTTTGCGTCTGGCCCAGGCGGTGTGCCCGGTCGGTGGCCTGGTTTTCCACGGCCGGATTCCACCAAGGGTCGTAATGGATGACGGTGTCGGCTTGCGGCAAGTTCAAGCCCACGCCCCCGGCCTTCAGACTGATCAGAAACAGCGGCACCTGCCCACTCGTGAATTGGTCAATGATGGCATCGCGGTTTTTACTTTGCCCAGTCAATTTGACCCACGGGATGTTCAAGGCGGGCAAGGCCTGTTCAATCAAACCCAGCATTTCGGTGAACTGCGAAAACAGCAAAATCTTTCGGCCTTCGGCCACCATTTCGGGCAGCATGTCGAGCAATTGCGCGAGTTTGGCGGAGGTCTTGACCTGCAAGCCGGTGTTCATCTTGAGCAAACGGGGATCGCAGCAGACCTGACGCAATTTGAGCAGCGCATCGAGGATGGTGATTTGGGATTTGCCCAAACCTTGCGTGCTGAGGGCCTCACGCACGGTTTTTTCCATGCCCAAGCGAATGGTTTCATACAGGTCCGCTTGTGGCCCTGACAACAAGACCGGCATCAAGGTCTCGATCTTGGGTGGCAGTTCGCTGGCGACCAGGTCTTTGGTGCGCCGCAACATGAAGGGCGTGATGCGGTCGCGCAGCTGCGACATTCTCTCGGCGTTTCCATGGCGCTCAATCGGGTTGCGAAACAGTTCGGTGAAGCGTTTTTGACTGCCCAAAAAACCGGGCATCAAAAAGTGAAACTGGCTCCACAACTCGCCCAAATGGTTTTCAATGGGTGTGCCCGACAAACACAGGCGGTGCTGTGCAGGAATTTCAGACACCGTTTGGGCGGCGTAACTGTTGGCGTTTTTGATGTTTTGGGCTTCATCCAGCACCAATACGTGCCACGGGATGCTGACCCACATGTCACGGTCACGCGACAGCAAGGAATAAGCCGTGATCACCACGTCGTAAGCCTTCAAGTCGGCCACCTCGTCGTGACGCAACAAACCATGGTGAACGTGGGTGCTCAAGGCGGGGCAAAAGCGCGCGGCCTCGCGTTGCCAGTTGCCCAACAAGCTGACCGGGGCCACGATCAAGGCCGGCTCGCTCAGCCGTCCAGCCTGCTTTTCGGTCAGGATGTGGGCCAGGGTTTGCAAGGTTTTGCCCAAGCCCATGTCATCCGCCAAAATACCGGCCAAACGGTGCTCACGCAAAAACTGCAACCAATTGAGGCCTTGCTGCTGGTATGGCCGAAGGGTGGCTTGCAGGCCTTGCGGACAGGGCACTTCGGGCAGCGTGTTTTGGCCGCGCATTTGCAGCATCATGTGCTGCAGGTGCTGTGCGCCCTGCCAAACAGCGCCTTCGCCCAAAGAGGCGGCACAACGCAAGGCATCCATGCGTGACAAACGAAGCACGTCACCGTCCCAGTCCCGACCGCGCTCCCCGTGCAGCTCCATCAAGGTGGCCAACCAGGGTCGGATCGTGGCCGTGGGCAGCTTGACGTACCCAGGCCCGTGCAAATCGGGCAGGTAAAGAAAAGGGGCCAATTCCGGGGGTTCAGCGGTCTCGTCACCCTCAAAGGCCGCGGAAGCCACAGCGGAAGTGCGGGCCAGCACCGCCACAATGGCGGGCACCCAAGGCAAGATGTTGACCCTTTGCCCGTTCAAATCCATGCCCAAAGACAAATCAAACCATGGCGAGGTGTCGTCGATGTCGTTCGGGTCGGTCAAATTGACCTGCACGTTTTGCGCTTTGCGCAGCCACAGGTCCATGCCATCGAGCTTGCGAATCTGCAGCCCGGCTTGGCGTAAAACGGCAAAATCAGACTCCAGCCATTGCAGCCAACGCTCCAAACCCACAGGCCCCCGCATGGCCAGAACATCGTTGTCCACGCGTTCAAAACCCAGCGCTTTCAGTTGCGCTCCAATGTCTTGCTCTGCGGCCAGGTCCCGAACCAGAATGCGCGACTGCCCGGCCTGCCGCACCACCACACGTGTGGGTTGTGTTGGCCAGTGGCCCTCGCAGCCGTCGTAGCTGAAGGTCAACTTGGCCTCAAATGGGCCTTCTTCTGCACGCACAGCCGCAGGCAAAGCGGTGAAGGTGAGCACGCCTTGGGGCAGCACACCTCGGATTTCGGGCATCTGCGCGATCACGGGCGGCAAGGGCAAGCCCCCCAGGCGCGTCATCAATTGCTGCTGAAACTTGACGGCGACACGCTCTGGCACCACCGGGGACTGGGTGAGCAACACCAATTGGTCTGCGCTCAGGCCCTGGGTGTCAAGCAAACCGCACACGCCGAGTTCGGGATCCACATACATGGGCGGGTCATTGAACGCATGGACCACCCCCTCTTTTTCAGCATGCAACTGCAACTGCCAACCGGCAGGCTGGAGGTCTTGCGCCGCCGTGGCTTGCCAACGACCGTGCACCGGCACGCTCTCGTCTGTCCACTGCAAGGCCTGCAAGTGCCGCCCTCCCTCCCACATGAGCCGTCCGGTTTGGCTGCACATTTTGAGCAGCAATTGGGCGGCCAGCCCTTGCAACTTGACGGCGCTGTGAAAGCCATACGAGCTGAAACTGTTGGTCGCCGGGCAGGCTTTGAAGAGGTCAAAAATGCCCCGTTCCATGGGTGCGCATGTGCGCCAGACCGGGTCGTGCGGCAAAGGTTCGCTGCTGACTTTTTTGGGCTTGCTCCACTCGCCGTCGCGTTTGAGGCTGGCGCGGGTGATGGTCAGGTGAAAAACAGGTCTGTGCCCCAGCGTGGCCGCCGACAACACGTATAAAAAGTGTTCAGCCGTGCTCGACGGCACACTGAATCCATGCGAGACATGGGCTGTTTCAAGCCGCTCAAGCCATTCGTGCACCTGCTGCTCTGATTGCTGCAAGGCGTTTTCCAGGCGCTGCTGGTGCTGAAGCTCAGCATCGTCGTCAGACAAAGTGGCATCTTCGGGTTGTGCCAGCATGCCAAAACCCTGCATGGCCGCGTGAATGCCCAATGCGGCACCGTGACGGCACATGCGGCCCACAGCACAGGTGCAGGTCGAGCGCCATGCCTGCAAATTGCCGCCATCGGACACCCGCACATGGGCTTTGACCTGAAAAGGGGTCAGCTCACGCCCCTCTTGAACTTGGGCTTGCAGCAACCAGCCCTCAGCCTCGGGCGTCATCTGCGCCGAGACCACCTCGTTTTGCAGGTACAGCGCCGTGCCTTTGGCCCAAGAGTTGGAGTCAAAGTAAAACGCCAACTGCGAGGGCGGGAACCATTTTTCAGAAACCACTGATTTCATGCATTCAGACGCTTAAGCGACCCACTTGCGGGCGTTTTGCCACACGCGCAGCCAGGGGCTGGTGTCGGCCACATTGCCGCTGGTCCAGCTCATCTGCACATTGCGGAACACCCGCTCGGGGTGCGGCATCATGGCCGTGAAGCGTCCGTCGGCCGTGGTCACGGCCGTGAGGCCGCCCGCGCTGCCGTTGGGGTTGAAGGGGTACTGCTCGGTGGCTTGGCCGTGGTTGTCCACAAAACGCATGGCCCCCAAGGCTTGGGCCGCATTGCCCCGGTGCTTGAAGTTGGCATAACCCTCGCCGTGCGCCACGGCAATCGGCAAGCGGCTGCCCGCCATGCCTTGCAAGAACAGGCTGGGAGATTCCAGCACCTCGACCATGGACAGGCGGGCTTCAAAGCGCTCGCTCTGGTTGGTGGTGAAACGCGGCCAATCTTGCGCACCCGGGATGATGTCGGCCAATTCGGCAAACATCTGGCAGCCGTTGCACACGCCTAGACCAAAGGTGTCTGTGCGGCCAAAAAAGCCCTTGAACTGCTCGGCCAAAGCCGGGTTGAAAGTGATGGAACGCGCCCAGCCGATGCCTGCACCCAAGGTGTCGCCGTAGCTGAAACCGCCGCAAGCCACCAGGCCTTTGAAATCGGCCAGCTTGGCGCGGCCAGACTGCAAATCGGTCATGTGCACGTCGTGCGACTCGAAACCGGCTTTGTGGAAGGCGTAGGCCATTTCTACATGCGAGTTGACGCCCTGCTCGCGCAAGATGGCGACTTTGGGGCGCGACAGGTTGAGGAACGGCGCGGCCACGTTGTCGGCCGGGTCAAAGCTCAGCGCCACATGCATGCCGGGGTCGTCGGCGCGGCCTGCGGCGGCGTGCTCGGCATCGGCGCAAGCGGGGTTGTCGCGCTGCTGGCAAATCTTCCAGCTCACGCTGTCCCAAACCAGGTGCAGGTCTTCCAGCTTGGCGGCAAACACCTCTTTGGTGTCGCGCCAGATGCTGAGCTCGCCCACGCCTTTTTGAATGGTGGATTGCGTTGGACGGGTTTTGCCAATCACATGCGTGTGTTTGGATAAACCGTGCTCGCGCAAGGTTTGCAGCACCGCGTTGCGCTCGGCCGTGCGCACTTGCAGCACCACGCCCAGCTCTTCGTTGAACAGGGCTTTGAACGTGAGTTCTTCGCGGCGGGCGCTGACCTGCCCCGCCCAGTTTTTGGCATCGCCATGGTCGGCGCGGCTGTCAGAAATGCCGTCGCCTTCGGTGACCAGCATGTCCACATTCAGGGCCACGCCCACATGGCCGGCAAATGCCATTTCGGCCACAGCGGCGAGCAAGCCGCCGTCGCTGCGGTCGTGGTAGGCGAGGATCTGGCCTTGCGAGCGCAGCGTGTTGATGGCTTTGACCAAATTGACCAGCGCTTGCGGGTCTTCGAGATCGGGGACTTGGTCGCCAAACTGGCCCAGCACTTGCCCCAGCACGCTGCCGCCCATGCGGTTTTGGCCTTGTCCCAGGTCGATCAAGAGCAAGCTGGTGTCATCGGTTTTTGCGTCCAGCTGCGGCGTGAACGTGCCGCGCACGTCGCTCAGGCTGGCAAAGGCGGTGATGATCAGGCTGACGGGGGAGGTGACTTTGTGGGTTTCACCCTTGTCGGTCCACTGCGTGCGCATCGACAAACTGTCTTTGCCCACAGGGATCGAGATGTCAAGCGCCGGGCACAGTTCCATGCCCACGGCCTTGACGGTTTCGTACAAAGCGGCGTCTTCGCCCGGCTCGCCGCAAGCGGCCATCCAGTTGGCCGACATCTTGACGCGGGGCAGCTCGATGGGCGCGGCCAGCAAATTGGTGATGGCCTCGGCCACGGCCATGCGGCCAGATGCTGCCGCGTTGAGCGAGGCCAGCGGCGTGCGCTCGCCCATGCTCATGGCTTCACCTGCAAAGCCTTGGTAGTCGGCCAGGGTCACAGCCACGTCGGCCACGGGCACCTGCCAAGGACCGACCATCTGGTCGCGGTGCGTGAGGCCGCCCACGGCGCGGTCGCCGATGGTGATGAGGAAACGCTTGGACGCCACGGTGGGGTGGCTCAGCACGTCGATCACGGCTTTTTGCAAACTCACGCCCGTCAAGTCCATCGCGGGCGACTGGCGCACGACAGTCTTGACATCGCGGTGCATTTTGGGCGGCTTGCCCAGCAGCACGTCCATGGGCATGTCCACGGGTGATTCATGGCCTTTGTCTTCCAGCACCAGCTGGCGCTCGTCTGTGGCCACGCCGATCACCGCAAACGGGCAGCGCTCGCGCTCGCAAAAAGCGGTGAACTGCGCCAACGATTCGGGCGCGATCGCCATCACATAACGTTCTTGGCTTTCGTTCGACCAGATTTCTTTGGGCGACAAGCCAGATTCTTCGAGCTTGACGGCACGCAAATCGAAGCGTGCGCCACGGCCTGCGTCGTTGGTCAGCTCGGGGAAGGCGTTGGACAAACCACCTGCGCCCACGTCGTGGATCGCCAGAATCGGGTTGTTGGCGCCCTGTGCCCAGCAGTGGTTGATGACCTCTTGCGCACGGCGCTCGATCTCGGGGTTGCCGCGCTGCACCGAGTCAAAGTCGAGGTTGGCGGCGTTGGTGCCGGTGGCCATGGAACTGGCCGCGCTGCCGCCCATGCCGATGCGCATGCCGGGGCCACCCAATTGAATGAGCAAGCTGCCGGCAGGGAATTCGATTTTTTTGGTTTGATCGGCGTCGATCTGGCCCAGACCTCCCGCGATCATGATGGGCTTGTGGTAACCACGCACCACACCGTCCACCGTTTGTTCGTATTCGCGGAAATAGCCCAACAAATTGGGGCGGCCAAACTCGTTGTTGAAGGCCGCGCCACCCAGCGGGCCTTCGGTCATGATCTGCAAGGGGCTCGCGATGTGCTCGGGCTTGCCGCCCGCTTGGTCCGACATGCCACCCCAGAGTTTGGACACGGTGAAGCCCGACAAACCCGCCTTGGGCTTGGAGCCGCGACCGGTTGCGCCCTCGTCGCGGATCTCGCCGCCCGCGCCTGTCGATGCGCCGGGGAAAGGCGAAATCGCGGTCGGGTGGTTGTGGGTTTCGACCTTCATCAGCACATGGTGCAGGGCTTGCTCGGCTTGGTAAGCCGCGCCCTGCTCCGCTGTGCGTGCGACGAAGCGCTCAACCGTGTGGCCTTCCATCACCGAGGCGTTGTCCGAATAAGCCACCACCGTGTGCTGGGGGCTCAGCTGGTGCGTGTTGCGGATCATGCCGAACAGGCTCTTGGGCTGGGCCACGCCGTCGATGGTGAACTCGGCGTTGAAAATCTTGTGGCGGCAATGCTCGCTGTTGGCCTGCGCGAACATCATCAATTCCACATCGGTGGGGTTGCGCTTCAGACCCGTGAACGCCGTGACCAAATAATCGATTTCGTCTTCGGCCAGGGCCAGGCCCCAGGTCTTGTTGGCTGTTTCAAGTGCAGCGCGGCCACCGCCCAGCACGTCCACATGGTCCATCGGTGCAGGGTCAAGTGCCGTGAACAAGGCCGCAGCCTCATCGCGGCTGGGCATGGCCGACTCGGTCATGCGGTCGTGCAACACGGCCGCGACTTGGCCCAGTTGTTCGGCGGAAAGTTTGGCGCTGCTGAACAAGCCCGACTTGAGCGTCAACCGGTATTCGGTCAGGCGCTCGACGCGGCGCAGCTCAAAACCGCAGTTGTGGGCGATGTCGGTGGCCTTGGAGGCCCAAGGCGACACGGTGCCCAAGCGGGGGCTGACCACGATCACGGGGCCGTCAACAGATCCGGCATAGGGTTCGCCGTAAGTCAACAATGCAGCAAGAGTCTTCTTTTGGGCCTCAGCCAAAGGCGCGATTGTGGCGACCAAGTGGACAAATCTGGCTGAAATGCCCTGAATTTGCGGCGAAATGGTTGCTAATCGTGGCAAAAGCTGGGCAATGCGAAAGTCGCTGAGGGCGCTGGCGCCTTCAAAAGTCGTGATGTGCAGGGACACGGGGTGGCCTTGTAAAGAGACGGAAAACCGTTGTTCCGGGGCCGCTGACTGGGGCTGTCCGGCAAAGGCGGTATTTTAACGGGGGAAACCCTGACAAAACCCTCATCACAACAGCACTTCAAGATGTTTTGCATCAGGTCTGAACAGCTTCAAAAGAGCACAGGCCGTTGAAGTTGTCCTTGATTTGGACTGAATTTGGGTATAAATTCAGACCCACACCAGACGGACACCACATGCAAGCCTTGCAACACATCAAATCCATTTCTTACTTGAAGAGCCATGCGGCCCAAATTGCAGAATCCCTGGACATGAATGGCACACCTTTCATCATCACCCAAAACGGCGAAGCCAGCATGGTGATTGAAGGCATCCAGCAATATCAGGACAAAGAAAACCTGATTGCCATGCTCAAAGTGGTGGCCATGGGTGAAAAAGACAGATTGGCAGGTCAGGGTCAAAGTGTGGAAGAAGTTCGCGCATTGCTGGCGCAAAAGCGAACTGAACGCAAAGCATGAGCATCGTCATCCTGCCCGATGCGAGGGAAGACTTGTTGACGCTACAAGGCTACATGCTCGATCGTTGGACAGAGGCCCTTTGGCTAAAAGCCGAAGATGAAATCTTTCAAAAGCTCGCTGAGTTGGACAGTGGTTTTTTATCCGGCAGTGTCGTCCAAGCATTTGCTGATGTCGGCATTTTTGACTACAAAACCAGCGTCACCTCACACCATCGAATCTTGCACCGAAAAATCGACGACACGCTTTACATCTACGCCATAGCAGGTCATCAACAGGATTTTCAAACCCTGTTGATGAGGCGTCTGTTTAACCACCGATAGCGGTCTCTGCAGAGGATTGAGCGCATCGAATCAAGCTCAGCCCAGCACCGAAGTCGCCTCCATCTCGCGCCGGATTTTGTAGGCGTGGGTGCTGGTGTCCATGGCCACGTCGTCCCAAGTGAGGCTTTGGCCTTTGGCCACGGGGCGAATGACTTTCACGCCATGTGCCAAGCCCAGTGGCACGCCACCCATGCGCTTGGAGGTGGCAGCAGGCAGCAGCTTGCCCCAGACGGTGTAGCCGCCCTCGCCGTCCAGCATGTCGCCGGGCTTCAAGTCGCGCTTGGCGGTGGCCACCACGTCGGCGTTCCAGCCGATGGCCACGCCCGTGGGTTCGTTGCGCAGGGCGACACTCGCCACACTCACGCCCACTTCGAGGCCAATCAGGTGCCAACGTTTGTACAAGGTGAAGTAACGGCCCGACGGGTCGGTGTGGGCGTTGTACTCTTCAAAGCAGTTCTTGATGTAGTCGGTCTCGGCCTCCACCGTGACCCACACGCCCATGCGGATGTCGTAGGGGATTTTTCGGCCATCGGTCTCCAGGCTCGAGATCACCTCGACCATGCCCTTGCGCTCGAGCACACCACCTTCCGAGATGGGCCGGGTGACGTAGGGGATGTCTTCCACGCTGGCGGGCGGGTAGAGCAAGCCATTGCTCGGCACACCCAAGCCGGTGGCATTGGACACCGCCGTGCTCTCGATCGAAGGCTTGGAGCCGTCCAAAAAGCTGTTGAACATTTTGGGGTTGAGCCCGCCGCGCTCGGCTTGCTCGGGCGTGAGGCCGTAATAGCCCCACACGGTTTCGGGCGTGGATTCGCAAAAGTGCG
This sequence comes from Comamonadaceae bacterium PBBC1, assembly GCA_002256145.1. Taxonomy (GTDB): domain Bacteria; phylum Pseudomonadota; class Gammaproteobacteria; order Burkholderiales; family Burkholderiaceae_C; genus Limnohabitans_A. The sequence goes on from NKIP01000006.1 coordinate 44,733, forward strand.
GCAACCACTTGTGGCCCCGGCCTGCGGCCACGACTGGAAAGCCGCAGGTGCGGGCCCAGTCCACCAAATCGCAAATGAGCGCGGGCTGATCGCCAAAGGCCAACGAATACACCACACCTGCCAGTTGCGCACGGGTGGCGAGCAAGGGGCCGCAAAAGGCGTCGGCCTCTACCGTGACGTTGACCACATGCTTGCGGTTTGCAAAAGCTTCCAGGATGTGGTCGACCGCGTGGAGGGGCGAGCCCGTGCATTCCACGATCACGTCCACCGCCGGGTGGCGCACCAGGCTTTGCCAGTCGTCACCCACATGGGTGGTGCCGTTTTTGACGGCATCGTCCAAACTGCTGGCCGTGAGGCGCTCAGGGTTCCAGCCCACGCGTGCCAGATTGGTACGGGCGTTGTCGGGTGACAGATCAGCAATGCCCACCAGGTGCACGCCGGGGGTGCGCGGAATCTGCGCCAGGTACATGGAGCCGAATTTCCCCGCGCCGATCAGGCCGATGCGGATGGGGCGGTTTTCAGCGGCGCGTTTCAGGAGTTTGGCGTGCAGGTTCATGCGGCTTCTTTCAAAACATCGAGCGAGGTTTTCAGGGCGCTTTCGGGCATGCCGCCCTTCCAAGGCAAGTCCACCGGGTAGCTGTTGACCAAGCAGTCGTCGGGCAGGCAGCTGATGGGCGTGAAGTCACGGTGGGCAATGTATTCGGGGCGCTTGTGGCGGCGGATGTGGTTGGACACGGCGCACAGGCTCAGGTACACACTGACCCGATTCCAGGGCGAGAGGTTGCTGGCCGAGGCGTGCACCAAGCAGCTGTGGAACAGGATCATGGAGCCCGCAGGCCCGGTGGGGCTGACGATGCCGCCCTCTTTGCCGCCTGCACGCTCGACCAACTGGGCAATCAGGTCGTTGTCCACCGTCCACAGCGGATAGCTGGTGGTCGACAGGTCGTGTTTGGCCTCGACCACGCCCTTTTTGTGGCTGCCGGGGATGAACATCAGCGGGCCGTTGAAGGGGTTCACGTCGTCCAGAAAAATCGCCACGTTCATGGCCCGCTCGGTGGGCATCAGGTCGTCGTTGAGCCAGGTGCCGTAGTCCTGGTGCCACTGCCACACATCGCCCTCAAAAGCCATCTTGCCGTTGATCTTGAACTGGTGCATGTACAGCTCTTCGCCAAACAGGTCTTGCACGGGCTCGATCATGCGGGGGTGGCGGGCCAGCTTGGCAAAGGGCTCGCTGTACATGTGCGCTGCAAAGTTGGTGCGCACGGCGTCGCTGCCTTTTTCGCGCACGTTGTAGGCCTCGCGGCGGCTGTACAACTCGGGCACGGCATCGGTCAGGTTTTTGGTTTCTTCGGGCGTGAACAGTCCTGGGAAGAACAAATAACCGTCGCGGTCAAATTGTTCCAATTGTTCGGGGGTCAGTCTCATGCTTGTGCTCCTGTTTTGAGGTGTTGAATTTGTTCGGAAAGTCGGGCCGTGAGTTGCACGCTGGCCTCGTGGGCGTGTTCTTGCACCAGGCTCACTGCCTCATCGGCGTCGCCTGTAGCAATGGCTTGGGCAATGGCTTCGTGTTCGTCCCACACCGTTTGGCGCTGGTGAGACGACTGCAGCACCGCGCCCATGACGCGCTTGAGGTGGTGCCAATGCAGCTCAATGCTTTGCGCGATGAGGGGGTTGCCCGAGGCTTGGTAAATGGCGCGGTGAAAGGCCAAATCGGCCTGGATCATGGCTTGCACATCACGCGTTTGATGGACCTTTCGGCCTTGGCGCATGACCTCTGGGTCGATCTTTGCGCTCCGCTCGGCTGCCAAACGCACAGCCAAAGCGTCCAGACTGCCACGCACTTGGTACACCTGGGCGATCCAGTTCACATCGAGTTGCGTGACTTGCACGCCTCGGCCGGGAGCGTCTTCCACAAAGCCGTCTTTTTTGAGCAAACGCAGGGCTTGCAACACAGGTTGCCGTGAGACAGAAAAGCGATGGGCCAAATCGTCTTGCGTCAAGCGCTCACCCGGGGCCAAAGTGCCCTCGCTGATGGCGTCCAGCAAACGTGCATAAATTTGCTCCACCAGATCGGGGGCTGTGGTCAGTTGAAGGGGTGAGGAGCTCATGTCTGTATACAGAATACAAAGATTCAAAGCGATCTTGAATGGGTGGTTACCCGAAGTTCAACGCTGAAACGGCTTCTTTGGCATGACCGCGTTTGGCCATGACCTCTCTTTGACGGAGCCCGATTTTTTGTGGGCCCTGCATTTTGTGGGAGCTCAGCCCTCGGGGCGATCATCGTGGCCTTTGTAGATGCTTGCCCTGCAAGCGATCAACCGTCACATCCAACAACCTTCGCCATCGCCAGCAGGGCTGGCTCTTACAAAAAACCTTGACCGTTGCTGCCTTTGTAGAAGCTTGCCCTGCAAGCGATCAATCGTCGCCATCAGGGCTGTCTCCTAAACAAAGGGGGCTGTGCACAGACCCACGGGCCTCATTTGTAGAGACCCCCCACAGGGTTGATTGACGCTTGCGACACGCACACAAAGGCCTCAATGGGATAATCTGGCCCCTATGACGATCACCCTCAAAACCGCCCAAGACATCGAAGGCATGCGCGTGGCTTGCCGCCTGGCCTCCGAAGTCCTCGACTACATCGCACCGTTCATCAAGCCGGGCATCACCACCAACGAGATTGACAAGCTCTGCCACGACTACATGGTCGATGTGCAAGGTTGCATTCCCGCCCCTCTGAATTACGCGCCGGGGGGTTACAAGCCTTACCCCAAGTCGATCTGCACCTCGATCAACCACCAGGTCTGCCACGGCATTCCCAACGACAAGCCGCTCAAAAAAGGCGACTCGGTCAACATCGACATCACCACCATCAAGGACGGTTGGCACGGTGACACCAGCCGCATGTTCCATGTGGGCGAGGCCTCGATTGCGGCCAAACGCCTGGCCACCGTGACCTACGAAGCCATGTGGAAAGGCATTGAGCAGGTCAAGCCCGGTGCCCATTTGGGCGACATTGGCCACGCCATTCAAAAGTTTGCCGAAGGCCACGGCTTTTCGGTGGTGCGTGAGTTTTGTGGTCACGGCATTGGCCGGGGCTTTCACGAAGAGCCGCAAGTGCTGCACTACGGCAAGCCCGGCACCCTGGTCGAGTTGGTGCCCGGCATGGTCTTCACCATCGAGCCCATGATCAACGCGGGCAAGCGCGACATCAAGGAAATGGGCGACGGCTGGACCATCGTGACCAAAGACCATTCGCTCTCGGCCCAATGGGAGCACACGGTGGTGGTGACCGAAACCGGCTACGAGGTCTTGACCTTGTCTGCAGGCAGCCCCGCCGTCCCGGCATTCATCCAGCCCGTCATCATCGACCAAGCCACCGCCTGAGATGAGCGCTCAGGCCTCCTCCACAGACCCCGCAAGCCCTGAGGGGCTCTCGCCTTTGGCCGACCTGGCCCAGCTGCGCGAGACCTACAAGCACGACAAAGCCGCCGTTTTGCACAACTTGGCGCACAGTGGTGCCGTGGCGCGAGGGCTCAAGCAAACCCTTCGTCAACTGTCCATCTTGGCCGATGGCCTGCTGATTCAGTTGTGGCAAAACGCGGGATTTGCGCCGGATGTGTGTCTGGTGGCGGTGGGTGGCTTTGGGCGGGCCGAGCTGTTTCCCTCTTCGGACGTGGATGTTTTGGTGCTCTTGCCCGATGGCCAATCGCCCGAGTCCTCGCCCGAATTGCAAGCGCAGCTGGAGCGCTTCATTGGCAGCTGCTGGGACACAGGCCTGGAAATCGGCTCCAGTGTGCGCACCCTGAGCGAGTGCCTGGCCGAGTCGGCCAAAGACATCACGGTGCAAACCTCGCTGCTGGAGTCGCGCCGCGTGACCGGCAACACCCGCTTGTTCACCGAGTTTCAAAAGCAATTCCAGGCGGCCATGGACCCGCAGGCTTTTTGGGTGGCCAAAACCCTGGAAATGCGCCAGCGCCACACCAAATACGAAGACACGCCTTACGCCCTGGAGCCCAACTGCAAGGAATCGCCCGGCGGGCTGCGCGACTTGCAGGTGATTTTGTGGGTGGCCCGCGCTGCAGGCTTGGGCCACAGCTGGGACGAACTGGCCCGCAAAGGGCTGGCCACGCCCTTGGAGGCGCGGCAAATCAAGCGCAACGAAGCCCTGCTGGGCCTGATCCGCGCCCGCTTGCACCTGCAAGCCAAACGTCGCGAAGACCGGCTGGTGTTTGACCTGCAGACCAATGTGGCCGAATCGTTTGGCTATGCGTCAGACGTGACGCCCGAGGGCCGCTTGGCCCTGCGTGCCAGCGAAAAGCTGATGCGCCAATACTATTGGGCCGCCAAGGCGGTGACCCAGCTCAACCAGATTTTGCTGCTCAACATCGAAGACCGGCTGCAAGCCGACCGGGGTGAATCGGTCACCGATTTCCGGCCACTGAACGAACGGTTTTTTGAAAAAGCCGGGCTGATTGAAGTGGCCAGCGACGACCTGTACCAAAAGCACCCCCACGCCATCTTGGAGACCTTTTTGCTCTACCAAGCCACACCGGGCGTGAAGGGCTTGTCGGCCAGAACACTGCGTGCGCTGTACAACGTGCGGTCCATCATGAACGGGCGCTTTCGGGCCGACCCGGTCAACCGCCAGACCTTTTTGCAAATCCTGCAAGAGCCTCAGGGCATCACGCACGCGATGCGTTTGATGAACGAGACCTCGGTGCTGGGGCGCTATTTGTGGGTGTTTCGGCGCATCGTGGGCCAGATGCAGCACGACCTGTTTCATGCCTACACGGTGGACCAGCACATCCTGATGGTGCTGCGCAATGTGCGGCGCTTTTTCATGGCCGAGCACGCCCATGAATATCCGTTTTGCTCGCAACTGGCTGGTGGCTGGGACAAGCCCTGGATTTTGTACACCGCCGCCTTGTTTCACGACATTGCCAAAGGCCGTGGCGGCGACCACTCCAAGCTGGGCATTGCCGAAGTGCGGACCTTCTGCCGCCAGCACGGGGTCGACAAAGCCGACGCCCAGTTGGTCGAGTTTTTGGTGGGGGAACACCTGACCATGAGCCATGTGGCCCAAAAAGAAGACCTGAGCGACCCCGAAGTCATTGGCCGCTTTGCGCAGCGCGTGGGCAACGAGCGTCGCCTGACTGCGCTGTATTTGCTCACCGTGGCCGACATTCGCGGCACCAGCCCCAAGGTCTGGAACGCCTGGAAAGGCAAGCTGCTGGAAGACCTGTACAAATCCACCCTGCGTGTGCTGGGCGGCCGCGCACCGGACGCCAACGCCGAAGTCGAGGCCCGCAAGCGCGACGCCCTGATCGAGCTGGCCCGCCACAGCGAACCGCACGAAGGGCAAAAGGCCCTGTGGGACACGCTGGATGTGGGCTACTTCATGCGCCACGACGCGTCGGACATCGCCTGGCACGCCCGCCAACTCTCGCGCCATGTGGCCAAACCCGCCGATGGCCCGGGCAAACCCATTGTGCGTGCCCGCATATCGCCAGTGGGCGAAGGCTTGCAAGTGCTGGTTTTCTCGCCCGATCAACCCGACTTGTTTGCCCGCATTTGTGGTCATTTTGACCAGTCAGGCTTCAGCATTCTGGACGCCAAGATCCACACCACCCGCACTGGCTGGGCGCTGGACACCTTCCAGATCGTCACGCCCATGCTGCCCGAGCACTACCGTGAACTGCTGAGCATGGTCGAGTCCGGTCTGACACAAACCCTGGAAAAACAAGGCCCCTTGCCCGCCCCCACCCGCGGACGGGTGTCACGCCGCGTGAAAAGCTTCCCGGTCACCCCGCGCGTGAGCCTGAACCCCGACGACAAGGCCCAAAGCTGGCTGCTCAGCATCTCGGCCAGTGACCGCATCGGCCTGCTTTACAACATCGCGCGCGTGCTGGCCAAACACGGCCTGCATTTGCGGCTCGCCAAAATCAGCACCTTGGGCGAACGCGTGGAAGACACCTTCCTCATCAGCGGTGCCGAGTTGCAACAAAACAAAGCACAAATCGAAATCGAGACAGAGTTGTTGGGGGCGCTGCAGTCGGCTTGATTTGGCGTTTTTGATCGAACATTTGTTGGCTTTTAACGTTTTCCGATCGCCTGTGTGGCTCATCCTCGAGCGCTTTTCATCCTTGTAGGTTTGTCATCCTCGGGCTTGACCCGATGGTCCATGGCTGATTGAACATGGATTCCGGGACAAGTCGGGAATGACGAACTCTGCAATTCAAACTTCATGCGGCCGAATCTATAACTTGTCACCGTTGTGCTCAGGCCAGGCCCCCAGACAAGCATCACAGACTACAAGGATCGCGGTGCGTGTGGCGCAGATGGCTGCACCTTTTTAGCCCAAGCAGGAGGCCGGGGCACCTGCCAATGCCACACACCGTGACGCCAGCGCGCCACCAGTTTGGGGCCGGAAATCCCGTTGCGGCCCACACCGGATGTGTCGTACAGCAAAGCCAAATCGGCCAAAGGCATGGCCTGCTGCAAATGCTGCAAGGTGCGTGGATAGCGTGCCAAGATGCGCTCTGGCGGCACATCGTGCCCACCTTCGGCCACCCGTTGCGCCACCCGGCCCAGCAACTGGCGCGGATCGTTGACACACACCACCAGCAACACCACCGCAAAGCCTGCGGCTCGGGCCTCTTGCATCAAAGTCAGCTTGGACGGGTGAGAAAACACCGTCTCGCTCACAAACGACAGCCCTTGCGCCAAACAAGCCGCACGACGGGCATCGGCCCAAGTCCGCGCCTGAGCCGAACGGGCTTGTGGATCGGTGATGTGCTGCAAGGCAGCGGCTTCGTGCAGGTCCGCATTCACAAACTCCGCCCCGGCCGGAAGCAAGCCCGATGAGACGGCAGAGCGGTACAGCGTGGATTTGCCCGCCCCGTTGGGGCCGGCCAGCAAATAAAAAACGGGTTTCAAACGAGGCCGTTGCTCAGGCGGCCTTGACCACCTGACGGCGGTTGCTCTGCACCGTCTGGCGCACGGCCTGGGCCAGGCGGCCGGTGCTTTCGGCGGCCACAAAATCCGCCTCAATGGCGTCCAGTGGGTCGGCCGCAGACACCGTGGTGGTTTGACGCACATCGTAGAGTGCGATGGCTTCTCGGGCCTCAGAGATGGTCAAACCCGAAGCTTCGGCAATGCGCCCCAGCGTGGCCCAGTACTCGATTTGCCCCGCCACCGAGCGGCGCATGGGCGTGGCCGCTTCGCGGGCTTGGCTGACCAAACCGGAAGGCAATTTGACAGATGCAAACGAAGAAGGTGATGCAGACATGAGACGCTCCTTTATGGCGCATTTTGCGCCAAAACGGACGCATCTGGCCATCTGGCGTGAACAAATCCTCATCGACACGGGAAAAACACCTGCATCCATCCACACCACCCGTGCCCAAGGCTGTGGATAAACCCCGGAACAAGTGCCCAAAGGCGCATGCCTATTGGGCTGGCGGCGTGCGCTTAAAAAACAGGCAAGAATGAAGATTGAATGCGGCCAGTGAGCGGGACTGCCGCGATGCCCCTCCTGAACTCATCGGGCCACCACATCAAGGCGGGGAACGACCTCATCGTCATCATCGCCATCGTCGTGCAGCAACTCAAAGGCCTTGAAGACCGCGCGCTCAACGCGCTTGACCAAACCTTCGTCGCTGAAAACCCCAGGGTAGGTCTTGCGCAGCTTGGCGCTGACTTTCAGGTTCGTCACCAAGGATCGAATGATCGTCGCATAGTCCTCGTCGCGGCCCTCAATGATTTCCTTCAGGCTGCCTACCGCGATGTCGTAGCGCCGCAGGTACACCGCCTCGTCCTTGAGCCCATGCAAAATCGAGTGACGAATGACGACGACCAGGTATTCAGACTGGAATGTGAGATCAGCATATCGCCAAGTGGCTAAGCCCCGATGGAACCTGATTGGCCTGATTTTTGGTATCTCTGATAATACCAATATGACTTTTAACCCCCGCATCGTCATCGACACGAATGTGCTTTACAGCGCGTTGCGTTCACAGCTGGGGGTGTCTTATCGGCTGTTGAGCATGGTGAGGCAAGCGCGATTTTTGCCGCAGGTGTCAGCGCCACTGATTGCCGAATACGAAGACGTCCTCAAGCGCGGGCAACTGGCATTGAGCCACGCCCAAATTGACGATGTCATCGACTACTTATGCGCCCAAAGTGAACACCACCGGATTTTTTACCTCTGGCGACCCTTGCTCAAAGACCCCAACAACGACTTTATCTTGGAGCTGGCCGTCAAGGCCCAAGCCAGCATCGTGACTTGGAACGTGGCTGACTTCAAAAAAGCTGCGAGCCTCCATGTTCAAGTCATGAGCCCCCGACAACTGCTAGAAATTCTGGAGAAATCATCATGAGCACCATCAGCATTCGCCTGCCCGACTCGCTGCACAGCATGGCCAAAACCATGGCCAGCCAGGACCATGTGTCCATGAACCAGTTCATCGCCAGCGCCGTGGCAGAAAAAGTCTCGGCTTTGGCCACAGAAACCTACCTCAAGGAACGCGCCGAACGGGCCAGCGTGGACAAGTTCAAGGCTGCATTGGCCGCTGTGCCAAAGCAGCCACCGGATGCACATGACGCCCTCTGAGGCCACAACAGCGCCCGCGCCACCCTCGCGCTGACCTCACACCAAGCCAGAACTGCGCGACCCACGGCGTGCGCGGCTTGGCTGGTTGAACCTTTTTGGCCCAAGCTTGGGCCAGACGGCCCAAAGTCGCCCAATGCCCGATCTGCCCGGCCACCGAACGGCGCATGCTTGAGGCCGCGTCACGGGCCTGATTGACCCAACCAGAAGACAACTTGTCGGATGAGGACGAAGACGAAGACGACGATGCGGACAGGAGGCTCTCCATTTGGCGCATTTGGTGCCATAAAAAGCCAAAACGGCCATGCAACGCTCAAAAAACCATGGCTCAAACCGTGAAAAAAAGCATCCACACCCAGCGTGTTCAAGCCTGTGGATAAGCCCTAGGACAACTGCGCCAAGGCGCATGGGGACTGTGCTGGCGAGGAGCGCCTAAAAAATAGGCAAATCAATAACCGCCTGAGACCCCAGAATAATCAGTGCCCAATCAACGGAAGTTGAAAGTCAGCCTTTTTTGCGTGGCGGCAACCCCGTGTGCTGAGTCAGCAACTGCCCCTTCTTAGGCTGCCCCATGCGCTTGGGCGCTGTCGACAAAGACACCGACGACTTCGCCCCTGCACCCGTGCTGTTTTTGCGGCGGGCGCTTTTGTAACCGTCTTCGGCCAACGGCTGCCAGTTGGGGATCAAATGGTGTTTGCCATTGCCGATCAAATCGGCCCGGCCCATGGCCTTGAGCGCTTCGCGCAACAGCGGCCAGTTGTTCGAGTCGTGGTAGCGCAAAAACGCTTTGTGCAGGCGGCGGCGTTTGTCGCCTTTGACCACGTCCACTTTTTCGCTGTCGCGGGTGATTTTGCGCAGCGGGTTGCGGGTGGAGTGGTACATGGCCGTGGCCGTGGCCATGGGGCTGGGGTAGAAGGTTTGCACCTGGTCGGCCCGGAAACCGTTCTTTTTGAGCCAGATGGCCAGGTTCATCATGTCTTCGTCGCTGGTGCCCGGGTGGGCGGCGATGAAGTACGGGATGAGGAACTGCTTTTTGCCGACCTCTTCGCTGTACTTGTCGAACATCGACTTGAAGCGGTCGTAGGTGCCGATGCCCGGCTTCATCATCTTGGACAGCGGGCCGCCCTCGGTGTGCTCGGGTGCAATCTTGAGGTAGCCGCCCACATGGTGCTGCACCAGTTCTTTCACATATTCGGGCGACTGCACGGCCAGGTCATAGCGCAGGCCAGAGCCGATCAGGATCTTCTTGATGCCCTTGAGGTTGCGTGCCCGGCGGTACATGTTGATCAGCGGGCCGTGGTCGGTGGTCAGGTTCTGGCAGATGCCGGGGAACACGCAGCTGGGTTTGCGGCAGGCCGATTCGATCTCGGGGCTGCGGCAGCCCAGGCGGTACATGTTGGCCGTGGGGCCGCCAAGGTCAGAGATGACGCCGGTGAAGCCTTTGACCTTGTCGCGGATGTCTTCCACCTCGCGGATGACCGATTCTTCGGAGCGGCTTTGGATGATGCGCCCTTCGTGCTCGGTGATGGAGCAAAAGGTGCAGCCGCCAAAGCAGCCGCGCATGATGTTCACGGAAAAGCGGATCATTTCCCACGCGGGGATTTTGGTCGCGTGGTCATGGCTGCCGTTTTCGTCGGCGTAGCGCGGGTGCGGGCTGCGGGCATACGGCAGGTCAAACACATGGTCCATCTCGGCGGTGGTGAGCGGGATGGGCGGCGGTGTGATCCACACGTCGCGGGCGGTGTGGCCTTCACCGTGCGCTTGCACCAGGCAGCGGGCGTTGCCGGGGTTGGTTTCCAGGTGCAGCACGCGGTTGGCGTGGGCATAGAGCACGGCGTCTTGCTTGACCTGCTCGTAGCTGGGCAGGCGGATCACACTCTTGTCGCGGGGCGGGACTTTGTGGGTGCCTTTACCACGCAGCGCAGGGTTGGGCACAAAGGTGAGCGGCTGGATGATGGGCTCAATAGCGGCTTGCACGGTGCGGGCCTGGGCCACGGCGGCGGACAAGTCGGCTTCGACGTTTTTGGCGTTGTGGCCCTCGGCCACTTCTTTGGCTTCTTCCTCACGCGCACAGGTCGCGCCCTGCTCCCGCGCCTGATCCGAAATCATCAAATACGGGTTGATGTGGGCCTCAACGTGGCCGGGCGTGTCCACACTGGTGGAGTCAATCTCGAACCAGCCTTCTGGCGTCTCGCGGCGCACAAAAGCGGTGCCGCGCACGTCGGTGATCTGCTGCACCGGCTCCCGGGCGGCCAGGCGGTGGGCGATTTCGACAATCGCCCGCTCGGCGTTGCCATACAAGAGCAAGTCGCACTTGCTGTCCACCACCACCGAGCGGCGGACTTTGTCAGACCAGTAGTCGTAATGCGCGATGCGGCGCAAGCTGCCTTCGATGCCGCCGAGCACGATGGGCACTTCGGGGAAGGCTTCGCGGCAGCGCTGGCTGTAGACGATGGCCGCACGGTCGGGCCGCTTGCCACCCACGTCGCCCGGGGTGTAGGCGTCATCGGTTCGGATTTTGCGGTCCGCTGTGTAGCGGTTGATCATGGAGTCCATGTTGCCGCTGGTCACGCCCCAAAACAGGTTGGGTTGGCCCAGGGCCTTGAAGGCTTCGGCGCTGGTCCAGTCGGGCTGGGCGATGATGCCGACCCTAAAACCTTGGTTCTCCAGCATGCGGCCGATCACGGCCATGCCAAAACTGGGGTGGTCTACATAAGCGTCGCCCGTGACCAGCACGATGTCGCAGCTGTCCCAGCCCAGTTGGGTCATTTCCTCGCGGCTCATCGGCAAAAACGGGGCCGTGCCAAAGCGCTGCGCCCAGTATTTGCGGTAACTGGTCAGCGGTTTGGCGTCACGCGGGAAGAAAGAGACGTCGACAAAAGCGTTCATGGGCTGGGCACTCGGGATAACCCGCTAGTGTAGGGGTTTGGGGGTGGGCTCACGGGGCTGGTGGGTATTGCCGACCATTCGGCCCTACCGTAAAGCCCGTAGCTGCTTGACCTTATTGATCCGACTCTTTGGAGATGGAAGTGAATGCCTGTCTGGGACTTAACAGTCAGCGATGCCACCTTTGTGGAATCCCTGCTCTCAAGGAGTGCCCGCCTTTTGTGGGAGCCCCGCCCCCGGGGCGATGGGTGGTGGTCTGCGAGGCTCCTTCGCGGCGAGGGCGCCGCTCCCACAAAAAAGCATTCATACAAACATCATGGGGGCGAATCAATAAAACAAGGCCTCCAACCCAGTGCGTGGTGAAGCACTTGGAGTGGGACAATCCCAAACTTGTTCATCCAGAAACAAAAAATGACGACTCACAGGGAATGGTGGCTGGGCCTCACACGGCGGCTCCACACGGGGCGTGTGCCCAAAATCTTGGCCTGTTTGCTCGCAGGCTGGGTCTTGCTCTTGGCCTTGGGCTATTTTGTGTTGCCGCCGCTGGCCCGCTCGGTGTTGGCCACGCAGCTGGGCAAGGCCTTGGGGCGCGATGTGGCCATCGACCGTGTGACGATCAACCCTCTGGATTTGTCGGTGGATGTGCTGGGGCTGTCCATCAAAGACCAGGCTGGCGCGGAGCAGTTGGGCTTTGCGCAACTGCACATCGACCTGTCGAGCGCTTCTGTGACGCAAGCGGGCATCGTGGTCGATGAAGTTCACTTGCGTGCCCCGCGTGTGGCCGTCACGCGTCTGGCCGATGGGCGCTACGACATCTCGGACTGGCTGGACCGCTGGGCCAGCAGGGCTGAAACCGACTCGGGCCCCCTGCCCCGCTTTTCATTGAACAACATCCAGATCACGGGCGGCCAGTTGGTGTTCGACGACCGCCCCAAGGGGGTTCGGCACACGGCCGAGGCGGTGACGTTCAGTTTGCCTTTCATCTCCAGCCTGCCTTACAAGGCCGATGTGTTTGTGTTGCCCGCCTTGTCGGCGGTGGTGGATGGCTCGCCCTTGGCGCTGCAGGGGCGCAGCCTGCCCTTTGCCAAGTCGCACAGCAGCTCGCTGAAGATCGAGCTCGACAAGTTCGACCTGTCCCAACTTCAAGCTTATTGGCCCAGCAGCCTGCCCTTGCGCCTGAAATCGGGCCAGCTGGCCACCCGCTTGAGCGTGGACTTTGCACAATTGGCCGATGGCGCACCTTCGCTGAGCGTGAGTGGTACGGCGCAATGGCAGGGGCTGGCCATGACAGACGCCGCGGGCAAGCCCTGGCTGGGGCTGGAGTCGCTCGATGTGCAACTTGAAACATCCAACCCCTTGCAACAGCTGTGGCAGCTGGCGCAATTGGAGGTGCGGGGTTTGCGCCTGGGTCAAGACACACCCGATGCACCTTTGCGGGTACAAAGCCTGTCGGCCCGGCAAGTGCAGGCCAACCTGCAGGCCCATCGCATCGATGCCGAGTCGCTGCAAGGCTCGGGCATCAAGGCCCGCATGTCCCGGGCTGCCGATGGCACCTTGGCCTGGCTGCCTGCGCCCGGCTCAAACAGCGCCGATGCTAGGGCGACACCGGCCGACAAGTCGGGCAGTCCTGTCTGGTCGGGCCTGGTGGGTCAACTGAACCTGGATGAAGTTGGGCTGCGCTTTGAAGACCACACTTTGTCGCCTGCGGCGGTACAAGAGCTGACACAAGCGAGCTTGTCGGCCACGCAACTGGACATCCACCCCGGGCGCGAAAAGGCCTTTGCACTGAACGCCACGCTCAACCAGACCGGCCAAATCAAGGCCAGCGGATCGGTGCAGCTGCAGCCACTGACGGTGCGTCTGGCGCTGGAAACCCAGGCTTTGCCGGTGGTGCCAATGCAAGGCTACGTGGCGCCCTACCTGAACACATCCATCGCGCAGGGCATGTTCTCCAACAAGGGCACCTTGGAGGTTCGCCAGCCCGCCGACAAGCTCTGGGTCAGCTACAAGGGCGGACTGACGCTGGGCCAGTTTCGCGCTGTGGACCAGGCCAACAGCACGGATTTTTTGAGGTGGAAATCGCTGTACTTTGGCGGTGTGGACTTTCAGCTGGAACCCGCTCGGCTGAACATCGGCGAAATCGCTCTGTCCGACTTTTACTCGCGGCTGATCCTCAACCCGCAAGGACAGCTCAACCTGGCAGGCATTCTGCGCAATCCGGCCAGCCCCGACACTGGCACCAGCCGGCCTGCCGCATCACCCCCCGCTGTGGCCATGCCCATTCAGATCGCCAAAGTCACCCTGCAAAACGGGCGCGTGGATTTTTCTGACCGCTTCGTCAAACCCAACTACTCGGCCACCGTCACCCAGCTGGGCGGCAGCGTCAAGGGCTTGTCTTCAGCGCCCGACACCCTGGCCGATCTGGACCTGCGTGGCCACTACGCCAGCAACGCACCGGTGCAAATTGCGGCCCGCTTCAATCCGCTGACAGAGAAAAAGTTCTTGGACCTTCAGGCCAAAATTTCCGACATCGATTTGGTCGATTTCTCGCCGTATGCCGGCAAATACGCGGGCTACAACATCAGCAAAGGCAAGCTGTCCATGGACGCCACTTACAAGCTGCAGGACCGTCAGCTCACCGCACAAAACCGGCTCGTGATTGACCAACTGACCTTTGGCGACAAGGTAGAAAGCCCGGATGCCACCCAGTTGCCCGTGCAGTTGGCCATCTCCTTGCTCAAAAACAACCGGGGGCAAATCGACATCCAGTTGCCAGTTGCCGGCTCGCTGGACGACCCCCAGTTTTCGATCGGTGGCTTGATTTTCAAGGTGATTGGCAACCTCTTCGTCAAAGCCGTCACCTCACCCTTTGCACTGCTGGGCTCGCTGTTTGGCGACAGCCAAGAGTTGTCGCAGCTGAGCTTTGCCCCCGGCCGCGCCAGCCTGGACGAGGCCGCGGTGCAAAAGCTGCAAACCCTGTCCAAGGCCATGCGTGAACGCGAAGGGTTGAACCTGGAAATCACCGCTGGCAGCGACAGCGCCATGGACCCGGAAGGCCTCAAACGGGCCCTGCTGGAGCGGGCTGTGCTCAGCGAAAAACGCAAAGACATGAGCCCATCACAGCGCGAGAACATGCCCTTGGCCGACATGCGACTGGACGGCAGCGAGTACCCGACCTACCTGGCCCGCGCCTACCAACAAGCCAAGTTCCCCAAACCCCGCAACGTGCTGGGCCAGACCCAAGTGCTGTCGGTAGAGGACATGGAAAAGCTGATGTTGGCGAACCTGGCGGTGGGCGATGAAGAATTGCGCACCCTGGCCACACGCCGAGCGCAGGTGGTGCAAGGCTGGCTGGTACAACAAGGCCAAGTCCCTTTGAGCCGGATTTTTCTCTTGCCCATCCAAGTCAACACCTCGGCCAAGGGCGGCAATGACACGGGCTACCACCGTGTGAATTTTTCCTTGCGCTGAACACTTCACGCATTTTTTTGCACACTTGACCTGTCCATGGCCTTCTCTCTCGCTCAAACTGCCCACCACGAACTGGTCATCAAGAAAAGCCGCTTCATCGCCTGCGTCGAACCCGTGGCTGGCCGCGAAGAAGCCCAAGCCCGAGTGGCCCAGCTCAAAGCCGAGCACCCGGACGCGGCCCATGTGTGCTGGGCACTGCTGGCTGGGGGCCAGTCGGCGGCCAACGACGATGGCGAGCCCGGCGGCACGGCTGGACGCCCGATGCTGGACGTTCTGCGACACCAGGACCTGCAAGGCGTGATGGCCTCGGTGGTGCGTTACTTTGGTGGCGTCAAGCTGGGCGCGGGTGGTCTGGTGCGGGCGTACACCGATGCGGTGGCGCAGGCGCTGCTGACGGCCGAAAAAATCCCCTTGATTCAAAAAACGGAACTTGCCTGCAGCGTGCCCTATGCACTGGAAGGCCTGGTGCGCCGCGAGGTCGAACTGGCCCAAGCCCAGCTGCAAGAGGTCACGCATGGCAGCGTTGTCACTTTGCGCTTTGCCCTGCCCGCCTCTGACGCAGCAGCACTGATGCACCGGCTGAGCGAAAGCGGCCGGGGACAGCTGGTGTGGCTCAGGGATGACACCTTGGCATAAGCCCCTGCAAACACCCTCCTGCACTGCCACGGGCAAGCATTGGCCCATGCCCACTCAAGCGTGGTGAATTCACACACCCCGGTCGCCCAAGTCATGGCATCGGCAAGCGATGTGTGACTTGGGCGACCTTGCGTGGAGCAAGATCAGCTCATGAAGCCGCTCCCGACCCCTGGTCGGCCGCAGGAGCCTCAGCAGCCGAAGCCGCAGGCTGAACCCCATCCAGAGAAGCCTCAGCCAAAGCCTGCTCCGCAGAGTTCGCTGGTTTCACGGTGCCCGATTTGGCCTCGAGATCGCTCAGGGGCTTGTCCGACTTATTCAAGCAGATGACAGGCTTGCCCTGCTCAAACTCTGGCTCTTTGGACACCCAAGCTTTCGCCTTGACAGACTCGGTCTTGTTGCGCAAGACCTGCGCCTCTGTCGGCGTCTGCTTCAGCTGCACTGCTGCGACCTCGCGGACCGGATCAAGAACGGCAGCCTTGCTGGAAGGCGAACCCACTGGAGCAGAAGAGTCTGGTGTGGACACCTTGGTCGACGGCTCAGCACTTGCATGGGCAGCTTGGCGCTCAGCGAACGAGCGTTGGGCCCAACTGCTGAGCATGTCTCCACCAAAGACGTCTTCGCGTGACAAGGTGCTGGACAAGCGCAAAGCGGCGTCCAGCAAAGTGGCGGTGTCGTGCAAAGAGCCACTGGTGTCCATCGGCGAGTCGCCAAAGGCACCGCCTGCGCCCAATGCACGTCCGAAGCTGCGAGGTTGGCTGCTCAGGCTTGACGCCCGTGCAGACAGTGCCTCACGCGCTGAAGCGCCTTGCACCTGCTGTGTCCAGTCCCGCGCCAACTGGGCATTGAACATGTCCAAAGAGTCCTCATTGACCGCGCTGTGGACGGCCGGTGGTGGGGTGTAGAACACATTGGCGTTGAACATCTCACGGGCTGGCAAAACATCCCGCGCAATGATGGTCTTGCCACTGATGCGGGCCACACGCCCCCCTTCAGCGCTTGGCGTGTTACCGGTCACGCGCCCGGCAGGGCCGGACATCAGCACCATCCAGCCATCGTCGGAGTCCGAATGCACGGAACCCAAGTTCAGACCCTTCCAGCCAGAAATCACCACATCGCCAGCATCGCCGTTCTGCACAGACAAGCTGTTGACATCCACAAAAAGTCGACCGAACAGGTCTGCACCAATGCCCGTGCCTGCAGACACCGACAAATCGCCAGCCGTGACAATTTGAGGCGCACCATAGTGACCCGTCACGCTCACCGAGAGCTGCGCCTGCAGCGACAAGTCGCCCGTGGCGGACTCCATGCGGCTGATCTGCACGTCGCCGCCCGCTTTGACCGTGATGGTGCCTGCATCTGTTCGCAGGGTCTGACGACCGACCATCAACACATCACCCGCCGCGTCAATCTCAATGGCCCCGGTTCCCTGGTGAACTTCAAGACCCGAGTCCTGGTAGTCGAACATGACGTCATCCACAGCGGAAACAGAAATGTTGCCGGTGACAGCATCGATCCGGTGGATCTCTGCCGTGGCCCCCGTGTTCAGGCGAATGTCGCCACTTTGGCTTTGGAGGAACAAGACCTTGGCGTTGGCTTCAGCGGCAACAGAAATGTCCCCACTTTGAGTAGAGATGAAGGACACCCAAGCTTGTCCCCCCAGCATCACCGACACATCACCGCTGTCACTGAGCATGCGGTTGACAAAGCCAGCGCCTTGGGCCAAGACACGGATGTCACCGCTGACCGTGCTCATCACACTGCCCGCCATCATGCTCAAGGAATCACGCAGCGTGATCGTGATCGAACCACTGTCATCGGTGATCTGACCACCAGACTCTTGGGTGAGTGAGGACGCCTCCAGACCCACCGCACCGAGGATGTTGTCGATGTTCCTGACCGTGGCATCGCCTGCAGCGGTGACGGCAATGTCACCGTGGGTGTTCGAGATCTGGTTAATCTCCATGTCTCCACCCGAACGTGCGTCAATGCGGCCCGCGACACTGACCACTCGGCTGATTTGCACCGCACCTGCGGCATCGATCAGGATGTTTCCGCTGTCCGATTGCACCGAGCTGCCGGCCTCCATGGCCAAGTCACCACGCAATTGAACGCGGGTCAAGCCAGACACATTGCTCACCAGCCCCCCGTCCAACAGGGTGAGCGAGGCGGCTTCCACCACAATCGCGCCTTGTGTGTTGTCGATGCGATGAACAAAGGCGTCGCCCATGGCGGTCAATGACACATCCCCTTGCACATCGCTGACCTGACCGATGTCCATGCGCCCACCCGACTCCAAGCGGATGTCACCACTGATGCTGACCACGCTTGAAGTCGCCATGTCGCCGCCCGTCTGCAAGGAAACAGAACCGGTCGACGTGCTCACGCTCGACTGGGTTTGCATGCCCAAATCGCCGCTGACCTGCAAAGTGATGCTGCCGGCACCCTCGCGCACGCTCAAGCCTTCGCGCACCAGCGTCACATTGCCATCGTGTTTGAGGAACATGTCGCCCGTCTGGCTGCTGACCGACAGCGTTTTGACCACCGCCTCGAGCGGGTTGGCTGCACTGCCCACGCCTTGCGCAATGGCCAGTTGCAGATCGTCCGCCCGCACCTGGCTCATGCCGGATACAGGCCAGGCCAAGGTCTGGCCGGTCATCTTGAGAGCCGACACATCCAAACGGAGGGTCGAGGCACCAGAGGGTGGTGTCAGGCCCAAATCCTGGCCATCGATCACCAAGGACGGCAACGACTGCCCCATCGTGGCCGAAGCCAGTGACAAGTTGCTCACCCCGGTGAATGAGACCGAGTCCGAACCACCGACCACCAGGCCTTGGCTGAAGCTCAAGCTGGAACCTGGGCCAGCTTGGGCACCTCTGAAGACCAGCACGGGTTCGCCCGTGTCAGACTTCACACCCCCGAGGAACTCCACTTCGGCAGCGTCGTTGATGAACAACTGACCGCCTCCACGCAGAACCACGCTGTCCAAGAAGACCACCTTGCCGGTGGCAGTGATGGTCACATCGCCATCCACAAAGACTTTGTCGTTAAAAGTCACATTTCGAGCGGTAGAGACCGTCAGGCCCTCCAGATCGTTGACGCCGGTGACCTCCAGCACAGCCCCATAGAGTTCCTTCTGGTTGAAGGTCAGGCGGTCACCCACCTTGTAGCCCTTACCGGGAGAGAACAGGCGCACATCGCTCAACACGCCACCACTGACCGTCACGCGAGCCGTGGCGCCTGAACCACTGCCGCCACTGAGGCCCACACGCAGATCGCCTTCACCGTAAATGCCATCGACCAAGCCAGCGCCTGCTGTGACGATGTTGACAGTGCCCACACCATCGCCCACGCTGCCCTCAATGGTGATGTCACCGCCCTGAGCTGCCAGGCTCAGGAAGTCGGCATCACCCGTGCTGCCGTTGAGTCGGCCCGTCACCAGCATGTCGGCACCGGCATTGGCCGTACCCACCGCCAAGGTGACTTGGCCCACGATGCGCACTGAGTCGTTGATCGACAAGCCTTCGGTCATCGTGACCGTTCCCGAGCTGAAAGTGGTCGTGTTCCCAGGACCATAGATCTCGAGCAAGGTACCTGTCAGATCGCCCTGAATAGCGATCTTGCCGTTCTCGCCCTGCGCCTGAATGACCAGAGGCACTGGCACGATGATGGCTTGGCCATTACCGCCGATGGAGATCGGATTGTTGCCACCATTGGCACCAAGCACCAACTCCCTGGCCTGCATGTCTGCCAGTTTGGCGGGATCGAGCAAAATTCCGCCGCCCGTGCCACCCAGGCGGATCGGCGTGGTGTCGTCCGCAGGGGTGATTTGAATCGCGTACAGCGGTGTCTGGACGGTGCTCAGGTCAAACGTGTCACCTGAAGCCAGCGGCGCTGTCGACAACACCGTACCTGGCGGCATCATGTTGGTGTTGTCATAGGTGTACAGGCCACCTTTGAGGATCAAACGCTTGGCAATGGTGAGGTCGTAATCTTTGGCATAGACATTGCCAATCACCGTGAGGCGATCCGCCGTGACCTTGAGGGTTGTGTTGCGTCCCAGCTCGATTTTTTCACCCACAGCCCCTTCCATGAAGGTGATCTGGACGCTGTCGCCCACGATGTGCAAGGTGCCAAGGGTGTCATCCCAAACCATTTTTTCGACACCACTGATCAACTCGCCCGTGCCCAGCTGAATCACGTTTTTGGTCGGACTGACAGCCAGCGGTTTGAGTTGCACCGTCAGGGTGTCGTTGCTCAAATCGGTGGTGGGCATCGGCGTGAACAGCGCCACTTCGGACACGTGCACATAGGACTGGTTGTTCCAGCTGCCGCCATTGCCGGTGAAGACCAGCTTGTAGAACTTGAACGCCGTGCTGTTGGCAAAACTGACCTGTCGGGTGACCCCCTTGTCGGCACCGAGCAAGCCGGTATCGCCTTGGGCCACTGACGTCCACGCGTTGTCGCTCCAAGCCAAATCGTCATTGGAGCCGTACAGCGCATAAGACGTCGGATTCCACTGCGCGATGATGTCATTGGTGCGGGTCGTCAAAGCCAGGCTGGTCACCACGGTCGACTCGGCCAAGGTCAGAGTCAAGCCGCTGCCCACACCGTCCTTGTTGAGGTACTTGGTGCCTGTATTGCCATCAATGATGTTGCTGACACCCTCTCCAGCCGGGTTGTTGGCCGAAGAAGCTTTGACTGAGACGATGTTCACAGACTGAAGCTCGCTGCCCACCGTCTCCCGGAGGTTCAACTGGCCCGTACCGGACGATGAATTGCCCATCCAGACCACCACATTGTCAGCACCGCCCGAAGACACCCAAGTGATGGGCTTGTCGGTGAACTTGAGAACCGACAACTCGTCGGCCAAAGCGCCCAAGCGGATGGTGTCCAGGGCTGCCCGGACGACCCGCAAACCATTGCCCGTCAAGCCGAGGACTTCGAAGTTGCCTGCGTTGTACGTTGCTTTGATGGCAAATGGTTCACGCTCTTCCAGCGTGACGCGTTTGACCGTCAGGTTCAGTCCGTCATTGGCCGTCAAGACGAATTGACCATTCGCGCCCTGCGCACTCGGCGTGAACACGATGTTGCCCGGCTGGGTGAGCAAGGCGTTGATGTCGGCAGCATTGCCACTCAACTTCAGCATGCCATTTTCTTGGCTCACGTCGAGTGTGGCTGCATAAAGCTCCAATTCGGAAAGGTGCACATACGCTTTGCCGCCGTAGGTGCCTTTGACCGTTGGGAAGACCACCTTGTAGAACTGGTAAGCCGTGCTGTTGTCGATCGCCAGCGTGACCACCGAACCTCGGGCATTGGGCAGACCCACATCGCCAGATGACACCTTGACCCAGTCGGCGCTGTCCCAAGCCAAAGCACTTGTGGATGCATACAGCTCATAGGTGGCAGGATCCCACTGAGGAATTTCGTCGTTGGTGCGCGAGGTCAGCTTCATTTCCTTGATCACCTCTGGGGCAGACAAGGTCATGACCAAGCCGCTGCCGGGACCATCAAAGTTGAGGTACTTGGTGCGGTTGCTGCCGTCTTGGATGTTGTCAACACGCTCGTTGTTGGGGCTGTTGGGTGAAGACGCGGTCACCTGAATCACACTGGCCTTGGCCAAACCACTGCTCAGCTGAGCCTGCGCCAGACCCTGCGGGGTCAACTGCAACTGGCCGCTGGTGGCCGACAAGGTCACGGTCAAACGTGAAGAGTCCGCATCCACCAAGACCCCGGCAGGCAAATTGAAGTCGCCTGGCTTGCTGCCTGCGGCGTAGAGGGTGTCTGGCAAGGAGATGTTGGGAGCCGCCCCTGCAGCAACAGGCGCGAAGCGGTAGATTGGCTTGCCTGCAGCCATAGCCACCACATGGCCAGTGAGCAAGTCCACTGTCGCGCCACGCCAATCAAGACCGGCTGGGAAGTTGCCCGTCATACTGGTCCAGCTCACGCCACCATTGCGCGAAATCCACACGCCGCCGGCACTGCCGTTGGCGGTGGCCGCCAAAGTCAGGCCATCGTCGCTCATCCAAACCGAAGTCCAGTTGCCCGACAAACCGGTTTCACGCCATTTCCAGTCGGTCTGACGGGTGTCGGCCAGGTAAATTTGCCCCCCAGCTCGTGCTGCCACCAGCAGAGTGCCCGAGGCATTCATGTCCACGGCCGACCAATCGCCATTGCTGACACCCGCAGGCGTGATGTTCTTCCAGTCCGTCCAGGTGAGTACACCGTCGGTGCCAGGTTCGCCCAAATACAAAGCCCCATTTGTGCCTTTGTTCGACGAAGCAGCGCTGGCCGCCAACAGGCGCGAGCCATCGGCATTGCCGGTCATGGCCGTCCAGTTCGCATTGGCCGCGCCGTCCAAGGTGCGCCAAGTGGTGCCGTCAGCATCAAGCACACGCATCAGACCTGGTGAGTAGTCGGTCTTCCAGCCCCAGTTGAAGATGTTCTTGAAGAAGAAATACCTGTTGCTGTCGGTCTTGTCCAACGCCACCATGCTCGCGTTGTTTTGCACCAAAACTTCGGTGTAGTTGTCTGTTGGTGCTTTGCCCTGAATCCAGCTGATGCCACCATCCCTGGACAGCACGTACTGGCCAGACACGGTGAAAGCAGCGATGGTCTGGCCATCGGGGGAAACCGACACAGCCTCGTAATCCATGCCGCGTGGCACGTTCACGGGCACCCAGTTGAGGCCTTGGTCACGCGAGATGTAAATGCCCAGTTCTGTGTCCGCAGCCTGAGAGATCGCCACCAAGATGTCCTTGCCAACGGCCATTTCACGCCAATTTTGCGAGACAGGCGATGTGACAGCCGCTTGCAGCTTGGCCGTGGCTTTGCTGCTCAGGCCGTCCTGATCCACCACCACATTCAGGGCCTGGCTGGCGTCACCACCGCTGTAGACCACTTGGATGCGGTCGGCCAATGTGAAATAGGTGTTGAGCTTGTCCAGCGAACCGGTGAAGGTGACCTTGGCCGAGTTGGCACCCGAGACCGTCACGCCATCGGCGCTCACCGCCTGAATAGACCCGGAGGCCAAAGACAGCGTGACCGTCGCCTGACCGGCCAAGTCGCCACCAAAAGGCTTGCCGTAGAAATTCAGCGCCGAGGCCTGCCCCACCACCACGGTGTAGGCTGCAGGCACCGACACGGTCGGAGCATCTGGCAAGGGTCCAACAATGCCCAGCAATTGGGCAGGCAGACCGCCCGAGAAGTCAACGTGGCTGATGTCTTGACCGTTCTCGGTCAAGGTATTGATGCCCAAGGACCCGCTAAAGACATAAGTGTCAATGCCTTGGCCGCCCAGCAGCTTGTTGATGCCTTGAAGGGCATACAAGGTGTCGTTGCCACCACCACCATCCATCTCGTTCGATCCGGCACCACCGTACAGCACGTCGTTGCCCAAACTGCCATAAAGCTTGTCACGACCCCGACCCCCGACCAGCAAAACCGGTGCCGCACTGCTGGCCAAAGCCCGCAGCACGTTGTCACCTTCCAGGTCGATCGCTTTGCCGCCACCGGCACCCAGCAACAGGTTGTCGTTGCCAGCACCACCGGTGACTTCCAAGGTCATGCTGCCCTTGAGGCGGCTGGCATCGAGCGTGTCGTTGCCCTCGCCCATGTCCACCAGCACATGGCTGACGCCACTGAACTCCTGATAGAAACCCTGGAATTCCACACCCACAATGCTGCTGCCTTCACGGCCACTGAGGATGAAAGTCTCTGACACATCTTGAGTGCTGATGAACAAACGCTCGCCCGCACGAGAGCCAGCGTTGAGCACCAGTGTGTTGCCTTCCATCTGGCCCAGCACGGGTTTGACCGTGGGCGCTGGGAGGTTGATTTCAGCCAACTTGAGACTGAACAAAGGCACATTGATGTTCAACAACAAGACCTTGGCCCACAAGTAGCCATTGATGTAAGGCGTGATCTTGAGGTCAAAGAGGTTAAATGGCCCCCCTGGAACGCCCGGAATCAGACCCGGATAGGCCATCATGGACAGCATTTCCGAAGCACGAACCTTGCCATCACCTTTGTAGTCAACAGAGACAAACTGCCCTTCGGCATCGCGGGTGACCTTGCCCACCTTGATGTCGTTGAGGTCAGCATCCACAACCAACTCCAGGCTGGCTCCCAAACCACCCTTGATGCCTGCGATGCCGACACCGGCTTTGAGTCCCATCTCGATGCTGATGCTCAGCTCGGGCTTTTCAAGGCCCCCTGTGCCTGCCACGAAGGCGCCGTTGCGGAAAGCGGGCATGGACCAGTCGTTGACATAGAAACCATCCAGCACATCCAGAACGCTGCCGCCCGCGAACGCTTTCTGCACGCCATAGGTGTCGTAACCGAACGACAAATCGGCATACAACCGCACGCCACCAAAGGCATACACCGGAATCACCAGCGGAATCGGGATGATGCCTGCCGACAAGACGGCCAAATTGGCCTCAAAGACCAGCACATCGAAATTGGCCAGTTCAAATTCGAGGTACGGCATCTCGTAGGTGAACAAAGTGGCGCTGCCACCCGTCATCAACTTGGCCCAGTTCGAGATGTCCGTGATGTAAGGCAGGAACTGCAGGCCTGAACGAGCGGCCGCGCTGCCGGGCTTGCCACCAGACGCCTGATTGCCCACTTGCTTCAACTTGTCATTGAATTGGCTGATGATCGACGAGGAGTCGTTGGTCTGCAAATCCAGTTCCGCGCTGCGCTCAAACGTGACCTGTCCAGAGGCCAAACCCTTGATGCTGCCGATGGCCACATTCCCGCCATCTGCCACCAGGCTTTGCAAAATCGAGGGCATGTCCAAAGCAAATTTGACCGCGTCCAGGAAGGCCCAGTTGATCGAAGGCTTGTCGGTCATGGTTTTACTCCAGACCAGGTCGATCAGCCCACGCAAGGTGGGATCATCAGGCAAGACCAAGTCCAGTCCAACGATCGGGGTGGTCAAGGCATTGACCACATCACGGAAGGGTTCAACCGTCTGAGCGACCTTCTTGGCAATGGGCATCAGGAAGTCCAACACCGACGAACGCAAGTCCAGACGAATGTTGTTGATCGAAATGTCCGGCACCGACACCTTGGTGTCCCCCAAACGCCAGTCCCACTTCAGAACCAAATCGGCCATGAGCGATGGCAAGCCCACCGCAGTGAGTTTGACGCCCAGGTCCATGTTGGCAGACACACCAAAGTCCACCACAATGGCCTTGCTCGGGTTGGACAACACGCTGTCCAGCGTCAGGCGGTTGGCCTTGTCGCCATTCAGATCAAGCCCCAAGTGCCCGGACAGACCGCTGCCCTTGACCCCGGTCACCGGATCCTTGTATTGATCGATCACACTGGCTTCAAAGAACAGCAGTTTGCCCCTGCCTTCAAACGGTGTGATGAGGTCGGGATTGGTCGGATCACCGTTGAGGAATGCACGGATGTCCAGGCTCAGCTCAGGGTCGTCCTTCTTGGCGTTGGTGGTCAGGAAAAAGCCTGACGATGCCGACAAGCCGAAACCAAAATCAAACTGCCAGTCGCCGCTCAGCGAGAAGCCGCCATCGACGGCCAACTCGAAGCCCTGCATGTTCAGATCCAGCGGGATGTCCACGCCCAGCGCCAGCAAACGGCCGCCCAGATCCATGTCAAATCGGATCGAATCCACGCCCGTCTTGGGCAGCGTCATACCGGGTGTCCAGACCGCTGTTTTGACGCCCAAATCGTTGTAGAAGGCAATCATCACGTCGTCGATGGTGATGGCCTGGTCCAGGTTGGTGTCAAGCAAGATGCCCAAACCACTGAAGGTGTTGAACAGGGCATCCCGCGCCAACTCGATCGGTTTGCCCGGCCCAGCCAACTTGCCACGCAGATCGGTCAGCAGACCGGCACGCAGGTTGCCGATCAGCTGGCCGGCATCGGCCAGATGCGTCCCAATGAAGGGGATATCGGCCGTCAGACTGTTTTGGAAGATGTCCTGAACGCTGCCCAATCCAAGGTCAATGCCGTCCAGCAAGAAGCTGGGGTCGTAAATGACATCCAACAAAGACACATCGTTTGGCACGGCACGGCCGAAGTCGGGCAACTCCAACTTGAGCGCCATGCCCGTCTGCAAGCCCGCAATTTGGGCCAGCAGCGTGGGCAAACCCGCCGAGCCCAGCGTGGGGTCGGTGTAGATGTGCAGGTTGCCCAGCGGAATTTGACGCGACAGCGCCACCAGACTGACGGGCAAGTCGATGTCCATTGCGCCCTTGGCAGAGACTTTCACCGCACCCTTGTCCAGCGCCAAGCGCAGCACAGCGGGCGCAAGGGTGTCGATTTTGCCGTCCTCGTCGATGACCACCTTGCCGTTGAACACGCCCAAAGCCACCTTGCCCACACTGAAGCTCAACATCAGGTCCGAGGCACGCAGGCTGGTTGTCAAATCGAGGTGGGTGCCTGTTCCGGTTTTCTCGTCGAAGTCCAGCAGCGCCACGGCCGGTGTGCCCGACGGAGCGCCGGGCAAGGCAATGCCCACGCGAGCAACCAAGTTGGCCCCCACGGAATAAGTGCCCGCAGCTTTGCCCGAGGCATCGAGCAAATTGGCAAAGTCCGCAGGCAACTCCAGACCGACCATGCCCGCCAAAGTGGCCAGGTCCAGGTTGACCCGGAACTCGTTGCTCACACCAATGTCCAAGCGCAAATCCATCAACAATCGCTTGCTCACGCTGTCGATCGAGAAATCCAGCATGTTCGGCTGCAAACCAAACGCTTCTTCAATGATCTTCTCCGCCTCATCGAGCGCGGCGGCCGGTGTGGCGCCCGCTTTTTCGATGCGGGCCAACAAGATGTCGCCAAAGTTCAGGATCTCGCTCAGAGACTTGTCCAGCAAGGGCAATTTCTGCGTGTAGAAAGGCTGGCTGCCAATGGAGGTGTCCACCACATCGAGCACCATGCGCAATCCACCCATGATGTCCGAGAAATTCAGACGGCTGAGATCCAGCACAGCCCCCAAGTCCGGCAGGACTGCAACCACGTCCTTGTCAGTCAGGCCCAAGGCCTGCCGCTGTGCAGCGTTCTTGATATCGAACTGGCTGGTGGTCACCAGCTTGAAGCTGGACCAGTTGCTCAGGTCCTGCACATACAGGCCCAGCTCAAGACCTGCACCAATGTCCATGCCGGCACCCGCCGTCTTGAGCTGCAAGCCCCGCAGGCGGGCATAAGCGTCGCCGCTGAAATCGAACCTCAAAGCCGCAGGGGCTTCCGTCAGCAAACTTGGCAGGTTAAAGCGTTCGCCACCCACCACGCCGGGAGTGCGGTCCAGCACCGCAGTCACTCGTGCACCCAGATGAACTTCGGAGCCTGTGCCCACACCGCCGGCCTGCAAAGAGACAAAGCCCAGTTTGGCCAACACCTCCAAGTCTTTGACATTGGCATCGATGCTCGCAGCCGCCACAAAATGGTCAACGGCCACCGTGAAATTACCGCCTCCCAACGCCAAGAGCAGGTCGAAGTCGACCCCGACATTGACGTTGATGGCCGCTGTGGCCGAAGTCGACAAAGACAGGTCAGAGTTGGCCGACAGATTCAGGTTGAGTGCGGCCACTTGGGATGGCATGCTCAGCATGGCGCTGAAAGGAATCCTCAACTCGCCTGTGCTGGCGTTGTAGCTGGCGAAAGTGCCAGGTTTGAGCAGTGTCGATGCATTCAGCGCATTGACAAACTCACCCATGGTCACAATGCGCTCCACCTTTTGATGCACCCGATACGAGGTGTCGGTGTTGGTGCTGGTGATGGCACCGCCCAAAGTCAAGGCGCTGCCATCGGTGGCCACATCCGTGATTTCCAGGACCTGGTTGCCCACGGACACATAGAAACCCTTCATGGAGGCGGCAAACTGTCCTGCGGCCCCCGTCAGACCGGACACGCCCTTGACACTGGCGGCCTTGCCGGTCGACAGCTGGCTTTCGCCCGTCTTGCCGGTCCAGTCCTTCAAGGGGCGGTTGAAGTTGATCTTGTCAACCACGCCCGTCTTGAACGCGGAACCCAAATTCAAAAGGTCCTGCAGCGAAGTCTCAATGAAAGGCAGACTGCCCAAGCCCAGTTTGGAGACGTCCACGGTCTCCAGGTATTGAAGTACCCCAGGAATGGCGGTCAGCACATCTTCCATGCGGATCTTGGAGAAGTCGGTGAAGGCCTCCAAACCAAGCGCATTGAATTGCAGGTCGCCACTGAGCGGATTGCCTGTGACCGTGATCCTTGGCGTCGTCCCTTGGGCCAAGTCCACACCGGCCACCGAGGCATACAGCGGCAATGACATGCTCAGCTGGTTGGTGCCCGGCTTCAGGCTGAACACGCCTTGGGTGTAAGAAATGCTGCCGCCCAGATCCAGGGTCAGCGAGCCTTTTTGGTAAGGCTGAGCATTGGCGTCAAGCCCGTTTTTGCCAATCCCGATGTCCAGAGGACCCATGCGGGCGGCCAGCACAATGTCCGTCGCACTCAGACTGCCCGAGAAGGCCAGATTGTTGAGGTTGAAGTTGGCCTTCAAGCCCTGAGTCCAATCCACAGCCAGATCCAGGTCGACCACGGCAGTGGCTGCCACCTGCAACTGCACATCGGCATCAAAACTGATGCCGTACTGCGCCAAGCCTGCATTCAAGTCCACGGCGACTTTGTCGCTGCCCAATTTGACACTGCCGTCAAACGACAGGGCCAGTCCGTTTTGGTCCAACTTGTAGCTCAGGCCCGCACTGACACCGGCTTTGGGTGCCCAGTTTGCGTCCAGATAAGACTTCAATCCGCCCAAAGTCGGAACGCCCAAGGCACCGTATTGCGGCACCGGCATGCCCTCCAGGCTCGGAATCCAGGTCGGATTCATGTAGCCGTTGATGTAGTTTTGCACATAGTCGCCCAAACTCACCACAGGGGACAGGTTGAGCATGTCGTCCAGTGTCTGGTTGACGAGCGGCAAAACAGCACCCTGTTGCAAAGACACGCGTGCCTGTGTCATTTGCGCAGCCACACCCAACAAGGTGCTGCCCAGGCTTCCTCCCAAACTGACGTCCAGGTTGGTCAGGCTAAAGCGGGTCGCGTTGGTACCGGTATCAAACTTCGCCAACAAGGTCTTGCCACCGACCACAATGCTTTCATTGATGGCCTGGCCCGAACGGTTGAGCTCCACCGTCACGTCGCCAAACACCGACGTGCCCGCCAAGCCTGGCACTGCGATGGCAGCCGTGGCTGAGAGGCTCAGCGCATACCCGCTGCCCGGCAGCACCAACAGCAAAGAGCCATTGCTGACGCCCGCATGTTGCCCTTGCACATGGACCATGGCCTCCAGGCCGTTGGCGGCGAGCACGGTGCGCAGCGCACTGCCCGAGCCTGTGACGCGCACGGCAAAACTGCCTGACCCTGCAAACAATGGCAATGCACTCATGGCATCACCGGCCTCACGCAACTCCAGCGAAAGGGTCCCGCCAGCTTCGAAGGTCTGGGTACGGAAATCCAGTGTGCTGACCGTCGTGCCACGCAGGCGAACCGGTGACATGCCCGAATTTCGGCCATCACCGTCCAAGTCTCCCTGGGTAAAGTCGACCACCGTACCGGCCAATGCGCCACTACCCGGCCCCATGTTGACACCCAATGTGAGCGTTCCGCCCTTGAGGGTCAGATCCCCCAAGCCTTGGATGGTGGCGCTGTCGGCAGACGCCCGCAAGCCGATGAAGGTGCCATCCCCCTCGGTGTCGGTCAACAGCATCATGCCCACACTGGCACCGCTGAGGGATGCGCCAACGAAGGCGTCGGTGCCCACACCGGTGCCCAGCTGCGCCAAAACGTTGCGAGCGGACAAGGCGGTGATCGACATGTCTCGCTTGTTGCCATCGCTGAGGGTGACGGTTCGGTTGCCCAGGCGGGCCATACCAAAAGTGCCCTGCAACAACACTGAACCTGCAATGTTGATCTTGGCATCCAGCGCCAGGGACAAGAATGCCCCTCCCGCACCCACAAAGTCCAGCGAAAGGGTCTCGGCCACGTTGTTGACCACCTGCCCGGTTTGCACCTGTATGCGCTTGTCGGACGAGCCACTCAGGCCCAAGTCCAGCACATCGGTTGCGGCGATGCCGCCCACGCTGCCCAAGGCCAGGTTGGCCTCCAGAGTCATGGCCTTGGCTTCGACAGAAAGGCTGTCCATCGGCAAGCCCAATTGGCTGGCATCCAGCGTCAAGCCGTCCACATTGGCCTTGAAGGCCATCCATGAACGGTTGTCTTTCGCATCGGTATTCATCGGGCGCAGCAAGGCCATGGCCAAGTCAATGCCTTGACCGCCCAGGTTGATCCCGCCCACAGTGCCCTGCAAGTTGCTGGCACCGATCACAAAGCCGGTTGCGCGCAAAGTGCGGCCGGCCACCACAATGTCGCGCTCTTGGCGCGAGATCATCAAGGAGCCACTGGCGCTGAGCTGGCTGCCAATCTGCACGGTCATGGTCCCGCCAATTTCCATCAGCTCGCCCTTGAAGTCCAAAGCGACTGCACCGGTGGATGTCCCCCATTTCACCGTCAAGCTGTTGGAGCCGGTCCAATCCAAGGTGGTGGCGTTGGCCTGGCCAAGACTGTCCTTGCCCAAGCCGAGGTTCAGACCCAATTTGAGGTTCTGACCCGACATGTCCACACCAAAGGCGGAGGTGCCCAAGACATTGACCGAATCGGCCACACCGCGTGCAGACACCCAAGAACGTGTGTCGCCGTTGAGCATCGAGCGGGCAATCACCAGACCAAAGTCCAAGCCATTCAGGGCAAAACCCAGACCCGAAGCATCGGAGCTGGTGCTGACCCGAGCGGCCAGGTTTTCACCACCGATGATGAGGGCCTGCGTCATCACACTGCCGCCACTGGTCAGCGCCAGTTGGCGTTGACCGATCTCAAAGCCCACGGAACCACTGAACGAGAGCACATCGCCCACTTGGGCATTGACCGTGCCACTGGCTCGGGTGAGCACACCTTGCTGTCCATCCAGCGTGAGTTGGGTGGAAGTGCCGGGGCCGGTACGCACCGTCACAGGGGATTTCTTGAAATCGATGACGTTGGCATCCGCACTCAAACCAGAGGGCAAATTCTGCACCCGGTTGAGATCGATCGACAAAGAGGTGGCCGACAGGGACACATTTTGCAAGCCCACCAGTTCCACAGCACCCACGCTGGCCGACAGGCCCATCCATGAAGCGCCTTGTAAGGCCTTGGTGTTGCTGTACTTCGGATCGGCGTACAGGTTGTCGCCAGAAGCAATGGTGATGGGCGTGAAAACGCCCATGGCCAAATTCATGTTGTTCAGTGACAAGCCCAAGGCATTGGCATTGGGCGTGTCAGCGCTGTTGATTTTCCCGTCTTGGTTGCTGTCCACCAGGTAGGGGCCGCCCACACCAAAGAAACCGCGCACATTGGACATGCCCAGGGTCAATTGATCGGCATAAACCGACTGACCATTGGCGAGTTTCACAATGGCCGAGCGTTTGTCGAAAGCGGCAGAGCCTGTGACCTGCAAGACACCCGCGATGTCGAGTTTGGCATTGGCCGCCACACGAATGAACTCGCCATCGACAGCACCAAGGCTCATGGTGCGGGTCGAACCTGTGCCGGTGACCACTTCGAAACCATTGGCCGAGAAATCCATCACACGATGGGTGATGGCATCGCCCAGGTTCATGGACACGCTGGCATTGCTGATTTCGGCCGTGACCGAGGGCAAGCCCACCAAGCGGGCCGCACCCGCGGTGGCTTCCAAGGCCAAACGTGTGGGCAAGGCTTGGGTTCCCGTTTGCACGGCCGTGGTGAACAAACCTTTGCCGGAGGCGGCAGCGGTCAGTTGGGTGCCATTGGCGTTGAGCGCCACAGCACGCCAGTCAAGACCGGCTGAAGCATTGACCAGACGCCAGTTGATGCCGGCGTCATTGGAAACCCAGATGCCTCCATTCAGACCGTTGGCCGCTGCAGCAATGGTGCTGCCGTCGGCCGAGACCGCCACCGACGTCCAGTCGCGCGGGCTGGCGATCTTCTTCCAAGTCCAATTGGCTTGGCGTGTATCGGCAAGGTACAAGGCATCACCGGGGCGGGCCAGCACCAGCAAAGAGCCTTGGACGGTGGGGTCACTGGGACTGACCAAGGCTTCGCTGGCATCCAAACTGACCCAGCCCGTGCTGGGCAAACCGGCAGTTTGCCGCGTCCAACTGTTGCTGCCATCGGCATTCACCTGGCCAATGAAGATGCCATCCGCCGCAGCGGCCAGCACCTGGGTGCCCGCGTTGAAGGAGGCAAGCAGCTTCCAGCTCAAATTGCGGTCGCCAGAGGACTGCGTCGCCTCTGTCCAAGTGCTGCCTTCGGCCTGGCCGGACACCTGCAAGGTGCCACGCAGCAATTCCCGGTCGGCCGCACGAACCAGCTGAGCCTTGGCTTTGCCCGTGGTCGTGACCGTCAGGCTGAAGGCCTGGCCGCTTGTTTTGCCATAAATGGCCAGCGCATTGGCGGTGGCCTTGACAGTCACTACCGCAGAGGATGTGGGCAAGCTGTCACGAATGAGCTGCATGGCCGCAATGGACGACTCCAAGAGCTTGACCTGGTATTTGCCAGTGCCAAAAATGTCCAAGACCAACAGGCTCTTGAGCTCAGCCAACTGCTTTTTAGCGGTGCCAATTTTCAGGTCCATCTGGGCCACGGCATCAAAGCTCTTTTGGATCTGGTTGAGCACATTGGTCTGGACCTGCAAGTCTGTGGCCAGACCGCCGGTGCCATCGCCTTTGGCGGTCAGGTCATTGCGGGTGACGGTGTACCCAATGTCATAGGTCGTGACACCCGACAGGGTGATCACATCGCCTTCAGCCGGACGGCTGGTCAAAACCAGCATGTCCAGTTGTTTGACCATGAAACCGGCGCTGCGGGTACTTTCAACCAGACCCTTGCCCTTGACCGTGACGCTCATGCGCATCCAGCCCGCATCGGTGGACTGCGATCTGGCGGCCAGCGTCACCACCGAGCCATTGCCCGCGGCCAGCGCCAGGGAGCCGGCCGCATTGTTGATGGCTTTGCGAACCTGCGCAGCCACATTGGCATTGATCTCGTCAGCCGAGCCATTTTTGGAGCCGCCTTTGCCGTCTGCACTCAGGTCATTCTTGACCACGGTGTAGCTCACATTGGCCGTGGCCAAACCGGTGATGGTGATGATGTCACCCACTTTCCAGTCACCCGACAGGCGCAAAACATCGTTGCGCACCGGTGCCGGTATGTCGGCACTGACGATGCGACCATCGCGCACGATGACGGCATCGGTGTAACGGTCCTGTGCGGCGGCTGTGGCCGACCAGCTCAACCCACCATTGGTGGAGCGGACAATCCCGCCACCGTCCACCGTGGCCAAAATGGTCTGACCATCCTCTGAAATGGTGATCGAGGTGTAACGCAAGCCAGCAGGGGCCGTGGTGATTCGGGCCCAACGCTGCCCGCCGTCGTTGGACAACCACAGGCTGCTGGCCGTGGGGTCTGCCGATGCACTGGCCAGCGCCACTTGGCGACTGGCCGAGACAGCGATGTCGCGCCACTCGAGTTTTTCCGCCAGCGTCTCACGCACCATTTCTCGCTCGGCAGCCAACACCAGGCCAAAGTCAACATCGGCCAGCGAAAAGCCCATGGCCCCAGGAGCCGGTGTGTCGTTGCTGTCGATCTTTCCGTCGTTGTTGGAGTCCACCAGCGGACCGCCATTGAGACCGGCAAAAGCCTGCAAGTTGGCACCCCCCAGGGTCATCACATCGTGGCTGACGATGCGGCCATCCGACAAGGTGATCAAGCGTGTGGACTTTTCAAAGCCCAGCGAACCACCCACGTAGAAGAAGTCCCCAACGCGCATTTCGATGTCGCCAGAGGCTCGCAAGAGCGCACCCCGGTCACCCTGCACATCCAAAGTGCGGGTGACGCCTGTTGCTGTGGGCACCAGCACCGGTTTGGCCTTGAAGTCAACCACTTGGGTGGCTTCGTCCACGCCGTCGGGCACGTTGAACACTTGGTTGGCCACCACTTCCAGGCGACTGACCTTCAGGTCCAATTGGGGCACGCCCACAAACTGGATCACACTGGCACCGGCTTCAATGCCCAGCCAGCTCATGCCGCTGTAGCGCAAAGGCTGTCCAGCTGTCGGGCTCAGCATGGCCACAGCAAACTCGCCACCCGTCATGGCAAAACCCACGGCCGATGCGTTGACTTGGTCGTTGGCATCAATGACACCGTCGAGGTTACTGTCAATCCGATAAGGACCGCCCACACCCGCAAAAATATCCAGGTTCTGGCCACCCAACAACAACTGGTCCACCACCACCAGACTCTTGTCGGCAAGCTGAACCGTGGTGGTCGATTTTTCCAGGCCCATCGAGCCGCGGGCGTGAACAAAACCGGCCGCGCCGACTTCGAAGTCACCGGTGGCCCGGATCAGCTCACCCCGCGAGCCGTCCATCTTCAGTTCAATTTGTGTCGCATACCCCGTGGACACTTTGAACGGCTGCGCTGCCAAATCCAACACTTGGTAGCGCTCCAGGGTGCTGGCCAGCGGGTTGTTGACCAGGTTGAGCTCAACCTTGAGGTTTTGCGCGGTGGCGGTCACGCCCTGCACACCCACCAAGGCCACTTCGCTGGCAGTGGCTTGCACGGCCACCCAGCTGCGTTGGCTTGCGGCGGCTTTGTCCCAGGCCAGCGTCACGCCAAACTCGGCGTTGCTCACCGTCACGCCGATGGCCGACGGGTTGGTGTCGTCACTCAGGTCGACCACGCCATCGCCATTGGTGTCGCTGCGGTAAGGTCCATTGATGCCCACAAAGGCGTTCAGCCCGGTGCCACCAATGGTCAAGACGCGGGTGTCAACGCTTGGACGAGGTGCAATGCCATTGCCTGCCAATTTGAAGGTCACGTCTGAGCGTTCGATCGACATGGTGCCACTGGCCTGCACAAAGCCATCCAGCTGGAGGTCCATGCCGCCCGAGGCGCGAACGAGTTGCCCTCGGTCACCATCGTGCATCAGGCGCAGGGCCTTGCCGGTGCCGGTGGCGATTTGCATGCCCGCCACGCTGTTGGAATCCTTCATGGATGCAAAATCAATCACCTTGTTGGGTGATGCCGCATCGCTGAAACCATTCACCAGGTTCAAATCAATGCCCAAAGTGTGAATGTCCAAGTCCACGTTGTCGGGCAATCCAATGGGTGCATCGATTTTGCCCACCACGCCCGTCAAAGCGGTCCAGCGTTTGTCGGTGTATCCCGCGTCTTTGGAGGAGAACAGCGCCAGTCCAAATTCGACGTCACTGATCTTCACCCCCCGCGCATCCGGGTTGACGATGGTCTGGCCATCTTGCTGAATTTCATAGGGACCGAAGCCCACAAACGCATCCAGACCGCTGCCGCCAATGCTGATGAGCTGGGTTTTGACCTGACTGCCATCGGCCAGCGTGACATCCTGCACCCGTCGCTCAAAGCCCAATGAGCCTTTGACGGCAAAGAAGTCGCTCACCAGCAATTCCACATCACCCGTAGCCCGGATGTACTCACCCAAACCGCCATCGAAGGTGATGGCCGTGCTGCGACCGGTTCCGGTGACTACATCCAGCTTGCGGGTCCCCCCGCCGCCAGCAAAATCGATCACTTTGTTGTCACCATTGACCGGGCGACCCAAGCCGGTGGTGTCCACCAGGTTCAGATCCAGCGACAGGTTGCGGGCCGCGAGTGTCAACTCGGGCATGCCCACCACTTGCACGCTGCCTGCAGTGGCCTTGACAGCGGCCCACTTGAGGCCTTTGGAGGCGGTTTCGCCTGCACGCGCAGAGAACAGCGCCAGCGCAAAATCCACATCGGTCAAAGCCAGCCCCATGGCGTCGGGGTGTGAACTGGCGTTGTAAATGCCGTCTGCAGGACCATTCAAACCCACAAAAGCATGCAGATTTTCACCCCCGAAAGTCAGCATTTCGGTCTTGGCTTTGGTGCCGTCGGCCAGCACCACATCGCGCAAGGAACGCTCAAAGCCCAGCGTTCCGGAAGCGGTCACGAAATCGGCGATGTTGAGGATGAAGGCCGCAGAAGCCTTGACCTGGGTGCCCCGCGCAGAATCAAAGTCCAGCGTCACGGTCTGGTTGCCATCGCCCGTGGCCACGTTCAGGGCTTTGCCCGCTTTGAGGTCCACCACGTTGTCACCGGCGGTGCCAGCGTTGATGTCGATCGCCATGGCCGAGGCCTGAAGCGACATGAACGGAATGCCAACTTCGGTGGCGCTGTCTGCAGTGGCCTTGAGGCTGAGCCAGCTGCGTGGCAAGGCACGTCCACCCGTGGCTGCCGTCTCCATGTGAAGGGCCAGCGCCACATCCACGCCCTGCAGGTCAAAGCCAGCCGCAGCGGCGTTCGGGCCTTCACCTTCGTCATTGAAATCGCCATCATGGTTCAGGTCGGTCCGGTACGGTCCGTTGAGCCCCACAAAGGCGGACAGGTTGGCCCCACCCACGGTCCAGCGGCGTGTCTTGGCGCTGCCATCGGTCAGGCTCACCTCGGCCACGCTGTTGCGCAGAACGAAATTCCCGTCAACCGTCAGGAAATCGGCCGCCCGCAGCATCATGCCGACGGTGTAGTTGCGATCGACGCCAAAGTAATCGGCGTTGAAGAACATGCCCAACTTGTCGGCATCGGCCTGCGAATGAACCGTGATGTCCAAGAGATCGGCCAAAGGACGCTGCACAGCGTCCAGCGAGAGTTGTTGTCCCGATTGGCTCACTTGCAGCAACACGCTGCCATCACCAAATCCAAACAGGCCCGTGCCCTCGGTGAACTGGCCGGCCAGAGTGCCCGCCTTGACGATGTCATGGTGTTGCAGGCGCTGCGGCACATAACTGCTAGAGCGCAAGATGTCCAGCGTCGCACCCGAGGCCATCGTCAGGGTACCGGTCACTTCCAGGCGATCGCCTTGCTTGGCATCTGTCAGCATCAAAGCCAGGTGCTGATTGGCCGCAATGGTTTGATTGCCCTCAATGCGCAGCAAGCCAGGCGAGTGGGTGCGTGCGAAGGTACCGGCCACCGAATTGCCCGCCGCGTCCACGAGTTTCAAGCCATTGCTGGCACGGACGATGATGTCCCCACGGGTTTGCAGCTGGGCTGCGTTCATTTTGTTCACGCTCAGCGTGGCGGCCAGTTCCAGCGGACCTTTGTCCGCCAGCAAATCGCCCTTGAGCATCACCACGGCATCGGTGCCCAAAGCGCTCAATCGGATCGCGCCCGTGCCCGTGGTCTGCACCGAAGTGCCCTCCTGCAAGGTCAGGCGACCGGCTTGGTTCAGGCTGCCTGCGCTCACCACAATGTCGCCACCGCCGGTGCTTTGCAAACCGTTCAAAGCAGTTGTCAAAGGCGGCAAGGCATTGAGCATGGCAGCAGCACGCGCCACGGTGATCGAGAGGCCGGAGTCCACGGTCACATCGTCGACTTCGCTCACACGCAAGTCAAAGCCGCTGCGTGCGGCCAAAGAGCCCACCGCCACTTCCAGCGCATTGGCAACACCCACAGACTGGCCGCCAGCGGCACGGCTGCTGCCGATGTCTTCGGCAGCCTCCAGCAAGATCTGTGCAGCTCGAATGTCGGGCGTGGCCGATTCGGTCACATCGCCATCGATGATGGAGCCGCCGCGGGCCACCAAAGCCACTTTGGCAGACGCTGCATCCACCTGGGACACGGTCATGGATTCGCCCGCGCTCACGCGGATCTCACCTCCACTGGTGATGGAGATGCGTGTGTCTTGACCCATGTTCACGGAACCGGCACCAGAGACCAGCTCAATGATGCCCGCCTGCACGCTCAAGGTTGGCGCATCCAGGGTCACACGACCAAGGTTCAGCCCGCCGTCTTGCTGTGAGAGCATTTCAACCCGCTGCCAAGACACCAGGCTCACAGCGCCTTGACTGGTGGACACCGTGGCGACTTCAGCGCCGTTGCGCTGCGCCGTCAGATCACGGTCTGAAGACAAGTACACATCGGCCTGGCCGCTCACACCGGCGCTGCGAATGCGCAAGTTGGAGGCCGAGGAAATGACCACGTCCCCAATCACTGCACCGGTGGCCATGGCCCCCAGGGTGACCGTGCCGGTGGTGCTGCGCAGACGCAATGGGTTCGCGTCAGCACCGATGCCCGCCGAGTTCAAGCTGCCGTTGGCGATCAATTGCACATCGCTGGCCACCAAATCCGCAGGGTGGCTGGCACCCGCGTTGGCACCGCGCCCGACAATGCGGCCTGACTGGGTTTCCAGTCGGGTGGTCGCGCTCACGCTGTCGGCCCCCACCTGCAAACGGTTCAGGCCCAAATCGCCCTGGACTGCCTTGAGGTTCATGCTGCCCGAAACACGACCACGAATCTCGCCGTCGTTGCCTTGCAGCTGCACATTCAAAGGCAAACTCGAGGTGCCCACGCCCCCGCCCAGCCATGTGTTGAACTCCAATGCATGGGCCATCACCTTGCCGCTGCCGGCGCTTTCAATGGCCAACTGGGCATCCAGAATCACGGTGTTGGCCTGCAGCATGACGCCATCGACCACGGTCAAGCTGCCGCCTGTGCCTGCGGCATCGAAGGTGATGCTGCCCAAGGCACCCGCAGCCTGAACATGCCCGCTCAGGGTGATGGCCGAGGCCAAGCTGCGCAGGACCACATCGCCGGCCTGTCCGCCGTCGGTGCCTGCGGTCAAACTTTCGATTGTCAAGGCAGCCGTGGACAAGTTGTCCAGCCAGACCTTGCCCGCGCCGGTCACCAACAGTTGCTCGCTGGCGATCGAAAGGCCCGATGCCGCCTGACCGGCCGCACTGCCTGAAGCTGTGGGATTGGCCGCGATGTCACCGGTCACATTCAGTGTCAGGCGTGTGGCCTGCAAGGCTGCATGGCCCGCCAGGCTGGACACATCGCTCAGACCGATGTGAGGTGCGGCACGACCGCGCAGATCACCGCCAACGGTCAGCTTGGCCGCGCCCGTGGTGCGCACCGCTGTGCGCAGATCCACATCGCCACTCACCTGGGCTGTGAATGAGCCAGCGCCCAGATCAATGACTTCACCGGCTGCGCCGTTCACAGCGGTGTCCACCACCAAATCGCCGCCCACTTCCAGGTTCAGCGTCAGGTTCGCTGGCACAGCCCCCGTGATCCAAAGCGAGCCGCTCACCTTCAAGGTGAGGCTGCTCAGGCTGGCCGAGCTGATGTTGCTCAGAACGACGTCACCGGAAATCAGCACATTGTTCAAAGCGTCCACATTGGCCGCTGTGATGGTGGTCACACCCGTGGTGGGCAAGACCGTTTCACCCCAACGGGCTTTGTCGTTGGTGCCCGAGCGGACAAAAGCCCGTGCTGCGGCACTGATGAGGCCACCGGCCACCAGAGAAATCTCCCCGACCAAGCCGCTCACAGCCACCAAGGTGCTGTTGTCGCTCAGGTTGATCGCGTCGTAAGCGATCAGATCCACCGCCATGCCATTGGCCACTTTCAATGCGGCCTGCCCCTGCAGACTGCCCTCGGTGGTGATCTGGATGCGCCCGTCCATCAAGGTCTGCAAAGCGCCCAGGGTCAAGCCCGTGTTCTGTCCCCAACCGTCACGGTCCGAGAAGATCAAAT
Source organism: Comamonadaceae bacterium PBBC1 (assembly GCA_002256145.1). Taxonomy (GTDB): domain Bacteria; phylum Pseudomonadota; class Gammaproteobacteria; order Burkholderiales; family Burkholderiaceae_C; genus Limnohabitans_A. The sequence continues at coordinate 83,935 of NKIP01000006.1, forward strand.
CACCCTGACCTGCCAGCGCCTCCAAACTGTCCGCAGCCACTTGCATGGCGTCGATGCTTTGCGCGGCCTGCACGCTCAAGCTGCCCGCGAACACCAAAGGATCGCGTGTCAGGTCCAAGCCATTGGCAACCACCACACTGCCCGTCTTGGCTTGCAGCAGCACACTGCCTGCTTGCGCCGCAACGCCGTTGGCCAGCCTTTGCGACAGACTGGAGACCCAGTGACCCGATTGCACACGGGCCAATTGCAACTTGGCGTCGGCCATCACCGTGATGGCCCCTCCCTCGGTGCGCAGCAGCGCATCGGTGCTCATCAGGATGCTGTTGCTGGCCGAGCGGATGCTGATCGCGCCACCGCCAGTGGCACTCAGCGTGGCACGGATGTCCGTGAGTTGGTCGGTCGTATCGATCGTGATGCCACCGGAGCCAGCCTCAATGCCCAAGTCTTCGCCAATGGCAGGCGACGCGAACACATTGACCCCTCTGGCACTGATGTACACCCCACCGGTGCTGCCTGTGCGCAGGCCCGTCATGGGCTCGTCAAACAAAAGGCCCCGGTTGGCCATGCCGGTGGGGCTGACCTGGGTGAAAGCCACATCGTCCAGGCCATTGATTTCCAGGACTTCGGTTTCTTTCAGGCGGATATCGCCTGCGGCGGTTTGTGCAGCAATCTTGTTGACGCGGGTGGTCAATGGCTCGGTCTGTGCGCTGCCACCGATACCGGTGCCCGCCCACATGCCCAATTGATGGGCGGTGATGTTTTCCACGGCCGAGCCCACCGGCAGTGCCGCTTGAATGGCACCACTTCGGGCATAGATGGCCACAGACCCATCCTCGGCTTGCAAACTCAGACCGATTTGCAAGTCCTTGACGGTGTTGATCTGACCGAGTGTGACGTTGCCTTGCAAAGATTCCAGCCGCACATGGCCGCCCGATGTCATGACACGGGTCGCTGCCTGCATGTTCAGGTTTTGGGCGGCTTGCATCAGCACGTCGCCACCGGCGCTGTTCACCAGGTCATCGCCCAGGCTCAATGTGCCCTTGGAGACCAAGCTGACATCACCACCGGCAGATTGCAAGGTCACGCCATCGGCCACCAACAGCGATTGCCCTGCTTCCTCAACCCCAAGCAACAACCCAGCGCCATGGACCTGGACATTCGCCAACAAGCTCAGGCCACCGGTACGCACGCGAACGGAAGCTCCGGCACTTTGTGTTGCACTTCCTGCGCTCAGACCCATGAGTGAAAGACTGTCCACGCTGAGTTCACCACCCAGCGAAGGCCTGCCCTCGGGCGTGAGGCCAATGGCCCCAACACGCCTGAATTCCCCTTGTACTTGACCCATGGCCAGCGCACGGCTGGCCAGCAAGGAGACATCCCCCCCAGCCTTGACGGCCAACACGTCCACCCCGATTTCAAGATCGTTGTGGCGTCGCCCCGATTGGCCAACCTGGGTGTTCACATTCATCAGCAATGCGCCGGCAACGATGTCGTCGGCCACATCATCGGCCACTTCAGACACCCCACCTGCAGAAGATTCCAGCGCCACCCAGCCAGCACCTGCATCGATGCTGTCGAGGGTGATGCCCTTGGCGGCCTGGATGTGCACCTTGCCTTCAGCTTTGCTGATGCTGGTGCCCGTGCGCTTGGCCACCACAATCGAGGCCCCTTGTGCTTGCAAAAAAGAGCCTGTGCGAGATTCAATGTCCAGTCCGCCGCTGCGGTGCTCAATGAGCGAGCCTGCGCCTTGCTTGACATCGCCTTGCGCCAGCAGCGTGATCGTGCCCTCGCCCATGGTGAGGTCACCGTTCAAATTCAAATCACCACCCATCGACTCCAAGCGCATCAGCGTATAGGGGTTGCCGGCGATGGCCAAATCGGCATTCACATGCAAATGGCCCACAGCGCTGATCAGCATGCTCGACTCACCGTCAAACAGCAGCTGATCGAGGGTCAAATCGTCCACATCGGTGATCGAGACGATGCTGTTCAGGCGGGTATGGGTGGTGGCCTGCAAGGTGTCGGCATCAATCTTCAAACCCACCAGGAGTGTGCCCAGATTGCGCAGCTCATCGAGCTGGGTGGCCACACCTGCTGTCAGGCTGACCTGCTTGCCACTCACATGCAGCTGGTTCATGTCTTCAAGACGGTCCGAGGCCTGCAAGCTGCCCTGAAGGACCTGGATCGCCACGTTGCCCGTCTGCGAAGAGACCGAAGACAACAACAAATCATCGGTCCACTCGGTCACATTCACATCGCCAGCGGCACGAAGGGTCAGCGTGCCTTCACGCCAGCCGTCGTTGCCCGGCAGTTTCTGACCGTAGGCGCCCACGTTGATGCTCAGGGTGCCCGCATTGCTGCGGATCACACCACCGGTCACCCCAGCCGTGCCCGAAGCCACCAGCAACATGTCGCCTGCACTGCGCAACACGGCGACTCCACCAACGGTGTCAATGCGGTTGTCGCTGCCTTGAGTCAAGATGGACCCGGCAGCTTCCAGACGCATGCGACCACCTGCGGTGATGCCACTGATTTCGAGATCGTTGAGGTCGCGCACACGCAGGTCACCTGCAGCTGTGAGCACCACGTCGCCAGCGCTGTTGACCGCCACGTCACCGGTGGCACTGATGTTCACGTCGTCCCAGACCTGCAACACCACACTGATGACTTCGTGTCGGTTTTCAATCCACTGGCCTCGGGTGACCTCTTGAACACCGTCGGTCGACTTCAACAGCTGCATGTTCGCGGGTGTGATCTCGCTGGGATCAACCAGTCGCCAACCCTCCACCACGAAACTGCCCGCGCTGGACAAATCGAAGGTGACGGTATCGCCCATCCATTCATAGCGCTGGTACTCCACCGCCACCACATCACGCGCCGAAGCCTTGGACATCACGGCACGCAGGTATTCGCTTTGTGATGGAGAGTCCAGATTCGTCACCGTGACCCGTTCGGTCGAACGACCGATACCGCCTTCAGCGGACTGAGACAACAAGGTCACGTTTCGGCCTTGCACGTTGATGCGCTCAGCCCCTGTTCCGACCTGAGTCCCCCCCAAGTCACGGTGCGGGAAAATCGCGGCCAACAGCTCAGGCGACACGGGATATTTGGCTTGCGCCACAAGCGCTTGGCCCGTGGGCATGCCGGCCAGTCGCAATTCGGTTTCAGAGAAACCCGCTGCCGCAATGCGGGCAGCCACCTCGGCCGGGTCGGCGCTGACACGCTCGTAAGACGCGTCAACGATCGCGCCCCAACGCGATTCGAGTTTGACGTCGGCATTGGCCGAACGCACCGAGACGGTCTCACCCTTCCAGGCCTGCGGCAAAATCAGGCGCATGTCGCCGTCGGTTTCCACCAGGTTGATCGAGCCCTGTGCCCGGGCAGCCACACCACCGGTGCCCAGCACCGCACTGTCCACCCGAGCCATGACCGAGCCGGTCCCGCCGTCGAGCAGCACCTGTGCACCGAACACGCGCGAACTGTAGGTGGTGCCATAAATCCCATGGAGGGCGTTGATGGCAATGTTGCCAACGGTCTTGGGCGTGTTGTCCGCATTGAACGTTGCCGCAACGACTTGACCCAATTTGAGCACGGCAGCAGTTTTGCCCACCGTTTGGTTGACTGTGATGTTGCCGGTGGCCTGCACATTCAAGCGACCGCGTGGGTCCTTGACATTGATGGTGATGTCACCTTTGGCACGGATGTCAGGCAAAGCGCCAACGAACTCCACATTGCCAGCCACTTCCATGGTGTCAGCCGCCAGCGCCATCGGCACAAAGGTCTCAGGCTGGTCGTCATTGGCCTCGGTCAGTGGCGTGGCATCCCCAAAATTCACGCTGCCACGCACCACCATCTTGCCGACGGTGCGGATGTCGATCTTCGGACTCGAAGGGCCCTGCGCCGTCTCGACCGCCACAGGCAAATCCGCCCGCAGGGAGTAGGTGTAAAAGTCCTTCAGACCTGTGACCGTGGTCTTTTTGGTCGTGATGGTCTTCTTGCGCATCCAGCCACCACCTGTGGTGGTGGGGCCGTCAATGGTGATTTCCTGATTCTGGAAATCGCTGTCAAAGCGGTCCAAAGCTTTCGAGGGTTTCCAGACCTGGTCATCGGCCGTCTTCCAGGGACTGCTTTGGGTGGCCACAAATTTGTAAGCCCACTTGCTCGGATCCCCGGGATTGGCCAGCACCGACGCGGTGTCCAGCACTTTGCTGCCGCCCGAGAGTTTTTCCAGCAACTTCCATTTGCTGGTGTCCGAGAAGTCCGTCAGCGGGAAATTGAGCTTGCCGGTCTCACCCACGTAAAGGTACAAATTGCTGGTGGCCACGTCGCGCACCTGGGTCTTGTCTTGGGTGACATCCACCGCCAAATTGCGTTTTTGTTCGTACTGAACAAACAGGTAGTCAGTCAAGCTCAGTTGCAAGGCCAGCTCAGATTCCTTGAGCGGTGTGCCATCGGTAAATCGGGTGTCCGTGAAATTGGCGGCGGTGTCGGGCACCAAGCCATCCCAATCAAAGCCAAAAAGGTTAAAGCTTTGCTGCTTGTAAATCTCCAAGGTGGTGTTGGTCTTGGCTTGACCCTCGGTCCAGACGTAGTAACGCCCTTGCTCGGGTTGGTAGAACAGGGCAGCGCCAGCGTCCATGACAACAGCATCGCCCACATTGGTGTAGGTGATGCTGCTGACCGTGCCACTGCCGTTGGCCGGCGTGAGCACGCCTTTTCGGCTCAGGTGCGTGACTTGACCGTCCTTGTAGGTGTAGTTTTCTTGAAGCAGCGTGCTGCTGTCCGTGATGGAGATGGTGCCAACGCGGTTTTCTGAAACATCGATCTCGTCGAGTTCCAGGGTGAAATTTGTGCGGTTGTCGATCATCACCGAGGTGTAGCCACTGGCCACACGCAGACGGCCATTGCCCGTGCTGATGATGGTGCCCGTGACGTTGATCTTGCCGCCATGGGGTTTGATCGGGTTGAGCGTGATCTTCTTGCTGGCGAAATCAAAAGCGCCAGTGACCGAGGCCAGACCGCCGTTGCCAAAGGTCAAACCCTTTTGGACATTGCCCTTGGAATCGGTGAAATTGACCGACTCAGTGGGGTTGAAGGTCTCATCGATGGTCAACGATATGCTGTCGACTCCACTTTGCACCAGTCCGTCGATGTTCAGGTATCGGGCGTTGATGTTCACCTCGCCCATGGCGAAGATGGTGGACGACTTGGCAGGATCACCGATGGCATTGAGCAATGACTGCAAACGCAAGTCCGAGCTGCTCAAACTCAGGGATTTGGCCAGGCCTGCGCTGTTGTAAACCTGTTGACCAAACACGGTGTTGAAGGACACATACTGGCGCGGATCGCGCCCGGTGTGGAACCAATCATCGCTGGACAGGTTGAAGTCACCGGTGGCGGCCAATTCGATCGTGCCTGCACGCAGTTCGCCCGTGACGTTGATGCTGCCACTCAGGTTTTTCAAGATGAGCTTGCCGTCTTCGTTGACCACTCGCCCCTTGACTTCAATATCCTGAGGGGACTTGGGCAGGTTCAAGTCTTTGAGCGAGGTGTACCAAGAGGTCGGGTAGGCCTCTTGTGTGATGCTGATGACGCTGTCGCCGGCTGGGCCTGGATCGGTCAAAGAGGCGGCATTGAAATACGTGGCACCGGGGCTCATCACCACCCGTTGCTTGTTCACCAGTTCAGTTGCACCGGTCTTGTTGATGCCGATGTCGTTGATCTCCAGACCAAACGGTGTCTTGTTGACCACTGTGATATTGGCTTCGCCATGGGCAACCATGCGCTTGGCAGTGACCGCACTTTGCACCGCGGCCTTGGAGGCCAGATCAGCCTTGATCGAAATCAGTCCGGCCGAGGCCTGGATGCTGGGCATGCGCAGGTACAGCACGTCGAAACTCTCGCGAGCTGACACACCCGTGGCGCCGTTGGCACCCGTTTGGGTGTCGGCCAGCCCCAGCTTCTGCAATTGTTGGTCGATCTTGGTCAGCAAGGCCTGGTAGCGGGCAATGGCCTCGGCGTTACCGGCATGGCTTTCCATCCAGCCGACGACTTTGGCGCGGTCTTCGAGCAGCTGGTTGGCCACGTTGGCATACACCAAGGTGGGCAAGGCCATGTCCTTGGGCTTGACCACGTAAAAGTCATCGCTCAGGGCCATGGCAAATTTTTGGCCCTTGTCACTGCTGGTGACATCGATCTCGCGCCATCCATCGGTGTCCGAGTAGGTGGCTGTAGCAGGGTTGAAAGTCACGCCCTCACCCATGCGCTGGTACCAGCGCCCGTTCGCAGTGCGCACGGTTTCACCGATTTTGATGGTCAGCGAAACCTCGTTGCCACTGAGGCTGTGGTCAGGCTTGACTTCTTGCCAGCGTTTGGTGTTGGTGTAATCCTCGATTTCCAGCACCAGGTTTTCTTCGACGGCAGCCCCACCGGGTGGGGCAAAGCGGTAGGACTTGCCACTCACGCCCTTGCCATAGGCCGTGCCCACCAACTCGACGATGGAGCCGGCACTGATGGACAGTGCAACATCCTTCAAGTCCAAGGCGGCATAGTGGTATTGCTGGCCTTCGTCCAGGCCCAGTGCGGTTTTCTCGGCTGTGGTCAGGTCTTTGCCCACCTTGTCAGCGCTCAGCTGGGTCTCGTTGTTGACCTCGTAGGGCAGCAATTGCACCAGTGTGCGGTAGTTGATGCCCGCTTCAATGGTCGCCATCTGACCGACATTGACGCGGTTATTGCTCTCGACGCTGGTGTACGTGATCGATGGCAAGGGCACCACCACGGGCACCGTGATGGCAATACCTGCACCGACGGCCCGCTTGTCGCCGCCAATGCCTGGCTCGGTCAACAAGACCACGTTGCCAATCGAGCGCACCCGGGTCGCCCCGGTCAGGTCGATGGTGTTGTTTTCAAGCACCTTGGAGGTGGCCACTGGCAAACCCACGCCCAGCGCAATCAGGGTCAAGTCAGCTTGCGCTGTGGCGGTCATCACATTGGGCGCACGCGCACTGTCTTGACCTGCATAAATTTTGACTTCATTGCCCAGCAGTTCTGCACCACTCAAGGCGATGGTGTTGTCGGCATACAGGCGCGAATCGGCATTCGCACCAGCCCCCCCCACATAAGACACCGACAGCACATTGGAGCCAGCGGTCATGTTGGCATCGCTTCGGGTGGTCAAGGCCAGGTCACCGCTGAGGTTGCTCAACTTGGCCTGACCCACGTTGATGCCCGAACGCAGGTAAGCATCCTGGTCAGCCAGCGCCAAGGACAGGGCCAGTCCACCGATGGCGTCAATGCGGACCTTGTCGGTCACAGAGGCCTTGGTGTAGGTGTCGATGCTGAAACGGCCGGTTTGGCCGGCATCGGCAGACACCGTCATTTCGGTGCCGTTGCCAATGTCGACCTGGGCACCGAAACGTTTGCCATCGGTGCCGATGTCGGTCACCGTGCCCAAAGCCGTCAAACTCAGCGCTCCGGCAGAACCCGAGCGCAAAGACTCTTCCGTGGCCGAGTAGCGGTTTTTGTCGGCCATGTTGTCGGCGCGGATCGCGATATTGCCCGCCACGACTTTGCTGTTTTGACCAATCTTCACGTTCGACGTGCCCGTCAGCGTGGTGAACATGGCCGCGCCACTGCCCGCCAATGCACCCACGGCCAGGTTCAGAGCCACCGCGTCGAAGTTTTGGCTGCGTGTAGACCAAATGTCCAACAACCCAACGGCGATCTGGTTGCGATCGCCCAGACCCGCACGGGTCGTGCCCTCAATTTTCAGGTCGGAATAAGAACCCGCCAGACCTGCGAAAACGCCGCCGCTGGAGGCGCTGGTACGCTGATAGATGTCGTCCTGGGCTTTGGCATGGATGCGCAGCACGGAGGCCACCACACGCACATCATCACCCAACTCGGCCACCACCGAACCACTGTCGGTGGCGATGACTGTAGACGATCCCACCGAAGCCCCAGAGCTGACGCTCAAGGCATCGCTGCGGGCGAAGGCCTTTTGGTTGGCCAAGGCCAACACTTCCACTTTGCCGGTACTCAGCGAGGCCAGAATATCGGCAGTGCGGATGGACGCCATCACCTTGGGGTTGAGGTGGTTGACTGAAATGGTGCCCGCAGCCGCTGCCGCAATGGCGCCAAAACTGGCCGCAGCAGCAACGACCAAAGCGTCGGCCTGGGCATTGCCCTCGGCGCGAACGGTCAAAGTTTTGCCTATCGTGAGCCGGGTCTTGCCCGTCTCTGGGTTGCCAGCAACCGGTGCTGAACCCGTGCGGTCCACAACAGCGGCAGTGACGGTGTTGATGGTGTTGTAGGCGTAGGCACCCCCGCCGGAAATCGCCGCACCGGCACCGGTGCTGATGGCCATGGCTGCCGCCGTCGAGGTGGTGTCGATGCGGGCCAGGTCAAAGGCCGTGATGGTGATGTCGCCAAGAGCCTCCATGACCGCCCGGTCTACGGTGGCTGTGACGGTGCTGTTGACCTCGTTTTCGGCCACCGACACGCCAATGGCCACGGCTGCACCGGTGGGCGCAAAACTCGCAGCCACAGAGACCGCTTGCACATAAGAATTGATGGTTGAACGGTCTCGGGCATCGATGAGGATGTTGCCGTCGACTTCCACACCAGCACCCGTGGTGCGCTGCAGATAGGCCCTGGTTTCAGAGCCAATCAGGTTGGTGGAACCCGCGCCAGCGCCGCTGATCGCCACACCTGTGGTTCCGCCAGCAATCGCCATCGATCCAGCCACCACCGTCGATTCGATGGTTTGTGCTGTGTCGGCCAAGATGGTCAGGTCCAAAGTCAGCGTGGCGTCGTCCAAAGCGCTGATGGCCGAACGGTCCACCGAAGCGATGATGCGGTTGGCCGAAGCGGTGGTGCGCTGCTTCCACTTTTTGGTGTCGCCGTAGTCTTGCTTGAGAATCAACTCGTCGAGCTTGCCGTCACCGTCTTTGTCTTGTGCCAAGATGGGATCGGTGCCGATGTACTCATAAACCTCGTTGGCACGTGCACCCGAAGTGGCCCCCAAACGAATCAAATCGCCGGTTTTGATCGAGCTCGGTTGGCTGACGCCCGAGGTGTAGGTGACCGCACCGTCCCACTGAAGGGGGTCGTAGCCGATGTAGTTGCGTGCCAGGGCAACACCGATCGATGCACCGGCACCATTGGCACCGCCCACACCCACGCCCAAAGAGGCCGAAACGATGATGGCTTCAATGCGGTTGGTGGCCAGCGCCTTGACGGTCACATCAGATGCAGCGCGGATCGCGTTGTCGTCCACTTGGGCCAACACATCTCCCAGAATCACGTTCATGGCCGAAGCACCCGCTCCGCTGACGCCCACACCTGCTGCGCCGCCAAAACCAGCGGCCACAGAAGCAGCCCAGGCCTTGACGTTGATGGCGGCATTGGAGGTGGCCACCAAGTCCAACTGGCCACGGGCATCCAGTTCAGCCCCTTTGAGGCCTGCCAGCACCACCGAGTCGATCACGTTGCGAGCCAGCGAAACACCCACCGACACGGCCACACCGGATGCACCCGCGAAAGCAGCGGCAATGGAGGCAGCACCAGCATGGGAGCGGATGTTGGAATTGTCATCGGCAAGGATATGGGCGTTGCCCACGATGATGCGGCTCGCACGCGTGCCCACCACGATGTCTTCTGTGTCCACCCCGGCGTGCACACGCATGCCAATCTGGTTTTGCGCCCAAACGCCAGAGCCGCTGGCGGCCACGCCGCCCGCGCCACCGGAGGCCACGGCAGCCGAACCCGCGACCACCAGCGCTTCAATGGTTTGCTCGGCACTGGCGTGCAGCTTGAGATCTCCCAAGGTGGTGACATCGGTGTCAATCAACAAGGCACGGGTGGTGGCGATGGCTTGTTCGCCCACCGCACCAAAGCCCTCTTGACCAATCAGGTTACGGGCCACTGAGACCCCGATCGAGGCCCCCACGGCACCGGCTCCCCCACCGGCGATGGCGGCAGACACCGCCACGATGCTGCTGGAGATGATGGTGGAATTGTGGGCGGTGATCACCACATCGCCTTTGGCGGTGATGCTGCCCTGACGCACAACAGCGTCGGTGGAGCCCATGACCGAGTTCAGCGCCACGGCACCGGCACCCGAGATGGCCAAAGCACCTGAGCCACCGATGCCCAGCGCCATCGATGCGGCCGCCGATGTGGCATTGATGTTGTTGCGCTTGATCACGGCATTGCCATCATCCAGCAAAATGAGGGTGTAACTGTCACCGCCTCCGTCGTGGATCATCCAGCTCTTGCCCTGTTTCAAAGAGGTGATCTCGAGAACAGGCCGAACCGCTTCCCAACGCGAAGTGTCTGCGTAGTCTTGCTTGGTCAGGTCCAAGGCTTGGTTGTTTTTGCCAATATAGCGGTAGACCCAGCCCGAGTTGCCACCCGCCTTGTGCTGGGTGGCCACACGCACGGTGTCGCCTTTTTTCAACTCACGAGTTTCGGCTGTGACCACTTTCCAACGCGTGGCATCGGCATAGTTTTCGGTGCCCAACTCGACCTTGCGGGTGGTTTTGCTGATGTATTCGTACACCTTGCCCGCGTGTGTACCGCTGACCACATTGACCTTGGTGCCTTTTTTGAGCGAAACCTGATCGGTCGCTGAGCTCAGGTAATCCCAAGACATGCCATCGGTGCTCTTGTAATAAGCAGAGGCACGCACCGAATCGAAGGCGGACACAGACAAACCCAGATCCAGCAATCCGGCGGTGATGAGCGCGATGCTCTTTTTGTCGGTGAAATCCTGTGCCAGTTGCCAGACGGCTGTGTTGGCATAGTTTTCACGCCACAGGTCGATGGTCTTTTCAAAGGAATACGATTCCCACTGGCTGGAGTCCTCGAAATTTTGGTCACGCAGGTCCAGCAGGGCCGAACCACCTTTGCCATCCACGCCCTTGTATTTGAAGACCTTGCCCAACAGGCTGCTGTCCGAGAAGTTGCTTTCGATGCGGACCAGTTGTCCGGAGTCGACATTGACTTTGCCTGAGAGCGTGGTGTGGTCCACCTTGCCCCCAATGTAGCGGTACACCTTGCCGGCCACGCCGCCATAGGTGTGCAAATCATCCACCCGCACGGTGTAACCGGACATGACTTTCTTGCCAGAGGTGCTCACCTCGCTCCATGCGCTGTCTGAGGCGTAGTTTTGCACCCCCAAGTCAAGGGTTTGGCCTGAGGTTCCCACATACTCATAAATGCGTCCTGAGGCCGCACGAACCTCATCCCCCGAATTGAGCAGTGTCTTGCCCTCTGTGCTCAGGTAATCCCAAGTTTGTCCTTGGCTGCTGATGTAGCTGACTTCGGCATTGTTGTTGGTGGCCGCATCCAACACTTGTGCGGTGACACCTTTGGCCTCCAAGTCCTGCCACTTGAATTCCAGCAACTTTTCTCCACCCGACTGTGCAGTGACATTCACCGTGCCTGAACGGCTGGTGACGTCGGCCTGACCCACATTGGCCAGGGTGTCGCCATCGATGCTGTTGAAGGCCAAAGACAAGCCCACGGACACCGCTGCAGAACCCAGCCCACCCACGGCCGCGGCCAAAGATGCCGCACCCGCCACAGCGTCAATCGTGGCCTGGTTGTCGGCACTCACGGTGATGGTGTTGCCCGCAATCTTGCTGCGTCCCGAGCCCACCGCACCATCGATGCTGGCCTCTAAATCCGATTGAATGCGGTTTTGGGCATAAACCCCGGCACCACTGGCCGCCCCGGAACCCTGACCTGCGAGGGACACGCCAGCCGAGGTGGTTTGCACCAAGGAGTCAATGACCGCATGGCCTTCGGCAAGCACCGACAAGTTGCCCGCTGCATCGATGTTCGAGCTGAAAATGCGTGCACGCGTTGAAGCCCGGCGGTCAGAGTAGCTGAGCAATCGCCATTGACCGGCGTCGCTGAAATTTTGCGTCACCAACTCAAAGCCCTTGGGATCGGTGAAGGTTTCACCGATGTACTCGTAGACTTCGCCTGTCAGCACGCCCGTGTCCTTGAGCACTTTTTTGCCCTTGGCCAGTGTGGTGAGCTTGTTGGTTTTATTGTAGTCAGACACCTTGTAGTCGTAAGGCACATCCAGAACGTCACCACCGATGATGTTCTTGGCCACCGCGACCCCCAGCGCCACGGCACCACCAGCCTGGCTGCCAGCCGACAAGGCAATCGAGCGGGTGGTCACCTCGGCATCGATGCTGGCGTTGTCCAGCGTGCTGACGGTCACATCGCCCTTGCTGCCCGAAAGTGCTCGGGTGCTCAATGCGACCCCGCTGATGTAGGCATCCGCCAAACCGTTGATCAGGTTGAGGGCCACCGTACCGGCCGCCGCAACGCTGAGCGCTGCACCCCCAGCACCTGCTGCCACCGAGGTCGAGGATGCCGAGCCCAAGGCGTTGATGGTGGCACTGCGATCGGTCGAAACCAGCACATTGCCGCCCACAGTGATCGGTGCGATCGCCCCCGGTACACCACTGATGTAGGCCAACACGTCGTTGTCGACGTCGTTGCGCGACATCGACAGGCCCACTGAAATGGCTGCAGCGCTGCCCTTGCCGGACACGGCAATCGACACGGCACTGGCCTCCACAGAAGAAATGATGGCGGCACGACCAGCGGCCTTGACCGTGAGGTCTGCACCGGCTTTGAGCGAGACCAGGTTGTTGATGTAGGCCTGGGTGTCAGCACTGACCCGGTTGGTGGCCACCACCGGCGCCACCGTGATGCTCAAAGCCCCCGATCCCTTGCCATCGTCCTCGACGCCAAATTCGGCATTGACCGCCTTGGCAGAGTTTTCTATCGTGGCATTGATGAGACCGACCGACTGGGCGTTGACCTCGACCGAACCGGCCACCTCGAGGGTCGCACCATCGACCCAGGCTTGGGTCAACAGGGTTTTTTCCTGGAGTGCTGCATTACCTGACGAAAAATCCTTGAGCAAGGTCCACAAACTGGTGGGCTGCCAGCCAATGGTGTTAAAGGCCAAAGTCACGCCAATGGCAATGCCTGCTTCGACCGAGGCGTCAATGGTGGCATTGACGGTCGAAGAGTTGGTGCTGAGCACACGCAGATTGCCGCTACCCGTGGTGGTCACACTGCCACCACTGATCCAAGCCTTGGCAGAACCCAACACCGTGTTGGTGGCCACCGTCACGTTCAGGGCCCCAATGTCCCCAGCAACTTCACTGGTGTTGTTGGCCTTGAGGACCACGCCCTCCACCACCTTGACCAGCACATCCCCAGCCGCTGACACCTTGGCACCACTGATGTGTGCATCGACCAAGCTGCGCAGATCGTTGCGCACCACCAGGCCACCCGCCCCCACCGAGGCGCTTTGTCCACCACCCAAAACGTCTTTGAGTTTGGTGTCCAGGATTTCACCAACAAATTCTGAGGCCCCTTTGACAGCCCCCTCAATTTGCCACAACTTCCAACCTCTGGCGGGGGACAGATAGTCTTCCGTGCTGAGGTCCACTGTCGTCGGAAGCGGAAAGTAGTAGACATATTTTTGGCCTGGCAAAGCCAAAATCTTGCGCCAGGACTTCGTGTCCTTGTAATTTTGAGCACTGAAATCGATGTTTTTCAGCGTGGTTTGGCCTGTGTATTCGTAGACCTCGTCATACGCACCTCCGCCGATGGCGCTTTGCAACTGGACGCGTTGACCCGTCTGCATGTCCTCACCGGTGTCGCTGGAGACATAGTCGGGCGTGGCAATTTGAACCACCTGTCCCCCCTTCACATCCTGCCAACCCGAGCGATCGGTGTATTTGCTTTCAAATCCCGGCAAAGCCTCTGTGGCCAAGCCGACCACGCTGCCACCCAAAGAGGCCGAGGCCTTGGGAAGCAACTTGGCTTCCGATTCAATTTTGGCCTGGTCAATGCCAGCCACTTTGACACCGCCACCGCGGGCGTCGAGGGTGACCAGATTGCCCTCCACGATGGCCTTGGCTTCGGAGCTGATGACGTTGGAAGTCAGCACAACACCCAAACTGGCCTTGAAAGTGGCGGCCTTGAGAACGCCTTTGAGTATTTTTTCAGAGACAAAACCTTGTAAAAGTCCATCCCCTGTGGAAGTTTGGTTGCCAACGGTGGCTTTGATGCCCGACTCATTGAGCGCATCAATGCTGATGGCACCGGCAGAGTCAATGCTTGAGCCTTTGACCAAGGCATGGGCTTTTGAGGTTTTCTCGGTGCCCACATTGCCATTGACCAGGGCTTCGTTGGCGCTTTTGCACACATCCCGGGCTTCCCAGCCCACGGTGTTGAAGGCCATGGTGCGCGAGATACCGATGCCCTTGACCTGGGTGTCACTCTGGTTGGTCGCACGGATGGTGACGTTTTCACTGGAACGAATGACCACATCGCCGTTGAGCGTTTTGACCTTGGCGTCCAGCACATCGGCATGCGATTGCGACAAAACCATGTTGGTGGCCACCACGTCGGAGAAGGAGGGCAAGCCGGCCAGAAGGCCACCACCGGCACTGGTCACGCTGTCTACCATCGCATCGATCACCGCCTGATCGCTGACGTCGATGGTCAATGCCCCTGCGGTCAGGTCCACATTTCGCAAAGTGGCCGTGGCGCTGCCGCTGACCATGTTGCGGGCCATGATGCCGTTGACCGAGAGGCCACCTACAAGCGACAACGAGGACAGCACGCTCGTCACGCCACCGACCAAAGTGGGGGTGCTTTGCTTGATCTGGAAATTCTCGATGGTGCGGTCGCCACTGTCCCGGTCGAACGCGATTTTCCAGTAGGTCTTTCCATCAACGTTGGTGGGCAAAGCCAACACCGTGGCCGACAAACCCTGGCTGCGCAAAGACTTGCCGTCGCTGGTTTTGGCGTCCAGCAAGGCGTCTCGCATCTGGTTGGCCGTGGCCACCGTCACCACGTCATTGGAGGTGTAAGTGAGCCCGGCGTAGTCAAATTTCAGTTTGAAGTATTGATCAGGACTTTGCTGATCCAGCCGCAAATCGTACATGCCACCAACGGCTGCCACGCCGGTGCTCACGGTCTCGAGCTCGGCCTTGGTGCCACCGGTCAAGGACAGGGCACGCAGCTGCGCCACATCCCCCTCCGTGCCGTAACGGATGTCATAAGTGGCCACCAGGCCAGCGCCTGCCGTCACGGTGAGCGAACTGTCACCCAGCGACTTGCGCAAGGCGCTCTGAATCAAAAAAGCCTGCTCTTCACGCGTCGGAGATTTGAGTCCGTCCCGCACAGTGCTGACATTCAGCCCCAAGGGTGTGTCACCCACCAAGGTGCTGACCTTGGCCTTGATGGGGCTGATGTTTTCGCCCACCATGCTGCCGGCGAGCACAATGTCGAAACCCCAGCCAGCCTGACGCATGCTTTGCACCGAGACTTTGACGTTGTCGGCACCGAACCACTGCTCGAGCAGCGATTCCAATTGCACGGCTTGGGCGGCTTGGTCAGCTGACAACTCGAAAGTCAAGTCATCACGCCCAGCCAGCGACAGGCGAATCGTGGAGCCGACCGCCCGGTCGGCATTGACCAGCACCAAGGACTGGCGCTCCGCTTGCGCCGTGCCGATCTTGAGCACCGCGATGGGCTCGGAAACCTTGTCCCCTTGAGCCAACTGCATGCTGCTGACAGCATCGATGCCGGGGGTCAGGGTCAGCCGCTGTACTTCCTGGACACCGGAGGAACCTCGTCCAGACTGGACAACATCTTTCCAACTGAGGGAGTTCATGGGCAAAACGTCTGCCAATTGCTCATAAAACCCGACAAACTGGCCGAGCACCCCCGACTTGAAGGCTGAGGGCGATTCCTCCAACCAGTAACCATCGTTGCTGTAATCTTCCTTGCTCAGATCCAGCATTTTGGAGCCGCCACCCATGTAACGGTAAACCTTGCCGCCCTCGCCACCGTTGCGGTAACGCGGATCCACACGGACGCTGTCGCCAAAGCTCACTTTCCGCAAACCATCGCTGGTGGTGTAGTCGGCATTGATGCGCTCGGTTTCGGTGTTGCCACTGCCCGCCTTGAGGGTGGTGTCAGAGGTGACCATGGGCTCGTTCTTCGATTCGAGCCTCAATTCACCGCCCACCATGGCCACGCCCATCAAACCCAAGGTATCAGAGCGGGCATCCAAGACTTCGGATTTGGAAGAGGTGCTGACCAAGTTGTAGGCACGCACACCCGCGACCATGGTGCCTCCGGCTCCACCCGTGGCGGAGTTGTCTACCGATGCATCCACGTTGGCCGACATGAAGGCCAAAACTTGGGCCCCCCCGGTGACTTTGAGTGTGCTGCCAGAGACCTTGGACCAGGCATTTGCCCCCAGTTCACTGGAATCCTTGAGCGTATCGAGGTCGTCATCTGACTGTGTCCACAGGGCCGGGGTGTCCCAACCGATGGCATTGCGGGCCACCACACTCGATGCAGCACCACCCCCTGAAGAACGGCTAAAAGCCGAATTGTTGGCCAAAATGCTGGCGCTGTTTTGAGCTTGCAGCAAAAAGTCCCCACCCGCCGTGACGTCGCTGTCGCGCACGTCGGCGCCGACTTGCGCCAAGATGTTGTTGGCGGCCGAAAGACGGGTAAATGGCACGGACCCGACCAAGCCAAAGCTGACAGACAGGCTGACGATGCCGCTGAGTTCAGAGCTGATGACGGCTTTGTTCAAGGCCTGCACCGAGAAATTGCCCCCTGCAGCGATGGCCAAATCGTCCAAAGTGGCCTGGACTTGCTGTGACACCAGGTTTTGCACCGTGGCCCCACCCACAGCGGCAATACCCCCCGCAGAAGACATGGTGGCGTTGGACAGGATGCTTGAACTGTCATTGGCCTCGACCTGAAGCGCACCGCCGACATTGACCTTGAGCACTTGCGTGCGGCCATCCACGGGGGTGGCCGCAGACGATGGGCTGATCCAAGCCTGTGTGCGGGTATTGGCACGTTGAATGGCCAAGACTTGGCTGCCCCCCCCGAAAAATCCATCGACATCCGAGCTCACCCGGCTGGTCTGGGCCGCACGCATGAGGGCCTTGACTTGGGCGGACCCACCGACCACCAGGGGGGTGTTGACGACCGAAGCCAGCGTTTCCATCGGAGAAGCCGAACCGGCTGAGCCGGTCAATTGCCCGCCCAAAGCACTTTTAAAGCCGCTGGTGGAGGCCAGCGTGGCACGCGATGCATTCAAACCACTCCAGCCAATCACGTTGGCCGCGATCACATGGCTGTCAGCACCGGCACCATCGACCGTTGCCTGGTTCACGGAGTCGATGGTACTGGCGTTGTCGGCCACCACCGACAAATCGCCGGCTGTTTCCAGTCGCCCGCCTTGGATACGCGCTGTGGTCCCACCCACGACCTCGTTGAGTGTGAGGGTGTTGGCTGCACTGAACAAAATGCCGTCAACCTTGCCGGACAAGTGGGTCGTCAGGCTTTGGGTGGTGTTGGCCAGAACCTGAACGCCACCACCCGTGGTGACGATCACGTTGTCCATCAAGGCATCGGCACGGTGATTGACTTCATTTCGAGCCCCCAGAAAAGCTGAAGACCAAGCCCCTCCGGTGCTCAGCGAGCCTTTGGACAAAGCCGTGGTGCTGTCGCTTGCGGCAACCTGCAGCAGACCGCCCACAAAATGGTTGACCGTGCTGCTGGCGGGCATGACGATGCGGGCATCGGCCCGGGCATAGCTGGCGTTTTGCGCAAGGATGCTGTCCAACTCAGAAGAACTCAGCCCCACCACACTGGTCGCACTGATTTTGAGGTCAGCACGCACACGCAGGTCACCGTCCACGTGGACACTGCCGTTGCGCACCAAGGCCGACACCATGAACGGATCAGCCGTCTGGTTGTTGGCATACAAGAGATCGTCCATCTCGCCCTTGAGCACACCGGCCATGCCCGAGGTGCCAATGCGGTTGTAGGACACCCCCGCACCCTTGGCGTTTTGGTAATCCAACTGGTTTCCGGCCTTCAGGGTGGCCTCACCCGAAGCTTGCACCGACGTGTTGCCCGTGGCTTTGAGCTGCACACCCACATCACCGGTGTCATTTCCGAGCCAAGCCTTGACGGAGCCAGACAGCCAGTTGGTGGTAACCACGCCTTCGTCGGCCAGAGCACTCCAGCTGTTCTTAAAAACGCGGCTTTCTCCTGCGTACAACTTGCCCGCCGTCAAGGCGCTCAGTTGTGATTGGTCCAGCGCCTCGATCTTGAGGTCACCTGTGTTGGCCTCACTCGGGTTGAACTGGGCCATGGCAAAGTGCTGCACATCGTTGAGCACCAAAACACCACTGGCCGTGGTTTGGGCGCGGGCCAGGGTGCCCACAGAAGCATCCACAGTGACCGCATCGACAGCGGAGATGCTCACCACGCCAGCCGCTGCAAACTTCTTTTTGCGCTCACTGTCTGAGACTTGTGCACGCGTGTCGGTGCGCATCCGGTTGCTGGCCACCAGCGCGGTGGCACCCACTTCGAGCAAGGCCAAGGCCGCCGCACCCGCGCCCGTGGGCACGCTCAGTGCGCCGTTAATGGCTTCCAATTGAAGTCGATTGTGGGCGTCCACCGCAACGCCTGCGGCGGCATTGACTTCGGTGTCTCGCACCGTGGCAAAAATTTCGTAAGCCGAAACGCCATTGAGATTGCCTTCGGCACCACCCAGCTTGGACAGATCCAGCGTATCACCATTGCCTTCGTTCCAGCCCACCACGTTGCGGGCCATGGACTCTTCCTGATCGCTCAAAATGCCCGAACGCAAGGCACCAGCAGGCGTGTTGGCACTCAATCGTGCACGCGCGGAGGCACCCGAGACGACGCCACCACTCAGGGTCAATGTGGAGGCGTTCATGTCCATGCGGACACCGCCATTGAGTTGGTTCCAAGCGCGTTGCGCACTCATGTCCACCCAGTAGTCCAACTCGCCTGAGTTCAAAGGATCGAGCTTGTTGGGGGCGATGGTGGCTTTGAGCGTTTGAGCACCCTTGGCCAATACCCGCAGGTCTGCGGCAATCACATTCGAAGCGCTGACCAAAGCTGATACGTCCGAGCTCACTTGGTTGCCTGCACGGGACGCACCAAGGTTGCCACCACCAGTGAAGTTGACCGAATACGCACCGCCTTCGGTGTTCCAAGAAGAGGCGTCCAGGGCCACCAAGCTGACATGGCCACTGGCAAAAACCGTGCTGTTGCGCAGCAGCACGCTGGTGCTGTTCACACCGGTGCTCTTGGCCTGTCGGGCCTTGTTGCTCACCGTGGTGCTGTCCAGCGCACTGACGTCCAGACGAGAGAGGTTCAGGGTTGAACCGTTCACATCGGCCGCTACCCGGTTATTGACCTGGATGTTTTGAACACCATAGGGCGAACTGATCAGTTCGGCCTGAATACCGCCACTGGCTCGGTCTGCGGTCAAGGCAGAGACCTGCAAAGCAGGCGCAGGTCGGCCATCGGCCGAAATCATCGTGACTTTGTTGTCGGTGCTTTGACCCTCTTGAATGCCTTGCAGGCCATCGCCCACACGCGCCCACACCGAGCGGTCAAGCTTGATCTGGCCATTGACCGTGTTGGCATTGATGGTGTTTTCGGCATCGCGGCTGGCCATGCTGACCACACCTTTCATTTGCGTCAGACCACTGGCTTCGACCCGCACTTGGGGTTGACCGTCACCGGTTTTTGCATCAATGGTCACGCGGGCGTTGCCCAGCAAAGCCGCTTCACTGGTCTGTTTGGCGTCCAGCACCAAAGTGCCTGCGGTCACGCCCGACAGTTCGGCCACCAGTCTGATGTCGGAGAACGCGACCACCGCCAATCCTGCTGCCGTCACAGAAGCAGACTCGCCAAGACGGGTACGGGCTTCGGTTTGCGCCTTGAAATTCAAGTCCGCAGATGTGCCGTTTCTGACCGTCTGGTAATCGACATAAGAGCGTGCCGACAAGGTCACCAATCCTTTGGTCACCAAGGTGCCTTGCACGTCAACCAGGGTCGAGGCGGTGCCTTGGGCATCGCCTGTGTCGGGATTGCCGGTGATGCGCGAGACAGCATCGAGCAAGACATCGCCACCCAGCGTGACGGTCTTGTCTTTGGTCAATTCAATGAATTCGGACTCCACACGCAGTCCACCGCCCATGCTGAATGTGTCCAGCAGCACCTTGTCCACACCCGCACCACCCCGAATGGCCAGCAGGTTCAAGGGTTTGGCAAACACCAAATCGTAGAGACCATCACCTGAGACCTTGATTCGACCCTGCTGATCCTGAGAAATGGTGACGGTGTCATCGTTCGCGCCCAAATCCAGCACCAGACTGCCCAAGTCCTGGTTGAGCTTCATCAGGTCACCCTGCACTTCCCAAGACAGCAAGCTGCTGTTCTGGTCCACCCCTTTGCTCAGGTCAATGACTTGGGCGTTTTGCAAGTTGACCTCGAACATCGGGTCCTGCTGGTTGTTGACCGCATCACCAACCCGTGTCGTCAGCAGAACATTGTCGACAGCCAAAGAGCTTCCCTGAGAAGGTTTGGTGATTTGCAACAGGGGCTCTGCCGACAGGAGCAGGCGCTCTTCAAGCTTCTCCAGTTGCACACGGCTCTTTTTAAGTGCAAATGGGGGGGTGCGAAAGGTTCTGTTCTTGATGTTACGCATAAGCTACTCCTGATACTTCGAGCAGAGACTGGACGTCTTGAGGTCCAGCTTCACAATAAATGGTCATGAATGGCAGGCCAGCACCATCGGTTCCGGCGGCCAACCAGCCCAGGGCTCTGGGGCCCAGGGCTTGCAAGGTTTTTTCACACACGAGCGCACACGACGGCCAAAGGCTCGTCAGTCGCTTCAAGGCGTGGGCCACATCGGCCACACACAATCCTGTTTCGTACAAGCGCAGGCAGACCGAGCCACGCGCGGTGGCGGCTTCAGTCACTGCCCACAATTCGATGTGGTCCACGCCCTGGTCATGAACCCAGGCGGTTTGCAGGACCTGCATCAAGACACCCCAAACCGCTTCGGCTTGGATGGGCAAGCCCGATGACAAGGCGCCTTGTTGCAACAATTGCTGAGCGGACACCGGTACACGCCAGTAATCGCTCACCCGTTCGCGGCCCTCGCACCACTTGTAACCGCGCATGACCAGACCTGGCATTCGCGGATGTTCTTCGGTCCCAAAACCGAGATAGGCACGGCGCTCCACCCCGCCATGAGAGGCCTGAGCGGCCATCAAAAACTGCTTCGCATACCGCGCATCCTGCTGCCAGGAGTGCTTCAAGCCATCGGGCATGTCCCAGTCGGACAACAGTTGTGCGCCTTTTTCGGTGCGCATTGGGGCTGGATCAAGCGCCAGCAACAAACGGTCTGGCCATGCGCCATCGGGCCCAAAACGGCACGAAAACTCATGCCCTGTAGCGGGTATCTGACCCCTGTGACGAAGCCAAGACCCAAGCCAGTCCGACAAAGCTTCGCTGCACTCACCCGCTGTCCAGGGCCATGATGAAACACGCGTCATGCGGGGTTTCTCCGTTGGCGCCCTTCAAAAGGCAAAGCCGACTTCATCCAGTCATCCGAACGCAAGACAGACCAACGCCTTTGAAAAGCCACCGCCTCAGCACGGTGCTGGGCTCGGGCAAAGGCCCACCCTGCCACACGCGATCCGGCAGACGATGAAATGCGCGTGGCCATCAGCACCAACTGACGCCAGGGAGCAGGCATCATGCGCTGGGCCAAGTCATCGTCCAGGCACAAATAAGTGGAGACGCTGCCCAAATCACCCTGGCGGCCGCATCGACCAGCCAACTGCCGGTCAATACGACCCGATTCATTGACTTCGGCCACGATCACATGCAGCCCGCCAAGCTCTGGAACCCCCAATCCCAACCGAATGTCGGTGCCGCGGCCCGCCATGTTGGTGGCAATGGTGACCACACCACGCTGTCCCGCACCCGAAATGATGAGCGCCTCTTGCTCGTGAGCCAAAGCATTGAGCACACTGGGCTCAATGCCTCGAGCTCGCAAAACACGGGCAAGGTTCTCACTGGCCGTCACACTGCGCACCCCCACCAGCACGGGACGACCTCGCTCGGTCTGCATGCATACCTCTTGGGCAATCGCTTCCCATTTATGAACGGCGTCTCGCACCCATATCGGAGGGTGGTAGAGCGTCAGGCGTGGCCGGTGGGTGGGCACCCTAACCACTTGCAAACCATAAACACGCCAGACCTCGGAGGCAGCCTCCCAAATGGTGCCGCTGCAACCGGACAGTTTGCGAAAGCGACGAAAGAAGGTTTGAAAACTCATCTGCGTGAGGGACTGGTTGGGGTCGGTGATCGTGACCCCCTCACTGGCTTCAATGGCCTGGTGCAGGCCCGCGGTCAGGCTTCGGCCGGGTGTCATGCGGCCAGTGAACTCGTCGAGCAGCACCACTTCGTCGTCTTGAACCACAAAGTGTTGGCCTGGGTGAAAAAAATGACGCACGACCAACGCTTGCCGTAGCAACTCCTCCCGACGGGGAGCAGGTCGCCAAAGTGGGGGCAGTTGACTGGACAAATCGGTCAATTGAGCCAGGGCTCGCGCGTTCAGGGTGACCGATTGACCCTTCGGGTGTGCTTGGTAGTCGGGGCCTTCAAGCAGGGTATTGGCCAAATCGGAAATCAGTCGTACCGCATCCTGCAAACCACGACTTTCACGGGGGGCCGCCAAGATCAGAGGCGTGACAGCTTCGTCGATCAGGATGCTGTCGGCCTCGTCAACGATGGCGGTGTGAAGGCCACGCACCAACAGGGCGCTGGCTCCTTGGGGTGCCTCACCTCGTAACCACTGCTCAAAGCACCGCTGCTCGTCATGGACTGGCGATGCCTCACCCATTTGGTCACGCAGGAAGTCGGCCAGCAATTCTTTGGCCGTCAGATAAACGACATCTGCGTCGTAACGCAGGGCACGCTCGGCCGGCTCCAAATCCCCAGCCATTGAGGTCACCCGCAAGCCACAGGCCAAGAAAAGTTGGCTCATTTCTTCGGCATCACGGCGGGCCAGATAGTCGTTGGCGGTGATCACATGACAGGGTCGGCCAGACAGTCCAGCCATCGCCGCAGCCAGGCCAACGGTGAGCGTTTTGCCCTCGCCGGTCGCCATCTCAGCCAACAGTCCTTGTTGCAGTGCCAAGGCCCCCATGAATTGCACCGCGTAGGGTTTGAGCCCTAAACCCCGCCAGGCCAATTGTCCGACCACAGCCAACACCTCCTCAAGATGCCCATCGGCCAGCTTGGGGTCCAGCCGCATCCAAGAGCGTGCCCGCTCCAAACGCACTTGCATTTCCTGCTGCGTCAGCCCCATCAAGGCATCAAAGGCAGCCAAGGTGCGCTGTGCCTGAGCCAGCAGCTGCGATCGCGGGCTGCGCAAGCGCATCCAGTAGCCTTGCAAGGACTGAAAACCTGCATCCAATCCTTGCGGTAGCGGCGTCAGCGGGGCCAGCGAGCGAGCGCGGCCAATCAGTCCAGCTGTCGGTGTGGAGGTCAAATTGAACCACGATGCCATATCTGTCATGGTGTTCAAACCCTGAACCTGCGCTGCAGAAATTGTCTCAAGCGCCGCTCCCACTGCACCAGCAACGGGCGGCTCGGCAGGGTCAAGCGCATGACGCCAATGCGGCCATGCACCAGCGTTGGGGAAGCGTCAAAATCGGGCGTCAAGCGCGATTCAATTCGAAAAAATGGTTCAGCAGCAACCACACCATTGGGGTCAGATGGAGAAACGGCCAACTCGCCCCCTCCTGACATTCCCAGAGCGCGTGATGGCAGCAGACCTTGCTCAAATGGCATCACCGACGTGGCGGCCACAGTGATGTTGATGCCTTCCTGGCCCCGCAGTCGCACTTCGCTGCGCTCGATCGATTCACCCAAAACATGACTGCCGACTTGAGGCAAGACTGCGACAAAACGCCATTGATCTGGGTTCACAATGGTGCCCACCGATGCACCACGCGCCAGCCATTGACCGCGTACGCCATCGAGCTCACTGGCACTCCACTCGCCCGCAATGGGGGCCACGATGAGCTGCGCTTCTCGGCGGCGGTTCAACTCGGTCAGGTTTTGCAACACCGATTCGAGCTGTCGCTCGATGGTCGCCAAGTCGGTCGACGATTTGGAAACCGACTGAATGCGCTGTGCCTCAAGTTGTTCACGCTGCATCTGAGCAGCCTGAATTTCAAACTCAAGCTCGGGGTGCCGCAAACGCAGCAATGGCTGTCCAGCGCTGACCTGGCTGCCGGGGCGAGTGAGCAGTTCTGCAAAAAAACCGTCGGTGTCGGTATGCAATTGACGCGACTGAACGGCTTCAACCACGCCCGTCACGCGAACGCGGTCAGGCAGAGGGACCCAGGTCAACATGCCAACGAGCAAGAGAGCCAATCCCGCAGAGATCGCCACAGTCTGGCCCCGTCGAAAACCCAGACGGGGATCACTGTACAAATATTTGAGATATTTGAACAAGGGCAAAACCGCCGAAGTGAAGGTCAACAAGATCGCCAGGGCGACCCCCAAATCCAGGTACTCACCCGCAATGAACACCACAATGGTCACCATCAGCATGACCCAATACAGCAGGCTGATCACCCCGTAAAGGGGCAACATGAACACCTCGGTGGGTGTGCGAGCGGCCGGTTGAGCATCATGGAGTCGCAGCACATGCCGCTCGGCCAAATAACGCAATTGGTCACGCGAGCGCTGAAACAAATTGGGCACATCCAGCACATCCACCAAAATGTGATAACCGTCAAACCGCAACAAGGGGTTGAGGTTAAAAACCGCGGTTGAAATGCTGGCCACAAACATGATGTCGTAAGCCAAAGAGTTGAGGGTGCCCGGCGCTGTCGATGCCCAGACGAGCGCGGCGCAAGCGGCCATGGCCAATTCGGCCGCGACACCGGAGGCCCCCACCATGACCCTTTCGAATCGACTGCGAAAACCCCAGGCTGAAGTCGCGTCCATGAACGGAACGGGTGCAAAAAACAGCAGCATCACACCGACTTTGTGGACTTCTCCGCCAAAAAGCTTGCAGGCCGCCGCATGGCTGAATTCGTGCAAGGTTTTGGACAGCAAAAAACCCACGTACAACAAAGGCAGATTACCTGGCACCAAAAGATGCGAAGACTGGTCAAACAATCGGTCAGATTCATCGACCACGGCCTTCAGGCCCAAGAAGAGCAATATCACATAAAGCGCCAGTCCCCAGAGGCTGCAAATGGCGCGAATCAAGGGCAAGGCCTTGTCCAAGAGGCGGTCCGGGTCAAACAGGGGGATCTTCACCGACAAAAAACCCATCAGCAAGGCTTTGAGTTCGCGTGATTTGCGTTTTTGATGTCGTTCGAACTGGCTCGCTTGTGAGTCGGCACGGTCAAAATGCAGGAGGTTCGACAAGTTGAGCTGGCCAATCAGCTGCACCACTTCTTCCTGTGTGAGGGCTCGGCCAGCATCGACCGCCAAGGACCGGTTCCAAGCCTCATCCACCGTGGTGCCCTCGCCCAAGCGGCACAAGAACGTCCAGGCATCTGGGGTGACACGGAACCATTCATGGCTGAACTTGTCGCGCAAGACCATCCAAGGTTCACCCCGGAAGACTTGGCGATGCGCCGTCACGCTGGTGCGCAAATGAGCACGCACGCCCGCCACACGGTGCCACGCATCGCTGAAGGTCCGACCACTGGCTTCTTCGAGACTCATAGCCAGAAGAACTCACGCAAGAAACGAACTGTGCGTTGCGTCATGATCCACAATGGGCTTCGCAGGCCCACATCAATCTTGGCATTGCCCCCCATGCCGGGCCGCCAATGAGGCTCGAAAGTGCCATCCACATCCGCACGTGCGACGTAAAAAGTACGACCATCGCGGTTGACTGCTGCCGGATCAACGCGGCTGACTGTGATGTCGTAACGGTCTTGGGGGCGTCCGACCAAGGCAAACTCAGCGCGGCTGCCCACTTTCACATCGTGGATGTATGCTTGGTCGATCTCCAACTCAATGTAGGCTTGGCTGGTTTGGGCCAACTTGAGCAGCAAGTCGCCCTTACGAACGGGGGCACCCAGGTTTTTTTTCAAATCACCTTCAATGACCACCCCGGCATAAGGTGCTCGCACCTGCGCATGCTCCAACTGATAACGGATCATCTCTAAGCGCGAAGCCGATTGCTGCGCCCTGGCTGCAGCGATCTGCATCTCAGCCAATTGGTGCGCGGCCATGGCTTTCTCGGAGTCACGAGAGTGGCGCAGCAAATCTGCCTCTGCCATGGAGGCCTCCAGGGCCAGATCGCGGGTGTCCAACTCGACCAACACCGCTCCCTCGGCCACCTGTTCACCCACATGCACATTGACTTTGCGCAAGTAGCCGTCAAAAGGCGCGGGCATGAACAACAAATCCTGGCTGCGAATGGCCAAGGCTGCGTCCACCCGATAAGGCCAGGAGAGCAAAGACAACAAGGCCAGCAGGACGCTGAGCGTGAGGGCCGTGAGTTTGAAGGCGGTGTGACTGGGCTTGAAAATTTGTTCGGCCTGCCGGTTCAAAGCATCCCACCACCGTGCACCAAACCAACGGTCTTGGTCATGCAGGGTGAACTGCCAGCGTGCCACGGCATCGGCAATGAGCTGAAGCTCCCACAACTGCGCCGCGGTCAGAGTACCTGCCTGTCGCTCCAGGCACAGCACGGCCATGACCGACTCGGCATGCAACAAGGGCACGGTGGTGATGCAGGTGGTCCCGACTTTTTCACAATATGCTTGATGAGCACGCAACACAGGGTCGGTCCCGGGTTCGGGGGGATAAACCAATACCGATTCCTGCGCCAATGCTTCATCCATCACAGCTTCAAGTGAGCGAGTGGCCTGAGACTTGGGGTCAAAATGCTCCACATGGCTGACCGCCGTGAGTTTCAGATCATGACGATCGACCCAGCCCAAAGAAACCCGCTCACAAGCAAATCGCAGCGCCAATTCATTGCACATGGCCATGGACATGGCCATGAAATGTTTTTCTTCCTGCAGCCGAATGGCCAAACGCATCACGTCATGAAGGGTTTGAGCACGATCCTGGTCATGCCGGTCAACTTGGGCTGTTTCAGGGGCTGCCGTTCTGTCTGAATGGGCGGATTCATGGCTTACTTTGTCCTCAGGCTCCAAGCCCGACATGGCCAAGTTCATCACCCACTGGGAAGGAACCCATTCGGCCAACGCCGCCCAAGCCAGCAAACCGGTCTCGTCCCAAGCCTTGCTAGCGATGTCCAATGCGACCACAGCGAGCACCTGTGCACCAGAGTCAGCACTATCCGCCGACGGTGTCATCACCAGCGCAAGTTGGTTCTGATCATTGCGGTGCACACGGGGCTGACCGTTGCGCACGTCACCAACCATAGCCAGCGTTCGGTCTGCATCACCGGACTGTTCAGCACCACGGGCAGGCCATTGCGCACGGGCTTGCCAGGGTCGTCCAACCGAGGAAGCCAACAACAACACCCGGCGGGCATCCAGGCTCTGCCCCACGGCTTGAAGATATTGCGGCCAGAATTGATCGGCCGTGCCGCCAAGGCGCACCAAGCTGGCCAAACGCGCACTGGCTGCCTGGCTTTTGAGTTCGGGAGATAGGGTCGATGGAGCGGACATGGCGGACTGCTTCAAAATACCAATCGGCCTGTGATACCGGGACGCACTGCACCATCGGGGTTATCGAATTCAGCGATGACCTCTACGAGCCCGCTGGCGGGATCTGCAATGGGAGAGACGAACATCACCCGCGCGTTGCGGGTGACCCCAGGATCGCCCCCGAGACGAAGCGTGACCTGCGCCCCCACGCGCAGCATTGCGCCCTGAGCAGCCGGGATGTTGCCCATGAAACGCACCCTGCTGGTGTCCACCACGTGCACAACAGGCTCATGAGCGCCAATGCTTTCACCGGTACGCGGAATCACCTTGGTCACAATGCCATTGATGGGCGAGCGCAAGTGCCGTCGCTCGAACGCTTCCATGGCCATTTCCAATTCAACTTGCTCGCGTTGTTTGGCGATTTCCAGCGCCTTGCGCTCGGCCACCACCGCGTTCAGAGACATCTCTTCGTCTTCAAGTTGCTTGCGCGAAACAGCGCCAGTTGACAACAAAGAGCGCAACGAGCCCACCTGCTCAGTCAACACGACCTCTTTGCTGCGTAACTCATTCAAGCGGGAATTGTCTTGGAGCAACAAGCGCCGACGTTGTACCTCAAGCTCCTCGGCTTGCTTGTCCTGGTACAGCAATACCTGACCTTGCCGAACCCGTTGACCCTCCCGGATCAGCACCCCATCGACACGCCCGGCCACGGTCATGCCCAACTTGATGTCCTTGATCGCCTGAGTGACGCCTTGGGCCAGCACGGAAGTGGCCCCGCCTGCAGAAGCGGCTCTCGAAGTGACTGCGGGTTGCGCGAAGGCAACTGAAGCGAACAAACAAGCAGCCGCCATCTGCAGAACAAAACAGGGGCCGAGCACCGCTGAAAATTGACCACAATGGGTTTGCTTTGGTTTTTTTGTCAAAAGGCTCTCCCTGAATACTGTCTTGATGCCTCAACGGAACCGGTCCATCAACGTGCCCTGAGCTGACTGCAACATGACTTGAGCACGGGCGTGCGTCAGCTGTTGCTCTCGAACATTGAGCATCGAGTTGATCACCCGCTCTTCACGTAAAAGTACTTCACGGGTGTCACTGCGGCCACCAGTAAACTTGCGGCGCTCGGCTTCCAATTGCTTTTTCTCGCGCTCGTGCACTTCTTTCCAGAGTTGCCAGTTTTCTGCCGAAGACTGCAGCATGGCGAGACTGGTGTCGATGTCGTTGGTAATCTGAACCTGCAAAGCTTCGAGAGCCAGCACGGCGTCCTCACGCCTGACCACGGCCGCTTCAACGTCAGCCTGGGCTTGTCGATTGGGTCCCATCGGGAATGACAACTGAAGGCCGACCGACCAAGTGGGGTAATCAACGGCTTTGGAGGCTGTCAAAGCCTTGCGGGCAGAGTACTCCAGCGCTCCTACGCCATAGCCTGTGACCAAATCCACTCGGGGAAGCATCTGATTTTTCGAATACGACACTTGCACGCCCTCGCGCTCCACCTGAACCTTGCGCATCTGGAAGTCGTCTCTGCGCTCGAGTGCCGTGCGCAGACTTTCTTCTGGTGTGATTTGAATCACCCCGACTTCGGGCAAAGCGTCGGAAGTGCGCAGACTTCGGGGGTCATTGCTGGAGACCGACATGAGCATGGTGCGCAGCCGGTTGGTCTTTTCGCGCTCTTGTTGCAAGGCTTCGCTCAAGCCCGCCTGGTAGCGTCCGAGCGCATTCTCGACTTCCCACACATCAGAATCGGGCAGACGTCCGGCACGCTTCATGGCTTGAGCTTCTTGGAGCAGTCGTTTGGCGTTACGAATCCTGTCGTGAGCCGCTTGCACCCGGTGCTGTGCAAAGGTCAACTCGTGGTAATAAATGGTTGCTTCGGCCACAACGCTGGTTTCGGTGTCACGTGCAGTGAGCTCGGCCGCAGATGCGTCGAGCTTGGCCACATTCAGACGAGCACTGGTCACTTCCTTACCCGCATCCCTGGCCAAAGGCTGCGTCAAAGTGAAGCCAAACTGGCTACGGTTATCCAACAAACCAGGCGGGCGCGGCGTGGTCTGGTTATTGATGTTGCTGATGAAACGCGAGAGGGACGATTTCACCTCCAGTTTGCCGCCAGAGGGGAGCAATTGCGAGATGCCGGCGCTGTAGTCGTTAGCACTTCTTTCATAAACGCCCTGCCCTTGTCGAACCAATTCTTCTTCAAAAGTGTTTTTGGTCGAACTCATGCCACGCGAGCTGGAGATGTTGGCGGTTCGTTGGAAGGCACCAGCAGCTCGCTCGACCCCGGTGGCTGTAATCCGGCTTTCGGCCTGCTTGGAGCGGATCGCCTTGTTGTTGACGCGCACCTGCTCGACCAAATCCTTGAGGCTCAAGGTCTCCAGCAGTTCTGGTGCGACCGTGTTGTCACGGCCAGCCGAGACGACCGGTTGAGCCCAGCACTCGGCATGCAGCGCCAAGCTCAGCGACAAAATCAGCGCAGTGGGAGCGTAAAGACGAAGAGAAATTTCAGAGTTTTTCATGCGAGTCCTGAACATCAGATGGCACACACAGGCCTCTTGTATGGATAAAAGCAAGGTCCCAACCATAAGGAGCATGGATGATTTGCATCACTTCATGCCCCTGACAGTTCATCACTGAAGCTTTTAGGAAGAAAGCGGCTGCGCTACACCTTCGTCTTGCGATTGGAGGGCGGGTTTTTTCAAAGCAGCGAGGCGTTCGATTTGCGAAAGAGAAATCAGGTGGGCGTAAATCGCAGGCAAATAGCCTTTCTGACGCACTTCCTGGAATTTCTGATCCGAAAAATTGTTCAGGCGCTCTTCGTTGATGACATAGCAGCCTGTGATGTTTCGGACTTGATCCGCAGCGTTGACGCGCATGTTCAAGGGTGTCAACAAGTTGTTTTGCACCAAAAATTTGCTGAACTCGTGGGTCATTTGATCCATCTGTTGCAACTCACCGAGGTAACGTTTGACGTTCTCGATCACCTGGGTGGGGTTTCCTTGCTCATCGAACATGGGGGCACCTTCGGTATCGCTCAGCAAGTCACTGCCTTCGTCAACACAAACGATATAACGATCAGCCTCGGGCGCTTTGGTCAGTGCAAAGGGATACCGACGGATGATGGCAGGGATGTAGGAAGCAGACCACTGGCCCTGTGCATCGATGAACAGGTTTTCACCAGCGTCCAGGCCCATCAGGACCACTGGCCGAAATTGATCATTGGCCTGATCCTCCAAAAACATCACGGGATAAATCGAAGCAGCACGTGCGAACTCATGCAGGGTGATGTACGCGATGTGAAATTTGGAGGCAAAACCAAAGTCATTGCTCATCCGGACTTTTTTGCCAGCGTGGCGTTCTTTGTTGACGGGTACGACTTGCTCGAACATGAAGCAGATCCTTCTCTGATAAAAAATTGATGTTTATGAATTCGGATAGAAGTGGAATTCGATCCGACTCCCTTGTTGCCAACCTTGCGCTCAACTACGGATTTCCCTTTCTAAATCGCCACAGAATGGATGCAGTTCAGCCTGTAAAAATCAAAAAACAAGGAAACCGCCTCTTTCTTATCGAAGAGGCAAAGTTATCGTAATCTATGAAATTAAAATCGACAGACACAAAAAACGACAAAAAACGACAAGATTCGACATTAATAACAAAAATTTTAAAAAATAAATATTTTTATATATTTTTAAAAAATACAAATCTGATACTTTGCTGGCGTTTCTGAATGCCACGTAACCTGTGATCTTGATTTTTGTGTACCCCCAATGGCACAACCGATCTGAGACGTCAGAGAAAACAACAAGAGCCTGCCTCAAACCCATCAAATTTTCTGACTCCCCGACACGGGTCTTGTTCAGTCAAGAAAGTGTTGGGTATGGCTCACGGATGACACCCGGACAGGTACCCAAGTGGGGATAATCTTTCACATGTCTGAACATTTGCCTGTGAATCAACCCCGCTCGAAAACTGATCTTTTTGTGTCTTTCACTGTCCTGGCCCTGCAGGGCTTTGGCGGCGTTCTGGCCGTGGTGCAGCGCGAAATGGTTGAAAAAAAACGCTGGATGACCCGTGAGCAATTTGTCGAAGACTGGGCCGTCGCGCAAATCATGCCCGGCCCCAATGTGATCAACCTGGCCCTGATGATTGGTGGGCGCTATTTCGGTCTGGCCGGTGCCCTGGCGGGCGTTGCCGGCATGTTGGCTGCGCCGATGGTGGTCGTGCTCTTGCTGGCCGTGGCTTTTGGGGGCGTGTCTGACGCGGCCTGGGCCCAAGGGGCCTTGCGCGGCATGGGGGCGGTCTCTGCAGGGTTGATTGCCGCCGTGGGGCTCAAATTGATGTCGGCCCTGCGCAACAACCCCATGGGCATGCCCATGTGCATCGGCTTGGCCTGTGCCAGCTTCACTGGGGTGGGTTTACTGCGTTGGCCCTTGGCCTATGTGCTGTTGGGCACCGGTCTGGTGGCCTGCAGTTGGGCCTATTGGCAACTGGCCCAAAAAGCGGCCAATGCCGGAGGTCGACCATGAACCCGGTGTTGGAGCTGAGCACCAGTGACTGGCTCAGCCTTTTTAACCACTTTGCTTCGCTGTCTTTGCTGGCCGTGGGCGGTGCCATCACGGCAGCGCCAGACATGCACCGCTATCTGGTGGACGAAACCGCCTGGCTGAGCGAGTCGCAATTCACCTCGTCCATTGCACTGGCCCAAGCTGCGCCGGGCCCCAACATCTTGTTTGTGGCTTTGATGGGCTTCAACGTGGGCACGAATGCCGGTGCAGGTCTGGGTGGCGGCTGGATCAGCGCCGGACTGGCCATGTTCGGGGTGGTGGTGTGCATGGTGGGCATCATGCTGCCCTCTTCGATCCTGTGCTACACCGCCACACGCTGGGCTCACCAGCACCGAGACAAGCTGGGCATTCGGGCTTTCAAATCGGGCATGGCACCCATTGTGATTGCCCTGCTGCTTTCAACGTCGTGGCTGCTGACGCTGGCTCACGACCAGCCCGCGCTGGACTGGCCCTTGTATGTGCTGACGGCCCTGACCGCGCTGGTGGTCTGGCGCACCCAGGTGCACATGCTCTGGCTCATTGGGCTGGGTGCCCTGCTGGGCGGCTTGGGCTGGGTCTGAGGCGAATCAGCGTGGGCTCTCGAAAAACACCGTGTTCGAGTAATCGCTGACCTCAAAATAGACTTTTTTCTCGCCCGCGTCGACCTCGAAATTGAAGTTCTCGTCGAGCACGCCGTAACCATAGCGGTAAGCGCGTGGGGCTTTGTCATCGGTGCCCAACGCAGTGCTGACTTTGTCCACCTTGATGAAGCGGCGCACCAGCTTGTCGCCGGCATACACCTCCATCACGCCGTTGGTGCCGGTCCAGTTCTGGATGCTGCGGCTGATTTTGTTTTGCTGCTCTTGAGTGCAAGCGGCCAGCAGGCTGACGCCAATGACCGTGGTGATCAGGGCTGTGTGTTTGATCTTTTGCAACATGGAAAATTCCTTGTGTGAAATGGCTCTAAGGGTCATGTCGGGGCTGAAGCCGCCGACCTACGGATACGTGGCTACCGAAGGAGCTTTCAGGTCCGACATGGCTGGCTTCGGCCTAGGCCCTGTGTCGGGGCTGAAGCCGCCGACCTACGGATGCCGTCAACTGCGCTGGCGCAAAGCCTCATAAAGACACACGCCACTGGCCACGGACACGTTCAGGCTCTCCACGGCGCCGCGCATGGGGATGCTGACCAGCTCATCGCAGTTTTTGCGCGTCAACTGGCGCATACCATCGCCCTCGGCGCCCAGCACCAAGGCTGTGGGCACTTTGAGGTCGGCTTGATAGATGCTGCGTGTTGCATCACCGCTGGTGCCGATCACCCAGATGCTGCGTTCCTTGAGCTCGCCCAAGGTCCGCGCCAAGTTGGTGACCATGAAATACGGCATGGTTTCGGCCGCGCCGCTGGCCACTTTGGCCACGGTGGCGTTGATGCCGGCCGCGTGGTCCTTGGGGGCGATGACGGCGTGTGCGCCCGCGCCATCGGCCACGCGCAGGCAAGCACCCAGGTTGTGTGGATCGGTCACGCCGTCCAGCACCAACAGCAAGGGCGGTCCTTGCACGGTGTCGAGCAAATCGTCCAGCGAATGGTTTTGCGGCAAGGGTGCCACCACGGCCACCACGCCCTGATGGCCATGGCCACCGGCCAATTTGGCCAGGCGCTCATTGTCCGACTCGATCATGCGCATGCCCGAGTCACGGGCCTTGTCGATGAACTGCCGCATGCGGGCATCGCGGCGGGTGACCTCGTAATGGATTTCGACAACGGATTGGGGGGCGATCTTGAGGCGAACGCCCACGGCATGGAAGCCGAACAGCACTTTGTGGGATGACATGCTGGGATTATCGTTGGTCCCACCACCCTGGCCGATCCAAGAGTTGATCGATAAGCATTATTTGCAGGAGCCCCCTGTGGGCGATGGGCATGAAACAGGCCCTGCAAACCATCGCCCACCGGGTGGCCTCCTACAAAAAAACCACACACCTATGGCTAAGCGGTCGCCTCGGACAAACGTCCTGCCTGAATCACCAGGCTGCGCTCGCAACGGGCGGCCAACTGGCGGTCGTGCGTGACCAAGACCAAGGTGGTGCCTTGCTCGCGGTTGAGCGCGAACATCAAGTCCATGATGGCCTCGCCTGTGGCGTGGTCCAGGCTGCCTGTGGGCTCGTCGGCCAAGAGCAGATCGGGCTGCACCACAAAAGCACGGGCCAGGGCCACGCGTTGCTGCTCACCGCCCGACAAGACTTTGGGCAGGTGCTTCAGGCGCTCGCCCAGGCCCACACGCTGCAGCATGGCCGTGGCGGTGCTGCGGGCATCCGGCCGATCGGCCAGCTCAAGAGGCAGCATCACGTTTTCAAGCGCGGTGAGGTTGGGCATGAGCTGAAAGCTCTGGAACACAAAACCCACATGCTGGGCCCGCACAGCGGCGCGTTGGTCTTCGGACAAATCGAACAGCGACTGCCCCGCCAGCACCACCTGCCCGGCGCTGGGTATGTCCAGACCCGCAAGGATGGCGAGCAAGGTGCTTTTGCCCGAGCCAGAAGCGCCGACAATGGCGGCTGTTTCCCCTGCGTTCAATGAGAAATCGATATCGCGCAAAATGTCCAGTTGCCCACTGGCATCTTGCACACTTTTGGAAACGCCACGCACGGCAATGATGGATTCAGGCATGCACAAACCTTTGTTGAGACGACGTCACTTTAACTGGACCCTGCTGGCCCTTGCCGGCTGGGGCTTTGCCGCGTCGGTCCAAGCCACTTCAGCCCAGCGCATTTTGGTGCTGGGTGACTCTTTGAGCGCCGAGTACGGCCTGGCCCGGGGCACGGGCTGGGTGGCTTTGTTGCAAAAACAATTGGCGCAAGACAAGCCAGGCGTGGAAGTCATCAATGCCAGCATCAGCGGCGACACCACCTCGGGCGGGCGCTCGCGCCTGCCCGCTTTGCTCAAACGCCACCAACCCAGCCATGTGGTCATCGAGCTGGGCGGCAACGACGCGCTGCGCGGCCTGCCCATGGCCATGACACAAGGCAATTTGCTGGCCATGACGCAACAAGCCCAAGCGGCCGGAGCCAAGGTGCTGCTGCTGGGCATGCAAATGCCGCCCAATTACGGCCCCGACATGGCCCGCCAGTTTGAAGCGGCCTATGCCCAAGTGGCCAAAAGCGAAAAGGCGGCGCTGGTGCCCTTCTTTTTGAAAGGCGTGGGCGACGACCCCGAGCCGCTCAAATGGTTCCAGGCCGACCGCATCCACCCCAATGAAGCCGCGCAGCCGCGCCTACTGGCCAACGTCTGGCCCACTTTGAAGAAACAACTCAAATGAGCGTTCACCTGATCTCGGCCGAACAAGCCATGGCCCAACTGAACCAGTTTGATGCCATCCTCGACGCCCGCTCTGAAGGCGAACACGCCGAAGACCATTTGCCTGGTGCCCTGAGCTGGCCGTCGCTCAACAACGAAGAGCGCATCAAGGTCGGCACCCTCTACAAACAGGTCAACCCCTTCGAGGCGCAAAAAGTCGGCGCTGCGCTGGTGGCCAAAAACATCGCCCGCCACATCGAAACCCAGGTGATGGACAAGCCCAAAAACTGGCAGCCCCTGGTGTACTGCTGGCGCGGAGGCAAGCGCAGCAATTCGCTGGCGTTGATCCTGGGGCAAATCGGCTTCAAGGTGCACCTGATCGAGGGTGGCTACAAGGCCTTTCGCAAAGCGGTGATGGAAGACACACCCCGCCAGGCGCAGCGCCTGCAGTTCAAGGTGCTGTGCGGGCCCACAGGTTCGGGCAAAACGCGTTTGCTGCAAGCCTTGGCGCAAGAAGGCGCGCAGGTGCTGGACCTGGAGGCCATTGCCTGCCACCGCAGCTCGGTGTTGGGTTTGATTCCCGGCACGCCGCAGCCCACACAAAAGGCGTTTGACACTCAGGTCTGGGACGCATTGCGCGGTTTCAGCGCCGATCGCCCGGTGTTTGTGGAAGCCGAAAGCAAGAAGGTGGGTAACTTGGCAGTGCCTGCCGAGTTGATGGTGGCCATGCGGGCCAGCCCATGCCTGCGGGTGGACCTGTCGCTGGAAAACCGGGTGAATTTGCTGCTGGAAGACTATGCGTTTTTCACACAAGACCGCGCCCTGTTTGCCGACCGTCTGGAGCGCCTGACCGCCCTGCGCGGCAAGGCCGTAGTGCAAGGCTGGCAAGAACGCATCGAGCGGGGCGAAATGCGCGAGGTGGTGACCGAGTTGCTTTCAGGCCATTACGACCCGGGCTACGAGACCTCCACGGGCCACAACTTTGGGCATTACGCCCAAGCCCCGCTGGTCACCCCAGCGAGCCACAGCATGGCGGACATGCTGTTATTGGCGAAAGAGTTGGTGCAAACCTCATCAGGGCAGGACTTTGTGTAGGGGCCCCGCCCTCGGGGCGATAGATTTGCAGGAGCCCCGCCCTAAGGGGCGATAGACACACAAATGGTCCGCGAGGGGTTTTCGCGACGAGGGCGTCGCTCCTACAGAGCAAATGGCTTCAGCGAAT
Source organism: Comamonadaceae bacterium PBBC1 (assembly GCA_002256145.1). Taxonomy (GTDB): domain Bacteria; phylum Pseudomonadota; class Gammaproteobacteria; order Burkholderiales; family Burkholderiaceae_C; genus Limnohabitans_A. The sequence goes on from NKIP01000006.1 coordinate 120,571, forward strand.
GTGTCAGGTGGCAGGCGTGGGTGACTCTGTCGCACCCGGCGCTGCTGTACCGACATCGCCCTCATCCCCCTCGATTTCAGAGCCGTCTTCCGCCAACAGGCCCGACTTGCGGTCGGACTTGGCTTTGAGCTTGTCTTCTTTTTTGCGTTTCTTGGCCAGTTCTTTCTGGCGTTTTTCGAATCCGTAGTTGGGTGTGGCCAAGATGGCTCCTTTAATTTGAGCTGCCCAATGTAACAGCTTCTTCAGGGTTTTCTTCCCACTCGACACTGCCCCGGTACGCGTGCCAGCTGGCATGACCCAGCCACGGCCCCACCACAATGATGCCCAGCGCCCAAGGCCACAAGGCCACGAGCACCAACACGCTCAGCAGCAGGCCCCACAGCAGCATCACGCCCAGGTGCGAAAAAACCACACGCATGCTGGTGATCACCGCCGAAATGGCATCGGTGTCGCGGTCCAAAATCATGGGAATGGACACCACCGACAGGCCATAAACCAAAGCAGCGAACACGCCACCCACCGCCAGGTAAACCATCAAAAACTCGATGTTTTGCGGGTTGAACACCGCCTCGATCACCCCCGTGGTGGAGGGCATGCCGGTGTTGAAGAACACCGCAAACACCACCAAGGACGCCCTGCCCCACAGCAGCTCCAGCACCATCAGCACCAAGACCAGCATGGCCATGCTGCGGATGTGCTGGTCCCAGCACATGAGTGAAGTGGCCATCTCGGGCCGCTCGCCGCGCTCGCGCTTGCGGCTGACCTCGTAAAGACCCATGGCCATGAACGGCCCCACCAGCAAGCAGCCGGAGACCAGCGACAAGGTGTACTCGGGCTTGTGCTTGAACACCAGGGCCAGCATTTGCGCCATGCCCCAAAAGCACAGGCCGTAAAACAGCGCAATGCCCGGGTGGTGGCGCATGTCTTTCAGGCCGCGTGACAGCCAGCGAAAAGGGTCTGCAAAGCCCAAGGGCCGCATGTGCGAGCGCGGCCCCACGGGCGGGGGCGGCACATAGGGCGTGACCATGGTGGGCAGATCTGAATCTTGGGCGGCTTCTAGCGTCTTGGCGTCGGCGTTCATGTCGGTCGATCTGAAAATACAAAGGTTTTCAGATTACCCCCACCGGTACGCTTTGACCAGTCAGGAAACCCCCAACTTCGCGTGTCTTGGGGCACAAAAGTGCCCACTCTGTCACCTGCGTGATCAGGCCATGGGCAAATGCGCCTGCACAGATTGATGCAGGTCAAGAATCAAGTCCTGCGCCGACTCCAGACCGGTCGAAAAACGCACCAGCGTGCCCGGCTTCAAATGACCGGGCCAGGCCTGGCGCATCGAAGCGATGTCGTAAGGCACCACCAGGCTGACGGGGCCACCCCAGCTGTAGCCGATCTTGAAGAGTTTCAGGCCGTCGCAAAACGCGTCCACCTGGGCTTGGCTGAAACGCGCGTCGATCATGACGCTGAACAAGCCCGCTGCCTGGCCCGTGCCGGGCTCGCGATCACACAGGGCCTGCCAATGGGCGTGACCGGGTGCGCCTGCAAAGGCCGGGTGCATCAGTTGAGCGCATTGCGGCTGGGCTTGCCACCAAGCGGCCAGAGCGCGGGCGGCCTGGTCATGCGCGGCATAACGCAGCGCGATGCTGGGCAAGGAGCGCAGCACGGTTTCGGCATCGTTGGCCGCCACGCCCAGGCCCAGGCGCATGTGGCAAAGCTTGATTTGCAGGTGCAAGGCCGCGTCGCGCGTGATGACGCTGCCCATCAGCACGTCGCCGCCGCCGCTGGGGTATTTGGTGAGCGCATGGGCGCTGATGTCCACGGCCAAGCTGCCCTCCCCGCCCGCGCCATCGCCCAGCAAATCAAACGGTTTGAACGCCAGGCCCGCGCCCCAGGTGTTGTCGAGAGCGCACAAGACACCGCGTTCACGGCAGCGGCGCACCATCTCGGGCAAATCGGGGAACTCCATGCTCACCGAGCCGGGCGCTTCGAGCCACACCAGGCGCGTGCGCTCGTTGATCTGGCGAGACAGATCCTGCGGGTCCATCGGGTCGTAAAAACGGTGGGTGATACCAAAGTGGCGCAACTCGCCAGCGGCCAGCGCCTTGTTGGGGCCGTAGGCGTTGTCCGGAATCAGGACTTCGTCACCGGTCTTTAAAACCGACAAAGCCACCAAGGCCAGTGCCGCCAAGCCGCTGGGCACCAGCACGCATTGCAGGCCGCCCTCCAGGCTGCACAAACGCTCTTCGAGCAAATAGGTGGTGGGCGTGCCGTGCAGACCGTAGGTGTAGGCCGATTTGTCTTTCCACTCACGTCGGCGCATGTCGGCCACGGTGGGAAAGTACACCGTCGAGGCCTTGAACACGCCCGGCTGGGGTGCATCGAATCCGGCGGGCGGGGTGTAGGGGTGATGGATCAGCCCGGTGCTGATGTCCGCGAATGAAGAGGTATTGGCATCGTTTGTCATCCGCTCATCCTAATGCAAACAGCCTCCCGAAGGAGGCTGTTTGCTTGGAAGTTAGGGTAAGTCAGAAGCGACTCAAACGCTCCACTTTTCGATCAGTTTTTCGGGGCGCATGTTGTCATACGGCTCGAAGGGCTGGTGAATCCAGGGGTTGGTGGGCAACTCTTCCACCGAGTAATCGGGCTTGAAGGTCGACACGCCTTTGGTCCAGATGACGGCCGAGCGCAATTCGGTCACGGGCTTGTAGTTGTTTTTCAACTGGTCCACCACCGCACGCAGGGTGTGACCGGTGTCGGCCAGATCATCGACCAACAGCACGCGGCCAGCGATTTCGCCCTTGGGAGTGGTGATGTAGCGGGCAATGTCCAGGTGGCCTTGCACGGTGCCGGCTTCTGCGCGGTACGAGCTGGTGGACATGATGGCCAAAGGCTTGTCGAAAATGCGAGACAGGATGTCGCCAGGGCGCATGCCGCCACGGGCCAAACACAGGATGTTGTCGAATTCCCAGCCAGACTGGTGAATTTTGATCGCGAGTTTTTCGATCAGGTTGTGGTACTCGTCGTAGCTCACGTACAGGTGCTTGCCGTCTTCGGTCAACATGGGGTCACTCCAAAAAATCAGGGGTTGAGGTCGAGGTGTTGTGCAGAGCCAAACGCTCAGGCCGCAAAGGGGTTGTGCAGCAAGATGGTGTGGTCACGGTCGGGGCTGGTGGACACCACATGCACAGGCACGCCGGTCACTTGGGCAATGCGGTCCAGGTAATAGCGGGCCGTGGCGGGCAGCTTGTCCATCTCGGTCACGCCCACTGTGGTCTCGGTCCAGCCGGGAATGACTTCGTAAATGGGCTTGCAGCGGGCAATTTCGTCCGCGCCCATGGGCAAGATGTCGATGGTTTCGCCGTCGAGCTCGTAGCCGGTGCACAACCACAACTCTTTCAAGCCATCGAGCACATCGAGCTTGGTGATGCACAAACCGCTCAGGCCGTTGACCTGCGCACTGCGCTTGAGCAAGGCGGCGTCGAACCAGCCACAACGGCGTGAACGGCCGGTGGTCACGCCTTTTTCAGCGCCGACGGTGGACATGTGGTAGCCGGGTGTGCCAGGGGTTTCCCAGTCGAGTTCGGTGGGGAATGGGCCACCGCCCACGCGAGTGCAATACGCCTTGGTGATGCCCAAGATGTAATGCAGCATGCCCGGGCCCACGCCAGAGCCTGCGGCGGCATTGCCCGCCACGCAGTTGCTGGACGTCACAAAGGGGTAAGTGCCATGGTCCACGTCAAGCAAAGTGCCTTGTGCGCCTTCGAACAGCAAATTGGCACCTGCAGCATGGGCGTCGTTCAACTCGCGCGAGACATCGGCCACCATGGGCAACAGCTGTTTGGCGTAGGCCATGGCTTCGTTGTAGGTGGTGTCAAAGTCCACAGGCGCAGCGCCCAGAATGTTGACCAGGATTTCGTTGTGCAAGGCCAAGTTCTCGCGCAGCTTGGTGGCGAAACGCTCGGGGTATTTGAGGTCTTGCACACGCAGGGCGCGACGCGCCACTTTGTCTTCGTAAGCGGGGCCGATGCCACGGCCGGTTGTGCCAATTTTGGCGGTACCGGCTTTTTCCTTGGCGGCTTCACGGCCCACATCCAAAGCCACGTGGTAGGGCAAGATCAGCGGGCAAGCTTCGCTCACGCGCAAGCGCGAACGCACCTCGACACCGGCTTTTTCAAGGCCTGCAATTTCTTCGAGCAGCTTGGGCACAGACAAGACCACGCCGTTACCGATGTAGCACTTGACGCCTGCACGCATGATGCCGCTGGGAATCAGGTGCAAAGCGGTTTTCACGCCGTTGATCACCAAGGTGTGACCGGCGTTGTGTCCCCCCTGGAAACGCACCACGCCTTGGGCGCTTTCGGTCAACCAGTCGACCAGTTTGCCTTTGCCCTCATCGCCCCATTGGGTGCCGACCACGACCACATTACGGCCTTGCAACTTGTTCATGCTTGAAATGTTCTTTCTCAAAGAGCCTGTACCAACCACTGCCCTGCCGCTTCGATCAACTCGCGGTCGCAATGGAATTCGTCGATTTCACTTTCGTGCCCGGGCAAGACACACACCACGGTTTCACCCCGGCTGCGCAATGAGGCAATGGCCTCACGCAAGCTGGCGGTTTGACCCCACGGCGCACGGATGGCCGCACGCAAAGCCAAGGGCTTGACGGCAGACACCAATTCTTTCAGGTCAAGGCTGAAGCCCACCGCGGGCCGGTCGCGGTCGATGCGGTGACCAAACACAGCGCCCACACCGTCGTAACGGCCACCCCGAGCCAAAGCGTCAGATGCACCTTGGGCATAAATAGCAAAGCGCATGCCGCTGTAATAAGCGTAGCCACGCGAATCACCCAAATCAAAACTGATGGCCGCACCCGGAATTTGATCCGCCAAGGCCCGCAGTTGGCTCAAGGCTTCTGTGATGGCTGGCGTTGCAGGCAAACATTGCGCCGCTTGGTCGAGCACACTGGCATCCCCGTACAAATTGACCAAAGCCATCAAACCGTCGCGGTGGGCCTGTGCAAAGCCAGCAGTCAGGCGAGCAATGCCACTGGCGTCCTTGATGGCCAGCGCGGCATGGATGTTGTGGCGCAGCTCGTCAGAAATGGGTTCGGCCTGCAGCAAGCTGTTGACGATGCGAGCATCAGCCAGGTCCACCTGCAAATTGCCCACACGAGCGGCGCGAAGGCTGTCGAGGGCCAATTGCAAAATTTCCAGATCGGCTTCAGGCCCGGCGTGTCCGTAAATTTCAGCCCCCAATTGCAAGGGTTCGCGGGTGGCGTGCGGGCGTGCTGGGCGGGTGTGCAGAACAGGGCCGCAATAGCACAGGCGGGTCAGGCCAGCACGGCCGAGCAAATGGGCGTCAATGCGGGCCACCTGCGGGGTGGTGTCTGCCCGCAAACCCAGGGTGCGACCCGACAACTGATCCACCAACTTGAAAGTTTGCAAATCGAGCGCTTCGCCCGTGCCGGTGAGCAGGGATTCCAAATACTCCAGCAACGGCGGCATGACCAACTCGTAGCCATAACCACGGGCGGTGTCCAGCAGTTCGCGGCGGAGTTCTTCGATGTGGCGAGCCTCAGAGGGCAAGACATCGGCAATGTGATCCGGGAGGACCCAAGCAGACATGGGGATGAGGGGGGACTGTTAAAAACGAGATTTTACCGGGTTGACAGGGGCATTTCGGTCGAAGCCAAAGCAAAAGTGCCCTCTCACCCACTAAACCTCAACAAATCTGGGTGACGGCTTCAAACCAACAACCAAACAAGTGACAAACCAAGGAGCACCATGAACACCCCCATGAACCGAATTTGCCCATCCTCCAACAAGAGAATTTGCTGGAAGATTTTTCGCCAGTTGCTGGGCGCAAACAAAGGCAAAAGACCTTCCAGGATCAGCATGAAACCCAATGCCAATAAAAGGGTTTGCAACAAAGCTTACTTTCGAGAAGTCGAACCCGCACCTGAGCTGCGCATGCCCTTGAAAAACTCGGAGCTGCTGGGGTCCAGCACCATCACGTCACTTTTGCTGGCGAAGCTTGCTTTGTAGGCTTCAAGACTGCGGTAGAACTGCGCAAATTGGGGGTCTTTGCCGAAGGATTCTGCATACAAGCGTGCAGCTTGTGCATCGCCCTCGCCCTTGATTTTTTGCGCATCACGGTAGGCATTGGCAACGGTCACTTCGCGCTGTCGATCGGCGTCGGCACGAATTTTTTCACCTTCAGCACCACCTGTAGATCGCAACTCATTGGCCACACGCTTGCGCTCAGCTTCCATGCGACGGTAAACAGATTCGGTGATGGTGTCTACGTAATCGGCGCGTGTGATGCGCACATCAATCACGTCCACACCCCACGGCTTGGCCCCTTTGACCACATCCATCACCGCTTTTTTGACGTCGTTCATCAACTCTTCGCGTTTGAGGGACAACAACTCCTTGACCGTGCGTTTGTTGATTTCCTCTTGAAATGCGTTGCGAACAACCCGGTTGAGTTGACTCGTACCCGCTCTTTCATCCAAACCCACGTTACGGATGTAAGCCTGAGGATCGGTGATGCGCCAGCGCACATACCAATCGATCACCACGCGTTGTTTTTCCGCGGTCAGCATGGGTTCATTGTCCGGGCTGTCCAAGGTCAGCAAGCGTTTGTCAATGTAGTTGACATTTTGAAGGGGGGGTGGGAGTTTGAAATGCAAACCCGGTTCCGTGATGACTTCCTTGATTTGCCCCAAAGCGTACACAACGCCAAATTGACGCTGGTCAACCACAAACAGTGTCGAGCTGAGCAAGGCAACGCCCACCAGCAAACTCGAAATCCACAAGCCAATGCGATTCATTTTTTTCTTCCTTATCGTGGATCGCGATCACGCGAACGCTGCAAGTCTCGTGAACGGGTGTCTACCGGCGATGTGCTCGCGGCATTTGAAACAGGTGCGGCAGCGGGCTCCAAAACAGCCGGTGCTGTCGAGGAGACCTGTTGCATGATTTTGTCGAGCGGCAAATACAACATGTTGGAGCCCTGCTTGCTGTCCACCAGAACTTTGGTCACATTGCTGTAGATCTGCTGCATGGCATCGGTGTACATCCTGTCGCGCATGACCTGTGGTGACTTTTGGTACTCGGGCAAAATTGTTTTGAACCGTTGGGCATCACCTTCGGCTTGCGCCACGATACGTTCACGGTAAGCATCGGCTTCCTCTTTCAAACGCGATGCCGCACCCACAGCACGAGGCACCACATCATTGGCATAGGCTTGTGCCTCATTTTTAGCGCGTTCACGCTCCTGACCGGCTTTGAGCACATCATCAAAAGCGGCCTGAACCTGCTCTGGAGGTCTGACACCACCTTGTTGCAAGTTGATGCCCACCACTTCGATACCCACTTTGTAGCGGTCCAAAATGGTTTGCATTTTTTCACGCACGCGGGGCGCAATCTGGTCGCGCTCCTCAGCCAACGCAGAGTCCATCTTCATTTTGCCAACCACTTCGCGCACGGCAGTCTCGGCGGACTGCACAACCGCTTCGGTGGGATTACGGCTTTCAAACAAATACGCACGCGCATCGTTCAATCGGTACTGAACAGCGAACTTGATTTCGACAATGTTCTCGTCTTCCGTCAACATGGCCGATTCACGCAGGCCTGTGGCCTTGATGATCGTGTCACGACCGATGTCCACCGAGCGGATTTGGGTCACAAACACCAGCTCGTGGCGTTGCACGGGGTAAGGCATGCGCCAATTGAAGCCAGCGCCCACGGTGGAGTGGTACCTACCAAATTGGGTGATCACGGCTTGCTGACCCTCTTGCACAATGAAAAAGCCAGTGGCCAACCAAACCAACAAGGCCGCAGCCAGAATCACACCCAAACCGAGATTTTTGAAAAACACGGGAATCCCCGGGCCACCGGAGCCTCCTCCTGAACCACTGGGTCCCTGAGGTTTTTGCGTCCCCCCCTTGCCACCAAACAACTGTCCTAACTTGCGGTTGAAATCACGCCAAAGCTCATCCAGATCAGGTGGACCGCTTTGCTGCTGCTGAGACCCTCTGCCGGGTGGTTGCTGCCAAGCATCAGGCTTGTTACCCGCAGACGGAGGTTGATCCGCAGAGGGTTTGTTGCCTGACTCGGCCGTCGATTTATCGTCATCCCGACCCCATCGAGGGTCATTCAGATTGAACATGCCTTTGATTTTTGCGGAAAGCAAGGACCAACGCAGGGCTGGCAGGTGGAAATTCATGGTGATAGGTCTTTGTCTGAGTGACGAGTTGTTATTGTGCCGAAATCAACGAGGACTCAATGCAGATCGTCTGGATATTCCCGGGTCAAGTCACGGGGATCTGAGAATTCAAGCTCCACAGGTGGCAATGCATTTTTGACGATTTCCGATAAGGCGCTGCGCAACAAATCAAGACCCTTCCCAGACTGGGCACTCAAAAACACACGGGGCACAGCCTGGCCATCCATGTCGTATTGATCTTGGAGTTGAAGGGGGTAACGATCAGCCTCCAATGCGTCCAGCTTGTTGAAGACCAACAATTGCGGCACAGCATCGGCCCCGATTTCGGTGAGGACTTTTTGCACTTCGGCCATTTGCTCGGGCCAATCGAGGTTGGCGGCATCCACCACATGCAACAGCAAATCAGCATCGGTGGCTTCTTGCAAGGTGGCCTGAAAGGCCTCTACCAAGCCATGCGGCAAATCGCGGATGAACCCCACCGTGTCAGACAAGGACACCGAGCGCCCTGCTTCGCCCAAATACAACTGGCGGGTTGTGGTGTCAAGTGTGGCAAAGAGCTGGTCGGCTGCGTAGGCTCGTGCCTTGACCAAGGCATTGAACAAGGTGGATTTGCCAGCATTGGTGTAACCCACCAATGAAATATTGAACGTGTCGCGGCGGTCACGCTGACGGCGTTGAGTATTGCGCTGGCGCTTGACCTTGACCAAACGTTCTTTGATGCGTTTGATCGAGTCGTTGATCATGCGGCGGTCCAACTCAATCTGCGTCTCACCTGGTCCCCCACGCATGCCGATGCCACCGCTTTGCCGTTCGAGGTGGGACCAGCGCCTGACCAAACGGGTACTCAGATACTGCTGACGTGCCAATTCGACTTGCAACTTGCCTTCATGACTTCGCGCACGCTGTCCAAAAATTTCAAGGATCAGCAAGGTCCGGTCATTCACGGGCAAACCGATGTGGCGTTCCAGATTGCGCTGCTGCGCCGGGCTCAGGGCTTGGTCAAAAACAACCTCGACCGCGCCGTGCATCAGGGCCAAGGCCTTGATTTCGTCGGCTTTGCCACTGCCCACAAACAACGCTGGATCAGGGGCTTTGCGCTTGCAGGTCAAACGGGCAACGGGCTTGAGGCCACCCGATTCGGCCAGCAGGCCCAACTCTTGAAGATCGGCATCAAAATGCGCTCGCCCAAAGTCAACGCCGACCAGTAAGGTCGGCGCGGGGGCGTTGGAGGATGTTTCAGACAAGATCAGCACCTGCGGTCCTGGCGACAAAACCAAGACCCTTTAAAAACCGCATCAAGCGGTGATTTCACCGGTTTCAGGTGTGCTGAAAGTCACCGAACGCCCGGGGACAATCGTCGAAATGGCGTGTTTGTAGACCATTTGGGTGACCGTGTTGCGCAACAACACCACATATTGGTCGAACGACTCAATCTGACCTTGGAGTTTGATGCCATTGACCAGATAAATCGACACCGGCACATGCTCTCGGCGCAATGCATTCAGGAAAGGGTCTTGCAAAAGTTGACCTTTGTTGCTCACGATATTCTCCGTGTTCAGAAGTTTAGAAGACGTGACCTTACCACAGGCCAAAGCGCCCAACGGGGAGGAAAATTGATTTCCTCAAAATCAGGTGGATTCTTTGTCCGCAAAAGGATTTGTCGATGTTTTCATTTCGATGCGCAGCGGTGTACCGGACAAATTGAAGGCTTTGCGGAATCGGCCCTCCAAAAAGCGCTTGTAGGTATCGGTCACGTGCTCGAGCGAGTTGCCGTGCACCACGATCACAGGTGGGTTCATGCCCCCTTGGTGGGCATAGCGCAACTTAGGTCGGAACATGCCCCCACGTTGAGGACTTTGAAACTGAACCGCCTCAAGCAACAAACGCGTCAAGATGGGCGTGCTCATTTTGCACATGGCCGCTTTATGGGCTTGAACAATGGAAGCCCAAACCGGCCCCAGGCCTTGGCGTTTTTTGGCCGAAATGAAATGCATGTTCGCAAAGCTCAAAAACGGCAAACGCGTCTCGATGGAGCGCTGCACCAACTGGCGTTGGTATTCATCCACAGAATCCCATTTGTTCACAGCCAAAACCATGGCACGACCACTTTCCAGCGCGTAACCCGCGATGTGTGCATCCTGGTCAGTCACGCCTTGCTCGGCATCAAGCAACAACAGCACCACATTGGCAGACTCGATGGCTTGCAAGGTTTTGACCACAGAAAACTTCTCAATGGCCTCAAACACTTTGCCCTTACGGCGCAAACCGGCCGTATCGATCAACTCGAATTTTTGGCCTTGCTTTTCAAACGGGACAGAGATGGCATCTCGTGTTGTGCCGGGCATATCAAAAGCCACCAAGCGCTCTTCACCGAGCCATGTGTTGATCAAGGTGGATTTGCCCACGTTGGGGCGACCCGCCACGGCAAGCTTGATGACCGAGGGATCCTCTTCGGTTTCCTCGGGCTCATCAGGCAGGTTAAGCCGCTCAAATGCAAGCTCCACCAATCCGCGCGTACCCTGGCCGTGCGCGGCCGAAATGGCAATCACCTCGCCCAAGCCCAATTCATAAAACTCGGTCAGCTGAATGCCTTCGAGCATGCCCTCGGCTTTGTTGGCCACCAGCAAAGTGGGTTTGCCAATCTTGCGCAAGTATTTGGCGATGTCATGGTCTTGGGCAGACAAACCGCCTCGCGCATCGACCACAAAAATCACCACATCGGCTTCGGCCACCGCTTGCTGCGTTTGTTTGGCCATTTCTTTGTAAATGCCACTACTGGCATCGGGTTCAAACCCGCCGGTGTCAATGACGATGAATTCTTGCCGACCTTGCTTGCCATTGCCGTAATGTCGGTCACGGGTCAGGCCCGCAAAATCGGCCACGATGGCATCCCGACTCTTGGTGAGGCGGTTGAACAGCGTGGATTTGCCCACATTGGGGCGGCCCACAAGGGCCAGTACAGGTTTCACTTAAAAATTTTCCGATCCATCATTCAGGGCGAAATCCGAAGACGCCCCCGTTGCGCGTCACCACAACCAAAGTTTGACCCGTCCAAGCGGGCCTGCCCACGATGGCCGAGCCATCGGTAGCCACCCGCGCCAACGTTTGACCATTTTGTTTGGACAAGAAATGCACCCAACCATCCTGGTCACCCAACACCAAGGCTCGATTCCAAGCCAAAGGCATGCTCAGGCCACGAAAACGCAAGCTCTCCAGCGTCCAGGCAGGCGTGCCAGTTTGTCGCTGCCAAGCCAACACTTTGCTATCGGATTCAACACCCCACAGCAACTGATCATCGCCATCCACACCTTGATGGCCCTGAGCTGAGCGACTCCAAATCGCCCGACCCGTGAGTCCATCCAAACACACCACAGAGGTTTGAAATGAACGTACGCACACTGAATTGCCCTGGCGACTGGCTCCAGCCACCACATCCACCAGGCGCTCAACTTCGTTGGTTCCTCGAGTGCTGCCCACCAAAGTTTCCCAACGGGCAACACCGGTCAATGGATTCAAAGAAGCCAAACGACCACCCCAACCCACCAGCAAACTGTCCCCCAGAGGCATCAGCAAGCCTGCTTGACGCAACAAAAGTGGGTCATTGGGCCGTTGTTGCGACCAGAGTTTTTGGCCCGTCGCACCATCAAATGCGGTGACCGCTCGGTCGCCAGTGAGTACAAAAACACGGGCTCCCGCCACCACGGGTGGGGTATACGACAGCGCAGACAACACTTGACGCCAAACGATCTTTCCAGCCTCCACCACCACCAATTCGTTGTTTTGCGTCACCACAGCAAAACGCTGGCCATCGCCGCCTGCACCCGCCTGGATGGATGACCCCACCGAAACACGCCAAACCTCTCGGCCAGTTTGTGTGTCCATGAGTGCCAGCTGACCCGAAGTTGAAGCGATCGCGACTTGCTGCCCATGCACAGAGACCATCAACGGTGTGTCGACTGGACCGACTGAGGCAGACCAAACTTTTTGCACCTTGAGTGTCCCACTGACCGAGGGCAGAGGCGATGGTTGAGGTTTTTCGGGTGCACTTGAACAGGCCGACAAAATGCCCATCACGGACACAATGAACCACCGGTGCAAGGCAAAGGTCGGTTTGAAAATCACTTGGCGGCTCCTTTGACTGTGGCGGACGAACCCGCTTGTGGGTCAACGCCCAAAGCATTGAGCTTAGCTTCCACCAATCGACGGTAATCGGTGCTTTCGACCAACTGCTGCCAGGCCAACTGGTAAGCTGCTGTCGCTTCGCTGTTTTTGTTTTGGGCCTTCAAAACATCGCCCCGCAAATCTGCAGCCAAACCCTGCATCGCTGGTGTGAAGGGATGTGTCAATTGACTCAAGGCCTCGTCGTTAGAACCTGCATCCAACAACAATGCCGACAAGCGCAGGCGGGCAATATCGCGGTAAGCCGAATCCGGGGCCGATTCAGCCACCCATGAAAGTGCTGCGCGTGCGGCGTCGGACTTGCCTTGCGTTTGCAAACTTTTGGCTGCCAACAATGCGGCTTGATGGGCGTAATGGGTTGCACCAAATTTGTCTTTCATGTCGGCAAAACTGCGCTCAACCCTCGCCAAATCTCCCGAAGTGACTGCTCGTTCGACCTCGTCAAACATGACGGAAGCCTTGCCCGCTTGGTCACGCTGCCAATACTGGTAACCATTCCAGGCTGCGTAACTGCCCATGACAGCAATCAGCACCCAGGAAATCAGGTTGCCGTATCTCTTCCAGAAATGTTTGATCTGGTCGAGTTGTTCTTGTTCTTCAAGGTCGAGTGCTTTGGCCATGGTGGTTTTACTGCTGTGTTCGCATCAAAGCGTGGATTGTAGGGTGTGGGCCCAAGTGGCCACAGTGCTCAAGGTCTCGCGGCGCTGTGCCCCTTCGCCGTCACGCAGCGATTTCACCGTGACCTGACCCTGGCTCAATTCTTCAGCCCCAAAAACCAGGGCAAAACGCGCCCCCGAGCCATCGGCCTTTTTGAACTGAGACTTCATGCTGCCCATGCCTTCGCCAGTGCCGGCGTGCATTTGGGCCGACACGCCACAGGCACGCAAGGTTTGCAACACCTGCATGGCCACCGGCAAGGCGGCGGTTTCGGGGATGATGGCGTACACATCGGGCGCCAGATCGGGCAAAGCCTCGCCCTGCTCTTTGATGAGTTCGAGCACACGCTCAACACCCAGAGCCCAACCCACGGCGGGTGCGGGTTTGCCGCCGACCTGCTCAATCAGGTAGTCATAGCGGCCACCACCACAAATGGTGCCTTGCGAGCCCAGGCTGGTGGTGATGAACTCGAACACCGTGAGGTTGTAGTAGTCCATGCCGCGCACCAAACGCGGGTTGATGCTGTAGTTCACGCCATTGGCATCCAAAATCGCTTTGACCGCGTTGAAGTGGGCCAAAGAGGCCTCACCCAAAAAGTCGAGCAAACGGGGGGCTGACTCAACCACACTTTGCATGGCCGGGTTTTTGGTGTCCAGAATGCGCAGCGGGTTGCTGTGCAGGCGACGCTTGGCTTCTTCGTCGAGCACATCGCTGTGTTTTTCGAGGTGGGCGATCAGGGCTGCGCGATGGGCTTGGCGCTCAGCCGGTTGACCCAGGCTGTTGAGTTCCAGGCGAACATCTTTCAGGCCCAACACCTTCCACAGGTCGTTGGCCAGCAAAATCAGCTCAGCATCCACTTCAGCACCACCAAAACCCAGCACCTCGGCGCCAATCTGATGGAACTGGCGGTAGCGGCCGCGCTGCGGGCGCTCATGGCGGAACATGGGGCCCATGTAATACAGGCGCTTGCCACCTTCGTACAGCAGGTTGTGCTCGACCACCGAACGCACCAAACCGGCCGTGCCTTCAGGGCGCAAGGTGAGTTGTTCGCCGTTCAGACGGTCTTCAAAGGAGTACATCTCCTTTTCAACGATGTCGGTCACTTCACCCAAGCCGCGCACAAACAGCGCTGTGGGCTCGACGATGGGCAGGCGCACATTGCGGTAGGCATAACGGGCCATCAAAGCACGAACTTGGCCCTCCAGCCACTCCCAACGCGCCGAGTCGGGCGGCAAGATGTCATTCATGCCCTTGACGCCAACCAACTTCTGGGCTTTGGCCACTTTTTCGACTTTGGGGGTTTTTTCTTTCAACGACTCGCTCATTTTTTCTCAGCAGATCCGGAACCAAAACGGTTCTCAATGTAATTTTCAACCAGCACCTGGAACTCTTGCGCAATGCCTTCACCGCGCAAAGTCAGGCGTTTTTCGCCATCAATGAACACCGGCGCAGCTGGCGCTTCGCCCGTGCCGGGCAAGCTGATGCCGATGTCGGCGTGCTTGCTCTCGCCGGGGCCGTTCACGATGCAGCCCATGACCGCGACCTTGAGGTTTTCTACCCCAGGGTAGCGCACACGCCACACCGGCATTTGGGCGCGCAAAAAGTCGTCAATCTGTTTGGCCAACTCTTGGAAGGTGCTGCTGGTAGTGCGGCCGCAGCCGGGGCAAGCTGTCACGCTGGGCACAAAAATGCGCAAGCCCAGCGACTGCAAAATCTCGGACGCGATCACCACCTCTTGTGTGCGCGCTTCGCCCGGCTGGGGCGTGAGTGACACACGGATGGTGTCGCCAATGCCTTCTTGCAGCAGCACCGACAAGGCCGCTGCCGAGGCCACCGTGCCCTTGGTGCCCATGCCTGCTTCGGTCAGGCCCAAGTGCAGGGCGTAGTCGGTACGGCGACCCAATTCGCGGTAGACCGAAATCAAATCCTGCACGCCGGAGACCTTGCATGACAAGGCGATTTGGTTCCCATTGAGGCCCATGGCCTCGGCACGCACGGCCGACGAGATGGCCGACGAGATCAGCGCCTCGTACATGACCTGACGCGCTTCCCAAGGCTGAGCGCGTTGGCTGTTGGTGTCCATCAAATCAGCCAACAGTTCCTGGTCCAAGCTGCCCCAGTTCACGCCGATGCGGATGGCTTTGTTCCAGCGCATGGCCGCTTCGATCATCTGACCAAACTGCACATCGCGCTTGTCGCCTTTGCCCACGTTGCCGGGGTTGATGCGGTACTTGGACAGCGCCTCGGCACACGCCGGGTAGTCGGTCAGCAAGCGGTGGCCGTTGTAATGGAAGTCACCGATCAGGGGCACGTCGATACCCATTTTGTCGAGCTGGTCGCGGATGTGCGGCACGGCCTCGGCGGCTTCGGGGGTGTTGACGGTGATGCGCACCATCTCGGAGCCGGCAATCGCCAGCTCTTTGACCTGGATGGCGGTGCCAATCACGTCCACTGTGTCGGTGTTGGTCATGGACTGCACACGCACCGGGGCGCCGCCGCCGACGGTGACGATGCGCGAACCCCAGACCACCTGGGACTGACGGCTTGTGCGTTGCGCGGGTCGTGCGATGTTGATCGCTGACTGCGAAAAGGCTAAATCGGCAGAGGACATATTCACTCCTTCACTTCAAATCGGGCCACGGTCACTTGCGTGTGAGGTTTGAGATCAAAAGGCTGTCCGCGCAATGTGACACTCACACCCTGAGCTCGGCCAACCACCACACTCACGGGCAGAGGACTCTGAACTTGCTGACTTTGCCCGGCTTTGACCAAACCACTCCAGACCACCACGGAGGGGCCGCTGCGCAATTCAATCCAGCTGTCAGCCGCCGCCGAAAAAACCCACTCGACCGAAGCCGCTTTGACCGACTTGGTGGGTACACTGTCCTTCAATACGGTAGCTGCAGAAGAACTGGCCGAAGACAGTGGGGGTGTAACGGACGTCGATGCTGGCAAAGCAGAAGAGGCCACAACTGTGGCAGCGGCAGAAGCATCGGGTGTTTGGCTGATTGGTAAAGGCAGTGCCACAGCCTCCAGCACACCTTGCTGGTCGGACAAAGGCCTGTCTTTGTCGGGTTGCGGTATACCTTCGGTATCTTTGTTGCCAGAGTTCAATTCATTCTGACTGACTGAAGCCAGCCAATCTTGCACGTCATCGAGCCATAGCCATTGACTTGGCTCAGGCAACCACAACAGCGCAGCAATCACAAGCAGCATACCCCATGCCCACACACCAACAGAATGCTTTTGTCGGCTTGGAGATGAGCGCAGAGTCCCGAAATGCATGACGGGTCCCGGTGATTGACCCACCGTTTTTTGCGGCGCAAAAATCACCGGGGTTGATGGCATCAGCGCCAAAACAGGGCTTGCATCTGTTTGCAAATGACGACAAACCGCAGCAGCCAAGCCGCGAAAAAAAACAACGCCCTTGGCTGGGTCAATGTTGTCGCACTCCAGAGCCTCCAATTGCTTGACGGGCACTTTCAGTGTCTGGGAAAGTAAAGACAGGTCAACCCCGGCTTTTTGACGGGCTGCTCTGAGCATTTGCCCCGCTGAGACTGGCTCTTGAGGTGATGAGGCCAAGGCATCCATGGTGGGGTTGGGCTCAGAGGGAAGATGGGTCGTCATGGGTTTGCTGCTCGGATCGCACGGCACTAACCGGCACCAAGGGAATGGTCCGTTGCTGCGCCATGCGTGATTGAACCTGAGTTCGATCTTTCACATCACCGGCCAATTGGCCACAGGCCGCATCGATGTCATCACCACGGGTTTTGCGCACAGTGGTCACCAGACCCGCATCTTGAAGCATCTTGGCAAATGCCTGCACACGACTGGCCGAGGAACGCAACAAACCAGAGGCTGGAAAGGGATTGAAAGGAATCAAGTTGAACTTGCAACGCAGGCCTTGACGCGCGTATTTTTGGACCAGATCGATCAATTGCTCCGCGTGCTCAACCTGATCGTTGACACCGTCCAGCATGCAATATTCAAAAGTGATGAAGTCTCGCGGCGCATGGGCCAGATACGCCACACATGCCTGCAACAACTCGTCCAATGGGTATTTGCGGTTCAGGGGCACGAGGTGGTCACGCAAGGCATCATTGGGCGCATGCAAGGACACGGCCAAGGCCACTGGGCAATCGGCCGACAGGCGCTCGATCATCGGCACCACACCCGAGGTAGACACCGTCACACGGCGGCGCGACAAGCCATAGCCATGGTCATCGAGCATGGTGCGCAAGGCGGGCACCAAGGCCGAATAGTTTTGCAAAGGCTCGCCCATGCCCATCATCACCACATTGGAAATGACGCGTTCGTCGGTGTTCAGGTGCTTGCGCAGAAAATGTTCAGCAAACCACAGCTGCGCCAGAATTTCGCCCGTCGTCAAATTGCGGCTGAAGCCTTGATGTCCAGTGGAGCAAAATCGGCAACCCACGGCACATCCTGCTTGAGAGGATACACACAGGGTGCCCCGGTCGTCTTCGGGAATGAACACCGATTCGATGGCGTTGCCATCGCCCACATCAAACAGCCATTTGATGGTGCCGTCCGAGGAAATGTGTTGACTGATCACGGGCAGCGCCGAAACGTGCGCGTGAGATTGGAGCTTTTGGCGCAAGGACTTGGCCAAATCGCTCATCTGATTGAAATCAGAAGCACCCCGCTGGTGAATCCAGCGGAACAGCTGGGTGGCTCGAAAGCGCTTTTCGCCCAATCCGTCACAAAAAACGGCCAGACCTTCCAGGTCAAATTCGAGAAGGTTGGCCGTCATACAGATGAGGTCGCGCTGGAGCCGCGACGCAATCAGCGTGCGTAAACGTTCATGCCGGGGAAGAAGAAGGCAACTTCAGCGGCAGCGGTTTCGGGAGCGTCAGAGCCGTGCACGGCGTTGGCGTCGATGCTGTCAGCAAAGTCAGCGCGGATGGTGCCTGCGTCGGCCTTCTTGGGATCGGTTGCGCCCATCAGATCGCGGTTTTTGGCGATGGCGTTCTCACCTTGCAGGGCTTGAATCATGACGGGGCCGGAGATCATGAAATCGACCAGGTCTTTGAAGAAAGGACGTGCGCTGTGCACAGCGTAGAACTGCTCGGCTTCACCGCGCGACAGGTGAACCATTTTGGCGGCGACCACTTTCAGGCCAGCAGCTTCAAAACGGGCGTAGATCTGACCGATCACGTTTTTGGCAACTGCGTCGGGTTTGATGATGGAGAGTGTGCGTTCGATGGCCATGTGAGTTCCTGTAACTAAAATGTTTTTAATGCAGATTTTTGCCATTCGGCAAAGCCTTTGATTCTACCCTCTGCAAGGCCCCAAATACCCCAAGCCCCAAGTGAACCTAGGGAAATCTGACATCAGCGACTGCGACCACCGCCTCGACCACCTCGGCCGGGTGCACTGGCCGCTTTTTTCAAACGATTGAAGCTTTCTGCACCAATATAAGACTTGGACGGCTTGGCACTTTCGGTTGAAGGCAAACCCGAGCCCCCTGGCAACATATTGGGTTTGGCTGCAGGTTTGGCTCTGGGCACAGCCGTTCCTGCTCTGCCCTGACCACCGGTGCGTGGTCGCCGATCGTTGCGGTTGGTTCTGGAAGGCAACTCAGTGACGGGCCGAGGCCGCTCTGCCCCCCCCGCTGCCCGCATCAAAGATCGAATGTCTGCCTCGTCCAATTCAAGCCAAGCGCCACGACGCAAACCGTGGGGCAAAACCATGGCACCGTAGCGGATGCGAATCAAGCGACTGACGGCGTGACCGACCGACTCCATCATTCGGCGAACTTCACGGTTACGTCCCTCAGAAATGGTCACCCGGTACCAGCAATTGGACCCCTCGCCCCCGCCGTCTTCGATGGAGCCAAACTGAGCCAAACCATCGTCAAGCATCACACCATCGAGCAACTTTTGTTTTTCGTCTTTGCTCAAGGCCCCCAAAACGCGCACCGCATACTCACGCTCCAAACCAAATCGGGGGTGCATCAACTGGTTGGCCAACTCGCCAGAACTGGTGAACAGCAACAAGCCTTCGGTATTCAAATCCAAACGACCCACCGATTGCCATTTGCCATTTTGCAATCTGGGCAATTTTCGAAACACCGAAGGTCGATTTTGTGGATCGTCGTGACTGACGATCTCACCTGCAGGCTTGTGGTAGGCCAAAACACGCGCAGGCGGCGGATCAATGCGAATGCGAAGCGGCTTGCCATCGACCTTGATTTGATCACCGTGTTGAACACGTTGCCCCACATGGGCCAACTCGTTGTTCACCGAAATGCGCCCCTCGGCGATCAGCTTTTCCATTTCAAGTCGGGACCCCATGCCTGCCTGGGCCAGCACTTTGTGCAGTTTGGGCGAATCAAACTGGGGCGCCAAGACACGCTTGCCGCCCTCGGACTCGGGTGCATCGACGGCCTCTTCAGCGTCGTATTGGCCCGAAATCACGTCTGACAAGTCAATGCCTTTGTAGGGGGTCACAGCCATCGGCGTAGACCCTGCTTTTCGGGCAGCGTAAACGCTTTTGGCTTGGCTCTTGGAGTCGACTGTGGGCTTGTTCATATTATTCAATTCTCTTGATCAGAGGGTGCATCAGGCAGTGGGCCTGTTTGCAAGGTATGGGGTAAGGAGGTTGGCAAATCATCTGCAGCCTGCGCATCCACCTGCTCAGGCATTGTGGGCGCCACCGCAGGCGACAAAACAGGATCAGGCAACAAAGCCAGCGCATCGTCCAAAGACAAAGTGGCTTGTGCAGGGGCCTCATCGATCAAGCCTGCCAAATCAGGCAGTTGCGCATCTGGCTGTGACAACAAAGGCAATTGGTCAAGAGAGCTCAAACCCAGATCATCCAGAAACTGCCGGGTGGTGGCAAACAAACTCGGTCGGCCCACCGTTTCACGGTGCCCAATGACCTCGACCCAACCCCTGTCTTCCAGTTGCTTGATGATTTGAGACCCAATGGTGACCCCTCGAATGTCTTCCATGTCACCCCGAGTCACAGGCTGACGGTAGGCGATGATGGCCAAAGTCTCCAGAACAGCCCGGGTGTATTTGGGCGGTTTTTCGGGGTGCAATCGGTCCAGGTGGTGCCGCAACTCCGGGCGACTTTGAAAGCGCCAACCACTGGCCACCTGGGTCAATTCAAGGCCCTTGTGGGTCCATTCGAATTGCAGGTCTTGCAGCATTTGCCTCAGGGTGTCAGACCCGATGGCATCGTCAAACAAAACGCGCATGTCACGCAAGGACAAAGGCTGGCCCGCTGTCAGCAAAGCCGTTTCCAGGACACGCTTGGCTTGCGCCATGTTCATGGTGTCAATCTTTCGGAAAAAAACGCCTCACGGCGTTGTAAAGCAGATCTTGCAGGGCTGGCCGTCGATCTGAAAAACCCCCAAGAACTAAAGACTTGGAGGAATGAAACCCACTTGAATCACATCAAGGGTTTCAACCAAGGTCGGCATTGTAACCGAGGCCCAGAACCTGCACCGCAGTTTGCATGTCTTGGGGCAGCTTGGAGGTCAAATCGATGAACTGGCCCGTGATGGGGTGCTTGAAGGCCAAATGCCAAGCATGCAAGGCTTGACGGTTCATGCCCGCTGCAGCGGCTCCGCCGTACACCTCATCGGCCAACAAGGGGTGACCCACATGCGCCATGTGAACACGAATTTGGTGGGTGCGCCCAGTATGCAAAGTGCACTCCACCAAACAGGCCCGCTCGGATTGCGCCAGCAAATCGATGGTGGTCGAGGCCGTTTTGCCATGTTGAAACGTCAGATCGACCACCGCCATGCGCAAGCGATTGGCAGGATCACGCCCGATGGCGGCCTCTACCGTCAAGGGTGAAGGAGCCGTCCAAGCTTTGTGAGCGATGGCCAGGTATTGCCTTCGCACCTCTCGCGCCGCGATCTGAGTCACCAACGCATCCATGGCCTGACGGGTCCTGGCCACCACCATCAATCCACTGGTGTCTTTGTCCAAGCGGTGAACAATGCCTGCTCGGGGCACGTCAAAGGCCCCCGGGTCCAAAGCCAACAAACCATTGAGCAAGGTGCCGCGCCAATTGCCAGGGGCTGGATGAACCACCAAACCTGCAGGCTTGTGGATGACTCTCAAATGGGCATCTTCGTACACCACCTCAATTGGCATTTCCTCGGGCACAAAAGCCTGCGACTGTGGGGTGGCCCGCAGGGTGATTTGCAAACGGTGCCCCAAACGCACCTTGGTGGACACTTTGGTGGTGACGCGCTCATCGACCAGCGCATCGCCTTGCTCGATCAATTGCTGCAAATAACTGCGGGAAAATTCGGGCACCAAGGTGGCAAATGCGCGGTCCAGGCGCTGCCCGTGCAGCCCCATGGGCACCTGAATCTGGCGAACCTCCACATCAAGGGTGTCCATGACACGTTCGCCGTCGTCCAGCAAGTTGCGGGACTCATCTGCCGTGGGGGGGGTCGATATAATCAAGGTGTTCAACAGTACAAGGGTGTCACAGATGCGAAGCTTCAGATTATCGATGGTTCCAGTCGGCTTGGCTTTGACTGCGGGACTCTTTCTGAGCGGCTGCGCCAACACCCCCAAAGACGCTACAGCAGGCTGGTCGCCAGAAAAAATTTACAGCGAGGCCCGTGATGAAGCCAATGCCGGGGCTTGGGACAAGGCCATCGGCTACTACGAAAAGCTCGAAGGGCGTGCTGCAGGCACGGCCTTGGCCCAACAAGCCCAAATTGACAAGGCCTTTGCACAGTACAAAACCGGGGACAAAATTCAAGCCATCGCCACGCTTGACCGCTTCATCCGACTGCACCCCACCAGCCCGGCCATCGACTACGCCATTTATCTCAAAGGACTGGTCAACTTCAACGACAACTTGGGCCTTTTTTCTTTCATCACGCGGCAAGATTTGTCCGAGCGTGACCAAAAGGCGGCCAAAGACTCGTTCGAGGCTTTTCGCGAGTTGAGCACACGCTTTCCGGAATCCAAATACAGCCCCGATGCCCGTCAACGGATGACCCACATTGTCAATTCGCTGGCGGCCTACGAGGTGCATGTGGCCCGTTATTACGCCAGCCGAGGCGCACATGTGGCCGCCATCAACCGTGCCCAACAAGCCATTGCCGATTACCAAGGTGTGCCGGCCATCGAAGAAGCCCTGGCCATCCTTGTCAGCTCCTACAACGCCATGGGTATGAGCGCTTTGAGCAACGACGCCAAACGGGTGCTTGAAAAAAGCTTCCCTCAATCGGACTACCTCAAGTCCGAAGGAGCGGTCAAGAACGCGCGTGGGTGGCGTCTGTGGTGAGTTGATACAAAGCCTCGAGGAACGACTCATGGTCCTCCAGGCGGCGCATGGGCGGCAAGCCCTTGACCAACCTGCGACCGTAGGACATGCCCACCAAGCGCTTGTCGCAAACCACCAAAATCCCCCGATCGGTCTCACTGCGGATCAACCGCCCTGCCCCTTGCTTGAGCGCCACCGCAGCTTCGGGCAATGAATGGTCGGCAAATGCACTGCGGCCTTGTTGCGTGATGCGCTGACTGCGGGCCTCAAACAGAGGGTCACCAGGGGGTGGGAAGGGCAGCTTGTCGATGATGACCAACTGCAGCGCATCTCCCGGCACATCAAAACCCTCCCAAAAAGACGCAGAGGCCACCAAAACGCATCCGCCCAACCCTTGGGCATCGCCAGAGCCACCGCCCTGCCTGAAGCGCTCCATCAAGCGACGCTTGGGGCTTTGGCCTTGTACCAGCACCTCGATGTTCTTGGCCGCATCGCCATGGGTCTGGAGGTGCTCACCAATTTGGCGCATGGCATTCAAGGTGGTGGTCAACACCAATGTGCGCCCCCCCAAAATCTGCACGGCGGCCAAAACCAACTCCGCCACTTGCTGGGCATGCCCAGGGTCCCCCGGTCGGGGCAAATGGGTGGGCACATACAAGGCCGCCTGCTGTGCGTAATCGAAAGGACTGCCGACCTGCAGAACCTGAGCTGAACTCAGGCCACAAGGCTCGGTGAACCAACGCAGGCTCGGCTCATCCCCCAAGGTGGCCGATGTGAAAATCCAGGCCCGCTGAGCCGCTGCGGAAGGTGCCTCGGTCTCGGCCGACGGGTCTTGACCAGTCTCAAGAGCATCGTCGAGTGGGCCCAGCTCGCATTCAGCCGATGGGTGCACCCCTGCAGTGTCGACAGGAGGCGTCGGGTTGCGGGTCAAGGCTTCAAAAGCCTGAGAAATGTCCAGTGGAGACTCCACCAAGGTCAAATTCGAGCTGACCTCGGCCCAACGTACCCCTTCGGGATTGGGCAAATCCGCAAACAAAGCGGCCCGCTCCAACAACTCGCGGGTGCGATCTGCCAAGCGTTGAAAATCAGGGGCCAACTCGGTGACCATGTCCAAGCCTTGCTGCACATTCATCAGCGCCTGAGAAAGGGCTTGCAAGGCCAAAGACCATGCCTCAGGCTCCAAACCCTCAGGATGAGCGCCGATCCAACGCAATCGCACAGAGCCTCGGTGCTGGCCAGCGGCCAAGCGCAAATCACGGGTCGCCTTTTCCAAGCTGCTGCAAATCAGTGGCCAATCCACCAATCCACGCGCCAGTTGCAAGCCCGCGGCCAGCACGTCGCGACACAGCTCGTGCAACTGCACCGTTGACAATTGTTGGCCCAAAAAGTTGACCCCGATTTCATTGAGTTGGTGTGCCTCATCGAACACCGTGACCCTCACCGTGGGCAAAAGCTCGGCAACACCTGACTCACGCACCGCCATGTCTGCGAAAAACAAATGGTGGTTGATGACCACAACATCGGCAGCCATGGCTTCCTTGCGGGCCAAATTGACGTGGCAAGCTCGGTAACTGGGACAGCTTGAACCCAAACAATTGTCCCGGGTCGATGTGACCCATGGCCACAGACCCGAACGTTCGTCGAGCCCAGTCAACTCGGCCATGTCGCCCGTGCGGGTGGACTGGGACCACAGTTCAATTTTGGCCAAGGCCTGTTGAGCCCCTGGCTGAACCGACTCGGGACTGTGCCGGGCTTGGCCCATGCGGTGCAGACACAAATAGTTGGAACGTCCTTTGAGCAAAGCCACGCGGATGGGCAAGCCCAGGGCCTGGACCAAACGGGGAATGTCGCGAGAAAACAATTGGTCTTGCAAGGCTTTGGTGGCCGTCGAGACCAACGCCCTTTGCCCACTGAGCAAAACAGGCACCAGGTAAGCGTATGTTTTGCCCGTGCCTGTGCCGGCCTCCACCACCAACTGCCCCCCCTCTTGAACCACGCGGCTGACGGCCATGGCCATGTCGGTTTGCCCTTGTCGCGGCTGAAATCCAGGCACCGCTTGGGCCAAAACCCCCTGGTCCGACAAAGTGTCTGCCACACGTTGGTCCAACAAATTCAAGCGGGCTCCTTGGGCGAGAGTTGCCATTGCAATTGCGCCATGTGATCACGCAAGGCCAGACGTCTTTTTTTCAATCGGCGCAAACTCAAATCGTCCAATGGCTTGGCCGACAAAGCCGCTTGATCGATCAGGGCGTCCAGATCGGCGTGCTCCATTTGCAACTCAATCAACTGACGCTGGGGAGATCGCAAGTCTTGCAACACCCCCAAAAAACGAGCATCGCTCATGACGGATCCTTGGGCTCTGGCGCTTTGTTTTGCAAACGCAAATTACGCTGCTCGGTGCGCCACAAACGCTCTTGGGCATTCAAGGACAACTCCTGCTCCTTCAGTGGATGCAAGGCTTGCCGGCGCTGACGACGGGCATCGTTGAGACAAGGGTTGACCGCAAATTTTTGCCAACAAAGTTTCTTTTGCGATTCATAAACCATCAAGACGGCCTCTCGCTCCCCTTGCAAATGCGCTCTTTGGCGAGCCATGACCTCAGGCAAGTCATCAACGGGCACCGGCTGAGCCTGCTGCATTGCGGGCAAAGGGGTGTCAAGCCCGGTGTCATTGAAGGAACGTGCACTTTGGGCCCATGCATGGCCTGTGTGCACCAACAACGCCATCACCATGAACCAGCCAAGTCTGCGCATCATGTCAGTTGGGTGTCCACTGTGCGGTGCTCAAGTGCCAGGAACTCGCTGGACTGCATTTCATGCAAGCGAGACACCGTGCGTGGAAACTCGTGCGACATGGGTCCACTGGTGTAGAGGCCCTCGGGTGGCACGGCCGCCGACATGATCAACTTGACCCTGCGGTCATACAACACGTCGATCAGCCAGGTAAAGCGCCGCGCTTCAGAGGCCATGCTGACGGGCATGTGCGGCACATTGCTCAACAAAACGGTATGGTACTGCGTGGCAATTTCGAGGTAATCATTTTGTGAGCGCGGCCCCCCACAGATCGCACGGAAATCAAACCAAACCACATCGCCTGACCGTCGTTTGGCCGTGATGTCACGCGATTCGATGCGCAGCACCGGTTCTTCATCAGGTCCAGTGGCCAGCCGTGTGAAGGCATCGTTCATCTCGGCATCGGCCTGATCACCCAAAGGCGTGTGGTAAAGCTTGACCATCTCCAGGGTGCGGCGTCGGTAATCGGTGCCGTTGTCCACATTGAGCACCTGCATGCGCTGGTTCAGCAAAGCGATGGCGGGCAAGATGCGGTCGCGGTGAAGGCCGTCGGGGTACAGGCCATCCGGCTCGAAGTTGGAAGTGGTGACAAAACCCACGCCGTTGTCGAACAGTGCCACCAGCAAGCGGTGCAAGATCATCGCGTCGGTGATGTCGGCCACATGAAACTCATCAAAACAAATCAAGCGATAGCGCTTGGCCATGCGCTTGCCCAGCTCATCCAAGGGGTTGACGGTGCCCTGAATGGCCGCCAGTTCGCGGTGCACCTCGCGCATGAACTCGTGAAAGTGCAGGCGGGTTTTGCGCTGAATGGGCACAGCAGCAAAAAAACAATCCATCAAGAAGCTTTTGCCTCGCCCCACCCCGCCAAACATGTACACCCCCTTGGGGATTTCAGGTCGGCTGCGAAACTTGCCCAGAAGGCCTGAGCGTTTGGATTTGTAGGCCGCCCATTCGCTGGCACAGCGCTCCAGTGCTTCGATGGCCCGCAACTGAGCAGGGTCGCTTTGATAACCGCGTTTTAGGAGTTCTTCTTCGTAAACTGCACGAACGGACATGGATGGCTTGCTCTTCAAATCAAATGAGAAAACCCGGGACCAGGCCCGGGTTTTCAGGGATGCAGAACTTTAACCCAACTCACCCGGCGCTGCAGTGTCGGGAGCGTCAAGGTCTTAGAAGTTCAAGCTGCGCTTGTCCACCGCCAAAGCGGCCTCTTTGGTGGACTCGCTCAAAGAAGGGTGCGCGTGGCAAATGCGGGCAATGTCTTCGGCGCTGGCGCGGAATTCCATGGCCACCACGGCTTCGGCGATCAACTCGGAGGCTTGTGGGCCCACGATGTGCACGCCCAAAATCTCGTCAGTGGTCGCATCGGCCAACATCTTCACCATGCCGGTCGTGTCGCCCAAGGCACGGGCACGGCCGTTGGCCAGGAACGGGAAGGTGCCGGCCTTGTAGGCCACGCCATCGGCCTTGAGTTGCTGCTCGGTGCGGCCGACCCAAGCGATCTCGGGGCTGGTGTAGATGACCCAAGGGATGGTGTTGAAGTTGACGTGCCCGTGTTGGCCCGCGATGCGTTCGGCCACGGCCACGCCCTCTTCTTCGGCTTTGTGCGCCAGCATCGGGCCACGCACCACGTCACCCACCGCCCACACGCCGGGCAAATTGGTTTTGCAGTCGGCGTCCACCACCACCGCGCCGCGCTCATCCAGCTGCAGGCCCACGGCTTCGGTGTTCAAGCCGATGGTGTTGGGCACACGGCCGATCGAAATGATCAGCTTGTCGGCATCCAAAACCACCGCTTCGCCCTTGGCGTTGGTGTAGTTGACGGTCACACCGTTCTTGCCATTGACGATTTCGCCGACTTTCACGCCGAGTTCGATCTTCAGGCCTTGCTTGTCGAAAGCCTTCTTGGCTTCCTTGGCGATTTGCTCGTCCACCGCGCCCAAGAATGTGGGCAGGCCTTCGAGGATGGTGACTTCTGCACCCAGGCGACGCCAGACCGAGCCCATCTCCAGACCGATCACGCCGGAACCGATCAAGGCCAGCTTCTTGGGCACAGCACCCACGCGCAAAGCGCCATCATTGGACAACACATTGACTTCGTCAAATGGGGTGCCAGGCAGTGCACGGGCGTTGGAGCCGGTGGCAATGATGACTTGCTTGGCGGTGATGGACTCTTCGGTCTTGCCTGCCACGTTGAGGGTGTAACCGCCTTCAGCCTTGCCAGCAAAGCTGCCGCGGCCATGGAAGAAGGTGACCTTGTTTTTCTTGAACAGGTACAAGATGCCATCGTTGTTTTGCTTCACGACGGTGTCTTTGCGGGCAATCATCTTGGCCACGTCCATCTTCACGTCCGTGGCAGTGATGCCGTGCTCGGCGAAGTGGTGGTTGGCATGGTCAAAGTGCTCGCTGGACTGCAGCAAAGCCTTGGAGGGGATGCAACCCACGTTGGTGCAGGTGCCGCCGGGCGCTGGGCCACCGGCCGCGTTCTTCCATTCGTCGATACAAGCGACCTGGAAACCGAGTTGGGCAGCGCGAATGGCTGCAATGTAGCCACCGGGGCCACCGCCGATGACGACGACGTCGAATTGTTTGCTCATAGGTTTCTTTCTATTCAGTCATTCATTGAATTGAGACAGTCCCGGTGCCAGCATCTCAGCCCCATGAGGCTTCATGCTGACCAAAAATTGTCACGATCGCGTGTGCTTCAGGTCTGATCCATTGGGGGCAGACCCGCATGGGCAACCCCTTTCAGATACAGCGTTTCAGGGGCCAAATCCAGCATGTCGTCCCAGACCACCGTGCCGTGTGAGACATGGGCCTTGGCAAACGCCCCTCCCACTTTCAGCCTTTGAAACGCCGGAAAATCCAAGTAGGGTTTGACATCAAAGGACTTGACTGCGCCGTCCTTGAATTCAAGCAACAGTTCAAAATTGTCCAAGGTCTTCACCTTGGTCACGCGCGGCAAAAGGGGGCGGGTTTCAGTCATTTGAGTGGATCGATCCTGAAAAGGTCACGCCCTTCAATGGCCAATGACCAGTCTGCCATCAACTCTTCGGCATGAATTTCGATCCAGGCCTCGACCAAGCGCCGCTTGTTTTTAGGGAAGTTCCCTGCCAATTGCTCCGCGCTGGGAATCGCAAAAACCGCCTCGAAGTCTTGGTAGTACACATGGATGTGTGGCATGTGGTGTTCACTGGTGTCCATGAAATACATGGACACCAAAACGCCATAGAACATCGAGATGGTTGGCATGCCTCGGTTTGATGTCAGATGTCGAACAAGAGGCGAGCTGGATCTTCCAGCGCTTCCTTCATGGCGACCAAGCCCAAGACAGCTTCGCGGCCGTCGATGATGCGGTGGTCGTACGACATGGCGAAGTAGTTCATGGGGCGAACCACAACCTGGCCGTTTTCCACCATGGCGCGGTCTTTGGTCGCGTGCACGCCCAAAATGGCAGACTGGGGTGGGTTGATGATGGGGGTGGACATCATCGAGCCGAAAGTGCCTCCGTTGGAGATGGAGAAGGTGCCGCCGGTCATCTCTTCGATGCCCAACTTGCCGTCCTTGGCCTTCTGGCCAAATTCGGCAATTTTCTTTTCAATCTCGGCAAAGCTCATCTGGTCGGCGTTGCGCAAAATCGGCACCACCAAACCGCGTGGCGAACCTACCGCGATACCGATGTCAAAGTAGCCGTGGTACACGATGTCGTTGCCGTCGACCGAGGCGTTGAGCACTGGGAATTTCTTCAGGGCGTGCACAGCGGCCTTGACGAAGAAGCTCATGAAGCCCAGCTTGCAACCGTGTTCCTTCTCGAAACGGTCTTGCATGCGCTTGCGCATGTCCATGACCGGGGCCATGTTGATTTCGTTGAAGGTGGTCAGGATGGCGTTGGTCGACTGCGACTGCAGCAAACGCTCGGCCACACGGGCACGCAGACGTGTCATGGGCACGCGCTGCTCTGGGCGGTCGCCCAGGTTGACGGCAGGGGCCGACACCTGAGGCAGCGTCTTGGTGGGCACGCCTGTAGGAATCACGGCAGCGGTGGACTTGACGCCACCGGCCACAGCGGCCAACACGTCACCCTTGGTCACGCGGCCGTCTTTGCCAGAACCTGCCACCGAGCCAGCAGCCAGGCTGTTGTCAGCCATGAGTTTGGCAGCGGCGGGCATGGCCACACCGGCCATGCTGCCACCCGTGGTGGCTGCGGCGGCCGCAGGGGCTGCTGCGCTCACAGCGGGGGCGGCAGCTGCAGCGGGTGCAGCGGCGGCACCGACCTTGCCGTCAGTGTCGATGCGGGCAATCAATTGCTCTGCGGCCACGGTGCCGCCATCGGCCACGAGGATTTCAGAGATCACGCCAGCAGCGGGCGCGGGCACTTCGAGCACGACCTTGTCGGTCTCGATTTCGATCAGGATTTCGTCGGCAGCAACCGCTTCACCGACTTTCTTTTTCCACTGCAGCATGGTGGCTTCAGCCACTGACTCGGACAGTTGGGGGACTTTGACTTCTACGATGGCCATGATGTTTCCGTTATGCGTTGGTCGTTTATCGAGGGGTCTGGCGCTGAACCGTCAGCGCCAGACGCTGGTTCACTTGGTCAGCACGAAGCCCTTGAGCTTCGAGAAGGCCGCTTCGATCAGTGCTTTTTGCTGGTCTTGGTGCAGGTGTGAGTAACCCACCGCAGGTGACGCGGACGCTGCACGACCGGCATAACCGAGCTTTTGACCTTCGAGCATGTTCTCGTGGATGTTGTGCTGAATGAAGAACCAGGCGCCCTGGTTCTGCGGCTCGTCCTGGCACCACACGATGTCGGTGGCGTTGGGGTACTTCTTGATCTCGGCAGCGAAAGCCTTGTGCGGGAAGGGATAGAGCTGTTCCACGCGGATGATCGCGGTGTCGTCAGCACCCTTGGCTTCGCGTTGCTTGACCAGGTCGTAGTACACCTTGCCCGAGCAGGCAATGACGCGCTTGACCTTGTCGGCCTTGAGCGCCTTGTTCTCGGGAATCACAGTCTGGAAGCTGCCCTTGGTGAACTCGGACACCGGGCTGGTGGCATCCTTGTTGCGCAGGAGCGACTTGGGCGTGAAGATGACCAAGGGCTTCCTCAGGTCACGCACCACCTGGCGACGCAGCACATGGAAAATCTGGCTGGCCGTGGTGGGCTGCACGAGCTGCATGTTGGTGTCGGCCGCCAACTGCATGAAGCGCTCCACGCGGGCCGAGCTGTGCTCAGGACCCTGGCCTTCGTAGCCGTGCGGCAGCATCAAGGTCAGGCCGTTCACGCGGCCCCACTTGACTTCGCCCGATGCAATGAACTGGTCGATCACCACTTGAGCGCCGTTGGCAAAATCGCCGAACTGCGCTTCCCAAATCACCAAGGTGTTGGGATCGTTGGATGCGTAACCGTATTCAAAACCGAGCACAGCCTCTTCGGACAGGATCGAGTCGATCACGGTGAAGGGGGCCTGCTTGTCAGAGACGTTTTGCAGGGCGACGTAAGTGCCGGTGTCCCACTTTTCGCGCTTTTGGTCGTGAATGACGGCATGGCGGTGGGTGAAGGTGCCACGGCCGCAATCTTCGCCCGACAAACGCACAGGGTAGCCGCTGGCCACCAGCGAGGCGAAGGCCATGTGTTCGCCCATGCCCCAGTCCACTGGAATGTCGCCACGGCCCATGGCGGCGCGGTCGTCGTACACCTTTTTGACCAACTGGTGCGGTGTGACCGACTCAGGGATGGTGGTGATTTTCTCGGCCAGACGTTTCCAGTCGGCCAAAGGGATAGACGTGTCGCCCGCATCGGTCCACTTCTTGCCCATGAAGGGTGCCCAGTCCACGGTGAACTTGGTTTTGAAGTTGGTCAACACCGGCTCGGTGGTGTTCTTGCCTGCGTCCAAAGCCGCGCGGTAAGCCTTGGCCATGTCGTCGCCCAGGGTTTCGCCCAAGCCTTGTGTGGCCAGTTTGTCGGCAAACAGTTTGCGTGTGCCAGGGTGTGCGCCGATTTTTTTGTACATCAGCGGCTGGGTCAGCGCAGGGGTGTCCTGCTCGTTGTGACCCAGTTTGCGGAAACACACCACGTCCAGCACCACATCTTTTTGGAACGTCATGCGGTATTCCAAAGCCAGCTGAGTGGCCAGGACCACGGTCTCTGGATCGTCACCGTTGACGTGCAAGACCGGTGCTTCGACCATTTTGACGATGTCGGTACAGAACACGCTTGAGCGCATGTCGCGCGGGTCAGAGGTGGTGAAACCGATCTGGTTGTTGATGATGATGTGAACCGTGCCACCCGTGGAGTAACCACGGGTTTGGGCCAGCGCCAAGGTTTCCTGGTTCACACCTTGACCGCCAAAGGCCGAGTCACCGTGCACCAAAACGGGCAGCACTTGCTTGCCCAGCGGGTCGCCACGGCGGTCCATACGGGCACGCACAGAACCTTCGACCACGGGGTTCACAATTTCCAAGTGCGAGGGGTTGAAGGCCAGCGACAGGTGAACGGGGCCACCGGACGTATTCACGTCCGAGCTGAAACCTTGGTGGTATTTCACGTCACCGGCAGGCAGATCTTCAGGGGCGGTATGGTCAAACTCGGCAAACAAGTCGGCCGGCAGCTTGCCCATGGTGTTGACCAGCACGTTCAGACGACCACGGTGGGCCATGCCAATCACGACTTCCTGCACGCCTTGCGCACCGGCTTGCTGGATCAGCTCGTCCATCGCGGCGATGAAGCTCTCACCCCCTTCGAGCGAGAAACGCTTTTGACCCACGTATTTGGTGTGCAAATAACGCTCCAGACCTTCGGCGGCTGTCAGGCGGTCGAGGATCTGCTTTTTCTTGTCCGATGTGAAGTTGGGTTTGCTGCGGATGCTTTCGAGCTTTTGCTGCCACCAGCGTTTTTCGGCCTGCTCGGTGGTGTACATGTATTCAGCACCCAAGGTGCCGCAATAGGTCTCACGCAGCGCATTGAGCAACTCGCGCAAGGACATGTTGTTCTTGCCAAAAAACGTGTTGCTGGTGTCGAACACGGTTTCCTGGTCGGCATCGGTGAAGCCGAAGAAAGCGGGGTCGAGGTCAGGAATAGCGGGGCGTTCAGTGCGCTTGAGCGGGTCCAGGTCTGCCCAGCGCTGGCCCACGTTGCGGTAAGCAGCAATCAGCTGCTGAACGGCAGTGCGCTTGCGGCCCATTTCGACATCGGCGCTGGCCATGACAACTTTGGTGCCGCCGGCTTTGGCGCGTTCGGCAAAAGCATTGATGACGGGCTGGTGGGGCACGTCTTTGGCATTGGAGCCATCGACTGCGGGAACGTGCTGCAAGGCGTCAAAGTAGTCACGCCAAGAATCAGGCACGCTGCCAGGATTGGCCAAGTAGTTTTCGTACATCTCTTCGACGTAGGGGGTGTTGCCCCCGAAGAGATGGGTATTGCCTGAATAGGCGGAGTAGACGGAATTTGTCTCGCTCATGATTCGCTGACCTCCGTTTCCCTCTGGGAAACATTAGTTGGTTGATATATACCTTCCGCGACACGGCTGGACCGGTTGGCGGATGCGACTGTGGCAGGGGAAGGGCCTAAGTACAGCGCGCATTGTGCCATGGCTTGTCCGATGTCTAACTTACAGGCGTTTAGAGAGAACCTTTGCAGAATAAAAAAAGGCCCCGACAAAGCGGGGCCCAGGGCATCAGCCTTTGATCTGATCGACGATCTGCTGCAAAGCAGCGGGGTCGTCCATGGTGGTCAGGTCGCCAGGATCGCGGCCTTCGGCCACAGCCTGAATAGCGCGGCGCAGCAGTTTGCCGCTGCGCGTTTTGGGCAATGCGGTCACAAAGAACACACGCGACGGACGCGCCACCGCTCCCAGCTGGCTGTCCACCACTTTCATGACTTCGCCTTCGAGCTTCAGACGTGCTGCCGCATCCGTCAGGCCCGAGGTGTCCTTGGCAATGGCAAACGCCATGGCCACCTGCCCTTTGAGCTGGTCGGCCACACCAACCACGGCCACTTCGGCCACGTTGGGGTGGCTGGAGATGCTTTCCTCGATCTCTCGGGTGCCCAGGCGGTGACCAGCGACGTTGATCACGTCGTCGGTGCGGCCCAGAATGAAGTAGTAGCCGTCTTCGTCACGCACCGCCCAATCGAAGGTGCTGTAGACCAGTTTGTTGGGAACGGTCTTCCAGTAAGTCTTGACGAAACGCTCGTCATCGCCCCAGATGGTTTGCAGGTTGCCGGGAGGCAAGGGGCCTTCGATGGTCAGCACGCCCTTCTGGTTGGCGCCGGTGAGTTCTTCGCCCGTCTGGTCGTCGACCAATTTGACGTTGTAGCCATAAATCGCCTTGCCGGGCGAGCCGAACTTGCTGGGCGCTTTCTCCACGCCGTTGCAAATGCTCAAAATCGGCCAGCCAGTTTCGGTCTGCCAGTAGTTGTCGATGATGGCCTTGCCGTTCAGTCCTTCTGAAATCCACTTGGCAGTGGGCTCGTCCAGCGGCTCACCGGCCAGGAACAGCGCCTGCAGGCTCGACAGGTCGT
The DNA here is from genome assembly GCA_002256145.1 of Comamonadaceae bacterium PBBC1. Taxonomy (GTDB): domain Bacteria; phylum Pseudomonadota; class Gammaproteobacteria; order Burkholderiales; family Burkholderiaceae_C; genus Limnohabitans_A. Next base: position 154,210 of record NKIP01000006.1, read on the forward strand.
ACTTGGTGAGCAGCGCAGGGTCTTGCTTTTTGAGCACACGGATGGCCGTGGGGGCGCTGAACATGACCTGGACTTTGTACTTCTCAACCAAGCTCCACCAGATGCCGCCGTCGGGGCGAATCGGCAAGCCTTCGTAGAGGATGGTGGCCATGCCGCCAATCAGCGGGCCGTAGATGATGTAGCTGTGGCCCACCACCCAGCCGATATCGCTGGTGCAGAAAAAGGTGCCGCCGGGTTTGCCTTCAAAAATATTGGGCAGGCTGGCCGCCAAGGCCACGGTGTAGCCACCGGTGTCGCGTTGCACGCCTTTGGGCTTACCGGTGGTGCCTGAGGTGTAGAGCGTGTAGCTGGGGTGGGTGGATTCGACCCACTCGCAGGGCACCACGGTGTCCATGTGCTTGGCGCGCTCGGTGGCGTAATCCACATCGCGGCCCGCTACGGGCGTGAATTCGGACAGTTTTCGGTCCACCATGATCACGTTGGCTGGTTTATGGGCCGACAACTTGATGGCTTCGTCCAGCAATGGCTTGTAAGGCACGCCCTTGCCGCCGCGCGAACCGGCGTCGGCGCTGATGATGACCTTGGGCGAAGCGTCTTCGATGCGGGTGGCCAGCGAGTGCGAGGCAAAACCACCAAACACCACCGAGTGAATAGCCCCCAAGCGCACACAAGCCAGCATGGCGAATGCCGCTTCAGCAATCATAGGCATGTAGATCAGCACGCGGTCGCCCTTGACCACGCCCAGGTCTTGCAAGATGGCGGCCATGCGCTGCACTTCGGCGTGCAGATCGCGGAAGGTGTAGGTTTTTTCCTGGTCGGTTTCAGTCGACACAAAAATCAGTGCAGGCTGGTCGGCGCGCTCGGCCAGATGGCGGTCCACCGCGTTGTGGCACAGATTGGTTTGACCACCGACGAACCATTTGGCAAAGGGCGGGTTGTTGTAATCACAAATTTGCTGCGGCTGGACTTTCCAATCGACCAACTTGGCCTGCTCGGCCCAAAAAGCGTCACGGTCGTTGATCGACCGGGCGTGAAATTCTGCGAAACTGCCCATAAATGTCTCCTGAAAGCCCACCAAGTTGAAACCAGCAAAGAGGGCAACGGTCACGCATCGCCCTGCACTTCTGAATTCATAATTATGGCCAAGGGACTTGCAAGAAGCTGACTTTGACCGATGGTCGTTCAAGTTTGCAAGACGCTTGCCCATTAGGATCGACGCCCTCGTCACGATCAAGCCTCGCAGACCACTCACCATCACCCCGAGGGCGGGGCTCCTGCAAATCACTTCATTTGAAGAGGGATTGCAGCAGCTTGAAATCGGGGTGCTCAGCCGTTCGGACCCATTCAAAAGCCAACATCTCGGCGGTCACCAGTTCAGCCCCAGCGCCTGCCAAACGGTCATAGGCCGCATCGCGGTTGCGCTCGGTGCGCGAACTGCAGGCATCGGTCACCACCCACACTTCAAACTCGTCTTCCAGCAAATCCAAGGCGGTTTGCATCAAGCAAATATGGGCTTCACAACCAGCCAACACAATCGTTTTGCGTTCCTGCGCAGTGGCTTGGGGCTTTTGCAAGTGGCGCGGCAAACTGCGGGCGTTGCCACGCGGGGCCTGTGGTGGCTCGGGTTGCAACCATTCACCCAGGCCTTCTTCAACGGCACTGAATTGCATTTTGGCCAGAACCTGGCGGCAGTGACTTCGGATGTCGGGGGGCATCTCACCCAAACGCGACGGATTTTGCTCTGTGCCCCAAGTCGGCACCTCCAAGGCCTGCGCCAAAGTCGCCAAGCGAACGGCGTTGGCCCACACTGCTTCGGCGTCCAGCATCGCAGGCTTGAGGCGAGCCTGAAAATCCACCAACACCAATTGGCTTTCGTCTGCATTGATCAACATGTCTTTTTCCGATGGGTTTTGAGTCTGGATTGTCGCAGGACCTTGGCCCTGCCGATCCAGCGAACGCCATGATCGCAATCAAAGAAGGGCAAATAAAGAAAAACATCAGTTATGCTCAATGGCTATGCGTTGGTGGATCCTCCTCACTGTTATTTGCTTGGTCAGCCCAGTGGCCTTGTCTGCGCCATCCGACGAGGAGGTGCAAACTGCGCTCGACACCGGTTTGGTGTCTCAATTGGGCGGACAAATCAGCCAAGTCAAAGACAAAGCGAGCAGCAAAGCCACGGGCATGGTCATGCAAGCCATGGACTTGCTGGGCGTCCCCTATAAGCGCGGTGGGTCCAGTGAAAGCTCAGGCTTTGATTGCAGCGGTTTTGTTCGCCACCTTTACGAAAAATCCGTCGGCCAGCTCTTGCCTCGCCGCGCTGAAGAACAAGCTCGCAGCACCGAGGTCATTGAAAGCGAAGAACTCAAACCGGGTGATCTCGTGTTTTTTAACACCATGAAGCGAGCCTTCAGTCATGTGGGCATCTACGTAGGGGATGGCAAATTCATTCATGCGCCCCGTTCTGGCAAATCGGTCAAGGTGGATGACATGCGCAGCGCCTACTGGCAAAAACGCTTCAACGGAGCCCGTCGTCTGCCCTTGGACAGCGAACCCACAAAACCATGAAAACACAAATCGACCACCTGGTGGTCATGGCCTCGACCCTTGACGTTGGCGTGCAATGGTGCCAAGACACCTTGGGCATCACCCCTGTAGCGGGTGGTGAACACGAAAAATATGGCACCCACAACCGCTTGTTCAAGATCGCCACGCCCAACTACCCTTTGGCCTACTTTGAAATCATTGCCATCAACCCCGATGCCGTGATTCCCAAGCGCTCACAAGTGCCTCGCTGGTTCGACATGGACGATGTTTCGCTGCAAAAAGCCATACAACAAGGCCCACGGCTGATTCATTTTGTCAGCAGCACCGACGACATCAAAACCGCCAGGCACCAGTTGCGCAGCCAAGGCATCGAACGCGGTCAGGTGGTGCACGCCAGCCGCAAGTCCAGCAAAGGCACCCTGAACTGGCAAATCACCGTGCGGGATGACGGTGAGCGCTTGTTCAACGGCACTTTGCCCACCCTGATCCAATGGGGCAAACCCGATGCAGCCGAACCCTTGCGACTTCACCCCCGCAACAGCCTGCCACGCTCGGGCGTGACCTTGCAAAGCCTGACCGTGAGCCACCCAAGCGCAGCCAAACTGCAAGCCGCCTATGAATCGATCGGCTTGCAAGGTGTCAGCGTTCAAGCCGGTGACGCCAACATCGTGGCCACCCTGCAAACCCCCAAAGGCTTGGTTCAACTGCAAAGCCTGGGGCTGTGAGCATCAGGCCCTGAGGTCTTGGGCTTTCATGGACTGCACTTTGCTGTAAGCGAGCAGCAGTTTTTGGTGCATGGCGCAGCCGTCCATTTGCAAACCCGGGGCCGACAGGCCCATGAATCGGTCAGTTTGTGCAATCAAGGCTTGGGCTTGTCCCACAGCAGAGGCCCCATACAACTGGCGCAAAGCGGACAAATAAGGCCCGGTGTTGCCCCCGTCTGACAGCTGAATCAGGGTCTCGACACAGGCATAGACCGCACGCCGCTGCACAGCGATGAGCTCAAAATGGCGAATCCACTCACAGCCTTCGAGCGTGGCTTCTTCATTGCCCGAGGCCAGCGCCAGCAGGGTTTTGAGCTCCCCCACCCGCAAATCGGCCCAAAACGTCCCGGCATCGGCCACCATGCCGATGGCAGCTGCCACCGGGCCTGGGTCGGGCAGGCTTGACTCGTTCAGACTGGCCAACAAATCTTCGCACTCGTCATCGCCCAAATCGCTCAGGTTCAAAATCGCCTCGCGCATCGGGTTGGCCATGCTGTTGTTCTCAAAATCGAGGTCATCCACCGGGTAAATCTCAGACATGCCGGGCACCAAAATGCGGCAGCCATACACACCCAAGTGCTCCAAATCCGAGATGTAAATGTCAAAGCCTTCCTCGTGGATTTTGCTGATCAACCAGGCATAGTCTTGCGTGGTGGTGGTCGAAAAGTTCCAGTCCACAAACACATGGTGCGGAATTTCACTCAGGAAGTTCCAGTGGATCTTGCCGCTTGAATCCACAAAATGACGCTCGATGTTGCTGGCGCTGGCCGCCTCTTCCAGGTCAAAAGTGGGTGGCGCAAAGCCCTTGAGGCTGTCGAGCGCACGGCCTTGCAGCAACTCGGTCAGTGCCCTTTCAAGGGCCACCTCAAACCGCGGATGCGCCCCAAAACTGGTCAAACAGCCTTGGTCTTGCGGGTGCAACAAGGTCATGTTCAACACCGGGTATTGCCCGCCCAGCGAAGCGTCTTTGACCAAAATGCCAAAGCCTTCCGCCCGCAACGCGGCCACGCCTGCGGCAATGCGCGGGTAGCGCTTGATCACGGCCTCGGGCACGTCGGGCAAACAAAGGCCTTCACCGATGATGCGGGCCTTGATGTGGCGTTCAAACACCTCGGACAAGGCTTGCGTGCGGGCCTCGGCCGCACTGTTGCCCGCCGACATGCCATTGCTCGCATACAAATTGCCCATGATGTTGACCGGCATGTACACGGTGCTGCCATCACGCTGACGCACGTACGGGAGAGTGCAAATGCCGCGTTCTTCGTGGCCCGAGTTGAAATCAACCAAACTGCGAGCCGGAATGGTGCCCTCGGGGTTGTAGAACGCATGCAGCTCTTGGTTCAGGATGCCTGGGGGCCACACATCGTCCTCGGGCAGATCGAACCAGCGCTCTTGCGGGTCATGCACAAAGTCGTGGTTGGCAATGTCGGGCCCCAGGTAACAGTGGGTCCAGAAAGAGTTGGTCCACAGGCGCTCAACAAATGCCCCCAAAGCGCTGGCCAAGCAAGCCAGGCGGCTGGTGCCCTTGCCCAGGGTGAACAACATCGGGCAATCACGGTCGCGGATGTGCACCGACCAAATGCCCTCGACCGGGTTGAGCCAATTTTTTTCTTCGATGTGAAAGCCCATCGATTGCAGCTTGGCCTGCAGGTTTTGGATCGTGGCTTCCAGCGGAGCGTCTTTGCCAGGAATGTAACTTTGAGGATTCACGGCAAGGGCCTTGTCGGGGTTGCGTCCATCTGGACGAGCCTGCATTTTGCCTGCCAAACTCAGCCAGGGCCGTTTTCAATCAAGTGATGGCCCGGCGTCTTTGGGCAAAGTGGTCAACAGCGCCATGCCCACAACCATCACGGCGGCCGTCAGCCACAAAGCCCCCTTGAAACTGCCCGTGGCCTGCGCCATGGCCCCGGCCACGACGGGCGCGATCATTTGCGCCGCGCCGTAGCTGAGCGTCAAACGGGCCATGGCCTTGCCCGGGTTTTGGGGCGCACGCCGCCCCACCAAGGCCAAAGTCAGGCTCACGATGCCAATGAAAGTCGCCCCATAACCCAGAGCACCGATCAGCGCTGCGGTCAGTGAACCCGACAAAGCGGGCAACACGATGGACACGGTCTGCAGGCCAAAGGCCAACAGCAAGGCCGGGATATCGCCCAACCTTCGGGCCACGCGATCCCACAAAAACACGGCTGGCATGGCCGCCAGCCCCACCAGCGCCCAGGCCAAAGCGCCCTGCCCGGCCAAAGCCGGTTCGCGCTCCACAATGGCCACGGTGAAGGTGGCGCTGATCACAAAACCCCAGCCCGCCGCAAAGTAGCTCAGCGCCATGGTCGCCATCCAGCGGCGTGAGACCTGTGTCTGCGCCCGGGCGGCGGCTGCGGCGATGGGCGCGGGCGGCACGGGCGGACGCCACAACCAGGCCGGCACAAAAAACACCAGCCCCAAAGCGGCAAAGGCCAACCACTGGTCCGACCACAGCGTCCAAATAGACGACAAGACCCAGGCCCCCAGCGCCGACACCACAATGCCCAGCCCCAGGCCAATGAACAAGACGCCCAACTCTGGCCTGCGGCCTTGGCGCATCAGCCAGCCCAACACCAGGCCCGAGCCCAGCAGCATGCCGGTGGCGCCGCACAAACCACCCAAAAATCGCCACAATCCCCAGGCGGGCAACCAGCTCGACAGCGCCATGGCCGCCGTGGTGAGCAAGGCCATCCACAGGCCTGCGCTGTAAAAACGGTAACGCCAACGCACATCGTCCATCCAGGCCGTGACCAAGGCCCCCACGATGTAGCCCGCGTAATTGATGGCGGCCAAACCTCCCGCTGCGGCATCGTTCAAACCGGTTTGTGCCTGCAAGGCGGGCAACAAGGGCGTGTAGGCAAAACGGGCCAGGCCAATGGTCAGCACCAGGCCGCAAATGCCCCCCAACATGACTTGCCAGGCTTGCAGGGGACGGGTAATGGGTGTGGAGGGCATGGGCAGGGTATCGGTCAATCTCCACCATTGTGGCCTGAGGCCCCCCCCATTCGAAGCCGCCCTCCAAGCCCAAAGCACCTGACTGGCCTTGGCAAGCCCTTGGCGCGTCACGCAGATGACAGCCTGAGGCCCCGCCCAAAGGGTTTTCACCCTGCACAGCACAAGCCACGCACCCTAAAGTGAAACCTTCCAAGGAAACAAGCCATGTCCGACAACCACTTCAACCCTCGCATCACCATGCCCCCAAAAAAACTGGCATCACCTCTCAAAAGACAATTTGGTCGCAGCCTCGGTCTTTTGCTGCTGAGCCTGGGAGCCTTCAGCGCCACCAACACTTTGGCCCAAGCTTTTCCCACCAAGCCCTTGCGCCTGGTGGTGACCTTTCCCTCGGGCGGTGCGCCTGACATCCTGGCCCGCTTGTTCAGCGAAAAAGCGCAGCTGGGCTTTCCGGTGGTGGTGGACAACCGGCCCGGAGCGGGCGGCAACATCGGCGCGGACAACGTGGCCAAGTCACCCGGCGACGGCCACACCCTGGTCCTGGGCACCGTGGGCACCCATTCCATCAATGGGGCGCTGTACGAAAAAATGCCCTACGACATGGTCAAGGACTTCAGCCCCATCTCGCTGATCGCATCGGCCCCCAACTTGCTGGTGGTCAACAACGCCTTGCCCGTGAAAAACGTGCCCGAGCTGATCGCCTACATGAAGGCCAACCCCAACAAGCTCTCGTTTGGCTCCCCCGGCATCGGCACCTCGGTGCACGTCTCGGGCGAACTCTTCAAGTCCCTCACGGGCACCACCATGGAGCATGTGCCCTACAAGGGGCGTCAATTTGCCATCCCCGACCTGATGGGCGGTAGCATCCAGGTCATGTTTGACAACATGCCCTCGGCCCTGCCCATGGCCAAGGAGGGCAAGATCCGGGCTTTGGCACAAACCACCGCTACCCGCTCACCGGCCGCGCCCGATGTGCCCACCGTGGCCGAATCGGTGCCCGGCTTTGAGGCCACCACCTGGTTTGCCATGTTTGCCCCAGCCAACGTGCCCCGCCCCGTGATCGACAAGCTCAACGCCGAAGTGCTGCGCGTGTTCAAACTGCCTGAAGTGCAAGAGCGCCTGAAGACCCTGGGCCTCGACCCGGTGCTGTCCAGCCCCGCAGAGCTGGCCCGCTACCAGGCCAGCGAAATCACCAAATGGGCCAAGGTGGTGAAGGACTCGGGCGCTAAAGCGCAGTGATGCGCCCTGCGGTCACCCACTGACAGCATTCAGACCAGCTCAGAGATCTCGATCAAATTCAGGTCAGGGTCTCTGAGGTAGATGGAGCGTATTTTCTGGGTGGCACCGGTGCGCATGACCGGGCCTTCCACGATGGGCCAATGGGCCTCGGTCACACGGGCCATGACCTCCTCCAGTGGCACGCTGGCGATGAAACACAGGTCCAAGGCCCCCGGCACGGGCAAATGGGCTTTGGGCTCAAACTCCCGGCCCCGCACATGCAGGTTGATTTTCTGGTGGCCAAACTTGAAGGCTTGGCGCTGAACCGGGGGCGTGCCACCCACAAAGCTTTCGAGCTGCATGCCCAGCACGCGGGTATAAAAGTCGATGCAAGCGGCCTCGTCGCAGGTGGTCAGCACCAGATGGTCCAAGTGGTCGATCATTGAAAAAACTCCTCTGTGTATTCGGCGTCTGCAACAGCGCTCAGGCCACGATGCCCTGCTCGCGCAGCGCCTGGATTTGTGCGGCACTCAGGCCCATGCCCGTGAGAACGGCATCGCTGTCCTGACCGATGCCCGGTGCGTTGCGCCGGTGGCCGCCGGGGGTGCGCGAGAGCTTGGGCACGATGCCGGGCACCATCAAATCGCTGCCGTCTGGCATGCGCACGGTTTGCAGCATGTCACGCGCCAGGTAGTGCGGGTCTTGGGCGATGTCGGCCACGGTGTAAATGCGCCCTGCCGGCACGCTGGCACGGTCCAGCGCGGCCAGCACCTCGTCCACCGTGTGCTGCGCCGTCCACTGGCCAATCACGCCATCGATCTCGGCCACGCGGGCCACACGGCCGGTGTTGTCCTTCAGGGCCGGGTCTTGCGCCAGGTCGTCGCGGCCAATTTCGGCCATCAGGCGCTTGAAAATGCTGTCGCCATTGCCCGCAATCAGGGCGTAGCCGCCGTCCTTGCACAGGTAGGCGTTGCTCGGCGCAATGCCGGGCAAAGCACTGCCCGCGGGGCCACGCACCACACCAAAAGCGCTGTACTCGGGCAACAGGCTTTCCATGCAATTGAACATGGCTTCGTACAAGGCCACGTCAATCACCTGCCCCCGGCCCGAGGTCCGGCGCTCGTGCAAGGCCAGCAAAATGCCAATCACGCCGTGCAAAGCCGCCAGCGTGTCACCCAGGCTGATGCCCACACGCACCGGCACCCGGCCGGGCTCGGCCGTGAGGTGGCGAATGCCGCCCATGGCCTCGCCCACCACGCCAAAACCCGGGCGGTCGCGGTAAGGGCCGGTCTGGCCATAGCCGCTCACCCGCAGCATGATCAAGCGCGGGTTGAGCGCCAGCAAATCGTCAGGCCCCAAGCCCCAGCCTTCCATCGCGCCGGGGCGGAAGTTTTCGATCAGCACATCGCTCTCGACCGCCAGCTGGCGCACGATGTCCTGCGCGGCGGGCTGCTTGAGGTCCAGCGCCAAAGACTGTTTGTTGCGCGACTGCACCTGCCACCAGACCGAGGTGCCGTCTTTCATCAAGCGCCACTGGCGCAAGGGGTCACCCGCGCCGGGGGGCTCGATCTTGACCACATCGGCCCCAAAATCGCCCAGGGTTTTGGCCGCAAAAGGGCCTGCAATCAACTGGCCCAATTCGAGGACCTTGAGTCCAGCCAAGGGGCCGGTGGCGGGTGAAAAAGCTTTGTCTGCGTTCATGGCCTCCAGTGTAGGCAATGCGCACGGCTTGACTTGATCGAAATGAACAGGTGCCACGAAACCCCAACGCCGTCCATGCACGGCTTGGCAAAGACCACCGCCACGACAGCCCCATCACGCCTTGCGCACATGCGCCTCCAGCCCCCGTCGCGGAGCCGGGCCAATCGCGGGGCCGTAACCCAGGCGGGTCCACATCTGCACCGTGTGCCCGCGTTCGGCAGCGCCCATCAACTGGTGCACGGCCTGGTAATGCGCCGCCTGCTCGGGATATTCCTGCAAGGCCTGCGACAAGGGGTGCATCGACAAGCCCTGCGCCGTGGCGGCCAATTGGGCCCGCACATAGGCACGCCCGGTTTGCAGCTGGGTGATGCGGTCGTTGCGCGCGGTGCTCAGCCAAAAATAAGCCGGGGTGCTGGCGATGGCGGCATTGAAGCGCTCCAGCTGACCCTTGATTTCCGAGCTGTCCGGGGCTGAGGCTTTGGTGCGGTCAAACAAGCCCAAGGCATTCAAGGCGCGGACCATGGGTGAGTTCAGCGATATGCCGTCGCGGTGCTGGGCGATTTCCTTGGGGCCAATGCGCAGCACATGGTAAGACTCCAGCAGCGTGCGCGGCGTGACCAGCTCGGTGCGCCAGGCGTCCATGGCGATCTGTGCGTGGCGGGCCATGGCCGCCTCTTCACTCCGCGTGACAAGGCCCAATGTGACAGGCAACCCTTTGACGCTGTCGCGCACCGCCTGCAAAGCTGCGGCATCGGGTGTGCGCGCTTCGTACACGCCTTTGTGCGTGTGGCGCTTGAAGACTTGCGCAAACAGCGGGTCGGGCTGCACCTGCGCATCGCGCACCAGGCGAATGCGGGCGGTGGGCCGGGTGTCGGGGGCCGTGGCGCTGAACTCGCCTTCGGGGAAAGGCGTGACCTCGGTGCGGTAGCCGCGCTGGCGGGCGGCCAGGTCCAGCACTTCGATGAAGGTGCCTTGGCTAATGACCAGTTGGCGCGACAGTGGATCGGTCTCGGGCAGCAGGCGGCTCATGTCCATGCACAGCACGATGGTGCCCTGCGTGTCCAGGTCCACCAGCCACGACTGCAGGTTGTGCGCGTGTGGGGCCAGCAAAGCGTGTGACAAGACCCAGCGGCGGATGTCGAGGTTATCGGCCGGAGGCTGCCAGGCCGCGATGGCCTCGGCGGGCATGCTGCTGTCGCAAGCGGTCAAGCTGGTCACGGTGGCTGCGGCGATGAAGCCGCCGCCTGCAATGCGCAAAATTTGTCGTCTGTTCATGGTGTTTCTCCTGGGGGTTCGTCAAGGGTTTGTGAGGGTTGAAGACGATTGTCTGGAGACTAAGACCATTGCACAATTGCATAAATTTAAGCACCAGTCATTCATAAATGAATAAGTCCAACTTCAACTGGGCCTTGATCCAGTCCTTTTTGGCGGCCATGGAACACGGCAGCCTCATGGGCGCAGCACGCGCTACGGGCGTCAGCCAGCCCACCTTGGGGCGGCACATCGCCGAGCTGGAAAGCCAGCTGAACCTGCTGCTGTTTGAGCGCACCGGGCGGGGCCTGCAAGCTACCGGCCACGCGCTGGCACTGGCCGAGGCGGCACGCGCCATGCACGCGGGCGCAGCCGATTTTTCTCGGCTGGCCTCGGGGGCTGGGCAATCGGTGCAAGGCAGCGTGCGCCTGTCGGCCAGCCAGCCAGTGGCTTTTCATCTGCTGCCGCCCATCCTGGCGCGCATGCGTCAAACCCTGCCTCAGGTCACGGTGGAGTTGGTGGTGAGCAACTCGGTCAGCAACTTGCTGCTGCGCGAAGCCGACATCGCCTTGCGCATGGTGCGGCCAGAACAAGGCAGCTTGGTGGCGCGGCAAATTGGCCAGGTGCGGCTGCGCGCCGGTGCCAGCAAGGACTACTTGCAACGCCGGGGCACCCCGCAAGTGCCCGAAAATTTGGCCGAACACGACCTGATCGCGGGCGACACGAACACCGAAATCCAGCAAGGCTTTCAAGCCATGGGCTACCCGGCCAGCGCACTGCACTTTGGGCTGCGCACCGACGATATGAATGTGCAATGGGCTGCCGTGCGGGCCGGGCTGGGCATCGGCTTCATGAGCGAGCACCAGATGCAAAGCGACGCCGCCATCACGGCCGTCCTGCCCATGCTCACCCTGCCAACCCTGCCTGTTTGGCTCACGGTGCACCGCGAACTGCGCACCAGCGCCCGCATCCGTGCTGTGTATGACTTTTTGGCGGACGAGGTGGGGCAGGCGCTGCAAAAACAACCAGCCAACCCAAACAGCCTTGAGCAGAGGGAACCCACCTAAACGATATCAATTCAATCCTTTGCTATCATTCAGACCCATTACAAGGAAAATGTGCCATGTCAGCTGTCACCGTCAGAAACCTGCCCGAGGCCACTCACCGCGCCCTGAAACTGCGTGCGGCCCAGCATGGCCGCAGCACCGAAGCCGAGATTCGCCTGATTTTGGAAAATGCCGTGGCCCCAAAAATGGGCTTGGGTTCGGCCTTGGTCGCGATTGGCCAACAATTGGGCGGCATCGATCTGGACTTCCCACGCGACAAGCGCCCCGTCGAACCGGCGAGCTTCGAATGATCATCCTGGACACCAACCTGGTGTCGGAACCCCTCAAACCCTTGCCGCATCCCGGGGTCGTCCATTGGCTCAATGCCCAAGAGCCTGCCACCCTGTTCATCACCAGCATCAACTTGGCCGAGTTGCTGGCGGGCGTGGAAACCATGCCGCAAGGCAAACGGCGAGATGCCTTGGCTCTGGCCTTGTCCAACCAAGTGGGTGCACTTTTTGAAGACCGGGTATTGAATTTCGACGCCCGCGCAGCGCAGTGTTTTGCCGGGTGCCTGGCCGGGGCTCAGGCCCTGGGTAACCCGGTGGGGTTTGCCGACTGCGCCATCGCCGCGATTGCCAAAACCAAAGGTTTTATGGTGGCCACCCGCAATGTTCGGGACTTTTTGGGCACGGGGGTTGAAGTCATCAACCCCTGGGCACAGACGAGTACCCAAGACCCAGTTTCACAGGGCAAACTGAGCTGACCCCGAACGGTAGGCCCCGATCAGGTCACCACCGTTTGCAGGCTCAATCCCGGTAAATCGAAATTTGCGGTTCGGCCTGGCCTTGCACCACGCCCCGGTACATGCCTTCGGTGTTGAAAGCCAGCTGGTAGTGGCCATGCCGGTCCAATGCGATCACACCGCCACGCCCTCCGGTGGCGTCGAGTTTGTCGCGCACCGTGGCTTGGGTGGCTTCGGCCAGGCTCAAGCCGCCATAAGCCATGCGGGCGGCGATGTCGTGCGCCACCACGCCGCGCATGAAAAATTCGCCTGAACCGGTGGCCGACACCGCCGCCGTCGCGTCGCAGGCGTAGGTGCCTGCGCCAATCAGGGGCGAATCACCGACGCGGCCAAACATTTTGTTGGTCATGCCGCCAGTGGAAGTGGCCGCAGCCAAGTGGCCGTGTGCATCCAGCGCCACGGCCCCCACGGTGCCAAACTTGCGGTCAATCGGTTCGGGCTGGCCCTGTGGGTGCTGACCGTCGTGGTCCAGCATCACCTGCTGGTGCGCCAACGCGGCTTGCAGTTGTTGCCAGCGGTGCGCCGTGTGAAAGTATTCAGGCCCTTCCATGGCCAAGCCCTGCGACTGGGCAAAGGCCTCGGCCCCTTGGCCGATCAGCAGGACATGGCCGCTTTGCTGCATGACAGCCTGCGCCGCCAAAATCGGGTTGCGCACCGACACCACGCCCGCCACCGCACCGGCTTGGCCCGTGGCGCCGTCCATGACGGCGGCGTCCATTTCGTTGCGACCCTCGTGGGTAAAGACCGAGCCCTTGCCTGCATTGAACAGCGGGCAGTCTTCGAGCACGCTCACCGCCGCCACCACCGCATCAACAGCCGAAGCCCCCCGCAGCAGCAGTGACTGCCCTGCCCTCAAAGCCTGGCCCAAGGCATCGCGGTATTCCAGTTCTTGCGCCGGGCTCAGGTTGGCACGCGTCAAGGTGCCTGCACCGCCATGAACCAACAAAGTCACCGGGGCTGGCATGGTCATCCGATCAATCGTTCAGATGGCAAGCCGCCTGGTGTTGCGTGCCCACGTTTTTGAGCACGGGTTCCTCTACCTTGCAGCGCTCGGTGGCTTTGGGGCAGCGGGGGTGAAAGTGGCAGCCCGTGGGCCGGTTGACGGGGTTGGGCACATCGCCGGTGAGCACAATGCGCTTCTTTTTGGCCTTGGGGTCCGGAATGGGCACAGCCGAGAGCAAGGCCTCGGTGTAGGGGTGCTTGGGGTGGGTGTAGAGCTCACGCGAGGGCGCGATCTCGACCACGCGGCCCAGGTACATCACGGCCACCCGGTTGCTGATGTGTTCGACCACCGACAAATCGTGCGCGATGAACAAATAGGTCAGGCCCATTTTGGCCTGCAGGTCTTCGAGCAGGTTGATGACCTGCGCCTGAATCGACACATCGAGGGCCGACACCGGCTCGTCACACACAATCAGTTTGGGCGACACGGCCAAGGCGCGGGCAATGCCGATGCGCTGGCGCTGGCCGCCCGAAAACTCGTGCGGAAAGCGCCGCATGTGGTCGGCGTTCAGGCCCACGGTTTCCAGCAAATCGACCACGCGGGCTTGGTACTCGCGGGTCGAATTCGTCAGCTTGTGAATGGTCAGGGCTTCGCCAATGATGGCTTCAACCGTCATGCGCGGGTTGAGCGAGGCAAACGGGTCCTGAAAAATGATCTGCATGTCGCGCCGCACTTCGCGCAGCGCTTGCGGGTTCATGGCGGTGACGTCCTGGCCGTTGAAGCGGACCTCGCCGCTGCTGGGCTCGATCAGGCGCAAGATGCAGCGGCCCGTGGTGGACTTGCCGCAACCGGACTCACCCACCATGCCCAAGGTTTCCCCCGCGGCAATGCTGAAGCTGACGCCGTCCACCGCGTGCACACGGTCAACTTCACGGCTGAGCAGCCCGCCCTTGATCGGGAAGTACTTGGTCAGGCCCTTGACCTGCAAGAGGTCAGGGGCTTGGTTGGGCGCTTGGCTGGCCGCACCGGATGCGTGCGCAGCAGAGGACAAGGAAGCAGTGTCTGAAGTCATATCGCAAAGTGGCAAGCCACGCGGTGTCCGGGGGTCAATTCGCGCAACTCGGGCATCTCGGACGCACAACGGGCGTTGGCGTGTGGACACCGGGGCGCAAAGCGGCAACCGGGGGGAGGAAGGATCAATTTGGGCACAGAGCCGGGGATGGCATGCAAGCGCTGCTTGTGCGCACTGTCCAGGTCCAGGCGGGGAATGGATCGGATCAGGCCTTGCGTGTAGGGATGCGCGGGCGAGCCAAACAGGTCTTCGACCGAGGCTTCTTCGACCACACGGCCCGCGTACATGACCACCACCCGCTGGCAGGTTTCGGCCACCACACCCATGGCGTGGGTGATCAGCAAGATGGACATGCCCATCTGCGACTTGAGCCGGTCCAGCAAATCCAGAATCTGCGCCTGAATCGTCACGTCCAGCGCGGTGGTGGGCTCGTCGGCAATCAGCAGTTTGGGGTTGCACGACAAGGCCATGGCGATCATCACGCGCTGGCGCATGCCACCCGAAAACTGGTGCGGGTAATCATGAACCCGCTGCTCGGGCTTGGGAATGTTCACCAGTCCCAGCATCTCGATGGCGCGGGCCTTGGCCTGTTGGGCACTCAAGCCCTCGTGCAGCCGCAAGGACTCGCCGATTTGCTCGCCCACGCTCAGCACCGGGTTGAGCGAGGTCATGGGCTCCTGGAACACCATGGCGATTTCTCGCGCACGGATTTTTTGCATGGCCTGCGCATCGGCCTGCACCAGGTCGCGGCCCTCAAACCAGATCTGACCGTTGGCAATGCGCCCCGGCGGCATGGCCAGCAGCTTCATGATGGTCATGGCCGTGACGCTTTTGCCGCAACCGGATTCGCCCACCACGCCCAGCGTCTCGCTGCGGTCGATGTGAAAACTCACGCCATCCACCGCATGCAAGACACCGTCGTCGGTGTCAAAGTGCACCTGCAGGTCCTGGACTTTCAACAACGCTTGGCTCATCCGTCAACCTCTTTAAAGCACGCGGCGCGGATCGTAGGCATCGCGCAGACCGTCACCGATGTAGTTGATGGCCAACACGGTGATGAAAATCAACAAACCAGGAAACAAGGCCCAGTGCGGCGCAATGTCCATGTGGTCCTTGGCGTCAAACAAAATGCGGCCCCAGGTCGGGATGTCGGGCGGAAAGCCCAGGCCCAAAAACGACAAGGTGGACTCGGCAATGATGGCCGCCGCCACGTCGATGGTGGCCGCCACAATCACCGGCCCCATGGCATTGGGCAGGATGTGAACTGTGACTTGTCGCCAGGGGCTGGCGCCCAAGGCACGCGCGGCCTCGACAAACTCTTTTTCGCGCAGCGATAAAAACTGTGCACGCACCAGGCGGGCCACCGGCATCCAGCGCAAGCCCCCAATGACCGCCACCACCAAAATGAACACCCCCATCTCGGTGCCCACCCATTTCTTCAGCGTGTCGTTGAACAGGTAAAAAATCAGCAGCAGCAAAGGCAATTGGGGCAAAGACAAGAACAAGTCGGTCATCCACATGAGGAGCACATCGACCGGACCTTTGGACATGCCCGCCACCGCCCCCACCACCACACCCACCGTGATGGCAATCAGCATGGCGGCCAGCCCCACGGCCAGCGAAATGCGCCCACCGTACAACATGCGGGCCAGCAAGTCTTGCCCCAAATCGTCGGTGCCCAAAGGATGCGCCCACGAAGGCGGCTGCATGCGGGCCGAAAAATCAATGTCGCTGATGGGCACCCGCCAAAGCCATGGGCCCAGCAAGACCGCCAGCACAATGAAGGCCAAAATGACGGTGCAAATCACCGCCAGGCGGTGGCGTTTGAAACGTCGCCAAGCCTCGCGCCCCGGCGACACCGGTGCCCTGGATTTGGGGGCCGTCTCAGGCAAAGGAGATGCGGGGGTCAAGCCAGCCATACACAATATCTGCCAAAAGGTTGCACGCAATCACCAGCGCGGAAAAAACAAAAGTCACCGCCATGATCACCGGGGTGTCATTGGCCAGCATGGAGCTGATGATCAAAGAGCCAATGCCCGGCACCCTGAAAATCTGCTCGGTCACAATGGCACCGCCAAAAATGGCTGGCATTTGCAAGGCCACCAGGGTGACCACCGGGATGAGCGCATTGCGCAGCACATGCTTGGTGATGACCACTTTTTCGGCCAAGCCTTTGGAGCGGGCCGTGGTCACATAGTCCAGGCGAATCACATCCAGCACCGCCGAGCGCACATAACGCGTCCACGAACCCGCCTGAAACAGGCCCAGCACCGTGACCGGCATGATCATCTGCTTGAGGTGTTCCCAGTAAAAGCGCCAGCCTGTTTCGGCAATGTCGGCCCGGTACACAAATGGCAACCAGTCCAGGTGGATGCTGAAAAACAGGATCAGCAAGATGCCCGTGAAGAACGTGGGCAAGGAAAAACCAATAAAGGCCAGCGTGCTGGCCACTTGGTCAAACACCGAATACGGCTTGGATGCGGCGTAAACCCCCACCGGAATGGCGATGCACAAAGCCAGAATCTGCGAGGAGCCAATCACCAACAAGGTGATGGGCAGCCTTTGCATGATCAGCGTTTCCACATCCACCCGGCTGATGAAGGAAAAGCCCCAGTTGCCCTGCATCATGGCCGTCAGCCAATTCCAGTAGCGCACCATGAGCGGATCGTCCAAACCGAACTTGGCACGCAAGGACGCGGCCACTTCGGCGGGGATGTTCGGGTTGTTGACCAGCTCACCAAATGGATCGCCGGGGGCCAGTGCCAGCACTGAAAACAACACGAAGCTGATGCCCAGCAAGCTGGGCACGGCGATCAGGATGCGCCGCAGGATGTAACTGAACATGGCTGTCGATCAGGTGTTGCGGTACCAATCCTTGAGCAACCAGAAGTCGTTGTCCCAGCCGCTCAGCGGTGCCACCAGGTTGTTCACCGCGCCCGATGTGCGTGGGCGGTAGACCACCGGGATGATGCACACCCCGGCCACGGCCAACTCGTTCATCTTGATGAACATGGCCGCACGCTTGATGGGGTCCATCTCGCTGAGTGCAGCGGTGTAGACAGCGTCGTACTCAGGGCTGGACCAACGGGTCATGTTGCGGCCTTGCCACTTGTTGGCCTTGGTGGCGTATTCCCAAGAGCAGTACTGGTCCATGAATTTCTCAGGGTCCGGCTGCGGCATGGTGGTGGTGAACATCTGCACATCACAAAAGAACTTGGTGTAGGTGTCGGGGTTGGCGGGGTCGGACGAGAAATACACCGAGCCGGTCACAGATTTGAGCTCCATGTCCACACCGGCTTTTTGCGCCGCTTGTTTGATGATCTGCTGGGTCTTTTGCCGAGGGCCGTTGATGGAAGTCTGAAACACCAGTTTCAAGCGCTTGCCGTCCTTGACGCGAATGCCATCTGAACCCTTTTTCCAGCCTGCACCTTCGAGCAAGGCACTGGCTTTGTCGATGTTGAATTCGAACTTGGTGTTTTTGGACACGAAGCGCTGCGGGTTGTTCAGAAAGTTGGCCGTCGCAACACCCGTGCGACCATAAATGAACTTTTGCACGCCATCGCGGTCCACCAGCATGTTCAGCGCCTGGCGCACCGCGATGTCGCTCAGGATCGGATGCTTGGTCTTGCTGTTGGCCCGCTCGCCATCGACCTCGGTCCACGGGTCAGTCATGTTCAATTGAATGAATTCGATGTTGCCGCCCGGCACAATGTTGGTGCGCCCCTTGCCGCCTTGCTCCAGGCGCAGCAGCAGCTCGTCTTCGACCTGCAGGTTCCAGGCGTAATCAAACTCGCCCGTTTGCAACACGGCACGCGCCGCCGACACGGCATCGCCCCCGCCCTTCATTTCGATGCTGTCAAAGTAGGGGCGGTTGGCCTCGTGGTATTCGTTGTTGATGACACCACGCACCATGTCACCCGGCTTGAAGTCCACAAACTTGTAAGGACCAGTGCCCACGGGCTTGAGGTTGTTGGGCGCTTCGCGCGACTTGGCCCCTTTGTAGGCTTCGAACAAATGTTTGGGCAAGATCATGCCCAAGTTGCCCACCAACGGATCGGCCCAATAAGGCGTGGGCTTGGCAAACTCCACCTTCACCGTGTGGCTGTCAATTTTGGTGACCTTGATGTCTTTGTAAGAGCCGATGGTCACCGCCGAGGTGGCCGGGTCGGCAGCATATGCGGCCGTGAACACCACATCGTCGGCCGTGAAAGGCTTGCCGTCATGCCACAGCACATTGCGTTTGAGTTTCCAGGTCACCGATTTGCCATCGCGTGACAGACCACCGTTGGTAGTGCTGGGAATTTCGGCCGCCAAAAAGGGCACCAAATTTCCGTCGTTGTCCCAACCGGCCAGGGGTTCGTAAAAAATTCGCGAACCCTCTTGGTCTTTGGTACCCACAGCAAAGTGGGGGTTCAACAAAGTTGCCCCTTGCCACCACAAGGTCTTCAATGGCCCACCACCTCCGCGTTTGGTGGGTTTGTAGGTAGAGGCGGGTTGCGCCATGGCAATGCCCGACGACATGAGCAGCTGCGAGGCCATGGGCACAGTCAGACCGTAGCCGATCATTTTTCGAATGAAGTCTTTGCGGCTGATGCCTTGTTCTCGAACCTGCTCAATCAAGCCGCGCAATCCCTTTTCATCCATGGTCATCTCCTGTGTTGAAAAATGAAACAAGCCTCAAGGCCTGTAGCACACGTTACCCCCAAATCACACAAACACCATTAGGGTTATGCTTTAGAAGCAGCCCCCAACAATCCCAAAGGAGACAGCATGGCCATTCACAAAAGTTCCATCACCTTGCCCAGCATGACACCCGGCAGCCAACGCAGCATTTCGGTGGTGCGTTTTGGCAAAGCCGGTGCCCGGCCCAAGGTCTACATGCAAGCGGCCATCCATGCCAACGAGATGCCCGGCACCATGGCCATGCACCACCTCATGCCCTTGCTGGCCGAGGCCGACAAGAAGGGTTTGATTCAAGGTGAAATCATTTTGGTGCCCACCGTCAACCCGATTGGCCAGGCCCAATTGGTGGGCAACTCGCACGCGGGCCGCTACAACTTGCTGAGCTACGAAAACTTCAACCGCAACTGGATTGACCTGACCGATGCCGTGGCCGAACGCGTGGGCAAGAAGCTGGGCTCAGACGCCGAGGCCAATGTGCGCACCATCCGCAAAGCCGCGCAAGACAGCTTGAAGGCCTTGAAGCCCCTGAACGAGCTGGGCACGCTGCGCGTGGAAGTGCAAAAACTCAGCTGCGATGCCGACTTTGTGCTGGATTTGCATTGCGACATTTACGCCGCACTGCACCTGTTCGGCGCCAAAAATGATGTGGCCACGGGCACGCTGAATTCGCTGGCGGCCGATCTGGGCGTAGAGGCCACGATGTACAACGACCCCTACCCGAAGGCCCTGACGTTTTCGGGCGTCAACAGCGTGCTGTGGGCGCGACTGGCCGAGCAGTTTCCGAAGGCCAACATCCCGCAAGCGTGCATGTCCGTCACGGTGGAGATGCGCAGCCAGCACGATGTGAGCGACGCATTGGGCCAGTCCGATGCGCAAAACCTGTACCGCTGGCTGGTGCGCCAAGGGGTGGTGGGTGGCCAAGCCGCACCGCTGAAAAAGCTGAAAACCGCGCCCGCCCCCATGAGCGGCATGGACGTGGGCTACAGCACCTGCACCGGCTTTTTGGTGTTCCATGTGAAGCCCGGCGCCAAGGTCAAAAAAGGCCAGGCCATTTGTGATGTGATCGATCCGGCCAACCCCAACGGCCCCAAAGGCCGAACCACCTTCACCAGCCAGACCGATGGGGTGCTGTTTTCACGGCGTCTGGACGGTTACCTGTCCTGGCCCGGCCAAGTGATGTACCGCATCAGCGGCCCCAAACCTCTGCCCCACCGCATCGGGGCCACGGGGTTGGACGACTGAGGGCGAAATTCCCCTGCTCGGCAGACCGTCGGATCGCCAGCAGGGCTGGCTCCTACAAAACCGGGTGTCGCATCGGCTGTTTGCCACCGACAAAAACTGGTTATGGCATCAGCTGTTTTTTTCTTTGTTGGAGCTTGCCCTGCAAGCGATGATGGTTCGCAGACCACCAGCGTGCTCATCGCCAGCAGGGCTGGCTCCTACAAAGTGCAAGGAGGTCGACCTGCGGGGCCATGCTTGTTTTGATTGCCCGGCCACCCGACACCTCAAGCTGGCTCATTCAAAAAGCGCTCCACCAAACGCGTCCAATACGCCGCGCCCACCGACAAATTGGCATCGTTGAAATCGTATTTGGCGTTGTGCAGCATGACGCTGTCCAGGCCATTGCCCAGGCGCAAAAAGCTGCCCGGCTTGTGCTGCAGGTAATAGGCAAAATCTTCGCTGCCCGTGACGGGACCAAAGGGAAACACCACCTGGTCAGGACCCACCAGTTCTTCGGCCACCTGTCGGGCAAAGTCGGTTTCGGCCTCGCTGTTGATGACCACCGGGTAACCGCGTTCGTACTCGATCTCCACCTCGCCGCCGTACGAGCTCACCTGGTCCCGCACCAGGTGCGTGATGCGCTCTTGCAAGCGGTTGCGCACCTCGGGGCTGAACGAGCGGATGCTCAGGCCCAGCGTGGCGAACTCGGGTATCACGTTGGACGCCTGACCCGCGTGCACCGAGCCAATGGTCACCACCGCTGTTTGTGTGGGGTCGATGTTGCGTGAGACCACCGTTTGCAAAGCCATGATCAAGCTGCCCGCGATCATCACCGGGTCCACCGCCTGGTGCGGCCGTGCGGCATGGCCGCCCCGGCCAATCACCTTGATGCGGCAGGTGTCCGAGGCTGACATGAAAGCGCCCTTGCCAAACATGAAGGTGCCCTGCGCAGCACCCGGGTGGTTGTGCAGGCCAAAAATGGCATCACACGGAAAGCGCTCGAACAGGCCATCGGCAATCATCTGCTGCGCACCGCTGTTTTGGCCGGCCTCTTCGGCCGGTTGAAACACCAGGTGCACCGTGCCCTGAAACTGCCGCGTTTTGGCCAGTTGCTGCGCCGCGCCCATCAGCATGGCGGTGTGCCCATCGTGACCACAAGCGTGCATGGTGCCTGCGTGGGCGCTGGCATAGGGCCTGCCGGTTTCTTCGTGAATCGGCAAGGCGTCCATGTCGGCACGCAAGGCGATGCCACGGCCTTCGCCGTTACTCAGTGAGGCCACCAAACCGTGCCCGCCCACATGGCGCGTGACGCGGTAGCCCCAGCCCTCCAGCCGGTCACCCACCCATTGCGCGGTGGACTTTTCTTGAAAAGACAATTCGGGAAATTTGTGCAGGTGTTGGCGTGCTTCGCGCAGCGAGGGCTCGGCCTCGAGCAGGTCCGAGATTTGGCAAAAACAGGTGTAGCGTGCGTTCATTTCAGACTTTCAACGTGACAGCGCAGGCACAGCGCCCGAGCCCAGATCCCAATACAAACCGGTCATGACGCTCAGCGCCTCGCGCAGCAGCTCGGCGGGCAAATGCTCGTTGGGCGCGTGTTGCGAACAGCCGGGATACGAGTGCGGCACCCAAATGGTTTTCAGGCCCAGCACGTCGGTGAAGATGTCGTTGGGCAAAGAGCCGCCCAGGTTGGGCAGCACCGCCGGTTTTTTACCGGTGCTCTGGGCCAGCGAATCCACCGCCCAGCGTACCCAGTCGTCGTCGGGGTCGATGCGGGTGGCCTTGAACAACTCGTCCCTTGCGGCCTTGACCTTCACCATCCCAAAACCGTGCCGGTCCAGGTGCCTGCGCAAGGCGGGCAGGATGTCATCCGGGTCAATGCCCACCACAAAGCGCAGCTGGCCACAAGCCCAGGCCCGCGCCGGAATGGCGTTGACCGGGGTGTCGGGGTTGCCGGTTTTGAAGGCCAGCACTTCAAACGACGACCAGCCAAACACGCGCTCGGCGGGGCTCAGGCCCGGCTGGCCCCATTCGGGCTCGATCACTGGCCCGTCGACGCCGCCGTCCACCTCGCAATCGGCCAGCACGCGGCGCACCGATGCGGGCAAGGCGGCCGGCCGCCACTCGGGCACCAGAATTTCGCCCGTGGCCGACACCAGGCTGGCCAGCGCGTGGGCCATCTGAATGCCGGGGTTGGAGATCAAGCCACCCCAGTTGCCCGAGTGGTGCGCACCCGCACGGGCCTCGATGCTCAGTTCGAAGTTGATGCAGCCGCGAGAGCCCAGAAAAATCGTGGGCCGGTCTGCCCGCAGGCGGGGGCCGTCCGACGCAATCAGCAAATCGGCCTGCATCACATCGCGGTGCTCGGCGCACACATCGCGCAAACCCGGCGAGCCGGTTTCCTCGCCCATCTCGATCAGGTATTTGGCATTGAAGCCCAAGCGCCCGCGCTCGGCCAGCACACAGGCCATGGCCTGCAGGTTGACGCTGTGCTGGCCCTTGTTGTCGGCAATGCCCCGGCCGTACCAGCGCCCGGCTTGCTCGGTCAGCGACCAAGGCGACAAGCCCTCGCGCCATTCCTTGTCCAGGCCCCGGATCACATCGCCGTGGCCATAACCCAGCGCGGTGGGCAAAGAAGGGTCTTCGATGCGTTCGGCCCACAAAAACGGCGCTTTGGCCTTGGGGTGATGCAGCAGGCGGCAGTTAAAACCCATGGCTTCAAAGGCCGGTTGCATCTCTTGCGTGAGGTAAGCCTGCAGCTGCTCGGCCCGTTCGGGGTTTTGGCTCTCGGTGGGGGCGGCCACGCGCCGCGCCAGGGTTTGCTGAAAATGGCCTTCGTCAAAATGGCGCTGGGCTCGGTCGATCGCTGCTGCACGGCTCATGAGGGGGCTTTCCATAGCCATGAAATGTCATGGCGAATAAGGTCAAACCACCAAGTTGCCAGCACAGCGCCTGCAAGTCAAGCACCCATGTGCTGGCCATGCCCGCAGGTGACAGCCGGGTTGAATTTCAGCGCCTGCCATTGCCCGATTGGCCCGGCTTGGCAAAGTCGGCATCCACCCAGGCCTGCGCGGTCTGGCGGTTG
Source organism: Comamonadaceae bacterium PBBC1 (assembly GCA_002256145.1). Classification (GTDB taxonomy): domain Bacteria; phylum Pseudomonadota; class Gammaproteobacteria; order Burkholderiales; family Burkholderiaceae_C; genus Limnohabitans_A. Next base: position 177,513 of record NKIP01000006.1, read on the forward strand.
AGCTTGAAACCGGCATCGACTTTGATTTCGGCCAGTTCGTCACCGCCTTCGTCCTGCGCACTCAGCATGGCGTAGGGGTTGTCCTCGTCGGGCACGATGCGCAGCAGCACCGTGACGCGGCTGTCCGGCCCGTTCACGGTCACGCTTTGGTTGAGTTGCGCATGCAGCTGCTGCTCGCTGCGGCGCACAAACTCGCTGGCGGTTTTGACGAGCGTGATGAAGGCCGTGCCGTCCAGCGGCTTGGGGTTCTTCTTGTCGCGGCCCATGGTCCAGGGGCCGACCAAGGCGGGTTCTGACTCCCCCTGCATGTACATCGCCACCGCCCAACCGTCGTCGTCATCGTTTTTGATGACTTTGGCGGTCCATTGCTCGTTTTGCCACAGGCGGGGTTCTTGCAGCAGCGGCGTGTCGGATGTGTCGTCGGTCATGGTTCGTTGGCGAAAAGGGGGATGGCGATCATGCCTCATGAAATCGGCCGCTTGAAGTCATGCGCATCAGGCATGGGATGAATATTTTGTATGCCCCAACCTCGTGGACGATTGCACGCACAGCGCCAAACCAAGCCATTGCCCACAGGCTGGGCGTGTGCAGCCACAAAAACACCACATGCCTGACAAACTCAGTAGCCATTCAAATTTCATGTCATGAATCCATAGAATGTAATTCTTATTAACTAAAAATTACAGATTGCGGTTTTGAAAAACAACGCGCAATTGCCAAGAAAATTTTTTATGAGCCATTCCAAAACTCAAGTCCTGAAGTTCAAATCCATGGCGGCCGTGGCCATGGCTTGCGCCCTCACGCTGTACGCCGCAGCCGCAGAACCGGGCATCACCCTGCGCGAATTGCCCCCCCTGCCCGGCGGGGAAAAAGTGGCCATGTGGTCCATGGGCATCATCAATGAAGTACCCGTGTTTGTGCGCACCGCCCGCATCGCTGGCAAAGCAGACGACCCTTGCCGTCCCAACTTGTTGGTGGTTCAGGGCGAGACCCAGCTGGGGGGCCAGTACGCCGAGGCAGCCATGGCCCTGGGCTCCAGCGCCTTGCACCGCCATTGCAAGGGCCAAGTCTGGTACGTCCCCGAGGGACAAGCCGCGCGTTTGCGTGCCGATTTGCGCGGCGAATGGCACAACGCAGCAGGCCTCAAGGCGCTGCTTGCAGGTCAGGCCCCCAAACCACTGAGCTACGAAAACCTGGACTTTCCCAGAACCGCAGGTTCGCAGGCCGTTTCGGTCAGCCAACTCGAATTGGAAGAGCAGTTTTACAAAGAACACCGCCAAAAGCGACCACTCTATGAAGCCAATTTGCAACGCTTCAAACTCTGGCAAAAACAGCACGGCCTGAAGCAACACGCCACCTTGGACCAATGGAGTCGAAACCCATTCGCCTATGGCGAGCAAGCCATCACCTCGGTGGTGGTTTTCAATCGCGCCCTGAACCCTCAAGAAGTCAGCGTGGCCGCACCACGCAACCAAGCAGGTGCCCATGCGCTTTTGCAGCAGGCCGATGCCGGGAGTTGGAAAGAAGGGGCATGGCTGGTTCTCATCAAACCTGGCACGCCCAAAACCACGTCTTACGGCACCGTGGCCACGGCGCAAGTCTTAGCCAAAGTGGCGTGCTCCGAATTCGATTGCGTCGATCAACTGTTCACACCCGGGCAAGGCGATTTGCCGGAGGTTTGGGGCTATAAAAAATGAGGGGACGGCCAAGCTTCGATTTTTTGTAGAAGCCCCCCCGTGAGCGATTTCACGCACACCACCAAGGCAAGCCATCGGCCACAGGGCATGCATCACACAGGGGCAGATCCTTCGCCCACAGGGTGGGCTCGCACCAGGGATAAGTTCAAGGCTGCAAATGCAAAGCCAGCACCAGCACCTGGCTTGCGCCTTGCTCGCGCAACAGCGCCGCAGCCACCGTGGTGGCCCAGCGGGTGCGCACCGTGGTGGCAACCAGCAGCACAGGTCCTGCAGGTAAATCTGCATCGGAAGCCAAACGAATGGCCGACTCCAGATATGCCACCACGGGTGTGGAGGCGCTGTCGTCAGGCGCAGGCCCGCCGCGCCAGCTGAACACATCGTGCAGCGGCAAGCGCCCCTTGCGCGCAATGTGCTCGGCCAGTGAGCGGTTAGCCGTCATGTCGGGGGCGGGCAGCGGCACCACGCACACCGGGCGCGCAGGCCAAGTCTTGGCCCAGCGTCCCAGCGTGGCCACGGCCCCGGCCAGCAAATCGGGCGGCACATCACCGGGGGCCAAGCGCAAAACCTGCAGCTCTGCCACCCAACCCGGATCGTCGGCGAAGGCCACAGCGCGGCCCACATCAAAGCCGCGAATCGTGCCTTTGCGCCCCACCCCGGCAGGCCAGCGTTTGCGCGGCTCAATGTCCACATCCATGCCGCGCAAGAAGTTGCGCGCCGCCATCAATTTGTCTTGTGAGGGCGTCAAACCTGGAAAGGGCACATGGCCCGTGCACACCGAGCAGCGCCCACAAGGCGCAGGCGACGGGTCGTCCAGCGCGGTCTGCAAATACGCCATCAGGCAGCCCTGACCATGCGCGTACTGGCGCATGATGTCCGCCTCTTGCTGGCGAACCTGCGCCAACGACGTCCATTTGGCACTGTCGTGCACATAGGGCACGCCGGTGGCGCGCCAGGCCGTGCCGTCTTTGTCCACCACGCCCTCCACCGCCAAAATTTTCAGCAGCGCCTCCAGCCGCCCCCGGCGCACGCCCGTGTCGGCTTCGATCTCGATCAGGCTGCGTGCATCACCGCCCAGGGTTTGCAACACCTTGGCCGCCGTTTGCGGCTCAGGAATCGACGCGGTGGCAAAGTAATCCCAAATCCGCTCGTCCGCATCGGACGGCAGCAACACCCCTTCGGCATGCGCCACCGCCCTGCCCGCCCGCCCCACCTGCTGGTAATAGGCGACCGGCGTTGAGGGCGAGCCCACATGCACACAAAAACCCAAGTCGGGCTTGTCGTAGCCCATGCCCAGCGCCGAGGTGGCCACCACCGCCTTGACCTGGTTGTGGCGCAAGCGGTCTTCCACTTTCAGGCGAGTGTCGGCGTCAATCTGCCCGGTGTAGGCATCCACCGCATGGCCGCAGCTGCGCAAAAACGCCGTCAGCCGCTCGGCCTCGGCCACCGTCAGCACGTACACAATGCCTGAGCCCGGCAGCTGATCAAGCGCATCGGCAATCCAGGCATAGCGCTGCAAGGGCGAAAGCCCCGGCACCACCGACAAGGTGAGCGAGGTGCGTGCCAGCGTGCCGCGAAAGGTCACCGTGTTCGCGCCCAATTGCGTGCCAATGTCGTGCGTCACCCGCTCGTTGGCCGTGGCCGTGGTGGCCAGCACGCTGGCGGTGGGGGTGGACAAGAGCGCCCGCGCCAGCCGCTGGTAATCGGGCCTGAAATCAAAACCCCAGTCGCTGATGCAATGCGCCTCGTCGATCACGATCAGGCCCACCCGCGCCAGCAAAGCGCCCAACCGGGCCGCAAAACGCGGGTTGCCCAGCCGTTCAGGCGAGACCAGCAGCACGTCGATGGCATCCTCGTCCAGCCGCTGAAACACCTCGTCCCAGTCGTCGATGTTGGTGGAGTTCACGGTGGCCGCCTTCAGGCCCGCCCGCTCGGCCGCGCTCACCTGGTCGCGCATCAGCGCCAGCAGCGGCGACACCACCAATGTGGGGCCAGCGCCTGTGCTGCGAATGGCGTGCGTGGCGGCCCAATACACCGCCGACTTGCCCCAACCCGTGGCCTGCACGACCAGCACGCGCGAGGCCGGTTGCAGGACCGCATGCACCGCATCGACCTGGTCAGGGCGTGGGGTGGCTCCCGGTCCGGCCAATCGGACCAGCACGGTGTTCATGTGGGCTTGCGCAAAGGCGCGGTCTGTGGCGTGGCGGGTATGCATGGCGTTCTCCCTGAAATTTTGTTTGTGACATTTTGCGACCATGTGGGCCATTCGGGAAGTCAACGACAATCACCATCTTTGACACTTGGTCTTCAGCGACTTTTTATGGCGATTCAATGGTTTCCCGGACACATGCACCTCACGCGCAAGGCGATTGGGGAGCGCATCAAAGACATCGATGTCGTCATTGAGATGCTAGACGCTCGTTTGCCGGGGTCGAGTGCCAACCCCATGTTGGCCGATTTGATTGAAGGCAAGCCGGCCCTGAAAATCCTGAGCAAGCAAGACTTGGCAGACCCGGTGCAAACCGCCGCTTGGCTGGCCCACTACAACGCCCTGCCCGGTGTGAGCGCCTTGGGCCTGGACACCAGCATGGTTTCGCCTGCCAAGGCCTTGATTGACGCCTGCCGCCAGCTCGCGCCCCACCGGGGCGGCATGGTCAAACCCATGCGGGTCCTCATTTGCGGCATTCCCAACGTGGGCAAATCCACGCTCATCAACACCCTCAAAGGCAAACGTGCGGCCAAAACCGGTGACGAAGCGGGCGTGACCAAGCTGGAGCAACGCATCACCTTGGCTGACGACTTTTACCTGTACGACACGCCCGGCGTGCTGTGGCCGCGCATCATTGTTGAGCAAAGTGGCTACAACCTGGCGGCCAGCGGCGCCATTGGCGTGAACGCTTTTGACGAAGAGGTGGTGGCGCTCGAACTGCTCAACTACCTGATCCCGCATTACCCGCTGGCCATCACCGAGCGCTACAAGGTGAAAGACGTGGCCAGCCACACCGACGAATCTTTGTTGGAAGCCATTGCCCGACACCGTGGCGCGATTCAAAGTGGCGGCCGGGTCAACACCACCAAGGCCGCCGAAATCGTGATCCACGACTTTCGGGCTGCCGCATTGGGCCGTTTGACGCTGGAAACCCCCGCAGAGTTTGCCGCTTGGCTGGCCGAAGGCAAAAAGGCCGATGCCGAGCGTGCCGTGCGCAAAGAAGGCACCAAAAAGGCCAAAAAAGCCATGAAAGACTGAGCCCCCATGCACCCCCACCACCCGACCCCCGACAAAGAAGCGATCGCCCTGCTGCCCGAATTTGAGCGTTTGGGGCTGGACCGCATCAGCTTGGTGAGCACCGGTGCACAAGCCATGGCAGCGCGTGAGCAACTTTTAGCGGCCAAAGCGTGGGGCTTTGACACCGAGTCCAAACCCACCTTCAAGGTGGGTGAGCAGTCAGACGGTCCGCACGTTTTGCAACTGTCCACCGCCGAACGGGCCTGGGTGTTTCAACTGCACGAGCCCGAGTGCCGGGCAATTGCTGCAGATTTGCTGGCGCAGGGCGGCATTGTCAAAGCCGGGTTCGGTTTGGGCGACGACCGCAAGCGCATCGTGCACAAGCTGGGCATCGAGCCTCAAGGCATTTTGGAGCTCAACACGATTTTTCGGGAACGCGGTTACCGCAAAGACATGGGCGTCAAAGGCGCGGTGGCGGTGTTGTTTGGGCAACGCTTCATCAAATCCAAAAAAGCGGCCACCAGCAACTGGGCCAACGCCCGCTTGAGCGAGGCGCAGTTGGTGTACGCCGCCAATGACGCTTATGCGGCCATCAGGGTTTGGCAGGCGTTGGGGGCTTGAAGGCTGGGGCGGCCTTCACTCGGGCTTGACCCCTGCTTGCTGGGCCACTTTTTTCCAGCGCACCAATTCCTGCTTGATGTAGGCGGAAAACTCTTCTGGCGAGGTGGCCACGGCCATGGCGCTGTATTGCGCAAATTTGTCTTTGACCTCGGCCGAGGCCATGACGTTGGCCAGACCGCGGTGCAGTCGCTGCACGACCGATTTGGGCGTGCCCGCTGGCACCACAATGCCCTGCCAAGAACTCACATCAAAACCGGCATACCCCTGCTCTGCCACGGTTGGCAATTGGGGGGCGGCGCTGGCCCTTTTGTCGGTGGTGACCGCCAATGCTCGGGCTTTGCCCGCAGCCACCTGCGGGTAGATGCTGGAAAAGGGGTCAAACAGCACCTGAATTTGCCCACCTACCAAATCGGTGATGGCCGGTGCACTGCCCTTGTAGGCAATGTGGTTCATGCGGATGCCCGCCAGGCTGTTGAACTGCTCTACCGCCAGATGGATGGAGCTGCCCGCCGTGCCGTAATTGAGCTGCCCAGGCTGATTTTTAGCCAGCTGCACCAGCTCACCCAAGGTTTTGGCTGCAAGCCCTGGATGCACCGTGATGAGCAAGGGTTGCACGGCCACCATGCTCACGGGGTCAAAGCTGGTGACGGGGTCATAGCCGAGCTTGGCAAAAGTGGCCGAATTGATGGCCAAAGTGCTGATGTTGCCCATGATCAGGGTGTAGCCGTCGGCGGGTGCTCGGGCACCCAGCTCGGCACCTATGGCCCCACTGGCTCCGGCCCGGTTTTCCACCACAACCGGCTGCCCAAGATCGGCACTGAGTTTGACCGAAACGGTCCTGGCCACAATGTCGGTCACGCCGCCGGGCGGAAAAGGCACGATCATGCGCAGGGGCTTGTTCGGAAAATCGGCCTGCGCCCAAGCCAATGAGCTGAACAAGCCCAACACGATGGGCCATGACTTGAAAAAACTTTTCATGAGTGGCTCTCTTGGTAAACCGTTTCTCTGGGTGGGCAATGCAGGCTCAGCACCAAGGCCCCTTGTGCTCCGGCCTGGCAGGCGGGCATGGGCTCGTCTCGGGACACAAAAAAGAGTTCCCATGGCTGCAATGTTTGGGCGGCCAGCACCAGCTGCCCTTGCAAGACGAACACAAACACCCCTTGACTGGCGGCATGTCGGCTCAGCTGTAGCTCTGCATGGGGGGCCAAGGGCAGGTAGCCCACCCCCAAACCATCGTCGTCAAAAGGATGCAAGGCCACGGCCTGCCCGGGCTGTGCACCGTCCGGGGGCTTGGCCAGATCCAAAGGTCCCACGGTCAAATGCCGCTTGGGGCCACGCACCATTTTCTCGCGGGCCTCGGTGGTGGGTATAAAGCCGGACTCGCACACGGGGCGGATGGTGAAGTACTTGATGCCCTGCGCGCCCGAGATCAGGGGCCCGTAACCGGTGTAGGCACCAGCGTAGTGCACCGTCACCGTTTGCAGCGCATGTGCGCCAATGGTGCCATCACCCTCCACAAACACCTGAAACTGGTTTTGACGGTGGAAATGCGACTCCAAGGTGCAATGAGGGGGTTGCTCGATCAAAGAGGCCGTTGGCGACAAGATGGGGTCCTCGCCTGACTCCAGCCACTCGGACTTGTAAAAGTGCTCGACCATGCTGGGCAGTTGTCTGCGCCGGGTTTGGCCGTGCGCTCGGGTTCCTATGGCAATCATCGAAAACTCCAGGACATTGAATGCCTCAGTTTGGCCAATGCGACCCCAAGGGGCAAGCCAAAAATGTCTTATGGGCGACTTTCAAACCGGGTTGGGGATGCACAGGGCCACTGTTGCTGAGGCGACAGTTTGGGGCCTTGAGAACCCTGGCCCGAGGGTTTACGCGCGTGTGGTGCAGACAGCGAATTTGTAGCATGCCAGTTGTTGTGGCCTGCACCACCTTGCAAGCCGAAAGAAAGCGCTGCCATGTCCAAAGTCATCATCACCTGTGCCGTCACCGGGGCCATTCACACGCCCTCCATGTCCCCCCACCTGCCAGTCACGCCCGAAGAAATCATTGAGGCATCGATCGGGGCCGCCGAAGCGGGGGCAGCCATCATCCACCTGCACGCACGCGACCCCATCACTGGCAAGCCCGACCAAAGCCCCGAGGCCTTTGCCAAATTTTTGCCGCAAATCAAGGCCGGCACCAACGCGGTGATCAACCTCACCAGCGGGGGCTCGCCCTTCATGAAGATCGACGAGCGCATTCAGCCCTCGATGCGGTTTTCGCCCGAAGTGGCGTCGCTCAACATGGGCTCGTTCAACTTTGCCCTGTTTCCCATGCTGGAGCGTTTCACCGATTTGAAACACGACTGGGAGCGCGAGCACCTGGAAAACAGCCGCGACCTGATTTTTCGCAACACATTCAAGGACATCGAGTTCGCCCTGAAGGCCTGCAACGCCAACCAGACACGCTTCGAATTTGAGTGCTATGACATTGGCCACCTGTACAACCTGGCCCACTTTGTGGACAAGGGCTTGATCAAAGCACCCTTCTTTGTGCAGTCGGTGTTTGGCATTTTGGGCGGTATTGGCACCCACCCCGAAGACGTGATGCACATGAAACGCACAGCCGACCGCTTGTTTGGCAAGGACTACCAATGGTCGGTGCTGGGTGCCGGGCGTCACCAGATGCGCATTGCCGCCATGGGCGCAAGCCTGGGCAGCAATGTGCGTGTGGGCCTGGAAGACAGCCTGTGGATCGGCAAAGGCAAGCTGGCCGAGAGCAACGCCCAGCAAGTGCGCCAGGCCCGCGCCATCATCGAAGGGCTGGGCCTGGAAGTGGCCACACCGGATGAAGCCCGCGCCATGCTGCAGCTCAAGGGCGCAGCCAACACCCAAATTTGATCAACAACAACGGAGACCTTCTCATGCAACGCAGACACCTTTTATCGGCCGCCGCAGCCGGTGCCGCAGTTTTGGCAGCGCCATCGTCATGGGCCCAAAGCGCGGGCTATCCCAACCGCCCGATCAAGCTGATCGTGCCATTTCCAGCGGGCGTGTCGCCCGATGTGGTGGCGCGTTTGGTGGGTGACAAGCTCAGCCAGGCGATGGGCCAGCCGGTGGTGGTGGAAAACCGCCCTGGCGCTGGCGGCATGATCGGCGCAGAGGCCGGCACCAACAGCGCCGCCGATGGCTACAGCCTGTTTTACAGCGTCAAGGCGGTGCACGCGATTGCCCCCAACGTGTACCAAAACCCAAAGTTCAACCCTGTGCGCGACTTCAGGGCCGTGAGCCAATTGCTCTTGGTGCCCCATGTGCTGACCGCATCGCCCGGCACGCCTTACAACAACATGAAAGAGCTGGTGGAGTTTGCCAAACGCAACCCCGGCAAGATCAATTACGCCTCGCTGGGTGTGGGCTCGCAGCCGCATGTGGCCATGGAGGCCTGGGCGCAGCGCCTGGGCATCAAGCTCAACCATGTGCCCTACAAAACCAACCCCTCGCCCGATGTGATGAGTGGCGTGGTCAGCCTGTCGATCGAGGCGTCCACCACCGCCATTCCCCTCATCAAGGGGGGCAAGGTCAAGGGCTTGGCCATCTCGGGAGCCGAGCGCATTGCCAACTTGCCCGATGTGCCCACCATGACCGAGTTTGGGTCCACGCTCGACGTGAACGGCCAGATTGGCAGTTCATGGCATGGCATCTTTGCGCCCAAAGCCACGCCAGACGATGTCGTGGCCAAACTCAACACCGAGATCGTGAAAATTGTGAAGTTGCCCGAAATCCAGTCGCGCATGCGCGATTTGGGCCTGACCCCCACGGGCACCTCGGCCGACGCCATGACCGCTGTGGCCACCGCAGACAATGTGTTCTGGGCCAAGCTGATCAAGGACTTTGACATCAAGGTGGAGTAAGGCTTGCGCACCACTGCACACCCCAGCCCACCCACGGTGGGCCTGATTGGCTTGGGCATCATGGGCTCGGCCATGGCGGCCAATCTGGTCAAAGCCGGTTTCGAGGTCTATGGCTTCGACCCGGTCGCCGCCGCACGCCGGGCCCTGAAAAAAGCCGGTGGCCACGCTTGCAAAAGCGTGTCCGAAGTGGCGCAACACAGCCCGCATTTGCTGCTGTCGTTGCCCAGCGAAGCGGCACTGGACCAGGTGTGCGCCGAGTTGCTGGCCACGGGCCTCAAAGGACTGATTGCCGCAGAAACCAGCACCTTGCCCGAGGTGTGCAAGCGGCGCAACCGGGACGCCTTGGCCAAACAACGCATCACCTTGCTGGACTGTCCGCTGTCGGGCACGGGCGCACAGGCCCTGACCCGAGACCTGGCGGTGTATGCCAGCGGCAACGCCAAAGCCATTCGCGCCTTGCATGGGGTTTTTGAGGGCTTTGCCCGTGTGCGCTACGACGTGGGTGATTTTGGCAACGGCATGCGCATGAAGCTGGTGGCCAACTTGTTGGTGGCGATTCACAACGTGTCGTCGGCCGAGGCGATCTTGATGGGGGCTCGTGCGGGTCTGGACCCTGCCACCATCGTCAAAGTGGTGGCCGATGGCGCAGGTGGCTCGCGCATGCTGCAGGTGCGCGGCCCCATGATGGTGGACCGGTCTTGGGACCAAGCCACCATGAAAGTCGGCATTTGGCAAAAGGACATGAAGCTGATTCAAGAACTTTTGCAAGCCACCGACACGCCTGCCCCGCTGTTTTCGGCCACCTTGCCGATTTACAACGCCGCCATGGCCATGGGCCACGCCATGGACGACACCGCATCGGTGTTTGACGTGCTGGAGCGCTGGACACAGGTGACGCCTGTGACCCCAAAGAAAAAATAACACCACAAGCCGGCTTGGACAACACGGCAAGTGCTTGCCACAGGGGTGTTTGCGGCGACTCGCCCCTGTGGGCGATTTCTTGCGCACCGACAAGGCAAGGCGGCATGGTGCAAGATGTGCCCCATGCCCCCAATGCCCCCCATTCCAGCTTCGACCCTCATCAGTTTGTGTGTGGCCTTTGGCGTGGGGCTCTTGATTGGGGCAGAGCGTGAACGCCGCAAGGGCAGTGGACCCAACCGGCGTGCGGCGGGCATCCGCACCTTCACCGTGAGCAGTGTGTTGGGGGCCTTGGCCATGCTGCTGGGTGGCACCGATTTGTTGTGGCTGGCCCTGGCTTTTGTGGCGGGGCTGATGCTGCTGGCCTACCATCGAAGCCACACCGATGACCCAGGTGTGACCACCGAAATAGCCTTGGTTTTAAGCTGTGTTTTGGGGGGCTTGGCCATGAAAGAGCCAGCGCTGGCCGCAGGCATTGGCGCTGGCATGGCCTTGCTGCTGGCCAGCAAAGAACGACTGCACCAATGGGTGAGCAGTTGGATGAGCGAACACGAGTTGCACGACGTGTTGGTGTTTTTTTCGGTCGCGCTCATCGCCCTGCCCTTGGCACCCAACCGCTTCATGGGCCCCTGGGATGCACTCAACCCTCACGCACTGACCCTGCTGGTGGTCTTGATCATGGGCGTGCATGGCTTGGGTTATGTGGCTTTGCGGGCTTTGGGCCCGACGCGGGGCTTGCCGCTGGCCGGGTTTGTGGGTGGCTTCATCTCCAGCACCGCCACCATCCACGCCATGGGCACACGCTCGCGTGCGCACGCAGCGTCCATGCACTCGGCGGTCACCGGGGCCGCACTGTCCAATGTGTCGACGGTCATCCAATTGACTTTGTTGGTGGGCCTGGTGACCCCCGATGCTTTGGTTTTTTTGGGCTGGCCTTTGGGGCTGGGCCTGGGGGCCACGGTGGGGTACGGGCTGATTTTTTACAGCCTGTCCACGGCCCACCCCGGTGACGGACTGCCTCAAAACGACCCCGGCCACGCCTTCGATTTGAAATCAGCGCTGGGCTTTGCCACCTTGTTGACGGGCATTTTGTTGGTCTCTGCGGCTTTGCATGAGTGGCTGGGCACCCAGGCCTTGTGGCCCACCGCCGCATTGACCGGTTTGGCCGATGCCCACGCGGGTGCACTTTCGGCTTTGTCTTTGGCAGCAGGCCAAAAAATCACCGCCGAACAAGCGGTTTGGCCTGTGCTGATCAGCCTGTCGGCCAACACAGGCACCAAGGCCTTGGTGGCTTTTCAAGGCGGCGGGTGGCCTTTTGCGGTGCGCGTGGTGCCCGGTTTGCTGGCCTTGGTTGGATCTGTCTGGGTGGGGGTTTTGTGGGTTTGAAGCCCCACCGCGCCAGACCTTGGGTTCAAAACTCCCAAGCCATGCCCAACTGGGCCAAGGGATGGCCATCACCCCGACCCACCGCGCCAGACAGTTTGAGACCTGGGGCCAGCTCATAGCGCAAACCCAGGGCCCGCATGGGGCGGCTGTGTTCTTGGCCAAAGACCTCTGCGGTGAGCGTCAAACTGGAAGCCAAAGGGTGCTCGTAACCCATGCCCCAAGTGCCCACCGTCTGGCCCACACCTGACGCTTTGAGGCGACTGCTTCCCAGATTCAGGTGCACGGCATGCCCGTCTTGGGCACGCCAGGTGGCCAGCGCGTTGAACGCACTTTCGCGCTCGGTGGAGCGCTCTTGGGTGTCGCCCAATGTCAAACGTGTCCGTCCAAAATCGAGAGAAGCCCCCAAAGACCAACCCGTTTTGTTTTGAATGGGCACCCACTTGAAGCCCAGCCCCACGGCGCTCAAGCGAGAAGCCGGACGGGTGGCATGGTCGCGGTCTTGGGCCACCGCAACACCCACTTCAAGACTGGGCAGGGGACTGAAGCCATAAACCCCTTCAACACCCCGCTGCTGAGCGTCTTTGCGCCAAATGGCCTCCAGCTTCATGCCGCCTGGCTCCAGGGTACCGGCGTCGTCCACATGCATGGGCGATTCTGCAAAAGCAGGTGTCGACAACATCAGCACAGCGCTGCTCGCGAACAAAAAAGGGCGTTTCAAAAGCATGGACATGGTGATTTTTGGAATGAAAACTTGGAATGTATGGGCTTGTCTGTGTTTCAGTGGCGTTTTTGACACTTTCCCAGCGGAAGAACCCACCCTCAAATCTTAACGAGGGCGGCATCCGCTGCCCCTGCCGGCTGGTGAATGTCCTCAGGTCCTCAAGACCAAGCCTTGGCACGAAGAGGCCCTAAAATCGAAAACTGCCTTCCCCGCTCGCTGCGCGAGTCCGACTTTGACCGATTTTTCACCATGTCCACACCCCTGGGCCACAGCGCCGACCCCCACACCCCCGCCCCCGCATCGGTGCTGGAATTTGCCAACAGCCAATGGCGGGTGCGCAGGCCCAAACCCTTTGTCTTGGTGATCGAGGGTGAAGCGGGCACGCCTTGCACCGAAGGGCCCAGCGACTACCTGCACGACAAACTGCTGCTGCCCGAATGGCGCGAAGCTTTTTATCAACTGGTCGACACCACCGGGCTGGTGGTCTGCCTGAATGTGGACACCAAGCACCCCACTTACCGCGATGTGCGCGGGCGTTCCAGCAAAGGGCGACTGAGCCAAGGCGAGTACTACCACCACGACGGCTGCACTGGCCCTGTCAAGCCGCGCTTTGTCGAAATTCGCTGCCCTGTTCAGCCACAAACACGCGGCGTGGCCACCGCAGTGGCACCGCACCGCGATGTGGTGCAGGCCATGGTGGCCGTCTTGCCCACTGATTTGGCCGCGGCCCCCGCACTGGCTGGCCATGACCTGAGCCCGGCCGCCATCCGCCAAATGGACGATGCCGCGCTCGACCAATTGCAAGGCCTGATCACCCGCACCGTGCGCAAAAAGCTCACCGCCGAAGGCGCTCGCGCCTACTTTCGTGAGGTCGATGCGGCGGCCAACGCTTATTTTGAGCCTTGGGCTTTGGGGGAAAGCCGCTTCATTGCCAACGCCAACAAGGGCGTGACCCTGCAACACCGCCGCGCCTACCAAGCGCCCCACACCGGCGGCGTGGCCAATGGGCACTTGGTCAAGCGCTGGACGAACGAAGAACTGCTGCTGCCCGGCCAGTTGCCTGACCCTGCATTCATGGCGGCGCTGTGCAGTGAAGAATCCGAAGAAGGCCAAGGCGCCGAGCCGTCCGAGGCTTGCTACCTCGCCCCCCATTGACCGCTGTTGTGACCACCGTTGTGTCCTTCTTGGCCCACTCTGGCGGGATGGACACACCCCCACAACTCACATGTCATCTCACACGAAAGCGATACCCGCATGCACATCGGTTCCGCAAAGCAAGGCCACCACATGGGGGTGGCCACTCTGTTCTTAGAGGCCTGCGAAGTGATGGAGGCCATCGAAATTGAAGCTTGGGTGACCCAGCACCAATTGCGCCACATTCACATCAACGACCCCGACAATTCACTCGATTATTCGACGGTTCATGCCTTGTTTGCAGACGATCAGGTCACACTGGCCGTGACCCAAATCACGCAAGACAACCCTTACACCCACCACCTTCAGGTGCTATTGATGGCGAGCTGAACCGCCCCCATTGCCGGCCCTTTGCATTCAAGTCCCCATGCGCATCCTCCACACCTCTGACTGGCATTTGGGCCAGCACTTCATGGGCAAGAGCCGCCAAGCCGAACACCAGGCCTTGATCCGGTGGATGCTGGTGCAAGTCGAGGAGCACCAGGTCGACGCTGTGCTCATCGCAGGCGATATTTTTGATGCCGGCGTCCCGCCCAGTTATGCCCGCGAGTTGTACTGCGACATGGTGGCCCAATTGCACCGCGCCGGGGTGGCCCTGCTGCTGCTGGGGGGCAACCACGATTCGGTGGCCACTTTGGGGGAAAACCGATCGTTGCTGAGCGTGCTGAACACCCACCTTGTGGCCGCTGTCAGCGAGCCAGCCCAGCATGTGCTGGTCTTGCCCCAACGCCATGGCGAGGCAGGCTGCATCGTTTGCGCCGTGCCCTTCATCCGACCGCGCGATGTGGTGCAAAGCCAAGCTGGGCAAAGTGCGCAAGACAAGCAGCTGGCCATGCAAAGCGCCATGGAAGCCTTTTACCAAAGCGTGTACGAGGCGGCACTTGTCCGCCAAGACCAATTGCAGCAACAACTGGGGCGGCGCATCCCAATCATGGCCACCGGGCACCTCACCACCGTGGGTGCCAGCAGCAATGAATCGGTGCGTGAAATTTATGTGGGTTCGCTGGAGGCCTTTCCCACCGCCGCGTTTCCACCCGCCGACTACATCGCCTTGGGCCACATCCACAAACCCCAAAAAGTGGGGGGCCTGGAACACATCCGCTACTGCGGCTCACCGATCCCGCTTGGCTTTGACGAAGCCTTGCAGCAAAAGGAAATGCTGCGGGTGGACCTGGACGCCACGGGTTTGCTTGCCGTCACCCCCTTGCCGGTGCCCAGGTTTCAGTCCCTCATCAGCCTGACAGGCAATTTGGCGCAACTGGCCGAGGCCATGCCCCAGGCCGCGGCCCAAGGCAGCCCCGAACAACCCGCATGGCTGGAGGTGACCGTGGCCGAAGACGATTATTTGTCCGACCTGCCCGCCCGCTTGGGCAGCCTCACGCAGGGCCTGCCGCTTGAAGTGCTGCGGGTGCGCCGTCAACGCAACAACACCCCGGCTGCCCTGCCCAACGCGGCGCTGGAAACCCTGGACGAACTCAGCCCCGAAGAGGTGTTTGCCAGGCGCTTGGCGCTCGAAGACTTACCCGGCGATCTGAACACGGCCTTGGGCCAGCGATTTCGCGAAGTGCTCAGCGGCATCACCGAGGTGTCGGCATGAAGATCCTCAAGCTGCGCCTGAAAAACCTGAACTCGCTCAAGGGCGAATGGGCCATTGACTTCACCTTGCCCCCCTTCACCGACAACAGCCTGTTTGCCATCACCGGGCCAACCGGTGCGGGTAAATCCACCTTGCTCGATGCCATTTGCCTGGCGCTCTACCACGAGACGCCGCGCCTTAAAAGCGTCTCCAAGTCGGCCAACGACATCATGACGCGACACACGGCCGACTGTTTGGCCGAGGTGGAGTTTGAAGTCAAGGGCTCGGTTTACCGGGCTTTTTGGAGCCAACGGCGTGCACGCGACAGAGCAGATGGCGAGTTGCAAAACCCCAAAGTCGAACTCTCGAGCGTGGACCCTGCGACGGGCCAAGGCCCCATCTTGAGCGCTCAGAGTCACGACAAAATCAAGCGCGTGGCCGAGATCACGGGCCTGGACTTTGGGCGCTTTACACGGTCCATGCTCTTGGCCCAAGGCGGCTTTGCCGCCTTTTTGAACGCCAGCGCCAACGACCGTGCCGAATTGCTTGAAGAGCTGACGGGCACAGACATTTATGGCCGCATTTCGAGCCGGGTGTATGAGCTCGCGCGTCAAGCCAAGCAGCAACTGGAGCAGCTTCAGGCCCGCGCCGACGGCGTGACCTTGCTGCCCGCCGACACGCGTGAGGCCATGCAGACCGACTTGGACCAGTGGTCCGCGGCTTTGGCCAGCTTGCAAACGGCCTGGGACTTGGCCCAAGCCCAGCGCCAATGGCACCACGAACTGGCGCAAAACAGCCAAGAGGTACAGGCTGCACAAACCGCACACAGCAGCGCTCACGCAGCGTGGCAAAACGCGGGACCCGACCTGCTGCGCTTGGCCCAAAGCGAACCGGCCCAAGCGCTCCAAGGGCCATTCACCGCGCGTGAACAAGCCCGCAAGGCCCTTGAACAGACCCAAACCCTGCTGGTGCAATTGCAAGCGCAACGTGACAGCGACTTCAAAGCGCAGCTGCGCCAACACCACCGCGCCAAGACTTTGTCCGCCACCCTGGCTTCGGTGGCGCAAAAGCGCTTGACGGACCTGCAAGCCGAGCACCAGCGCCTTGTGGACAACTGCGCACAGCACCCCCAACACGCCCAACTCGGCGAGCAGCTGGGCAGTTGGCGTCAGCAGTTTGAACAACTGCAATCGCGCCGCAGCCAAGCCCAAGCCCAGCAAAGCAAGCTCAAAGCCCTGCAAGCTGACGCCGACAAATTGCGGCAAGACATCACCCAGCAAACCGACCGGGTTCAGCAGGCAAGGCAAGCGCAAAACGCATCGGCCCAGGCGCAAGACGAGGCCCAAACGGCCCAGAACCAGCGTTTGCG
The DNA here is from genome assembly GCA_002256145.1 of Comamonadaceae bacterium PBBC1. GTDB lineage: Bacteria > Pseudomonadota > Gammaproteobacteria > Burkholderiales > Burkholderiaceae_C > Limnohabitans_A. Next base: position 194,113 of record NKIP01000006.1, read on the forward strand.
TGGCTTGACGCTGTCGGTGCTGCGTGATCACTGGAAAAGCGCACATGCCCAAGAGGGTGCCGCCCTGCACATCGTGCAGCTGGCGCAACAAGGCCGCGAGATGACACTGCGGCAAACCGAGCTGGCACAGCAGCTGCACACCACAGCCGATGCCATCTTGTCGCAAGAAGCCCAGCGCCGCGTGTTGCTGGACCGTCACAGCGACCTGAAAGAACAAGTGGCGGACAAACGAACCTTGCTGACGCAAGAGCGCCTGATCCGAAGCTTGGACCAGCACCGCCAGGCCTTGCAAGCCGGTGACGCCTGCCCGCTTTGTGGGTCGGTGGAGCACCCGGCTGTCGCCGCCTACACAGCCTTGGACATCTCGGCCACAGAAGCAGCCTTGCTGGAAAAGCAAACCGCGCTGGACCAGCTGGTGGCCCAGGGCCAAGCCTTGGCGACCCAGCTGGAGGGCGACAAAGCCCTTCATCAGAATCAGCTGCGCCAGCAACAAGACACAGCAAAGCACCTGGCGCAGTGGCAATCGGCTTGGGATACAGCCGTGGCACAGACCCGCGCTGCGCCCCTGGCCAGCCCACCCCTGGACCCAAAGGCCTGGCAAGACCCCACCTCACTGGCGGCTCGGCAACAAAGCGCCGCCGCTCTTTTGGCGCAAGCGGGTGCGGACCTGCAAGCCGCTGAAGCGGGTGAAGAAGGTCTGCAACGGGCCATGGCCCTGCACGCCCAAAACGTTCAAGCCCTGCAGGCGGCCGAGCACCAACTCAACTTGCGCCATCAAGCCGCAGACACTGCGCAAACCCACCAAAACCAGCTGCAGGCCGACCTGGCCACCACACAAGCCGACATCCACCGAGCCAAGGCACAGCTGCAAGCCGAGCTGAGCGCTGCCGGCCACACCATGCCCGCAGATCCTGCCCCATGGCTGAGCGAACGCAATGCCGAATGGCAGCACTGGCAGGACACGCAACAACGCATCCAGCTGCTGCGCCCCAGCATCACCGGGCAACAAGCCCAAAGTGACATCGCACATGAGCAAGCCTTGGCCTGGGCGCAGCGCTGGGACGCACTGCACAGCCAGGCCGCAGGTTTGGGGGGCATGCTGACTGCAGACTTGGCATCGCCCCTGCCCGCCCTGTCCGAAGCGGCCTTGCCCGCTGCCTTGGCCGCGAGCAAACAAGCCATTGCAGGGCTTGCTCAAGCCCTGGCCGAAACAGAAGGTCGCCAAGCCCAGACACAAGCCACAAGGCACCAACAAAACCTGGCACTTGAAGCGGCCGCGCACAACTGGCAGATCGCCTTGCAAGCCAGCCCTTTTGCCGATCAGGCCGCATTCGAGGCCGCCCTGCTGCCCGACGCCCTGCGGCAAAGTCTGTTGGCCCAGAAAGACCAACTGAGCCACGCACTGCAAAGCGCAGATGCTTTGTTGCAAGCGGCCTTGGCCAAGCAAGCCGAGCTGCAAGCCCAAACGCCCACCTTGCAAAGCGCACAAGAGGTCGAGGCTCAACTGAGCGCACTGCAGGCAGAACGCAGCCGCCACAATGAAATGATCGGTGCCCACCGCGCACTGTTGACCCAAGACCAACAACTGCGCAGCAGCCAAGAAGCTTTGTGGGCGCAAATCCAGCAACACACCAGCGATTCAGACCTGTGGCAACGCCTGGACGGGCTGATCGGCTCGGCCAAGGGCGACAAATTCCGCAAATTTGCCCAAGGCCTGACCCTGGACCACTTGCTGCAACTGGCCAATCAACATCTCGCTCGCCTGCACGGGCGCTACATGCTGCGCCGCAAAAAACTGGGCGAACTGGAGCTGGACATCGTGGATGCGTGGCAAGGCGATGTGGCTCGTGACACGCGCACCCTGTCCGGTGGTGAGAGTTTTCTGGTCAGCCTGGCCCTTGCTTTGGCCCTGTCGGACCTGGTGAGCCACAAAACCTCCATCGACTCGCTCTTCCTGGACGAAGGCTTTGGCACCCTGGATGGCGACACCCTGGAAATCGCCCTGAGCGCCTTGGACACCCTGAATGCCAGCGGCAAGATGATTGGCATCATCAGCCATGTGGAAGCCCTGAAAGAACGCATTCCAGCGCAGATCAGGGTGGAAAAAGGCGGAGGTGTGGGGCATTCGCGTTTGTCGCAAACCCTCACCACTTTCAGACCGAGCTGAAAACGATCTTCAGACATTCCTTATTTAAAGGAATAAAAATCAGTTTTACTCTGATTTTTAAGAAGTGTTGTTGTGTTTAAAGTCCGAACACGGCTGACCCGTGCACACCGTGTGAACAGGTCCAAGCCCGACTTTGAAAGGTCCATGACATGCGCTCTTACACCCCCAACAGCCCACAAGCAGCGGCACGCGTCGTGGCCATGGCCTTGCTGGCTGACGGCCACCTGTCCATGACCGAACTGCACGCCGTGGACACCCTCAAAGTCACGCGATGTCTCGGCTTGGATGCCAGCCATTTCGCCGATGTGCTGGAAGGCTTTTGCCAAGACCTGCTGGTGTCACACCGTGGCCCCTGGACCGGCTCATCACAATTGGACGAACACATTCGCCTGGAACTCTTGCACGAAATCACCCACCCTGAAATGCAGCAACAAGTGCTGAATTTGTGCGCAGCCCTCATCCAATCAGACGGTCATGTGGCCGACAACGAAATGCTCATGCTCGATGCATTGGCCGGTGCATGGCCCCACCGGATGGCCACAAACGACTTGCGCACAACAGCGCCCGCCAGCCTTGGCGTTCACTGAAAGGGCACCATGAAAATCGTGTTGTGGGTGGTTTTGGCAGCGCTGCTGGCCCTGTGGACCGGTTTTGCAGCCATGTCTGCGGGACTGGTCGCTTGGCTCTTGTCGTCAGTGGCTGAGGGGCAAATCAGCAGCGCTGCGCAGGCGCTGGGGCAGTGGCCCATCCCCGCCTGGCTCAGCCCTTGGGTGGACAGGGCCCTGGTGGCCGACATGCAGGCCACTTGGTTGGCTGCGGTGCAGTGGTTGAGCACCATGATGCCCTCTGCCAGCAGTCTGACGGGCTGGATCGTGCCGCTGGTGTGGGTGTTGTGGGGCGTGGTCAGCCTCGCCTTGGTGGTCGCGGCCCTTGTGGCGCACTGGTTTTTGGCCCGCATGTCCCGCTGACCTGCGGGTTTTACGAGGGATGGACAGGGCTGAGGACAACATCACCTCCTCAACCCTGCCCCTCACCCACAGTTGGATGGGCTTCGGCTGGTCATTGGCATGAGAGGCATGCTTTGGGATCTGTGGCATCTGGACAATACAAAAAGCCTTGGTGGCTCCTCTGACGGACTGCTCAGTCTTGATATCAGACAGCGCGATCACGTCAAGCATGTCGCCTGCATGAATGGACACCCCGCCGCCGCCGAGGAAATGACCTGGCCCCTCCATTTGCTTTTTGATTGACAAGTTCCAATCGATGAGAATAATCACATCACCGACGATATGAAAAATTCCTCCAAACTTGTCATCGATACCAACATTCTTGTGGCGGCAACACGTAACCGCGATGGGCCATCATTCGCTCTCCTACAACTCATTCGGTTTGGGCTGGTCACGATGTGTTGCAGCCCTGCACTGTTTTTGGAGTATGAGGATGTCCTCAAGCGAGAAAACCAATTGATGGCATCAGGCCTTTCAGCCAGCGACATCGACGCAATTTTGAGCGAATTGGCAGGAATCATTGAGCCAGTCAGCACCCATTACCAATGGCGACCCCAATTGCGTGACCCTTCCGATGAAATGGTGCTGGAAGCTGCAGCCAATGCCCAAGCCCACGCCATCGTCACTTACAACCTGCGTGACTTTGGTCCGGCCAAGCTATTTGGCATCCCCGTACTCAACCCAGAACAAACTTTTCAACATTTTGGTCTCAGTGTCACAAGGAAACCTATCCCATGAGTAGCTATGCTCTGCGTCTTCCCGAATCGCTCAAACAAGCTGCCAAGCGAATTGCAGCCGCTGACGACACCACCATGAACCAATTTTTTGTGGTGGCCATTGCTGAAAAAATCAGTGCAATGGAAACCGCTAAATTTTTTGAGCAACGCGCTGCTGCGAGCAACGCTGGCGCTGCCCAAGCGGCTTGGGACAAGGTGGGCTCACATGCTGCAATCACCCACGATCAATGGCGTGAGCGATGAAACGTCAAAACCAGTGCGGCCTGTCGTGATTGAGCGCGGCCGCTGGCAACGGTGAATCAACCCTCACGCCCTGATCGCTTCAACCAGTGCAGGGGTCTGCTCCTATGGTCCAACATACCGTGCTAGGCAAGTGCCTGAGAATCTGAACTGATCCATGTCCCTTGACTACACCACCCTTGACAACTTGCGTACCCACCACCCGGCGTGGCGGCTGTTGCGCTCGGACCATGCGCCGCTGGTGGCCAGTTTTTTGCACCGGGTGTTCGTGGTACCCAATGTGCGGGTGATGGCTGCGGCAGATTTGGCCGAGGCGCTGGAAGACGCCTTGTATGCCTTGCGCCTGCACCTGGGTGAAACCGCATTCCCCAAGTCGGCGCTGGAGTATCTGAACGATTGGGCTGCGCCCGACAAGGGCTGGCTGCGCAAGTTTTACCGCTCGGGCACGGACGAGGCGCAGTTCGATTTGACGCCCGCCACCGAAAAGGCCATCGCCTGGTTGGCGCAGCTGAGCGAGCGCCAATTCGTGGGCACCGAGTCCCGCTTGCTCACGCTGTTTGACCTGCTCAAACAAATGAGCGAGGGCAGCGAAGCCGATCCGGCCAAGCGCATCGCCGAGCTGCAGAAAAAGCGCGATGAAATCGACGCCGAAATCGCCCGGGTGCAGTCGGGTGATGTGCTGCTGCTGGACGACACGGCGCTCAAGGACCGTTTTCAGCAATTCACACAAGGTGCGCGCGAGTTGCTGACGGACTTTCGCGAGGTGGAGTTCAACTTTCGCCAGTTGGACCGGCGTGTGCGCGAGCGCATCGCGCTGTGGGAGGGGAGCAAGGGCGCGCTGCTCGAAGACATCATGGGTGAGCGCGATGCCATTGCCGATTCCGACCAGGGCAAGAGCTTTCGCGCCTTCTGGGATTTTTTGCTGTCCAGCCGCAGACAAGAGGAGTTGACCGCGCTGCTTGATCGCGTGCTGGCACTGCCCGCTGTGGCCCACCTGAACCCTGACGCCCGCACCCGCCGCGTTCACTACGACTGGATGGAAGCGGGCGAACATACCCAGCGCACCGTCGCCGCCTTGTCCCAGCAATTGCGCCGTTTTCTCGATGACCAGGCCTGGCTGGAAAACCGCCGCATCATGGACATTTTGCATGGCATCGAAAGCAAGGCGCTGGCGCTGCGCGATGCGCCTGCACCCAGCAACGTGATGGAAATGGCGCAGGCCAGCGCAGACATTGCACTGCCCATGGAGCGCCCCCTGTTCACCCCAAGCGCTCAACCGGTGATTGCCGACTTGGTGTTGCAGGCGGGCGATGAAGACATCGACCCGGCCAAGCTGTTTGACCAAGTGGTGGTTGACGCGGCGCGGCTTGGCCGCCATATCCGCCACGCCCTGCAAGACCGCGCACAGATCACCTTGGCCGAGCTGGTAGCCAGCCAGCCCCTGCAACAGGGCTTGGCCGAATTGGTGGCCTATCTGCAACTGGGCAGTGCCAGCTTCAGCACCGTGGTGGACGAAGACAGGCCCGAGCCCATCCACTGGCAAACGCTGGCCACCGATGGCCAAACCATCACCCGCAGCGCTCGCCTGCCCCGCGTGATTTTCATGCGCTGAACAAGAACAAAAACCAAGGCCCTGTATGGACGATGAATTATTGAACACCCCAGCGACCTATCCGCAGTTGCAGCCCATGGTGACGCCCTCTTCTGATTTGTCGGTGTTGCTGATCAACCTGCTCAAAAGCGTGCTCTACCGCGATGCCGACGAACGCCTGTGGGCGGGCCTGCTGAACCTGCAAGCGCGGGTGCGTGATTACGTGGCGGTGCTGAACCTTGAGTTGGTGCTGGACGAAGCCGAGGGCTATGCCTTCTTGAAGAGCCGTCCCGAAGCGACCGACGACGAAGCCGCGCCCCGCCTGCCTCGCTTGGTGGCACGCCGACCGCTGTCTTTCGCTGTGAGTTTGTTGCTGGCTTTGCTGCGCAAAAAACTCGCCGAGTTCGACGCAGGCGGCGGCCAAGACGCCCACGCGGGGCGGCTGGTGCTATCGCGTGACGATGTGGTTGAGCTGGTGCGCGTGTTCCTGCCCGACGGCACGAACGAAACCAAGCTCATCGACCAGATCGAGACCACCATCAACAAAGTGGCCGAACTGGGCTTTTTGCACAAACTCAAACCCTCCGGTGGCGCTGCCGCCGGGCAGGCCAGTTACGAGGTGCGGCGCATTCTCAAGGCCTTTGTGGACGCCCAATGGCTGGCCGAATTCGATGCGCGCCTGGCCAGCTACCAGTCTGAGCTGGCAGGCGTGAGCAACAACAAGGAAGGGCCCAAACATGATTGAGCCGCAATCCGTAGGCTTGGACTTTCTGGCCGATGACACCTTGACAGGCTTTCGGCTGACCCGGCTGGAGGTATTCAACTGGGGCACCTTCGACAGCCGGGTGTGGACGCTGCAACTCGACGGCAAGAACGGCCTGCTCACGGGCGACATTGGCTCGGGCAAGTCCACCCTGGTCGATGCCATCACCACCTTGCTGGTGCCTGCCAACCGCATCGCCTACAACAAGGCGGCGGGCGCGGACAGCAAGGAACGCACGCTGCACTCCTACGTGCTGGGGCATTACAAATCAGAACGCAATGAGGTCACTGGTGCGGCCAAACCGGTGAGCCTGCGCGAGCCCAACAGCTACTCGGTGATCTTGGGTGTTTTCCACAATGCAGGCTACGACCAGACGGTGACACTGGCCCAGGTGTTCTGGATGAAGGAAGCCCACGGGCAACCCGCACGCTTCTTTTTGGGGGCCGAGCGTGCGCTCTCGATTGCGGCGGACTTCGCCCATTTCGGCTCCGACATGGCCCAACTGCGCAAACGGCTGCGCGGCCTGGGCGCGGAACTGCACGACAGCTTTCCGCCGTATGCGGCCTGGTTTCGCAGGCGCTTTGGCATTGAAAACGACCAGGCGCTGGAGCTGTTCCACCAGACCGTGTCGATGAAATCGGTCGGCAACCTGACGGACTTCGTGCGCAGCCACATGCTCGAACCCTTCGAGGTGGCCCCGCGCCTGCAAGCCTTGATCGGCCATTTTGACGACCTCAACCGAGCCCACCAGGCCATCCTGAAAATCAAAGCCCAAGTGGAATTGCTCACGCCTTTGATCGCCGATTGCAGCCGCCACGGCAGCTTGACCGCCGAGGTCGACAACTTGCGTGCATGCCGCGACCGTCTGCGCCCCTACTTTGCGGGCCTCAAGCTGGAACTGCTGGACAAGCGACTGACCGCACTGGCGCAAGAGTGGGAACGCGTGGATGCCCAGGTCCACAAACTGGCGGCCATGCACGAGGCGCAAGGCCAGAAAGTGGATGAACTCAAGCAAGCGATCAACGACAACGGCGGTGACCGGTTGGAGCGCCTTGCCGCCGAGATTCGCCAAAAAGAGCAGTTGCGCGACACCCGCCAAACCAAGGCCCGCCGCTACGGTGAACTGGCTGCGGTGCTGGGCGAGCCCCTGCCCAGTGATGACGCCACCTTCGCCGCGCAGCGCGGCCAATACCAAAGCTGGCGCGAAGACGCACGCCAGCGCGATGCCGACCTGCAAAACACCCTGACCGAACACAGCTTGACCTTGCGCCAAGGCACGCAAGAGCACACCCAGCAAAGCCTGGAAATCGACAGCCTCAAGCGCAGGCGCAGCAACATCGACGACCAGCAAATCCAAATCCGCGCCGCCATCTGCGCGGCACTGGGCCTGAACGTGGACGACATGCCGTTTGCTGGCGAATTGATTCAGGTGCGCGACGAAGCCCGCGACTGGGAAGGCGCTGCCGAACGCTTGCTGCGCGGCTTTGGCCTGGCGCTCTTGGTGCCCGATGCGCATTACAAAGCCGTGGCCGAATGGGTGGACAGCGCCCACCTGCGGGGCCGCTTGGTGTACTTCCATGTGCGCACACGCAAAACCACCGAACTGCCTGACCTGCACCGTGACTCCTTGGTGCGCAAACTCGCCATCAAGCCCGACTCGCCCCACTACGATTGGCTGGAGCGCGAACTCAGCGTCCGTTTTGACGTGGCCTGCTGCGCCACGCAAGAGCAGTTTCGCCGCGAGACCCGCGCCATCACCCCTGCCGGCCAAATCAAAGACCCCAGTGGCCGGCATGAAAAAGACGACCGCCACCGCATTGAGGACCGCAGCCGCTACGTGCTGGGTTGGAGCAACAGCGCCAAGATTGCAGCCTTGGAGGCCAAGCGCCAGCACCTCGAAACGCGGCTCGCTGAGGTGGGCGGCCAAATTGCGGCCATCCAAACCGAACGCGCTGCACTCACCAGCCGTCTCGATGCGCTCACCCGGCTTGAAGAATTCACCGCCTTCGACGAGCTCGATTGGGCCAGCCTGGCCACCGAGATTGCCCAACTGGTGGACGAACGCAATCGACTGGAATCGGCCTCGGACGTGCTCCAACAACTCAACGACAAGCTGCGCAGCGTGCAGGCGCAACTCAAGACAACCGGGGAAGAACTGCAGGGCACGCGCGACAAACGCGCCAAGGTGGAGCAGCGGTGCGCTGACGCACAAGCGCTGCACCAGCAAACCGCAATGCTGCTGCAAGACGTCGACACCGACGCGGCCCTGGCCGCCAAGCTCGAAACCATGCGCACCGAAGCCTTGGGTGAACAGCCACTCACCGTGGAGTCCTGCGACAACCGCGAACAAGACTTGCGCACCTGGCTGCAAGCACGCATTGACGCCGAAGACAGCAAGCTGCGGCGGCTGGCCGAGAAAATCATCAAAGCCATGGCCTCCTTCAAAGAGACCTTCAAGCTGGAAACCGCCGAGATGGACGCCAGCCTGGCAGGGGCCTTTGAATACGAAAACCTGCTCACGCAGCTCAACCGCGACGACCTGCCGCGCTTTGTGTCACGCTTCAAGGAGCTGCTCAACGTCAACACCATCAACGAAATCGCCAACTTCAACGCCCAACTGGCCCGTGAGCGCGAAACCATCAAAGAGCGCATTGCCCACATCAACCAATCGCTGGGCGAGATCGACTACAACCCCGGGCGCTTCATTCTGCTGGAATCCCAGGCCAGCCCCGACGCCGAGATCCGCGACTTCCAGCAAGAACTGCGCGCCTGCACCGAGGGCGCGGTCACCGGGTCGGACGATGCACAGTATTCCGAGGCCAAGTTCTTGCAAGTCAAAGCCATCATCGACCGCTTCAGGGGCCGCGAAGGCCTGTCCGAACAAGATCGCCGCTGGACGGCCAAAGTCACCGACGTGCGCAACTGGTTCCTCTTTGCCGCCAGCGAGCGCTGGCGCGAGGACAACACCGAGCACGAGCATTACTCCGACTCCGGTGGCAAGTCAGGCGGGCAAAAAGAGAAGCTGGCTTACACGATTTTGGCGGCCAGTCTGGCCTACCAATTCGGCCTGGAATGGGGTGCGGTGCGCTCGCGTTCTTTCAGGTTTGTTGTCATTGATGAGGCCTTCGGTCGCGGTTCGGACGAGTCGGCCCAATACGGCCTCAAGCTGTTTCGCCAGCTCAACCTGCAACTGTTGATCGTCACGCCGCTGCAAAAAATCCACATCATCGAACCCTACGTCGCCAGCGTCGGCTTCGTCCACAACGAGGGTGGGCGGGCCTCCAAGCTGCGCAATCTGTCCATCGAAGAATACCGGGCGCAAAAGGCCTTGGCACCCAGCCCCACAGCGCCCTTAGCCACACCAGTCCCTTCCACACCTTCCACCCCTGAAGCGCAGGAGCCTGCGCGTTGAGCTGGACTGGCCCGAAAGAATTAAAAGTCCAGCTGGCGCGGCTATGGGAGCGCGGCGAACTGCTGCGTGACGCGGTCACCGGCCATGTGCGCTTTCCTTTGCGCCTGGCCATCAAACCGCCCACGTCAGCAGACATCACAGACCGCTTCAACGACGTGCGCACATGGGTGGCCGAGCTGTCTGGCGAATGGGCACCGCCCGGCGCAGTGCGTGTGGAGTGGCAAACGCTCAACCACCGCGTCCAAGGCGCGCAAAGCTTGCCGATCTGCGTCTGGGTGCAAACGCTGGAAGCAGCCTTGGTTTGGTTGGGCAAACGCAAAGACTGGGAGCGCTTTTCAGCGCAAGTGGCCGACACGCGGCAAAGCCACCCCGCCTTGTTGCCTTGGGTTACAAAGCATCCGCTGCAAGCGCTGGCCCTGCACGCCGAATGGCCCCGCTTGCTGGCTGTTGTGGCCTGGCTGGTCGCGCATCCACGCCCGGGCATTTACCTGCGCCAGATGGACGTGCCCGGCGTTCACAGCAAATTCATCGAAGCCCATCGCGGCGTGCTGACCGAGTTGCTCGATCTGGCGCTGCCACTGGACGCGGTCAATCCCCACAAAACCGGCGTCAGCCAGTTTCCTGCCCGTTATGGATTTTTGCAAAAGCCAACGCGCATACGCCTGCGTGTGCTGGACCCCGCGATGGTGCTGGTGCCTGGCGTGCAATGCCCCGACGTGACGCTGGATGCCGACAGCTTCAGCCGCCTGGCGATCGGTGTGCAGCGTGTCTTCATCACCGAAAACGAAACCAACTTTTTGGCCTTTCCACCTGTGCGCCATGCCCTGGTGATTTTTGGCGCGGGCTATGGCTGGGATGCACTGTCGCGCAGCCTCTGGCTCAAGCACTGCCCCATCCACTACTGGGGCGACATCGACACCCACGGCTTTGGCATTCTGGACCAGCTGCGCAGCCACTTTGACCACGTTGTCTCGTTCTTGATGGACAGGGCCACGCTCGATGCCCACGCCGTCTTTTGGGGCAGTGAGGACAAGCCCCTTTGCGTTGACTTGCACCGGCTCACGCCCGAGGAACGCGCCCTGTATGACGATCTGCGCGACAACCGCATTCGCACGGGGCTGCGCTTGGAGCAAGAACACGTCGGGTTCCACTGGTTAAAGCATCGCTTGGAGGAGCTTGAACACCTGGATGGCATGATCAAACCCCACTCAAGTCCTCTGTGATGAGGGCCTGCTGTGAGGACAAGCAGTTTGTTTGGCAGATGAGTCTTGCACTTCGATCCCTTACTGTTGATCCGGCCCTGTGAAGTTTGATGTGAAAGGCTTTTCTTGAGCACAGCGATCCGTGTGGTAACCCCGCCCTCGGGGGGGATGGGTGGTGGTCCGCGAGGCGCTATCGCGGCGAGGGTGCCGCTCCCACAACAAAGCGTTCATGCAAACTTCATAGGTCCGGATTAATCATGACCATGCAAACTCACAATACATCCTGAACTTGCGTCAAAACATGCACCCAGGCCCTTCGGATCGGCGTCTTATTTGTTTGCAGCGCCAAGGGTTTGATCTTTTTCATATTTCCGAAGAATGCCCGCTTGCCTCGAAAGTGACAGCTGTGCAGCCAGCACATGCATAGAGTGCAGCTCAGTTCAAACCATCGAAAGAGTCTCCATGTCGTCCGCCTCAAGGTAAGCGTCCGGTGAACCCATCTTGAGATTCAAATGCCATCCCGGCAACATCCTGGCCACACAACAACAACGTGGACACGATGATGAATCAAGACACTCCTACCCCTTCAACGCCTTCGCGCACGCG
>NKIP01000007.1 GCA_002256145.1 Comamonadaceae bacterium PBBC1
AATACTGTGGCCACGAATTCCAGGCGGCGCTGGCGGGCTACAAGATGAAAAGCTCGATGAGCCGCAAGGGCGACTGCTGGGATAACGCGCCCACGGAGAGCTTCTGGGGACGCCTGAAAGTGGGTCGCTTGTACGGCAGGAAATTCGAAACCCGCAGGCAGGCCATGGACGAGGTGATGGACTGGATGACGTTCTACAACCACCGCAGACTTCATTCGACCCTGGGCTACGTCAGTCCGATGCAGTTTGAGAAAAGCTGGCACGCGGCACAGCAAAAGAAGGCAGCATAATCGAATGGCTAAGAGGTACGTTCAACAGGGGCAGGTTCAAAGGTCACCTGTAAGAACCATTTTTAACTTAACCCTCTCAACCAGAAAATCACTAGACCCAGCACCAATATCCAGCCGACAAGCACGGCAAGGCCAAAAAGCACTTGTTGTAAAACCAACAGTAGCTCAAAGCCAATAAGCTCTAAAAATTCAGCCATTCTACGTCTTACCCATGCCCAATATGTCAAACTTTCATTAAATGAAACTCCATTTTCAAGATCTCGGACTTTTCTAAGCAGTCTATTTGCCTCCCTGATGGAAGCATAGACATCTCTGGATGAGTTAATTGATTGATATTTATTTATTACATCAATAGTATATTTATTTTTTTATTTCCGATAGATAACCTCCTTTATTTCAAAATAAATTCAAAGATCTCACCACTCACCCCCATTGCTGCATAAGCTTTCATTGCCTGATCACTCCAATCAATACCTTTCAGTTTTTCAAAATCAGAAAGTGAAATAACATAATCCGCCTTTATTACAAATAATTGACCAACCTTTTTTGGAACACCAAAAACAATTAGCCTACATGGATCAAATTTATTGATACATTTATTTATCAAACCCAAACCCGTATCACCATCGAGTCTTTCTACCTCAACCATAACAGAATTAGCATCATTCGAAGAAGATCTTAGCGCAATATTCCCAATAATATAAGTACCAAGACCGGCCGTTATAATAGGTTGATCCTCTGGCACAAGACCGTCCTTAATCTCATTTAGACTAAAAATTATTTTTCTATTGTCTTCAGTCCCAAGCGATATTATATATCTAAATGGTGATTTTATTTCAGAAAGACACTCCTCTGGAAAACCAGTAGTTAATTTTTTGAATTGAAACTTCTTGGCACATTTAGCACTCTGCAACTTGAAATCCATCGCCCATTTTTGAATCCAATCTAATCGATTACCACTCAAGAACATTTCAATCTCAGCAACAGCGTTATTCCATTGCCTATCACAATCCACCTCTGAGACACATCTGAATCCTAAATTTCCTCCACTCCAATATCCAGCTACAAGATAACCCCTGCCATCCTTCGTCACTTTCGCAGTATGCTCACTCATTATTAAATCGCTACTTGGATAAAAAATACTTCCAAATCCATTTAATTCACTTTTATAAAATGAGCCCTTTTCAATAACTCCTCTCTTCCACCTATATTCACCAGAAACTCTTTCGCCATTTTTAAAATATCCAACATATATGTCACCCTCCCAATCACTACCAGCACTCCACTTGTATTTTCCATACCCATCAGGCAATCCAGATTTAAAACTACCAACATACATATCTCGGCCGATTGCCTCGCCAGTTCCATTGGCAAATCCATTGAGGCATTTGCCATAATATTTTCCAGACAAATCTGGATCTTTCACAGAACATTTTTCGGTTTTCCCACTACACCCTAAAATTAAAAATACAGCAAAGAATAATCCCAAAACTATTCGCATATTTTACCTATTATAACGTCAAAAAATTTGAAGACTTTCGCGATAACAAATATAACAATATTCGTGACATCCAAATCGAGAATAAGAACCAACAAAGTGCGATGCTTGGTCGCCACATACGCGAACGTCATTAAACCTTGGGTCTTGCTCAAGAAAAGGTTTGAGCAGCGACCTGCTCATAACAGGTGGCACGCTACTCAACAACTACCCACAAGGGGTGCCGAGATCGGTCATTATCCGCATGCTGAGATGATCCTGAATTTACCTTTCCTGACCTTGCCTACTTTTCATTTTAATTGTCCCTGGTTTCTCAATTGAAACAAACCGCCTTGAATACAACTAGCCAAAAACGATTTTTTATCTATACCTTGTGGCGCTGACCTTAACGCTTCATTACATTTCTCTGTCAACTCCTTCTTTAAATCAGTTTCTGTTTTTTGTGATTCACCTGTCAACAGTCCAATATATGTCAAAGCAATCACCCCTAATATAATCAATGTGAGTATATAGGAAAAAAATTCAGAAAACAACCTTCTGCCTTGATTTAACTTTGCACCACAACTGGGGCAAGCATCTGCCTTTTTACTTACCTCTGCACCGCAATCCTTACATATTTTCAGACGTGATGATTTATTTATGTGTTCGATACCATCCAAATTCTGCGATTCGGTTACTATTAATTTTTTTCTCTGCTTATTTGAATTTTCTTTTTCTAAATTTTTTTTGAAATTTATTCTTTCTTTTTCCCATCCGCAATTCCAGCAAGCATCAAATTGGTTGTCAATTTTTTCTGTGCATTTTTTGCAAACCCACATACAAACCTCCGGTCTAAAATTTTTAAAAAATGACACAATTTTTTGTGTAACGACTTTCGTGACGACAATTATGACTATTGTCACGAAACTCGTTACGTGCAAGATGAAAAAAAACCAACAACTTCCATCGTAGGTCGCCGCATGCGCGAACGTCGTGAAGCATTGGGTCTTGTTCAGGAAAAGGTGGGCGTGGACATCGGCCTTGGCGACTCCAGTACTAAATAATTTCCCCGAGGCGTGGGAGTTTTTAAATTATTAAGGATTTTTAAAATCGCTCAAGAATTTCCTTCTTTTTTTGTTGAAACTCATCATCTGTCAAAATATTTCTTTGCCTAAGCTCATCCAGTTTAATTAATTGCTCCGCAATTTCCTCTGCAGTATGATTTTTTTGCACATTTGAATCACTTGTAACGTCATTAACATTATTCTTCTTTAGATTTACAAATACGCCAACACCTGCTCCAACTAGTGCACCAAACGCTGGTCCAACTAACGGTATTGGCACAGCTATAGCTGCACCAATACCTGCACCCGTTGCAGCATCTTTTGCCATTTCAGATTTTGCAGCCCTTTTACCAAGCTCTGAAACTTCTTCAACAACTGTGGTTGCACTATTTTTTGTCCAATCAATTGCTAATTTAGTTTTTTCATCATTAATAAATGAATCTGTAGTAATTTTTATTTTATCTACTGACTCTTTTAATCCATTTTTTATTTTTCCAAAAAAAGAACTCATAAATTAATCCTAGTTTAAATTTCGAAATATAGCAGCTAGCAAGCCACCAAAAAAAATAATCGAAAGAATTGATGTTATAAAACTAGCGATAAATCTAGAAAAAAAGTTGGTAAGAAGTTTGTATTTGTGAAATATTTCTTTCCACACCAAATACCAAACCATCATAAAAAATAAGATCGGAATTAATGCAGCCATGATCTTTAAATTATCGGATAAAAATAATTACAATATTTAATGCAATAGAAGTTAAAAATAAAAATCCAAGAATTAAATTTATTCTAAAATTAGCACTCCGATTATTTTCTATTTTTTCAATCAAAACCAAATTATTTTGTGTAAGATCTTTAATTAAATCCGCCGAAACTTGCATTTGCAAATTCAAATCATCAATATTTTCCTTTAAACTATCAATATCTAATTTAACAATTTCTATTTCAGTCATTTTTTTCTTAATATTGGAATCTTTATATTCGGACTCTTCATTAATATTTTTACGTCGAGAAACCATATTCCATAATTTTGATCCACCTTCTGCGATCTTAGGAGCGGTTTCAATAACGTCTCGCCAAGGAATACTTGCCAACACGGTAAAAATTGCACCTAGAGCCATTTTTTTCTCCAAAATTTTTTTCAAAATTAACTCGAAGCTATTGATTTATTGTATCAATAGGTATCATTACTTAAAAAATAAAAATTTTTTTATTTTTTTGCTAGGCAGAAATATGATCACGCCCAAGATAACCGATCAAAGTGTTCTCCAAAGCCTTTTGATAAGATAACGGGCATTTAATTCGAATACTTGGTATCCAATATCTCACTATCGGCAATATTTGATTTTGATGTCCTACCATTGACTCAACTAGCAATGTTCCATCAAGGGATTTTTCAACTATTTTTTGGTGCGGAACAAGTTGACGACGCTCGAAGTATTCTGCAGCTTCAGGTGCCACAGACAACGTGATTGAGCTGACTATAGTGACATATTCCCTCCTGCGTTTCTAGTGCGGCCTCTACACTAGGATCACGTGTAAATATCTGTTCCTGCAAATGAGCAGATTTGATCTTGCCAACTCCAAACGTTTTCAGTTTTTCGTCGTGTACCGCTGCCAAGTACCAGATGCCTTTGGTGTTGATCAAACGATAAGGTTGGACCTCTTGATAGCTCTTGACCTTTCCGTCCTTGAGCAGCTCAAGACACAAGATGCTGCTTTGAGTTATCGCATCCTTCAATCGATCAAAAATTTCTTGGTGACCGGAAAGATCTTCGTAGTGGTGACCACGGACCACCCAGGCAGGATCTGACTGCTCACCCAGCACCTCTTTAAGAAAATCACGATTTAGTGATGGGAACAGCCCTTTGACACCCGTGAGTGTGGCAAAGCGTTCAATATCGTTGAAGTTCAGTTTACCCAAATAGGCTGGGTCCAAGTGATAGCGGCCACGAGTTTTAAGCAGTGGCAAATACGCCATGCGAACTTTCAGATCGCGCTGAATAGTTCTGATATGTGTTCCAAATTCTTCAGCCAACTCACTTGGATCAAGTTGATCACCTTGATTGAGTTTGATCAAAATCTGCGACAGCCGATAGGCGATCGTGTCGTGCTGGTTTTGAGACATTACAAATTTGTCAATTTTAGTTTTTACTTCTGAAATTTAACATAAATATTAAATTAAAGATAGATATCGGTCAATTGACAGCACTATGTCATTTTCTTAAAAAGCCAAATACCCACACTACCAATCAATACTAAAAGTATAAAAATTAGAAGAAATTTAACTATAGTCCAGAGTACTCCTGCCATAGCAGACAGGATCCCCAACTTAATCAACAGCCACGAAAAGATGAGAACAAGAGCCACAAGCCAAAACATTGAAAGTCTCCACTCGATTGATGATTTGATCAGTTTGATGCATCCTTTGGACAGGTCGTGTCGTTTTCAAAGTTATCACCCGTTGTTTGCTGATGTTTCCCTCAATTTTTAAAGGCTCACACAGTTTGTCCGCTCTCGCCACAAGTCAAAACGTCGCCCAAGGTTCACGCATTAGCTGGCTTTTGATCAACCCACCTTTTCGGATGCTCGTATTCTTCTCAAAGATCAATGGAACCAGTCTTTTTCGGCATAGCCGGTATCTGCAAATCCCTCGCTCTCTAGAAGAAACCATCCAAAGATCAACTTTGTGGCCTCTTGGCTTGGCTCATCAGATCAGGACGCTGCGCGTATCAAATGGGCGGTCTAAAGAACGCCTCGCTCTAGCCTGTGAACTGGATCGGACCTACGTATCAGTAATAGAGAGAAGCGTGTCACTGGCCAACAGTGAGAAGCGTGCTCAGACATTGGAGGTCGATCCATGGATCGCTATTGGTTCCTGTCTAAGGGTCAACGAACCAACTCTGCTGGATTCAGCATCAAGACAGTTCGGACCATCAAACCATCCACTCGACCACGAATCTCGACCTCACTGCCGGTTTGCAGCTTCAACAGTGCTTCGTCATCCTGTTGATCCAGTGCGGTCACAAAAGCCACTATAGTAAATTTACCGAAGGCTTTAGCCTCTGAACCGTTCATCAAATCAGACATGACACGGTAGCGTTCATCTTCTTTGGCAATGTCGTACAACTTGAACCGCCAGGTCACTATGGCACCTGTCAGTTTGTCTGTCATGGCATCACGTTGCAGGTCTGTGCTTTTGCCGCCCAGCACATAGGTGTCCACAACCTCTTGCAAGGCAACGGGTATCACGGGCGTGTCTTTCAACGCTTGTACGGTCGAAACTGGTTCGGAAGGGGTGTTCGGTGGAGGGGATTCACCGCATGCCACCAAAGCCATGCTCAGCATCAACATGACCCATTTACTGGGCAATCCGGTCTTCATGTGTCACTTCTCCGGGCAAAGGTAAGGCACCGCAACCGCAGCACATGACGCCTTTGCCATTTCATCGCGAGTTGGCAATCGAACATTGGGCACGGCCACTTTAAAAGCCTTCGCGTCATCCGTAACACGCTGAACACTACTCCGCCACTCAGCCTTGGTGGAAGCCAGCACCTGATCCACGGTCGGTACCTTCTGCCCGCACAGGTCTGGCTTTTCTTCGCCCTGCCCCATCATCCGGAGCAAGGCATTGAAATCCTTCATGGTCTGACAGGCATCGTAGATGTCCAATGACGTTACAGCCAAAGTCACGCCCAGCCCAAGGTATGGAATGGATTCGCTTGGCAAGGCCGCCACATTCCTGGAAACACCTTTTGCAAGCCTTTGATGCACAGCGGCTGCTGTGGCTTTGGCCTGTTTGCCGTTCACATCCACCTGCTGCGCCAGTTTTAGATTCTTGACTTGAACATCTTCTAGCTCCTTGGCCTGAAGCCTGTTCTTCGCATCCAGTTCAGCCGTGCGTTTTTTGACGGTGTCTTCCAGTTTGGCCTTGGGACTGTTGGCCAAGGCACGATCAGCCACGGCCTGGTCACCAATGGACAGCACCTGCCACAACGCGCTGTGCATCCAGTCATGGGCACTGACGCTCACCAAGCTGGCCACATTGGAAGCCAACAGCCCAACCAGTGTGAAAGACACCAGAATGGTCTTAAAAGGAACAAATCGGCTCCATAGGCTGAGATTCGGAAATGCCAAGGGTTCGTTACTCATTTGCTTTCCAGTCTTGCCACATAGCCTGAAACGATTGTTACATGCGCAAATATGACACTCACAAAGCAGAAAACTCCACAGAGTGAAGCAATAGCGTTTTTTGATGTCTGGCCTGACTAGTAATCAAACCATCGACACGCGAATTTTCAACCCACAAAAAAAGCCACCAAACACTTGCGCGTCAGATGGCTTTTGATCCAAGTACCCTTTCAGGCACGTGTCAAATATTTCAGTGGAACTGCTCTTCTTCGGTCGAACCGGTCAGGGCTTTCACAGAAGACGAACCGCCCTGGATCACGGTGGTCACGTCGTCGAAGTAGCCTGCGCCCACTTCTTGCTGGTGCGACACGAAGGTGTAACCCTTGTCGCGTGCTGCGAATTCAGGCTCTTGCACCATGTTGACGTAGTGCTTCATGCCTTCGCCGTTGGCGTACGCATTGGCGAACTGGAATGTGTTGTACCAGTTGATGTGGATACCAGCCAATGTGATGAACTGGTACTTGTAACCCAAGGCGGACAGGTCTTCCTGGAAAGAAGCGATCTGGCTGTCGTTGAGGTTCTTCTTCCAGTTGAAAGAAGGTGAGCAGTTGTACGACAACAACTTGCCTGGGCAAGCAGCGTGCACAGCTTGGGCGAATTCGCGGGCAAAGCCGATGTCTGGCACACCGGTTTCGCACCACACCAAGTCAGCATAGGGTGCGTAGGCCACGCCGCGGCTGATAGCTTGTTCCAAACCGTTCTTGACGCGATAGAAACCTTCTTGGGTGCGCTCGCCAGTCAAGAATGGCTTGTCATTGGCGTCGTGGTCAGAAGTGATCAAATTAGCCGCTTCAGCATCGGTACGGGCCAACACGATGGTGGATGTGCCCATGACGTCAGCCGCAAAGCGTGCAGAGATCAGTTTTTCGCAAGCTTCTTGTGTGGGGACCAAGACTTTGCCGCCCATGTGGCCGCATTTCTTCACGGCAGCCAATTGGTCTTCGAAGTGCACGCCAGCCGCGCCTGAGGCGATCATGTTCTTCATCAATTCGAAAGCGTTCAACACGCCACCGAAACCGGCTTCAGCGTCGGCCACGATGGGCAAGAAGTAGTCGATGAATTCTTTGTCGCCGGGGTTGATGCCGCGGCCCCACTGGATTTCGTCGGCGCGTTTGAAGGTGTTGTTGATGCGGCGAACCATGGTGGGCACCGAGTCGTAGGCATACAACGACTGGTCGGGGTACATGGTTTCAGAGGTGTTGCCGTCAGCGGCGACTTGCCAGCCCGACAGGTACACGGCTTCGAGGCCTGCTTTGGCTTGTTGCATGGCTTGACCAGCGCTGATGGCACCGAAAGCGTTGACGTAGCCTTTTTTGGCGCCGCCGTTGACTTTTTCCCACAGCTTTTCAGCACCGCGCTTGGCCAGGGTGTGCTCGATGGGCATGCTGCCGCGCAGACGCACGACGTCGGCAGCGGAATAACCGCGCTTGACGCCCTTCCAACGGGGGTTGGTGGCCCAGTCTTTTTCGAGGGCGGCGATTTGCTGTTCACGGCTCAATTGTTCGGTGAGGTTGGCTGGCATGGAAAGGACTCCTGAAGTCAAGTTGAAATCGGGCGATGTGGGCAGCGAATTCTGCTTCGTCGTTGCATGAATCTTAACTCTTATAGAAGACCTTTGAGGCATCTTATGTCTTATAGAAGACGTATTTTTATTTGTTATATTTCAACAACTTACATCACTTATTTCTCTATGCGAAAAATATTTTAACAATGCAAAAAATTTTTGCTTCAATCCAATGACTGAAATTTCACAATGAAAAATTTAACAATCGGATTGTGAAAATAATGTATGAACGCGCAAGGGGTCAATGCCCCAAAAGCCGATTCAAAAGTGAGTCTTGCTGAGTGTTTTGGGCTGTTCGAGCTTGCGTCAAGTTGTCAAGATCAAGAAAAGCCCAACTTCAGGTGAAATCAGCAACAACCCCTATAGAAAAATTGATTTTTACCATTGGAAACCATGTCTTTCTCCAGTAGCATCCGGGAAGCTGTAAACAAATCGTTTCTCAGCGGCGAACTTATTTCCGATCAAAGGAACTTCATCATGGCAACTGCAAAAAAAACCCCGGCCACAAAAGCTGCACCCGCAAAAAAAGCAGCACCGGCCCCCAAAGCTGCACCCGCTGCAAAAGCTGCTGCACCTGCTAAAAAAGCAGCGGCCAAGGCCCCTGCTGCTAAAACCGCACCTGCCACCAAGGCTGCACCTGCTGCAAAGCGCACGCCCAACGCCGCCTTCATGAAGGCTTTGACCCCCAGTGCTGCTTTGGCAGCTGTGGTGGGATCAACCCCTCTGCCACGCACCGAAGTGGTCAGCAAAATGTGGGTCTACATCAAAAAGCACAACCTGCAAGATGCAACCAACCGCCGCGCCATCAACGCAGACGACAAGCTCAAGGCCGTCTTTGGCAAGGCCCAAGTCACCATGTTCGAAATGGCAGGCTTGATTGGCAAGCACTTGAAGTAATTCAAGGGCAGCACAAAAAAACCCGCTCAGGCGGGTTTTTTTTGGCTTTGGAACACGGGACTGCCCTTGGCAGACCCACAGAGGCAGCTTAGGCTGGCTGCTGTTTGGCCAGTGCTGTTTGCGTGATGGCACTCAAGGTGCCACGGGTGGTAATCACCTCGGGGTCGAGAATGATTTCAATCAGCGTCCCTTGGGGGCGGCTCAAGGCGGCCAAGAAAGTGGGCTCGAACTCGTCGGTCTGGTGGATGCGCACGCCCACATAGCCATAGGCCTGGGCCAAAGCAGCAAAGTCGGGGTTGTGCAGTTGTGAGCCGGTGACGTGCTCGGGGTATTCGCGCTCTTGGTGCATGCGAATGGTGCCGTACATGCCGTTGTTCAACAAAACGATGATGCTTTTGCCACCATGCTGCACGGCCGTGGCCAATTCCTGGCCGTTCATGAGAAAGTCACCATCTCCCGCGATGGTGAATGCCAAACGTCCGGTCAACAAATTGGCCGCAATGCCCGCTGGCACGCCATAGCCCATGGCTCCGACTGTGGGTGCCAGTTGCGTTTTGTGCCCTTTGACGAGTCCATGGTGCTGGTAAAAACGATGCATCCAACTGGCGAAATTGCCAGCGCCATTGGTCAGCACCGCATCGGCAGGCAGGTGTTTTTGCAGCATGGCCACAATGGCGGGCATGTCGATGTCGCCCGGCAAAGTTTGGGGTTGCAAGTTGTCCAGATAACCATCGTGGGCCAAACGGGTCCAGTCAGACCAAGCCACATCGTTGGGTGC
The DNA here is from genome assembly GCA_002256145.1 of Comamonadaceae bacterium PBBC1. Taxonomy (GTDB): domain Bacteria; phylum Pseudomonadota; class Gammaproteobacteria; order Burkholderiales; family Burkholderiaceae_C; genus Limnohabitans_A. The sequence goes on from NKIP01000007.1 coordinate 10,262, forward strand.
GGTCAAAACTTCCAAGCCACGGGCGGCAGCGTTCATGGTGGAGTGAATCGCCAAATCGGCTTGGTAGACGCGGTTGAGCTCTTCGGCGCTGGCGTGAATGTGCACCAGTTTTTGATGTGTTTTGGGGGCTTTGAGCAAGGTGTAGCCCCCAGTGGTCATTTCACCCAGGCGCGGCCCAATCGCGATGATCAAATCGGCGTCGCGCACCCGGGCGGCCAGTGCGGGGGCAATGCCAATGCCCACGTCACCCGCGTATTGCGCGTGGTGGTTGTCAAAGGTATCTTGGAATCGAAAGGCGTTGGTGACGGGCAGTTGCCAGTTTTCAGCAAAGCGTTGCAGGGCTTGCGCGGCTTGAGGTGTCCACCCTCCGCCACCCGCAATGACCAAGGGCCGGCTCGAAGCCAGCAACATGTCGCGCAGTGTGCGCAAAGCGCCTGGATCGCACCACGATTGCACGGGTTCAACTCGCCCCAGGGCTTCGGACTTGACGGCTTGGGTCAACATGTCTTCGGGCAACACCAGCACAACGGGGCCTGGGCGGCCGTTCATGGCGGTGGCAAATGCACGGGCCACGTATTCGGGCAAACGCTCGGGGTCATCGACCCGCTCTACCCGCTTGGCCATGCCTTTGGTGGAGGGGCCGAAAAAGTGGGTGTAGTCCATTTCCTGGAACGCTTCGCGGTCACGCGTGTCGCTGGCCACATCCCCCACAAAGAGCACCATGGGCGTGGAGTCTTGAAACGCTGTGTGCACCCCGATTGAGGCATTGGTTGCACCCGGCCCCCGGGTGACAAAACAGATGCCAGGGCGTCCGGTGAGCTTGCCTTGGGCTTCGGCCATGAAGGCGGCTCCACCTTCTTGGCGGCAAATGACAAATTTGATCTGCTCTCGGTACAGGTGAAAGCCGTCCAGCACGGCGAGGTAACTTTCACCCGGAACACCGAATGCATGGGTAACGCCTTGGGCCAGAAGGCATTCAACAAGCAGGTGGCCAGCAATTTTGGTTTTCATGGGGGTCATTGTGCCCAATGCCCAGATGACACGGTGTCACACCTGTAATCGCTCAATGTCGCGCAGATCGCTGACCCACGCCCAGTGCCACCCCTGCGCTGATGAACAAGACCAACGCCGCCCCCAACAAGGTGGCGGTGTACCAGCCTTGGTCCATGAAGAGTCCAAAAACCAGCGGGGACAACGCAAAGCCCACATCGAGACCGGAATAGACCAAACCATAAACACGGCCCGTGGCCTCCTTGGGCGTGCCTTTTTTGATCATCAAGTCCCGGCTTGGCCCGCCGATGCCCACGGCAAAACCGGTCAAGGCCAACAACCACAAAGTGGCTTGCGGCCCCAGCCATCCACTGGCACAAAGGGCCATCAGCAAAGCCGCTGCGGCCATGCACAGGGCCACCACACGGTCGGTGACCTGTGCAAACCGCGCGGCCAAAAAGCCGCCAATCAAAATGCCCACAGCCCCCAACAACATGTAGGCCGTCAAGGTCATGGAGGCCTGCTCCAAACTGATGCCATGCAAGGCGTTGAGGATAGGAACCGCAAAGTTTTGCACCACGGCCAAGGTCACTGTGGACAGCAGGAAAAACAAAAAACACCACCAAACCACGGGCATGCGCAAAATGGCCAAGGCACTCCCCTGGCCAGATCCACGTCCTCTCATGGACGGGCTGGATGCGACCGGTGCAGGGACGGTGACCAGATGTTGGCGATGGATGAGCAGCAGAACCAAGATCAAGGCATACAACACTGACGCGGCCAAAAAGGCGTGACGCCACCCCCACCATGCTGCACACACACTGAAAAACACAGGTGCCAAGGCCCAGCCCAAATTGCCCGATACACCATGCACACTGAAGGCATAGCCCAATCGGGGCGTGGACACCCTTTGGTTCAAGATGGTGAAATTCACCGGATGAAACGGTGCATTGCCCAAACCGGCCAAGACGGCCACCACCATGAGCCCGGCATAGCTTTGCGCCGCATAAGCCTGCAAGCAAGCCAAGATGTAAAGGGCCATGGAGGTCAACAACACCGGTCTTGCGCCCCACCGGTCGACCACAAAACCAGCCCCCGCCTGACCCAAGCCCGATATGACAAAAAACAAAGAGCTCAGCATGCCCAGCTCGGCATAGCGCCAGCCGAATTCCTGCACAAAAACAGGAAACATCAATGGCAAAAGCAAGTGAGAAAAATGTGAACTGGCATGGGCTACGCCCACCAAGCCCATCACACGGGCATCCTCACGCCAAGGGCGCTGAGCTTCATCATGTTGCACAACCGATTGCATAAGGGACCATCCAGGTGCAGCGTACGGACTGATCAGGACACCCTGAAGTGCGCTCGCTGCGTGTGGGCAGTTTAGCGAATCGGTTGAACGGTGTTTGCGTGAGAAGAAAAACTTGGGGCGGCATGACAGCGCCCCAAGTCAGGCCATCAGGCTTCGGTAGACCACTCCAGCACTTTGAAATCGAACAATCCAGGATGCCGCACCGGGTCCACCGAGACCTCGATCGTGCACTTGGGCGGGAAACGCCCCTCAAGCAGCAATTTGGAGAGTGGATTTTCCAAGCGCTGCTGAATGGCCCTTTTCAAAGGTCGCGCCCCAAAGACCGGGTCAAAACCAACCTTGGCCAGTTCAGACAGCGCGGCCGCACTGACCTTCAAGGTCAGATCCATGCGGGCCAGGCGAGTTTGCAAGACTTGCAACTGAATCTGGGCGATGGCAGCGATGTGTTGGGCATCCAGACCATGAAAGACCACAGTTTCGTCGATGCGGTTGAGAAACTCGGGTCTGAAATGGGCTTTGAGTTCGTCCCACACCGCGTCCTTGATGTCTTCGACCGGCTGGCCCACCATGGACTGAATGAGGTGTGAACCCAAGTTGGAGGTCATCACAATCACGGTGTTTTTGAAGTCCACCGTGCGGCCTTGGCCATCGGTCAGGCGACCATCGTCGAGCACCTGCAGCAAGACGTTGAACACATCCGGGTGGGCTTTTTCGACCTCGTCGAGCAGCAGCACGCTGTAAGGCTTGCGGCGGACGGCCTCGGTCAGGTATCCGCCCTCTTCGTAACCCACATAACCTGGAGGCGCACCAATCAACCGGGCGACCGAGTGCTTTTCCATGAATTCGCTCATGTCCATGCGAATCAGGTGGTCTTCGCTGTCAAACAAAAAGCCGGCCAAAGCTTTGCACAACTCTGTTTTGCCCACGCCCGTCGGGCCCAGGAAAAGAAAGGAGCCCGTGGGACGATTCGGGTCGGACAAACCCGAACGAGAGCGACGAATGGCGTTGGCCACGGCGGCAATGGCTTCGTCTTGACCGACCACGCGTTGGTGCAGTTTGTCTTCCATTTGAAGCAGTTTTTCTCGTTCTCCTTGCATCATTTTGGACACCGGAATGCCCGTGGCACGGGACACAACTTCGGCGATTTCTTCAGCACCCACTTGCGTGCGCAACAGGCGGTGGCTGGGTTTTTCGCCGGGGGCAGCTTCTTTGGCTTGCACTTCTTTCAGGGTTTTTTCCAGAGCAGGCAACTTGCCATATTGCAACTCGGCCACTTTGTTGAAATCGCCTTGACGGGTCAACTCTTCAATTTGCTGCTTGATGTGGTCGATTTCTTCACGCACCTGCTGCCCACCTTGGGCCTGCGATTTTTCGGCACGCCAGATTTCTTCCAGATCGGCCGATTCCTTTTTCAGTTTGACAATTTCTTCTTCAATCAGGGCAAAGCGTTTTTGCGAAGCCTCATCGTTTTCTCGGCGCACGGCCTCTCGCTCGATTTGCAGTTGAATCAAGCGGCGGTCCAACTTGTCCATGACTTCGGGTTTGGAGTCGATCTCGATCTTGATTTTGGCTGCTGCCTCGTCGATCAAGTCGATGGCCTTGTCGGGCAAAAACCGGTCGGTGATGTAGCGGTGGCTCAGCTCGGCCGCCGCCACAATGGCCGGGTCGGTGATGTCCACACCGTGGTGAATTTCGTACTTCTCTTGCAAACCACGCAAGATGGCAATGGTGGCCTCCACCGTGGGTTCGTTGACCAGAATTTTCTGAAAACGACGCTCCAGGGCCGCGTCTTTTTCGATGTATTTGCGGTATTCGTCCAAGGTGGTTGCGCCCACACAATGGAGTTCACCCCGGGCCAGTGCGGGCTTGAGCATGTTGCCCGCGTCCATCGCGCCTTCGGCTTTGCCTGCGCCCACCATGGTGTGCAACTCGTCGATGAACACGATGGTTTGGCCTTCGTCTTTGGCCAGTTCGCTGAGCACGGTTTTCAGGCGCTCCTCAAACTCGCCTCGAAACTTGGCACCGGCAAGCAAAGCAGCCATGTCCAGCGACAGCACGCGTTTGCCCTTGAGAGAGTCAGGCACTTCCCCGGCCACAATGCGCTGGGCCAAACCTTCCACAATGGCCGTTTTGCCAACGCCGGGTTCACCAATCAAAACCGGGTTGTTTTTGGTGCGCCGCTGCAGGACCTGAATGGCACGGCGGATTTCATCGTCACGGCCGATCACCGGATCGAGCTTGCCCATGCGAGCACGCTCAGTCAGGTCGATGCAGTATTTTTTGAGGGCCTCGCGCTGGCCTTCGGCGTCGGCACTGCCCACGGTTTGTCCACCACGAACAGCCGAGATAGCGCTTTCCAGATTTTTACGGTTGAGCCCGTGCTCTTTGGCCAAGCGACCGGCCTCGGATTTGCTTTCTGTCAAAGCCAACAAAAACAGCTCGCCCGCAATGAACGCATCACCGCGCTTGATCGATTCTTTTTCTGCCGCTTGCAGAAGTTTGACCAGATCGGGGCCAACCTGCACTTGGTCTTGCCCCGTCACCTGAGGCAGGCGTGCAATGGCCGCATCCACCGACTGCAGCAAAGCGGGCACCTGAACGCCTGCTCGCAGCAAAATGGCTTTGGGGCCGTCTTCTTGTTTGAGCATGGTGGACAAGACGTGCACCGCTTCGATGTAGGCATGGTCTTTTCCCAAGGCCAGCGACTGGGCGTCGGACAGGGCCTCTTGAAATTTGGTTGTGAGTTTGTCAGTTCGCATGTGTGGTTCTCCAATGCCATTCAGCTTGTGCTGAAAATTACATTTTCAAGACCGACTGGGCACCGCACTTTGTCTAGAATCAAAAGTATGAACATTCATCAACTTTCCGTTCTCCACGACGAGCGACAAGACCGTCTGTTGTTGCGACTGAACACCCAGGACAGTCAGGAATTCAGGTTTTGGCTGACCCGCCGCATGACCCAAAGGTTCATGCCCGCGATTGAACAATCCGCCGCTCGACTCGAGGCAGCGCAGCCGGGTGTCGCCGCGCCTGACAGCGCATCACAACAACTTTTGAGCGAACTCAAGCGGGATGCTTTTTTACAAAAAGCTGATTTTTCAACCCCGTTTGAGACCCAGGCCACCCAATTGCCTTTGGGCAGTGAGCCCATGCTGATCACCGACGCGCACTTGAGCATTTTGGCCAAAGGTGGGATGGAAATCAGCTTTGAAGACAAAACCGACCCGCAGCAAGTGCGTTCGTGTCAGTTACGCCTTCAAGTGAGCTTGGTGCACGGCATGGTTCACCTGATTCAGCAGGCGGCCGACAAAGCCCAATGGGGGTTGACGGCCGTGGTCAAACCCACTGAGGCAGCGCCTTTGCTGGCGCCCTCACCACCTCGGTACAGCCATTGAGCGCCGCCCCTCAGGCATTGCTTGCGGCGATGCCCCAGCGGGCCAAAGCCGCATCGTCTGACACCCGGGCATCGACCCACTGTGCACCCTGAGGTGTTTGCTCTTTCTTCCAGAATGGCGCTTGGGTTTTGAGGTAATCCATCAAAAACTCACAGGCCTTGAAACTCTCACCACGGTGCGCCGAGGTCACGGCCACCAACACAATTTGGTCTGCGGGCAACAAACGACCCACGCGGTGCACAATGCGGGCGGCGTAAAAATCAAAGCGCTGGTGGGCTTGCTCGATCATGGCCTCGATCGATTTTTCGGTCATGCCGGGGTAATGCTCAAGTTCCATGGCCTGCACCTCGTCGGCGGGCTGCCCGGTGAGTGCTCGGGTGTCGCGCACGGTGCCCACAAAACTGCACACAGCGCCTACACGCAAGTCTTGTGCACGCAGGGTGTTGATTTCTTGCGACAGATCGAAGTCTTCGGTCTGAATGGTCACTTGGGACGTCAGCATGTGATCAGCCCCCCGTCACGGGTGGAAAAAACGCCACTTCGCAATCAGCCGTCAGTGGTGTGGCGTCACTGGCCATGATTTGGTTGACGGCCACCCGCACCGGCAAACCCAGGGCCAAGCATTGAGCATACACGCCACCCCTTTCAATGAGCGTTTGGCGTAAGCTCGCCACATCGGCAGCCGAAGTCTCTAGGGTTTCGCTGCCCACACCGATGGTTTCACGCAGTGAGGCGAAATAACGCAGCTGAATTTTCATGACAGCCATTCTGAAAAGGACCAAAAATTGAGCAAGTCACCATGGGCAATGGTGTGACCCGCCGGGTTATCGACCACGCCATCGCCCCAGACAACCGAGGTCAAAACGCCGGAGCTTTGGTTCGGAAACAAATCGAGTCCACCTTGTGCATTGCGGCGAACGCGCAAAAATTCACGCCGCTTGTCAGCCTTGGGCAAATCAAAGTGGGCCGGCAAGCGGTACGGCACGGGCGGCGCTGACGCCGATCCTTGCAGCGCCAAAATCAGGGGTTTCACCAACAGCAAAAAGGTGATGAAGCTTGACACCGGGTTGCCGGGCAAGCCTACAAAATGTGCCGCACCCGAGGCCGTTTCACGCCGCACATGGCCGTAGGCAAAAGGCTTGCCCGGCTTCATGGCAATTTGCCAAAGCGCCAACTCGCCGAGTGATTGAACCGCCGGTTTGACGTGGTCTTCCTCACCCACCGATACGCCACCGCTGGTGACAATCAAGTCGTGGTGGTCAGCGGCTGTTTTGAGTGCAGCGACAGTGGCCTCGCGGCGATCCGGGACGATGCCCAAGTCGCTCACCTCGCAGCCCAATCGGTGCAACAAAGCCCGCAGGAAAAACCGGTTCGAGTTGTAAATGGACCCGGGCGGCATGTTGGCAGGGGCCACATCACCGGGCATGACCAACTCGTCACCGGTCGAAAACAAAGCCACTTTGGGCCGGGCAACAACCTGCAGATGGGACAGGCCCAAACTGGCGGCCAATCCCAATTGAGCGGGCCCCAGTTTTTGGCCACGCTGCAGCACAGTCTCGCCTGCACGAACATCTTCGCCACTGCGGCGCACCCATTGCCCCGCCTCGGCGGTGGTCAAAAAACGCACCCGTGTGGCGTCTTGTTCCGGCACGGCTTCGGTTTGCTCTTGCATCACAATCGCATCCGCCCCAGGTGGCACAGGTGCGCCAGTGAAAATACGCGCGGCTTGACCCGGCAGCAAGGCTTCACCAAAGTGGCCTGCGGCGATGCGCTGCGTCACAGTCAACTCGCTGCCCAGGCGCTGCACATCCGCACTGCGCACGGCATAACCGTCCATGGATGAATTGTCAAAAGCGGGCACTTGCAAGGCGGACACAAGGTCTTGGGCCAGGATGCGTCCGTCGGCGTCCAGCGTGGCCACGGACTCCACTGTGGTCAAGGGTTGGATGTGCGCCAACAAGGCTTGCAAGGCGTCGTCAAGCGACATCAACGGGGCGCGTGGGGCAGTGCTCATGAAAGTCAGTCGCAGTGTTGGGTGATATAAGCCTTGATCAAGTCGACATCCGCAGCCATGACCTGAACACGTTTGGGCAAGGCTTCGATGCCTTCAAACTGCGCTGGGCGCTCAGGCTGGCGGCCCAAGGCTTCGACGATGGTGGCGGCAAATTTGATGGGCAAGGCGGTTTCCAGCACGATCATGGGCACCTGCGCATCCAGATGCTCCTTGGCTACTTTCACCCCGTCGGCGGTGTGGGTGTCGATCATCACGCCATAGGTGGCAAACACCGCTTGAATGGTCTTCAAGCGGTCGCCATGGGTGCTGCGTCCGCTGTCAAAACCGTAGGTGGTGGCGGCTTGGGCAAAGCGTGGGTCGCCCGACAAATCGAAGAAACCATGGCGGGACAAACCTTCGCCAAAAATGGCTTTGGTTTGGGCACCATCGCGCTCCAGCAAGTCGAACACAAAGCGTTCGAAGTTGCTGGCCTTGGAAATGTCCATGGAGGGGCTGGAGGTTTCGTGCGTGTCGGCCGTGCCACGCACGCGGTAAATGCCGGTGCGGAAAAACTCGTCGAGCACGTCGTTTTCGTTGGTGGCCACGACCAGGCGGTCAATCGGCAAACCCATCATGCGGGCTACATGACCGGCGCAGACGTTTCCAAAATTACCGCTCGGCACCGTGAAGCTGACCTTCTGGTCATTGCTTTGGGTGGCCTGGAAGTAACCGGCAAAGTAATACACCACCTGGGCCAGCAAGCGTGCCCAGTTGATGGAGTTGACGGTACCGATTTTGTATTGGCGCTTGAAATCCAGATCGTTGGAGACGGCTTTGACAATGTCCTGGCAGTCGTCGAACACGCCGTCGATGGCGATGTTGTGGATGTTCTCGTCAAGCAGGCTGAACATCTGCGCTTGCTGAAACGGGCTCATGCGGCCATTGGGGCTGGTCATGAACACACGCACACCGGCCTTGCCGCGCATGGCGTATTCGGCCGCGCTGCCGGTGTCGCCGGATGTCGCGCCCAAAATATTCAGCTCTTCGCCCCGGCGAGCCAATTCGTACTCGAACAAATTGCCCAGCAATTGCATGGCCATGTCCTTGAAGGCCAAGGTGGGGCCATTGGACAAGGCTTCCAAATACAACTCTGGATGGGTCGAACCTGCGGCCTGCAAGGGTTTTAGCGGGACGATTTGCGGGGTGCCAAACACCGCTTCGGTGTAGGTTTTCTCGCACAGCGCTTTCAGGTCAGCGGCGGGAATGTCGTCGATGTAGAGCGACAGCACTTCAAACGCCAGAGCTGCATAGCCACGGCTTTGCCAGACCTGACGCAACGCCTGGAGCTTGTCGGCATCCAGCTGGGGGTAGCTTTCAGGCAGGTACAAGCCGCCGTCCGGTGCCAGCCCTTCGAGCAGGATTTCACAAAATTGTTTGCGGTCGGCGTGGCCGCGGGTCGACAGGTAGCGCATCAGTTCAACTCTTCCTTGCGAATGCGCACGATGGGCGCCATAACGGTGGGCAAGGCCTGCATTTGGGCCAGCACATCGTTCAAAGTGCCTTCGCGGGTGTCGTGGGTCAGGATGATCACGTCGGTCTGGTTTTCTCCTGCTTGGCTGACCTGATCGGCCTCGCGCTGCAAGACGGCGTCGATGCTGATGCCCGCATCAGCCAGCAAACCGGTCAGCTTGGCCAGCACGCCCGCTTGGTCGGCCACGCGCAAACGCAGGTAATAACTGGTCACGACTTCGGACATGGGCAGCACACTCAAATCGCTCATGGCCCCCGGCTGGAAGGCCAGGTGCGGCACGCGGTTGAGGGGGTCGGCGGTGTGCAAACGGGTGATGTCCACCAAGTCGGCAATCACCGCACTGGCGGTGGGCTCTGAGCCTGCGCCTTTGCCGTAATACAAGGTGGTGCCCACGGCGTCACCCTGCACCATGACAGCGTTCATGGCACCTTCAACATTGGCGATCAGCCGTTGTGTAGGCACCAGGCTGGGGTGCACGCGCAACTCAATGCCTTGCGCGGTGCGTTTGGTGATGCCCAAGAGCTTGATTCGGTAGCCCAATTGCTCGGCGTACTTGATGTCGGCCGCGCCCAACTTCGTGATGCCTTCGACATAGGCTTTGTCAAACTGCACCGGAATGCCAAACGCGATCGCACTCATCAGGGTCACTTTGTGCGCAGCGTCCACGCCCTCGATGTCAAAGGTCGGATCGGCTTCGGCATAACCCAGGCGCTGGGCTTCCTTGAGCACCACGCCAAAGTCCAAGCCCTTGTCGCGCATCTCGGAGAGGATGAAGTTGGTCGTGCCGTTGATGATGCCGGCCACCCACTGGATGCTGTTGGCGGTCAAGCCCTCGCGCAGCGCCTTGATGATCGGGATGCCGCCTGCCACGGCGGCTTCAAACGCCACCATCACGCCTTTGGCCTGGGCCGCCGCAAAAATCTCGGTGCCATGCACGGCCAGCAAGGCTTTGTTGGCGGTGACCACATGCTTGCCTGCGGCTATCGCCTCCATCACCAAGGCTTTGGCAATGCCGTAGCCGCCAATCAGCTCGATCACGATGTCGATCTCAGGGTTGGCAATCACCGCACGGGCATCGGCCACCACCTGAACGCCCTCGCCCACCACAGCCTTGGCACGCGCCACATCCAGATCGGCCACCATGGCGATTTCAATTCCACGGCCGGCACGGCGCTGGATTTCTTGCTGGTTGCGCTGGAGCACGTTGAAGGTGCCACTGCCCACAGTCCCAATACCCAACAGGCCCACTTTGATCGGTTTCATTCACTTCTCTTTAACGTTGCGCCCAGCCAAGCCAGGCATTTCTTGAAAAAATCAGGCGACCAGTTTGTCGGTGCCAAAACGCTTGCGAGCGCTTTCGAGGAACCGCGCCACACGGCCAATCGCCTCGCGCAAGTCATCTTCATGGGGCAAAAACACGATGCGGAAATGGTCGGCATCGGGCCAGTTGAAGCCCGTGCCCTGAACCAGCATGACCTTGGTTTCTTCCAGCAGTTGCAAGAAAAAGTCCTGGTCGTCCTGCACCGGATAGATTTTTGGATCGAGTTTGGGGAACATGTACAAAGCCGCACGGGGCTTGACGCAGCTGACGCCAGGTATGGCGGTGATCAGTTGGTGCGCCAAGTCGCGTTGCTTGCGCAGGCGGCCGCCCTCGCCCACCAGTTCATTGATGCTTTGGTGGCCGCCCAGCGCCGTCTGTATGGCCCACTGGCCCGGTACATTGGCGCACAAACGCATGTTGGAGAGCATGTTCAGGCCCTCGATGTAATCGCGGGCCACTTTCTTGTCACCCGAAATCACCATCCAGCCCGCACGGTAGCCGCAAGAGCGGTAGCTTTTGGACAAGGAGTTGAAGGTCAGGGTCAGAACGTCTTGCGACAAACTGGCCAGTGGCGTGTGCTTGACACCGTCGTACAAGACCTTGTCGTACACCTCGTCGGCAAAGATCACCAAACCATGCTCGCGGGCAATGGCCACGATGCCCTTGAGTAAGTCGTCGGCATACAAAGCGCCTGTGGGGTTGTTGGGGTTGATGACCACAATGCCCTTGGTGCGCGGCGTGACTTTGGCACGGATGTCGTCCAAATCGGGCATCCAGCCATTGGCCTCGTCACAGCGGTAATGCACGGGCGTGCCGCCCGACAAGCTGGCTGCCGCCGTCCACAGCGGGTAATCGGGCGATGGCAAGAGCAACTCGTCACCATCGTCGAGCAAGCCGTTGGTGGCCATCACGATCAATTCGCTGGCCCCGTTACCCAAGTAAATGTCGTCCAGCGTGACGCCCAAAATGCCTTGCTTTTGGGTCTCGTGCATCACGGCTTTGCGTGCGGCAAAAATGCCTTTGCTGTCCGAGTAACCTGCCGAGTTGGGCAAGTTGCGGATCATGTCCTGCTGAATCTCTTCGGGGGCATCAAAACCAAAAACCGCCAGGTTGCCGATGTTCAGTCTGATGATCTTGTGGCCGTCTTCTTCCATCTGACGCGCTCGGTCCATGATGGGACCGCGAATGTCATAACAAACGTTGGCGAGCTTGGCTGATTTCTGAATGGGCTTCAAAGTGCCTCCAAAAGGACTTGCAATAGGGAGAAAACCTATAATTTGACCACATTTCAAGACCACTTCGACCCAAAACGTCCTGAGCAGCATCTCCATTGTTCGAGGCAACTGGCTCTGGACCTCAACAACAACCGCATGAAACTTCAACCGGACAAATCCAACAGCCTCACCATCAACGCCTATGGCTCCGGGTGGTTGGAGGTCAATGGTCAAAAATTCACCCATTCTCTGCAGGTCAGCAGTCTTCCGGGCGCAAGCCCTGAAGCTTGGCCGGTCGCACGCTTCGAGGACCTCAAGGCGCAGAATTTTGAATGGCTGACCCAAAGCGGAGCCGAATTGGTGATCTTTGGCAGTGGTCATCGCCTGCGCTTCCCGCAACCAGCATGGCTGGCATCCCTCATGAAACAAGGCATTGGCCTAGAGACCATGGACACAGCAGCGGCTTGCCGCACCTACAACATCTTGGCCAGTGAAGGTCGCAAAGTGGTGGCGCTTCTTTTATTGGAGCGCTAAAGCATCCATTTCCAATAGCCCACTGATCCCCGGGTGGACTGGCCAAGATGGACAAGCGTTCAGAGTAAAATAGCGGGTTGTCGAGGCCACAGGCCTTTAGCGAAGCTGACACCGACCCAGGTGCACATCGCTCAACCAGTCAAGCGAGATCAAAGTTTTATGGCGATCGTTCTGAACAAACTCCTCCCCGAATTTGAAGCCAACGCCACCTCCGGCTTGAAAGTTTCGAACATCTCTCACATCGGTCAAACCGTTGTTTTGTTTTTCTACCCCAAAGACAACACCCCAGGATGCACCACCGAAGCCATGCAATTTCGCGACAAATACAAGGATTTTGTCAAAGCAGGTGCCTTGGTTCTGGGTGTTTCCAGAGACAACATGAAGTCGCATGACGACTTCAAAGCCAAGCTGGAATTGCCGTTTGAGTTGATCGCAGACACTGAAGAAAAAATGTGCCACATGTTTGGTGTTGTCAAAAACAAAATCATGTACGGCAAAAAAGTCAAAGGCATTGAGCGCAGCACCTTTTTGATCGGGCCAGATGGCACCTTGAAACAAGAGTGGCGCGGCCTCAAAGTCCCGGGCCATGTTGAAGAAGTTTTGCAAGCGGTCAAAGACTTGAAAAAAGCCGCTGTGGTCGCTTGAACCCTTCTTGATTGAATGACACAAGGCTCGTGCATAATGAATTCATGACGCTGGAATTCAGCCCCTTGTGACCCGATTGAAAAGCCGCCCGGATTTCCTGGCGGCTTTTTATTTTGTTGTCTGTTCTTTTCCCGACGAGGTCAATGCACATGCCACTGCCACCCGCCCCCAAACAACGCGCCAGCCGCTTGACCCATGCCGCCTTCACTTCGGTCGTCTCCGACGATGACAGCCCAGGCACAGCCTTGATTCAAATCGAGACCAAAGCGCCATTGGCAGCAGCGCCAGAAGCTGCTTCAAGCATCCCGGCACCTGCAGCAATCAAAAAGATTGTGGCCAGCACCCCCTTGGTCACCGAGACAAAACGAAGCACCCGCGCTCGCAAGTCCAGTGCGGTGACCGCCCAGCCGGATCCAGCGCCTCAGCTCGCCACGGCAGCTGCACCCACGGCCAAGACACCGCCTGCTCAGGCGGCTGCACCCCGCGCTAAACGCAAGACAGGTCCAAGCAAATTGTTTGTGCTGGACACCAACGTGCTGATGCATGACCCCATGAGTCTGTTCCGTTTTGAAGAACACGATGTTTTCCTGCCCATGATCGTGCTGGAAGAGCTGGATGGGCACAAAAAAGGCATGACCGAAGTCGCTCGCAATGCGCGGCAAGCCAGCCGATCGCTGGATGCCTTGGCATCAGGTCAAGGAGAAGACTTGAGCAAAGGCTCGGCCTTGAATGCCACCGGCCACACAGATGCCACGGGTCAGTTGTTTTTCCAAACCCAAGCCCTCGACTTGAGCCTGCCTCTGGCCTTACCCCAAGGCAAGGCCGATAACCAAATTTTGGGCGTGGTCAAAGCGCTGGGGCAACTCCATGCACCGCGTGAAGTCGTGTTGGTGTCCAAAGACATCAACATGCGCGTCAAAGCGCGAGCCCTGGGCCTGCAAGCCGAGGACTACCAAAACGACAAGACTTTGGAAGACGGCGATTTGCTTTACCCAGGTTCGCTGGCTTTACCAGCTGATTTTTGGGTTAAAAATGGCAAAACAGTGGAAAGCTGGCAACAAGGCACACACACCTTTTACCGAATTTCAGGGCCCATTGTGCCCAACCTGTTCATCAACCAATTCGTCTATTTCGAAGCGCCCGGTGAGCCCAGCCTCTATGCTCGGGTTTCAGAAATACGAGGCAAAACTGCGGTTTTGCGTACATTAAAAGACTTTGGTCACCAAAAAAATGCCGTTTGGGGCGTGACCGCTCGCAACCGCGAACAAAATTTCGCTGTCAACTTGCTCACCGATCCAGACATTGATTTTGTGACCCTGGCGGGCACGGCTGGAACGGGCAAAACATTGATGGCACTGGCCGCTGGCCTGACCCAAGTGTTAGATGACCGCCGATACACCGAAATCATCATGACCCGAGCCACTGTGAGTGTGGGTGAAGACATTGGATTTTTGCCAGGCACTGAGGAAGAAAAAATGGGGCCGTGGATGGGTGCACTTGACGACAACTTGGAGTTTTTGGCCAAAGGTGATGGTGGCAATTCAGGCGAATGGGGACGTGCGGCCACCAACGAGCTCATCAAAAGCCGCATCAAGATCAAAAGCATGAACTTCATGCGAGGACGCACTTTCATGAACAAGTACGTGATCATTGATGAGGCTCAAAACCTCACACCCAAGCAAATGAAAACCCTGATCACCCGTGCTGGCCCTGGAACCAAAATCATTTGCATGGGCAACTTGGCCCAAATCGACACACCTTATTTGACGGAAGGCTCCTCGGGCTTAACCTATGCGGTCGACCGCTTCAAGGGTTGGGCCCATGGGGGACACATCACCTTGGCACGAGGCGAACGTTCTCGCTTGGCCGACTTTGCCAGTGACGCGCTTTAAGCGCTCTCGGGCATGGACCTGACCGGGTCTCAGTAATCGTCACTCAGACCCGAGGCCAGGCTTTCAAAGCGTGTCAGGTTCTTCAGGAAGGTCAATCGGACCGTGCCTGTGGGGCCATTTCGCTGCTTTCCGATGATGATTTCAGCCACCCCGGGGTCTTTGGAGTCTTTGTTGTAATAATCGTCGCGGTAGATGAACATGATGATGTCGGCATCCTGCTCGATGGCGCCTGACTCACGCAAATCGCTCATCATGGGTCGTTTGTCGGTCCGCTGTTCCACACTTCGGTTGAGCTGTGACAACGCAATCACAGGGCATTGCAATTCCTTGGCCAACATTTTCAGGCCCCGAGAAATTTCGCCCAATTCTGTGGCGCGGTTGTCGCCGCCCGAACCACCTGAGCCGCTCATGAGTTGCAAGTAGTCCACCACAATCAAGCCGAGCTTGCCGCATTGACGCGACAGACGGCGTGCATTGGCGCGCAACTCAGAAGGCGTCAAACCGGGTGTTTCGTCAATGTGCAAAGACACAGTACGCAATTTTTCGATGGCTTCGGTCAAACGAGGCCATTCATCGTCGGTCAGCTTGCCTGTGCGCAAATGGCCCTGGTCAATGCGCCCAATCGAGCCGACCACACGCACGGCCAATTGAGACGCCCCCATTTCCATTGAGAAAACCGCCACGGGCAAACCTTCGTTCAAGGCCACATGTTCAGCGATGTTGATGGCAAAAGCCGTTTTACCCATGGATGGACGAGCGGCCAAAACCACCATGTCTCCCGCCTGCAAACCCGAAGTCATGCGGTCTAAATCGTAAAACCCAGTGGGGACACCCGTGACTTCATTCGGGTTGTTGGCCATCTCCTGCACCCGGTCGAGCAACTCCACCACCAGTGTGTCCATCGACTGGAAGCCCTGCTTCATGCGCGAGCCTTCCTCGCCGATGTTGAAGATTTTTTGCTCGGCTTCATCCAGAATGCGGTCAATCGCTTTGCCTTGCGGATTGAAAGCGTTGGTGGCAATTTCGTCACTGGCTGTCACCAGTTTTCGCAATATAGACCGCTCACGAACGATCTCGGCATAACGACGAATATTGCTGGCGCTGGGCACGTATTGGGCCAGTGAGTTGAGGTAACCCAAGCCCCCCATTTCCTCGGCCTTGCCCAAATTTTGCAATTGTTCGTTGACGGTGATCACGTCTGCAGGTTTGGATGCATTGATCAATGCACCAATCGCTGCGTAAATCAATTTGTGCTCGTGGCGGTAAAAGTCATTGTCAACCAGCAAATCACCCACTCGATCCCAAGCACTGTTGTCCAGCAAAAGTCCACCCAAAACACTTGACTCAGCCTCAATGGAGTGAGGCGGCACACGCAACTTGGCCACTTGGCTGTCCGTGGACAGATCAGCAGGAAAAGTGTTCAGAGGTGGGGAAAATGCAGCGGACATGGATGAATGGCTTTAAAAGGCCATGGTAGTGGTGAAAGTAGGAAATTGATCGAAATAAAGCAACAGCTAGACTTTGATTATTCGGTGACCCACACAATAAAAGTCAATCCGGGCGGCATCAAACTCCAACAAAAAAGCCGCCAAGCACAAGGCCAGGCGGCTTTCTCAGAACGTTGCAGTGATCAGGCAGTTTCGCCGAGCACGGACACTGTCACGTCAACCACCACATCGGTGTGCAAAGCCACAGCAACAGAAGATTCGCTGACGGTTTTGATCGGGCCCATGGGCATACGAATCTGCGACTTGAGCAGTTTGTAGCCTTGCTTGTTCAGCGCATCGGCGATGTCGTTGTTGGTCACGGAACCAAACAAACGGCCATCCACACCCGCTTTTTGCGACAACTTGATGACCAAGCCAGCGAGTTTTTCGCCTTGGGCTTGTGCATCGGCCAATTTGGCAGCTGCGGCTTTTTCAAGTTCAACACGGCGTGCTTCGAACTCGGCCTTGTTGGCTTCGGTGGCACGACGAGCACGACCCTGAGGGATCAGAAAGTTGCGAGCGTAGCCGTCTTTGACTTTGACGATATCGCCCAGATTACCCAGGTTCACAACCTTTTCGAGCAGAATGATTTGCATGGTTGGACTCCTTAGACTTTGTGCTGGTCGGTGTAGGGCAACATGGCCAAGAAGCGTGCACGCTTGATGGCTGTGTTGAGTTGACGCTGGAAAATGGCACGGGTGCCAGTCAAGCGTGCGGGAATGATCTTGCCGTTTTCGGCGATGAAGTCACGCAAAGTGTCCACATCTTTGTAGTCGATTTCTTCGACACCGGTCACGGTGAAGCGGCAAAAGCGCTTGCGCTTGAACAGCAGTGACTGGGTGTTGCGCTTGGGGCGCTTGTCTTTGTTGAATTTTTTGAACGTGGCCATGGGGCCTCCTGAAATTAATCTTGCTGAAACTCTTGAATGTGCAACACGACACTTTTGCCTTGTCGAGGGGTGGCCAAAAAGCCTTTGAACAACCAAACACTGCCTACCGATTGCTTGACCAGTCTTTCAGCGAGTGACCCGAAGGCCAAGGCTCGAAGTTTTAACTGGATTTTGCGCATTTGCCCTGCCTCTTGAATTTCAGAGGCATGCTCCAGAATCAAATCCAAAGCAGGCAATCCGGCGGGGGTGTATCGCAAAGCGGCTTGCTCGGCAATACAGGCGGTCAGTTCGGTACGGTTCACTCCTCAACAGGAACGTGTCAAGCGGCGAATTCGGCTTGTTGTGACTTGCGGGCTTCTTCGCGCTCCACAGTCTTCATCATGGATGAAGGACCGGTGTCGGCTTTTTTCTTCAGCACAGTCAGGTGACGCAGAACGGCATCGTTGAACTTGAACGCGTGCTCGAGTTCGGCCATCACAGCTTGATCAGCTTCAATGTTGACGCAGAGGTAGTGGGCTTTGCCCAATTTATTGATCTGGTACGCCAATTGACGGCGACCCCAGTCTTCAACACGGTGAATGGCACCACCACCGGCAACGATCATGCCTTTGTAACGCTCCAGCATGGCTGGAACTTGTTCAGACTGATCGGGATGGATCAGCAAAATGATTTCGTAATGACGCATTGAAACTCCTTGAGGATAACCAATAAGGTTGGAACAGCTGCCCCCAGCGTCTGATGGGGTACAGCAAGGTAAGCCCTAAATTATAGCTTTTTTCAAACTCATGCTTGAGGATTTGATCAGCAAGAGACAAGGGGTATTTAGAAAGGCGTCTGATTTTTCGAAGGAATCAACCAAGTCGACAACACAATCGCCATGAAACCGACCGGCACACCAAAGACACCCGCAGACAGTGGTTGAATACCAAACCACAAGCCAGTGTAAGGATCAAGCCCCCAAAAATGGCGAAATGATGGCGTGTTCACAAACAAATAATACAAGGTAACGCCAAGGCCAGCCAGCATGCCAATCACCACGGCCGTGCGATGAACACGCAACCAGAACATCCCCAGAACCATGCCCGGAAAGAAGGCAGCTGCAGCTAAAGAGAAAGAAGCTGAAACCAGCGCAAGAATTTCAGCGGGTTTGAATGCTGCAACGACCGCAGCCAACATGGCCACCGCAAGAAGGGCAAATTTTGACAAAATGACACGCCCTTCTGCCGATCGCGGCCTCAGACCATCTTGGGGGGCCATGTCTCTTACCAAAGCATTACTGATGGTCAGCAAGAGACCATCAGCCGTTGACAAAGCAGCAGCCAATCCACCTGCTGCTACCAACCCTGACACAACAAATGGCATGCCCCCAAGCTCTGGCGTCGCCAACATGATCATGTCAGCGCCGAGTTTCAACTCTCCCAATTGCAAGATCCCATCCCCGTTGACATCAGAAAATGACAAAAGGCCCGCATCCAATCTCGACCATTGAGCCATCCAAGACGGCAACTCTTCAAAGCTGCGCCCCACAAGATTATTCATAACCTCAAACTTGACCAATACGGCCAAAGCGGGAACGCTTAAATACAACAACGCGATGAAAAACAAAGACCACGCCACCGATGTCCGAGTTTCTGCAACAGACGGGAGCGTGTAAAAACGGGTCAACAAATGCGGCAGTCCTGCCGTACCCACCATCAGACAAAAGACCAAAGCCATGAAATTCAGGCGTGACTCATTAAAAAGGCGGGCATCGGCTACATCGCCATCAGGTGAGCCCAAAAAGGATTGAGCATGGGCAGGCATACCACCCAAAGGCCGTGATCTTTCCAGGTTCTCATGCATCGCCCTTGTCCATAGATCACGGGCCTCAAAGGAGTCACGGGGAACCGCTAACAAAGTCCGACGCACCTGTGCAATCGATGCAAAGTCTGCTCCTTGCGACTTGAGTAATCGGATACTTTCCTCCAACTCTTGTCGCAACTCAATTAAGGAAACTTCTACGTTTTGCAACCGAGTTGCATACATCTTGGCTCTGCGCGCAAACTCTTGACGTACCGCTATTTCCCCTGGATCTTCCATCAGTTTGTTTTCAATTTCGGCAATTCGTGACAACTGTATGCCGTAGACCAGCGGCGCAACCGGTGAGCCCAATTGCTTGTAAGCCAACCATGAAACTGGAATCAAAAACGCCAGCAAAAGCATGATGTACTGCGCTACCTGAGTCCATGTGATGGCCCGCATACCCCCCAAGAATGAGCAGAGTAAAACACCACCCAAGCCGAGCAAAATGCCAATTTCGAATTGAACCCCTGTCAGACGTGATGCAATCAGACCGATGCCGTAAATTTGAGCAACCACATAGGTAAAGGAGCACAAAACCGACGCCACCGCTGCAATGAGTCGCGGCCATTGCCCTCCATAGCGCTGATCGAAATAATCAGGCAATGTATAGAGTTTCATGGCATTCAAATGCGGTGCAATCAACAGGGCAACCAAACAAAAACCGCCCGTCCAACCCATGACATAGGCCAAACCTCCTGGTTGCTGACCACTGCCCGAAAAACCTTGAAGATAAAGCGCTCCTGCCAAGCTGATGAAAGAGGCTGCACTCATCCAGTCGGCAGCAGTCGCCATACCGTTGTACATCGCGGGGATGCGCCGTCCTGCCACGTAATACTCATCTTCGTCACTGGTTCGCCCGGATATACCAATCAAGGCATAAATCATGACAGTGCTGAAAAGGAAAATCGGACCAATCAAATTGCGCGACAAACCCCACTGTTCGGCCCAGGCCATTGCACCCACCAAACCGAACAAAAGCAGGACGTACACCAAAAAATTGCGGTGCAAACGCCAGCGGTAAGCAGAAGAAATATCCACAACCACTGGCCCTGTCATCGCTGGCTCCCTTTAGACTGGAGCGCCCAGATTGGTCCAAGTTTCAATGACAGTGTCAGGGTTCAGCGAGATAGAACTGATGCCCTGGTCCATCAACCAATGTGCAAAATCAGGATGATCTGATGGGCCTTGCCCACAGATTCCGATGTACTTGCCCTGCGCCAAACAAGCTCGAATGGCTTGAAAAATCAGGGCTGTCACTGCAGGATCTCGCTCATCAAAATCGGCCGCCAACAACTCCAGACCAGAGTCACGGTCCAGACCCAATGTGAGCTGAGTCAAATCATTCGAGCCAATCGAAAAGCCATCAAAAAACTCCAGAAACTGCTCGGCCAAAATGGCGTTGCTGGGCACCTCGCACATCATGATGACTTTGAGCCCCTGCTCGCCACGGCTCAAACCTTGGCTGGCCAGCAATTGGGTGACCTTTTCGGCTTGCCCCAAGGTGCGCACAAAGGGCACCATGATCTGCACATTGGTCAAGCCCATTTCGCCGCGCACCCGTTTGAGGGCTTCGCATTCCATGGCAAAGGCTTCGCCAAAGTCTGCGCTGATATAACGCGCAGCGCCTCGAAAGCCGAGCATGGGGTTTTCTTCTTCGGGTTCGTAACGGCTGCCACCGATCAATTTGCGGTATTCGTTGCTCTTAAAGTCCGACAAACGCACGATGACGGGCTTGGGCCAGAAAGCGGCGGCGATGCTGGCCACGCCTTCGGTAACTTTGTCCACATAAAAAGCACGGGGGGATGCGTGGCCACGAGCCACCGATTCCACAGCTTTTTTCAAGTCGGCGTCGATGGCGGGGTAATCCAGGATGGCTTTGGGGTGGACGCCAATGTTGTTGTTGATGATGAATTCCAATCGCGCCAGGCCCACACCGGCATTGGGCAGCTGGGCAAAGTCAAAGGCCAGCTGGGGATTGCCAACGTTCATCATGATCTTGGTCTTGATCTCAGGCAACACACCGCGCTGGATTTCGCTGATCTCGGTTTCCAGCAAGCCGTCGTAAATGTGGCCGGTGTCGCCCTCGGCGCAGCTGACGGTGACCAGCGTGCCTTCGGTCAGTTGCTCGGTGGCGTTGCCGCAACCCACCACTGCCGGAATGCCCAGCTCGCGGGCAATGATGGCGGCGTGGCAAGTGCGGCCGCCCCGGTTGGTGACGATGGCGCTCGCACGCTTCATCACCGGCTCCCAGTTCGGGTCGGTCATGTCAGTCACCAGCACATCGCCGGGCTGGACCTTGTCCATCTCGCTGATGTTGTGCACCAAGCGCACTGGACCTGTGCCGATCTTTTGACCAATGGCCCGGCCCTCGGCCAAGATGGTGCTTTTGCCTTTGAGCTTGTACCGCAGTTCAGGCGTACCCTTGGCCTGGCTTTTCACGGTCTCGGGGCGGGCCTGCAAGATGTAAAGCAAACCGTCGGTGCCGTCTTTGCCCCACTCGATGTCCATGGGGCGGCCGTAATGGTGCTCGATCACCACCGCGTAGCGGGCCAATTGTTCGACCTCGTCGTCGGTCAGGCTGTAGCGGTTGCGCAATTCGGTGGGCACATCGGTGGTTTTGACCAGCTTGCCCGAGGCGGCTTTTTCTTCGGGAGTGGCGAACACCATCTCAATCAGCTTGGAGCCCAGGTTGCGGCGGATCACGCTGCGCTTGCCCGCGGCCAGCATCGGCTTGTGTACGTAAAACTCGTCAGGGTTCACAGCACCCTGCACTACCGTTTCGCCCAGGCCATAACTGGAAGTGATGAACACGACGTCTTCAAAGCCAGACTCGGTGTCGATCGTGAACATGACGCCCGCCGCACCGAGATCGGAGCGCACCATGCGCTGCACGCCCGCGGACAAAGCCACATCGGCGTGGGCAAAACCCTTGTGCACGCGGTAGCTGATGGCGCGGTCGTTGTACAGCGAGGCGAACACCTCTTTCATCTTGTGCAACACGTCCTCGATGCCGACCACGTTCAAGAAGGTTTCTTGTTGACCTGCAAACGAAGCGTCTGGCAAGTCTTCGGCTGTGGCCGAGGAGCGCACCGCAAACGAGGCCTCCGGGTTACTGCCCTGCAGGCGCACGAACTCTTCGCGGATGGCTTGTTCCAGATCGGCCGGGAAAGGCTGGGCTTCGACCATGGCGCGGATTTCGGCCCCGGCAGCCGCCAAGGCACGCACGTCCTCGGTGTCCAAGGCATCCAATCGGGCGTTGATGCGCTCGGTCAGGCCGCCAAACGCCAAAAACTGGCGAAAAGCGTGGGCGGTGGTGGCAAAGCCTGTGGGCACGCGCACGCCAGAAGGCAGCTGGGAAATCATCTCCCCCAAGCTGGCGTTTTTGCCGCCGACCGACTCCACATCGGACATGCGCAACAACTCAAAGGGAACGACCAGGGCGGTCTCACTGAAAAGAACAGACATGCTAAAGCTCCAAAGTTAAAACCGGGCTCCAAGGCGCAGGTCAGGGTTTTTGTTGTTCTTTGAATGGAACCCCAAGCGGACAGCGGTGGATAATCATTCGATTTTAGGGGTCATGTCGACCTCGGCCATTGAAATAAATTACAAGCATGCCAAAACGCACTGTATTTTTCGTCTCTGACGGCACCGGTATCACCGCCGAGACTTTTGGAAACGCCATTCTTGCCCAGTTCGACATGAAGTCGCGGCATGTGCGCCTTCCCTTCACCGACACCATCGACAAAGCTCACCAAGCAGTTCGGCAAATCAACCACACCGCTGAGACCGAAGGCAACAAACCGATTGTGTTCACGACTTTGGTGAACATGGATGTGCTCAAAGTCCTGCAAGAGCACTGCCAAGGCATGTTGCTCGACATGTTCGGCACCTTTGTGAACCCACTCGAAGCGGAACTGGGCATCAAATCGCACCACCGGGTGGGCCGGTTTTCGGATGTGAGCAAAAGCAAGGAATACCACGACCGGATCGAAGCGATCAATTTTTCATTGGCACACGACGATGGTCAATCGAACCGCGATTTGGAGTCCGCAGAGGTGATTTTGGTGGGCGTGAGCCGCAGTGGCAAAACTCCGACCAGCCTGTATCTGGCCATGCAGCATGGACTCAAAGCCGCCAACTACCCCTTGATCCCCGAAGATTTTGACCGCCGCCAATTGCCGCCAGCCTTGGTACCACACAGAAAAAAGATTTTCGGCCTGAGCATTCACCCTGACCGTTTGGCCGAAATCCGTGCAGAACGCCGACCCAATTCCCGTTACGCGAGCATTGAAAACTGCCGCATGGAAGTCTCGGAAGCCGAGGCAATGATGCGCCGCTCGGGCATCCGCTGGTTGTCCACAACCACCAAGTCCATCGAGGAAATCGCCACGACCATCTTGCAAGAAATCAAGCCTGATCGGCTGATTTACTGAGACAGAACTGCAGACTTCATCACAGTACTCTCAACGCGTTGAGCGACAGGCTCAAGCCGCGCCAAGATTTCAGCGCAAGGTCGCTGCAATGCGTTCAGCGCATTCCTGCGCTTGTACGGCATCGCGTGCTTCAACCATGACGCGCACCAAAGGTTCGGTGCCACTGGCGCGGATCAAGACCCGACCGGAATCGCCCAGTTCTGCCTCGGCCGCACGTGTGGCATCCCACAGTGGCTGGTGGCCTTGCCAGTCAAATCCGGGGGTCAAGCGCACATTGATGAGGGTTTGCGGAAACAGCGTGATGCCCTCCAGCAATTGCGACATGGTCTTGCCGCTGCCCACACAGGCTTGCAGCACCTGCAAGGCGCTGACCAGGCCATCGCCCGTGGTGTGTTTGTCCAGCGCCAACAAATGACCAGAGCCCTCGCCACCCAGCAACCAGCCTTTGTCGTGCAAGACCTCCAGCACATAACGGTCGCCCACTTTGGCCCGCACAAACTGCACACCACGCTGCTTCAGAGCGACTTCGACTGCCAAGTTGGTCATCAAAGTGCCCACAGCGCCGGGCACCGCCTCGTCGCGGGCCAAGCGGTCGGCCACCATCAAGTACAAGAGTTCGTCGCCATTGAACAAACGTCCGGCCGCGTCCACAAACTGCAGGCGGTCGGCATCACCATCCAAAGCAATGCCGTAATCGGCTCGGTGGTCTTTCACGGCTTGAACCAATGCAGCCGGATGCGTGGCCCCCACGTCTTTGTTGATGTTCAGGCCATCGGGTGAGCAGCCGATGGCGATGACCTCGGCACCCAGTTCATGAAAAACCTTGGGGGCGATTTGGTAAGCCGCCCCATGCGCGGCATCCACCACGATCTTCAAGCCCTTGAGGGTCAAGTCGTTCGAAAAGGTGCTCTTGCAAAACTCAATGTACCGGCCAGCCGCATCGTCCAATCGGCGGGTTTTACCGAGGGCTGCAGAGTCGACCCAAACAGGGTCTTCCAACAACGTGGCTTCAACAGCCTCTTCCCAAGCGTCCGACAATTTTTTGCCTTGAGCGCTGAAAAACTTGATGCCGTTGTCTGCAAACGGGTTGTGACTGGCACTGATGACCACGCCCAGTGATGCGCGTTGTGCACGGGTCAGATAAGCGACTGCAGGTGTGGGGACCGGACCCAACAAGACGACGTCAACCCCTGCGGAGTTAAAACCAGACTCCAAAGCACTTTCCAGCATGTATCCAGAAATACGTGTGTCTTTGCCGATCAATACCGTAGGGTGAGGCTCTTGTGATTTCAAAACCCGCCCCACAGCATGTGCCAAACGCAAGATGAAGTCTGGCGTGATAGGACTTTGGCCCACCGTGCCTCGAATACCGTCTGTGCCAAAGTATTGCCGTGCCATGCGAGAGTTCCTGATTTTTGTTATGGATGGATGAAGAATTTTAGCGAGTCAAAAGATCAACAAAACTGACACACATGCTGAATCGACGATTCAAAGTACACCGTGTTGTTGGTTCACGAAATGCCAAATTTTGAGTGCATCCACCGTGCCCTTGACGTCATGCACCCTCACCACCGATGCCCCCCGTTCCACAGCCATCAAAGCGGCAGCCACGCTGGCCACTTGTCTTTGCGCCGGCTCTGGCACTTGTCCGTCTTGCGCCAATGCAGCGCCCAGAGCCGATTTGCGCGACCACCCGGCCAACAGAGGAAAACCCAAGCGCAATAAATTGGATTGCCCGGCCAGAAGCTGAAAATTCTGTGCCACGGTTTTACCAAAACCGATGCCAGGGTCCAACACGACTCGGGATGCTGTCACACCCAATTCCAGCAAGGCGTTAACGCGGGCGCTCAAAAAGGCGTCCACTTCGGTCAACACATCCCCCGTCATCGGTTGAACTTGCATGGTTTGGGGGTTGCGGTGCATGTGCATCAAACAAACGCCGCACCGGGGGTGGGTGGCCACCACCTGCTCAGCACCCGGTTGACGCAAAGCCCAAATGTCATTGACGATGTCGACGCCCCAGTCCAGGCAGGCTTGCATCACCTCGGGTTTGTAAGTGTCCACAGAAATCGGAACCCCCCAGCTCACCGCTTCACGCAACAAGGGTTCAAGCCTTGCCAACTCTTGCTCCACGGGAACCACCACAGCGCCAGGCCGGGTGGACTCCGCCCCGATGTCCAGGATATCCGCACCGTCGCGAAGGAGTTGCTCGGCGTGGCGCAAGGCCTGAGAAGTTTCGGCATGTAAGCCACCGTCGGAAAAGGAGTCTGGCGTGACATTGACAATGCCCATGACCAAAGGCTGTGTCAGGTCCAAGTCAAAACGAGAGGTTTGCCAGCGGATAGCAGAAAGGTATGGCGTGGGCTTGAATGTCATCAGAAATTTTCCATGAAAAACGGGGCCTAAGGCCCCGTTCTTTTATTGATCCGGCACGCTGAAGTTTGAAATGCTTGAGACATGTCATCTCGTAGGTCGGCACTCGCAGAGTCCGACGTTATGGGTTTCGGCACAGGCCCATGTCGGGGTCTTCGACCACCGACCTACAACAGCTTTGCGCATTGAAAACTTCACAGGGCCGAATCAATAAACACCGGACTTGAAAATCAAGCCGCCGTGGTGGCTGGCTCCGGCTGCACGGCCGGTGTACCGCCACCGCTGTTGCCACCGGAAGGCGGCGTGCGAGGGGTCCAGTCCTTGGGAGGCAAAGGATCACGACCGGCCATGATGTCGTCAATCTGGTCCTTGTCGATGGTTTCCCACTCCAGCAAGGCCTTAGCCATGGCGTGCATCTGCGCACTGTGCTCTTCGATCAAACGACGGGCCAGGCTGTACTGCTCGTCAATGATGCGGCGCACTTCCATGTCCACTTTTTGCATGGTGGACTCGCTCATGTTGGTGGTCTTGGTCACCGAACGGCCCAAGAACACTTCGCCTTCGTTTTCGGCATAAACCATTGGGCCCAGGGCATCGGTCATGCCATAACGCATGACCATGTCACGGGCGATGGATGTGGCCCGCTCGAAGTCATTGCTGGCACCCGTGGTCATCTGGTGCATGAACACTTCTTCGGCAATGCGGCCACCGAACAGCATGCTGATCTGGTTCAACATGAATTCCTTGTCGTAGCTGTAGCGGTCTTGCTCAGGCAGGCTCATCGTCACACCCAGGGCACGGCCACGGGGGATGATGGTGACCTTGTGCACCGGGTCGCACTTGGGCAGCAACTTGCCAATCAAGGCATGACCGGCTTCGTGATAAGCGGTGTTGCGACGCTCATGCTCGGGCATGACCATGCTCTTGCGCTCAGGGCCCATCAAGATCTTGTCCTTGGCCTTTTCAAAGTCGACCATCTCGACCACACGGGCATTGCGACGGGCTGCCATCAAAGCCGCTTCGTTGCAAAGGTTGGCCAAATCGGCGCCGCTCATGCCAGGCGTGCCACGGGCGATCACGCCCGCATTGACGTCTTGGCCAATCGGCACTTTGCGCATGTGTACGTTCAAAATCTGTTCACGGCCACGGATGTCGGGCAAGGTGACATAGACCTGACGGTCGAAGCGACCGGGGCGCAGCAAGGCAGCGTCCAAAATGTCAGGGCGGTTGGTGGCCGCCACGACGATTACACCCAGATTCGTTTCAAAGCCGTCCATCTCGACCAGCATCTGGTTGAGGGTTTGCTCGCGCTCATCGTTACCGCCGCCCAAGCCTGCACCACGCTGGCGACCAACCGCATCAATTTCATCAATAAAAATGATGCAAGGCGCGTTCTTTTTGGCGTTTTCGAACATGTCGCGGACACGGGCCGCACCCACACCGACAAACATTTCCACAAAGTCGGAACCAGAGATGCTGAAGAACGGCACCTTGGCTTCTCCCGCAATGCCTTTGGCCAGCAGGGTTTTACCCGTACCAGGGGGGCCGACCAACAACAAACCACGGGGAATGCGACCACCCAGTTTCTGGAATTTCTGAGGGTCTTTCAGGAAGTCCACAACTTCCTTGACCTCCTCTTTGGCCTCGTCACAGCCGGCCACATCTGCGAAGGTGACCTGGTTGTTGTTTTCATCCAGCATACGGGCCTTGGACTTGCCAAAGCTGAACGCTCCGCCCTTGCCGCCGCCTTGCATTTGGCGCATGAAATACACCCAAACACCAATCAAGAGGAGCATCGGACCCCAGCTGACCAGCAAGGTCATGAGCAAGGAGCCCTCCTCGCGGGGCTTGACGTCGAACTTCACGCCGCTGTTGATCAGGTCACCGACCAGACCGCGGTCGAGGTAAGTGGCCGTCGTTTTGATGCGGCGGTCGTCGTTGGTGATGGCCAGAATTTCGGTGCCACCAGGGCTCTCGGAAATGGTGGCGCTCTTGATCCGGTTACCGCGAACCTCTTCGAGGAAATCTGAATAGCCAATGGCATTCGCACCTGCGACACCACGGTTGTCAAACTGCTTGAACAAGGTGAACAGCACCATGGCAATCACCATCCAGACGGCAATTTTGGAAAACCAAGGGTTATTCAAGAGAGACTCCAATCGAAAAAAATGACTGAACTTATTTTAGGCCTGCGGCAGGCCCTCAGAGCGTTCAAATGAGGTTTGGCCCTCGAAAAGGCAGGATTTACTTCATCAACCCCCATGAATCAAGCCCCTGCCGATCAAAAAGGTCTCAGAGGACTTGTCCCGCGATGACTTGGGCTTCATGGGTTTGACCACCTTGAAGGTCTCCTTGAACATCTTGACGATCTGGCTATAGCCGCTGCCGTGGAAGACCTTGACCACCAAAGCACCCTGCGGCTTCATGTGGTTTTGAGCGAACTCCACGGCCAGCTCAATCAAATGTTGAACACGCGCCGCATCTGACGATTCGATGCCGGACAGGTTGGGGGCCATGTCGGACACCACCACATCGGCCTGCCGCCCTTGCAAGGCAGCCTCCAGCAGGGCTGCCGCCTCGTTTTCACGGAAATCACCCTGAATGAATTGCACCCCCTCTATCGGGTCCATGGGCAAAATATCCAGCGCAATGATGCTGCCGTTGAGCGCGCCCACGGCCGCACCCTCAGGTGACAAACGGCGGCGCAGGTACTGACTCCAGGCCCCAGGGGCAGAGCCCAGGTCCACCACCAGATCACCGGGTCGGATCAGGCCCAGGGTTTCGTCGATTTCCTTGAGTTTGTAAGCCGCCCG
This sequence comes from Comamonadaceae bacterium PBBC1, assembly GCA_002256145.1. Taxonomy (GTDB): domain Bacteria; phylum Pseudomonadota; class Gammaproteobacteria; order Burkholderiales; family Burkholderiaceae_C; genus Limnohabitans_A. The sequence goes on from NKIP01000007.1 coordinate 38,926, forward strand.
GGCCCGGTAACCCTCTTTCAGGGCTAGTTTCACGTAGGTGTCATTCACATGGTCGTTCAACCACGCTTTGTTGACCTTTTTACTTTTGGTTTTGACTTTCATTCTTTCGCGTCCTTGCGGGGATAATACGGGCATGCCCCAAATACAACTCACACCTGCCGAGCGCAAAGTTTTTCGCGCCGATGCCCATCACCTTGATCCGGTCGTCATGATCGGCGGTGATGGTTTAACTCCTGCCGTCGTCAAGGAAACCGAAGCCGCCCTGAACGCGCATGGCTTGATCAAAATCCGCGTACTCGGCGACGACCGCGCCGCACGCGAGGCCATGTTCGCCCAATTGGCAGATCAACTCAGCGCCGCGCCCATCCAGCACATTGGCAAATTGCTGATCCTTTGGCGACCACAGCCCGAAAAAATCAAAGAAACCGACGAAGACCGCAAAGCGGGACCTCGTGATTTCAAAATTCTGAAATACAGCTCACGAGGTGGTCAACGTCCTGAAGTTAAAACCGTCCGTGTATTGGGCAATCAAAGACTGGCCGCCGGGGGTCAAATCAAACGGGCCAAGCCCAAACAAAAATCAATCAAAAAAGGTCGCCACGACTGAAGAATGATCGCATTGAGTCAATCCGACTCGTTCATCTGCAAAGGCCGTTTTATACGGCCTTTGGTTTGGCTCAAATGTAGGAAACACCCACAATCTCGTAACGGCGAACGCCGCCTGGAGCTTGTACTTCGGCCACATCGCCCTCCTCTTTGCCAATCAAAGCGCGAGCAATCGGGCTGCTGATGTTGATCAAACCCAGTTTCAAATCGGCTTCATCCTCACCCACGATCTGGTACTTGACCGCTTCGCCTGAGCTTTCATCTTCGAGCTCCACAGTGGTGCCAAATACCACACGGCCACCAGCATCAACCGAAGCGGGGTCGATGATTTGCGCCGCTGACAATTTGCCTTCAATTTCCTGAATCCGGCCCTCAATGAAGCCCTGACGGTCTTTGGCTGCGTCGTATTCAGCGTTCTCGCTCAAGTCGCCTTGGGCCCGAGCCTCGGCAATGGCTTGAATCACGCCGGGACGGTCGACTGTTTTGAGGCGGTGCAACTCTTCTTTGAGTTTTTCAGCTCCGCGTTTTGTGATTGGAATGGTGGACATATGGGGTTCTCCAAAAGCAAACCGCCGAGTGTTGGAACTCGGCGGTCATTGACTGCATTATGCACCGCCCGAGCAATCAAGGGCGGCATTCAACACAAGGTTTCAGGCCAACAGTTGTGCGTGCATTTCTTGAACTGAAATAACGTCCAACTTGTCCATGTACTTCATGCCCTCGACCGCTGCCTCAGCACCTGCAATGGTGGTGAAGGTGGTCACACGGTTGAGCAAAGCGGAAGTACGGATGTGGCGTGAATCGGCGATCGCATTGCGTCGCTCCTCGACGGTATTGATAACCAACACAATTTCATTGTTTTTGATCATGTCAACAATGTGTGGACGTCCTTCGGTGACCTTGTTCACGATGGCACACGACACCCCTGCTGCGGTGATCGCATTGGCCGTGCCCTTGGTCGCCACGAGTGAAAAGCCTTGCGCTGACAACTGGCGGGCCACTTCGATGACACGCGCCTTGTCATTGTTTTTCACCGAGATGAAGACCTTGCCCGAAGGCGTGCCGTCGGCTTTGGTAGGGCGTGGCAACTTGGTGCCTGCGCCCATTTGACTCTTCACAAAGGCTTCGCCAAAGGTCTTGCCCACGCCCATGACTTCGCCGGTGGACTTCATCTCGGGGCCGAGGATGGTGTCGACGCCCGGGAACTTGACGAAGGGGAAGACGGCTTCTTTCACGCTGAAATAAGGTGGTGTGACTTCTTTCGTGATGCCTTGCGATGCCAGGGTCTGGCCCGCCATGCAACGCGCCGCCACCTTGGCCAACTGAATGCCCGTGGCTTTGGAGACATAAGGCACCGTGCGTGACGCGCGGGGGTTGACTTCCAAAACATAGATCACGTCTTGGCCGTTCACATGCTGGATGGCGAACTGCACGTTCATCAAACCCACCACGTTCAAGGCACCGGCCATCGCGGCCGATTGGCGCTTGAGCTCGTCTACTGTGGCGGAGGACAGAGAGTAAGGTGGCAAGGAGCATGCCGAGTCACCGCTGTGCACACCGGCTTGTTCGATGTGCTCCATCACGCCACCGATGAAGGTCTTGCCTTCGGGGTCGCGCAAGCAGTCCACATCACACTCAATGGCGTCGTTCAGGAAACGGTCCAGCAGCACTGGCGAGTCGTGTGAGACTTTGACCGCTTCGCGCATGTAGCGCTCGAGGTCGCGTTGCTCGTGAACGATTTCCATGGCACGGCCACCGAGCACATAGCTGGGGCGCACGACCAAGGGGTAGCCCAGGGCGGCGGCTTTTTCCAAAGCTTCTGGCTCGGTGCGCGCTGTGGCGTTAGGGGGCTGACGCAGTCCCAAGTCTTGCAGCAGTTTCTGGAAACGCTCACGGTCCTCGGCCGCGTCGATCATGTCGGGACTGGTGCCGATGATGGGCACGCCTGCTGCTTCCAAGTCCAACGCCAACTTCAAAGGTGTTTGACCACCGTATTGCACGATGACGCCTGTGGGCTTTTCCTTGTCCACGATTTCGAGCACGTCTTCCAAGGTGACGGGCTCAAAGTACAAACGGTCCGAGGTGTCGTAGTCGGTCGACACGGTCTCGGGGTTGCAGTTGACCATGATGGTTTCGTAACCGTCTTCGCGCATGGCCAAAGCGGCGTGCACGCAGCAGTAGTCGAACTCAATGCCTTGACCAATGCGGTTCGGGCCGCCACCCAGCACCATGATTTTCTTGTTGGTCGTGGGTTCGGCTTCGCACTCACCGTCTCCGTTGCCTTCGTAGCAGGAGTACATGTAGGCGGTGTCAGTCGAGAACTCAGCAGCGCAGGTGTCCACACGCTTGTAAACGGGGCGGATGCTCAGCGCATGGCGACGGGCACGCACCACATGCTCGGTGGTTTTGAGCAATTTGGCCAAACGGCGGTCCGAGAAGCCTTTCTTCTTGAGCGCACGCAATTCGTCGGCCGTGATGGCTTCGAGCGTGGTGGTTTCCAATTCCAGTTCGATCTTCACGATCTCTTCGATCTGCACCAAGAACCAAGGGTCGATTTTGGTCAAGGCAAACACCTCGTCCACGCTCAGGCCCATGGCAAATGCATCGCCCACATACCAGATGCGCTCCGGGCCAGGCTCGCCCAGTTCTTTCTCGAGCACTTCGCGGTCTTGGGTTTTCTCGTTCATGCCGTCCACGCCGACTTCCAGACCGCGCAGGGCTTTCTGGAACGACTCTTGGAAGGTTCGGCCCATGGCCATCACCTCGCCCACCGATTTCATTTGGGTGGTCAAGCGGCTGTCAGCGGTGGGGAACTTTTCAAAGGCAAAACGTGGGATCTTGGTGACCACATAGTCGATTGAAGGCTCAAACGACGCTGGCGTGGCACCACCCGTGATGTCGTTGCGCAACTCGTCGAGGGTGTAACCCACTGCGAGCTTGGCTGCGACTTTCGCAATCGGGAAACCCGTAGCTTTGGACGCCAAGGCCGAGGAACGCGACACGCGGGGATTCATCTCGATGACGACCATGCGGCCGTCTTTGGGGTTGATCGAGAACTGCACGTTCGAGCCGCCAGTATCCACACCGATTTCTCGCAGTACGGCCAGAGAGGCGTTGCGCAAAATCTGGTATTCCTTGTCGGTCAGCGTCTGGGCTGGGGCCACGGTGATCGAGTCGCCTGTGTGCACGCCCATAGGGTCCAGGTTTTCGATCGAGCAAACGATGATGCAGTTGTCCGCCTTGTCGCGCACCACTTCCATCTCGTACTCTTTCCAGCCGAGCAAGGATTCTTCGATCAACAACTCGGTGGTGGGCGAAGCCTCCAAACCGCGCTTGCAAATGACTTCGAATTCTTCGGGGTTGTAAGCAATGCCGCCGCCCGTACCGCCTAGGGTGAAGCTGGGGCGAATGACGGTGGGGAAACCCAAGGTCTTTTGCACATCCCACGCTTCTTCCATGCTGTGGGCAATGCCGGAGCGGGCCGAACCCAGACCGATCTTGGTCATGGCATCCTTGAACTTCAGACGGTCTTCGGCTTTATCGATGGCTTCGGGCGTTGCGCCGATCAGCTCAACTTTGTATTTTTCGAGCACGCCGTGGTGCCACAAGTCCAAAGCACAGTTGAGGGCAGTCTGGCCACCCATGGTGGGCAAGATGGCATCGGGGCGCTCTTTGGCGATGATCTTCTCGACCGTTTGCCAGGTGATCGGCTCGATGTAGGTCACATCGGCCGTGGCCGGGTCGGTCATGATCGTGGCAGGATTGCTGTTGATCAGAATGACTTTGTAGCCCTCTTCGCGCAAAGCTTTGCATGCCTGCACGCCGGAGTAATCGAACTCACAGGCCTGACCAATGATGATCGGGCCCGCGCCAATGATGAGGATGCTTTTGAGGTCGGTGCGCTTAGGCATTATTTTGTCTCCATCAGGTTGATGAAGCGGTCAAAGAGGTAAGCAATGTCGTGTGGGCCGGGCGAGGCTTCGGGGTGACCCTGGAAGCAGAACGCGGGCTTGTCGGTGCGGGCCAAGCCCTGCAAGGTGCCGTCAAACAAAGACACGTGCGTGGCACGCAGGTTGGCGGGCAAAGATTTTTCATCCACCGCAAAACCATGGTTTTGGCTGGTGATGGACACGCGACCCGAGTCGAGGTCTTTCACAGGATGGTTCGCGCCGTGGTGGCCAAACTTCATCTTGAAAGTTTTTGCACCGCTGGCCAAAGCCATGATCTGGTGGCCCAGGCAAATGCCGAATGTGGGAATGCCGGTTTCAATCAACTCGGCCGCCGCTGCAATGGCGTAGTCACAAGGCTGTGGATCACCAGGGCCGTTGGACAAGAAGATGCCATCCGGCTTGTGCTTGAGCACTTCGGCAGCGGGTGTCTTCGCAGGCACCACGGTCACTTTGCAGCCGCGCTCAGCCAACATGCGCAAGATGTTTTTCTTCACACCGAAGTCGTACGCCACCACATGGAACTTGGGGGCGGTCAAATGGCCGTAGCCTTCGCCCAATGTCCACTCGGTTTGGGACCACTCATACGAATTGGACACCGTCACTTTTTGAGCCAAATCGAGGCCAGCCATATTGGGCGCACCCTTGGCCGCAGCCACGGCTTGGTCGATCAGGGCTTGGGTGACTTCTAGGCCTTTGGCCAAACCCACAATGGCACCGTTTTGGGCACCCTTGGTGCGCAAGAGACGGGTCAGTTGGCGGGTGTCGATGTTGGCAATGGCGACCGTGCCAGCGTCCACAAGGTAGGACGACAAGGTTTGACTGGAGCGGAAGTTGCTTGCCACCAAAGGCAAGTCTTTGATGATCAGGCCAGCAGCATGGACTTGGTCAGCTTCGATGTCTTCCTCGTTGACGCCGTAGTTACCGATGTGCGGGTACGTCAAGGTGACGATCTGCTGGCAGTAGCTGGGGTCAGTGAGGATTTCCTGGTAGCCGGTGAGCGAGGTGTTGAACACCACTTCGCCGACTGTGGAGCCGGTGGCTCCAATCGAGTTGCCGATAAAGACCGTGCCGTCTGCGAGCGCCAAGATGGCGGGCGGGAAGGTTCCCTGAAGAGACAAAAGCACTGGGTTCTCCGGAATAGTTCGGGTACGCCTCAGCACTCACCAGAGATGGGATCTCTTTTTGGCTGCTTGTTCGAGGAATGGGCCTAGGATGGACTGTGGCGTACAGGTTGATGCGGGAAAGCCTCTCATTATAGCTGAGGACCGCTAGTAAACCCTGACAAATTACTCACCACAAGTGTCTTCCTCTTGGCCTCCGACTTACAGCGCAACACTTGCGCTGGCATGCAAACAAATGGCAGCGGCAGTGGCCACATTCAAAGACTCCTCTCCACCAGGTTGAGCAATGCGAACTGACAATTGCGCCATCGCCATCAAGTCATCACTTACTCCTTGCCCTTCATGACCAAACACCCAAGCACATTGACCCGGCAACTCGCCTCGCCGAAGTAACTCATGAATAAAAGGGCCTTGATGCGAACTGGTGGTCAAAATGGGCACGTGCAAAGCGGTCACATCGCTTGGGCTGACCGACTCGATCAACTTCAAACCAAAATGTGCCCCCATTCCAGCCCTCAGGACTTTGGGCGACCACAAGGCCGCCGTGCCTTTGATGGCCAGCACCTGACGGTAACCAAATGCGGAGGCGCAGCGCAAAATGGCCCCCACATTGCCTGCATCTTGCAATCGGTCCAGCACCACGGTAGGCACACCGGGCAAGACTTGCTTTTCCGCCGTCCAAGCCACCACAAAGCCCATGCGAGCCGGCGATTCCAGCCCGCTCAAACTGGCAAATAAGCCATCAGGCAAGACAAACACCTGATCCGTGATCCCCGTCCATTGCTCACCCTGTTCAGACCAAAAAGACTCGGTTAGCACCACTTGCAAAGGGCGAACGCCTCGCTCAAGCGCCGCGCGGCACAGGTGGTCACCTTCCAGCCAAAACTGCCCTGCTTTGCGGTAGGCCGTGGTTTCTTGGGCCAAACGCCGCCAAGCCTTCACTTGGGGGTTGTCGCGAGAGGTGATCAGCTGCATTGCACACTCCTGGCCACCGGGGCGAATGTCATTCTGTGGCAATCCGCAGGACCATGCGCTTTCAAAGCGGCCATGTGCTGTGCGGTGCCATACCCTTTGTGCTGATCGAATCCATACAAAGGGTAGCGCTCATGCATTTCTGCGCATAAACGATCACGGTGCACCTTGGCCAAAATGGAGGCGGCGGAGATGGCTGGCACCAAAGCGTCTCCTTTGACAATGGCTTCTGAATGCATGGCCAAGGTTGGCAAGCGATTGCCGTCGACCAAGACCAACTTGGGTACAAGCCGCAAGCCTTCGACAGCCCGCTTCATGGCCAACAGGGTCGCTTGCAGGATGTTGATTTGATCGATTTCCTGAACGGACGCCTCAGCGATGGCGAAACACAAAGCACGCGCACGTATTTCGTCAAACAAGGCCTCACGTCGCTTGGCTGTGAGTTTTTTGGAGTCGTTCAATCCGAGAATGGGGTTGAGCTCATCCAAAATCACAGCCGCAGCGACCACCGGGCCAGCCAAGGGACCACGGCCAGCCTCATCCACACCCGCCATCAGGCCAGAGACTTGGAAATGCAAAGCAGACTGATCAGCGCGAGAGGACTTTTTCGAGGGCATGGGTAGACAAATCAGCCGTATGGCGCTGTAAAGACAAATGCATTTGTTGAAAACGGGACTGGATGACTTCCACCCTGTCCGGAGCAGACAACCAAGCCAAACAGGCTTTGGCCAAAGCCTCAGGGGTGCAACGGTCTTGCAGCAATTCAGGCACCACAAAGTCCTGACTGAGGATGTTGGGCAGACCCACCCAGGGCTGAAGTTGTTGTCGCTTCATGATCTGCCAACTGAGCCAATTCATGTGGTAACCAATCACCATGGGGCGTTTGAACAAAGCCGCCTCCAAGGTCGCGGTGCCACTGGCAATCAAGGTGACATCACAAGCAGCAAGTGCGGCATGGGATTGCCCTTGAAGCATCAACAAACCCGGCAAACCGCCCTGCGCTTGCACCATGGCCTCCAGTTGAGGCAAAAGACGCGGAATGGCGGGCAAGACAAATTGCAGCCAAGGGTTTTGCCGCTGCATGATTTGCGCCGCCTGAACAAATCGTGGCGTCAGGTGCTCAATTTCCGATTGGCGACTGCCAGGCAACAAGGCCACCACGGGCCTTTGGCTATCCAAACCCAGTAACTCTCGGGCAGCCAACCGGTCAGGATTCATCGGGATGGTTTGCGCCAAAGGATGCCCGACATAAGTGGCCTCAATCCCAGCTTGGGCCAACAATTCGGGCTCAAATGGAAAGATGCACAACATGTGATCGACACTTTGTCGGATTTTTTCGATGCGCTCGGGACGCCAAGCCCAGACAGACGGACAAACAAAGTGCACCGTTGGGATGCCCGACTGCTTGAGCTTGGCTTCCAGATCCAGATTGAAGTCAGGTGCATCGACACCAATGAATACATCCGGCGGCTGATTGAGCAAACGCTCTCGCAATTGATTACGGATAGCGACAATGCCTCGGTAATGTCGTAACACCTCCACATAACCGCGAACAGCCAATTTGTCGTGAGGCCACCAAGCCTCAAAGCCTTGGGCCTGCATGCGTGGACCACCAATCCCATATCCACGCGCCTGGGGCCAACGCGATGTCATCCCCTGAATCAGCAAACCCGCCAGCAAATCACCCGAAGCTTCACCAGCGACCATGGCAAAGGACAAAGCCCCCGAGGGGGCTTGTGTCAAGGCCACAGATTCCAAATCAGTCAACGCACAATCCCACGTTGAGGAGAAGCTGCTTTCAAAAAGTCCAGCATCATGGCCACGTCAGCCAGCGATTCAGGCTTGTCATGGGCCAAGGCTTCAATGCGCACCATGGCATCGCTGAGCGACAAACCATCGCGGTAAAGCGCTTTGTGCATGGCCTTCACCGCAGCAATGCGTTCGGCTGAAAAACCACGGCGGCGCAAGCCCTCAAAGTTCATTGAACGCGCCTGTGCCGGTTGACCCTGCGCCATGACAAATGGCGGCAGATCGGCAAACAGCAATGAGTTCATGGCTGTGAAACTGTGCGCACCGATTCGGCAAAACTGATGGACCACCGTGAATCCGCCCAAAATCACCCAATCGTCCACCACGACGTGGCCCGCCAACTGGGTGTTGTTGGCAAAAATCGTGTGGTTGCCCACTTGGCAATCATGGGCCAGATGCACATAGGCCATGATCCAGTTGTCATGCCCTACCGAAGTCACGGCCCGGTCACCGGGCGAACCGATGTTGAAAGTGCAAAACTCCCGAATCGTGTTCCGGTCACCAATCACCAACTCGCAAGGCTCGTTGTTGTATTTTTTGTCCTGCGGTACAGCACCCAGTGAGTTGAACTGAAAAATTCGGTTGTCGCACCCAATGGTCGTATGGCCTTCAATCACACAGTGGCTGGCCACAGTGGTGCCTGGACCAATGCGAACATGAGGGCCGATCACAGAATACGGACCCACTGACACCGAACTGTCGAGCTCGGCACCCGGGCTGATGATGGCCGTTGGATGGATGTTGCTCATGGCATTCAAGCCTGTGGGATTTTCCGCATGGTGCACATCAACTCGGCCTCGGTCGCAATCTCATCACCCACCTTGGCACGCGCTTTGAACTTGAAAATCCCGGACTTCATGCGATCGAGCTCCACTTCCAAAATCAACTGGTCGCCCGGCTCTACAGGTCGCTTGAAACGTGCACCATCAATGCCCGCAAAGTAATACACAGTCTGATCGTCAGGCGTCTCGCCCAAAGTATCAAATGCCAACAAGGCAGCCGCCTGTGCCAAAGCTTCCAGCATCAAAACACCCGGCATCACTGGGCGATGTGGAAAATGACCTTGAAAATGAGGCTCGTTGATGGACACATTTTTCAGCGCCTTGATGCGCACGCCTTTTTCGATTTCGAGCACGCGGTCCACCAACAAAATGGGGTAGCGGTGTGGCAGCTGCTTGAGAATTTGGTGAATATCCATCATGTTCTGGTTTCCTTGTTATTTTGAATGTGACTTTCCAGTGCCTTGATGCGCTCACGCAAGCGGGAAAGTTGTTTCAGGCTGGCGGCGTTCTTTTCCCAATTGGCATTGCTGTCAAGCGGAAACATGCCGGTGTAGTGTCCGGCTTGATGGATGGAACGCGTGACCACCGAGGCGGCCGAAATGTGCACGTGGTCGGCCAAGCTCAAATGCCCCAGCACCACAGCACCACCACCCACCGTGCAATGGGCACCGATTCGGGCACTTCCGGCAACACCAACACATCCAGCCATGGCCGTGTGGGCACCAATGTGCACGTTGTGACCAATTTGAATCAAGTTGTCGAGTTTGACGCCATCGCCAATGACGGTGTCTTCCAGTGCGCCCCGATCAATGCAGGTATTGGCACCAATTTCAACATCGTCACCAATCCGAACGGCACCGAGTTGTTCAATTTTTTCCCATTGACCTTGGTGCAAAGCAAATCCAAAACCATCTGCACCAATGACCACGCCCGAATGAACAATGCAACGGGCACCAATGCGACAGTCTTCGCCCAAAGTGACCCGCGATTTAAGGATGCTTGCAGGACCCACTTGAGCTCCGCGCTCAACCACACACAAGGGACCGATCACCGCATCTTCGGCAACCATGGCCGACGGATCAACGATGGCTGAAGGGTGAATCCTGGGCCCCGGGCTGACAGGTCGGCAAACTTGCTTCCACAAACGCGTTAAACGCGCAAAATAAAGGTAAGGATCGTCCACGACTATGGCCGCAAGACGATCAAGCACGGCCGTTTCAAAAGCGGGAGAAACAACCACGCACCCTGCTTGGCTTTGGCCTAGCAAAGGGGTGTATTTGGCATGACTGAGAAAACTGATTTGGTCTGCTCGGGCCAATTCCAAAGAGGCAAGGCCCACGATTGAAAAATCAGGGCTCCCGAGCAAACGACCGCCAAGCCGCTCAACAATAAAGCCCAGTGTGAGCGCCACCATTAACTGCCGGTCAACAACCGGTTATTTGGCTGCTGAAGCGTTGAGGGCCTTGATCACTTTTTCGGTGATGTCGTGCTTGGGATGGATATAAACAGCTTCCTGGAAAATCACATCGTATTTTTCTGACTCAGCCACTTGCTTGACCGCTCGGTTGGCCCGTTCCACCACAATTTGCTGCTCTTCGTTTTTACGAGCATTCAAATCCTCCTGAAATTCGCGTCGCTTGCGCTGAAATTCACGGTCTTGGTCAATCAATTGTTTTTGTCGCGATGTCCGCTGAGACTCGGCAAGGGTTGGCGCTTCACGCTCAAACTTTTCCGAGGCCAATTTGAGGTTGTTGCCCGTGTCAACCAACTCTTTTTCGCGACGTGAAAACTCCTGCTCCAACTTGGCTTGAGCCTGCTTGGCCGTGGCCGCTTCGCGGAAAATCCGCTCTGTGTTGACAAAACCCAGCTTGAATTCTTGAGCCTGAGCCATACCGGCAAAGGCAGCCACACTGGCCAGCAAGGTCACGGAAAAATGTTGACGCAAGGTTTTCATTAGAAAGAAGTTCCGATTTGGAATTGAAGTCGCTGAATTTTATCGCCAGTCTGTTGACGCAAAGGTTTAGCCAAGGAAAAACGCAATGGCCCCATGGGAGAAATCCAACTCAAACCCACACCCGCAGAGGCCCTCAGATCACCCAAAGACACATTCTCGTTTTGACCAAAGGCCCGACCCACGTCCGTGAAGCCAAACAATCGCAATGTTTTGTCGTTGCCAGCACCGGGAAATGGGGTGATGAATTCGGCGTTAAACACAAGTTTTTTCGGGCCACCCAAATAGATACCTGAAGTGGTTGAAGCAGGGCCCAAGGTGGATTGTTCAAAGCCGCGAACGCTGCCCAGACCCCCCACATAGAAGTTTTTGAACAAGGGATAGTCTTGACCCTTGAGTCCCTCGCCCCAACCCAAGTCGGTATTCAGAGCCAAAGTGTATTGTTTAGTGATCGGGAAATACTGCTGAAATTGGTAATTGGCACGCACATAACGCACGTCACCGGCCACACTGACATCGGCATTAAACCGCTGCAAAGAGCCACGAGAAGGCACCAATGCACTGTCGCGACCATCACGCGCCCAGCCCACAGTCAAGGGCAAAGCAGAACTCGTTTGACCAAATTTATTGGCGTAATCTTGGTACTCCACAGGCAAACCGGTGCCCGCTTTGATTTGGGTTTGCTCAGCATTTACGCCCAAGAACACGGTATCAGTTTCAGTCACCGGCACCCCAAAGCGCAGCCCCACCCCCGAGTTGATCAAACTGTAGGCATCAATGGCCCCCAAATAAGGGCGCGTGGTACGGTGAAAAACATCAACCGTGCGAGAAATACCATTTTTAGTGAAATAGGGATCAGTGGTGCTGAGGACCAAATTTCGGTTGTACTTGCTGGTGTTGACCTCCACGGCAAGGTAATTGCCCGAACCAAAAGCGTTTTCTTGACGAATGCCAAAGCTCAAAGCAATTTTTTCAGTCGAGGAGAAACCCGCACCCAAAGAGATGCTGCCCGTTGGTTTTTCAGCGACCGTGAACAGCAAATCTACCTGATCAGGTGCACCCGGTATGTCAACGGTCTCCACATTGACTTCAGTAAAGTAACCCAAACGATCGACACGGTCACGCGACAATCGAATTTTGTCTCCGTCATACCAAGCAGCCTCGAGTTGTCTGAACTCACGTCGAATCACTTCATCTCGCGTACGGTTGTTGCCCGCAATCTGAATGCGCCGAACATATGCACGCCGGGATGGCTCTGCTTGCAAAACAAACTGAACCCGATTATTTTGTCGATCAATTTCGGGAACAACTTCAACACGGGCAAAAGCGAAACCAAATTTCCCAAAAAAGTCGGTGAATGCCTTGGTGGTCTCGGCCACAGTCTCAGCGTTATAAGCTTGGCCAACATTGATTTTCACCAAAGCCTTGAATTCATCGTCTTTGTCGAGATAGTTGCCTTGAAGCTTGACACCTGAAACCACAAATCGCTCACCCTCTGTGACATTGATGGTGATGGACATGTCCTGTTTGTCTGGAGACATCGCCACTTGAGTAGAGTCGACCCGGAACTCCAAGTAACCCCGGGACAGATAAAAAGAACGCAGCGCCTCCAGATCTGCGTTGAGTTTGGCTCGTGAATAACGATCTGACTTGGTGTACCAACTCATCCACCCACCGGTATCCAAATTAAAAAGGTCACGCAACACTTGGTCAGAAAAAACCTTGTTGCCCACAATATCGATTTGACCAATCTTGGCGGGACCACCTTCGGTGATCGTGAAGGTCAGATTGACGCGATTGCGATCCAAGGGCGTTGCTGTTGTGACCACTTGGGCTCCATACAAACTACGGCCAATGTACTGACGTTTGAGTTCTTGTTCTGCCTTGTCTGCCAAGGCCTTGTCATAAGGACGCCCCTCAAACAAGCCCACATCTTTCAAGGCTTTGGTCAAGACATCTTTGTCGAACTCCTTGAGGCCCATGAACTCAACGGACGCAATCGAGGGACGCTCTTCAACCACCACCACCAGAACATCGCCTTGTGTTTCAAGACGCACATCCTTGAACAGGCCCAATGCAAACAAAGCACGAATGGCCGCAGCACCTTGATCATCGGAGTAACGGTCGCCCACGCGAAACGGCAATGAAGCGAAAACCGTTCCGGGTTCAATCCGCTGCAAGCCTTCTACGCGAATGTCACGGACAGTAAAGGGCTCAACAGCCCAAGCAGGAATGCTGACCAAAGCGCACGCCACCAACTTAAAAGCTGCTGGCTGCAAAAGTGAGCGGATGTCAGAAAAAATCATGGTGCAATCATTTTAAAAACCAGTGAATGACATGTCGTCAAAACCGATCTTGACCAAAGGGGTTCAGTGCCGAATGCTGGAATGACAAACAAGGCATACAGCCCACATCGGCAAGAGGGGGCTCATGCACCCATCCAAACAACTGAAGATAATACATCAGGACTTCACCCACTGAAGACCGAAAAACAGGGCCATGGGTCGGGAGTCAGGCTCACTTCAAACGGCCGACCAAACTTTGGGCCACCGAGCGACTGCGTGTGTCCAGCTCGATCAAGTCATTCAAGCTTTGAGGTGCACTCCCCGTCCATTCATCCAAGGTCTGTCGGTTGACTTGGTAAATTTGATCAAACCTGATGCGACGGGTCAAAAAGGCATCCACTGCCACCTCATTGGCTGCATTGAGGACTGCACAGCTGCCAGGTGCCCCATTCAGGGTTTCCCAAGCCAGTTTCAGGCCAGGAAAACGCTGCAGGTGCTGTTCATCGTCCATGGCTTCAAATGTCATCGCGGGCAAGGCACGAAAGTCCAATGCTTGTGCACCCGAAGTCATGCGCTCAGGCCAACTCAGGCCGTAAGCAATGGGCACTCGCATATCGGGTGTTCCCAGTTGGGCCACCACGGAATGGTCATGAAATTGAACCATGGAATGAATCACACTTTGGGGGTGAATCACCACCTCCAATTGCTCTGGCATCACACCAAAAAGGTAACGCGCCTCGATGACTTCAAGAGCTTTGTTCATCATGGTGGCCGAATCAACCGATATTTTTCTTCCCATGACCCAGTTGGGGTGGGCACAGGCCTGTTCTGGAGTGACGTCGCGAAGGGATTGAGGATCACGCGTACGAAATGGTCCACCAGACGCCGTCAAGATGATCTTTTGAACTCGCTGCGGCCAAGTAATGGGATCATCGGGCAGTGATTGAAAAATAGCCGAGTGTTCACTGTCGATGGGCAACAGACGCGCCCCACCCTCTTTGACCGCGGCCAAAAATACCTCGCCGCCAACCACCAAGGCTTCTTTGTTCGCCAACAGCAAGCGCTTGCCAGCGCGGGCCGCCGCAATGCAAGGCGACAAGCCTGCAGCCCCCACAATCGCAGCCATCACGGCATCGACCACAGGGTCACAGGCCACATCGACCAAAGCTTGAGCACCCCAACGCACTTGCACAGGCAAACCTTCGGCCTTGACTCTTTCAGCCAGTTGTCGCCCAGCCGCTTCCTGCGCCATGACGGCAACAGCAGGCTTGAACTGTGCGCACTGAGACAACATCAAATCCACTTGCGACGACGCTGTCAAAGCATGAAGTCGATACGACTGTGGATGCCGACTCAAGACATCCAGCGTACTGGTGCCAATTGAGCCCGTGGAGCCCAAAATGGTGATGATTTGCGGATGGGTCATTTCATGTTCTCCTGATTCAAAGCCAAACCATCATCATCATGGCCAAAGGCAAGGTCGGTAACAAGGCATCTACACGGTCAAGTACACCCCCGTGACCGGGCAGCAAACCCGAACTGTCTTTCATCTTGGCGCTGCGCTTGACCAGTGATTCCACCAAATCGCCGACCACACTCATAGCCGCCATGAACATCAATGCTGGAGCAGCGACCCCCCACCCTTTGAGCAAAAGCAAAGAGTAAAAACTGGGAACTTGGATCTCAAAATGGCGATCAACAGCCACCCAGGCAAGGGCGACCAAAAACACGCCCAACATGCCACCAAACACGCCTTCCCAACTTTTGCCAGGACTGATGCTGGGCGCCAATTTGAACGATACCCATCGTCCACCCAAAGCACGACCAAAAAAGTAGGCAAAAACGTCAGCCGCCCACACCAACACCAGCACCGACAAAAGGAAATTCACGCCCCTTTGATGTGCTTGTGCCAAGGCCACCCAAGCCAGTGCCAACAAAAAAAGACCCACAAGCCAACGCAATGGGCGAGGCCAAAGCGACCAACCGGCAACGCCCCGTTGGATCATCCATGCCCCCAACAACACCCACATGGAGCCAGAGAGCCACCACACCCACGCGGGGGTGCTTTGAACCCAACCCAAGTGATCTGCCAGCGTGCACAGCAGCAGGCAGATCATTGCGCCAAGCCATTGCATGCGTGCACCCAAGCCATTCAAACGCCCCCATTCCCAGGCTCCAGCTGTGATCATCAACAAACTTAAGGACCAAAATGGCCAGGAGGTGGTCGCAAACATGGCGGGCAACAACAAGGCCAACAGAACCAAGGCGGTGATGACTCTTTGTTTGAGCATGCGGACTCCAAAAAAAAGGCCGCCAAATGGGCGGCCCGTCATGCCGTGGGGGACAACCACGGCTGCACAGGGCAGTCAGACTGCCATGATCTCTTGCTCTTTGGCTGTGACCAATTGATCAATTTCAAGCATGCGCTTGTCTGTTGATTTTTGCACATCCGCTTCAGCGCGCTTTTGATCATCTTCCGAGACCAATTTGTCTTTGACCAATTTTTTCACCGACTCGTTGGCATCGCGGCGTAAATTGCGAATGGCAATTTTGGCATTTTCGCCTTCGGTCCGGGCCAACTTGGTCATTTCTTTGCGACGCTCTTCACTCATGGCCGGCATGGGCACACGGATCAACTCACCCAAAGATGCAGGATTGAGGCCCAACTCGCTTTCGCGGATGGCTTTTTCAATCTTGGCAGCCATGCTTTTTTCCCAGGGCTGCACACTGATCGTGCGAGAGTCCATCAAAGACACATTGGCCACTTGAGACAGGGGCACAAGCGAGCCGTAGTAATCGACATGGATGGTGTCGAGCAAGGCCGGATTGGCTCGTCCTGTGCGGATGCGGGTGAGGTTATTTTTGAACGCAGAGATGGATTGCTCCATCTTGGTCTCGGTTGTTTTCTTGATGTCAGCGATGGTCATGGGGTTCTCCTCGTCAGAACGGTCTCAGGCATGAACCAAAGTGCCTTCGTCTTCACCCAGAACGACGCGCTTCAGAGCGCCATTCTTGATGATCGAAAAGACTT
The DNA here is from genome assembly GCA_002256145.1 of Comamonadaceae bacterium PBBC1. GTDB lineage: Bacteria > Pseudomonadota > Gammaproteobacteria > Burkholderiales > Burkholderiaceae_C > Limnohabitans_A. Next base: position 55,433 of record NKIP01000007.1, read on the forward strand.
TGATCGGCAATTTTTGGTCACGGCACAAAGCAAACGCAGTGGCATCCATGATGCCCAGATTGCGTGATATGGCCTCATCGAAGGTGATGTCGCTGTAACGTGTGGCGCTGGGGTCTTTTTTGGGATCGGCCGTGTAAACACCGTCCACCTTGGTGGCTTTGAGCACCATTTCGGCCCCGATTTCGGCGCCACGCAAGGCGGCAGCGGTGTCGGTGGTAAAAAAGGGATTGCCCGTGCCCGCCGCAAAAACCACCACCTTGCCCTCTTCGAGGTATTGCAATGCTTTGGGGCGCACGTAGGGCTCCACCACCTGATCAATGCCAATGGCCGACATCACACGGGCCGTCAAACCCGCCTTGTCCATGGCATCAGCCAAAGCCAATGAATTCATCACCGTGGCCAACATGCCCATGTAATCGGCCGTGGCTCGGTCCATACCAACCGAGCCGCCAGCCACGCCCCTGAAGATGTTGCCACCCCCAATCACCACCGCCACCTGCACCCCCAATCGGGTGATCTCAGCGATCTCTTGGGCCATGCGCACGATGGTGGCGCGGTTGATGCCAAAAGCATCGTCCCCCATCAAAGCCTCGCCGGACAGCTTGAGCAAAATACGCTTATAGGCTGGCTTGGCTGAAGACATGAGGGACTCCTTGATCATCAATTGGGACGGTGAAATGGCAACTCAACAAGACAATGGGGCTCAGGCTGCGGTGCCTTGAGCAGCAGCCACTTGGGCAGCCACTTCGGCGGCGAAGTCGTCGACCTTCTTCTCAATGCCTTCGCCCACCACGTACAAAGTGAAGGCGCTCACGGTGGTGCCAGCGGCCTTGAGCATCTGCTCGACGGTCTGCTTGTCGTTCTTGACGAAGGACTGGTTGAACAAAGACACTTCTTTGAGGTACTTTTGCACTGAACCTTCGACCATCTTGGTCACGATGTCGGCAGGCTTGCCGGACTCAGCAGCCTTGGCCGCAGCGACCGAGCGCTCTTTTTCGATCAACTCGGCAGGCACTTCGGCGCTGGTCAAGGACACAGGCTTCATGGCGGCCACGTGCATGGCGACGTCTTTGGCAGCCGTTTCGTCACCTTCGAACTCAACCAACACGCCGATTCGGGTGCCGTGCAAATAGTTGGCGATCTTGGCTGCGCCAGCGGCACGCTTGAAGCGGCGGAAGCTCATGTTCTCACCGATCTTGCCGATCAGGCCTTTGCGCACTTCTTCCAAGGTGGGGCCAAAACCGTCTTGGCTGTAAGGCAACTCGCCCAAAGCAGCGATATCGGCAGGGTTGTGCTCAGCCACCAGCTTGGCAGCGGCGTTGGCCAAAGCCAGGAAGCTGTCGTTCTTGGTCACGAAGTCGGTTTCACAGTTCACTTCGATCATGGCGCCTGTGGTGCCGTTCACGAAGCTGGTCACCACGCCTTCAGCGGTCACACGCGACGCGGCTTTGCCAGCCTTGGTGCCCAACTTGACACGCAACAACTCTTCAGCTTTGGCCATATCGCCTTCGGCTTCGGTCAGGGCTTTTTTGCACTCCATCATGGGAGCGTCGGTTTTTGCACGCAGTTCAGCGACCATGCTTGCGGTAATTGCAGCCATTTGATTTCTCCGTATTCAGTCTAAAAGTCAGATTAAAAAAAAGGGGCCACAAAGCCCCTTTCATCGAGTCTTGGAAACTCAGGCAGCGGCGTTGTCTTCTTCGACAAACTCGTCTGCACCTTCGGTGACAGCCTTGACCACATCGTTGAGTGCATTGGCACGGCCTTCGATGATGGCGTCAGCAATGCCACGGGCGTACAAAGCCACGGCCTTGGCCGAGTCGTCGTTGCCGGGGATGATGTAGTCGATGCCTTCGGGTGAGTGGTTGGAGTCCACCACACCGATCAATGGAATGCCCAATTTTTTGGCTTCCGAGATGGCAATCTTGTGGTAGCCGACGTCGATCACAAAAATCGCATCGGGCAAAGCAGCCATATCCTGGATGCCACCGATGTCTTTTTCGAGCTTTTCCATCTCGCGCTTGAACATCAATTGTTCTTTTTTGCTCAGGCTGTCGAGGCCGACTTCTTGCTGGGCCTTCATGTCCTTCAGACGCTTGATCGAGGTCTTGACGGTCTTGAAGTTGGTCAGCATGCCACCCAACCAGCGCTGATCGACGAAAGGCACGCCAGCGCGCTGGGCTTCAGCAGCCACCAGCTCACGGGCTTGGCGCTTGGTGCCCACCATCAAGATGGTGCCGCGATTGGCGGACAGCTGCTTGGCGAACTTGATCGCGTCCTGGAACATCGGCAACGATTTTTCCAGGTTGATGATGTGAATTTTGTTGCGATGGCCAAAGATGAAGGGGGCCATCTTGGGGTTCCAGAAGCGGGTTTGGTGACCAAAGTGGACACCGGCTTCCAGCATTTCGCGCATGGTAACGGACATATTGAATACTCCAAAGGTTGGGTCTAAAACCAGTCCACTGATTGAATGCTGTTCAAAAACACGGCACACAACACCTTGACGGGACTGATTCGCGAATGAACTTTGTTGAAACAAACAAAACTGAATTGGCGCGTGTCAAAAGACACACAAAAGACAGCTGCTGCACTCAGCAAAGCCTTAGGATTATAGCATCCTGCCTCACCCGAAAGACGCTTGATCCATGAAAACAGACCTGATTGCCACCCGCCAAGCCATCGCGCAAGGCCTGACTCACCCTCAAGCTGTGGCCGAAGCCTGTCTGGCTGTCGCACAAAGCAAGGCATGTGAGCACGCCTTCATCCAACTGACCCCAGAGGCATTGCGCGACACAGCCCAACAACCCCATGTCAGCCAACAAACACTGGCCGGTTTGGCCGTCTCCATCAAGGACCTGTTTGACGTGCAAGGTCAAATCAGCGCAGCCGGCTCGGTGGTGCTGCAAAACCAGCCCCCCGCCTTGCATGATGCGGTGGCCGTCAGTCGTTTGCGAGCGGCAGGCGCAGGCCTGATCGGGCGCACCAACATGGTTGAGTTCGCTTTTTCGGGTGTGGGCACCAACCCTCACTACGGTACACCCGCAGCCTGGGACGGCTTGCACGACTGCGCGGTGGGCGCATCAGGCCAGGCCCATGTTCCCGGAGGCTCAAGCTCTGGGGCGGCTGTGTCGGTGGCCACAGGTGCCGCTTTCATCGGACTGGGCTCTGACACGGGCGGATCCATTCGAGTACCAGCGGCTTTGAACGGCATTGTGGGATTCAAAAACACGGCACGGCGGGTGCCCACCGCCGGGGCGATTCCCTTGTCCACCACCCTGGATACGGTCTGTGCCATGACGCGCAGCGTTCGCGACACCATTTTGGCCCACGAAATCCTGTCCGCCCGCCAAGTTCCCAAGGCGCATCGCCCCCTGTCTGAATACCGCTTGGCCGTTTCACGAAGCCTGATGCAAGAGGGCATGGACCCGACGGTCACACTTGCCTTTGAGCGCAGTTTGAACACATTGCGTGCAGCTGGTGCCCACATTGACGAAATTGACCTGCGCGAGCTGAATGAATTGACCGCCATGATGAGCACTGGGGGCTTCAGCCCCGCAGAAAGCTATGCATGGCACCGCCAACGCATCGCCCAAGATGTCGAACGCTACGACCCCCGTGTGGCCCAGCGGATCTTGCGTGGACGGGACATGAAAACCCACGAGTACATGGATTTGCTCCAAGCACGTCAGCATTGGATTGGCCGGGTTGAAAGCACCTTGCTCGGCTACGATGCCGTGCTCTCGCCCACTTGCCCCATCGTCGGCCCCCGCATCAGCGACATGGCCCCAGGAGAGCAACGCGATGCCGAATTTTTCAGAACCAACGCATTGCTGTTGCGCAACACCAGCGCGGTCAACACGCTTGACGGCTGTGGCATCTCTTTGCCTTGCCACGCCCAAGGCGAGTTGCCCGTGGGTCTGATGGCCTGGCACGCTGCCATGCACGACGACACGGTCTTGCAACTGGCTTTGTTGCTCGAACCCTTGTTGATGGAGCCCTTGAATCAGGCATCGACATGCAAGCCTTGAGGCCCTGGAGCGGCTGGCCTTTATTGGATGCAGTCTCTGTTCGGCAATTGGAGCTGCAACTGCAGTCGCTCAGCCAACGGCCCTTGATGGAAAGCGCAGGATGTGCAGCCGCCCAACTGGCCATGGCCATCGCGCCCCATGCAAGGCTCATCTGGATCGCCGCTGGACCCGGACACAACGGTGGTGATGGGCTGGAAGCTGCCCGTCTTTTGCACCAGTGGGGCAAAGAAGTCATCGTCAGCCTGATGACAAGTCCTCATGAGTGCTCCCCACAACTCAAAGCCACGCTGCAGCGAGCCCAAAACGCTGGCGTGCGGATTCAAAAAGAGCCACCCGCAATCTGGCTACAACAGATGGACGAGCGGGATTTGTGCATCGATGCCCTGCTCGGCATTGGCGCAAGCAGACCCTTGGGGCCAGACATGAGGCACTGGCTTCAGCTCATGCAAAGTTGTCCTGGTCAAGTGCTGGCCATTGACGTCCCTACAGGCCTGAATCCACGGTCAGGCCAGTGGTTGGGCCATGAGGACTTGAACGCGCTGCCCATACACGCTCACCATACTTTGTGCCTCATTGCCGCCCAAGCGGGTTTGTTCATGGGCCATGGGCGCGATGCCTGCGGACAAATCTGGCTGGAGGACTTGGGCTACCGCGCAGGGTCGTTCCCGATTGCACCATCCGCTTGGCTCAACATGCCCTACACCCCTCACGCCAAACACCATGCCAGCCACAAAGGCAGCCATGGTGACGTGGCGGTGGTTGGCGGTGAAGCCATGGCGGCACACGGCATGGGCATGACCGGTGCCGCCGTATTGGCGGCCACCGCTGCATTGCATGCCGGTGCTGGTCGAGTCTATTTGAGTTTGCTCGGCGCCATGGCCATCGACAACGCCCCGCAAGATGTGATGCAGCGCCCATGGACACACCTGGATTTGGAAAAAACAACGGTGGTGTGTGGTTGCGGCGCGGGAAAAAGCGTCATAGAAGTTTTGCCTCCCATCTTGCAGCGCAGCGCACAACTGGTGCTCGATGCCGATGGACTCAATGCCTTGGCACACGACAAAGCTCTGCAAACTTTAATGCGTGCTCGCGCCAAAGGCAGTACGGTGATCACCCCTCACCCACTGGAAGCTGCCCGCCTGCTGGGCACCCAAACCTTGGACATTCAAAGTGATCGCCTCAAAGCGGCACAACAACTGGCAGACCAATTGAAATGCACAGTGGTCCTCAAGGGCTCTGGCACCGTCATCGCCGCCCCTGAATGCACGCCACACATCAACCCAACAGGCAACGGACGTTTGGCCACGGGGGGCACAGGCGATGTTCTGGCTGGACTGATCGGTGCACGCATGGCCCAAGGTTTGAACGCTTTTGAAGCGGCCTGCTCAGCCGTTGCACAGCACGGCCAATTGGCAGACGACTGGCCGGCACACCAAGCCCTGACCGCCAGTCGCCTGGCCCAGCGACTGACATGATCACCCTCAACGGCGAGGCTTGGTCGTTCTGGGGCTCTTTTTCTTGCTCGCTGCTTTTTTTACCGAAGCCTTGAGCGCCTGAATCGGAGAACGGTTGCGCTCGGCATCGGCGAGTTTGCGGTCGGTAGCCGCACGTTTTTGACCTCGTCCGGCTTCGGCTGGCACCTGAACACCTTTGTCGCGCATGGCGCGTGGCACCAAGTCGTCTGAGGCGTTGACCAATCGAAAATCGATTTTGCGGCCATCCAGATCCACCCGGCTGACCTGCACCTGCACCCGGCTGCCAATGGCATAACGAATGCCCGTGCGCTCACCGCGCAACTCTTGGCGCAACTCGTCAAAGCGGAAATATTCCCCACCCAGCTCGGTGATGTGCACCAGCCCCTCGACATACAAAGTGTCCAAGGTCACAAAGATGCCGAAGCTGGTGGCCGCAGACACCACACCGCTGTATTCCTCACCCAAATGCTCGCGCATGTATTGGCATTTGAGCCAGGCTTCCACATCGCGGCTGGCCTCGTCGGCGCGGCGCTCGTTGGCACTGCAATGCAGGCCCGCAGCCTCCCAGGCGCGTTGGTCGGCCGCCGACATGCGCACCCGAGGCGCAGACGACTCGGGCGCATTGCCCTTGGCCGCGCGGCTTTTCTCCAACCGTTTGCTCAGCTTGGCATGCGCCTCACCCGGTACCGGCAAGCTGGGCAGTGTGTATTTGCGGTCCAGCAAAATGGCCTTGATGACCCGGTGCACCAGCAAATCCGGGTAACGCCGGATCGGGCTGGTGAAGTGGGTGTAGGCCTCGTAGGCCAAACCAAAGTGCCCGCTGTTCACGGGCGTATAAATGGCCTGCTGCATGGAGCGCAGCAGCATGGTGTGGATTTGCTGCGCATCCGGGCGGTCCTTGGTCGCGAGCGCAATTTTCTGAAACTCGCTGGTGTGCGGCTCGTCACTGATGCCCATGCCCAAACCCAGTGCCTTGAGGTAATTGCGCAAGATGTCTTTTTTCTCAGCCGTCGGGCCTTCATGCACACGGAACAAACCCGGGTGCTTGCCCTGCTGGATGAAGTCGGCACTGCACACGTTGGCCGCCAACATGGCTTCTTCAATGAGGCGGTGCGCTTCGTTGCGCACGCGGGGCACGATTTTCTCAATCCGCCCACTGTCGTCGCAAACGATCTGCGTTTCGGTGGTTTCAAAATCCACTGCACCGCGCACCGCTCTTGAAGCCAGCAAGGCTTTGTACACATCCTGCAGGTTCATCAAGTCGGTCACACGCGCTTTGCGTTTAGCCGCTTCCGGTCCACGGGTGTTGGCCAAAATGGCCGCGACTTCGGTGTAGGTAAAACGCGCATGGCTGTGCATCACTGCCGGATAAAACTGGTAAGCGTGTACATCGCCCTTGGCGTTGACCAGCATGTCGCACACCATGCACAAACGGTCCACATCGGGGTTGAGCGAGCACAGGCCGTTGGACAATTTTTCCGGCAACATGGGGATCACGCGGCGCGGGAAATACACGCTGGTGGCCCTGTCGTAGGCATCGATGTCAATGGCGCTGCCGGTTTGTACATAGTGGCTCACGTCGGCAATCGCCACCAGCAAACGCCAGCCCTTGCCCCGACCCACTTTGGCCGGCTCGCAGTACACGGCGTCGTCAAAGTCGCGGGCGTCTTCACCATCAATGGTCACCAAGGGCACATCGCGCAAATCCACACGGTCCTTGCGGTCCTTGGCCAGCACCTTGTCGGGCAAGCCTTTGGCTTGCTCAAGACAGCCGACAGAAAATTCGTGCGGCACGCTGTACTTGCGCACGGCAATTTCGATCTCCATGCCTGGGTCGTCAATTTCGCCGAGCACTTCTTTCACGCGGCCCACCGGTTGCCCGAACAAGGCAGGTGGCTCGGTCAACTCGACCACCACCACTTGGCCCGGCTTGGCCGTTCCCGTAGCGCCTTTGGGGATCATCACATCCTGGCCGTAGCGCTTGTCCTCAGGTGCCACCAGCCACAAGCCACCTTCGTGCAGCAAGCGACCAATCAATGGATGCTCCGGGCGCTCGACGATTTCAACGATGCGTCCCTCAGGTCTGCCTTTGCGATCTTGACGAACGATGCGCACCTTGATCCGATCGCGGTGCAGCACCGCACGCATCTCATTGGGCGACAAATAAATATCCGACTCGCCGTCCTCGCGAATCAGAAAGCCGTGACCATCGCGGTGACCTTGCACCTGACCTTCGATTTCGTCCAGCATCCCGCTGGTTGGAGTTACTTTTTTGATATACAATCCTTGGATTCTGAGACGCCCAGATGGCGGAATTGGTAGACGCACTAGTTTCAGGTACTAGCGAGTAACATCGTGGAGGTTCGAGTCCTCTTCTGGGCACCAAACTTATCCCATCAGATAAGGCAAAAAAATGACAAGCCGTTGATTTTTGATCAACGGCTTTTTTGTTGGCCAAAATACCTGAGGCTGCTTCCAAAAAGGGACCACAGCAAAGACCTGCAGGCTTAAAGCCTGCACTGGTCCAAGCGCAACCGGCAAGCGCCCTGAGTGCGTCCATTGCCCAATGCGCCAAAGAAGCCAGAAAAAAACCGTCAGGCACGCACCCACGCGGCCCCTGACACGCCAGCATCAAACGGGCAGCCCCACCAAGTCGTGACCTTCCACACTCACAATGCGGGCGCGGGTGAACTCACCGACTTTCAGGGTTTTGCTCAATTTTTCTGGCGGTAACAGGCGAACAACGCCATCAATCTCAGGTGCATCACCAAAGCTGCGCCCCACCCCACCTCGCCGCCCCATGGCCGGCGCACTGTCAACCAGCACCTGCATGGTCGAGCCTACACGCTGGTGCAAACGGGCGATCGACACCTCTTCGGCCACGGCCATGAAGCGGGCACGCCGTGCTTCGCGCAAGGCCTCAGGCAACATGCCAGGCAAGTCATTGGCCGTTGCACCCTTGACCGGGCTGTAGGCAAAACAACCCGCGCGGTCAATTTGTGCTTCTCGCAAAAAGTTGAGCAAATGCTCAAACTCTTCTTCGGTTTCGCCCGGAAAACCAGCGATGAAGGTGCTGCGAATGACCAACTCTGGACACAACTCCCGCCAGCGTTGAATGCGCTCCAAATTTTTCTCACCGCTGGCAGGCCGTTTCATGCGTTTGAGCACATCAGGATGGCTGTGTTGAAACGGCACATCCAGATAAGGCAAAACCCAACCCTGTGCCATCAAAGGGATGATGTCATCGACGCTCGGGTAGGGGTAAACGTAATGCAAACGCACCCAAGCATCGTGCGAACGAGCCATTTCACCCAAGGCTTGCACCAACTCCAACATGCGGGTTTTGACGGGTTTGCCGTCCCAAAACCCGGTGCGGTATTTCACATCTACCCCATAAGCCGAAGTGTCTTGGCTGATGACCAGCAACTCCTTGACACCACCTTCAAACAAGGCCTTGGCTTCTTTGAGCACATCACCAATGGGCCGCGACACCAAGTCACCGCGCATGGATGGAATGATGCAAAAGGTGCAGCGGTGGTTGCAGCCTTCGCTGATCTTCAAATACGCATAGTGGCGCGGCGTGAGTTTGAGCCCTGCTTCGCCAAAGCCGCCGGGCACCAAATCCAAAAATGGATCGTGAGGCTTGGGCAAGTGGGTGTGCACCGCATCCATCACTTCTTGCGTGGCATGGGGACCGGTCACCGCCAACACGCTGGGGTGCATTTCCAGCACCATATTGCCGCCGCCCGCGCCCGTCTTGGCACCCAAACAGCCGGTCACAATCACTTTGCCGTTTTCATTCAAGGCTTCAGCAATGGTGTCCAGGCTCTCTTTGATGGCCTCGTCAATGAAGCCACAGGTGTTGACAATCACCAGGTCAGCGCCTTCAAAGGTTTTGGAAGTTCGGTAACCCTCGGCGCTCAATTGCGTCAGGATCAGCTCGGAATCTGTCAGGGCCTTGGGGCATCCTAGGCTGACAAAACCCACCTTGGGTGTGGTTGGGTTTGCGGGTACGGTTGCAGTTGGGATCATTTCACTCATCCCTCCATTGTCCCTGCAAAAACGAAACGTTTGTGAAAAAGGGTCTGCGCACAAGCCTCAAGTCTTCAAACCCAACACGCCAAGCAGCTGCTCGGTATTTTTCTGGATCTGTTTTTTCATTTGATCTTGCATCTGAGTCATCACGTTTTGCGACGGGTCGGCCAAACCTGAAAACATGTTTTGCATCAGTGGTGTCTGCCACTGCATGAACTGAGACCAGACCTCAGGACTCAAGGCCGGACTCGATTCGCCCAACTTGCTTTGCCAATCCATGAAAGACTGCACATGCGTCTCCAAATAAGACCCCATGTGGCCCTGCATGGCGTGACCATAAAAACGGATGATGTTGGACAACACCGCCTCGCTGAACATGGGCACACCCGCAGACTCTTCTTCGAGGATGATTTGCAACAAAATGGTGCGCGTCAGGTCTTGACCCGTTTTGGCATCCACCACCCGCAAGGGCGATGCGGCCATGACCCATTTTTTAAGCTCAGCCAAAGTCACGTAACTGGAAGTCTGCGTGTCATACAGGCGCCGGTTGGGATACTTCTTGATGGTCCGAACTGTGCTGGCCAACAGGGCTGACTCGTCGACATGCCCCGCCTTGGCTGCACGGGATGACCTCGAGGGTTTGATCGACTGGACGGGTGGCTTGGCCGGCAAAGAAAACTCCTGGTGACAGGCAGCCCATGAAAAATCTGCTGCAATGCACCATTCTAGGCACACACCCGTGCCCCTGTCGCCTTGGTTAACCCTGAGGTTTTGGAGAAGATGCCCACCACCTGACACGCTTGAAGTTGTGCATTTTTTGTTGCACAGCCCCTGTTCAAACCACTTTACCTGCGAAAATAGAACGCTATGTTCACTGGAATCATCACCGGCGTGGGGCGAATCGTCGCCATTCACGACCTGGGTCGCTCTTTACACCACGGCAAGCGCCTCACCCTCGAGGCCCCCGCCGGGTACCTTGACGATGTGGGCTTGGGCGACAGCATCGCCCTGAACGGCGCTTGCATGACCGTCACCACCTTCAGCCCCGAGAACCGTCAGTTCACCATCGACATCTCGGCCGAATCGCTGGACAAAACCAGCGGCTTGGACCAGCAAGGCAGCGTCAACCTCGAAAAAGCACTGCGTGCCAACGACCGTTTGGGCGGACACATCGTGTCGGGCCATGTGGACGGTGTGGGCCAAATCAGCCATTTCGAGCAGATCGGTGAAAGCTGGGAGCTGCGCATCCTGGCCCCCCACACCTTGGCCAAATACCTCGCCTACAAAGGCTCGATCACCGTCAACGGCGTGAGCCTGACGGTGAACAAGGTGGCCGATCTGGCCGATGGCTGCGAGATCAGCATCAACCTGATCCCCCACACCGTGGACAACACCGCCCTCGGCAGCCTGAAAGCAGGAAGCCGGGTCAACCTCGAAATCGACACCGTGGCCCGCTACGTGGAGCGCATGCTCAGCGCCGGCCTGATCCAGAAAGACCCCGCATGAACGCCCCAGCGCAACTGACACCCGTGGCGATCTCGCCCGTCGAAGAGATCGTGGCCGAGATGAAAGCCGGTCGCATCGTCATCCTGGTCGATGAAGAAGACCGCGAAAACGAAGGCGATCTGGTCCTGGCGTCTGACCACGTCACGCCCGAAGCCATCAACTTCATGGCCCGCTTTGGCAGGGGCCTGATTTGCCTCACGCTCACCCGCGAGCGCTGCGAATTTCTCAAGCTCCCGCCCATGGCCGCACGCAACGGCACCTTCTACAGCACGGCTTTTACCGTGTCGATTGAAGCCGCTGAAGGCGTGACCACCGGTATCTCGGCTGCTGACCGCGCCAAGACGGTGCAAGTGGCCGTGGCCAAAGCCAGCCAGCCCACCGACTTGGTGCAACCCGGCCACATCTTCCCGCTGCAAGCGGTGGACGGCGGCGTGCTGATGCGTGCCGGCCACACCGAAGCCGGTTGCGACCTGGCCGCCATGGCCGGCTGCAGCCCCTCGTCGGTGATTTGCGAGATCATGAATGACGACGGCACCATGGCCCGCCTGCCCGATCTGCAGCTTTTTGCGGCCGAGCACGGCCTGAAGATCGGCACCATCGCCGACTTGATCGAGCACCGTAGCCGTAACGAATCGCTGGTGGAACGCATTGGCAGCCGCCCACTGCAAACTGCGCATGGCGAGTTCACCGCCCATGCCTTCCGTGACCAAACCAACCAAAGCGTGCACCTGGCCTTGGTCAAGGGCGAATGGACGGCAGAGACCGAGGTGGCGGTCCGCGTGCACGAACCCCTGTCGGTGCTCGACGCCTTGGAAGTCAACCGCGCCATGCATTCTTGGGGTCTGGACGCCAGCCTGAGCTACATCAATGCCCAAGGTTGTGGCGTCGCAGTGCTGCTCAACTGCGGCGAGTCGGCAGACCAATTGCTGGCCCAATTTGAAGGCCGTGCCCGCTCCGCCCAAGCGCCCGAGCGCGGCAAGATGGACCTGCGCACCTACGGCGTGGGCGCACAAATTCTGCGCGAATGCGGCGTGCACAAAATGCGCCTCATGGGCAACCCGCGCCGCATGCCCAGCATGACCGGCTACGGCCTCGAAATCACCGCTTACATCCCCAAGGAATAACCATGCTCGAAGCCAACAAAGGCCAGGCCGAAGAACTCGACGGCCAATTTCTGCACATCGGCATCGTGCAAGCCCGCTTCAACGAAGACATCACCAATGCCTTGGCCAAAGCCTGCATCGAAGAACTCGAAGCCTTGGGCGTGACCAGCATCGACCACGTCATGGTGCCCGGCGCTCTGGAAGTGCCCGTGGCCCTGCAGGCCATGGCGGAACGGGCCGAATACGACGCGCTGATTGCGCTGGGCTGCATCATCCGTGGCGAGACCTACCACTTTGAGCTGGTGGCCAACGAATCCGGTGCGGGCGTGAGCCGCGTGGCACTCGACTACAACCTGCCGATTGCCAACGCGATCTTGACCACCGAAAACCTGGAACAAGCCATCGTGCGCCAAACCGAAAAAGGCCGCGACGCGGCCCGCGTGGCGGTCGAGATGGCCTGCATCATGGACGACCTGGCCGCCGACATGGCCGAGCTGGCCGATGATTTTGACGACGAAGAGCAAGCTTGATGACCGAAGCCACCCCCACACCGGGCACCACAGACGCAGACCAAAAGCCGGCTCCAGCAGCTGGCACTCGCAAATCCTCGGCCAAGCCCGCCCGCAGCCGCTCACGCGAATTCGCTCTGCAGGCGCTTTACCAGCACCTGGTGGGTCGCAACGAAGCGGCCGACATCGATGTCTTCACACGCGACCTCTCGGGCTTTCACAAAGCCGACTCGGCCCATTACGACGCCCTGCTCTATGGTTGTGTGGAACAAGCCCAAGCCCTGGACGCCCTGATCGCGCCCAAGCTGGACCGCAGCTTTGCCGAAATCTCGCCCGTTGAGCGGGCCATCATGTGGATTGGCGTGTACGAAATGCAGCACTGCCTGGACGTGCCCTGGCGCGTGGTGCTCAACGAATGCATCGAGCTGGCCAAGGACTTTGGCGGCACCGACGGGCACAAATACGTGAACGCCGTGCTGAACGGCTTGGCTCCTGAACTGCGCAGCGCCGAAGTGCAAGCCGACCGCCAGTCCGGCCGCGCCAAATAACCCCGCCACCAGAGTCCAGACACCATGCGCATCTCCGAGCGAGCCGAGCGGATCGAGCCCTTTTGGGTCATGGAAGTGGCCAAGGCCGCCTCACAAAAAGCCCGCGAGGTCGCGCACACCGACCGGCCCGTGGTGTTTCTGAACATCGGCGAGCCCGACTTCACCGCCCCGCCCCGCGTGCAAGCCGCTGCGCAGGCGGTGGTTGCATCTGGCCAAACCCAATACACCCCTGCCTTGGGCCTGGACGCCCTGCGCCAAGCCATCAGCGGCTGGTACGCGCAGCGCTTTGGCGTGCAAGTGCCCGCCAGCCGCATCGTGGTCACTGCGGGCGCATCGGCGGCTTTGCAACTGGCCTGCCTGGCCCTGATTGACCGGGGCGATGAAATCCTCATGCCCGACCCGAGCTATCCCTGTAACCGCCACTTTGTGAGCGCAGCCGAGGGCACCGCAGTCTTGCTGCCCACCACGGCCGAAGAACGCTTTCAATTGAGCGCCGCCAAAGTGGCCGCCGCTTGGGGCCCCAACACCCGTGGCGTTTTACTGGCCTCGCCCTCCAACCCCACCGGTACGTCGATTGACCCGGCCGAGCTGGCCCGCATCATGGATGTGGTGCGCAGCCACGGCGGCATCACCCTGATCGACGAGATTTACCTCGGCCTGAGCCACGACGACCAGTTCGGCCACAGCGCCCTGGCCCTGGGCGACGACGTGATCAGCATCAACAGCTTCAGCAAATACTTCAACATGACCGGCTGGCGTTTGGGCTGGCTGGTGGTGCCCGAGCAGCTCACGCCCGTGCTGGAGCGCCTGGCGCAAAACCTGTTCATTTGCGCCAGCACCGTGGCGCAACAAGCGGCCCTGGCTTGTTTTGAGCCCGAGAGCCTGGCCGAATACGAACGCCGCCGCGCCGAATTCAAAGCCCGTCGCGACTACTTCATTCCGGCCCTCAACGAGTTGGGCCTGACCGTGCCCGTCGCCCCCGATGGCGCGTTTTACGCCTGGGCCGACTGCAGCGCCGCCTGCCAAAAGCTGGGCCTCAAAGACAGCTGGGACTTTGCCTTTGCCGCGCTGGAACACGCCCATGTGGCCATCACGCCCGGGCGCGACTTCGGCACCGACCAAACCGCCCGCTTTGTGCGCTTTTCCACCGCCAACTCGATGGCCGAATTGCAGACCGCCATCGCCCGGCTCAAAGCCTGGTTGCAGCCATGAACAGCACCTGCGATAAGCCCAGCGTTTTTGAACACCCCATCCGCATCTATTGGGAAGACACCGACGCGGGCGGCATCGTGTTTTATGCCAACTACCTGAAGTTTTTTGAGCGAGCCCGCACCGAATGGCTGCGCGCGCTGGGCTTTGGCCAGCAGCTGCTGCGTGACCAATCGGGCGGCATGTTTGTGGTGAGTGAAACCGCCGTCAAATACCACTCGCCCGCTCGCCTGGACGACACCCTGGTCGTGACCGCCGAGCTGCAAACGGGCGGCAAAGCCAGCCTGACCATTGCCCAGCGTGCCTATCTGCGCACCGCAGATCCAAGCCCAAGCAACAAGCAACTCCTGGCCGAAGGCACGATTCGCCTGGGCTGGGTCGACAGCCACACCTTGAAACCTGGCCGCATCCCGGCCCCTGTTCTGGAAGCCCTGAAATGAACCAAGACATGTCCATCGTCTCGCTGCTGCTGAATGCGAGTTTTGTTGTGCAGTTGGTGGTGCTCATTTTGCTCGGCATCTCGGTGGCCAGCTGGGCCGCCATCGTGCGCAAGTTATCCGCCATCAAGCGCATCAAAAACCTGAACGAAGAATTCGAACGCATTTTTTGGTCGGGCACCAGCCTCAATGAACTGTTCAATGCGGCCAGCCAAAACGCCAAAGTGTCCGGCCCCATGGAACGCATCTTTGCCAGTGGCATGCGCGAATACCAAAAACTGCGCGAACGCCGAATCAGCGATACCGGCACCTTGCTCGATGGTGCACGTCGCGCCATGCGCGCGAGTTTCCAGCGCGAAATGGACGTGGCCGAATCTCAACTGGCCTTTTTGGCTTCGGTCGGTTCGATCTCGCCTTATGTCGGTCTGTTTGGCACGGTGTGGGGCATCATGCACGCCTTCACCGGCTTGGCCAGCTTGCAACAGGTGACCTTGGCCACCGTGGCCCCCGGCATTGCCGAGGCTTTGGTGGCCACCGCCATTGGTTTGTTTGCCGCCATCCCGGCGGTGCTGGCCTACAACCGCTTTTCACACGATGTCGACCGCATCGCCATCAAGCTCGAAACCTTCATCGAAGAGTTCTCCAACATCCTGCAACGCAGCCTGGGTGGGGCAGGCACAGGCCAGTCAGCCTCTGGCCACTGAAGGGGACCGCGCATGCCTGCCACGTCATCCCGAGGTCGCGGTCGCCGCACCATCGCTGAAATCAACATGGTGCCTTTCATCGATGTGATGTTGGTGCTGCTGATCATCTTCATGGTGACCGCACCCATGATCACGCCCAGCGTGGTGGACCTGCCCAGTGTGGGCAAAGCCGCCAAGCAACCGGACAAAGTCATTCAAATCGTCATTCAAAAAGACGAACAGCTGAGCTTGTCAAACGAGGGCAAGACCGACACGGCCACTTTGAGCAACGTGGCCAGCAAGGTCAAGCAGCGCGTGGGGGAACACAACAACACAGCCGTTGTCATCAGCGCAGACCGAAACGTGAAATACGAAACCGTGGTCAAAGTGATGGACAGCTTGCAACGCGCTGGCATTGCCCGCGTTGGGCTGTCGGTCCAACTGGTGCCCTGAGAGATTTGCCAGTGAACGCCAAGCTTGTCCCGCATCTGGAGTTTGCGCCCCCGCCGCCGCCTGGGCAGCAACGCGCTTGGTGGATTGCAGGTTTGGCGCATGGGGCGCTGTTTCTGGCCCTGGGCTTGGCCACCGCATGGAAAACACAAACGCACACGGTGCAAGCCGAGGCCGAATTGTGGTCGGCCCTGCCTCAGGCAGCAGCGCCTCGACTGCAAGAGCCAGCGCCCACCCCACCTGAACCTGAGCCACAACGACCCGCCAAACCCACCCCACCACCCCCGCCAGCGCCCGACCCCGAGTTGGAGCGCCGCGATGCGCAAATCGCCATCGAGAAGAAAAAACAGCTGGAAAAGAAGAAAGAGGCTGAAAAACTCAAAGCCGAACAACTTCGCAAAGACCGCGAAAAACAAGAAAAAGAGGCTCAGGAGAAAGCTGCCAAAGACAAAGCGGTCAAAGAGAAAAAAGCCCTCGAAGAGCGCGACCGGAAAAAAGCCGAAGAAAAAGCCGACGCCGAACAAAAAAAGCGCAAGCAAGAACAAGCCCAAAAGATGGCTGAAAAAGCCGCTCAAGACAAGGCCGACGAGGCCCGAGCAGAGGCCATGCGCAAAGAGAACCTGCAACGCATGCAAGGCATGGCGGGAGCCTCGGGGGGTGCCAACGCCACGGGCAGCGCACTCAAATCATCGGGCCCCTCGGCCAGTTATGCCGGTCGCTTGGTCGGGCGCATCAAGCCCAACATCACCTACCCCGGCGAAGCCATCGGCAATCCCCGTGCCGAAGTCGAAGTCAAAGTCAACCCAGACGGCACCATCTTGAGCCGCCGCATCGTGCAGTCCAGCGGCAACAAAGCCTGGGACGATGCCGTACTGCGGGCCATCGACAAAACCGAAATTCTTCCCAGGGACACCGATGGGCGGGTGCCGCCTTTGATCGTGCTGGGGTTCCGGCCGCTGGATTGACGCCCAAAGGGTGCGTCCGTCCTGGACAACCTTGACCAGTTTTCGGGCATTTTTGCGTCACCCATCTTGTTCACCAGGGTGGGCCGATGGTCTCAAGCTTGGGCAACATCTGCCGATACCCACTACAAGTCATTTCATTCTCGGGCCTGCTGAAGGGTCCGATCCACAGCGTTCCGGGACAAACACCATGTTGAAAATTGCGGGTATCGGGTTCGTGACCGCCGGGCTTGTTCTGTGGACCCACCCCACGTTGGCGCAAGGCAAACCCAGCAGTGGGTGTTTTGTGGCCCAATTCAAGTCCCTGGCTCTGAAAACCCACCATCCCGAGCTGAGGGCCGAGCGGGCTGAAAAGTGGCTGCAGCAAAACACCCCCCTTTGCACCAAAGTCCAACTGTCCTCTCTTCAAGCCAACAGCCCCAATTGGCTGGGCAGCTCTTTGACCCTTGAAATCTCCGCCATTTTGGAGGGGGCCATTGAAGCCAACATTTTGGGCAACCCTGAGTTGATGGGCCGTCTTTACGAATCCGTGGGCAAGGAAGGGCAAAGCGGCACGGTCACCTTGACCAACCCCGCTGCCCGAGCCCCTGTTGTTCAACCCATGGTCAACAATGGTGTGATTTCAGGCAGCGCGAACTACGGCAACATTTCGGGCAACACCACCCTGAACCAAAACACGAACAAACTGGGCAACACCAACAGCAATGCCAACCCAGCCGGCAGCAACATGGTGAATGCCGCTCCCAATACCTCGATGGGTCAAGGCAGCGCACCCACAACAGGTACTCAGGGCAGACCCTCAGCACCCCGCTGAACCTCGCTGAACGCCCTGTCACCAAGGCTTTCGCATGACGCCTTCCCCATCGCTGGCGTCGACATTCCAGCAAACAGGGCAGTCTTGGACTGCGCCGCTCTTTCAGTCGTAAACGATCTGCGCCTGCCCTTGATCGGCTTGCGCCATCCAACAGGCCAAGGCCGCATCGGTGGGGAAAAATTTGGCAGTTTCGCCCAGCGCCAGCTCAGCCCGGGCGGCCAGTTCATCTTTGCGGCGCTCCAGCACCAGACGCACAGGCAGGCCTCGCACCAAGTCGCCTTGCTCGGTTTGCTCGCGTTGGGCGGGAAACTCTTTGACCAATCGGGCAATGTCGGGCGCTCGACCATTGACCACCACACGCAGGTACTTGCCATAGCGGCAACGTGCTGCGCCCAAGTCCATGATCTGCTCGACTTTGAGCCGAAAGCCCCCCGAAAAACGGTCAGCCTGCATTTTGGCGGTGACCACGATCAACTCGTCGTCTTTGAGCAAATGCTTGGCGGAATTGATCAAGGACTCGTCGGCAGTGGCTTCCATCACACCCGATTTGTCGTCGAGCTTGAAAATCGCCACCTTGCCGCGCTGTCCGTTGATGATGCGCAAATCGCTCACGATGCCCGCCATCAGCTGGGGTTCTCGGCTGTCAATCAGTTCGTCGATCTTGCGGCGGGCAAACTGGCGCACCTCGCGCTCCACCGCATCGAACAAATGGCCGGACAAGAAAAAGCCCACGGCCGTTTTTTCCAGCAACAAGCGCTCCTTGATACCCCAGGGCATGACCTCCACCAAATCGGGCTCTTGGGTGCTCGACCCATGCGAATCGTCGCCCAGCATGTCAAACAGCCCCCCTTGGTTGGCATTGGCCACGGTGGCCGCCGCAAACTCGAAAGCCTTGTCAATGCTCACCGACAAGGCAGCGCGGTTCATGTGCAAGGAGTCAAAGGCACCGGCTTTGATGAGTGCATCCACCGTGCGTTTGTTGATGCGGCTGCGGTCCACGCGCACGGCAAAGTCAAACAAACTCTTAAACGGCCCGCCCTCATTTCGAGCCGCCACGATGGCGTCGATGGCTTGCTGACCTGTGCCCTTGATGGCCCCCAGGCCGTAGCGGATGATCTTGTCGGTCACCGGCTCAAAGCGGTGGGTGCCCCGGTTCACGTCGGGCGGGTCAAAACGGATGCCGAACTTCAGGGCGTCTTCGTGCAAGACCTTGAGTTTGTCGGTGTCGTCCATCTCCACCGTCATGTTGGCGCAGAAGAACTCGGCGGTGTAGTGCACCTTGAGCCAGCCCGTGTGATAGGCCAGCAATGAATACGCAGCAGCGTGCGATTTGTTGAAGCCGTAGCCCGCGAACTTTTCCATCAGGTCAAAAACCTCATCGGCCTTGTCCTGCGCAATGCCGTGGGTGGCCAGGGCACCCGCGCGGAACTTCTCGCGGTGCTCGGCCATTTCCTCGGCCTTTTTCTTGCCCATGGCGCGGCGCAGCAAGTCAGCGCCGCCCAGCGAGTAGCCGCCCAGAATCTGCGCGGTCTGCATCACCTGCTCTTGGTAGACCATGATGCCGTAGGTCTCGCTCAGCATCTCGGCCACCGCCGGGTGCGGGTACTCCACCACTTCGCGCCCGTGCTTGCGGGCCACAAAGCTGGGAATCAGGTCCATAGGCCCCGGTCGGTACAAGGCATTGAGCGCAATCAGGTCTTCCAGGCGGCTCGGGCGGGCGTCGCGCAGCATGCCCTGCATGCCTCGGCTTTCAAACTGGAACACGGCTTCGGTCTTGCCGTCCGAAAACAGTTTGTAGGTGGCTGCGTCGTCAATGGCGATGTTTTCAAAGGCGAAGTTCTCCTGGCCTTTGTGCCGCTTCATGATGAACTCGCGGGCAATCTCCAAAATGGTGAGCGTGGCCAGACCCAAAAAGTCGAACTTCACCAAGCCCGCCGCTTCCACGTCGTCCTTGTCGTATTGGCTCACGGCCGATTCGCTGCCGGGCTGCTGGTACAGCGGGCAAAAGTCGGTCAGCTTGCCCGGCGCGATCAGCACGCCCCCGGCGTGCATGCCGATGTTGCGCGTCATGCCTTCGAGCTTTTGCGCCAGCTCGATCAGGGTCTTCACATCCTCTTCGCGCTCGATGCGCTCGGCCAGGATGGGCTCCATGGCGATCGCGTAGTTGTTCTTGTCGCCCTCTTTGGGTGTGGCGGGCGGGTACTGCAGCGTGACCGACATGCCCGGCTTGTTGGGAATCAGCTTGCTGATGCCGTCACAAAACGTGTAGCTCATGTCCAGCACACGGCCCACGTCGCGGATGGCCGCACGCGCAGCCATGGTGCCGAAGGTGGCGATCTGACTGACCGCGTCACGCCCGTACTTGTCTTTCACATAGTCGATCACCCGGTCGCGGTTGCCCTGGCAAAAGTCGATGTCAAAGTCGGGCATGGACACCCGCTCGGGGTTCAAAAAGCGCTCGAACAGCAGGCTGTATTGCAGCGGGTCCAGGTCGGTGATCTTGAGCGCATAGGCCACGAGCGAGCCCGCACCCGAACCCCGGCCCGGCCCCACGGGGCAGCCATTGGCCTTGGCCCACTGGATGAAGTCACCCACGATCAGGAAGTAGCCCGGAAAGCCCATCTTCAAAATGGTGCCCAGCTCAAACTCCAGCCGCTCCACATAGCGCGGGCGTTCTGCATCGCGTTTGGCTTCGTCGGGGTAAAGGTGCCGCAGGCGTTCTTCCAGGCCCTCAAAGGAGACGTGACGGAAATAGTCGTCCACCGACATGACCACGCCATTCACAGGCGGGATCGGAAAGTTCGGCAGCTGCGGCTTGCCCAGCACCAGCGTCAGGTTGCAGCGCTTGGCAATTTCCAGCGTGTTGGCAATGGCGCTGGGCACATCGGCAAACAGCGCACACATTTCTTGTGCAGACTTGAAATACTGATCCCGGGTGAAACGCCGCACCCGGCGCGGGTTGGCCAAAATTTCACCTTCGGAAATGCACACCCGCGCTTCGTGGGCTTCGTAGTCTTCGGTCGACAAAAATTGCACCGGGTGTGTGGCCACCACCGGCAAACCCAAACGTGCGGCCAGCGCCACGGCACCAGCCACTTGGGGCTCGTCTTCAGGGCGGCCCGCGCGTTGCAGCTCCAGGTAAAAGCGGTGCGGAAAAATGGATGCCAATTGCAGTGCCACATCGGCAGCTTTGTCGCTGTCGCCTTGCACCAGAGCCTGCCCCACGGGCCCGGCTTGTGCACCTGACAAGAGAATCAGGCCTTCGGCCAGCTCCTTGAGCCAGACCAGCTTGACCACGGCCACGTTTTTGACCACGTTCTGGGTCCAGGCCCGGGCCAGCAGTTCGCAAATGTTCAGGTAACCCTGATGGCTTTGCACCAGCAAGGCCACACGGCTGGTGGCCCCCAGGTCCCCACCCAAGCCCTGGAGGTTGATTTCTGCGCCCAAGATGGGCTTGACACCTTTGCCCCGGCCTTCTTTGTAGAACTTGACCCCGCCAAACAGGTTGTTCAGGTCGGTGAGGGCCAAAGCCGGTTGCCGGTCTTGGGCTGCTTTTTTGATGACCTCATCAATGCGGCAGGTCGAGTCAACGACGGAAAATTCGGAGTGAAGGCGCAGGTGAACAAACATAAGCCCCATTGTAGAAGGCCACACAAGGCACTTGGCTGCCATTGACTGCGCTGGTGTGCCCTCCCCTCAATCGCGCAGGACTTGCAACACTTCGGAGCGAAACTCACGCCCATACAAAATCAGCACCACCAAAGCCGTGGCCATGACCAAGGCCAAAGGCGAAAAAAACCAGGCCATGGCAGCAAATGAAAAGTAATAAGCCCGCAAACCATCGTTAAAGGTTTCGGCGGCAGCACTCACCAAATTGCCCGCCCTCTCGGCAAAGTGCTGACGATCAAAGCGTTGGTCGGCAAATTCTTGGGGCGGAGGCATCGCACCAATGACCAAAGCCACAAAAGTGTATTGGCGCATGGACCAAGAGAACCTGAAAAAGGCATACACAAAAATGGCCACCAAGACCAAAACCTTGAACTCAAACACCAACATCGGGGTGGGTTGGGCAAAGGGGATTTCACGCACCAATTCGGCCGCCTTGTCGGTGGTGCCCAGCAAAGCAAACAAGCCGCCAATGATGATGATGCTGGTCGATGAAAAAAAGGCCGGGGTTTGCGACAAATTCTGGGTGATCAGGCCGTCGAGCATGCGCGGATCGCGCCCAGTGGCCTGCACCATCCACAGCTGGCGATAGCGGTTGGTGGTCGCAATCAGACTCAAGTCGCGCATGCCGCGCACCTTGGCCACCCAGGCGTAGCCCACCCACATGCTCAAAAAGCAAACCAGACCCAGCCAATCGGCCCAGGGCAGCATCGAAATGATCTTCATAGGGCCGAATCGTAACAAGGAAGAGGGCTCGCCAACCCTGACCAGGCACCGGGGCATGTGGCCACAGCCGTCCTGACCCTCCCCAAAGGATTAATTGAATAGAACTCAAAAAGAACAAAGATTTCAATTAAAGTAGATGTATTGAAATTTAACCACTACCTTTTCCTATGGACTTGATTCATTTGAATGCATTGACGCCCTCTTGTCGATCGAATCAAACCATGGTCGGTGGCGCTTGACCTCTTGCGCCCACACAGGCAGTGAACCAGATCCACCATGGCCAAAACACCGACTTTGCCGCGTATCGGACTGATCCTCACCGAAGACGCCATCTCCATGGACAACCCCAAACTCATGGGGCGGCAATCGGCTGGACATGGTTTTTTGCGGGCCTGCCTGAACCACGGCAGTTTGCGCGAGCGCATCACCTTGGTGACCCCCAACGCCAAATCACGCGAAGCTGTGCGAAAAGTCGTGCAGCAATGCCTGCCCGCCAGTGCCAAAGACAACAGCCTGCCCGAATTGACCCTGCAAAAAGTGTCCGCCTGGAACACGCTCGATGTGCTGCACATGCCCGCCCCCATCAGCAGCCAACAACTGGTGCAAAGGGGCGTTCACCGTCTGGACGGCCTGAGTCTGTCAGGGGTGACCCACACCATCAGTTCGGCCTCGGTGGTGCAACAACTGAGTGCCTACGTGCGCGAGCCCACCCGCCAAAGTGATGCCCTGATTTGCACCTCTCAAGCGGTGCGCACTGCCATTGAACGACTCTGGCATGTCGAACAAGCCGTCTTGCAGCGCCGATTTGGCCCCTTTCAACAGGCCCCGGCCTTGCCTGGCCTGCCCGTCATCCCCCTGGGCATTCACACGCGCGATTTCGCATTCACGGCCATGGACCGCCTGGCCGCCCGGACCACTTTGGGCTTTGCTGCCGACGAACTGGTGGTGTTATTTGTGGGGCGATTGAGCTTTCATGCCAAAGCCAACCCCGTCGCCCTGTACCGCGCCGCTGGCGAGGCGGCCAAGCGCACAGGGCAAAAGGTGCGCATTCTCGAATGTGGCTGGTTTGCCAACGAACCCACTGAAAAAGCCTTTGACGAAGCGGCCCAACAATTTGGCATCACGGTTCAAAGGGTCGATGGCCGCACCGCCGTGCAGGTGCAACGCAGCTTTGCCGCTGCCGATGTGTTTTGCTCTTTGTCCGACAACATCCAGGAAACGTTCGGACTCACCCCCATTGAGGCCATGGCCTCGGGCCTGCCCTGCATCCTGAGTGACTGGAATGGTTACCGCGAAACCGCCATTCACGGCGAACACGGTTTTCTGATCAAAACCCAAATGCCCAGCCGCACCGGCTTCGAAAGCATCGAACAACGCTTTGCAGACGACACGCTCAACTATGACCACTACATTGGGCACGTCCATGCGCTGACCTCGGTGGACATCGACAGCGTGGCACAGGCCCTGTCCACCCTGATTGAACAACCCGCATTGCGCCAGCGCATGGGCCAAGCCGGACGCACCCATGCCCGCCAGCAGTTTGACTGGGAACACGTCATTCAACGCTACGACGCGTTGTGGTGCGAGCAGCAGGCACTGCAAAAAGCCCGCAGCGGACCACGCTTACCGCGCATCCACAGCACAAGGCTGAGTCCCGCCGACTTGTTT
Source organism: Comamonadaceae bacterium PBBC1 (assembly GCA_002256145.1). GTDB lineage: Bacteria > Pseudomonadota > Gammaproteobacteria > Burkholderiales > Burkholderiaceae_C > Limnohabitans_A. The sequence continues at coordinate 79,255 of NKIP01000007.1, forward strand.
GGCCACTATCCCAGCCAACAGCTTCAGCCCGACACCCCCTTGTACCGCCAGGAATGGCCGGGCATTTGCAACGTCAAAGCCCCCATCGCCCAAGCACGAGAAATTCGCCAATGGAGCATGTGGAGCTTTTTAAGCAACGGCTGGTTGCCGAGTGCTGACAAAATTGCCCAAGCACTGCCCGCACTGCACGCCACGCAAGCCCACACCATTGAGCAGTGGGGCCAGTCCCTCAAACTCACACGGCCACAAAGCCTGCGCTTGGCCGCTTGGTTGCTCAAAATCGGATGGGTCCGCAGCCAGCCACCAGCGGCCCACAGCCCGCAGCGCCTGATCCACCTGATCTGCACCCCCACCGATCTGGCCCAGCGCCCCGACCTGAGCAACCTGCTCACCGATGAGCGCTGGGTCTTGCAAACGGCCGACCCTGCCTTGTCGGGCGGTGAGCGCCTGGCCGCCCAGCTCAAGCACATTGCCCAGCAAGGTGGGCACGCGGTGCTGCTGGCACCACAAGCCCATGTGCAGGATTTTTGGCTGGCCGAGCGCTTGCACGACGCTTGGGCGCAACTGGCCTTGGTCGACCAACTGCCACATGCGCTGGCCGTGCGCCACGATTTGTTGGCGCAGGTCTGCCAAAGCCTTCCAGGCCCGCACCCGACGGCTGAACTGGCCACATGGGCCACATTGTTCAGCACCACAGCCAGCGCACAGGGCATGGCCACCGGTCCGTGGGACATGGCCATTGCCAGTCTGGAACAAACACCCGCCACCACCTTGCAAGAGGAATCCGCATGATCAGCCTGCCCCGCCCCCCGGTGGTCTTTGTCTGCGCCACCCGTTTGAGCGTGGCCGATTTCTGGCTCAAAGCGCCACTGGGCCAATCGCTGACCCGCTTGCAACAACAAGGCGTGGCCTTTTCCCTTGAACTCGCCGACCAAAACGCCGCACCTTTGGCCGCCTTGTACAACCGCGCCATTGCCCACTGCGCGGCAGAGCAAATTTTGGTGTTTGTGCACGACGACGTGCGCTTGGATGACCTCTTCATCAACCAGCGCCTGCTTGAAGGACTTGCGGTGTTCGATGTGATTGGCGTGGCGGGCAATCGACGCCTCAAAGCACGGCAAGGCGCATGGGCCTTCGCTGAAAAAATGGGCCAATGGGACCACGCGCACAACCTGCTGGGCGGCATCAACCATGAACTGCCCCACCGGCCCAACGGCTTCAACCGCTACGGCCCCACCCGCACGGCCGCACGCGTACTCGACGGCGTGTTTTTGGCAGCACGGGCGGCCACACTGCAGCACAACAAAGTGCAGTTCGCGCCCGAACTCGCCTTTCATTTGTACGACCTGGAGTTTTGCCAGCGTGCACACCGCGCCGGACTGCGCCTGGGGGTTTGGCCCATCGCCATGACCCACTTCAGCGGCGGTCAGTACGACTCAGACAGCTGGAGACAGGCCTACACAACCTATTGCCAACTCAATTGGCCCACCAGCAGCACCGCACCCAAGGCAAAACCCCAAGGCAAGCCTGACGAAGCCCCAGCCCCTGCACGAACAGCCGCTGCACACGCCCCATGAAAATCCTGTTCATCCACCAGAACTTTCCGGGGCAATACCGTGCACTGGCCCCCTCCATGGTCAAACTCGGCCATGAGGTCATGGCCATCTCCAGCCGCAAAGAAACCAGCATCCAGGGCATCCCCAACATTTGCTACGACAGCCCGCGCAACTCCAGCAAAAACATCCACCCCTGGCTGCAATCCACCGAAGCGGCCATCATCCGGGGTCAAGCGGTGGCCCGATCGGTTGAGCTGCTCATGAAAAACGGCTTTGTGCCTGACGCCATCGTCGGCCATGCGGGCTGGGGCGAAATGCAATTCGTGCGCCAAGTGGCACCGCAGGCCCGCATCACCAGTTTTTGCGAATATTTCTACCATGGCCAAGGCAGCGATGTCGACTTCGACCCCGAGTTCCCCGCCGCCCCAGACGCCATGCTGCGCTGCCATGCCCGCAACCTGCACCTGACCTCGGCCCTGGTGGACTCGGACGTGGGCCTGTCGCCCACCGAATGGCAAGCGAGTCAGTTTCCCGACTTTTTGCGCCAACGCATCGAAGTCTGTCACGACGGCATCGAAACCGACCGCCTGACACCTCACAAAGAAGCCTGGATCAAGCTGGGGCGCGACAACATCAAGGCCCAGCTGGGCGATGAAATCATCACCTTCATCAACCGAAACCTTGAGCCCATGCGCGGCTACCACAGCTTCATGCGGGCCCTGCCCCATATCCTGGCCGAAAGGCCCAAGGCCCGGGTGATCTTGCTCGGCGGCAACGAGGTCAGTTATGGACCGGCCCCGGCCACCGGCGGCGGGTACAAAGCCCAATTTTTGCGCGAAGTGCAAGACAAAATCGACCTCTCGCGCGTGCACTTTGTCGGTCAAGTGCCCTACGGCACCATGGTCAACATGCTGCGCATTTCGGCCGTGCATGTGTACCTCACCGTGCCCTTTGTGCTGTCTTGGTCCATGCTTGAAGCCATGAGCCTGGGCTGCTGTGTTGTGGGCTCGGCCACCCCACCGGTGCAAGAAGTCATCACCCATGGCCAAAACGGTCTGCTGGTGGACTTTTTTGAGCCCAAAGCCATTGCCCAACAAGTCTGTGAAGTTCTGGCACGCCCCAAAGACCACCAAGAGCTGCGCCGAGCCGCCCGGGCCCATGTGGTCCAGCACTACGACTACCAAAGGGTTTGCCTGCCTCGCCACCACCGCATCATCACCGGGCAGTCCATGCCCGCATGAGCCCACCCCTTAAGCCGCCCATGTCCGAAAGCATTCAGGCCCAAGCGCTCTTTGCGCTGGGCGTCCAACTGCACGCCAATCGCCATCTCGACGGCCAGCAAGCGCTGGCGGTGTTTGAGCAAGCGCGGCAACTGAGCCCCCACAACGCCGACATCCTGAACGCCTTGGGTGCGGTGCTCTCGCGCATGGGCCGTGATGAGGCCGCCATGGCCTATTTTGAGCAAGCCTTGGCCCAAAAACCGCAGCACCCTGACGCCCTGGACAATCTGGCCGGTCTGCTGCACCGAACCCGTCGCTACGCACAAGCGGCCGAACATGTTGAGCGCTGGCTCGCTCAGGCCCGTCATCCCGCCAAAGAGGCCCCCTACATGCTCGGGCGTCTGGCCTACACACGCCGCCTCATGGCCGACTGGACCGACGACGCACAAAGGCAACAGGCGCTGCGCCTGGCACTGCGCACCAGCGAGCGCAGCGTCTTGCCTTTTGAATTTCTGGGCTTCAGCGACGAACCCGCCGAACACCTCAACTGCGCCCGTCAATTGGTGCAAGACCGTCACCCCCCTGCCGTGCCCCTTTGGACACGCGAGCGCTGGAAAAACCCACGCATCCGCGTGGCTTACCTGTCCAACGATTTTTGCAACCACGCCACCGCCGTGCTGTTGGCACGCGTGCTTGAACTGCATGACCAAAAACGTTTTGAGATTTTTGCCCTGTCCTGGAGCCCTTTGCAAGACAGCATGCAAGAGCGCATCCGCGCCGGAGTCGAGCATTTTGTCGACATCTCTGGCCAAAGCGACACCCAAGTGGCCCAGTGGATGGCCGGGCAACGCATCGACATTGCCGTCGACATCAAAGGCTTTGCCAGCAACTACCGGCTGGGCATCCTCGCGCACCGCCCCTGCCCCATCCAAGTCAACTACCTGGGTTACCCCGGCTCCTTGGGCGCCCCCTACATCGACTACCTGATCGCCGACCCCCACGTCATCGCCCCGGCCGACCGACACCACTACAGCGAGCACCTGGTGCGCCTGCCGCACAGCTACCAAGCCAATGACCCTTTGCGCCAAGTGGCCACGGCATGCCCCAGCCGCGCCGCACTGGGCCTGCCCGACAAAGGTCCGGGCACCCAGGGCTTTGTGTTTGCCTGCTTCAACAACAGCTACAAAATCACCCCTGAAGTGTTTGCGCAATGGATGGGCATTTTGCAAGACACCCCGGGCAGTGTGCTGTGGTTGCTCCAGGCCAACGACCAAGTCGAAGAGCGATTGCGCCAACACGCCGCAACGCTGGACGTGGACCCGCAACGCTTGGTGTTTGCACCCCGTGTGCCGACACCGGAACACCTGGCCCGGCACGTTCACGCCGACCTGTTTTTGGACACTTTTCCGGTCAACGCCCACACCACTGCCGCAGACGCCCTGTGGATGGGCCTGCCCGTGCTCACACGCTATGGGCGCAGTTTTTCCAGCCGTGTGGCCCTGTCTTTGCTTCATGGCTGCCAATCCCCCGACACAGGTGCAGCGCCAAGCGTCGATCTGGTCAACACCTTGGCCGTCGACAAGGCCGCCGACTACGCCACCCGCGCGGTGGCCTTGGCCCAAAATCCACCCCTTCTGCACAGCCTGCAGCAGCACCTCAAAACCGAGCGCGAACACCTGCCGCTGTTTGATGCTGCCTTGACCTGTCAGCACCTCGAATCGGGCTACCTCGCCATGTGCCAACGCTGGCAAAACGGCTTGTCACCGGCCGACATCACGGTTGCGGCCACGCCGGTCCATCGCCTGCAGCACAGCGCACCCGACAAGGGTCCAACCCAGGAACCCATGCCCCCCTCCCGTGTTCTGGCCACGCCTTCAGCCCCTGCTGAGGTTTCAAAGCCTGCGCCCGATCTGAACCCCGATCTGCACCCTTCCCAGCCCACCCCGACCGAGTCGGCCAAACCAGCGTCCGTGCCCAGCCCGATGGCCACGCCACAGCAACTGCAAGCCCAAAGTTTGAGTCTGCTGCAAGCGGGCCAAACCGACGCCGCGCTGCGCGTGTTTGACCTGGCCCTCAACCAACGCCCGCAAGAATCGGCTCTGTGGCAAGCACGCGCCCACACCGCCTTGCGCCTGCCCCAAGCCCAGGCACGCGAACAAGCCCTGAGCGATCTGCAACACGCCCTGGAACTGGCCCCGGACAATGAACGCCTGCGTTACGAACTGGCGCTCACCCTCGAACAATCTGGCCAGCCCTTGGCCGCCTGCGAACACCTCACGCAACTCGAAAGCCTGAATCCGCACAAGCCCGAGTACCCGCTGCTGCACATTCGGCTGCGCCGCCAACTGGCCCAATGGCCCCAAGCCCTGGCCCTGTGCCAAGCCTGGACCACACGGCAAGCCCAGCACAGCACAGCTTGGGTGCAACAAGCCTCGGCCCACCTGGCTTTGCAACAAAACGAGCAAGCCATGGCCTGCACCCTGCAAGCCCTGGCCCTGCAAAAAGACAACGCCGAAGCCCTGAACCTGCGCGGGATGCTGAGCCGGGCCAACGGCCTGCCCACCCCACAAGCCCTGAGCGACTTTGAACAAGCCCACGCACAAGACCCCGACAACCCGTATTACTTGTCCAACATCGCCATCACACACGACGAGCTCGGCCAACTGGCACTGGCCCTGCCTTGGTGGCGTCGCTTGCTGGACTTGCCCGCGCCCCCCGGCGGCCATGCTCCACCCGTCCTGCTGCTGCAAGCCCACGGGGCACAACAAGTCGACGACTTGCCACGCCAGTTGCAACTGCTGCAAGAAGCCACCCAGCGCCTGCCCGATGACTTTGAGGCCTGGCTGCAATGCGGGCACTGCTGCACGGCGCTGGGCCTGGACCTGCAAGCCCAACAAGCTTATGCCCAGGCCCTGCGCATCGCGCCCAACAACGTCCACGCCCTGTCGGCACTCATGCGAGCAGAACGCTGCGTGGCGGACTGGAAGCACCACGATGAACGCTTGGCACAAGTGCTTAAAGCTGCCACCGACAGCGAGACCCCGGTCAACCCCTTTTTGATGACCATCATCAGCGACGACCCGCTGCTGCAAAAACGCGCCAGCGTGCTCGAATCGGCGCAAATCGGCCAACACATCAAGCCCTGGGCTTTCCCGAAAAACACCACCGGCACCCCCGCCAAAGAACGGCTGCGCATCGGCTACTTTTCGGCCGACTTTCACGACCACGCCACCAGTTACCTGATGGCGCAAATGCTCGAATCACACGACCGCCAGCGGTTTGAAATATTTGCCTACAGCTTTGGCCCCAACGCCAAACAACACGCCTACCGCCAACGCCTGGAGCGTGGTGTTGAGCACTTCTATGAGGTCAGCGCTCTGGGGGCACGCACCATTGCGCGCCTGGCCCGATCACACGGCATCGACATCGCCGTCGACCTCAAAGGCCACACCCGACAAGGACGCCCCCAGATTTTTGCCTGGCGCGCAGCACCGGTGCAGGTGAGTTACATCGGATTTCCGGGCACCCTGGGCTCGCCCTGGATTGACTACGTGGTGGGCGACACCAGCGTTATCCCCCCGGGGGACGAGGTGCACTTCACCGAACAAGTGGTTCGCCTGCCCGGTTGCTACCAAGCCAACGACACCCACAAAAGCGTGGCCACCCCCGGCATGACCCGGGCGCAAGCCGGCTTGCCCGACAAAGCGCTGGTGCTGTGCTGCTTCAACAGCACCTTCAAAATCAGCCCCGAGCTGTTTCAGGTCTGGCTGCGCATCCTCGGTCAAATACCTCATGCCGTGCTGTGGCTGTTTGACAAAAACCGCCAAGTGCAAGACACGCTGCGCCAATACGCCCAAGCCCAAGGCATTGCACCCGACAGGTTGGTGTTTGCCGCATTCGCCCCCTTGGCCGAGCACCTGTCACGCTACCGATTGGCCGATCTGTTTCTGGACACCGCGCCCTACAACGCGCACACCACGGCCAGCGATGCCCTGTGGGTGGGCTTGCCGGTGCTCACCCTGACAGGACGCAGCTTTGCCTCTCGCGTCGGTGCCAGCCTCTTGACGGCGCTCGATCTCCAAGAACTGATCACACACAACTTGAGTGATTACGAAAACCTGGCCCTGAAACTGTGCAAGGACCCCAAAGCCTTGGGTCGACTGCGCCAACGCGTGACCCACAGCCCCAAGCGATCGGCCCTGTTTGACGGCAGACTCCTGGCCCGTCTGATGGAGTCGGCTTACACCCAAATGGCCCACCGACAAGCCCAAGGCCTGCCCCCCGAAGGTTTTCAGGTCTAAAAGCCGCAGGCAACACATTGGATTTTGGCAGGAGCCAGCAGCGCTGGCCCCGCCAAAGATCACGAATTGACAACGTGGGGGGCCGGATGGTGAAGGGGCATTTCATCTGGTTTTTGTAGGAGCCAGCCCTGCTGGCGATGGCGACGGTGGTGCGCGATGGTTCATCGCCAGCAGGGCTGACTCCCACAGGGGCGCTCATCGCTCACAGGAAAAAATACCAACAAATCCCGACCTGCAAGGGCATGGCAGGTCGGGGCTTGTGGCGTCAAATGCCGGTGAAGGCAATGTCGGTGTCGATCAGCAACATCATGCCGTTGAAGGTGGCGTTGCCACTGCCAGCTTGCCAGATCTGGTAGGTCTGGCTGCCCCGGAAACCGTTGTTGAAGGTGATCAGGCCCGTGGCATCAGACGTTGCCGTTTCACCAATGTCAAAGGTACCGTTACCGTTGAAGTCCATGCTGATGCTCTTGGCCGAGGTCAACTTGTTGAGCGCATTGACCGCGCCCACCGCCAAACCAAAGGAGGACATGTCGATCGCATCACCGGCATTGCCATCAATCATCAACATCGCCGTGGCCGCCGTCATGTCGGTCAAGTCCAGCACGTCCTGCGCCGCCAGCTTCAGGGTGTTGTTGCCGGCACCGGTCAAATCAATGCGCTCAACAGAAACCCAATTGGCATTGGCATGGATGGCTGCAGTCAAGTCCAGCGCTTGGTTCACACCCGTGAAGAACACGGCGTCAATGCCCGCACCACCATCGACCGTATCGGCGGCCGTGAGGTCCGACGCCCAAGTGGCGTCGTAGACAAACAAGTCAGAACCCGTACCCCCCTGAACCCAATTGGCACCATCGCCCATGGTGATGGTGTCGTAGCCCGCGCCACCCACCAAAGTGTCGTTGCCCACGCCACCGTCCAGACGGTCATCGCCCAGGCCGCCGTCCATGCTGTCGTTGCCACCATCACCCATCAGATAGTCGTTGCCGTCACCGCCAAAGACATAGTCAGCACCTGCGCCGGCCGACACGTAATCGTCTGCGCCACCTGCGTTGATGCTGTCCACCGCAGCACCTGCATAAATCGTGTCTTTGCCATCGGTGGCCAGCACCGAGACGTCGTCACCGAAGATGGTGTCTCCCAAAGTATCGGCCCGCATGTCGATGTAGTCGTCTGCAGCGCCGCCCCAGACCGTGGTCGAGGTTGGCCCGCCATTGCTGACAATGCGGTCATTGCCCGCGTCGCCATAGACCCGAGCGCCGCCGCCGAAGCCCAACGTGTCATCCCCATCGCCACCCCGCAAGGTATCGGCACCTGCAGCGCTGAACAGGCTGTCGTTGCCGCTGCCACCGTCCAGCCAATCAGAGCCTGTGCCTGCGACCAAGGTATCGTTGCCATCGTCACCAAAGGCATAGATGTAGGCCGTGCCCGAATGCAGTAACTGGTCATCGCCTGCACCGCCGCGCAAAGTGCCGTAACCCGAAGAGGTCACCACGTCGTTGCCGTCCCCTGCATCTACCGTGTCGGTGCCAGAGAACACGGCAATCGTGTCATTGCCCGCCCCGCCTTTCATGGTGTCAGCTCCAGTGCCACCGACCATGGAGTCGTTGCCCAAACCGCCGTCCATGACGTTGGTGCTGCCGCCGGTGGATGACAAGGTGTCGTTGCCTGCGCCGCCCGTGATCGAGTTGTTGACGTAACTACCTGCGACATAGGCAAACACCTGGTCATCACCATCACCTGCATCCACAATTTGATACTCGTTGTAAGTTTGAGTAAACGGGTTGTAACCGTATGAGCCACCTACATAAATGGTGTCGTTGCCAGCACCCGCAAAAACCGTATCCACGCCGAGTTCATCAAGTCGACCGCCAGTTACATCGATGAAGTCATTGCCAGAACCTGAAATAACACTTTCCGCAGAAGTATTTCCATATGTAGCACTCTTAATGTAATTGTTACCATCTCCCGCGTTGATCAAACCGGGCAGGAAATACGAAGAGGGACTGACATAGATGCGGTAATAATTTCCGTACGCATAACTGTAAGATCCGCCCATAAAACCGACGATGGTGTCGTTTCCAGAACCACCTGTGACTGAGGCCGAGTAACTGGTTGTGCCCACCATATCCACTAAGTTGTTTCCATCGCCAGCATTGACCAGTTCGTAATATCCCCCCCCGGTGTAAATCGTGTCATTACCAGAACCAGCCACAACCGTATCGGTGGCACCGTCGTTGCTGCCACGCCAGTCCTTGCCCACGTCAATGTAGTTGTCGCCTTGCAAGTCGCTCACATAGTCGGCACCCGCCCCGGCCAGAATGGACGAGTTGCCACTGCCGCCCCAGATCTTGTCAGCCCCCGCATCGGTGAGGATGTGCTCAAAACCTTTGACATAGTCAATGTAGCTGCTGCTCTGAATCGTGACCACCTGATAAGAGCTTGAGCCACCTTCCAGCGACACATAAACGGGATAGCCTTGCGACTGGTAAGACAACCAATCCTCGCCTGCGCCACCGTCCAAGGTGTCCTGGTCATTGACATCAATGGTGTTGGGACTGCCGTTGACCGTGTCATTGCCAGCTCCTGCGAGGATGTAATCCCTGCCGTTGCCCGTCCAGATCGAGTCGTTGCCACTGCCGGTGATGACGGTTTCGTTCCAAGTGGTGTTGCCCAAGCTGGTCAGGTTGTTGAAGGTGACGTTGCCGTTGCCAAACTTCCACACATCGATGTAGCTGACCCGGTCGATGCCGGTGCTGCCGCCCGAAATGGTCAAGTCGGTCTGGGTGGTGCCCAGCACCGAGTAGTTGCCGTTGTAGGCACTCAGGTCCAGGGTGTCGGCGGGGCCAGCGTTGCCGGTGTCGCCGCCGGTGTAGGTGTCGTTGCCCAGTTCGGCCTGGAACAAATCGGCACCTGAGCCGCCCACCAGGCTGTCGTCGCCGTCCTGGCCATACAGGGTGTCGTTGCCGCCAATGGCCTGCAAGGTGTCAGAGCCCAGACCACCGATCAGGTAGTTGGCATTGCCATCGCCCACCAGGTTGTCCGCGCCGGTACCGCCCATGAGGTTTTCGATGCCGCGCAAGGTGTCCACACCATCGGCACCCGAGGTGGTGGCCGAGCCGGGTGTGGCACTGCTCAGGGACACGGTCACACCGCCGCTGGCGTTCGAGTAATCGGCCCAGTCGGCCGTACCCGCTTCGCCGTCCAGCCAGTCGTTGCCCACGCCACCGGTCAAAGTGTCGTTGCCCGTACCCGCCAGGATCGAGTCGTTGCCTGCGCCGCCTTTGATCCAGTTGTCGGCCGTAGAACCCACGATGGTGTCGTTGCCTGCGCCGCCGACAACGTGCTCAAAATTGGTCACCACATCGCTACCCAAGGCGGTGCTGGTGAACACGCCGCTGGTCAGGTTGACGTTGACCGATGCGGTGCCCAGACTGGCATCACCGAAGTCCAACCAGTCGTTGCCTGCACCGCCATCCAGGGTGTCATTGCCTAAACCACCGCGGATGGTGTCGTCCCCGCCCAGGCCATTGATGCTGTCGTTGCCCGACATCGCGTCAATGAAGTTGGCTTTTTCGTCGCCGGAGTAGTTGTCGTTGCTCGGCGTCAGGGTGGTGGGGTATGTGACCTCGATGCCCTGCTTGACCGCCAAAGTGTCGTTGCCCGACACCACGGCGTTGGAGTACAAATCGTATGTGGCGCCGCCAATCACGGTGGTGGTGCCGGTGCCCATGGACGACCAACCGGCCGCCAAAAACACCTTGCCGTTGTCACCGTCGATGCGCAGCAAAGAAGCCGTGCCTGCGCCGCTGCCCAGGAACTCGACCGTTTCCAGTGAGTCGCTCAGGTTCAACTGGTTCAGGCCGTTGCCCAGGTCAATCACCTCGATCTTGCTGATGGGCGCGGCCACTCGGGCGCTGACGCCATTGATGCCATAGACGTTGAAGGTCTGGTTGAAGCCGGTCAGACGCAAAACATCGGTGCCCATGCCGCCGTCGAGGGTGACGTTGGTGAAGTCCTGGCCGATGTTTTCGAAGGTGATGGTGTCGTTGCCCGCACCACCAATGACCTGACTGCCTGCGCTGGTGACGATGCTGTCGTGGTCCGAGCCACCCACGATCAGGTCGGCACCACCGCCACCGATCAGGGTGTTGTTGCCCGCGCCGCCGTTCAAGGTGTCGTTGCCCAGGCCACCGTTCAGGATGTTGGCCAAGGCATCGCCGCCCAGGTAGTCGTTGGACGCGCCGCCCATGACGTTTTCAACCGAGCTCAGCAGGTCGTTGCCCGCGTTGCCGGTGGCGGTGCCCGCCACCAGGTCCACCGTGACGCCGAGGTTGTTTTCCGAGTACACCGCCCAGTCATTGCCCGCGCCGCCTTCCAACGTGTCGCTGCCTTGGCCGCCTTGCAGGGTGTCGTCGCCAGCGCCGCCCACGAATCGGTTGTCGGTCGCATCGCCCACCATGGCATCGGCGTAGGCTGTGCCCATCACGTTTTCGATTTGCGACAAGGTGTCCACACCGCCGCTGCCGTCTGCAGCAATCGAGGTGGCCAGGTTCAGGTTCAGGCCGCTGGGCGCTGCGCTGAAGTCGGCCCAGTCGGTGTTGGTGCCACCGATCAAGTAATCGTCGCCAATGCCGCCGGTCAGGGTGTCGTTACCAGAGCCGCCGTCCAGCGAGTCGTTGCCGGTACCGCCGCTCAGCGAGTCATTGCCTGCACCGCCCAAGAGCGTGTCGTTGCCCGCTTCACCCAACAAGATGTTGTCGGAACCGTCACCGCCGATGTTGTCGTTAGCGGCGCTGCCCACGATGTTTTCAATGTTGCGCAGTTTTTCTGCTGTGCCACCATCGCCATCGGTGAAGATCGCGTCGCTCGCACCGGTCAGAGTGCCGATCACGGCGCCCGAAGCCGCGCTGTAATCCATCCAGTCGATGCCGCCACCGCCGTCCACACTGTCGTTGCCAAGGCCACCAATCAGGGTGTCGTTGCCCAAGCCGCCGTCCAGGCTGTCGTTGCCTGCGCCGCCGGACAAGATGTTGGCCTGTGCGTCACCCACCAAGGTGTCGTTGCCCGCACCGCCCATGACGTTTTCAAAACCGACGATGCTGTCGATGCCAATGTCGCCACCGCTGGCCACGCCAGCGGCCAGGCTCAGGCTGAAGCCCAAAGCCGAGGCGCTGTAGTCCAGCGTGTCCGAGCCATCCAGGCCGTTGTAGTCGTCGTTGGTGCCGGTGCCACGGGTCAAGGCGTTGATCTGGTCATTGCCCGTGGTGCCCATCAGGCCCCAGCGGATCGAGATGTCCTTGTTGTCACCAAAGTTGGACAAACTGGGGATGGTCGCGGTGGTCGAGGTGTTGCCCGCCAGATCGGTCAGAACCACCTTGACGATGTCGACCACATTCAGGTCGGTGGTCGACTCATTGGAGCCCACGGTATAAGTGCCCGTCAACGTCGAGCCATTGGCTGCAGCGGTGACCACCACCTTCTGGCCGGTGTCGAACTTGACGATCATGTAAGAGCCCGCCACCACGGCTTCGTTCAGGTTGATGGTGACGTTCAGGGTGTCGCCCACACCAAATCCGCCTGTAGCCGTGAGGATGTCGTAGGCCGCATTGGGGCTGGTGCTGGTGATATTGCTGATGCCAGCGCCGGTGGTGTCACGCACAAAGCTGAGCGTGGTGTTGGGGCTGATGTTGCCAAACTCATCGATGCGGCGCACACGCAGGTCGTAGGCACCGTCCACGGTGGGTGCGGTGTAGCTGCTGGTCCAGGTGAAGCCATCCAGACTGAACTCGAAGGTGTCGGTCGAGGCAGCGTCGGTCACGCCCACGGCGCTCACATTGGTCAGCTTGTCACTGCTGCTGTAACCCGAGTCCATTTGCAACACGATGCTGGGGGCCAGCGCCGCGTTGTTGTAGTCAAAGCTGAAGGCGGTGGCGTTGCTGTTGTTGCCGGCCAGGTCCTTGATGCGAACCAAGAGGTTGTTGGGGCCGGTCTGGGCGTTGAAGGAGCTGGTCCAGGTGATGCCGCCGTCAATGCTGTACTGGTAGGTGTCGCCAACGCCGGTGTTGCCGCCGGTGATGACCAGCGTGGGATCGTTGGTTTTTTTGTCGCTGGCATTCACACCGTTGTCATCGTACAGGGCCACCACGGGTGCGTTGGGCGCGGTGATGTCGTAGTTGAACGTGAAAATGTCACTGACCACTTGGTTGCCCACCACGTCGGACACACGGGCTTGGACCAAGTACGTGCCACTGGTGGTGGGCAAGAACAAGCTGTCATAAGCGGTGAACGTGACGCCAGAGTCTTTGCTGTAGCGGTATTCCACCGTGTCGCTCGTGGCATAAGTCTGGTCGAGCTTGATTTCGCTGGTGTAAGTGACCTTGTCGGCGCTGAAGGTGCCGGTGTCGCAAACCAGTGAAATCGTGGGCTTGATGGGGGCTTCCAAGTCGAGCGTGAAGGTCAGGCTCTCGGTGGACACGTTGCCGGCCGCGTCGGTGCTGCGCACCACCACGGTGTGCACGCCGTTGGTGCTGGGCGCGGTGTAACTGGAGCCAAAGCTGCCGCTGTCGACTTTGTATTCGACGCTGGCACCACTTTCAATGCCGGTGATGGCGCTCAAGCCCGCTTGCTTGGTGATCAGGTCGGAAGCCGAGTTACCTGAATCGCAAGCCAGTGTGAAGACGGGCTTGGTGGTGCTGGTGTCAATGACCAGGGTCAGGGTCTGTGCGCTGCTGACGTTGCCCGCCGGGTCTTTGACCACGGCGCTCACGGTGCGGCTGCCGTCAAACAGGCCCAGCGTGGGGGTGACCGACCAGCTGCCATCGGCGGCCACCACGGTCGAGAGGATCTCGCCCGTGCTTTGGAAGGTGACGATGAGGGTGTCATCGGCCGTGCCCAAGCCCACCACGGTCGGTGTGGTGTCGCTGGTGATCAGGTCATTGGTCAGGCCACTGTTGCTGGACGTGCCCAAGGCCATGGCAAAGCTCGACGGTGTGGTGTCGATGCTGTAGGTTTTGGTCTGGTTGGTGACGTCGTTGTTGCCTGCCGCGTCAGAGCCCAGCAGCTTGGCGGCGATCTTGGTGTCGCCATCGGCCATCAGGTCAGCGGTATCGACCGCGATGCTGAAAGCCAGAGCGCTGTCCAGGGTGCCCGAGTAAGGGGTGTTGTTGATCATCAACTCCACCGTGTCGCCTTCGCGGGCGTTGGTGGCACGACCGGTGACCATGGTGGTGGTCTGGCCCGATTCGCTCAGGTTGATGGTGTTGGCGCTGGTGACATCGTCCAAGGTCAGCACCGAGACGGCCTTGCTGGTGTCCAGTGTGAAGTCCAGGCTGACCGTGCTGCTGATGTTGCCAGCCACATCGGTCTGGCGGGCCATCACGGTATTGTTGCCTTCAATGGCGGCAAAGGTGCTGGTCCAGGTGGTGCCGTCGGTGCTGTACTCCAGCAAAGCCCCGCTTTCCAGGTTGCCAGTGGTGATGGCGCCCTGGTTGGTGATTTTGTCGCTGCTGCTGAAACCGCTGTCGCAGGTCAAGCTCAAGCTCGGTGTCCCCACTGTCTTGTCGATGGTCAAGGTCAGGGTCTGCGCCGCGCTGATGTTGCCCGCAGCATCGGTGGCGACCACGCTGACGGTGCCGCTGGCCATGGCTTGCTGCGCCGTGACCGACCACACGCCTGCAGCCACCACGGTGGTCAGCACCTCGTTGGTGCCGGGCAGGGTGACCTTGATCTGGTCACCGTTGCTGCCGGTACCACTCAAAGTGGGGGTGTCATCGCTGGTGACCAGATCGGCGGTGCTGCCGCTGTTGCTGGACGTGGCCAACTGCACTGTGAAACTCGGCGCCAGGGTGTCCACCGCATAGCTGGTGGAGGCAGCGGTGCCGGTGTTGCCGGCCTCGTCGGTGTAGCTGGTGGCCAGGCTCAGGCTGTTGCTGGCCGACTCCACACCCGGAGTGGGGGTGAAGGTGGCGGTCCAGACCAAGCCGTCGGTGCTGGCGGTGAAGTCCGACAGACTGCCATTGGGTGAACTCATGTCGGCTTTGCTGAAGCCCAACACTTTTTCGCTGAAGGTCACGGTCACGGTGGCGGTCTCGCCCACTTTGAGCGCGGTGTCGCTGATGCCGATGCTGGCCGTAGGGGCCTGGCGGTCGATGGCGTAGTTGACGCTGGTGGCGCTGCTGCCCTGGTTGCCCACCAAGTCGGTGTAACCGGCGGACAGGCTGATGGTGTTGGTCGCATCGACCACACCCGCGTCGGGCGTGAAAGTGCCCACCCAGGTCTTGCCACCGTCGGTGGTGGCCAAGGTGCTGAGGGTGCCGTTTTGCACCGTGACATCGGTGTTGTCGAAGTCCTTGACCTTCTCGCTGAAGCTGATGGTCACCACAGCGGTTTCACCCGCTGTGAGGGCGGTGTCGCTCAGGCCGATGGTGGCGGTGGGGCCTTGGGTGTCCACGGCGTAGTTGCCACTGGCGGCGGTACCGCCCAAGTTGCCGGCCAAGTCGCTGTAGCCACCGGCGTTGACGGTGATGCCATTGGCGCCCGATTCGAGGGCGCTGGTGGCCGTGAAAGTGGCCGTCCAGGTTTTGCCGCCATCGGCGCTGCTCAGCGTGCTCAGGGTGCCGTTGGGGGCGCTGACGTCGGCATTGCTGAAGTCTTTGACGGCTTCGTTGAAGGTGATGGTGACGTTGGCACTTTGACCCGCCGTCAGGCTGGTGATGTCTGCGCCCTGCCCGTCCTTGAGCGTCACGGTCGCCGAGGGTGCCTGGGTGTCGATGGTGTAGTTGCCACTGGTGCCATCGCTGCCGGTGTTGCCCGCCAGGTCGGTGTAGGTGTTGGCCAGGGTGATGACGTTGGTGACGTCTTCGAGGTTCGCCGTGGGCGTGAAAGTGCCTGTCCAAGTGATGCCGCCGTCGGCGCTGGACAAGGTGCCCAGGCTGCCGTTGGCCACGGTGACATCGGTGTTGCTGAAGTCGGCCACTTTTTCGCTGAAGGTGATGGTCAGTGTGGTCGCGTCACCGGCCTTGAGGGCTTCGTTGGCCAGTTTGATCGTGGCCGTGGGGGCCTTGCTGTCGATCACGTAGTTGCTGCTGGTGTTGCTGGCGCTGCTGATGGCGGTGTTGCCGGCCAAGTCGGTGAAGGCGGTGCCCACCTGCACCACGTTGGTGGTGTCTTCCACATTGGCGTTGGCGGTGAAGGTGGCGCTCCAGGTCTGACCGCTGTCGCTGGTGGCCAAGTTGCTCAGCACGCCGTTGTCGGCGCTGATGTCGCTCAGGTCAAAGGCCGTCACTTTCTCGCTGAAGGTGATGGTGACGGTGGCCGTATCGCCCGCCTTGAGGGCAGGCTTGCTGATGGACAGGCTTTGAACCGTGGGAGCACCGGTGTCCACGCTGTAGACCTGAGAGGCGATGCCGGTTTTGGTGTTGCCTGCGGCGTCGGTGGCGTCCACCACCACGCTGATGCTCTTGTCGGAGTCGGCCACCAGGTTGGCGGTGGTGACCTCGACGCTGTAGTGGCCCGAGGCGTCCACGGTGCCAGTGAAGGTCTGGCCGTGCACAAACACACTGACTTTGTCACCGGCCAAAGCGTTGGTGACCTCGCCCACAATGGTGGTGGTGGTGGCTTGAGCGTCAACAGGTCCAATGGCGTTGTCGCCCGCAATGGGGCTGACGGTGACCACAGGGCTGGGTGCCGTGGTGTCGAGTGTGAAATTCAGCACGCTGGAGGTGGCCACGTTGCCTGCGGCGTCGGTCTGGCGCACGCTGACGGTGTTGACGCCTTCGGTGGCGGTGAAGGTGGTGCCCCACACGCTGCCGTTGGTGCTGTATTCGACCACTGCACCGGTTTCAATGCCGCTGAGTGTGAGGCTGGCGCTGCTGCTGACCTTGTCGCTGGCACTGTTGCCGCTGTCGCAGCTCAGGCTCAGGCCCGGGGTGGCGATGGTTTTGTCAATGGTCAGGGCCAGCAACTGGGGCAAGGAGCTCACGTTGGAGGGGTTCTTGGCCACGATGCTGACGTTGCCACTGCTGATCGCCTGGGTGGGCGTGACAGTCCAGTTGCCATCGCTGCCCACCACGGTGGACAGCATTTCATTGGTGCCGGGCATCGTCACTTCGATGCGGTCACCGGCGGTGCCGGTGCCGCTGATGGTGGGCGTGTCGTCGCTGGTGATGAGGTCGGTGGTGACGCCCGAGTTGCTGCTGACGTCCAGCTTGGCCACAAACGCGGGGGCGCGGGTGTCCACGGCATACACGGCGCTGGCGGCGGTGCCGGTGTTGCCCGCTTCGTCGGTGTAGCTGGTGGCCAGGCTCAGGGTGTTCACAGCCACCTGGGTGCTGGCGCTCGGGGTGAACTGGGCAGTCCAGGTGATGCCGTCGGTGCTGGCAAAGGTGTTCAGCGTGCCGTTTTCTGCCGTCACGTCGGCATTGGTGAAACTGCTCACCTTTTCCGAGAAGGTGATGGTCACCGTCGCGGTTTCACCGGCCTGCAAAGCGGTATCGCTCAGGCTGATGGTGGCGGTGGGGGCCTTGCGGTCCACGCTGTAGTTGGCGCTGGCCTGGCTGCTGCCCTGGTTGCCCACCAAGTCGGTGTAAGCGTTGCTGATGCTGATGGTGTTGCTGGCCGCCTGCACACCGCTGGTGGGGGTGAAGGTGCCCACCCAGGTCTTGCCACCGTCGGTGGTGGCCAGGGTGCCCAAAGTGCCGTTTTGCACCGTGACGTCGGTGTTGTCGAAGTCCTTGACCTTTTCGTTGAAGCTGATCGTGACTTGCGCGGTTTCACCCGCGTTCAGGGTGCTGTCGCTCAGGGTGATGGTGGCGGTGGGGCCTTGGGTGTCCACGGCGAAGTTGCCGCTGGCGGCCGTGCCGCCCAGGTTGCCGGCCAGGTCGCTGTAGCCGCCCGCATTGACGGTGATGCCGTTGGAGCCCGACTCCACAGCGCTGGTGGCGGTGAAGGTGCCGGCCCAGGTTTTGCCACCGTCGGTGCTGGTCAGGGTGCTCAAGTTGCCATTGGGGGCGCTGACGTCGGCGTTGCTGAAGTCCTTGACGGCTTCGTTGAAGGTGATGGTGACGCTGGCGCTTTGGCCGGTGCTCAGGCCGGTGATGTCAGCGCCCTGCCCGTCTTTCAGGCTGACCACGGCCGTGGGGGCCAGGGTGTCGAGTGTGTAGTTGCCACTGGCACCGGTGCTGCCCGTGTTGCCCGCCAGGTCGGTGTAGGTGTTGGCCAGGGTGATGACGTTCGATGCGTCTTCCATGTTGGTGGCAGGTGTGAAGCTACCGGTCCAGGTTTTGCCCTCATCGGCGCTGCTCAGTGTGCCCAAGCTGCCGTTGGCCACGGTGACATCGGCGTTGCTGAAGTCAGCCACTTTTTCGCTGAAAGTGATGGTCAACGTGGTGGACTGTCCTGCTTTGAGCGCCTCGTTGGCCAACTGGATGGTGGCTGTGGGAGCCTTGCTGTCGATGGCGTAATTGTTGCTGGTGTTGCTGGCACCGCTGAGTGCGCCGTTGCCCGAGATGTCGGTGAAGGCCGTGCCCACCTGCACCACGTTGGTGCTGTCTTCCACATTGGCGTTGGCGGTGAAGGTGGCGCTCCAGGTCTGGCCACCGTCGCTGGTGGCCAGGTTGCTCAGCACACCGTTGTCGGCGCTGATGTCGCTCAGGTCAAAGCCCAGCACTTTCTCGCTGAGGGTGATGGTGACCGTGGCGGTGTCGCCTGCCTTGAGGCTGGCCTTGTTGATGGACAGGCTTTGCACGGTGGGTGCGCCGGTGTCCACGGTGTAGCTGTGGTTGATCGAACCGGTCTGGGTATTGCCCGCAGCGTCGGTGGCATACACCACCACGCTGAGGGTCTTGTCAGAGTCGGCCACCAGGTCGGCGGTGGTCACGTCCACGCTGTAGTGGCCCGAAGCATCCACCGTGCTGGTGAAGGTTTTGCCACGGACAAACACGCTGACTTTGTCGCCTTCGCGGGCGTTGGTCACCGCACCTTCAATGGTGGACGTGAGCGCCTGTGCATCGACCGGTCCGATGGCGTCGTCACCCACGACCGGGCTGACCGTCAGGGTGGGCGTGGGGGCCGTGGTGTCGAGCGTGAAATTCAGAACGCTGGAAGTGGCCACATTGCCTGCGGCATCGGTCTGGCGAACGAACACGGTGTTGGCCCCTTCGGTGGGCGTGAACGTGGTGCTCCAGGCGCTGCCGTTGGTGCTGTATTCGAGCGTGGCGCCCGCTTCCTGATTGCTCACCGCGAAGCTGGCGCTGTTGCTGATCTTGTCGCTGGCACTGCTGCCGCTGTCGCAGGCCAGGCTCAAGCCAGGCGCAGCGATGCTCTTGTCGATGACAAGCGCCAGTGTGCGGGTGCTCGTGGTCGATGGACCGGTGTAGACCACCGACACATCACCCGAAGCGATGGCGGTCAGAGGCGTCACGCTCCACTGGCCGCTGGCGTCCACGGTGGCGGTCAGGACTTCGCCCGTGCCGGGCAGGGTCACCTGCACGCGGTCACCTGCTGTACCTGTGCCGTTGATGGTGGGGGTGTCGTCGCTGGTGATCAGGTCCAGCAAGCTGCCGCTGTTGCTGGTCGTGGCCAGGGTGGCGGTCAGGTTGTTGCTTTGGGTGTTGAGCACAAAGTTGAAGACGTCGGACACGGCGCTGTTGCCTGCCACATCGGTGGCGCGGACATACAGGGCATTGGCACCTTCAGCGGCCATGAACGTGTTCGACCAGACTGTGCCGTTGGTGCTGTAGCTGAGCACCGTCCCGACATCGGCACCGGACACGGTGAATTGGCCATTGGCGGTGATCTTGTCACCGGCCAAACCGGTGTCAGACACCAGGCTGACGGTGGGCTTGGACACCTGCGTATCCAAAGTGAAACTCAGGGTCGAGACAGCCCCTTCGTTGCCAGCGGCATCAACCACACGCGACTTGACGGTGTTGCTGCCCTCCACGGCCGCAAAAGTGGTGCCCCATGCGCTGCCGTCCAGGCTGTACTGGACACTGGCACCCGATTCGAGGGTGGTGGAACTCACCGCGCCATTGTTGGTGACTTTGTCGCCGCCCAGACTGCCGCTGTCGCACACCAAGGCCAAAACGGGGGCTGCAGGTGCGGCGGTGTCGAGTGTGAAGCTGTAGGTGGTCAGGCTGCTGACGTTGCCAGCGGTGTCGGTCAGGCGAGCCTTGACGCTGTTGAGGCCTTCGGCCGCCGTGAAGGTGGTGCCCCAGGCACCGCCATTGACGCTGTACTCGATCAAACCGCCGGTTTCGGCCGTGTTCACGGCCAATGTGCCGTTTTGGCTGATTTTGTCGCTGTTGTTGCTGCCGCTGTCGCAGGTCAGGCCGATGGTCACCGGCAGGGGGGCGGTGATGTCGAGCGTGAAAGCCAGCACGCTGGTGTCACTCAGATTGCCCGCCGCATCCACCGCACGGGCGTACACCGTGTTGGCACCTTCGATGGCGGTGAAAGTGTTGCTCCAGGTAGAAGCATCGGTGCTGTACAACAAGGTGGTGCCCGCCGCCGTGGTGACGTGCAAGGCATCGGTCTTGGTGATCAGATCACTGCCCGATAGGCCGCTGTCGCACACCAGCGTCAACACGGGCGCCAGGGGTTTGGTTTTGAGCCAGCTGAAGGCCAAATCCTGAATGCGTTCGTTGCCCGCCACATCGGTGGTGCGCACGCTGACGCTGTTCGCACCTTCAACGGCTGCAAAGGTATTGGACCAGCTGGTGCCGCCATTGGTGCTGTAACTGACCACGGCACCGGCTTCGACCCCGGACAAGGCCAATGTGCCGTCGCTGGAAATTTTGTCACCCGCCGTGGCAGTGTCACAGGCCAAGGCCAAGGTGAAGGCGCTGGCGGCGGTGTCCAGTGTGAAGCTCAGGCTGCTGGATGCGCTGACGTTGCCTGCCGTGTCGGTCTGGCGCACTTGCACCGTGTTGGCGGCTTCTGTGGCTGTGAAGGTCGTGCCCCACATTGAGCCATTAGTGCTGTACTCGACGGTTGAGCCTGCTTCCAGGCCGCTCACCGTGATGGTGCCGTCTCGGCTGATCTTGTCGCTGCCGCTGGTGCCGCTGTCGCACACCAGGGCGATGCTGGGTGTGGCCACTGCCGTGTCCATCACCAAAGGCAGTGTCTTGGGCGCACTCACCACGCCCGCAGCGTTGGTGGCCGTCACGCTCACGCTGCCACTGGCCACGTCCATCGTGGGCGTTACGCTCCACGAGCCGTCTGCCGCCACCGTGGTGCTGAGCACTTCGCCTGTGCCGGGCATCGTCACCTGGATGATGTCACCCGTGGTGCCCGTGCCGCTGATCGTGGGAGTCACGTCGTTGGTCACCAAGTCGGTCTGGCTGCCGCTGTTGCTGGCGTTGTCCAGCTTCAGTGTGAAGACCGCATCCAGCGTGCGCAGCTGGAACACCAGGGTGTCCGAGGTGGCCACATTGCCTGCCGCGTCCGTCACTTTGACGCTCACGCTGTTGCTGCCCTCCACCGCCGTGAAGCTGCTGGTCCAGTTTTGGCCGTCGGTGCTGTATTGCACTTGGGCGTCGCTGTCCACGTTGTTCAGGCTCAGCGCACCGCTGCGGGTGATCTTGTCGCTGCTGCTGGCACCACTGTCGCAGCTGAGCGCCACGCTGGGTTTGCTGATGAGTGTGTCCAGCGTGAAGCTCAGCGTGCTGGCTGCGCCTGCGTTGCCCGCTGCATCGATGACGCGGGCCTTGACGGTGTTGCTGCCTTCGGCCGCCACAAAGGTGTTGCCCCAGGCCACGCCGTCTGTGCTGTATTGCAGTGTCGCGCCCACTTCGCTTGTGGTGGCGCTGAATGCGCCGTTTTGGGTGATCTTGTCGCTGCCCAACAGGCCGCTGTCGCACACCAGGCCCAATACGGGCGCTGCAGGCGCTTGCGTGTCCAGTGTGAAGGCGTAGTCGGTGACCGCGCCCAGGTTGCCTGCCGCATCGGTCACGCGCACTTTGACGTTGTTCACGCCTTCGGCCGCCGCCAAGGTGGCGGCCCAGGTTAGGCCGTCGGTGCTGTATTCAATCAGCCCTGCGGTTTCTGCTGTTTGCACCGCCAGTGTGCCGGTGTGGCTGATTTTGTCGTTGTTGGCCACGGCGGTCAGGCCGCTGTCGCACACCAGGCTGACGCTGGCAGCCACGGGCGCTGTTTTGTCCAGCGTGAAGCTCAGGCTGGAGGTGCTGCTGACGTTGCCCGCCTTGTCGGTCACGCGCACGCTGACGGTGTTGGCGCCGTCTGCGGCCGCAAAGGTGCTGTTCCAGGTGCTTCCGTTGGTGCTGTACTCCAGCGTGGCACCGGCTTCGGCCACCACGTTGAGGGCACCGTTGTTGGTGAGTTGGTCGCCCGCTTGGCTGCCGCTGTCGCACACCAAGGTGAGCACGGCCGCTGTGGGCGCTGTGCTGTCCAGGGTGAAGCTGTAGTCTTGTGTGCGTTGGTTGCCTGCCGCGTCCATCACGCGCACTTTGACGTTGTTCACGCCTTCGGCTGCCGCGTAGGTGCTGTCCCAGGTGCTGCCGTCGGTGCTGTAGGCCACGTTGGCTCCGACCTCGGCACCGGTGATGACCAGGCTGGCGTCTTGGCTGACTTTGTCGCCCGCCGTGCCGCTGTCGCAGCTGAGCGCCACCGTGAAGGCACTCATCTGGCTGTCCAGCGTGAAGTTGAAGGCATTCGAGGTGGCCACGTTGCCTGCGGCGTCCGTCTGGCGCACTTGGACCGTGTTGCTGCCTTCTGTGGCTGCGAAGGTCGTGCCCCATGTTGTGCCGTTGATGCTGTACTCGACAGTAGCACCCGCTTCCAAGCCGCTCACGTTGATCACGCCACTTTGGCTGATCTTGTCGCTGCTGCTCGCGCCGCTGTCGCACACCAAGGCCACAGTGGGTGTGGCCACAGCCGTGTCAATCACCAAAGCCAGGCTTTGCGCCGGGCTGGTGTTGCCTGCCGCGTCTTGGGCCGTCACGCTCACGTTGCCGCTGGCGATCACCAGGGTGGGCGTCACGCTCCACTTGCCGTCAGCCGCCACCGTGGTGCTGAGCACTTCGTTTGTGCCGGGCATGGTCACTTGGATGATGTCGCCTGTGGTGCCCGTGCCGCTGATGGTGGGGGTGCTGTCGTTGGTGAGGCGGTCGGTCTTGGCCGCGCTGTTGCTGGCGTCGTCCAGTTGCACGGTGAACACCGGCGCTTTGGTGTCGACTGCGTAGCTGGCTTGCGCTGTGGTGCCTGCATTGCCCGCTTCGTCGGTGTAGGCAGTGCCCAGGCTCAGCGTGTTGCTGGCCGCTTCGGTGTCCACGCTCGGCGTGAAGGTGGCTGTCCAGATCAGGCCGTCTGCGCTGGCGGTGAAGCTGCTCAATGTGCCGTTGGGGGCCGTGATGTCCGCGTTACTGAAGTCTTTGACTTTCTCGCTGAAGGTAATGGTGACCGTGGCGCTCTCGCCTGCTTTGAGGGCGTTGTCGCTCAAGGCGATGGTGGCGGTGGGGGCCTTCAAATCGATGGCGTAGTTGCCGCTTGTGGTGCTGGCGCCTTGGTTGCCCGCCACGTCGGTGTAGCTGTTGGCCACGCTCATCAGGTTGCTGGCGTCGGCTGTGCCTGCGGTGGGTGTGAAGGTGCCTGTCCAGGTCTTGCCGCCGTCGGTGGTGGCCAGGGTGCTGAGCGTGCCGTTCTCCACCGTGACGTCGGTGTTGTCAAAGCCGGTGACTTTCTCGCTGAAGCTGATCGTCACTTGGGCGGTCTCGCCGGCAGTCAAGGCACTGTCGCTGATGCTGATGCTGGCGGTGGGGCCTTGGGTGTCGACGGCGTAGGTGGCGCTCGATGCGGCTGAACCAGCGTTATCGGCCAAGTCGCTGTAAGCACCGGGGTTGACGCTGATGCTGTTGGCGGCGACTTCGACGTTGGCGCTCGGCGTGAACGTGGCCGTCCAGGTGGTGCCGCCGTCGGTGCTGGCCAGGGTGCTGAGCGTGCCGCTGGGCGCGGTGACGTCGGCGTTGCTGAAGTCTTGGACGGCTTCGCTGAAGGTGATGGTGACTTTGGCGCTTTGACCGGCGGTGAGGCTGGTGATGGCCGCGTTGGTGTTGTCCGTGAGGGTGACGCTGGCAGTGGGGGCCTTGGTGTCCACGCTGTAGTTGCCGCTGTCTGCGCTTTGGCCTGCGTTGCCTGCCACGTCGGTGTAGGTGCTGGCCAGGGTGATGCTGTTGGTGGCGTCTTCGAGGTTGACGCTGGGCGTGAAGGTGCCGGTCCAGACGATGCCGTCGGTGCTGCTGAGCGTGCCCAGACTGCCGTTGGCCACGGTGACGTCGGTGTTGCTGAAGTTGCTGACCTTCTCGCTGAAGGTGATGGTCAGCGTGGTGGTCTCTCCGGCCTTGAGGGCTTCGTCGGCCAGTTGGAGGGTGGCTGTGGGGGCCAGGGTTTCGACGCTGTAGTTGCCGCTGGTGGCTGCGGTACCCAGGTTGTCCGACAGGTCGGTGTAGTTGGCCAGCACTTTGACCACATTGGTGGTGTCTTCGATGCTGGCCGTCGGGGTGAGTGTGGCGGTCCAGGTCAGGCCGCTGTCAGCGGTGGCCAAGCCCGTCAGCGTGCCGTTGTCGGCGGTCAGGTCCGACAGGTCAAAGGCTTTGACTTTCTCGCTGAAGGTGATGGTGACGGTGGCGCTATCGCCCACTTTGAGGGCGCTCTTGTCGAGCACGATGCTTTGCACCGTGGGCACGGTGATGTCCACCGCGTAGGCGCGGGTGTCCGAGACCATGTGGGTGTTGCCTGCCGCGTCGCTGGCCATGAGCACGACTTCGATTTCTGAGCCTTGGTCAGCAATCAGGTCGGCCGTGGCCACGCTGACGCTGTAGTTGCCCAGCGCGTCCACGGTGGCGCTGAAGGTTTGGCCGTTGACCAGCACTTTGACCAGGTCGCCTTCGCGGGCGTCGGTCACGCTGCCGGTGATGCCGGTCTGGGTTTGCACCGCGTCCGCAGGGCTCAGGGCGTCATCGCCGCCAATGGCGTTGATGGTGACCGTTGGCGCTGGGACGGTGGTGTCCAGCGTGAAGCTCAGGCTGCTGGATGCGCTGACGTTGCCTGCGGCGTCCGTCTGGCGCACTTGGACCGTGTTGCTGCCTTCTGTGGCGCTGAACGTGGCGCTCCAGTCGGTGCCGTTCGAGCTGTATTGGACTGTTGAGCCTGCTTCCAAGCCGCCCACCGTGATCGCGCCGTCTCGGCTGATCTTGTCGCTGCTGCTGGTGCCGCTGTCGCACACCAAAGCGATGGTGGGTGTGGCCACGGCCGTGTCAATCACCAAAGCCAGGCTTTGCGCCGGGCTGGTGTTGCCTGCCGCGTCTTGGGCCGTCACGCTCACGTTGCCGCTGGCGATCACCAGGGTGGGCGTCACGCTCCACTTGCCGTCAGCCGCCACCGTGGTGCTGAGCACTTCCAGTGTGCCGGGCATGGTCACTTGGATGATGTCGCCCGTGGTGCCCGTGCCGCTGATGGTGGGGGTGCTGTCGTTCGTGAGGCGGTCGGTCTTGGCCGCGCTGTTGCTGGCGTCGTCCAGTTGCACGGTGAACACCGGGGCTTTGGTGTCGACTGCGTAGCTGGCTTGCGCTGTGGTGCCTGCGTTGCCTGCCTCGTCGGTGTAGGCGGTGCCCAGGCTCAGCGTGTTGCTGGCCGCTTCGGTGTCCACGTTCGGTGTGAACGTGGCTGTCCAGATCAGGCCGTCTGCACTGGCGGTGAAGCTGCTCAGCGCGCCGTTGGGGGCCGTGATGTCCGCGTTGCTGAAGTCTTTGACTTTCTCGCTGAAGGTGATGGTGACCGTGGCGCTCTCGCCTGCTTTGAGGGCGTTGTCGCTCAAGGCGATGGTGGCGGTGGGGGCCTTCAAATCGATGGCGTAGTTGCCACTTGTGGTGCTGGCGCCTTGGTTGCCCGCCACGTCGGTGTAGCTGTTGGCCACGCTCATCAGGTTGCTGGCGTCGGCCGTGCCTGCGGTGGGCGTGAAGGTGCCTGTCCAGGTTTTGCCGCCGTCGGTGGTGGCCAAGGTGCTGAGCGTGCCGTTCTCCACCGTGACGTCGGTGTTGTCAAAGCCGGTGACTTTCTCACTGAAGCTGATCGTCACTTGGGCGGTCTCGCCGGCAGTCAAAGCGCTGTCGCTGATGCTGATGCTGGCGGTGGGGCCTTGGGTGTCGACGGCGTAGGTGGCGCTGGAGGCTGCGCTGCCTGCGTTGGAGGCGAGATCGCTGTAAGCACCGGGGTTGACGCTGATGCTGTTGGCGGCGACTTCGACGTTGGCACTCGGCGTGAACGTGGCCGTCCAGGTGGTGCCGCCGTCGGTGCTGGCCAGGGTGCTCAGGGTGCCACTGGGCGCGGTGACGTCGGCGTTGCTGAAGTCTTGGACCGCTTCGCTGAAGGTGATGGTGACTTTGGCGCTTTGACCGGCGGTGAGGCTGGTGATGGCCGTGTTGGTGTTGTCCGTCAGGGTGACGCTGGCCGTGGGGGCCTTGGTGTCCACGCTGTAGTTGCCGCTGTCTGCGCTTTGGCCTGCGTTACCTGCCACGTCGGTGTAGGTGCTGGCCAGGGTGATGCTGTTAGTAGCGTCTTCCAAGTTGACGCTGGGCGTGAAGGTGCCGGTCCAGACGATGCCGTCGGTGCTGCTGAGCGTGCCCAAGCTGCCGTTGGCCACGGTGACATCGGCGTTGCTGAAGTTGCTGACCTTCTCGCTGAAGGTGATGGTCAAGGTGGTGGTCTCTCCGGCCTTGAGTGCTTCGTCGGCCAGTTGGATCGTGGCTGTGGGGGCCTTGTTGTCAATGACGTAGTTGCTGCTGATGTTGCCTGGGCCACCCACGGCGGCGTTGCCTGCCAAGTCGGTGTAGGCCAAGCCCACTTGGATCGCGTTGGTCAGGTCTTCCACATCGGCGTTGGCGGTGAAGGTGGCCGTCCAAGTCAGACCGCCATCGGCGCTGGCCAGGTTGCTCATGACGCCGTTGTCGGCGCTGAGGTCACTCGCATCAAAGGCGGTCACTTTCTCGCTGAAAGTGATGGTGACGGTGGCAACATCTGCCGCTTTGAGCGAGCTTTTGCTGACCACCAGGCTTTGCACGGTGGGGGCGGTGATGTCCACGCTGTAGCTGCTGTCGACCGACACGTTTTGGGTGTTGCCTGCGGCATCGGTGGCAAACACGACCACACTGAGGGTCAGGTCGGCATCGGCGATCAGGGCGGCCGTGTCCACCTCGATGCTGTAGTGACCCGAGGCGTCCACCGTGCCACTGAAGGTTTTGCCGTGGACGTAAACATTGACCTTGTCGCCGTCTTGTGCATTGCTGACCTCGCCCACGATGGAGGTGGTGGCCGATTGCGCGTCGCTGGGGCCCATGGCGTTGTCGCCGGAGACGGGGCTGATGCTCAACGTGGTCGCCGGGGCGGTGGTGTCGAGTACAAAATTCAAAGTGCTGGACACCGCCACATTGCCTGCGGCATCGGTTTGGCGAACGATGACGCTGTTGGCCCCCTCTTTGGGCGTAAAAGTGGGGCTCCAGCTGCCACCGTTGGCGCTGTATTCGACCAAGGCCCCGGTTTCAAGATTGGCCAGTGCGAGCGTGGCATCTTTGCTGAGCTTGTCGCTGGAGCTGCTGCCGCTGTCGCACACCAAGGTCAGGCCCGGTGTGGCCATGCTGGTGTCAATGCTCAAAGCCAAGCTTTGAGGGGCACTGGTGTTGCCGTGCACGTCTTTGGCCACAGCCGTGACGTTGCCACTGGTGATGGCTTGGGTGGGTGTGACTTGCCAGATGCCACCTGAAACCACCGCCTTGAGGACTTCCTGGGTGCCGGGCATGGTCACTTCGATGGTGTCACCGTTGCTGCCAGTGCCACTGAGGGTGGGGGTGTCGTCGTTGGTCAGGCGATCTGTTTTGGAGGCGCTGTTGCTGGCGTCATCGAGTTGCAGCGTGAACACCGGGGGCCGGGTATCCACCAGGTAATTGGGGCCACTGCCTGCGGTGCCCGGGTTGTTCACCAAGTCGGTGTACTGGCTGCTCAGGGTGACGCTGTTGCTGGCAACTTCCAAGTCGCTTGTGGGGGTGAAGATCACAGTCCAGGTCTGGCCGCCATCGGCGCTCGAGAGTTGGCTCAACTGACCGTTGTCGGCCTTCAGGTCGCTCAACTCCAGGCCCTGCACCTTCTCACTGAACTGCAGGGTCACCACCGCAGTTTCACCCATTTTGAGGGTGGTTTTGTCCATGACCATGCTGCTGAGCACAGGCCCAACGGTATCGAGCAAGGCGCTGTCGGAGCCCGAAGCCGTGTTGTTGCCACCGCTGCCGTCCTGCAAACGCGCGGTCACCGTCAGCGTGCCCCCTTCTACAGGCTTGTCCAAACTCACCAGCACATGGCCATTGGCCATGTCCGCGTCTTTGATGACCACGGTTTGTGTGGCGCTGCCAGCGTTGATCACGACCCGATCGCCGGCCGTGATTTTGGAGGCGTCAAAGGCGACTTTGACGGTCAAATTGCTCGCTGAGCCCATTTCGGCGGCGTTGAGCTTGGCATCGTTGTTGGTGTCCGCCAAGATGCTGACTTCCGGGGCCAGGCCACCATTGGGCACGGGCTGGGCCAGCAAGTTGAATTTGAAAGTGTCCGAGACCTTCAGGCCAGCCAAGTCGGTGGCAGTGACCACGATGTCCAAGATCGCAGGGGCTGTGCCACTGGGTGCCAAACCACTGAAGCTGCCGGTGCTGGCGTCAAAACTCAACCAAGCCGGCAAGGCACTGCCATCGGCCAAGGTGGCCTTGAGGGAGATCACATCGTTGCGGTCGACATCCGAAAAGTTGGCCGCCAAACCGCCGATGGCAATGCTTTTGCCGACAGCAAATGACACATCCTGCAAGGGGGTGCGCATGGAGGGGGCGTCGTTCTGGCCTTGGACCGTGATCGTCAGCGTTTCCATCACCGAGTCACCGGTCAAAACGTCTTTGACCGTGATGAAGAACTTTTCAGTCAAGGCGTCACTGGGGTTGCGCAGAACCTGCACCGTGTCCAGCTTGTTGTTCACTTTGTAGCTGTAAGTGCCATCGTTTTGCAGGGTCAGGCTGCCATACAGCCCCTCCATCACAATGCCGCTGCCGACCGGGATTTTGCTGCCCGTCTCGGACAAAGCCACGTCCATGATCGTCAACTGAGCCCCTTTGTTGTTGGCCAGCAATTGGCCTTGGGGTGAAATGCCAGCTTGCGTGTCGCCGGTGCCGCCCGACTCCTGAGCGATGGCGGTGTCCGATGCGGCCTGGATGCGGGCAATGGTCAGGCTTTGAACGTCTTGAACCAAAGGCTGGCCCTTGTCACCCAGCAGGGGCTTGCCCTGTGCGTCCACCAAAGTGGCCTGCAGACTGTATTGGCCGTTGGCACGAACGCTGGGGTCCGTCCAGGTCCAGCGGTCGCCTGTGGGCTCGACCGTGGCGCTGGCCTGCACCTCGTTGGCTGCGTTTTTGAGCACCAGCAAGACGCGGTCGCCGTTGTTGGAATAGCCCGTCAACGAACCCGAGTAGGTCAGGGTTGAATCTG
Organism: Comamonadaceae bacterium PBBC1; assembly: GCA_002256145.1. Classification (GTDB taxonomy): domain Bacteria; phylum Pseudomonadota; class Gammaproteobacteria; order Burkholderiales; family Burkholderiaceae_C; genus Limnohabitans_A. The sequence goes on from NKIP01000007.1 coordinate 108,859, forward strand.
AAGTGATGAAATCTTTGGCGCTGCTGCCGGTGTCCTCGCTGATGGCCAGGATGTCGAGCACGGCGTTGGCATTGGCCGAGGTGTTGAGCTTGATTTGAACCACATTGCTGGGCTCGGCGTTGGGGTTGCCAGCCACATCGGTCAAACGCTCGCTTTGAACGCTCAGGCTGGCGAGCACCACTTCGGTGGCTGTGGCCGTGAAAGTGGCCGTGAATTGCCGGCCACTGCCTTGCAGGTTCGACAAGGTGCCGCCCGAGACGGTCACATCGTCCAGGGTGAAGTCGCTCACAGCCTCGCTGAAGGTGAAGCTCAGGGTGGTGCTTTGGCCTGCGAGCAAGGCATTTTTGTCGCTGCTGACTACCAAGCTGGGGGCCTGCGTGTCAATGGTGAAAGTCGCCCCGGTATGGACCACCGGGGTGGCACCGTCCGCCGAAACCGTGAGCACCGGGGTGTAGGTGCCATCGCCCAAAGCCTCAGCCGATGCCATGCTGTAAGCACCGGTGGCGTCGGCCGTGGCCGTGTAGGTGGCCACCACTTCATTGGCTGCATTCTTGATGTCCAGGACCAAACGGGCACCGGGCGCGGTTTGTCCAGTCAGCACAGGCTGAGCGTTGCGTGTGATTTGGTCACCCACCAGGCCGGTGTCAGCGCTGCCCGCCAACTTGAGCACCGTGACCGAGGGGGTTTCGGTGTTTGTGGCATTGCCTGAGGAACCCGCACCTGCAGCGGCACCGGCAGCCCCCACCAAGCCCAAAGTGGCCAACAAGGGGTTAAAGGCCAACACCCCCACAGCGGCACTGGACGTCACCACCGCCTGCCCCCCCAAGACCGCATTCATTTCCTGACCGTCGAGTGGCCATGGCGAAGTACTGCCAGAGGCCTGAGTGGCCGAGGCAAAGTCTTCCGCCGCGTATTCGTACAAATTGCCGTTTTCTGCCTGACCGATCACGCCGTTGTAGCCCTCGGGCATGACGCTGTAATAGTCCTCCACGATCAGACTGGCATCGGCGGCATCGTCCAAAGCAATGTGCAAATTTGAGCCGACACGCTTGAGTTTGACCTTGTCGGGCGCAACGCGCTGGTCTCCCGACAGGGCCTCCAGTTGGTACTTGTCGCCCGCTTGGGCCTTGACGCGAGCAGGCGATGGCTGCCCGTCCGCGGGACTCGGCAGGTCTTTGCCCTGCTGGGTGCCACTTTGACCATTTTTGATGGTGACTTTGTACGTGTTCTGGCCAGACTTCGCGGTGTTCATTTTTTCCCCTTGGACAATTCGACAGGTAACAACTTCAAGTTGAAATGCAACTTTTATTGTTATTATTGTTTCTCTCATTTTGAAGATTTGAATACTCTCATTGGCGTACAAAACAACAATTAACCCAATACTTAGAAGAAAACTTGTTAAATCATGAATACAAAAAAAGTACTTAAAACTAGTCTTTTGTGCTGGAGCTTCATCACAGCGGGGGTCATGGGGCTGATGGCTTGTGGCGGCTCAACGGCCAAGCCTGGCGTTGAGACCGGTGGGGAAACGATGAACATCTCAGGCATTGCACGTTTTGAGGGACCTCAGCACTGCACGGCTTTTGCGCTGGACTGGGGTCAGGATCAGGCACCGGCCTACGCCCTGACCAGCGGGCATTGCGTGCAAAACTATTCAGACCCCGAGTCGGTTTACCAAGTGGTGCAGAACCAGCCTGGCCAAGGACGGCTGGTTTTTAAATACGACAACAGCACAGCCAGCCAACAAATCACGGTGCCCGTGCGGGAAATCGTCTACAGCACCCTGAACCAAACCGACCTGGCGGTGCTGCGACTCGAAGGCACCGTGGCCCAGCTGCGAGCCCAAGGCATTGCGCCCTTGAAACTGCAAAGCACCCCGGCCCCCGCCCTCAGCAGCGTGACGGTGGTGGGTGCCCCCATGGGTCAATATTTGAAAAAAATACAGTGTGCCTTGGGCCAGCGCACCGACGTGACCGAATTCACTTGGGTCTGGCAAGCCTTGCAAGCCAACGATTGCCAAGGCGTTGAACCGGGCATGTCGGGCTCGCCCGTGATCAACCGCCTGAATCAAGAGGTCTTGGGTGTCATCAACACCACCACACAGGACATGGTGGACACGGTGACCTGCTATTTGGGCTCACCTTGTGAAATCACCCCCTGGGGCACAGCACCTCAGCGCCAACGTGCCTACAGCGTGCCAACCGACACGCTGTCAGGCTGTTTTGCCAATGGGCTTTGGGATGTGTCGCAGCCGCGCTGCACTTTGCCCCGGTCGGGCCCTGCCCTGACCCTGGACGGCCTGTACAGCCCCCTGCAAAACACCCTGCCCGGGCGTCGCTGGCAGTTTGCGGGAACGGCCGATGCCAACACGCGCATCAAAATCGTCAAAGCCGGGTCCGACAGCTGCCAAAACCCAAAGGGCTATCAAAACTACAAAGATGACCCCCAGCCCTTGATCGCCACGGAAGAAGGCGTTTACCTGGCCTGCTTGCAAAACGAGACCGGGCTGACCACCTAGCCCCTGCAGGTGGACAACACCGCGTCAACGCTCGAACCCCGTTTCAAAGTCTTGGAGGCCAACGAGCGCAGCACTTATATAGAGCTGGTCTATGCCGTGCCCGAAATCACCCGTTTTGAATACACCACAACACACAGCGCTTTGGCCTGCCAGACGGCCCGTGGTTTTCAGGCCTACTGGAACGTGCCGGTGGATCTGGGCCCCAGGCCCGTGGTGTTGTGCACCAAAACCTTTGACCGGGCTGGCAATGAAAGTCGGGTTTGGGCACACGCCTTGAACTGATTACTTCAAAAAAAAAGCCCCTCACCCAGGTGAGGGGCTCAAGGGCATGACAAGCCCCTGATCGATCAGCCGCGCAGTTTGGCGGCCACGGCGGCCACGCGCTCACCATAGGCTTTGGCGGTGTCCAGGTCACCCTGAGGAATATCTTCAGCCGGGCTGGTGGGGCCCACTTGCGCCATCACGCCGGAGTTGGAGCCGATGCGGTTGATGGTGCCGTCGTTCATGGACGGCTGGCCCACCCAGACCATGCCTTGCTGCATGGCCAAGGTGATGAAGTACTGGATGGTGGACAGCTTGTCGCCACTGGGGCTGGCCGAAATGGTGAAACCGCCCGCCACCTTGTCTTTCCAGGCGCTGCTGAACCAGCGTTTGGACGTGGCGTCGGCAAACTTCTTGAACTGCCACGAGGCCATGCCCATGTAGGTGGGCGAGCCAAAAATGATGGCGTCGGCCGCGTCCAGGGCCGCCCAGTCGGCCTCGGTGATGTTGCCGTCGGCATCAATGGCGATGCTTTGGGCGTTCGCGCCTTGGGCCACAAACTGGGCCACACGCTGGGTGTGGCCGTAGCCGGAATGGAAAACAACAACGGTTTGGGTCATGAAAAACTCCTTGAAACGATGAAAAAAAGACTGAAAAAAATCAGGGGGCCAGATCGAAAACCAGCACTTCGGCATCCTCGCCCTGGCTCAAACTCAAAGCCGACTCGCCTTGCAGCAGGGCCGCGTCACCGGCCTGGAGCGACTGGCCATTGGCCTGCAAGCGGCCACGCACCAAAAACACATAGGCCTTGCGGGCCGGGTCCAAACTCAAATGGGCCGTTTCTGCGCCTTCCAACAAACCCGCGTACATGCGGGCATCGGCATGGATCTGCACCGTGTGCTCGGCCGCTTGCGGGTCGGCGGGGGGAGCGGCCACCAAAGCCAATTGCCCGCGCTTGGCACTCTCGGGCACGGTTTTTTGCTCGTAGCCGGGGTCAATGCCCGTCACGTTGGGCTCGATCCAGATTTGCAAAAAGTGCGTCTGCTCACCTTGGGCATGGTTGAACTCGCTGTGTCGCACACCGCTGCCCGCGCTCATGCGCTGCACGTCGCCCGGCGGAATACCCTTCACGTTGCCCATGCTGTCTTGGTGGGCCAGATTGCCCGAGAGCACGTAGCTGATGATTTCCATGTCGCGGTGGCCGTGGGTGCCAAAGCCGGTGCCGGGTGCGATGCGGTCTTCGTTGATGACGCGCAGGTTGCCAAAACCCATGTGGGCCGGGTCAAAGTAATTGGCAAAAGAAAAGCTGTGAAAGGACTTGAGCCAGCCGTGGTCGGCGTAGCCGCGTTCGGTGGATTTGCGCAAGGTGAGCATGGGATTCTCCTGGTCAGCGTTGTGCGGCAAGGGCCGCACAAACAAGCCTGAACTTTAACGAAGGACAGTCCCCGCAGGGTGGCCCGCATTTGCTGGCATCATTCAAACTATTTCAATAGTCAGGCCACCACCATGCAAACGCCACGCGACTGGCTCACACCCGAGGCCCTCTTGATGCTGCAAACCATTGGCCAACAAGGCAGCTTTGCCGCCGCCGCCCGCACGCTGAACCTGGTGCCCAGCGCCCTGACCTACCGGGTGCGCCAAATCGAAGATGCGCTGGACGTGCTGCTGTTTGACCGAAGTGCCCGCCAGGCCGTGCCCACCGCCGCAGGCCGCGAGTTGCTGCGCGAGGCAAGCCGATTGCTCGACGACATGGACGCCGTGGCCAATCGGGTGCGCCGTGTGGCCACGGGCTGGGAAGCGGTGTTCACGGTGGCCGTCGACACCATCGTCTCACGCGGTGTGGTCATGGACCTGTGCGCCCGTTTTTTGGCGCTGGGTGCGCCCACCCGGCTGAGGCTGCGCTACGAGACCTTGTCGGGCACCCTGGCCGCCCTCACCTCGGGTCAGGCCGATTTGGCCTTGGGCGTGGTGCTGGAGCCGGGCTTGCAAAACGACATCCGGCATGCGGTGCTGGGCGACATCGCTTTTGTCTATGCGGTGGCCCCACACCATCCACTGGCCCAAGCCCCCGAGCCGCTGAGTGACCTCAGTTTGCAGCAGCACCGCGCTGTGGCGGTGGCCGACTCGGTCAGCCGGGGCACGGGTCTGACCATGGGTTTGCAAGGCGGGCAAGACGTGTTCACCGTGCCCGACATGACCAGCAAACTGGAGGCGCAGCTGCGCGGTTTAGGCGGTGGTTTTTTGCCAGAGACCTTGGCCAGGCCCTTCATCAACAAGGGCCTGCTGGTCCCCAAAAGCGTCCACACCCCACGCACCAACACCTGCCACCATGCCTGGCGCGACACGCCCCAAGCACCGGCCGGACAAGCTTTGCGCTGGTGGTTGACTCAACTGGAAAGTCCGGCGACACGCCAGGCGCTTTTGCGGCCGTCGCAGCGTGTGTGAAGCCGTCCACCCAAACCCGCATCGGGGATAACCCACCCGGGTGGTTTCAAGCCCCATTTCTCAGCTAAAGTGATTACATGAACACACAACACATCGCCATCATTGGAGTCGGCATGGCCGGCGTGACTTGCGCACGCACTTTGCGCCAGGCCGGACACAACGTCACCTTGTTTGAAAAAAGCCGGGGCTTAGGCGGGCGCATGTCGACCCGGTCCAGCGCTTTTGGCAGCTTTGACCACGGAGCGCAGTATTTCACGGTACGCGACCCACGCTTTGAGCTGGCCATCGGCACCGCCCCCGGCGTGTGCAAACCCTGGAGCGCCAACGCGGTGCGTGTGCTGGACCCCAATGGCCGCGTGATCGAGGCGGGCCTGCCCGGTGGTGAGCGCCATTGGGTGGCTGCACCCGGCATGAACGCTTTGGTCAAGGCCTGGGCAACGCCCTTGGTGGAAGACGGCAATGTGCAGCTGCAAACCCGGGTCACCCTCATGTCGGCCGACCCCCTGAAGAAAAACGGCTGGCAACTGCACACCGAAGGTGAAGACGGCGGGCAGCAGGTGTATGCCGGTTTCGACAAAGTGATTTTGGCCATCCCACCCGCCCAAGCCGCCGCGTTGCTCAGCGCCTCGGGTCTGAGCGACTTGGCCACGCCATTGAGCTCGGTGACGGTGGACCCTTGCTGGACACTCATGTTGGCCTACCCCCAGGCCGTGCAACCGGGCTTGATCACCATTGGCCCCCAATGGAATGCCGCCCGCAGCACGCACCACCGCATCGCCTGGATGGCGCGTGAATCGTCCAAACCCGGGCGCGAACGCATTGAACGCTGGACCGTGCAGGCCAGTGCCCCATGGTCAGCCGAACATGTGAACGACACCCCCGAGCGGGTCAAAGGCAAGCTGATCAAGGCCTTTGCCGAAATCACCGGCATCCGTGTCACCCCGGACCATGCCGAGGTGCACCGCTGGCTGTACGCCAAAACGGCACAGCCCTTGGGCCAAAGCTTTTTGTGGTCCAAAGACACAGGCGTGGGCTTGTGTGGCGACTGGTGTTTGGGTCACCGGGTCGAAGACGCCTTTGTCTCGGGCCTGGAGCTGGCTTTGGCGGTGCTCCAAAAACGCTGAGCCTGCATGCCCGGGGACTACACAGGCCGGTTTGCACCCTCGCCAACCGGCCTTTTGCATGCGGGATCACTGGTGGCGGCACTGGCCAGTTGGCTGGACGCACGCAGCCGTGGCGGCCGGTGGCTCGTGCGCATCGAAGACGTGGACACACCACGCTGTGTGCCGGGGGCTGACCAGGCCATCTTGCAACAGTTGGCGGCCTGCGGTTTGGTGCCCGATGGCCCCGTGGTGTGGCAAAGCCAGCGCAGCGACCTTTATGCCGATGCCTTGCAAACCCTGGTGAAAAAAGGCTGGGCCTATCCGTGTGGCTGCTCACGCAAAGACATTGAATCGGCCCAAACCGTGGCCCGGCACAGCGCTGCAGTCTACCCCGGCACTTGCCGCGAAGGCCTGGATGGCAAACCCGCCCGCGCCTGGCGACTGAATGTGCGGGCCATGCAAGAGGCCTTGGGCTTGCCCGCCATCACGTCCTGGCAAGACCGTCGCTTGGGGCCGCAACAACAAAACGTGAACGAAGAAGTAGGCGACTTTGTGCTGCGCCGCGCCGACGGCCTTTGGGCCTATCAGTTGGCCGTGGTGGTGGACGACGCGGCCCAAGGCATCACCCATGTGGTGCGCGGCCAAGACCTGGCCGACAACACGGCACGGCAAATCGTGCTGCAGCACGCCTTGGGCCTGCCCACGCCGCAATACCTGCACACGCCCTTGGTGCTGGGCACCAATGGCGAAAAGCTCAGCAAACAAAACGGGGCCATGGCATTGGACGTAGCCAACCCTCAAGCTGCTTTGTCAGCCCTCAATGGTGCCGCGCAAGTGCTGGGCTTGCCCTCTGTGCCTGAGCACACAAGCCCGGAGCAGGCCCTGCACAAGTGGACAATCCTGGCAGCCTCGCAAAGCATGTTTTTGGGAGTGCCCCACCCTCGCCGCGATAATCTCAGGCTTTAGACACAAGACCCGCTCCCATGACGACGCCTGACGACATCAACACCGCCCCAGCCATCGAAGCCACCGCACCCCCAAATGCCTCAAATGCTCAAGAAGCGCCCTTCATGCGCACCATCAAAACCTATGTGTTGCGAGCCGGGCGCATGGGCTCAGGGCAAGTGCGGGCCTTCGAACAGTTCGGACCTCGGTTTTTAGTTCCGTACAGCGAAGATCGTCTGGACGTACAGGCCGTTTTTGGACGCCACGCGCCCTTGATATTGGAAATCGGTTTTGGCATGGGCGACGCCACGGCCAAGATTGCTCAAGTGCGCCCGAATGACAACTTTTTGTGCTGCGAAGTGCACGAACCCGGTGTGGGCGCCCTGCTCAAGCGCTGCGGCGAAGAAGCCATTGGCAACATCCGCATCGTGCAGCACGATGCCATCGAGGTCATGGACCACATGCTGGGAACGGACAGTCTGGACGGGGTGCACATTTTCTTTCCGGACCCTTGGCATAAAAGCCGCCACCACAAACGCCGCCTGATCCAGTCCCCCTTCATCCAGCGCCTGGCCCAACACATCAAACCCGGCGGCTACCTGCACTTGGCAACAGACTGGCAGCCCTATTCGGAGCAAATGATGGGCGTGCTGCGAGCCGAGCCCTTGCTGGTCAACACCAGCCATGCCGCTGACGGCTTTGCCACCAAGCCCGACTACCGCCCACTGACCAAATTTGAAAACCGGGGTCTGAAACTCGGCCACGGCGTGTGGGACTTGGTGTTTCGCCGCGTCTGACATGCGCGAAGCAGTGCACGCCGTGCCCTTGCCCATGCGCGATGGCGTGAGCGCCAGCGTGGTTTCGGTGCCCCAGGGCGCAGCCAACGTACTCGATTTTTTGGCCCAGCGCATGCCCGGCATCTCGCGCAGCGAATGGGCCGAGCGCTTGGCACAAGGTTTGGTGTTGCATGAAGATGGGCAAACCGCCCTGCCCCACCAAAGCTGCCAACCCGGCCAGCGTTTGTATTACTACCGCCATCTGGCCGATGAACCAGTCTTGCCGTTTCAGGCGCACATCCTGTTTGAAGACGCGCACTTGCTGGTGGCCGACAAACCGCATTTCATGCCCGTCACGCCCTCTGGCCCTTATGTACAGCAAAGTCTGTTGGTGCAACTCAAGCGCATGACAGGATGCGCCGACCTGGTGCCGCTTCACCGCATCGACCGAGAAACCGCGGGACTGGTGTTGATGGGTAAACGCCTGCAAGACCGCGATGCTTACCACGCGCTGTTTCGCAACAAAGACATCCACAAAACTTACCACGCGGTCGCCGCTGCGCCGCTTGACTCGGCCTTGCCTGCGGTGTACGCCAGCCGCTTGGTCCCCGGCGAGCCATTTTTCAGAACAAAGGAAGTGACAGGCCCCGCCAACAGCGAGACCCGAATCCGGGTGTTAAAGACCCAAGGCGAGCGAGCGCTTTACCAACTCAAACCCATCACAGGCAAACGCCACCAACTGCGGGTGCACATGAACGCCTTGGGTCTGCCAATCCAAGGCGACGCTTTCTACCCCTCAATTTTGCGTGGCCCGGACGAGCCCGAAGACTTCAGCCAGCCCTTGCAACTGTTAGCGCAATCGATCGCCTTCACCGACCCCCACACAGGCCAAGCCCGTGTGTTTGAAAGCCAGCTGAAACTCCAGCTGTAAGCGACCCGCAGATCAGGCTTTGCCTTGGCAAGATGGCATGGCATCTTAAAAACGGCCGCTGTGCAGCGGCCGCAGTCAAACGACAGGGTGCGCCATCAATTGCGCAACAGCCCTTTCAAGGCGTTTTGCAAACGACGTGCAGACACCTCGTCGTGCGGACCTGACAACACCTGGGCCACATCCTGGGCCCAAGTCTCTGCAGGACCGGGTTGATTGCGCTGTGTGAGCAATTGCAATTGCAGGGCACGACGCGCGGACAACTGTTCGGCAGGCGTGGGCACTTCAGCAGCCATTTCAAGGCGAAGCAAGGCCGTTGAGGCACTCTCTTTGGCCGGTGAACTCAGGGCCTGAGTCCAGACCTGGCGGGTCGATGCATTGACGGCACGGCCCAACTCCTGTGTGCTCGGCAAGGCATCGGCTTGACGCTCTTGCCAAGCCCCCATGAGACGCGTGAGGGTCTCACCATGGGCTTGGGCGGCCAGCTTGCGCAAAGACATCTCAGCACGCTCCAAGGCCTCGCGCTGAGCACGGAAAGCGGCATCACCCAAACGGGGTCCACGATCTGGCCGTTGCTCAAAGTCACCTCGGCCAGAGCGATCGCGCTCGCCCATGCGAGGCTGGCCACGCTCGCCCATGCGCTCGCCGGGACGGCCTGAGCGTTCGCCCGGACGCGCATCGCGGCGGCCTGTGGGGGCTGGCGCTTCGGTTTTCTTTTGTCCAGGACGGTCATCGCCCCGAACCGCCACCACCCGTTTGGGCGCTTGCACTTTGGCCACAGGTGGCGCCGCAGCGTCGCTCTGTGCACCCGTGTCGCCGGACACTTCCTGACCTTCAGCCGATGGAGCAGACGCATTGGCCATGTCCGAGCCTTCGCCGTCGGAAGGAGCGGCGTCTTGATCAGGCGCAGCACCGGATGCGGGCAATTCGGCCCGAACCTCTGGGGCAGGACTGGTTTTTTCAGCCAACACCGCTGCAGCTTGGCCACGCAATGCGGCGTCGAGTGCGGCCATGGCGGCACGAATTTTGGTGGCATCGCCACTGGCATTGGCCGCTTCCAAAGCTTGAGAGGCGTCGATCACCATGCGGTCGTGTGCATTCAAGGGTGCGGACACATGCTGGCGCTCAGAGCCTTTGCGCTGGAAAGCTTCATCCAGAGGCGCTCGGAAAATTTCCCACAGTTTTTGCTCGGTTTTGCGGTCCAAAGGCACGGACTGGGCCTCGGTTTGCCAACGGGTTTGCAAAGCCTTCACGGCATCTACGCGCAAAGCCGCAGCCGAGCCCAACTCGCGGGCCTCTTGGATCAAGGCTTGGCGGCGCTCAATGCTGGCCTTTTGTGCGGCCTCCAGTCGGGCTGCAGCAGCCTTGAAAAGGGCTTTCCACTGAGACTGCATTTCAGCAAATGACTTTTCGCTCAAGTGGCCAGCATTGCGCCAACGGTCCGCAAACTGGTGCAAAGCCCGCAATTGGCCACGCCAGTCTTCACTGTCGGCATGCGCGGCAGTGAACGCTTTGACTTCCTCTATCAGCGCCACACGCTGCGCACGGTGGTCGGCCGATTCTTTTTTGATTTGCTCCAGCCACAACAGCACTGTTTTGTAGGCCTCGTTGCAAGCCGCGTCAAAACGTTTCCACAAAGCGTGGTTGGGCAGGCCACCTTGGTCGGTTTGCTTCCAGCTTTCACGCAGTTGGCGCAGCTTGTCTTGCATTTTGCGCCCCCCCACGGTGGGGGTTTTGTCTTGACCAAGCAAAGCTTCAGCCTGAGCCACCAGGTCTTGACGGATCTGGTCGGCTCGCCAGCGTTGCCAGCCTTCGAGTTCGCCCGCTGCGGTCAAGGCCAAGTGCACACGCTCATCCAAGACCGTGTCCAGATGCTTGCCGTGAACTTTGAGCACCGCACGCAAAGCCACTGCAGCTTCAGCAGACGCTTTTCCTTGACCCTCAGCGGCTTCTTTTTCAACCGCTTCGAGCACGGGCGTGACGGCAGCACTGGCGGCTTCGCGCAGAGCCTGACGTTGCGCTGGATCCAATTTGGGCTTGGCGGGTTTGTCTGTTTTTTCGGTTTTGGCTTGTTCTGCAACGGGTGCGGCCTCTTTGCCCGTGTCACCGCGCAAGCGTCGAATTTCGTCGGCCCAAACAGGCACCGAAGGCAAGGCTGCGGCGGGGTCGGTTTGAGCCAAACCGGCCAAATCCAGAGCTGCCGAAAAACCATCCCAGACCGCTTGAAGTTGTTTACCCGCCACCTCCAGTTGAGAGGGGTACTTCAGGTCCACACTCGGCCAAACCGCATTTTGGGTGAGGGCCAAAGCCTGGGCTTGCCACTGCACCACATCCGCTTGCAAACCCGCATGACCGCTTTGGGCTTCAATCAAATGTTTGGTGGAAAGCACTTCCACACGCTGCGCCAACAAAACGGCCGCCTCGCGCTGCACCATGACTTGGTGCTGCAAGTCTTCGACTCCTTTGACCACTTCGGCCAATCGCAATTTCAGGCTGGCCAAAGGTTCGCGCGACAAGGGGGCACCGGCCTTGGCCGCATCACGCTGCCATGCCAAGGCATCGGCAATGTTCAAACGCGGTGCCATCAGCATGTGTTCGGCTTTCTGGCCCCAATCACTGGCCAAAGCCTCCTGTCCGTGGGCGCGTTTGATCTCGTCGAGTTTTTCCTTGAGGATTTTGGCCACGCCTTTGTCACGGCTGGCCAGTTCACGGTAAACATCGTTGAGCAATGCCTCTGCAGGCTCGGAGGCCAACCACTCACGCAAACGGGCGCTGCGTTCACCGGATGTGGCGGCATTGAAGATACCGGCCGTCATGGGATCGAGGGCGGCAAGGTCAAAAGGCTTGAATGATGAGGTCACGGTAAAAACTTTAAAACACGTTGGGTGCCAAGACGGCGGCGGGCCGACAGACTCGACCCCTGGGGACCAACTCGGCAACACAAACGTGTATTTTCGCCGGGATTTGCACGCGACAGAAAGCGGAACGCGAATCCAAGCGAAACAGGACGGTTTTCAGAGCCAAAAAACCATCTATATATTCAATGAAATCTATCAAACAAAATTTAAATACTTGACGGGTTATTAAAATTTCTTAAAATTTGCCACACATCGGCACCACTAGGGATAACCCGAGCATCAGCCGATTCGCTGCAAACCCCTCCTGGTCTGCAGTCTCGGCCCCCCTACCAAGCGTTTGCCTGCGGCATGTTCACGCTTGACACGAGAGGAGTTTTTTTGAAATCCCATTTGAATTTGTCCGAATTCTGGCGAAGCTTCACCACCTTGAGCGGCGACGTGCGCGAAGGTTTTGTAGAAATCACACGGCACAGCCTGGCCCTGCTGGGCATGGCTGTGGTGGCTGTGGCCTTGACTTTTTTTGCCCGCCCCGGTTTGCAGGTCTATGCCAGTGAAACCTTGATGAGTTGGCTCGAAATGCGCCAAGCTGAGACGCTGGACATCGACATCTTGCTCGAAGGCGCATCACGTTCGACCGCAACGAGTGTGAAAAGTCTGCCCAAAGACCAAATGGCGGTGACCCAATGGCTCAGCCGCAAGTACAAAGTGTCGCCCGAACCCGTCGGCGCACTGGTGTCAGAGGCCTGGTCGGTGGGTGAGCGCAGCCAAATCGCACCGACTTTGATTTTGGCGGTGATGGCCATTGAGTCACGCTTTAATCCCTTTGCTTCGGGTTCACAAGGTGGCATGGGATTGATGCAGATCGAGCCCAATGCCCACAGTCAGGCCTTGACGCCCTTTGGGGGCCGATTGGCCGCGTTCGATCCTTTGACGAATTTGCGGGTGGGCACGCGCCACTTGCAGTTTTTGATTCAACAATCGAGCACCGTTGAAGATGCGCTGCGGCTTTATGCCGCCGACTCAGGACAAGCCAGGGACGAGACCTACATTGACCGCGTCTTGAGCGAACAAAAACAGCTGGACAAAATCACGCAAGGATTCAAAACAGCTGGGGTTGCGCCATCGCACTCTGGCGGGACAAAAACCACTCAATTTCCGCTTTGATCTCGGGCATTGACAAGGGCCCGAAAACCCTCGGCTACACTAGACGGGTGCGCAACTGGCGATAGGGGCGGCGTTATGGCTCTCACAAAGCCAGCGACTGCTCTGACGTGGATTGTGGTGGATGCTCCACCCTGAACCACTGGGAAGCGTGCAACCGGCTGTCGCTTTTTGTCGTGCCCAGCCGGTATCAGCCGTTCGCCTGGGCAGCCCTTGTCAAAAACAACCCCATCTTCGTTTTTATTCAAGGTCACTTCCATCCAAAGGACTGCCATGTACCACCGCAACATTCTGATTGAACAAACCGACCCCGAGCTGTTCGCTGCCATCCAGGCCGAAAACGCTCGCCAAGAACACCACATCGAGCTGATCGCCAGCGAAAACTACGCCTCGCCCGCCGTCATGGCCGCACAAGGCAGTCAGTTGACCAACAAATACGCCGAAGGTTATCCGGGCAAGCGTTATTACGGCGGTTGCGAGCATGTGGACGTGGCCGAACAATTGGCCATTGACCGCATCAAGCAAATTTTTGGCGCTGAAGCCGCCAACGTGCAGCCGCATTGTGGTGCCTCGGCCAACGAAGCCGTGTTTCTGGCTTTCTTGAAGCCCGGCGACACCATCATGGGCATGAGCTTGGCCGAAGGCGGTCACCTGACCCACGGCATGCCGCTCAACATTTCCGGTAAGTGGTTCAACGTGGTGTCTTACGGCCTGAACGCGCAAGAAGCCATCGACTACGAGGCCATGGAAGCCAAAGCCCGTGAAACCCGACCCAAGCTGATCATTGCCGGTGCTTCGGCCTACTCGCTGCACATCGACTTTGAGCGCTTTGCCAAAATTGCCAAAGAAGTTGGCGCGATCTTCATGGTCGACATGGCCCACTATGCGGGCTTGATCGCTGCGGGCCAATACCCCAACCCCGTGCCCCACGCCGACGTGGTCACTTCGACCACCCACAAGAGCTTGCGCGGCCCCCGTGGCGGCATCATCTTGATGAAGGCCGAGCACGAAAAAGCCATCAACAGCGCCATCTTTCCCGGCCTGCAAGGCGGCCCGCTCATGCATGTCATCGCAGCCAAAGCGGTGGCCTTCAAAGAGGCTCTGGCACCTGAGTTCAAGGCCTACCAAGCCCAAGTGGTCAAAAACGCGCAGATCATTGCCGAGACACTGACCGCTCGCGGCCTGCGCATCGTCAGCGGCGGCACCCAAAGCCATGTCATGTTGGTGGACCTGCGTGCCAAAGGGATCACCGGCAAAGTTGCAGAAGCCGCATTGGGCAACGCCCACATGACCATCAACAAGAACGCCATTCCGAACGACCCAGAAAAGCCGTTCGTGACCAGCGGCGTGCGCATCGGCACCCCTGCCATGACCACCCGCGGCTTCAAGGACGAAGAAGCCCGCGCCACGGCCCACCTGATTGCGGATGTGCTGGACAACCCGCTGGACGAAGCCAATTTGGCCGCCGTGCGTGCCAAGGTGCATGCGCTGACCAGCCGTTTCCCCGTTTACGGCTGATCGGTCCACACGATGAAATGCCCGTTTTGCGGTCACCTCGAAACGCAAGTGGTCGAGACCCGTTTGGCCGAGGACGGGGATTTCATTCGGCGGCGTCGCCAATGTGGGGCGTGTGAAAAGCGCTTCACCACCTACGAAAAGCCCGAAGTCAACTTTCCGGCCATCGTCAAAAAAGACGGTCGGCGCATCGATTACCAGCGAGAAAAACTGCGCGGCAGCCTCAACTTGGCTCTGCGCAAAAGGCCCGTCAGCATCGAACAACTCGATGCGGCCATGGAGCGGATCGAGGAAAAACTGCTCAACTTGGGCACACGCGAAGTGGCTTCACACCGCATTGGTGAATGGGTCATGCGTGAATTGCAAAAACTCGACAAAGTCGCCTATGTGCGCTTTGCCAGCGTTTACCGCAATTTTGAAGACATTGACGACTTCAAAACCTTGGTTGACGAAGTCCGCTAAAGTTTTTGCTCAAGGGCATGCCGGCCCCTGAAAGAGGCGTCAATCGCAGTCCTTGGCCGGTATTTTTTCCAACTTGGGGCGTCCAACGGCATTGCTGACCACTTGCCAGCCGTGTGGCAAATTTGCCGAACAAAAGCGCCAGGTGCCCGCCATGAAGGCCCCGCTGAGGCTCACGCTTCTTCCCTCACTGCCATAAGAAAAATAAGACTTGACGGTATTGGTGACCGTCAATTGAAAACCCTCGGGCATGGCATCTTGACGCTCGACGATCACCTCTCCCGGATCTCTGCGGGCGCTGTTGTTGCTGTCCACAAACACCAGCCAGCCTTGCTGCCAAAGCCCCTCAGGATCACATGAATCGCCATGGGGCGCAGCGCTTGCGCACACGGTCACCCTTTGCTGGCGATGCAGCGCTTCCGAGCGAGCCAACACCAAGCTGCTCAAAAAGGCCTCGGCCCGTGCTTGTAGCCGATGCTGTTGCCGCAATTCCGACAAAGTCGGCACAGCGATGGCCATCAACACACCCACCAGCGCCAGCACCACCAAGGCCTCCAGCAAACTGAAGCCCCACAACGTTTGCGCACAGCGCGGGTTACGGGGCCATGGGCGGGGTGGCAGCGTTTGGCGATGCATGGCTCATCCTCCTGGGTTCATGTGTGCGCAACGTGCCCACAAGCAGGCCCTCATCTTGAACTGTACAAAATGAATACACAAGACCACAATCAAAACCAAATCAAGGGAGTCATGCCATGCACCTTTTGGGTCACCATCCCCCAGACAAGACCACCGCCCATTTTCGGAATCGGGGATTCACGCTGACCGAGCTGCTGATCAGCTTGGCGCTGATGGCCGTTCTGGCGGCCTTGGCCCTGCCGGCTTACCAGCAACAGCAACGCCAGACCCGACGCATTGACGGTCAAGCCGCTTTGCTGCAATTGCAAATGGACCAAATCCGCTGGCGCAGTGCCCATGACCAGCATGCCGATGCCCTGAGCACTTTGGGCTGGACCACCGACCGATCCAGCCAAGCCCATTACCAACTGCGCATCACATTGGCCGATGCCGACGGCTTCACCTTAGAGGCCACCCCCTTGGGGGCCCAATCGGCCGACGTCCAGTGCGCGCCCTTGCGGTTGACGTGGCAAGAACCCGCCAACGCTTTGCTCAGCGCGGGCCCTCACTTGAGCGGTGACCCCGACCGTTGCTGGAAAAAATGAACACCAACCGCCACCGCCTTCAAAAAGGTGAGACCTTGACCGGGCTGCTGGTGGGCCTTGCGCTGGGCATGGTGGTGCTGGCCGCAGGCAGCACCATGCTGACCAGTCAATTGCGTGGTCACCGCCAGGCACTGCATGACACCCACCTGCACCATGATCTGCGTTCGGCCATGGACTGGATGGCCAAAGAATTGCGCCAAGCGCAGTACTCGGCCAAAGCCTGGGAAACACGCAGCCCAACCCTGTGTCTGGACGATTTCTGTCAAGACGCACAAGATTTCAGCCTGAGCGACGAGACTCTGGCCTTCAGTTATGACCGCAACCACAACGGGCAGCGCGAGAATGACGAATGCATGGGTTTTCGGCTCTCGTCGCAAACCCTCCAAATCAAACGTTCATGCCAGGATGCGGGCGATTGGCAAGCCATCACCGACACCAGCAGCCTGAAAGTCAGCGCACTGCAGTGGACACTCCATTGCTCAGCTGCACAAGGTTGGCTGCGCCGCTCGGTGCAGATGACGCTGAGCGCTGCATGGCCACAGGACCCCGGTCGCACCATGAGCCTCACTCAAACCGTGCGCTTGCAAAACGATTTGCCCGCCAGCGTCCAATCGAAGTTTTGCCCATGACGCGCTCCCCTGCCCTCGGCCCGCAGACGGGTGCCATCACTTTGCTGATGGCCATGACCTTGGTGATGCTGGCCAGCCTGGCCAGTTTTTACAGCGCCCGCAGTGCCCAAATGGACCAGCTGGCCACTTTCAACCACGCCCGAAGCCACCAAGCCCGATGGGCCGCCACGGCCGCTTTGGCGGGAGCACAAGCTTTGTTGTTGGACACAAACACCCCGTTAGACAGCCTTTTGCAGGCTTTGACCCCCTGCCCCGAAGGGGTCACCGGGCCCCAGTGGCAGTGCATTCGGCTCACGCCCGAACAACACCCTGCCATACCGCAGGCCCAGCTGAGCACCACCGCCGTGCGCGACTTGGTCGAGTCGCCCCATGTGCTGACACTGCACGCCAGCGCCCGCATGGGCACACCACACAGTCAAGCGCTGGTCAAAGAAAGTGTGTTCGTCCCTACGGTGGCCCCAGCGCCCGACTTGCAAGAGCCCGCTACGCTGGTGCTCAACGGTTGCGTGACCGAAGCCTCCGGGGCCAAGCTGCGGGTGTGCCCTTGGGTCAGCAAGGGCGAAGCCTGCGTCAGCACCGCCAAAGGACCCGCAGTGTTGACGCATTTTGTGGTGGACACCAACCGCAATGGCAGCATTTCAGCGGCAGAGAAAAATGCCTGCCTGGCTTTGAGCACCACCAGCTTGCCCGGCGGTGGCAGCAAAACGGGGCCAAGCCAAGCTGTGCCGCGCAGCCCCTGCACCCGCGCTGCTTGGCAAAGTGTGCTGGGCTCCATCACCGACGCGCAACTGCAAGCTTGGTCCACCGCTCAAGAACGCAACGGCTTGACAGCGCAGACCACCCCACCACGCTCGATCTACTGGATCGACAGCCCCAACGACTGGCAGCAAAGCGTGGGCACGGCCAACACCCCGGCACTGCTGGTGTTTTCTGCCAAAGCTTGTGCTGTGCGCTGCCCGCGCATCGGTGCCAACACCCTCATCTACGGCAGTGTGTTGATCGACTCGGGCTGCAACGACGACAAAATGCGCGGCTGGCAAGGCGGCACCATTGAAGGCCAACTGGTGGTGCAATCAGGCATTCCTGAATGGCGATCAGGCACAGTACTGGCCCGCCCGGCTGGGCGCAATGCTTACATCCTGAACTGGCCGGACGGCATGGACGCCTCGCGTGTTCAACGGGTCAACGGCAGTTGGACCGCCAGCACGCCATGAAAGGTGCCCAACACCCCCAGCAAGGCATGGCCTTGATCGAAGCCTTGATCGCTTCGGCCGTGCTGGGCATTGGCCTGCTGGGTGCGACACAACTGACCTTGAAAACTTTGCAACTGAGCCGCGAAAGCCGTCAACACGCAGCAGCTCAAAGGCTGGCCCAAGAAGGCCTGGACTGCTGGATGGCCAGCATCCGGGGCAGCGCCCATCCATGCGCAACCGACGAAACCATCCTGGTTCAAGGCGTGCAATACAGCCGACAAACCAGCAGTACGCCACGCGGCAATGGGCTCATTCAAGACCTGCAAGTGCGCGTGGTCTGGACAAACAGCGGCAAGCCTGGCAAAGGCCCCGACACTTCAGGCACTTCGTCAGAAAACCGCATCGAATGGCACAGCAGTGTCTCGGCTCTGCCCGCCTGGGTATCCGGGCCATAATTGTTTTTTAAGCCAAAGCGCCTCGATACCTCATTTTTTGACCACCGTGCCAGCCTCAAACGCCCCCTTCTCCCCTTTGCTCACGCCCCTGCAAACGGCCCTCCACTTGGCCCGTCAGGCTCTGTGGCTGACCTCGCCCAACCCGCGTGTGGGCTGCGTCATCACCGCTGCTGACGGCACACTGCTGGGCCAAGGCCACACCCAGCGTGCAGGCGGCCCGCATGCCGAAATCATGGCCTTGCGCGACGCGGCCGAGCGCGGCCACAGCGTGCAAGGCGCCACCGCCTGGGTCACGCTGGAGCCCTGCGCTCACCAAGGCCGCACCGGACCCTGCTGCGATGCGCTGGCAGCGGCTGGCATTGGGCGCGTGGTCGCGGCCATGACCGACCCCAACCCGAAAGTGGCAGGCCAAGGCATGGCACGTTTGGCAGCTGCGGGGGTGCAAACCGAAACGCTGGACCGCACCTCAGACGAAGCCATTCAAGCCCGTGAACTGAACATCGGATTTTTCAGCCGCATGGAGCGTGCCCTGCCCTGGGTGCGCATGAAGGTGGCCGCCTCACTCGATGGGCAAACCGCCTTGCAAAACGGCCAAAGCCAATGGATCACCGGACCCGAAGCCCGCGCCGACGGCCATGCCTGGCGTGCCCGTGCCTGCGCCATCCTGACCGGCATCGGCACCGTGCTCGAAGACGATCCGCAACTGAACGTGCGCGGCCTCGATGTGCCTCGCCAACCACACCTGGTGGTGGTGGACAGCCGCCTGGACATGCCTTTGAACGCCAAACTCCTGGACACCCAAGGCACGGGCGAGCAAGCCCGGCAGATCTGGATTTACACAGCCGTCGACCATGCCAACTCAGAGCAGGCGGGCAAACGCGCCGCCCTGATCGCACGCGGCGCCATCGTGATCGACATGCCTGGCCCGGGCGGCAAAGTCGATCTGACTGCCATGCTGCACGACCTGGCCCGGCGCGAGATCAATGAACTGCATGTGGAAGCCGGCAACAAACTCAACGGCTCCTTCATCCGTGAAGGGCTGGTGGACGAATACCTCGTCTACATCGCCCCCCAGCTGCTCGGCCCTGGCCAAGGCATGGCCAATTTGCCTGCGCTGACGGCCCTGAGCAACACCGTGAAGTTGGCCTTCCATGCGATGGACCGCATCGGCCCGGATGTGCGTTTACTGCTGCGCCGCGCCTGACCACCGCCCCCTGAAGTGCGTCCCCGCAGGTCGGCAGCTTCAGCGCCGACATGACAGCTTGGCACGTCAGTGACCAAGACGTCCAAGCGACACCGCATGCAACAGTCGAAGTCAAAATAGCGGCACTTTTGCTGGAGACATTGAATTGAACCTTGCCCACCTGCTGCAACGCCAAGCCCGCATGGCCCCCGAGCGCCCGGCCATCTTCAGCGGCACCTCATGTATGGCCACCCATGCGCAGTGGGCGCAACGCTGCCAGCACTTGGCGGTGCAATTTCAAGCTGCAGGCTTGCAACCCGGCGACCGCGTGGCGCTGTTCATGCGCAACCATGTGCGCTACCTTGAGGTGGTGTTTGCCGCCTGGTGGGCAGGTTTGGCGGTGGTGCCCATCAACGCCAAACTGCATGTGCGCGAAGCCCAATGGATCATCGACAACGCCCAGGCCCGCTGGGCCTTTGTGACGGCCGACATCACCAGCGACACCGGCGACAAGCTCACAGGCCTAGAGCGCGTGATCGACGTCGACAGTGCCGAGGCCGATGCGCTTTGGCAATTGCCCGCATCACCCATCGACACCCCGATCACCGAGCGCCAGGCTGATGACCTGGCGTGGCTGTTCTACACCAGCGGCACCACCGGCCGGCCCAAAGGCGTGATGATCACCCACCGCAACCTGATGACCATGGGCCTGGGCTATTTCTGCGATGTGGACGCCGTCAGCCCGCAAGACACCATCGCCTACGCCGCGCCCATGTCGCACGGCGCGGGCATTTACGCCATTCCACACCTGATGGCCGGGGCCAGGCACATGGTGCCGCCTTCCGGTGGGTTCGACCCGGCCGAGTTGTTTGCGCTGGGACAACAAGTCGGGCCGCTGTCGATGTTTGCAGCGCCCACCATCGTCAAGCGACTGGTGGACCACGCTGAAGCAGCGGGCTGGTCTGAACAAGCTTGTGGCCAATCCTTCAAGACCGTGGTCTACGGCGGAGCGCCCATGTACGCGGCCGACATCCAGCGGGCGCTGCGTGTCATGGGGCCGCGTTTTGTGCAGATTTACGGACAAGGCGAAAGCCCCATGGTGGGCACGGCCCTGTCGCGTCACCACCTGCAAGACACCCAGCACCCACGACACTTGGACCGCCTGGCCTCAATTGGCGTGGCGCAAACCCCGGTGAACATCCGCGTGACCGACGAACAAGGCCGTGACTTGCCACTGGGCGAGATTGGCGAAGTGCTGATTCAGGGCGACAGCGTGATGGCCGGCTACTGGCGCAACCCTGAAGCCACGGCCAAAGCCATCCAAAACGGCTGGCTTTTCACGGGCGACATGGGCTGTCTGGACGCCGATGGCTTTTTGACCCTGAAAGACCGCAGCAAAGACATGATCATCAGTGGCGGCTCCAACATTTACCCGCGCGAAATCGAAGAGGTGCTGCTGCACGCACCGGGCGTGTCCGAAGTGGCTGTGGTCGGCGCGCCCGATGCCGAATGGGGCGAGGTGGTGGTGGCGTTTGTGGTGCCGCAAGCGGGGCATACCTTGGACACCGCTGCACTGGACGCGCTGTGCCTGCAAGAGATCGCCCGCTTCAAGCGCCCCAAACGCTACGTGGTGGTGGACAGTTTGCCCAAAAACAATTACGGCAAGGTGCTCAAGACCGAACTGCGGCAACGCTTGGTCTGAAGCAACCGACTTCAGCCTCGCGGGTGGTGCTGAGCGTGCAGGGCTTTGAGCCGTTCACGGGCCACATGGGTGTAGATGGTGGTGGATGAAATATCGGCATGCCCCAGCAGCATTTGCACGGCTCGCAAATTGGCCCCGTGGTTGAGCAAATGGGTGGCAAAGGCATGACGCAAAGTGTGGGGCGACAGCGGCGAAGTGATACCCGCCTCCATGGCGTAGCGCTTGACCAAGCTCCAGAACATGACGCGTGACATGCCCGTGCCGGGTTTAGGGCCACTGGAGGTGACAAACAAATCTTCACTGAGGCGCGACCCCAACAAAGCCGGGCGCACCTGGCTCATATAACGCTGCAACCACGACCGAGCCTCGTCCCCAAACGGCACCACGCGCTCCTTGCTGCCCTTGCCCGTGATGCGCAAAACGCCCTCATTGAGGCTCACATGCAGGGTTTGAAGGGACACCAGTTCGGTGACCCTCAAGCCACTGGCATACATCAACTCCAGCATGGCACGATCACGCAAGCCCAACTCGGTGCTCACATCAGGGGCGGACATCAAAGCGTCAATTTGTGACTCGCCCAAAGTGCCTGGCAGCTTGAGTGCCTGTTTGGCCGCCAATAGCCGCAAGCTCGGGTCAGCTGGCATCCTGCGCTCGCGCAAAGCCCAGCGAAAAAACCGCTTGAAAACCGTCAGGCGGCGGTTGGCAGAAGTTGCTTTGGATTGGACGTGACGCTCAGCAAAATAAGCCTGCAGGTGCGACTCTTGACTGGCCAACACGGCCAGCCGATGCGTCAAGAAGAGCCAATGGGCGTAAAGCGTCAAGTCCTGACGGTAGGCCGCCAAGGTATTGGCGGCCAAACCATCTTCCAGCCACAGGGACTCCACAAACAGATCGATGGCGTCCTGGCTGGCCTCATGCATGGATGTGCATCAGTCGAGCTTGAGTTTTTGCTGATCCACCACTTTTTTGTAGACCTCAAACTCGGCCTTGATTTGAGCAGCGAACTCATCCGGTGTGTTGGCCACCACGAGTGAGCCTGTGTCCTGAATGCGCTTGGTCACGGCAGGGTCTTGTAGCGCTTTTTTGACGCCAGCGCTGATCTTGTCCACCACATCCTTGGGCAGATTTTTAGGACCCAAAATCCCGTAATAAGCCATGCGGTTCACCGGCTCCAAGCCCACCTCTTTGAAAGTGGGCACATTGGGCAACTGCGGCAAGCGCTGGGGAGCAGCCACAACAATGGGCACCAAACGGCCTTGCTGGATAAAGGGCAAGGCCGAGGGCATGTTGTCAAAAATGATGGGCACCTGACCCGCAACCGTGTCGTTCAGGGCCGGCCCTGCACCACGGTAAGGAATGTGGGTAATGAAAACCCCGGCCAGACTCTTCCACAACTCGGTTTGCAAGTGACCAATGCCCCCCGTACCCGAAGAGGAGTAGGAATATTTGCCCGGGTTTTTCTTCAACTCTTCAATGAAGCCTTTGTAGTCTTTGGCAGGAAAACTGGGGTGCACGGCAATCACGTTGGGCGTGGCCGCAATGTTGATGATGGGGGTGAAATCGGTGGTGGGGTTGTACGGAATTTTGGGGTTGATGGCAGGATTGGCAGCGGTGGTTGACACTGTGGCCATCCCCAAGCTGTAGCCATCGGGGGCAGAGCGAACCGTCTCGGTGGCGCCGACCACGCCACCGCCACCGGCCTTGTTTTCCACAATCACATTTTGACCCAAGGCTTTACCCAAGGGCTCGGCAATGACGCGGGCAACAATGTCGGTCGTGCCGCCCGGCGCAAAAGGCACTTGCAACTTGATGGTTTTGTTGGGGTAAGCCTGAGCCCAAGCGTGACCTGTGGCGGCGGTGCTTGCGGCCAAAACGGCTGCGGAAATCCAATCGCGTCGCTTCATTTGAAAACTCCTTTAAATAATTGCATCATATTCAATTGACATCACCAGACATGGCGAAAAACCACAAAAAGTTCCACAAATCAAGGCATCCATTGCTCCAAGGTGACACAGCAATGCCCTGAGGACAAAAAGTCGCGGTTATCCTAGCCCGGTGAACTTTGCCCAACTCCTCTTTCCCGATTTTTCCCTGATTTTGTGCGGCTACTTGTTGTGCCGCTACACAGCTTTGGGGCGCTCGGTGTGGCAATCCGTTGAAACACTGGTTTATTTTTTTCTGTTCCCTGTCTTGCTGTTTCACTCCATTGTGAAAAGCCCCATCGATCTGGGCGCAGCCTCCAGCTTGATTGGAGCAGGTCTGAGCCTGGGCTTGTGTGCCATTGCCCTGTCTTACAGCCTGCCCTACTGGCCCTTTTTGGGCAAGCGGCTGGACGCGCGCGACCATGCAGCGAGTGCGCAGATTGGCTTTCGCTTCAATTCATTCATCGCACTGGCTTTGGCAGAACGCTTGGCAGGCCCCGAAGGCTTGCTGATGATCTCCATGCTCATCGGTGTGTGTGTGCCCTTGTTCAACATCGGTGCCGTGTGGCCCATGGCCAGGCATTCGAACACCGGATTTTTGCGAGAACTGGTGCGCAACCCGCTGATCCTTGCCACCGGTTCGGGCTTGATCGCCAACTTGTCAGGGCTTCAGATTCCCCAATGGCTGGACCCCAGCATCAGCCGCATCGGTGCCTCCTCATTGGCCTTGGGTCTCATGGCAGCAGGGGCAGGCATGCAGTTGGACACCTTGCGCCATGGCAAGCTCCTGGGCCTGAGTGTCCTGACGCTCAAGCACCTGGCACTGCCACTGATCGCGCTGGGCATGTCGCACATTTTTCAACTCAATCCGCTTCAAACCACTGTTTTGTTGGCGTTTTCAGCCTTGCCCACCGCATCGACCTGCTACGTGCTGGCCGCGCGCATGGGCTACAACGGCCCATACGTGGCCGCCTTGGTCACCCTGTCCACCTTGTCGGGCATGTTGAGTTTGCCTTTTGCCTTGGGCGTATTGAATACTTTGATATTAAAATAAAAGTACTTTATTGTCGGAGGTACTTGTGAACTCACCCCAAACATGGTTTGTGCGTGCCAGCCGCGCATGCAAAGGGGCTTTGTTGACCCTGCTGGTTGCCAGCCTAGGCGCATGCGCACTCACCCCTCAAAAAGAAGAAGCACAAAAACAGTCCGATGAGTTGTTGCAAGCACAACTGCAGGAAGTTCAAGCCCAGTTGAGCCGTCCGGGCTCGGCCCCCTACAAACACATCTTCCTGGGCTCAGCACAACACTCTCAATCACTGGTCTTTCAAAGAGACGTTGTGTCGATGGCCGAGCGTCTCAAAACCATCCATCCCGACACCGCCACCATTTTGCTCAGCAACCAACTTGAGACACAAAAGCTGAGTTTCCCTTTTGCGACGCGCCCCAACCTCGACCGGGTATTTGCGAATTTGTCTGCCTGGTCGCAGTCGCACCCACTGTCTCTGACGGTCCTCATCTCCACGCATAGTGCACCGGATGTGTTGTCCGTCAATATTGGCAACCAGTACTTCCAAGCGCTGCGCTCGACGCAACTCCAAGCCTGGCTGAACCAGCTGCACAGCCGAACAAAAATCACCTTGTTGCTTTCAGCGTGCTACTCGGGCTCTTTCATGGACGCCTTGCGGGCTGAAAACAGGGTGATTTTGACCGCTGCTGCGGCCGATCGAAATTCTTTTGGTTGTCACTACCATGACAAGAATACTTGGTTCATCGGGCAACTTCTGGGGCCGCATTTTTCAGCCGAAAGCAGTTGGGAAGATGTCTTTACAGCCACGCGTGCGGGGATTGAAAGCCAAGAAAAAATACATCGGGTATCGCCCGCATCCAACCCGCAAATGGGCGGCAGTGAGCAGAACCGAAAAATGACACTCAAGCAATGGTTTTCCAGCTAGGCACCTCTTGCGCAAAAGCTGATTTTTTCAACACCGATTGAGCGACCACTGCACTTGCTCTTGCACCACCGGGTCGGGATGTGCCACATGCCGATTCAGCGCTTGATGCAGCGCCTGTCGCTCACCAGCCTTCATGCCGGCCGTTGCCAGTGCATTGCCCGCTGCCAGGGCCAGGTTGCGCAACCAGCGGGCATGGCCGATGCGGCGAATCGCGCTGCCTTCGGTGCGGCGCAGAAACTCGGCTTCGCTCCAGGCCATCAGCTCTGCGATGCTGGACGCGCCCAAGCCCTCACGGGCTTGCCAGTCGGGCAAGGGGCTGACTTGCGCGAACTTGTTCCAGGGACATGCCAGCTGGCAATCATCACAGCCATAAATGCGGTTACCGATCAGGGGGCGCAGGGCTTCGTCGATCGGTCCGGCGTGTTCGATCGTCAAATACGAAATGCACCGCCGCGCATCCAGCTTGTAGGGGCCCACGATGGCCTGCGTGGGGCACAGGTCCATACAGGCACTGCATTGACCACAATGCGCCGACACCGTCGGTGTTTCGGGCAAGGCCAAGTCCACAAACAACTCGCCCAGAAAAAACATCGAGCCGGCCTCACGGTTGAGCACCAAGGTGTGTTTTCCGCGCCAGCCCAAACCGCTGCGGGTGGCCAGCTCAGCCTCCATCACGGGGGCCGAGTCGGTGAACACACGGTGGCCAAAGGGGCCTATCGCCTGGGCGATGCAATCTTGCAGTTTTTGCAGGCGGCTGCGCAACACCTTGTGATAATCGCGCCCCCGGGCGTACAGCGACACCACCGCCTCGCCGGGCTGCAGGCTACGGGCGGTCTCCCGAGCCACCCAGTCGGACGTGGTGCCCTGGGGCAAATAATCCATGCGAGCGGTGATCACGCTCACCGTGCCAGGCACCAGCTCTGCGGGGCGGGCACGTTTGAGGCCATGTGCGGCCATGTAATGCATGCTGCCCTGAAAACCCGCCTCCAGCCAAGCGGATAATCCGGGCTCTGCCGAGGACAAATCGATCCCCGTCACGCCAATTTGGGACAATCCCAATTCACCCGCCCAGACTTGGATCTGGGGCCACAGTTCAAGAAGGTCGATTTGAGTACGTTGAGCAGTCACCCACCGATTGTAGAAAGCCCCGTCACCGCCTCCAGCTGGACAAGCCTGTGGTCCAACGAAGCGGCCACACAGGCCTTTGCCACCGCACTGGCTGCTGCGTTGCAAGCATGGCCCCAAGGGCGTGATGCACGCATCGAACTGCGCGGCAATTTGGGCACGGGCAAAACCACGCTGGTGCGGCACCTGTTGCGTGCGGCAGGTGTACAAGGCCGCATCAAAAGCCCCACTTATGCAGTGGTTGAGCCACACCAAGTCGGCACCGGCGAGAGTGCTTGGCCGATTTGGCATTTTGATTTTTACCGTTTCAGCGACCCCCAAGAGTGGGAAGACGCCGGTTTTCGGGACATCTTTGCAGGGCCGGGCCTCAAGCTCATGGAATGGCCAGACAAAGTGGCCGGGCAACTGCCTGCCGCGGACTGGGTGATTGCCCTTGAAGCCCTCGACGAAGACCAGCGCCGTGTCCACATCAGCGCAGGCACCCCCCAAGGGCAAAGTTGGCTGCAGTCGTGGGCCCAAGGTGCCACACATGCCCATTGACCGACGCCAATGGCTCAAGGCGGGCCTGTGGTTGCTGAGTTTGGGTTCAGCCCAACTGGCACGAGGGGCCAACATGCTGGCTGTGCGCATTTGGCCGGCTGCCGACTACACACGGGTTACGCTGGAATCGGACGCCCCCCTCAAAACCACACAAACCTTCATCACATCACCGCCTCGCTTGGCAGTGGATATCGAAGGCCTGCAACTCAATGCCGCCTTGCGTGACTTGGTGGGGCAGGTGCAAGCGTCTGACCCAAACATTTCCGGCATTCGCATCGGCCAGTTCAGCGCCCAAGTGGTGCGCCTGGTCATCGATTTGAAGCGCCCGATTGCCCCCGAGGTGTTCACGCTGCAACCGGTGGCCGCTTATGCCCACAGACTGGTGCTGGACCTCTACCCGGCCCAAGCCCTTGACCCCCTGGAACAACTGATTCAGGAACGCATGGCCGAAAAAACGGCCCCTGCGGCTGGCCTTCCAGCGCCCTCAGCCGCCGTGAATGACCCACTGGGTGAGTTGATGGCCAAGCACAGCCTGCCCGGCACAGGGGCCATGGCCTTGCCCCCTCCCAGCACCCGGCGAGTGGACAAGTTGCCGCCAGGCACCCCATCGATGGACCGCCCGGATCACCCCCAGCCCAAGTCGAACACCACCAGCACGGAGCGATTGATCGTGGTGGCGCTGGATCCCGGGCATGGCGGCGAAGACCCTGGGGCCATTGGCCCGGGTGGCACGCGTGAAAAAGACGTGGTGCTCAAAATCGCCAAAATGCTGCGCGATCGCATCAACGCCAGCAGCGTTGCAGGCAACCCCATGCGGGCCTACCTGACGCGCGATGCCGATTTTTTTGTCCCGCTGCAAGTGCGGGTGCAAAAAGCACGTCGCGTCCAGGCCGACCTGTTTGTCAGCATCCATGCCGATGCATTTTTCACGCCACAGGCCAGTGGGGCCAGTGTGTTTGCCCTGAGCCAGGGGGCCGCGTCGAGCAGTGCCGCGCGGTGGATGGCACAAAAAGAGAACAAAGCCGACTTGATTGGCGGCATCAACTTGGGCACACAAGACGCCCAAGTGCAGCGTGCATTGCTGGACATGAGTACGGCCGCGCAGATCAAAGACAGCTTGCAGCTGGGCAGCAGCTTGCTGCGCGAGATTGGCGGTGTGGGTCGCCTGCACAAACCCCGCGTCGAGCAAGCGGGTTTTGCCGTACTCAAAGCACCCGACATCCCCAGCGTGCTGGTCGAAACCGCCTTCATCAGCAACCCTGAAGAAGAAGAAAAACTGCGCAGCGAGGCCTACCAAAAGCAACTCACCGACGCCTTGATGCGCGGCATCTTGCAGTATTTTTTGCGCAACCCGCCACTGGCCCGCAACCGCAGCATTTAAGGTGTTTGGCTGGTCTGCACATCCCGGTCAAACTGCGCCATCGCCGCCAACGTGAGGGGATCGGTGGCCAGACCCGCCGCAAAATCGGGACGCACCGTCACAGCGTGGGCACCCACGGCGATCAAACGCGAGAGCACATCGGCCGACTTGATGCTGGCGGCCAGCAATTGCAAGCCGTCGGACTGCACCGCGACACAAGCCTCGATCAAGGCCCACACATCACGGCCATCGGCCTGCAGGCGGCCCACATAAGGCGCCACATAGCTGGCCCCTTGCGCCCGCGCCCACAAAAGCTGCACGGGGTTGGACAAGCCCGTCAGCAAAGTGGGCACGCCCCAGGCCTGCACCTCGCGCAGCACCGGCTGCCAGTCCGGGTGGCACGGCAGCTTGATGGTCAGGCGCACGCGGGCCTGCACGGCGGCAGGCAGCAGCACTTCCAGCCATTGGGCGGCTTCCCCCACGTCGGCACGGGGCAGTTGCAGCATCAGCTCGGGCAAACGCGCCTCACTGGCTTGAGACACCAACTTCAAATAGCCGCTCAGGCTGACCGGCAAACCGGCTTGCATGACCAAGGTGGGGTTGGTCGTCACGCCCTGCACGGGCGGGCAGCCTGCGGGCAGCGTCCATTGGCGGGCGTCGGCCGAGTCGAGGTAGAACTTCATGCGGCGTCCTGTTTCAGGAAGATGTCTTTGTCCGGAAAAAACTGGCTGTGCAGCGGCAGCAAGGCCCCGCCCAAAGCACGGGCGTGCGCACCCACCTGACCCGCCAACAGGGGGGGTTGGTGCATGCCGTCAAAACGGTACTGGCCCAGCGCCTCTTGCGTGGCGGCCATCAGGGCGGTCATGAGTGGTGCACCGAGCGAGCCGTCCATCACCACCGCGTCCAGGTCGAGCAAGGCGGCGGCACTGGCCACGGTCATGGCCAAGGCTTGACTGGCTTGGGCGATCCACGGGCCGGTGAATTCGGCATAAGCCGCATCCATGATGGCGCTTTGGTGAATGAGCAAAGGGTTGTGGCCTGCGGCCAGCAAGGCTTGTTCGAGCTGCCAGCCCGAGGCTTTTTGCAGCAGCTGCGGCGGCATGCCTGAACCCTTGGACTCGGACGTGGCCAAACCCACGGGGAGTGAGCCAATCGCCCCGGCGTTGCCGCGCTCGCCGTTCATGATGTGGCCCGACAGCACCAGACCGCCGCCGATGAAGGTGCCCACAAACACGTACAAAAAGCTGCGCTCGCTGCGACCATGGCCTTGCAGCAACTCGGCCACGCAGGCGGCGGTGGTGTCTTTGGCAAACACCACCGGCAAATCGCTCAGGCGCTGCACTTGTGCAAGCAGGTCGATGTGTTCCCAGCGGGCCAAGGCCTGAGCAGCTTGCCCGCCCATCAGGTCGGCCCATTTGTGCAGCGACAGCGGCGCGGTCAGGCCTACCCCCACGGTGCGGGGCCAGAGATCGCCCATGCGCTCTTTCAGCGTTAGCAAGCCTTGCGCCATGGACTGAAACAGCTCGTCGGGGTCTGGATAGTCGTAAAGCACCTCCAAGCGATGGACAGGCTGGCCCGTGAAATCGGCCACCAACAGCTCCAGATTGCGCCGCCCCACCTGAATGCCCACGCTGAACGCCCCTTGCGGGTTGAGCGAAAGCGGCACCGAGGGCTGGCCAATCTTGCCGCGCACCCGGTCTTGTTTGAGCAGCAAGCCGTCGTCCAGCAAACGGCCCACGATAATGGCCACCGTCTGGGTGGACAGCTGGGTCAGGCGGGCCAGATCGGCTTTGGGGATGGCCCCGTGGTGACGGATGGCCTGCAGCACGATGCGCTCGTTGAATTGGCGCATCCCGACGTGGTTGGACCCACGCATGGCTGAATTCGGGGTGGCGCTGTTCATGTCAGAAATGCTGGAATAAATTAAACAAGAATCACGCCCTTGCAAAACAAGGCGTTGCCATAGGCCGTGCCTTCACCGCTTTGCACGATCAGGCTGGCCGCTTTGATTTTCTCGTAAAACGCATAGCGCTCCACCGCCTCGACCTGATCGGGTTGAAAGCCTTCGGCCACCACGACATCCACCACGGCCTGCTGAGCAGGCGTGCGGTGACCGTCTGCGCTGTGACACACCCGCATGAAAGCCGCAGGTTTCGCCACATCCACCGCCAGCGGAATCACCGACAGCACGGCGCGGCTCACCCGCTCCAGGCTGTTGCCTGGCAGGCGCACCACCGGCTTGCCCTGGCTCAAAAAATCGGCGGTGAAGTTCGCATCCACCACCGCCACCCATTCACCGTGCCCCATGGCGCACAGATGCATCAGCAACTCGGGCGTGAGCAGCGGGTCGATCCCCTTCAGCATGTGGCGGCCTCTTCAGAGCGCAGGCTGGCCGGGTCAATCGCGCCGGTGATCAGGCCCACGATCTCTTCGGGGCTGGTCTCGCGGGTCAGGCGGCTGCAGATGATGCGGCCTTGGCGGAACACCCAAATGCGGTCCACCAGATCAAACACCTGGCGCAGGTTGTGGCTGATGATGATGAGTGGAATGCCGCGCTGCTTGAGGCCCTTAATGATTTCTTCCACGCGGGCTGTTTCTTGCACACCCAAAGCGGCGGTCGGCTCGTCCAGGATGATGAGTTTTTTGGCAAAACCAGCGGCGCGGGCAATCGCCACGCACTGGCGCTGACCGCCCGACATGCCGCGCAGGCTTTCGGACATGTCCTGAATCTTCACACCCGTGGTGGACAACATGGCCGCTGATTTTTCACGCATGGCCTTGTGGTTGAGGATGGACAGCGGCCCCAAGTTCAGGCGGGTGATCTCGCGGCCCAAAAAAATATTGGCGGGCACATCCAGGTCTTCGGCCAGTGCCAGGGTCTGGTACACGGTTTCGATGCCCTGCTCCCTCGCATCCAGCGGTGACTCGAAATTCACCTTGCCGCCATCCAGCAAGATATCGCCTGAATTGGGCTGCTCGGCCCCGGTGATCAGGCGCACAAAGGTGCTTTTGCCCGCGCCGTTGTCGCCCACGATGGCCGCGTGCTCTCCAGGCAAAAGTCGGAAATGCGCATCGGTCAAGGCTTTGACGCCGCCGTAATGCTTGGTCAGTTGTTGGATTTCGAGAACAGGGGGGGATGAAGACATGACAGCAACTTTCACATGGAATGGCGCAAGCATCGCGGATTTCGTGATTTCACGCATTAGTAAAACTACTAGGTTTACTTAGTCGGGTTTTTCGTTTCCAATCCGTTCGCGGTCAGAGAAAAGGTTTTCTGCCCGGTACGAACCCACAACGGAGAAAAGACCCATGATCACCAAACGCACATTCGGCCGCCTGGCCATCGCCGCCGCTGCCGCCACTTTGTTCACTTCGGCCATGGCAGCCGACATCACAGTGGCCTACATCACCAACGGCAACACCAATGAAGGATGGACCCTGATCAATGGGGGTGCCAAGAAAGCCGGACAAACCAAAGGCGTCAAATTCATCGAATTGGCCGCTGACAAAGGCGAGTTGTCACGCCAGCTGGCCATCGTTGAAGACATGATCACCCGCAAGGTCAATGCGATTGCCATCGCCCCGGTGGACTCGGCCGGCATCGCGCCCGCCATCAACAAAGCGCTGGCCGCTGGCATTGCCGTGGTCGCGGTGGACACCGGCATCACCGGCTCCAAGATCACCTCGTATGTGGCCACCGACAACATCAAAGCGGCCAACGTGCAGGGCAAATGGGCTGCTGAGCAGATCAAAGACGGCGACACCGTGATTTACGTGACCGGCGACCAAGGCCAATCCACCGGCCAAGAGCGCAAAAAAGGCTTTGTGGACGCACTGAACGCGGTTCGCAAAAACGTCAAAATCGTCGAAGTGGCCACCACCTGGGACCAGACCATGGCCCAAAACGGTGTGGAAGCTGCCTTGCGTGCCAACCCCGGTGCCAAAGTGATTGCCTGCGCATGGGACGGCGGCGCTCTGGGTGCCAAAGCCGCCTTGATGGCCGCAGGCAAGAAGCCCGGCGACGTGAAGATTGCAGGCTTTGACGGCTCGCCCGGCGGCCTGGACATGATGAAGCAAGGCTGGCAACAAGCCAACGCCGCACAAATGCTGGCCAAGATCGGCCAAGTGGGCGTGGAAACCGCCATCGCCGCTGCTCAAGGCAAAAAGGTTGAAGCCCGCATCGACACTGGCTCTTTCCTGGTGCTGCCGGCCAACGTGGACAAGTTCGCGGCCGACTCCGGCGTGGGCCAGTTCATGAAGGTCAAGGCCAAATAAGTCAATTCCACGATATGACCCGCCCGGACCTGCGTGTCCGGGCTTCCTCTCTTTTTGTAGGAGCCCACCCCTGTGGGCGAATGAGCGTTTGTGCTCCTGCGAGCATTCGCCCACAGGGTGGGCTCCTACAAAAGACATGCTTTGAAAATTGAAAAAAATCATGAAATCCATCACCCGACAAGAGTGGTACGGCGCCTTTGTGGCGGTCATCGTGCTGGGCGTTTTGCTCACCTTCGCCTCGCCCTACTTCCTGACCACCGGCAACCTGTCCAACATCCTGGTGCAGGCCTCGGTGATCGCCTTGCTCGCGGGTGGACAAACCTTTGTGATCCTGACGGGCGGGGTGGACCTGGCCGTGGGTGCGCTGACCGCGCTGGCCGGTGCCGTGGCCGGTCACATGATGATCAAAATGGGCGTCGACCCTTACCTGGCCATGCTCGTGGCCTTGGCCATTGGCGCAGCGGTGGGCATTTTCAACGGCTATCTGGTGGCCTTTGTGGGCATCCCGGCTTTCATCGTCACCTTGGGTGGTTTGACACTCTGGCGCGGTCTGGCTTTTGACATGACCGGCGGTTTTGACAACGCGGGCTTGCCCGACCCCTTCCCTTTCATCGGCTATGGCGATGTCTTCGGCATCCCCATGCCCACCCTGATCACCGGCGTCTTTTTTGTGGTGATGGCCTTTGTGCTGTCGAGCACCAAAATCGGCCGCTATGTGTACGCCATGGGCTCCAACGAAATGGGCGCTCGCCAGGTGGGCATCAACATCCGTTGGTACAAGCTGGGCGTGTATGTCATCTCGGGCCTGTGCTGCGCACTGGCGGCCATTGTGCTCATGGCCCGCATGGATTCGTCGAGCGGCAAGATGGCACAGATGTTCGAGCTGGACGCGATTGCCGCCGTCATTTTGGGCGGCACATCCCTCTTTGGCGGGCGCGGCAGCATCTGGGGCAGCTTGCTGGGCGCGGTGCTAATCACCATGATCCGCAACGGCATGAACCTGATGGAAGTCTCGCAATTCAAGCAAATGATGGCCATTGGCGCGGTTGTGATCGTGGCCGTGTGGATCGACGTGGTGCGCCGCAAGCACCTGCTCAAGAAGTGAACCCCCTGCCCTGCTTTTCGATATGACGACTTCCATTTTTGTCTTGGGCGAAGCCCTGATGGACTGCATCGCGCAGCCCGATGGCCAGTTGCGCCCCCTGATGGGCGGCAGCCCCTACAACCTGGCCCGCGCGGCGGCCTTGCGTGGCGCATCGGTCACTTACCTGAACCCGCTGTCCACCGACAACTTTGGCCAGCAACTGCAGACGCAGCTGGTGGCCGATGGCGTGCAGCTGCTGGCCCAGGCCTCGCACAAACCGACCTCGCTGGCCGTGGTGCAAGTCAAGGACGGCCAACCCAGCTACGGCTTTTACCGCGAAGGCATCGCCGACCGCGACTACAGCGTGGACAGCGTACTGGCCCAGCTCAAAAACACCGAGCCCGGCATTCTGCACACCGGCTCGCTGGCCCTGGTGCCCCCCGAGCACGAGAAAGTGCTGGCCATCGTACAAAAGGCCAAAGCCCTGGGCTGGACCGTGAGCGTGGACATCAACCTGCGCCCCAAACTGGCTGCCGACCTGAACGCCTACGTGGCCGCGGTGCGCTCGGTCATGGTGCACGCCGACTGGCTCAAGGCCAGCGACGAAGACCTGGAAACACTGGGTTTTGAAGGCGTCAAACTGGCCGATTCAGCGCGCCTGGTCGCTGAGCTGCGCTCAAGCGCCACACCCGGTGCCCTGAGCCGCATCGCCCTCACCTATGGGGGTGATGGGGCATATCTGAACATTGACGGCCAGCACCACAGCCTGCCCGTACCCCACATCAACTTGGCCGACACCGTGGGCGCAGGCGACACCTTTTGGGGCAACACCCTGGCCGACTGGGCCTTGCAGACCAACGGCGCTGCACAACGCGTGGCGGCCACGCTGGAACTGTCCATGAAAGCGGCGGCCATCAACTGCACCCGCCAGGGTTGCCACCCGCCGACCTGGACTGAAGTTCAAGCGTTTTGAATGCCACATGTCGGAGCTGAAGCTCCGACCTACGAGGATGTATCCGGTAGGTCGGCGGCTTCAGCCCCGACATGACTTCGAGAGCCATGCATCCCGGATCGTCTAAGGGATGACAAAAGCCATGTAGATGGAGGCGATAGCTTGTTGATCAACTGGCCTTGCGCGCCTGCCAAGCGCCAAAAACGGCGATCAAGCCCGGCACAAAAATCAAAGCCCAAATGATTTTGGACAGGTGTGTCTGCACAAAAGGAAGATTGCCAAACAAGTAACCCGCCAGCGTCAGGCCCACCACCCAAATCACCCCACCCACCACATTGAACAGCGTGAACTTGCTGCGCGTCATCTCGGCCACGCCCGCCACAAAGGGTACAAAGGTGCGGATGAAAGGCATGAAGCGCGCCAGGATGATGGTGATGCCGCCGTACTTTTCATAAAAGGCATGGGCTTGCAAGAAGGCTTGGCGGTTGAAAAAGCGGGACTTCTCCCACTTGAACACCTTGGGGCCGAAATAGCGGCCGATCGTGTAGTTGGTCTGGTCGCCCAAAATGGCCGCCACCAACAGCAAGCCCATCACCAATGGCAAGCTCATCAAGTCAGCCCCACACATCGCCCCCACAATGAAGAGCAGTGAATCGCCCGGCAAAAAAGGCATCACCACCAGACCGGTTTCGACAAAGATGATCAGAAACAACAGGGCATATACCCAAGCCCCATATTGAGCGACAAAGGCCTCCAAATAACGGTCCACGTGGAGGATGAAATCGACGAGTTGCAAAAGAATGTCCATGCGCGGATTATCCCTGCCCAAGCCCTAAAATCAGGCAGTGACCTTTGAACAAACCCCGGCTTCCGCGCGCCGCCCCATCCGCGAACTCCCCGATGAACTGATCAGTCAAATCGCCGCAGGCGAGGTGGTCGAGCGCCCGGCATCCGTTGTGCGCGAGCTGGTGGACAACGCCATGGACGCAGGCGCACGCAGCATCACGCTGCGCCTGATGGGCGGCGGCACGCGCCTGATTTCGGTCGAAGATGACGGCGGCGGCATCGCCCCCGACGAGCTGGCCACGGCCTTGAAGCGCCACGCCACCAGCAAGATTGGCAACTTGGACGAGCTTGAATCGGTCATGACCATGGGTTTCCGGGGTGAAGCGCTGGCCGCCATCAACTCGGTGTCCGAACTCACCCTGCTCTCGCGCATGGACGGCCAGCCCACGGCCTTTGCGCTGGACGGCCGCACAGGCGAGATCCGCCCCGCCGCCCGCGCTGTGGGCACCACGGTGGAGATCAAAGAGCTGTTTTTCTCGACCCCCGCCCGCCGCAAGTTTTTGAAAAGTGACAGCACCGAGTTGGCACATTGCATCGAGGCCGTGCGACGCCACGCCCTGGCCCGCCCCGACGTGGGCTTTGCCATCTGGCACGAGGGCAAACTGGTCGAACAGTGGCGCGTGCACCCCGGCGCTGCGGGTCTGGAGCAACGCCTGGCCGATGTGCTGGGCGAGGAGTTTGTGGCCCAGTCCATTGCGGTGGACTACCACGCCGGGCCACTCAAAGTGATGGGCCGCGCTGGGCTCCCCGACGCTGCTCGCTCGCGCCCGGACCACCAATTTGCCTATGTGAATGGCCGTTTTGTGCGGGACAAAGTGGTCATGCACGGCGCGCGCAGCGCTTACGAAGACGTGCTGCACGGCCACAAGCAGCCAGCCTATGCGCTGTTCATGGAGATCGACCCGACCTTGGTCGATGTGAACGTGCACCCCACCAAGATCGAAGTGCGATTCAGGGACAGCCGTGCCGTGCACCAGGCGGTGCGGCATGCACTCGAAAACGCGCTGGCCGCCCCGCGTGCACACCAGCTGTCTGACGAAGCCCCGAACACAGGCCGTGCCTTTGAACTCCAAAACGGCCCTGCACCCCAACCCTTGCCCGAATCAGCGGCTTGGCAACAAAGCGGCATGGCGTTTGAACGCCCTGGCCCTGCCAGCTTCAATGCCCCTGCTTATAAGCCAGCTGACTTTGTTCGTCCAAGGGTGGACGGCGATCGCGCCATGGCCGACCTGAAGGCGCTGTGGAAGCCGCCAGAGCCCAGCGATGATTTGGGCGCACACGAGCGCCCCTCGCCCGCTTGGCTTCAGGGTGCTCACGCCATCAAGCCCAGCGTGCAGACCAGCCCCACTGCGGCTGCATCCGAATCAACACCTTTGCCCGAAGGCGACTGGCCTTTGGGCCGCGCCGTTGCGCAGCTGCACGGCGTCTACATCTTGGCTGAAAACAAACAAGGCCTGGTGGTGGTCGACATGCACGCGGCACACGAACGCATCGTGTACGAACGCCTGAAAAACCAGCTCCATACCCCAGGCATCGAAGGCCCTCGCATTGCCAGTCAACCCCTGTTGATTCCGGCCACCTTTGCGGCACACCCCACCGAGGTGGCCACTGCAGAGGCCTGCGCAGAAGCACTGGAACAACTCGGCCTGGAAATCTCGCCCCTGTCGGCCAAAACCCTGGCTGTGCGGGCCGTGCCCACCAGCCTCGCACAAGGCGACGCGGTGGAACTGGCCCGCAGCGTACTGGCCGAGCTGGCCCAGCACGACGCGAGCACGGTGGTGCAACGCGCCCAAAACGAAATCCTGGCCACCATGGCCTGTCACGGTGCCGTTCGCGCCAACCGCCGCCTGACGCTGGATGAAATGAACGCGCTGCTGCGCCAGATGGAAGAGACCGAACGCTCTGATCAGTGCAACCACGGCCGCCCCACTTGGCGTCAAATGACGATGCGGGATCTGGATGCGCTGTTTTTGCGGGGGCGGTGATGAACCCCCAACTCGTTGTCTTGCTCATGGCCCTGCTGCTCGGCCTGCAACCCGTCACCACTGACCTGTACCTGCCCGCCTTGCCCGCCATCACCGAAGGCTTTGGGGCGGGCATGGGTCAGGCTCAACTCACCCTGACCGCCTTGCTGCTGGCTTTTGGCCTGTCGCAGCTGGTCTGGGGACCCTTGTCGGACCGATTTGGCAGACGTCCGATTTTGCTGTGGGGCATGGCGGCCTACACCCTGGCCTCGGTGGCCAGTGCTTGGGCACCGAACATGGCTTGGCTGATCGCAGGCCGCACCTTGCAAGGCATGGCCATGGGCGCGGGTGTGATGGGGGCACGCGCCGTGGTGCGCGATTTGTTTGCGCCAGTGCAAGGGGCTCACGTCATGTCACAGGCCCTGACAGGACTGGGCATCATCGCTTGTGCCTGCGCCCCCTTGGGCGGTTTGTTGACCGATGCCATGGGTTGGCGCACGGCCCTGCTTTCTTTGGCTGTGTATGGTGCCGTCACCTTCGCCTTGCTGGCTTGGCGTTTTGAAGAAACACTGGCACAACCTGATCCACGAGCACTTCAGTTCCGCCCTTTGTTGCGAGCCAATCTGGACATCTTGCGCCACCCCACTTTTTTAACTTGGTGTGCCTTGTCCTCGGCCTCGTACCTGGGTTTGTTCACATTTTTGGCCAGCTCCTCCTTTGTATTCATCCAAAGCATGGGCTACAGCAAAACCGCCTACGGTCTGCTCATGCTGAGCATGTCCTTGTCCTACATCGCGGGCACGTTTGTCTGCCGATGGATGCTGCGCAGCAACAGTGTGCACCGCACCGTGGGCATGGCGGCGATTTTGACACTCACCGGCGGGGTGAGCATGGTGGCACTGGCCTATGCGGGCCAAGGACAGGACTGGTTTGGTGCTTGGGCCGTCATGGTGCCCATGTACATCTTCATGATTGGCCATGGGGTGCACCAGCCTTGCGGTCAAATTGGCGCGGTTGCACCCTTCCCCCACCGTGCGGGCACGGCCTCGGCGCTCAATGGTTTTTTGATGATGCTGGGGGCATTTTTCATGGGCGCTTGGTTGAGTCGCCACCTTGATGAACCGGTGTTTGCCCTGGCCCATGGCCTGCTGCTGTGGGCACTGATCATCACGGGGCTGGCCTGGACACGCGTTCAACGCCTGGGCCGCCCAGTCCTTTTGAAGCCTGCCACATGAACGATCAACACCTTGAAACCTCCGCCAAAGCAGACGCCATCGCCTTGGTTGGTCCCACTGCCAGCGGCAAAACAGCCGTCGCTTTGGCCTTGGCCGAAGCCATGCAATCGCAAGGCGGCGTCGAGATCATCAGCCTGGATTCAGCACTCGTTTACAAAGGCATGGACATTGGCACAGCCAAACCCACCGTTCAAGAACAAGCCCAAGTCACCCACCATCTGATCGACATCATCGAGCCGACACAAAGCTTCAGTGCGGCCGAATTCGCACGAGAAGCAGCTCGTCTCATGGCCGACATTCGGGC
Source organism: Comamonadaceae bacterium PBBC1 (assembly GCA_002256145.1). Taxonomy (GTDB): domain Bacteria; phylum Pseudomonadota; class Gammaproteobacteria; order Burkholderiales; family Burkholderiaceae_C; genus Limnohabitans_A. The sequence goes on from NKIP01000007.1 coordinate 147,769, forward strand.
GCGAGGCAAAACACCCTTGATTGTGGGTGGCACCATGCTGTACCTCAAGGCCCTGGTGGAGGGCCTTGATGACATTCCCGCTGCCAACGCAGAGATTCGCGCCGACATTCACCAACAAGCCCAAAAACTCGGTTGGCCTGCCATGCATGGTTTGTTGGCCCAAATCGACCCGGCCACGGCAGCACGGTTGGCACCGGGCGACAGCCAACGCATTGGTCGCGCCTTGGAGGTGTGGACCGCCACAGGCCAAACGCTTTCGTCTTTTCACCAAAGCGCCAAGACACCTACCCCCGATTGGCACATTCCGATCATCAGTCTGGAGCCCAACGACCGGACATGGCTGCACCAACGCATTGCGCAAAGGTTTGACCACATGATGGCCAATGGTTTCATGGACGAAGTGCAACAGTTGCGTGCCCGGGGTGATCTGAACCCAGACCTGCCGGCCGTGCGTTGTGTGGGTTACCGTCAAGCTTGGGAAGGACTGGACGCCAATTGGAGCCAAGCAGAGATCCGCGAACGGGGCATTTTTGCCACCCGCCAACTGGCCAAACGCCAAATCACTTGGCTGCGCAGCATGCCCCATCGGGTGGTGGTGGCCGCTGAGGAATCCCAAGCCAGTGCAAGGGTGATTGATTTGGCCCTGCCAATGTGCCCTTAATCGGGCAAATTCTTGCTGCGCCCACTTTTGATTTTCGACTGCATCGCCTTGCCTTCCAAGCGTCTTTGAACCGAGCCATAGCTGGGTTTTGTGGCTTTACGGGGTTTGGGAGGCTTGGCGTACAGATCCAGCGTTTCATACAAGCGGGCCCAAGCGTCCACACGATTGGCTTCTTGGGTGCGATGGCGCTGGGCTTTGAGAATGAACACGCCTTCTTGAGTCAGGCGGCTGTCGCCCGACGCCAGCCAACGCTGCTTGACATCCTCGGGCAAAGAAGCATTGGCCAGATCAAAGCGCAATTGAACGGCACTGGAAACCTTGTTGACGTTTTGCCCCCCGGGGCCTTGAGCCCTGATGGCGATCAACTCGACCTGGCTGTCGTCAATGTGCAAAGCGTGTTTCATGTGGACTCAATGGAGGAACGGTGGACGCGCCATCGCAAAGATTGAAACAAGCAAGCCCTCGGGCCTATTGCAATGGCCCTTTGAGGCTTTCGGGCACCGGCAAGGGCAAGACATCAATGCCTTCGTCGAGCAAAGCCTCTGTTTCTTCTCGGGTGGCTTGACCCCGGATGTTGCGCTCCTCGCGCTCTCCGTAATGGATTTTTCGCGCCTCTTCGGCAAAACGCCCCCCCACATCTTCGGTGTTGGCCATCACATGGCGCACCATCTTCATCATGGCCGCTTGCATCTGTTGCAAAGCTTCAGAGGGCACAGCAGGCGAATGGGCGCTTGTCGTCGCATCTACTGAGACCTCATCGCGGGTGGGTGCCGGGCTGGCAGAACTTGAAGGTGAGTCGCCTTGACTTGAAGCAGGGGCTGTGCCGTGACCCAGATTCAAGCGGGGGGCCGACAACATCTTGGTGATTTCGCTGTCGTTGCACACCGGACATGTGACCAAGCCACGTCCGCGCTGCGCGTCATAGTCGTCTTGTGAAGCAAACCAGCCTTCAAAACTGTGGCCTTGGCGGCATTGAAGATCAAGCACTTTCATCGGGAAGGCTCAGGAAGCGGTTTGCCAGTGCAAAGACCATTGACCTGAAAGCACATTTTGCAGCCACAACAGACCCGTCAAGGTTTTGCCATCGGTGATCAAACCTTGCTGACAAGCGGACATCAGTTCGTCGGGCGTGGCCGTGAAGACATCAAGAAACTCGTCTTGATCGAGTTGTCGCTCACCCAAACTCAAATCTTTGGCAAACCAGATTTCAATGACCTCAGTAGAGTAAGAAATGACTGGATGCAACACACCCGCACGCGCCCACTGCGCTGCGGAGTAACCTGTTTCCTCCAGCAATTCGCGTTGTGCGCACACAAAGGGATCTTCACCGGCGTCGAGTTTTCCCGCAGGAAACTCGACCATCACCTGCCCCACTGGGTAGCGGAACTGACGCTCCATGACCAAGCGCAAACCTTCGGAGGTCTCAAGCATGGGAATGACCATCACGGCGCCGGGATGAACCACGTATTCGCGGGTGGCCAAACGCTGGTTTGGCAGGCGAACCGAATCACGCACCACATGCAGAAAATGACCGCGCAACAACTCTTGTTGCTGCACCGTGTGTTCGATCAAATGATCGTCTGACATGCCATGCTTTGAAGAAGAATGGACATTCAATGCTTGCGGTGCATCAAATATCGAAAGACAAAACCCGGAAAAGCCAATGTCACAAACATGGTGCCTGTGATGGCATAAAACTCCCAACCCTGAGGTGCGATTTGTCCGCTGTGATTTTCCAGCGCCAAGCCAAAGGCACCCACCACAAAGTACAAAAGCACCAACTCAGCCAGACGCCAAATCAAAGGTTTGGTGGCTCGCGCAGGCCCGAGCAACAAGAGTCGCTGGTTGGCAAATGGCAAATTGGCGGCAAGGAAAGCCAAAAGCACCAACAAAGCGATTTGCAAACTGAGCGACATGAGAGATGAAATCCTGTTTTCAAGCAGCCAGCATGCGAACCACCGCATCGGCACACAAAGCCATCAAAGCGCCCGGCACAATGCCCAGTACCAACACGAGCAAACCATTCAAGGACAGCACCACACGCACATCCAGATCGGCCGACACCGTGGCAGCGGTCAGCGGTTCATCGAAGTACATCACTTTGACAACACGCAAATAGTAAAAAGCGCCAACCAAGGACATCATGACAGCAAAGATGGCCAAGCCCATGTAAAAACCTTGCCCAGATGCGATCAATGATTGCAACACCGCCAATTTGGCATAAAAGCCAACCATGGGTGGAATGCCTGCCAAAGAGAAAAGGCAAATGGCCATGACACCTGCATACAGGGGATTGCGCTGGTTCAAACCGGCCAAATCTGTGATTTCTTCGCTCTCAAAGCCTTGGCGAGCCAACAGCATGATGATGCCAAAACTGGCCAGCGTGGTCAGCACATAGCCGATCATGTAGAACATAGCCGAGCTGTAAGCGTTGGCTGCCAAGGTGGTTTGACCATTGATCACACCGGCCACAAAACCCAACAACACAAAACCCATTTGCGCAATGGTGGAATAAGCCAGCATGCGTTTGAGGTTGGTCTGAGCGATGGCCGCGAGGTTGCCAATCAGCAAGGAAGCAATGGCCAGCAAAGACAGCATTTGCTGCCAATCAAAAGCCAGGGGCAAAAGGCCTTCCACGAGCAAGCGGATCATGATGGCAAAGGCGGCTAACTTGGGCGCTCCGCCGATCATCAAAGTCGCTGCGGTGGGCGCACCTTGGTAAACGTCAGGAATCCACATGTGAAATGGCACTGCACCGATCTTGAATGCCAAACCAGACACAATAAAGACCAATCCAAACACCAAGACTTGGTGATTGACCTGACCCGAAGCGATGGCCTTGAGAACGGCAGACAGTTCGAGACTGCCGGTGGCACCGTACAACATGGACATGCCGTAGAGCAAAAAGCCAGAGGCCATGGCACCCAGCACAAAGTACTTCATGGCCGCTTCGGTGGCTTGTGTGTGGTCTCGGCGAAGGGCGACCAAGGCGTAGCTTGACAGCGTCAACAGCTCCAGACCCAGATAAATCACGATGAAATTCTGGCCAGAGATCATGAAACTCATGCCCAGCAGTGCAAACAGACTCAGGCTGAACAATTCACCACCACGCAGCATGTCGCGATCGGCCGCATAGGGGCGCGAATAAACCAAAGTGACCATGACTGCGATCGTGGCAAAGCAGCGCAGCCAATGACCCATCGAATCACTGACCACCAAGCGACCAAAGCCGTACAAGGTTTGGCCTGCATCGGCATACATGGCGTGCAGCAAGGCCACCCCACCCAATGACAACAAGGTCAAACCGTAAGTGGCGGTGCGCTTGGGGCTTTTCACAAAAAGGTCGACCAGCGCTATCACGCAGGCCATGACCAGCAACACGATCTCCGGATAAACCGTCATCCAGCTGGAGTTGTCCATCATCTGTGTTCTCTCAATTCTTCAAATCAGGCGTAAACATTCAATGTCCAAGGTGCCCACAAACTCAAGGCAATTTGGACAAAGCCACATGCTTGAGCAAGTCGGCCACCGAGGTGTCCATCACGTCGGTAAAGGGTTTGGGGTAGACACCCATGTAAAGGACAGCAGCAGCCAACAAGGCCATCACCAGGAATTCACGCCCGTTGATGTCTGTGAGTTCCTTGACATCGTCATTGGCCACAGGACCCAGGTAAACACGCTTGTACATCCACAGGGTGTAGGCCGCGCCAAAGATCAGCGCAGAAGCCGCCAGCAAACCAATCCAGAAGTTGAATTTGACGGCCCCCAAAATGACCATCCACTCGCCCACAAAACCGGCTGTACCTGGCAAGCCGCAGTTGGCCATGGCAAAGAACAGGGCAAAAGCAGCGAACTTGGGCATGGTGTTGACCACCCCGCCGTAGCTGGCGATTTCACGCGAATGCACACGGTCGTACAACACACCAATCGACAAGAACATGGCCGCCGACACAAAACCGTGGGCAATCATTTGCACGATGCCGCCGGACACGCCCAGTGGATTGAAGATGAAAAAGCCCAGGGTCACAAAACCCATGTGCGCCACAGACGAATAAGCCACGATCTTTTTCATGTCTTGCTGAACCATGGCCACCAGGCCCACATAGACCACCGCCACCAGCGACAAGACAATGATCAGCATGCCCCACTCTCGAGCGGCATCGGGGGCGATGGGCATCGAAAAACGCAGGAAACCATAGGCACCCAACTTGAGCATGATGGCCGCCAGCACAGCGGAACCACCTGTTGGCGCTTCAACGTGCACGTCGGGCAGCCAAGTGTGCACTGGCCACATGGGCACCTTGACGGCAAAAGCCGAGAAGAAGGCAAAGAACAGCAAAGTCTGCACCGAACCTGACAAAGGCAGTTTGTGCCAGGTCAGGATGTCAAAGCTGCCACCCGAAGCCACGTACAAATAAATCAAGGCAATCAGCATCAGCAAGGAGCCGAGCAAGGTGTACAAAAAGAATTTGAAAGCCGCGTAGATTTTGTTCGGGCCGCCCCAAATGCCGATGATCAGGTACATCGGGATCAGCGTGGCTTCAAAGAAGACGTAGAACAAAATGCCGTCCAATGCACTGAACACGCCAATCATGAGACCCGAGAGGATCAGAAAAGCGGCCATGTACTGGTTGACCTTGCGGGTGATGACTTCCCAGCCTGCAATCACCACGATCACGTTGATGAAAGCGGTCAAGAGCACCAGCCACAGCGAAATGCCGTCCACGCCCAGGTGGTAATGCACATTGAAACGCTCGATCCACGAGGCTTTTTCAACAAACTGCATGGCCGATGAGCCGAGCTGAAAGCCCGAATACAGCGGCAATGTGACCAAGAAACTGGCGATCGATCCGACCAGTGCCAACCAGCGCACGGCGCGGGCTTGGCTGTCACGACCGAAGGCCAGCAAGACGATGCCAAAAGCAATTGGCATCCAGATGGCAAGGCTTAACAATCCCATTTTTATCTTGTCCTCAAAACCGTTAAGCGAGCCAGACGAAATACGTCATCAGCACGAACACACCCAAAATCATGACCAGGGCGTAGTGGTACAGGAAACCGGACTGGAACCAGCGCACCACACCAGACACCCAACCCACGACTTTCCAGGAACCGTTAACGAAGAAGCCGTCAATGATGGCCCGGTCGCCGACTTTCCACAGACCCAGGCCCAAGCCGCGAGCTCCCTTGGCCAGGATGTTTTCGTTGATCCAGTCCATGAAGTACTTGTTCTCCAGAACCACGATCACAGGACGCAGAGCACGGGCAAAGAAAGCGGGGACCTTGGGGTTGACCAGGTACATGTACCAAGCCGTGACCACACCGGCCAAAGCCAGCCAGAATGGTGCCGTGCTCAGTCCATGCAGCGCCATGGCCACAGGACCGTGGAACAGCTCACCGAGTTGCTTCATGGCGGGGTGTTTGACCGCGTCAATGAAGATCACGTCTTTGAAGAAGTCGCCATACAGCATGGGCTGGATGGTCATGAAACCGATCACCACCGAAGGAATGGCCAGCAAGACCAGCGGCACTGTGACCACCCATGGCGATTCGTGGGGTTTGTCATGGCCATGGTCATCGTGTCCGTGGTGGTCATCGTGGCCATGGTGCGCATCAGGATTCTGGTCGTAACGCTCTTTTCCATGGAAGACCAGGAAATACATGCGGAAAGAATAGAAGGCCGTGACAAACACGCCTGCCAAAACTGCGAAGTTGGCAAAGCCGGCGGCAGGCAAGGTACTCAAGTGCACGGCTTCGATGATGCTGTCCTTGGAGTAAAAACCCGAGAACAGGGGCGTGCCGATCAAGGCCAGCGAACCCAGCAGCGACGTGATCCAGGTGATGGGCATGTACTTGCGAACGCCACCCATCCAGCGGATGTCCTGGTTGTGGTGCATGCCCATGATGACCGAGCCAGCACCCAAGAACAACAGCGCCTTGAAGAATGCGTGGGTCATCAGGTGGAACACCGCCACCGAGTAAGCTGATGCGCCCAAAGCCACTGTCATGTAGCCGAGCTGTGACAAGGTGGAATAAGCCACCACACGCTTGATGTCGTTTTGGATGATGCCCAAAAAGCCCATGAACAAGGCCGTGATCGAGCCGATCACCATGATGAAGTTGAGGGCCGCATCGGACAACTCAAACAGCGGCGACATGCGGGCCACCATGAAGATACCCGCTGTGACCATGGTCGCGGCGTGGATCAGGGCAGAGATGGGCGTGGGACCTTCCATGGAGTCAGGCAACCACACATGCAGCGGGAACTGGGCCGACTTGCCCATGGCACCAATGAACAAGCAAATGCAAATCACGGTGATCAGCATGGCGTCCATGCCAAAGATGTACCAAGGGAAATCAATGGCTGCCAACTCGTTGGCCTTGGCAAACAACTCGGTGTAGTTGAGCGTGCCGGTGTAAGCGGCGATCAGACCAATACCGAGGATGAAACCGAAGTCACCCACACGGTTGACCAAAAAGGCCTTCATGTTGGCAAAGATGGCGGTCGGCTTGTTGTACCAAAAGCCGATCAGCAAGTACGACACCAAACCCACTGCTTCCCAGCCGAAGAACAACTGCAGCAAGTTGTTGCTCATCACCAACATCAACATGGAGAAGGTGAACAGAGAGATGTAGGCGAAGAAGCGGTTGTAGCCTTCGTCTTCTTCCATGTAGCCAATGGTGTAGATGTGCACCATCAGCGACACGAAGGTCACCACACACATCATCATGGCGGTGATGCCATCGATCAAGAAGCCGACTTCCATCTTCAAGCCACCCACCACCATCCAGGTGTAGAGGGTTTCGTTGAAACGGGCGCCGTCGATGACGCTCTTGAGCGTCATGGCAGAGAGGATAAAAGCCACCAGCACACCCAGAATGGTCAGGGTATGAGACAGGCGACGGCCAATCCAGTTGCCACCGAATTGGGTGCCCAACACACCGGCCAGTACCGAGCCCACCAAGGGCGCGAGGGGAACTGCCAGCAGCGTGCTGGCGTTGAGGGTTTGACTCATATTCTTGTTAACCCTTGAGCGAATTGAGTTCGTCCACGTTGATGTTGTTCTGATTGCGGAACAACAACACGAGGATCGCCAAGCCAATGGCCGACTCGGCGGCGGCCACCGTCAGGATGAAAAACACAAACACTTGGCCGTGCATGTCACCCAGGTAATGAGAGAACGCCACAAAGTTCATGTTCACGGCCAGCAGCATCAGCTCGATGGCCATGAGCAAAACGATCAGGTTCTTTCGGTTCAGAAAGATGCCGATCACCGCCAATGCAAACAGCATGGCGCCAAGCGACAGGTAATGTCCCAGGGTCAGTGTCATCATTTTTTCACCTCATTAGAGGCTGCATCTGTTTCAGCAACACGGTCAGGTGCCGCTTGTGTCGGAGCCATCTTGACCACCTGCATGCGGTCAGCCGCACGCACTCGAACTTGGATGGAGGGATCTATCGCCTTGCTGTCCTTGCGCTCACGCAGCGTAAGTGCAATGGCCGCGATCATGGCCACCAACAAGATGGCCGCAGCAATCTGGATCGGCATCAGGTATTCGGTGTACAGCAAAATGCCCAAGGCCTTGGCGTTGTCGACCTGCACCGCACCGGCGGCCATGGCTGGCGCTTCGGACATGCGAAAACCGGACAACAACACGGCGGCCATTTCCAGGGCCACGATGGCCCCCAAGGTCGCAGCCAGTGGAAAGTTTTTCCAAAAGCCCTTGCGCACGGTATCGATGCCAATGTCCAGCATCATCACCACGAACAAGAAAAGCACCATCACGGCACCCAGGTACACCAGCACCAGCAAGATGGCCAGGAATTCGGCGTTGAGCAAGAACCACACGGCTGAAGCTTGCGAGAAAGCCAGCATGAGGTACAGCACCGCGTGCACAGGGTTGCGTGCGGTGACCACCCGGAAGGCTGCAAACAGCAGCACCACCGAGAAGAGGTAGAAGAAACCGGTCTTGACGTCCATAGGTCTGTCTTTTTAAGTGTTCAGGACTGGGCGGCGTTCAACGGTAAGGAGCGTCAGCGGCCTTGGCGGCAGCGATCTCTTTTTCGTAACGGTCGCCCACGGCCAGCAACATGTCCTTGGTGAAGTACAGGTCACCGCGTTTTTCGCCGTGGTATTCAAAAATGTGCGTCTCGACGATCGAATCCACCGGGCAGCTTTCTTCACAAAAACCGCAGAAGATGCACTTGGTCAAGTCAATGTCATAACGCGTGGTGCGGCGCGAACCGTCTTCGCGCTGGCCGGCTTCGATGGTGATGGCCATCGCGGGGCACACGGCTTCGCACAGCTTGCAGGCGATGCAGCGCTCTTCGCCGTTGTCATAACGGCGCAGCGCGTGCAGGCCGCGAAAACGCGGCGACAGCGGGGTTTTTTCTTCCGGGAACTGCACTGTCACCTTGCGGGCGAAAGCGTAGCGACCGGTCAGGGCCATGCCCTTGAACAACTCCACGAGCATGAAGCTCTTGAGGAAGTCCTTGATCGAGAAAGAGGAAGCAGTCATTGTGGTCATGTGGTGCGCCGCTTATTTCCAGATGTTCCATGGTGAGTGGAGCCATACGCCCACCACCAGCAGCCACACCAGGGTGACCGGAATGAAAATCTTCCAACCCAAACGCATGATCTGGTCGTAGCGGAAGCGCGGGAAGGTGGCGCGAATCCAGATGAACATGGACACAACCAGGAAGGTCTTGAGACCCAGCCAGATCCAGCCTGGAATGGCGTTGAACAAGGCGCTGTCGATGGGCGACAACCAGCCGCCCAAGAACATGATCACGGCCAAAATGGACACCAACCACATGCTGGCGTATTCGGCCAGGAAGAAGATGGCAAAACCCATGCCCGAATATTCGACCATGTGACCGGCCACGATTTCGGCTTCGCCTTCGACCACATCAAAGGGATGACGGTTGGTTTCGGCCACACCCGAGATCAGGTAAACCAAGAATATGGGCAGCAGAGGCAACCAGTTCCAGGACAGGAAACCCAAACCCATGTGCGCCATTTGACCCTGGCCTTGCGCCAACACAATGGCGGTCAAGTTCATGCTGCCCGAGACCATCAAGACCACCAAGAAGCAAAAGCCCATGGCGATTTCATAGCTGACCATCTGGGCCGATGCACGCAGTGCACCCAAAAAGGCGTACTTGGAGTTGGAGGCCCAACCCGCGATGATCACGCCATACACCTCGATGGAGGTGATCGCCATCACCAGCATCAAACCGGCGTTGATGTTGGTGAGTGCCACTTCGGGTCCAAAAGGAATCACGACCCAAGCGGCCAAAGCCGGCATGATGGCCATGATCGGACCCAAGCGGAACAATCCCAAGCTCGCAGCACTCGGATTGATCAGTTCTTTGGTCAACAACTTGAGGGCATCGGCAATGGGTTGCAGCAAACCAAAAGGACCCACGCGGTTGGGACCGTGGCGCACTTGCATGAAGCCCAAAAGCTTGCGCTCCCAGAGCGTCAGGTAAGCCACAGCGCCCATCAAAGGCGCAAGAATGGCCACAATCTTCAGCAAAATCCACAGCACTGGCCAAACCAAAGTGGCCCACCAGCTGGCAGCGATCAAATTCAGACCGCCGTTGTACAGCGCGTCAATCATGGGGTGACCTCCAAGCGTGCGTCTGCGGTCAGCTGCAAAGACGGCGCACGGCGCACGATGCCGTCGAGCTGGTAAATGGAAGCAATCGCTGGCGCGGCTGTGGTGGTCCCGCTCAGGTTGATCGCGGACCGTGTGGCGTTCGATGCCGCCAGCGGCTGGGCCGTGGCGCGGGCCAGTACATCTTGTGAGGTCTCAAAAGACACGCCCGGAATGTCCAGCAGATTGGCCAGTACGCGCAGCACTTTCCAGGCGGGGCGTGTTTCGGCCAAAGGCTTGACCACGGCGTGGAAGCTTTGCAAGCGGCCTTCGGCATTGACAAAGCTGCCCGAGGTTTCGGTGAACGGGGCAATGGGCAAGAGCACGTCGCTGAAAGCCATGTTGGCCTTGAAGGGACTGAGCGTGACAACCATCTCGGCCTGGCCCAGGGCCTTGGCCGCTGCTGCACCTGCTGCGCTGTCGAACTCGGGCTCGGTGTTGAGCAAGAGCGCTGCTTTGAGGCCACCGGCCAGCATTTGGCCGGCGTGCTTGCCACCGGTTTGCGGCTGGGCACCCACCCACTGCGCACCCAAGGTGTTGGCCGCTTCGGTCAGGTAACCCACACTGGCACCGGTTTGTGCGCCAATCCAGTTGGCCAAAGCCAACAGCGTCGAGGCATTGCCATGGTGCGCAGCAGCGTTGCCCAACAACAGGGCTTTGCGCTCGCCACCCAACAGGGACTTGGCCATGGCTTGGGCCGAGGCAGAAGCCGTACCCGTGCAAGGCGCTTCCACGCCTTTTTCAGCGGCAATGGCCACGGCCAGATCGGCCAGGGTTTGGGCCCAAGCAAAAGCTTCGGTCACGGCCGCGTTGGTCACGGGCATGGCCCAGGCGTCAGCGTGGCTGAATGCCGCAGGGTCTGTGATCACGTTCAGCTGAGCGCCATGGCGCACCGCGTGGCGCACGCGCAGGGCAAACAGCGGGTGGTCCTTGCGCAGGTTAGAGCCCACGACCAAAACGCGCTGCAGTGTGCTCAACGAAGCAATCGATGTGCCCAAAGTGCGCACGCCTTCGGCTGCGGCAAACTCGCCGTTGCGCAGGCGGTGGTCAATGTTGTCCGAACCCAAGCCGCGCACCAAAGCACCTGCCAAGTACAACTCTTCGACGGTGCTGTGTGGGCTGACCAATGCGCCAATGCTGTTGGCACCGTGGTCACGCTGGATGTTGCGCAGGCCATTGGCCACGTATTCGAGAGCAGTTTGCCAGTCAACTTCTTTCCATTCGCCGCCCTGCTTGAGCATGGGGCGTGTCAAGCGGTCGGAGCCGTTGAGGGCTTCGTACGAGAAGCGCTCACGGTCTGCAATCCAGCACTCGTTGACGTCTTCGTTCTCCAAGGGCACGACGCGCATGACCTGGTTGTTCTTGACCTGCACGATCAGGTTGGCACCGGATGAGTCGTGCGCTGCAATCGACTTGCGGCGCGACAGCTCCCAGGAGCGGGCGTGGTAGCGGAATGGCTTGCTGGTCAAGGCACCCACGGGGCAAATGTCGATCATGTTGCCCGACAACTCGGAGTCGATCGTCTGGCCCAAGAAGGTTTCGATTTCGGCATGCTCACCGCGGTGGGACATGCCCAACTCCATGGCACCGGCCACTTCTTGGCCGAAGCGCACGCAGCGTGTGCAGTGGATGCATCTGCTCATCTCTTCCATCGAAATCAGCGGTCCGACTTCCTTGTGGAAGACCACACGCTTTTCTTCTTCGTAGCGCGATTTTGTGCCGCCGTATCCCACAGCCAAATCTTGCAACTGGCATTCGCCCCCTTGATCACAAATAGGGCAATCGAGCGGGTGGTTGATCAGCAGGAATTCCATGACCGACTTTTGGGCAGCAATGGCTTTTTCGCTCTTGGTGCGCACGATCATGCCTTGTGTCACAGGTGTGGCACACGCTGGCATCGGTTTGGGGGCCTTTTCGACCTCCACCAAGCACATGCGGCAGTTGGCCGCGATGGAAAGTTTCTTGTGGTAACAGAAATGAGGAATGTAGGTGCCTGCTTTTTCAGCGGCATGCATCACCATGCTGCCCGCGGCAACTTCCACTTTCTGACCGTCGAGTTCTATTTCAACCATGGGTCTTCACCGATGTTGCATCGGCACCGACCATGGAGGTCTTGTGCTCGATGAGGTGTACAAATTCGTGACGGAAATGCTTGAGCATGCCGCGCACCGGCATGGCCGCAGCGTCGCCCAAGGCGCAAATCGTTCGGCCCATGATGTTGCCGGCCACGCTGTCGAGCATGTCGATGTCGCTGGCACGGCCCTGGCCGTGCTCAATGCGGTCGACCATGCGCCAGAGCCAGCCTGTGCCTTCACGGCAAGGCGTGCATTGGCCGCATGACTCGTGAGAATAAAAGTAAGACAAACGCGCCAAGGCCTTGACCATGCAACGCGTCTCGTCCATGACGATCACCGCACCGGAACCCAACATCGAACCGCCTTCTTTGGCGATGCTGTCGTAGTCCATGGTGAGCTTCATCATCAACTCGGCCGGAATCACGGGCGATGAAGAGCCGCCGGGAATCACGGCTTTGAGCTTGAGACCGCCACGCACGCCACCGGCCAACTCAAGCAGCTTGGCAAACGGCGTACCCATGGGCACTTCGTAGTTGCCGGGGCGCTCCACGTCACCGCTGACCGAGAAGATCTTGGTGCCGCCGTTGTTGGGCTTGCCGCACTCCAGATAGGCCTGGCCACCGTTGCGGATGATCCAAGGCACCGCCGCGAAGGTCTCGGTGTTGTTGATGGTGGTGGGCTTGCCGTACAAACCGAAGCTGGCCGGAAACGGTGGCTTGAAACGTGGCTGGCCTTTTTTGCCTTCCAGCGATTCGAGCAAAGCAGTTTCTTCGCCGCAGATGTAAGCCCCAAAACCGTGCGAGGCATGCAGCTGAAAGCTGAAGCTGCTGCCCAGGATGTTGTCCCCCAAGTAGCCTGCAGCGCGGGCTTCTTCGAGGGCTGCTTCAAAGCGCTCGTAGGTGTGAAAAATTTCGCCGTGGATGTAGTTGTAACCCACGCTGATGCCCATGGCATAAGCCGCGATGATCATGCCTTCGATCACCGTGTGCGGGTTGTACTCCATGATGTCACGGTCTTTGCAAGTACCTGGCTCGCCTTCGTCCGAATTGCACACCAAATACTTTTGACCGGGGAACTGGCGGGGCATGAAGCTCCACTTCAGACCCGTGGGGAAGCCCGCACCGCCACGACCGCGCAGGCCGGACTCTTTGACGGTGGCGATCACTTGGTCTTGCGTGAGGCCTTCGCTGCCATCTTTGCCCAAAATCTTGCGCAAAGCCGCGTAGCCTCCACGTGCTTCGTAGTCTTTGATGCCCCAGTTTTGACCATTCAGACCCGCATAAATTTGCGGGTTGATGTGGCGGTCATGGAAGCAAGTTTCAACGCCAGTTGCCTGGAATTGATTGAGAATTTGTTCGACGTTCATCAGGCGGCCTCGGCTTTCTTCAGGCTGTCAACGAGTTGGTCGAGCTTTTCGTGGCTCATGAAACTGCACATGTGGCGGTCATTCACCAACAGCACCGGTGCATCGGCGCAAGCGCCCTGGCACTCGCTGGGCTGCAAAGTGAACAGGCCGTCGGCGGTGGTTTCTCCGGCGTGAACACCCAATTTGTGCTCCAGATGCGCCAGCGCCTGAGCACCGCCACGCAACTGGCAAGGCAGGTTGGTGCAGACGTTCAGCTTGAACTTGCCCACCGGCTTTTGGTTGTACATGTTGTAGAAGGTCGTGACCTCGTGCACCGCCATCACCGGCATGCCCAACACCTCGGCCACAACTTGCTCACTCTCGGGGCTGACCCAGCCCAGTTCTTGCTGGACGATCGACAGGCAGGCCATAACAGCCGACTGCTTTTGGTCTGCAGGGAACTTGGCGACTTCACGCGCAAAGCGTGCTTTGGTTGACTCAGAGATCATCGGTCAATCTCTCCAAAAACAATGTCCATGGTCCCGATGATCGCGACCGCATCGGCCAGCATGTGGCCACGGGCCATTTCATCGAGGGTGGCCAAATGGGCAAAGCCCGGGGCACGAATTTTGAGGCGATAAGGCTTGTTGGCCCCATCGCTCACCATGTAAATGCCGAACTCGCCTTTCGGATGTTCGACAGCAGCGTAGGCCTCGCCTTCGGGCACATGAAAACCTTCGGTGAAAAGCTTGAAGTGGTGGATCAAGTCTTCCATGTTGGACTTCATGCCTTCGCGCGAGGGCGGTGCCACCTTGTGGTTGTCGGTGATGACCGGACCGGGGTTGGCACGCAACCACTTCACGCATTGCTGGATGATGCGGTTGGATTCGCGCATCTCTTGAACACGCACCAAATAGCGGTCGTAGCTGTCGCCGGTCTTGCCCACAGGCACGTCGAATTCGACTTGGTCGTAGGCGTCGTAAGGCTGCTTTTTGCGCAAGTCCCACGCGAAGCCGGAGCCACGCAACATGGGGCCGGTCATGCCCAGATTCAGAGCACGCTCAGGGGCCACCACACCGATGCCCACGGTGCGCTGCTTCCAGATGCGGTTGTCGGTCAATAGGGTTTCGTACTCGTCCACGCACTTGGGAAAGCGCTGGGTGAAGTCGTCAATGAAGTCGAGCAAAGAGCCGTTGCGGTTGCTGTTCAGCTGCTCGATGGCCTTGGCGTTTTTGATCTTGCTGACCTTGTACTGCGGCATGCTGTCCGGCAGATCGCGGTACACACCACCGGGTCGGAAGTAAGCCGCATGCATCCGTGCGCCCGACACGGCTTCATACATGTCAAACAGGTCTTCACGCTCGCGGAAGGTGTAGATCAGGATGGTAGAGCTACCGCAGTCGTTGCCGTGCGAGCCCAGCCACATGAGGTGGTTCAGGATGCGGGTGATTTCCGAGAACATCACACGGATGTACTGGGCGCGCATCGGCACTTCCAAACCCAGCATCTTCTCGATGGCCAGGCAGTAAGCGTGCTCGTTGCACATCATGGACACATAGTCCAATCGGTCCATGTAGGGCAGCGACTGGATGTAGGTTTTGCTCTCCGCGAGTTTTTCTGTGGCACGGTGCAACAAACCGATGTGCGGGTCAGCGCGTTGCACCACCTCGCCGTCCAGCTCGAGCACCAAACGCAGCACACCGTGCGCTGCCGGGTGCTGTGGACCGAAGTTCAGCGTGTAATTCTTGATTTCGGCCATATCAGTTCAGGCCTCCATAGTTGTCTTCGCGGATGATGCGCGGTGTGATTTCGCGAGGCTCAATGCTCACCGGCTCATAAATCACGCGCTTGCGTTCGGCGTCATAGCGCATTTCAACGTGACCCGACAAGGGGAAGTCTTTGCGGAAAGGGTGACCGATGAATCCATAGTCGGTCAGGATGCGGCGCAGGTCGTTGTGACCTTCAAACACGATGCCATACAGGTCAAAGGCTTCGCGCTCGTACCAGTTGGCCGAGTTCCAGATCTCGTTGACAGAGTCCACCAAGGGCAGATCATCTTCAGGGCACAGCACTTTGACACGTACCCGCTGGTTCAGGCTCACCGACAACAAGTGCACGGTGACACCAAAACGAGGGCCGTCTGTGCCCACTTCACGGTAGGCCGAGTAGTCGAGGCCGGCCAAATCAACGAGTTGCTCAAATTGGCAACCGGGCGCATCACGCAGGGTTTGCATCACACCCAGGTAATGCTGTGCGTTCACATGCACAGTCACTTCACCCAAAGCGATGGAAATATTTTGAACCCGATCACCCAGGGCGGCAGCCAGAGTGTCTTGCAGATCTTCGGGTCGAATGGCGAAATCGGTCATCGTCATTCCCTTCAAGCACGCGCAATGGTTTGTGTGCGGCGAATTTTTTGCTGCAACTGGATGATGCCGTAAATCAAGGCCTCAGCCGTGGGTGGGCAGCCCGGCACATACACATCCACCGGCACGATGCGGTCACAACCCCGCACCACCGAATAGCTGTAGTGGTAATAACCACCGCCGTTGGCACATGAGCCCATGGAGATCACCCAACGCGGCTCTGACATTTGGTCATAAACCTTACGCAAGGCGGGTGCCATTTTGTTGCACAGGGTGCCAGCCACAATCATCAAGTCAGCCTGACGAGGACTGGCACGAAAAACTTCAGCACCAAAACGTGCCAAGTCATAACGTGCTGTGGCCGAATGCATCATTTCAACCGCGCAGCAAGCCAGACCAAAAGTCATGGGCCAAAGCGAGCCGGTTTTAGCCCAATTCACCACAGAGTCGTAACTCGTGGTGATGAAGCCTTCCTTCATCACACCTTCAATCATTTGGATTCCTCAAACAGGCAGTTTGCTGTTGTGTGCAAGAACGCTCATTCCCAATCCAGGGCGCCTTTTTTCCACTCATAGACGAAGCCCACCACCAAAATGGCCAAGAAGATCACCACAGCCACAAACCCAGCCATGCCGACTTCCTTGAGGGCGATGGCCCAAGGGAATAAAAAAGCAATTTCCAGATCGAACAAAATGAACAAAATGGCCACCAAGTAGTAGCGCACATCGAACTTCATTCGAGCATCTTCAAAGGCTTCAAAGCCACATTCGTAGGGAGAATTTTTTTCCGCATCAGGTTTGTTGGGGCCAAGAATATAGCCTAAAACCTGGGGAATGATGCCGACCGCGATGCCGACCAAAATGAACAAAAGAATGGGGAGATATTGAGAGAGGTTCATTTTGGGACTTGCGGTATCACCGAAGGAACAGCCCCAATTTTTCAACTTGGGCTGCTCTGTTTATCTGGTGCCGTCGGCGAGACTCGAACTCGCACAGCTTTCGCCACTACCCCCTCAAGATAGCGTGTCTACCAATTTCACCACGACGGCTGGATACATTTGCCCAGTTTGCAAGAGGTACATCATACAACGTATTTAGCTCTCCGGGCATTGCCGTATTTTACTCTGAAAACCCGTCCATTTCCTTCGAAAAACACGTAAATTTGTGCAGAGCAGCAAAGCTTAAATGAAGCTTACTTGGCTGGTGCTGGCGGCACGCTGTTGTCGGTCTTTGCAGCAGGATCGTTGCCTGGAATTTGCGCTGCAGGACTCACATTAGCAGGTGCAGCTGGGGCCGTGACCGCAACACCTTCAAGCACACTGCCCGAAGAAGCTGGACGGACGTTGCTGAAATATGCCAGCAACAAAGTACAGACAAAAAACACAGCAGCCAAAACCGCCGTGGTGCGAGACAAGAAATTGGCACCTCCCGTTGCACCGAACAAACTGCCCGAACCACCACTGCCAAAGGCTGCCCCCATGTCAGCACCTTTGCCATGTTGAATCAGGATCAAACCAATCATGGCCAAAGCCGACAACATCTGAACCACCAAAATCAAAGTCAACATCACGCTCATCAGAGTTCTCCGAAAAATTTACAAACAAGGATTGAAAGCTCAGCGCGAAGCGGCTTTCAACATGGATAAAAAGTCAGCGGCCTTGAGGGAGGCTCCGCCAATCAAACCGCCGTCGACATCGGGCTGAGCCAACAAGTCTGCTGCGTTGGCAGCATTCATGCTGCCGCCGTACAAAATCGAAATGCGCGTGGCTTGGGCACTGGCCGCTTGCAATTGAGAACGCAAAACAGCATGTACCTGCTGGGCTTGCTCGGGCGTGGCTGTCAGGCCCGTGCCAATGGCCCAAACGGGTTCATAGGCCACCACAATTTCACTGATGCAATGGCCGTTGGTTTGGATCACTGCTGCCAATTGCCGCTTGACCACCGCCTCGGTTTGACCAGCTTCTCGTTCGGCCAAGCTCTCGCCCACACACACAATCGGGGTGATGCCTGCCGCCAAGGCACGTTGTGTCTTGGCCGCCACTGTGGCATCAGATTCTGCGTGGTACTGACGGCGTTCAGAATGACCGACGATCACATAACGCACTGAAAAATCACGCAGCATGTCAGCAGACGCCTCACCCGTGTAAGCACCCGAGGCATGGGCGGACACATCTTGTGCACCCAAGTCCACAGACGAGTCCGTCAACAGATGTTGCATCTGCGCCAAATACGGTGCGGGCACGCAAAGTGCCGAACGGCATGACACCGCTCCGATGCCCTCCAAGAGCTGCGACACCAAAGATGCGTTGGCAGCCAAGCTGCCATTCATCTTCCAGTTGCCCACCATCAACTTGCTGGATGGGCTCATCACCAAGTCACCACCAATTTGCCGACATGTTGATTGCTCTCCATCAAGGCATGCGCCTGTGCTGCACCCGTGCTCAAGTCACCCACCGCATCCATCGCCCCAAAGACCGTGTGAATCACCGGCTTGATGCTGCCCGACTCGATCCAGGGCCAAACGGTTTGACGCAAAGACTGCGCAATCGCCGCCTTGAAAGCCACAGGGCGCGGACGCAGCGTAGAGCCCGTGATGGTCAAGCGCCGACGCAACACCAAGCCCGCATTGAACTCGCTCTTGATGCCGCCTTGCACTGCGATGAGGACCAAGCGACCGTCTTCGGCCAAGGCCTCGACTTCACGCGCCACATAGTCACCCGCAACCATGTCCAACACCACATTCACACCCACACCGCCAGTGATGCGTTTGACCTCGGCCACAAAGTCGGTGGTTTTGTAATTGATGGCGTGGTCCGCACCCAAAGCCAGGCAAGCCTGGCATTTGGCATCAGATCCCGCCGTGACGATCACCGTGGCTCCTGCCGCTTTGGCCATTTGAATGGCGGTCACGCCAATGCCGCTGGTGCCGCCTTGGATCAACAAAGTCTCACCCGCTTGCAAGCGGCCACGGTCAAACACATTGCTCCATACCGTGAAGAACGTCTCAGGCAGAGAAGCGGCTTCGGTATCGGTCAGTCCTGTGGGGACAGGCAAACACTGCGCGACAGGCGCAACGCACAGTTGCGCATAACCACCGCCGGCCACCAAAGCGCACACACGATCCCCCACCGCCAGGCCCGCCTCAGCCATGGCTGCGGCGTCACCCGACACCACCACACCGGCCACTTCGAGCCCTGGAATGTCCGAGGCACCCGGTGGCACAGGATAGTTACCGGTGCGTTGCAACACATCGGGGCGGTTGATGCCGCTGGCCGAGACACGAATGAGCAACTCCCCTGCCCCGGCCACAGGGTCGGGACGGGAGCCGGGCACCAGCACGGAGGGAGCGCCGTAGCTTTGGATTTCAATGACGTTCATGGTTTGTGCGTTCAGCGTTCTGGATTTGGCGTTGAGCATTCAGCGTTTTGTGTGATGGGCAGGTTGAGCAGTGCGGCTAAAAAGCTTCTCGCTCAACCCCCAACCCTCCACACAAAACCCCTCATCAGCCTTGTGAAGGACGGTCCAACAAAGCCTTCATCGACAGCTTGATGCGGCCCTTTTCGTCGGTTTCCATGACTTTGACTTTGACGATCTGGCCTTCGCTCAGATAGTCGGTCACTTTTTCGACGCGCTCGTGGGCGATCTGGCTGATGTGCAACAAGCCATCTTTGCCGGGCAAGAGGTTGATCAGGGCACCGAAGTCCAAAATCTTGGTCACAGGGCCTTCGTAGACCTTGCCAATTTCGACTTCTGCCGTGATCTGCTCGATGCGCTTCTTGGCAATGTCTGCCTTCTCGCCGTCGGTGGCCGCGATGGTGATCGTGCCGTCTTCACCGATGTTGATCTGGCAACCGGTCTCTTCGGTCAGGGCACGGATGGTCGCGCCGCCCTTGCCGATCACATCACGGATTTTCTCGGGGTTGATCTTCATGGTGAAGAGCTTGGGCGCAAAGTCCGACACTTCGGTGTTGGCCGTGCTCATCGCCTCTTGCATCTTGCCCAGAATGTGCATGCGGGCTTCTTTGGCTTGGGCCAATGCGACTTGCATGATCTCTTTGGTGATGCCTTGGATCTTGATGTCCATCTGCAGTGCAGTGATGCCGTTGGTGGTACCAGCGACCTTGAAGTCCATGTCGCCCAGGTGGTCTTCGTCACCCAGGATGTCGGTCAACACCGCAAAGCGGTTGTCTTCCTTGATCAGGCCCATGGCGATACCGGCCACGTGGGCTTTCATCGGCACACCCGCGTCCATCATCGACAAGCAGCCGCCGCAGACCGAAGCCATGGACGACGAACCGTTCGATTCGGTGATTTCGGACACCACACGCACGGTGTAGGGGAACTCTTCTTTGCTTGGCAACACAGCGGCCAAAGCACGCTTGGCCAAACGGCCGTGGCCGATTTCGCGGCGCTTGGTCGAGCCCATGCGGCCCACTTCGCCAGTGGCAAAGGGAGGCATGTTGTAGTGGAACATGAAGCGGTCTTCGAACTCACCCGCCAGCGCGTCGATGCGCTGCGCATCGCGCTCGGTGCCCAAAGTGGTGATCACCAAAGCCTGGGTCTCGCCACGTGTGAACAAGGCGGAGCCGTGGGTGCGGGGCAGCACGCTGTTGCGGATTTCGATGGGGCGCACAGTGCGTGTGTCGCGGCCATCGATACGAGGCTCACCGGCCAAAATCTGGCTGCGCACGATGCGGGCTTCGATTTCGAACATCAGGCCGTCGAGCTTGACGCTGTCAAACGCCACGCCCTCTTCGGCCAAAGCCACTTTGACCGAAGCGTAGGCTTCACGGCATGCGTGTGTGCGGGCTTGCTTGTTGCGAATTTGGTAGGCAGCACGCAGCTTTTCTTCGGCCAAAGAGGCCAGCTTGCTTTCGAAAGCGGTGTCGCGGGCAGGCGCTTGCCAGTCCCACACAGGCTTGCCAGCGTCGCGCACCAACTCGTGGATGGCGTTGATGGCAATGGCCGACTGCTCGTGACCGTACACCACGCCACCCAACATGATTTCTTCGGACAGTTGCTGGGCTTCGGATTCGACCATCAGCACAGCGGCTTCGGTACCGGCGACCACCAGGTCCATGACGCTGCCTTTGCGCTGGGTCTGGCCAGGGTTCAGGACGTATTCACCGTTGATGTAACCCACGCGGGCAGCACCGATGGGGCCGTTGAACGGGATGCCCGAGATGGACAAAGCAGCAGACACGGCGATCATCGCGGCGATGTCGGCGTCGACTTCAGGGTTCAAAGACACGGTATGGATGACCACGTGCACGTCGTTGTAGAAACCTTCGGGGAACAGAGGACGGATCGGGCGGTCGATCAGGCGGCTGGTCAGGGTCTCGTGCTCGCTGGGCTTGGCTTCACGCTTGAAGAAGCTGCCAGGGATCTTGCCTGCGGCGTAAGTCTTCTCGATGTAGTCCACCGTGAGGGGGAAGAAATCTTGACCGGCCTTGGCGATCTTGGAACCCACCACAGTGGCCAGCACCACAGTGCCTTCCATGTCGAGCAGCACAGCGCCGCCAGCTTGGCGAGCGACTTCGCCGGTTTCCATCTTGACCGTGTGCTGGCCCCACTGGAAGGTTTTGGTAACTTTGTTAAAAATAGACATGTTCAGAACTCCTGAAAACAAAAGTGCATGAGGCTGCACTGTGGGCCCGGAAGTTGACGCTCTGAACTCGATGCCATTCCACAAAACCTTGCAAAACTTTGCACAAAAGTCTTGTGGAATGACACAGCGCGAGATCGCCCTGACAAATTCCGACTGAAAAAAGAATAAAGCGCCTGAGCTAGTGACCTAACTCAGGCGCTTTTCATCTGGAGAGACGATTACTTACGCAGGCCAAGCTTGGCGATCAGCGCAACGTAACGGTCAGCATCACGGGACTTGAGGTAGTCCAACAGTTTGCGGCGACGGCTCACCATGCGCAACAGACCGCGGCGACCGTGATGGTCTTTGGCGTGTGTTTTGAAGTGGGGAGTCAGCTCGTTGATGCGAGCAGTCAGCAAAGCGACTTGGACTTCTGGGGAGCCAGTGTCGTTGGCAGCACGTGCGTTGGCCTTGACGACCTCGGCCTTGATTGAGGATGCAATCATGGGTTTTCCTTGTTGTTTCGCTGTCGTTCGGTGAGGAATTTCGGCGGGTTAATGACTTGCGCCACCTGCCGGAAAAGCGGGTAGCGTGCGCTTTGCAAATCGCAAAACAGGCTCATTATAGCCGCTAAAAAACACATCTTACGGACAGTTCCAGAGTTACCCAACAGGCGCTGCATCCCTCGTATGGCCGCCAAACTGGAAGCCATGGGCCCCGGCGATGCCTTTGTGGACACAGAATTGCGCTTGTTGGTTCAGGAATGCATGGACATGGATGCCGAGGATGAGGCAGAGGCCTTTGCCGAACCTCAGGCAGAAGACCACCGATTGGGTATGGGTGAAGCATGAAGATGCTGATCAGCGGGGAAGGCCCGAGAGACCTTGGTGTCTGCAATAACGCACAAGGCCTGTGTTTTGACGGTGATTTCAACCCTGGGCCAATGGCGGTTTGGTTAGGTCGCTTGTGGGAGTCTTTGGCTCGCTACAACTTGTGGGACACGCCGGAGGCAATTGTGTTTGTGAGCGAAAAGCATTTGTCACAAAAAGCCAAAAGCTCAGGCAAACGCATGCTGCCTCAGCGGGGCAAAAAGCAAGTGGCTGAAACCGCTTTGTATTTTTCCAATGCACAGCAGCTGGCGTTTTTGGCCCAACAATTGGCGTCCAATCACGAGGTTCCCGTGATGGCGTTCCTGTTCCGAGATGCAGATGGCACACGCAGCGCACCTGGCCAAATGTGGCAAACCAAATGGGACAGCATGGTCAATGGCTTCAAGTCTGCAGAGTTCGAATTCGGTGTACCCATGTTGCCCAAACCTAAGTCGGAAGCATGGCTGTTGTGTGCAGGCCAAACCGTGCAACATTCACACGCCGCGCTGGAAGACATTTCGGGCAACGACGACTCGCCCAATTCAGCCAAAAACAAGTGGGATGCTTTCATGGGTGCGCCGCAAAACGCCACAGCAGAGGCTGACTGGTGCGCCAGCAACCCGCAAGATTGACTCAACTTGCTAACCATGCCGAGCTTTCGGGCGTTTTACGAACGGTTTGATGAAGTGGCAAAGGCAATCCTACGCCCAGCTGGCCGTAGGTTCACATGAACAAATTCGCCGCGTTGGATGAACGTAAGTGGACGTTGGATCAGAATGGCTTTTTTGCACCACTCAAGGCCGAGTCAAGAATGTCTGACCCCGTTTATGCTGGTTCGCGAACAGATCCGGCCACCGTTTGCTTAAGGTAGTGCCATGGGGATCTGACCCCGTTTTTACTATTTCGATAGTAGTCCGACCCAGCTAAAAACTCCCCAACAACTCCCACTAACCGTCCTTAAATCGGAACATGCTTGTAATGGGTTAACTCATACTCAGGCAAGAACTCACCATGAATGAAAGGTGCCTCGATTTCAATTCGATAAACGTTTTCAGAGCACACGATGGTGAATATCTCGCCTAGGTCATTGCCAATTTGCAAGCCACTTTCCGCCGAGAAATCATCTTCCACCACAAGCAGTTTTTCGATTGCCGTGACATTTCGCCAGGCTTGCGGCAATGGCCGCATTTCAGGCACATCATCGCCTTTGGCAACAGCCCTAAATACAAGTGTCCCAACTTCAAACCACCCCACTGTATCTGTCATCGTGGTGTAGATTTTCAGTATGGTGTTGTCCCCAAGAAACAGCCAAATGGTTGACATGCCTCGTGGGACAAGAGAGTCAATGGCATATCCAGTTATGCCTTGACGAAGCATGCTTTGAACGGAATCAATACCGTCGGTATTGAACTCAAGTAGTGGAGCCATTATTGACCTCCGATTTAGTAGTGAAGAGTCTCTGGGGGCTTACTTCCATTGCCTGGAATGTCAATTCTTGGACCGCTCCCTTTTTGACCCGGCCGTAGCACGACGCCATTGGGGCCAATCAACGTACCGGGAGGGT
The DNA here is from genome assembly GCA_002256145.1 of Comamonadaceae bacterium PBBC1. GTDB lineage: Bacteria > Pseudomonadota > Gammaproteobacteria > Burkholderiales > Burkholderiaceae_C > Limnohabitans_A. Next base: position 171,895 of record NKIP01000007.1, read on the forward strand.
ACGTTCCACCAGCGGGTTGACTATTACCACCCGTCAGCTTGTCAAAATCTTTGGAGGCATCTCCCGTGCCACCATTACCTGGTGTCATAGGGCCGCTTGTATGCCGCTTTCCGTTCTTTGTTAATCCAGCGCTATCACTACTTTGATCTCCAACCAAATCACCCGGAACGGGAGGCGCTGCGCTGTCCGCCCCATTCACATTAAGGACAACTGAAATTTTATCCCAATTTCTCCCCGCCCAACCACCCAACGCTGCCGAAGCACTACCACCTACCAGCCATGTCCAAAAACCTCTGGCGGCGGCCCCACCACCTGCATCAGTAGCAATGTCAATGACAGCTCTAAGAGCACGCACCGAAGCGTATAAATTGGCTTGATACTGGTCGCGATCATATGCAGCCTTAAGCTCCGTTGCCGCGCCCATCATCACATAGCTGGTCGCCATCGAGCCCCAGGCTTGCGCGATGCCATCCGTACAGCTGCCACCACCGACCCGACTGCTGGCGCATCCACCTGCTGCGGCTGCCGTCCATTCATACCCAGTGGCGTTGCCAACTTCCGAAGCGCCCTTGCTGATCAAACCAGAAGCTGCGCCGCGCCCGCAACTGGCGTTGTGTGCTGCCGCATTGGCACATCCAGATGCAGCTGCTACTGCGTAGCCTTGCCAGCCATAGTTACCCGCATACTGATACGTGAAGTAGCCGGATACGCCACCCACAATTGCGCCAGTCAGCCCTCCTCCATTTTGTGCACCGTAATGCGCACCTACGGCTGCACTGCAATAGCCGCCACAAGCTAGATAATCTGCCGCCGCAGCAAACGAACGAACAACTGTTTCTGTGCTGATACTCAGTACCGTGATACCGCCTATGCTAATTTTGAAATACCCACTCGGATCACCGAACGCCAACGGGTTGTTCATCACATACGCATACCGGTTGTAACTCTGCAGGTTCCCCGGGCTTTGGATGAACGGGTCCGCGCTCATGAAGCGGCCAATCAGCGGGTCGTACACCCGTCCGTTCATGTGGATCAGCCCCACTTCGTCCAGGTGCTCGTGCTCCGTGTACCCACGGTCCGTGGTCTGGCCCACCAGGCTGTCGTTCTTGTCGGCCAGGCCGTTGGCGTATCTGCGCTTGCCCCAGGGGTCATACGCCAGCCGCTCCACCACTTGCCCCGCCTCATCGGTGATCACCGCGATCGAGTTCAGGTGGTCCTGGTGGAAGTAGCGCACTTGCGCGCTGCGTTTGCTCAGGTCACTGGCCGTACTGCTGACGCCCGCACCGCTGCGCGTGGTCACCAGCGCAAAGGTCATGCCTGCGGCTTGCTGGTCGTAACGGTTTTCTGTGACGGGAGCAGCGCCTTGAGGTTGGTTGCGCAAATGGTCGCATCAGTTGTTGCTGCATTGGAGCTGCTTGAGACATAGTTTCAGTCTTACTGATATACGATTATCGTATACTGAAAAAAGCCGATGACTGAATCGACTCTAGAATGGGACCTTCTGTTGTAGAGAAGGCCCATGAGCAAACGAAAGACACCCGTGATGCAAAGCTTTGGTGAGCGACTGGCGCAGTTGCGAAAAACCGCTGGTTACACCCAGGTGGGGTTTGCTGCAGAGCTGGACATTACCCAGCGCATGGTGGCTTACTACGAGGCCCCTGACGCCCAGGCCCCAGCTCATTTGCTACCGCAAATGGCCACAGTGCTGGGGGTAAGCGTGGATGTGCTCTTGGGCTTGAGTGAGCAGCGCAGCCCGAAACGCATTGCCACCAATCGGCTGGAGCGGCGTTTGCTGGAGATCGACAAGTTCGACCCCAAGGCCAAGCGCCAGATCACGCAACTGCTCGATTCGTTTATCGAGGCGCAGAAGCTCAAGCAGCAAATGAAGGCCCGCACCACTCCAGCCGCAAAGCCACGCGCCCAGCGCAATCAAACATCCAACGCCCAGGAGGTATGAACATGACCACACTTCAAATTGAATTGCCCGACTCCACCGCACAGGCGGCACGCGCTGCTGGCCTACTGACACCGCAGGCGCTGGACCGGCTGCTCAATGAAGCCTTGCGCAAACGCGAAGCGGCCAATTCGCTGCTGTCGATTGCTGATCGCGTGGCTGCTGCAGGCATTGCGCCCATGACCATGGAAGAGATCAATGCCGAGGTGAAGGCTGCGCGCACTGAGCGCGGGCCGTTGAACTGAACCCGATGCGGGCAGTTATTGATACCAATGTGCTGTTGTCGGCTTTGCTGTGGGGCGGCACTCCGCGTGCGCTGCTGGAGCATGTGCGCAATGGCACGGTGACGCTGATCAGCAGTCCGGCGCTGCTAGCGGAATTGGCCCGCGTACTGGAGCGGCCCAAGTTTGATGTGGTTTTGTTGCGCTCGAATACATCACGGGCGCAGACGCTGGCAGAGGTGAGGCAACTGGCCGAGGTGATCGATCCGCCGCCGCTGGCGCAGCCGGTGTGCCGCGACCCGGATGATGATGTGGTGTTGACTCTGGCACTTGCGGCGCAGACCGATATCGTGATCTCGGGGGATGACGACTTGCTGTGCCTCAATCCCTTTGAAGGGATTCCGATTCTGACGCCAGCGCAGGCGCTGCATAGGGTGCTGGCGGCGCTGTAGCCAACACCGCCACGCCGCCCGAGGTGGTCACAGTTTGTGACTAGCTCCCAGAACCCCAGTCTTAGCGGCTAATGGGTTGTGGTTGGTTTTTTTCATGCCTGCAGCGTGCAAGTAGTGGCGGTTTTCTGTAACGCCGTTGGATTTGAGTTCTTTTTCGAAAACGAGCGCGTTGTTATCGCCGTGCAGATACCAAGTGGTGCCGCGCATCAATCAATTTTGAGTCGGTAGAACCTCCTTTAGTGGGTCAGTTTCAGTCGGTGGCAACAGGTGTCTTCATCGGGTGATTTTCTGCCCCGGCTTGCTGTGATCCTCCAACGCCACCGATTCCGCACGAATTCGGATTTGAACCTCTGTGCGATCACCACCCGAATCGACGGAATCCACACTCATGACAAATAAGTACTTTGCCGAATCACCCAGGAGCGGCTAGGCGCGGATGTCGTTGATTGTGTCGTTTGGAATCGCACCGTTCGGCTCGAAGGACACGCTCGTCACACCCTCGAAAACAATGGAACCATCAGGCAAGTCTTCGGCCGTGTAGTCATCCCATGTGGCTGATCTGACCCGAGATATGCAAGTCGCCTGGACTTTGACTTCAGAATTCCAGCCGTCAATCAACACCGCCTTACAGCCGCGATCACCAACGTAGAAGGTCTTCAAAAATTCAACAACGTTCACAGCAGTCATTTAATAGGCCAATGTGCGGCGGGGCTGTTCCACGGAACGACGTTCCCCTGAACGTCCAGAGACGGCCCTTGACCTTTCATTTCAGTCCATGGTGAGTCAGATCCCGATTAATTCTTGGCCAACCACCCCTTGAGCCTCTCCACCCCCTTTTCCAAGCGGCTCAGGTCTTTCGACGCAAAGCACCAGCGCAGCCAGCCCGCAGCCTCGGGCGCAAAGGCTTCGCCGGGGGCCAGCCCCAGACCGGCTTCGGCCACCAAACGCTTGGCCGTCAGCACCGCATCGGGATGTCCTTCCAGCTTGAAAAACGCGTACATGCCTCCCCTGGCCGGGGCCAGTTGCACGCCCGGCACAGCCTGCAACAAGGGCACCAGGGTGTCCCGGCAAGCTTTCAGATGCGCGACCACCCGGGGCGTGATGTCAGCGGTGTTTTGCAAAGCCACCACCCCTGCCTTTTGGGTGAAGACCGAGGCGCAGGAGGTGTTGAATTCGATCAACTTGCCCATGTGTTGTGTCATGGCAGCGGGCATGACCAGCCAGCCCAGGCGCCAGCCGGTCATCAAAAAACTCTTGGAAAAGCTATGCACCACGACCAAGCGGTCGTCGGGCTCGGCCACGTCCAGAAATGAAGGCGCGCAGCCGTTGGGGGTGTCGGTTTCGTAATACAGGCGCTCATACACCTCGTCGGCCAGCACCCAGGTGCCGGTAGCGCGGCAGTGCGCCAAAATTTCGGCTTGCTCGGTGCGGCCAAGTGTCCAGCCCGTGGGGTTGTTGGGCGAGTTGACGATGAGCATTCGGGTGGCGGGCGTGATGGCGGCTTTGAGGGCAGCCATGTCGAGCTGCCACTGGCCATTGACTGGACGCAGCGACACGCACTTCAGATTGGCCCCCATGACCAGCGCCTGCGCCGTCAGGTTGGGCCAGACGGGCGTAACGGCAACGACCTCGTCACCGGCGTCAATCAAGGCTTGCGCGGCCAGCATGAGCGCGTTCACACCGCCTGAGGTGATGGCGATGCGGTCCACCCCCACCGGGCCATGCAAGGCCGACATGTAGTCGGACACGGCCTGGCGCAGCTCGGGCAGGCCGAGGTTGTGTGAATAAAAGGTCTCGCCGCGCTGCATCGAATCGATGGCGGCTTGGCGCACGATGTCGGGCGTGACCTCGTCGGACTCGCCAAACCAAAAGGCCAGCACGTCGGGTCTGCCCATGCCCGCGTTGGCGACTTCACGGATGCGGGACTCTTCCAGGTCCATGACGGCCTGGCGCATGAAAGGGGGGGTCTTGGAGTTCATGCACCGATCGTAAGGGCTGCCACGCTAGGGCCTTGTCACCCTTTGCACAGCGGCCTGACCTGCCTATGATGAAGGGCATCAAAAACATCAGGGAGACAGGCATGAAACAGCCCAATTTTGCCCACACGCTGGCCCACATGGTGCTGGCCCTGGCTTTAACCGGCGCTGCCCCCGTGTGCAGCGCGGTGGACACCTTCACCGCCACCACCGGCGCTGAACAACCGGCCAAAGGCAAAAAGGCCAAGGCAGGCAAAGCCCCCAAAATGCCCAACGACAAATCGGGATCAGAAAACCGGGCCGAGCGCGACAAACGGCTGCTGCGCGAATGCAAAGGCCGCCCCAACGCTGGGGCGTGCGAAGGCTACGCCAACTAAACCCACCACAGCCGCAAGCCGCTGGCCCGCACACTGGGCCGGGCCATGGCAGCGTTGAGCAGACCGGCCTGGCCTTCAATCAGGGTGAACTGCTCGCGGGCGCGGGTGATGCCGGTGTAGACCAATTCGCGCGTCAACAAATCGGCTGCGCCCGCAGGCAAAACCATGGCGGTGTGTGCGAATTCCGAACCCTGGCTTTTGTGCACCGTCATGACAAAAGCCGTTTCGGCATGGGCCAAGCGTGACACGCTGACCGAGCGCAGTTGCTCACCGTCCAGAAACCAGACCTTGAGCACCCCTTGGTGGTTGGGTAAAACCACCCCCACATCGCCGTTGAACACGCCCAGCTGGGCATCGTTGCGCGTGACCATGACTGGGCGGCCGGCAAACCATTCACCTTGGGGCTTGAGCCACCCGGCATCGGCCAGCGCCTTTTGCACGGCCAAGTTGAGCGCCTGCGTGCCCCAATCGCCCTGGTGCACAGCGCACAAAATCCGAAAACGATCAAAAGCGAGCAACACGCTGCGAACCCAATGGCCGTGCGCTGGCGCGTCCAGACCTGCAGGGCTTGGTGTGAGGAGCCTCAAGTAATCGGTGTAAGAAGAATGGCCCGTGTGGCCCAGCGCCAGCGCACACACGGTCTGGGGGGTGTCTGGTTGCAAAGCCTGCAAGGGCCAGGCCAAGGTGTTGCCACCCCGAAGGCACGCCCAAGCGGCATCGGCGTCACCGGTATTCACGGCCAGGGCCAGCTGCCCAATCGGGCCTTCGAAGCGACGGCTTTGCCGCAGCATCACGGTTTGCTGGGCCAGGGCCGAGACCGACTGCCCGGCTTTGGCCTGAAACCGGGGGGCCAGGCTTTGCCCCGCCGCCGCCTGCGCAAAGCGCCAAGTTTCGGGCAAGTAAGCGCCTTGGGCGGCGTCGCGGCACACATCCCCCAGCACCGCGCCAGCCTCCACCGAGGCCAATTGGTCTTTGTCGCCCAGCAACACCAATCGCGCCGTGGGGGGCAGCGCTTGCAGCAGGGCGTCCATCATTTCCAGATGCACCATCGAGGCTTCGTCCACGATCAACACATCAACATCGAGCGGATTGGCCGCGTGGTGGCGGAACATGCGGGTGTCGGGCCGAGCCCCCAAAAGCGCATGCAAAGTACGCGCGGGGCCAATGCGCTGAATGAGGGTGTCCAAGTCCAGCAGTGCATCGCTCTGGGCCGTGCCTGTTGCATGGGCGGTTTCGGACACGTTCAGTGATTGCACTTTGAGTGCTTTGAGCGAACCGTCAATCGACTGCTTGAGTCGGGCGGCGGCCTTGCCCGTGGGCGCCGCCAATGCCACACGCAAAGGATGAGGCCCCTCGTGCAAAGCAAGCAGCAAAGCCAGCAAACGTGCTGCGGTGTAGGTTTTGCCCGTGCCCGGCCCCCCGGTGATGACCGACAAATGCGAACGCAAAGCCACGGCGCAGGCCAGCTTTTGCCAGTCGGTCTGCGCCTCGGCGGCCTTGTTTGAGTCGGGCAAGGCCTTCGCCCCCCCACCCTCCAGCGCTTGGCCAAAAAAGCGGTCCAGCCACACCCGCGCCAAAGCTTCGACCACAGGCACCGCATTTTGGGCACGTTGCAGCAGGTTTTGGCCCACCCGCTCTTCGTAAACACGGTAGCGGCGCAAGTAAAGCAAGGGGGCGTCCTCGGTGCCTCCCAACACCAAGGGCTGGCCAAGGTCAGGCGCACTGGCCAGGCGCAGGCAAGCAGGCGGTGCTGCCCGCAAGGCGACGCTCCAAGCTTGTGCGCTGGGGGGCATGTGGGCCCACAAGGCGGGCAAGCCCAGTGCAAAGGCCTGCACCTCGGGGGCCGCCGCACCGAGCCAATCCACAGGCGGCGCAGCCAAGGCGTGCACGGCCAAACAGGTATGACCGCGCCCCTCCATTTGCGCCAGCACGGCAGCGGCCACCAACACGGCAGGTGATGTGGTCGCGTCCAGGCGATGCAGTTGGGTGGCCAAAGCACTGTCCAGGCGGCGCAACCAGCCCAGCTCGGCCCAAGCGTGCAGCCACAGCAAGCAGTGTTCGGCGTTCAAACCGTGCACAGGCACATCGTTGACCCAATCCATTTGGGCGGCCTGCGCCAAAACGGCGGTTGGTGGGGTTTTGCGCTGGTTCATGAACACACTCCTGACGGCTCTGGTGCATCCACAACACCCCCCAACATCGCATCCAGGCCGTCCATCAAGGCCGTCGGTGCAGGCAAACAGCAGCAACCACCCACAGGCCCGTCTATGCCACGCATGAACAGGTACACCGCGCCCCCCAGATGCTGGGCCGGGTCATACGCTGCGCCCAGACGTGAGCGCAGCAAACGGTGCAGGGCCAACATGTAAAGCGCGGCCTGCACCTCATAGCGGTGCTCGGCCATGGCTTGGTCCAGGGCCTCGGCGCTGTAGTTTGCATCTTGAGCGCCCAAGTGGTTGGACTTGTAGTCCAGCACCCAGTAGCGCCCCGCGTGCTCGAACACCAGATCGGCAAAGCCCATGAGCATGCCGTGCAACTGGGCGTCGGGCAGCTGGGGCCGTGCCACACCGGGCAGCAAATGCTGCTGACACAGGGTGTCGATTTCTCGGGCATGCAAGCGCTCGGCCGGCAGCCAAAACTCCATCTCGGGCAGCACGGTTTGCAGCGCGTTCAGAGCCACATGGGGTCCACGACCGGGGCTCCCCAGGGGCTGGGCCACCAAACGCGACAACCACTGCACCACGCCATCGGCCTGCGCTGTGTAGCCCGAGCGCTCGCAGCGCTTGGCCAGGCGTTCGGCGGTGGGGGTGCCCGGCTCCAGCACAAAACCCTCGGCGGCCAGCCACTCCATTTGGTCGTGCAAAAAATTGCCCGCACTCGGTCCACGGGCAAAGCTGTGCCAAGGCGCTGTCTGTCCTGATTTCTCTGATTGCGCCAAGGCGTCAGGGCTCAAGGCTGTTTGCAGCTCAATCGGCAGAGATTCGGGCCAAGCCGTGGCGACCTCCTCCTTGTCAGATTCGTCATCGGCGCGGCGTGGTGTGGCCATGTCCAAACTGGTCAAACCGGTCGCCAGGGAGGTGGATGGTATCAAAGCCGAGCCTGACATGGCCTGAGAAGACAAGCCCCGTGTCAGCCGAGAAAAACTCGCGATGCCCCAGGTTTTGTCAATGCGGGCATTACAAACCAAGGCCTCGCGCAGTGCCAGAGGCTGCTCGGTGCGCTGCCAGCGGGTCAGGCTGACCGTTTGCGGCGCGAGCACAAACCGCACCGACAGTGCACCGCCCTGGGCATTGGTTTGCAAACTCTGCAGCTTGGGCCACCAGCCGGTTTCGTCGGGCTCGTCGCCCCCCGCCAGCAAATGGCCTGACGCGCTGTCGTGGTTGACACACTTTTTGCCGTTGCCGCGCTTGACCGGGCTCCAGCCCACCCACAGCGCATGCCGTGCCCGGGTCAGCGCCACGTACCACAAACGCAGGTCTTCGCGCAGGCGGTCTTGGTCGGCCGCTTGTGCATCGGTCCGGTCAAAGTCCAGCGTCCAGTGGCGGTCGCCACCCGCCTGGCCGACCTGCATGACAGACGCTTTGCCAGCCGTCACTTCGCGGTGGCTGTGTGCAAAGGGCAGGCACACCACCGGGTACTCCAGGCCCTTGCTGGCGTGGATGGTGATGACCTTGACCAGGTCTTCGTCGCTTTCCAGGCGCACGGTTTTTTCTTCGCTCTCGCCCGCGTTGCCGTCCAAGGCTTCGTCGATTTGCTGAAGCAACCAGCGGATCAGGGACTGCTCGCCATCGAGCTGGCTGCTGGCCGTTTGCAGCAACTCGGCCAAATGCAGCACATTGGTCAAACGCCGCTCGCCATCGGACTGACCACGCCAGCGGCCTGCCAGTTGCAGCCTGTGCAGCGACTGGCGCAACATGGCCAGCACGCCCTGGGTTTGCCAGATCTGGTGCAGCTCGCGCATTTGTTCGGCACGCTGGTCCAGCAAGTCGTCTTGGGTGGCCAGCGCGTGCAACTCGGCCAGCGACAAGCCCACGGTGCGTGTGCCCAGTGCTGCTCGCACGCGTCGCATGTCCTGGGGCTCGGCCACACCGCGCAGCCACAAACACAGGTCCTGCGCCTCGTCACTGGCAAACACAGAATCGCGGTCGGACAAATACACCGAAGCCACACCCCGCCGGCGCAGCGCATCGCGCACAGCAGCGGCCTCGACCCCGGTGCGCACCAGCACGGCAATGTCCTTGGGCTTGAGCGGTGCATCGCCTTGTTGAGGGTGCACAAAGCGGGCATTCGGGTCACTCAGCCAGGCCACGATCTGTTCGGCGCACAAGGCCGACAGGTGCACACGCGCATCGCGCTGGCTGCGCAGCGTGGCGTCGTGCACCAGGGTCATGGCCGGGACGGCGCCGCCGCTGACATGCAGCACTTCGGCACGGCCGTGCGCTTTCACGCTCTGAAAAGGCAAAGGGTCCTCCAAAGCGGTGCGGTAGCCAAAGGCATCTGCTGGAATTTCAAACCAACGGTTGACCGCATCGACCATGGCCTGGGTGGACCGGAAATTGGTGCCCAGCACATGGTGGCGGCCTTCGGTGGCGCGACGCGCGGCCAGGTAGCTGTGAATGTCGGCCCCCCGAAAACCATAAATCGATTGTTTGGGGTCACCGATCAACAACAAGGCCGTGTCCTGGCGGTTGTCGGCTGTGCGGTAAATGCGGTCAAAAATGCGGAACTGCAGCGGTGAGGTGTCTTGAAACTCGTCGATCAAGGCCACCGGAAACTGCTCACGCAGGCGCTGCGCCAGACGCTCGCCCGACTCCGGGTCGGCCAGCGCCACATCCAGGCGCTCCAGCATGTCGGCAAAACCAAACAAGCCGCTGCGCCGCTTGAGCTCATTCATGCGTTGCAGCACATGGCTGCGGGCATGCAGCCGAGCCTGCTGCTGCGGGTCGGGCAAGACTTTCAAAGCGGCCTGCAAATCGGCGTAGGCCTGGCTTTCGGGCGGCAAGGTCACCGGGTCTTCGCCAGGATTGCGGCACGCCATCAGGCCTTCGGGGGTGAAGCGGTACCAACCCGCTTTCATGGCCGCTTCCAGGGCCTGGCCATCGCCCGGGCCTTGCGACCATGCTTTGAGCATTCCCAGCCAATCGGCGGATTTTTTGACCGTCAGCTTGTGGCCATTCCAACCGTGGTTTCTGGGGGCCAGTTGCGCCTCGATCCAGCCCAGCAAGTTGTCGGCTTGGACATCCCAACCGGTTTTGAGGGTTTGCAGCTGCGCCTCTCGCTCGGCCAAGGCAGCCGCGTAAACCTGCGCCAGCGTGCCCGGTGGGGTCTCGGGCAGGGGCACGGCCATCAGGGCACGCATATCAGCTTCCAGAGCGGGCACGTCGCGCCAAATGGTTTGCACCTGCGCCACTTGCTCGGGGGGCATGGGGTAGAGCTGTTGGCGCCAATAGTCCTGCACCGCCTCCAGGCGCAGCGCCGCCTCGTCGCCGACCAGGTTTTCTTCAAACAGGTTGCCGCTGTCAAAGGCGTGCTCGCGCAGCATGCGCTGGCACCAAGCGTCGATGGTATAGACGGACGCATCGTCCATGGCTTGGGCCGCCAGCGCCAAACGGTAGGCCGCTTGCTCACGCACACGCCCTTCGGGGTAGTCGGCCATCAGTCGCATCAAAAATGCATCCTCACTGCGGGCCAGGCCCCGAAAAACCTGCGCAGCTTCGGTCAGGCGGGCACGAATGCGGTCCGACAACTCCCGCGTTGCGGCGCGGGTGAAGGTCATGACCAGCACGTCTTGCGGCAGCATGGGGCGCACGGGCGCGGTGTCTGCGTCGCCATGGCCCAGCACCAGGCGCACATAAAGCGCAGCAATCGTCCAGGTTTTGCCAGTCCCGGCGCTGGCCTCGATCAGGTGGCTGCCGCGCAGCGGGAAGCCGGGGGCGTCCAGGGCATGGGCACTCATGACAGTTCCTCTTGTTCGTCTTGTGCAGAGTCTTCGGGCAATGCCTCGACCACGATGTGCGCGGCCCAGTCGCGCAAAGGGGCATAAACGGCTTGGGCGATTCGCTCAAAATGGCCGCTGTCCAGCACATCGCTGAGCGTGGGGTAGGTGCGGGCCAGCGCCGGGTCTTTGTTGCGCTCGGCACGCACATGGCTGCTGCCTTCGTACAGGTCGTGCAACGCGTTCAGGTTGTCCGGGTCTTTGAGCCACTGCAAAGCCAGCACCGGGGGCACAGGCAGGGGCCAGCGCATGCCCTCGGTCCAAGTGTCCAGCAAGACCTGCAACTGGGCGCGGGCCTCTTGTGGCTCTGGAGGCGGCACACGCAGCACCGCATTGGCCCCCACCACCACACACACCAGGGGCTGCCCCATGGCGGCACTGGCCAGCGAGATCAGCCAGACGTCGATCAATTTTGCAGGCAAGGCCTTGGGCGGTTTGCCCTTCAAGTCAGCCAAAGCATTGGCCCGCAGGCTGAGCAGCATCCAGGCAGGGCCGTGACGGCTCAAAACGCCGCTCAGGGCATCTTGCAGATGCACTTGAGGGTGCGCCAGATCGATCAACACCCGAGGCGCTGGCTGGGGGTAAGCCTGGCGCTCTTGCAGGGCGGCGCCCAGCATCGCCTCGAGCTTGAGGCTGAGTTTGTGGGCTTCGAGTTCGCCCACGCCTGCCAAGGGCATCGCCCCAGCCTGGCGCAAACGCTGCACCACGCGCTGGGTGTAGCTGGGCATGTTGTGCGGGGTCAAATCGGTGCTCACATGCTGCAGTTCATGGTCGAGCAGCTGGTACAGGTCCAGCCCCCCCAGTCCAAACAGCTCTTCGTCGGGCAGTTCACTGCGCTCAACGTCCAAGTTCACCTGCAAGCGTTCACGAAAAAACGCCCCGACCGGTTTTTGCAAAAACCGCCCCAATTGGCCCAGCGTGATGACCGGTGTGCCGGTGGCCGACTGCAAGGGCTCGAGCTGGATGGGGTCATTCACGGGGTTGCTCGGCTGAGTGTTCGTGGTGCCGTGCAAGTTACCGTTCAAGTTACCGTTCAAGGCGGCCGCGGCATCACCGGGGTTGGCGTCGGTTTGCGCCGCTCGCCACTCCAGGGCAAAGGTCTGCAACGTGCTGTCTTGTTCAAAATACTGGCGGCTAAAGGGCTGCAGCGGGTGCACCGTGGTCAGGCGTTTGGCCGTGCCCTCGCCCCACAGCGCATCGATCTCGTCACGCAGCTGCGACACCAGCACCGACGGCGGTTGTTCGCTGTTGTTGCGCACACTGCGGCCGCTCCAGCTCACGTACAGGGTGCGCCGTGCCGACAACAGGGCTTCCAGCATCAACTGGCGGTCGTCGTCCCGGCGCGAACGGTCACCCGGGCGGCTCAGGCCGGGCAGGCCCAGCAAGTCAAAGTCGGCTCGAGGGCTGCGGCGCGGGTAGTCGGCGTCGTTCATGCCCAGCAAACACACCCGCGCAAAAGGAATGGCCCGCATGGGCATGAGCGTGCAAAAGGTCACGCCTCCCGCCCTAAAACGCTGCTCCAGCTTGGGCACCTTGAGCGCCTCCATCCAGGCTGCGCGGGCCACCGTCAGCGGCACAGCCTGCGCAAAGTCAGCCTGATCGGCGGAGCGGGTCCAGTCGTTCAGGGCCTGATCCAAAGCCGACAGCGCGTTGCGGTCGGTGTCGTCTTGCGCCTTGAACAAGGCGGCCAAGAGGGCGCGACCGCGCTGGGCCCATTGCAGGGGCGTGGCCTCACTGGCGCATTGCTGCCACCAGTCCATCAAGGCCTGCAACAGGTGCGCCAAAGCCCCAGCCAATTCGGCGTCCAGCCCCCCGACCTCTGCATAAGGGTCAATACCTGCAAGGCCCGGCGCATCGGGCACCGGGTCGGCCCCGCAGGCGTAACCCATCAGCATGCGTTGCACACCAAACAAGGCCGAGTTGTCATCAGCGCAAGTGTCCAGGCCCAAACCCGCCCGGTGCGGTGCCGACAAGCCCCATCGAATGCCCGAGCCCACCATCCAGCGCGTGAGCGTGGGCAACTGCTCGGGCTTGAGGCCAAAGCGGGCGGCCAAAGCGGGCACTTCGAGCAGCGCCACCCACTCGCTCATGCGGCTGCGCTGCTGGGGCAAGGCCAACAACCACTCCACAGCATGGATCAAGGGGCTGGTGGCCTGCGCCCCCAAGTCGGCAATGTCATAGGGAATAAAACGCGCATCGCCCCGCTTGTACTGGCCAAACACGGCGCGGATGGCCGGGGCCATGACTTCGATGTCGGGCACCATCACCACCACGTCGCGCGGCGAGACCTCGGGTTGGGCGTGAAACCACAGCAAAAGCTGGTCATGAAGCACCTCGAGTTCACGCACCGGGCTGTGGGCCACTTTGAAAACCAGCGAGTCATCGCTCGAGTCCAGCGCGGCCTCGACCGGCTCCTGGCTCGACTTCAAATCGCGGATGCGGTTTTGCAGTTGCGTGAGCAAACGGCGGCCGTCGGCCCCCGGCGCATCGTCAAACAGATCCAGGCGAACACCCGGATGACGCTCTTGCGCCGCTTGCAGGTCGTCAAAGGCGTCCAGCTGCCGAATGAAGTCGCGCCCCTGTCGCCCCCAAGCGGCCAGCAAAGTCGGCGCGTGCAAATGCATCTGCTCAAAATCCACGGTCGACAGGTTGTCTTTCTTGTAGGCGTGGCGTCTGCGCTCGGCCCGCAGCGCATCGCGCCCGTCCATGATGTCGCCCCAGTGGTGCTGGCAAGGGTTGGGTACGGCCAGCAGGACTTGGCTGTGCGCCGACAAAGCGGCCAACATGTCCAGCAACTGGCTGGGCATGTGACTCATGCCAAAGACCGACACGCGCCGCGCCACCGGACTGGCCAGCGCCTGGCCCGACTGCAAAAGTGCCAGCGCACGCAGATGCAAAGCTGGCCGAGTGGCCTGTTTTTCTGCATCGGTCAAAGTGGCCAGCACACGCCGCCACAGCTCGGCCTGCCACCGCTGGTCCTCGGGCAAGAGGCCCGCCTTGTCATCGGGGCGCACGGGCTGGCCCGACTGGCGGCGCAACACATCGCGCCCCTCGGCCCAGTCTTGCAACCAATCGGGGCGGTAAATTTGGTACTGGTCAAACAAGTCGGCCAAACGACTGGCCAACTGCAACAGGCGCTCGGGTTCAGGCTCGGGTCGCTTGCCACGCAAATAACCGGCCACGGGCTGAAACACCGGATCGCCCACACAGGCCGGCAACAAAGCCATCAAACGCCACGTCATGGGCAATTTGTCCAGCGGTGAGTCTGGCGGCACGTTGCTCGCGCCCAGCACTTGGCGGTAGGTGCGCCACAAAAACCGCGAAGGCAGCTCCACCCGGGTGGCCGCGCAGACGCCCCCGCCAGGTCCGCCCTGCCCGGCCAGCGCCATCTTGATCCACTCGGCCATGCCGTTGCTTTGCACCAGCACCACCTCCTGCTCGAGCGCAGCCAAAGGCTGGCGCATCAACCAAGCCGACAAGGTTTCGGCCAACACCTCAGAGCGGTGGCTGTGCAGGGCCAAAAAGCCAGGGACGATCGAAGAAGTGGTCATGTGCGTCAATTGAGAGACAAACACCGAGTCCAGGCGGGCCATCCATCGGCCCCGCCTTGGCAAACGGAAGCCTACAAGAATAGCCGCAAAACAATGGCCCATGCCCGCACGCAGTGCGAGAAGCAAGCCCTCAACTGCCTATTTTTAAGGCACACCCCGCCAAGCCAACAGGCATGCGCCCTCGCAGGCTTGTTCCATCACTTATCCACAGCTTTGAGCCCGGTGTTTGGGGACAGCCATCGCGGCAAAAAACAAGCTTGGGGGTGATGACAGAAGCTCGAATCAAACACTTATACTTGCACATATGTTTGGTTTTTGGAGCTTGACCATGTCACAAATCACGCTGTATCTGGACGATGCCACACAGGCCTTGGTGGATGAAGCCGCAAAAGCCAACGGTGTCTCCAAAAGCCGCTGGGTGGCGGACATCATTCGCACCTATGCTGCACACGATTGGCCACAAGACTGTTTGGCGCTGGCGGGTCGTTTTTCGGACTTTCCTTTGCAGGGTGATAGCGCCAAAGAACAGCCCACCGATGTCCCGCGCCATTCTTTTTAATCAGCGACCATGTTGATCCTGGACAGCAACACCATCAGCGATTACTTCAGGGGCGACCCGCAAGTCGTGCCTCGCATGCAAGCGCTCAGGCCGGGCACCCTGGGCGTTCCGGCCGTTGTGGAATACGAGTTGCGCTATGGTTTGTTGCGCTTGCCTCAAGATGCGGCCACACCCCGGTTGGCCGCTTTGACGCAATTTCTTCGCCCCTTGCAAATGCTGCCTTTCGATCACGAATGCGCTGCACATGCGGCCAAACTTCGCGTCGCACTGGAAGCCGCTGGCACCCCCATCGGTCCGCACGACACCCTGATTGCAGCCACCGCATTGCGCCACCAAGCCACCTTGATCACGCGCAATGTGCGTGAATTTTCACGGGTGCCTGGCCTGCAATGGATCAACTGGCATGAGGATTAGCGATCAATCAGGCGCTGCGTGGGGGTGCCCCGCCGCCCGGGCGATGGGAGGAGGTCTGCTAGGCTTTATCGCGGCGAGGGCACCGCTCCTACAAAAAGGCTTTGAGCCAACATCACCCGGCTGGCTCAATTGAGCCAGCCTAAGCGCTCAAACGTCCAGAACAAACCCAACACCACGATGGCCGAGGAGCCTCCAAACACCAGCACCCAGCGGTAAAACCAGGTGCGCCGCAAACCCCAGGCCAAGGGCAAAAACGCCCCCACAATGGCCAGTTGCCCCAACTCGACCCCCAAGTTAAAGCCGCCCAATGCGGCCAGCAAGGCGCTGGCGGGCAAGCCCAAGTCCAGCAACACACTGGCAAACCCAAAGCCGTGCACCAAGCCAAACACAAACGCCAGACGCCAGCGCTTGAGGGCACTGAAACCCAACAGGTTGTTCAGTGCCGCCAGCACCACCGACAAGGCAATGGCAGGCTCCACCCAATCAGCAGGCGGCGTGAGCACGTCCGTGATGGTCAGCCCCAGCGTGATGGAGTGCGCCACCGTGAAGGCCGTGACCACCGCCAACACATCCATGACCACGGGCCTTGCTTGCGGGGCGGCAGGCCAATGCGTCACCCTTTGGCGTGTGGCTTGCAAAGGGGCCAGCAGCAAGAGGCTGAGCAAAAAAACAATGTGATCGATGCCGATCCAGATGTGCCACACACCCTCCAGGATGTAACGGCCAAAGACCTTCCATGGGCGGCTGTCTGCCAGGCTGACCTGCGCCTCTGGCCTGTCCGGGCTGAGCAAAACGCTGCTTTGCACACCCGCCAGATCCACCTTGAGCAAGCCTCGGTGCAAGCTGTCACGGTCAAACATCAAGCCATAGCGCAGCCCCAAACTGGCGTTGGCCGCGTCGGCCGCCGAAGACAGGCCCGGGCATTGCACCGCCCACAGGGCACTGAGGTATGTGCCGTCGGCTCGCTCGCTCGCTTGCAAGTCGGCGGTGCCCAAGGTACAGGCTTGGCCACTGGCCGTCAGACCAAGGCCTTGGGCCAACCAAAGCTGCAGCTCAGCGCTTCGGGCCTGGGTTTCAGCCCAAGTGACCTGGCCATCACGGTCTGCGTCCAGATCAAAAATCAGGTCCACGTCGCGCCAATGAACATCGGCTCGCAAGCTCAGCTCAGAACCCGATGCGCTGAGCGTCAAAAAACTGTTGCTGCTGGAGTGCGCCTGCACCCCTTGTGCACACAAAAGTCCCACCCAAACCATGGCAAACGCCACAAGCCCATGGCGAAGCCCACCCCGTTGAGACAAGATCATCATGGTCGGCCCCCTGTCCAGCTGGGATGTGACTGGAGCTGCGCCAACAGGGGCTTCAATTGGGGATCGGTGTAGCCGGTTTTTTGGGCCCAAATGAGCACCGGTTCCGCCGCGCGGGCTTGGCCCAGAGCCAGCGCAGCCTGAATAAACAGCAGCGCATCGGGGGGTTCTTTTTGCAGCTGCCAATTTTGGATCGACAAGGCCAGCCCCGCTTTCACGTCGCGGCCATAGCTGATTAGGTAAATCAAGGCAGGCCGCTCGATCAGTGACTCTTGCCGCTGCCCTTGCGATTGCTGACGCGCCTCGAACTGTTGGGCCAAACGGGATTCATCGGCATCTTTCAGCCCCCGGCTGGCCAGCAGGGCTTGCATCAGCAGGGCGTCGGTCATGATGGCCGTGCCACTTTGCGCTTGGCCAGGGGTTGCCATGGCGATGGTTTTGGCTTGCTTGAACTGGCCTTGCTGATTGAGCAAGTCGGCCAAAGACAGGCGAATCAGATGCGACTGCGGACTGACTTTCAGGCGCTGCCCCCACACCTCCAGGGCACGCGCAGGCTGCCCGGCCACGCGGTGCGCCTCACCCCTGTGAAAACTCAACCAGTCTTGCGACGAGTCGTCTTGAAAGCGGGCCCATCGAATCGCGCGGCTCAGCATGTCCACCGCGTCCAAGGGCTGACCACTGCGGTAACGCAAAACCGCGCGGTAGACCAAGGCTTCCTCGTCGCCAAAACGCCGGGCGATCTCGTCGGCGTCTTGCTCGGCGGCTCGCATGTCGGCCAACAACAGATGCAAGGCAAAGCGCCAAGACCACAATTCAGGGCGACCGGGCTCCAGGGCAATGGCCCGCTCAATGTCCTGCAGCCCCTCCTGGAAATCATGAAAGCCCTGCTTGACCAAACCTCTTAAAAAATAAGCCTCGGCAGGCAAATTTTGCGCATGCCACCAAGGGCTCAAAGCCGCCTTGGCCGAGCCATACCAACGCAAATCACCCTCGGTCAGGCCCAATGTAAAAACGGCCCGGGCATAGGCCAGCGATACGCTCAAATCTTGAGGTTGGGCACGCCAGGCCTTGTCCAAAGTGCGCCAAGCGGCCTGGCGGTCACTGCCAGCATGCACCGACGTGGGCAACACCACATGCGTCTGTGACGGTTTGAAACGCTCTTGCGCCGAGGCCAGTGACGCCCCCCAACACAGCACGCACAAGGCCACAGTTGCACGGGTTGGCAGGGGAATGGCACGCACTGAAGTGGGCCGACGACTTTTGTCCATGTTCAACGTGTGCCTTTGATGATCGCTACGATGTTAGTGTGTGTTGGCTTACCCTGATGCGCAATTCTGGCCTTTTTTCCATTCTCTTCGCTCGAAGGTATTTTTATGAAATTCGTGATGACCGCTTTTGTTTCCGCTTTCATGTTGGTGTCCATGCCTGCCTTCGCTGGCAGCCACGGTGGCGGCAAAATGGACGACAAAAAAGTCGACTGCTCCAAAAAAGAAAACGAAACCAACCCTGCTTGCGTGAAGAAATAAATCCCTTCGCCCTCTGCACCAACCCCTCTTGAGGGGTTTTTTTTCGGGTTCATTGCACCCGGTGCCTGGTCATTGGTTCAAGACATGACATGGCGTCAACCTGAAATAACACGAACAGATGTCATCTTTGATTTACAAGCGATAACACCTAGGCACTGAAGGCTTTCAAGCCTTGCAACCCTTGTTTCAAAAGGTTATTGTCAAGTCTTATTTACGGATCACTTGATGTACCTCAATTCAGCGGGCCTTCACTTCAACCCGCTCAGGGTCTACGCCAACACCTTGTTGACCTGGATGTCCTCATGGGGTCAGGGTCACAACCCATCAGCCATGCAGCAGTCACGCAACACCGATTTTTCGAACGGTCAAGACGAGTGCAAAAAATCGCTGACCCAGGTGATCGAAACCCAGATCATCCCGCGCCTGGTGCAAGCCCACAGGGTGGAAACCCGTGCGCAGACCCGTGAGCTGCCTGGCGGCCCAACCATCTCCATGAAACAGGTGGCCACCTTTGTGGCGCTGAGCAAATCCAGCCAAACCTCTGAAACCACGCAGTTCATCGACCAACTGCTGCACGACGGTGTGACCACCGACTGCATTTTTCTGGAGCTGATCGCACCTGCCGCCCGCCAACTCGGCCAAATGTGGGAACAAGACCTGTGCGATTTCACAGAAGTGACCTGCGGCTTGGTGCGCATGCACGAAATCACCCACCGCCTGGGTTTTGAATACCAAAACGGCCCCCAACTCGGCGGCGATGTGCAACGCATCATGTTGGCCTCGGCCCCCGGATCGCAGCACTTTTTGGGCATGACCATCGTTTCTGATTTCTTTCGCAAAGCAGGCTGGGATGTGGTCATCGAAATTTCGCTCAGCGAAAAAGAACTGGTCCACGCCGTCAGCAACGAGTGGTTTGACGTGATCGGCATTTCTTGCGCCACCGAAGCACAGCTCAAGGCCCTGCCCGGCCTGATCCGTGCACTCAAAGGCGCTTCGGGCAACCCTGAGCCCGGCGTCTTGTTGGGTGGCCCCATTTTTACCGTGCAAGAGCACGACGCCCGAAGCCTGGGTGCCGACGGCATTTGCATCGACGTCAAAGAGGCGGTCGCCTTGGCCGCTTCTTTCCGCACGCGCCCAGACTGAGCCCCCGCTGGGCTTGCCCTTGAGGGGCAAAGACCATTCACACCTTGGCGCTGCGCTGCGAGCGGGTCTGCGTTAAAAGCTTGGCTTGGCTCCCATGAAAGCGCTTTTGTGAACAACGCCCCCCTTGGCTCCGCAACCACCGACTTGCCCCACCCATCGCCGCCCCATGCGCCAACAGGCCCCGACATGCCCACCGCGTGTGGCACGCTGACGGTGATGTACGACGGCTCTTGCCCTTTGTGCCAACGCGAAATCGGTCTTTACCAATCTGTCACCCCTTTGCAGCCCGTGGCATGGCTGGACGTGAGCGCGGCGAATTTGACACCCGCAACACGCCAGCAACTCATGGCCCGCTTTCACGTTCAACAAAGCGACGGCCAACTGCTCAGCGGCGCTGCAGCCTTTGTGGCCCTGTGGCTGAACATGCCCGGCTGGCGCTGGCTGGGTCGGCTGGGCCGTTTACCCGGCGTGACACCTGTGTTGGAAGTGCTTTACCGTGGCTTTTTGCCGCTTCGCCCCACGCTGCAAAAGTGGGTCAAAAAACACACCGCGCCTTGAGCCCTGCACCCTTGATGCCCAGCACACCCTTTGCACTGGACCGTGCTCTCGACCCTGTGGTCGCCCCCTTCATCGCCCCTGCCATAGACCCCGCCCGCGTGTCCGCCATCGTGGCCATGGCTTGGCAAGACAACACGCCCTTTGAAGCCATTGCCTTGCAATTTGAGCTGAACGAAACCCAGGTGATTGCCTTGATGCGCGAGCACCTCAAACCCCGATCGTTCAAAGTCTGGCGCATGCGGGTGCGTGGCCGCACGGCCAAGCATTCGGCCTTGCACCAAGCCAAACACCACAGCAGTCACCCCCTGGTGTGCAGCCCCAACAGCTTGGCCGCGCTGGCGCTTTTGCACCCGGATGACAGCGAAGACTATCCCCTGCCCCCAGCCAACATCACGCGCCAGTCTTTGCGCTGAAGTGGCTCAAGCCCTTTTTTGAAGCCCGGAGGCGTTGGTCGGCTGCTGCGCATCGGCGGGGTTGTCGTGCGGCAAAAAGTCGTGCGGCTCAAAGGCCAGGCGTTCGCCATGCCCCAAGGCGACCGAAGCCTCAAAACCCGAAGGCTCAGGCAGCATGGACTGCAATACGGTCAACACGTTTTGCAAGCGCGGATCGTGGGCTTGCGCATCATCGGTGGTGTCGTTGATGCAAAAAAACGCCAGTTCGCCAAACTCGGCCTGCAAAGCCTGCAACTGCGCGTTTTGATCGGGCTCACCCGTGGACACGTAACGGTGGCGATAAGGCCGGATACTGGCCAGGCCATGCGCCAAGGCCCAGCGCAACACAAAATCCGACACGATGGTGGGCTTGTCCCAGCTGCGAAACACGGTCGACCGCACCGCAGCAAACAACTCGGGAGCCGTCTGCTCCAGCTCCATCAAAATCGACTTGAGCATGGGCCGGGGCGAGTGCGCAAATGTGCGAAACGTGCTTTGGTACAGCGGGTCCTGCTCGCGCAAGGCCGCTGCCCCCGAGCGGGCCTTGTCGCTGAGCCACTGAATCGACAAACGGCACGCGTTTTCAAGCGAAGTGGCGTCCATGCGCATGGCCTCATCGGTCACCAGCGGCTCATCTGACCAAGTGACCTGAAAACCCACATCCGTGAACCAATCACTCACCTGCACGGGCGCACCAAAAAATACATCGTCATTGAAGTAAAAGTACCGCTCGGACAGCCCAGGAATGTGGTGAATCCACGACTCGATGTGACCCGAGTCAAAGGTGGGCAAGGACGATTCGGGCATCAAATCTCGGTGATCCACCAGCGTCAACCGGTCTGAAGCTTGCAGCCAATCGGGGGCCTGTGCGTCGGTCACGATGTAAACATGGCCGTGATCGGGAAAAAACTTCTCCAAAGCCCGCAGGCTGTAGCGCAGCTCGTGGTTGTCGCGAAAGCGGCCCTCCACATTGCTGTAACGGGCCATGGCCGCGCTGCTGTCCGAAGGCAGCTGCTGCAAAGCCGCTTGGCGCTTGGCTCGCCAAGCCGAATCGTTGCCATCCACCCATAAATAAACAATGTCGATGGGTGCGGCGTGGGGCATATGGGCATTGATTTTTTTCAAGGCAACGAGTCTAGCAGTGGTGGCTTGAACGCGTTTTCAATACCCGCCCTGAAGTCAGGGCCACTGCACGCCGGGATCGGACCACATCTTGTACTCCCACCTCAAACTTCCATCTGCAACATGCACAACACCACCAACCAATTGGTTGAACGAAGCCAAGGAATCAAAGGTGGTTTCAGAGCCAAAGAGAGTGACCTCCATAAAGCCCCCAAAGTTGGTGTCAACGAACTGAATCAAGGTAGGGGCTGTGCTCTGGTCCAACACCGCTACAAGCATCAGATCGATCGGTGTGAGGTGGCCATCTGGCAAAAAGCATCCACCATCGCCCGAGTGTGCGCCACAGGGTCCCAGCCAGGTAGTGCCCGCAGCCGCGCACGCAAACCACGCTTGAGCTGTAGCAAAGCAGCGCGGTCTTTCGCCATCCGCACGGCAATTTGCAAGTATTGGTCATCATCGTCGGCCACCCACTCAGGCAAACCAGCGGCTCGCATGAAGCTTGCACCCAGGCGCGAGACAAAGTGCTCACCCTCAAGCGTGATCACCGGCACGCCCATCCACAACGCCTGGAGGCTGGTGGTGCCGCCGTTGTAGGGCACCGGGTCCAACGCGATGTCCATGTCAGCGTACTCGGCCATCATGTCGGTCAGGCCTGTAGGGCCTCTGAACTCCACGCGCACAGGGTCCACGCCCAGCTTTTGCAGGCGCTCGCCAAACAGGCGCACCGCCCCTGCATCTGAAAAACTCGGCGCTTTGAGGAGCAACTTCGAGCCAGGCACAGCCAGCAGCACCCCTGCCCACAGCGCCAGCGTGCGCTGCGTGAGCTTGGGCACGTTGTTGAATGAACCGAAGGTCAAGGGCCGCTGGGCCAACGCGTCGTCATAGGCCGGGTACGGGTAGTCGACTTCGGGTGCATAACAAAACACCACGCCCGGCAAGCGCCACACGCGTTCGCTGCACAGCTCATCGTCAGGCTCGGGCGTGACCACGGCGTCGCCGATCATCCAGTCCATGTTGGGAACACCGGTAGAACCCGGGTAACCCAGGTAGGTGACCTGCACGGGCGCTGCGCGCTGGGCAAACAAACGCATGCGCTGCTGGCCAGTGTGTCCCGCAAGGTCCAGCAGCACGTCAATGGCGTCCGCATCGATGCGTTTGGCCAACTGCGCATCGTTGAGCGTAGTGACTTCCACCCAGTGTTCGGCGCGCTGGCGGGCCAGCTGCGTCTGGTCGTCGTGGCTCACACCCGTGAAATACACGAAAAGCTCGATGCGCGAGCGGTCCCATTCGCGCAGCACCGGCTGCATGAACAGGTTCACCGGGTGCTGGTGGTGAAAATCTGCCGTGACCACACCCAGTCGCAGCAGCCGTCCGGGCAGCGGTGTGCGCTTGAAACTCTCTCGTGGTCGAGCGCCCTGGCCCAACGGAGCAAACAGCTGGCGGTGCAGCTCAGCCACCTCAAAGGCCCCCAGCATGTCGCTGTAAAGCGAGCTCATCGCTGCGCTGGATGCGTAGCTGGCGTCATGCTCAGCCAGCTCGCGGTAAAGGCGCAGTGCCATCTGTGCGTCACCCTGACGCCCGGCCACCGATGCACGCATGGCTGTGGCACCGGACACTGGGCCCAGGGCCTCGGCTTGCTGCAGCACCTGCTCAGCCTCTTCCATGTGCCAGCACTCAGCGAGCATGTGTGCCAAATTCCAGCGCGCCTGCACGCTGATGGGATGCAGCGCCACGTTGCGGCGCAGCACGGCCAGGCCCTCCTGCCAGAGGTTGAAACGAAAGCACAGCGCGCCCAGGCGCGAGAGCGTAGTCTCAGCCGTGGCGGCACTCGCCAGCGTGAGCACCTGCAGGGCTGCCTCGCGCTGGCCCAGGCGCAACAGCGCGTCACCCAAGTCCATGCGGATCTCGGCGCGCACGTTCTCACCAGCGCCCTCGCCTTCACCTTGGCGCTCGGCAGTGGCCAGCGCAGCACGCAGCGAGGGTACGGCCGCTTCTGGTGCACCGCGCTCCAGCCGGTAGCGGGCCATGAGCTGGTGCACCTCGCGCAGGCGATTGAGGGCGGTGGCATCGGCTGCACCGTCCCCGTGCGCAGCGCGCTGGGCCTGCTCGTAAGCCACCGCACCAGGCGTCAGCTGCCCCATCTGCTCCAGCACCCGGGCCATGCCCAAGTAGGCCTCGTAGCGAGCAGGGACCGCATCGATCGCACGTTGGTACGCACCCGCGGCCTGCTGGAGCTCACCCATCTGGCGACAGAGGTGCCCGGCTTCCAGCCAGGCACTGTAATGGCTGGGGTCAAGGCGCAGCACATTGGCAAAGGCCTCGCGCGCTTCCATCCAGCGCTGTAGCTTCACCAGGCACCGTGCGCGCCCCAGATGCGCTGGCACCAGCACTGGGTCGAGCGTGCAGGCTTCGACGTAGCGTCCGAGCGCCTCTTCGGTCTTATGTTCGCGCGAGGCTTGATTCCCAGCATTAAAGGCTGCGCTGCCCAGGCTGGACACAAGTTCCACTGGAGGCGGGTTCAATGGAAGATCTCCCATCACACCACCAACACGCCGTTGTTCTGCACATACAAGGTGGCCAGCGCCGTGTTGTGATTCCACAATTGATAAGTCACGCTTTCCAGGCTCACCGCGTTGCCCTGGGTCCAGCCCGAAGTGGCCGTACCATCGGCCAGATCCACTTGGTCACCCGCATTGCCCTTGACCATGAGCTGCTGACGCCCAGTCACTTCGAAGGTATTGGCCGAGCCCAGGTCCAGCACGTCGAACAGGTTGAGTTTGAGTGTGTTGTTGCCGCTGCCCGTGATATTGATGGTCTCGATGCTGGCGATGCGGCTGCCGGTTTCGGGGTCTGAGGCTCCTTGGCTTGCCACTTGGGTCAGGTCAAAAGTCAATTCACTGCCTGTGAGTTCGATCGTGTCTAGGCCCGTGCCTCCGTCGATTCGCGAGAGACGGGTGGAGTTACCGCCACTGCCCATGGGGCTTTGCAGCGCAGCAATCATGTTGCTGTCAATGTTGAAGATGTCATTGCCTGCACCTCCGTAGAGCACACTGGCGGCCGTGGCCGTGAGCGTGTCATTGCCCATACCTGCAACCAGCGTTTTTGCTACGCCGCCATCGCTTTGGGCGTCATTGCCCGAAGTACCCAACCAGTCGACTAATGTCTTGTTGAACGCGCCGCTGGTGCTGCCGAAGATCACGTAGCTGCGCCCTGCATCTGCACCAGCGCTCGGATCGCTGTAAAAGGCCCCCACCATCAGATCGGCTAAGCCATCGCCATTGACATCACCGGCCGAGGAAACGCTCCAGCCACTAAGGTCATGCGCACCCTGTCCGTTAATGACGTAGCCGCCTAAGCCCGCTGCAATGACCGACAAGTTCACCGCCGCTGTGTCCATTTTGCCAAGCACCACGTAACTGCGCCCAGCATCTGGTGCGCCAGCGATCGGATCGCTAGAACGGGCACCTACAATCAGATCAGCGAAGCCGTCACCGTTGACATCACCGGCCGAGGAGACGCTCCAGCCACTGACGTCGTTCTCACACTGTCCGTTGACCACGAAGCCACCAGAACCCGCTGCAACGGCCGACAGATTTACCTCTGCCATTTCCGTCTTCCCAAACACCACGTAGCTGCGTCCGGCATCTTGCCCAGCGCTCAGATCACCGCCAGGGGCACCCACGATCAAATCAGCCAGACCATCGCCATTCACATCTCCGGCCGAGGAGACGCTGAAACCACTGATGTCATTCGTGCACTGTCCATTGATCACGAAGCCGCCTGAGCTCGCAGAGATGGCCGACAGATTTACCGCCGCCACCTCCGTTTTGCCAAACACCACGTAACTGCGACCGGCATATGAGCCAACGCTCGGACTGCTGTTATGGGCGCCCACTATCAGATCTGCCAGCCCATCGCCATTAACATCCCCGGCCGAGGAGACGCTGTAGCCACTGGCGTCAAACGCACTCTGTCCGTTAATCACGTAACCGCCTAAGCCCTCTGCAATAGCCAACAGATTCACCGACGTCGCGTCCGTTTTACCAAACACCACATAACTGCGCCCATATGAGGGTTCACCCACGATCAAATCAGCCAGTCCGTCGCCATTGACATCACCGGCCGAGGAAACACTCCAGCCACTACGGTCATCCGCAACCTGTCCGTTGATCACGAAACCGCCTGAACCCAATGCAATGGCCAACAGGTTAACCGCCCCCTCTTCTGTTTTGCCAAACACCACGAAGCTGCGTCCCGTGATAAAACCGCTCCTATCACCCACGATCAGATCAGCAAGGCCGTCGCCGTTGACATCACCGGCCGAAGAGACACTGGAGCCACTGTTTTGTCCAGAATAGTGTCCGCTAATTGTGAAGCCGCCTGATCCCGCGGCAATCGCCGACAGCTCGATCGCAGCGTAGGGTACTTGGGTCTCTACGAGGGAGACACCCATGCCCAAATACAACGTAGCCATGCTCGTGTTGTGGTTCCACGCAGCGTAGCTCGTGCCGTTCAGGCTGACCGTTGTGCCTAATGTCCACGCACTGCGATCAGCCAGTTCCACTTGATCGCCTGCGTTGCCCTTGACGATGAGCTGCTGCCGACCAGTCACAGCGAAGGTGTTGGCCGAGCCTAGGTCCAGCACGTCGTAAAGGTTGAGCTTGAGTGTGTTGTTGCCGCTGCCCGTGATGTCGATGGTCTCGATGCTGGCGATGCGGCTGCCGGTTTCGGGGTCGGAGGCCGCTTGGCTGGCCACCTGGGTCAGATCAAAAGTCAGCCCGCCGCCCGACAAGGTGATGGTGTCCAAGCCCGTACCACCGTCTATGCGCGAGAGACGGGTGATGTTGCCGCCGCTGCCCATGGGGCTTTGCAGCGCAGCAATCATGTTGCTGTCAATGTTGAAGATGTCATTGCCTGCACCGCCGTAGAGCACACTGGCGGCCGTGGCCGTGAGCGTGTCATTGCCCATGCCCGCAACCAGCGTCTTGGCCACGCCGCCATCACTTTGGGTGTCATTGCCCGAGGTGCCCAGCCAGTCGACTGAGGTCTGGTTGAACGCGCCGTTGGTGCTACCGAAGATCACGTAGCTACGCCCGGCATTAGCGCCAGCACTTGGATCGCTGATAACGGCACCTACAAACAGATCAGCCAAGCCATCACCATTGACATCACCGGCCGAGGAGACGCTGTAGCCACTGGCGTCAAACGCACACTGTCCGTTGATCACAAAGCCACCTGTACCCGCGGCAATGGCCGCTAGGTTTACCTCCACCGTGTCCGTCTTACCAAACACCACGTAGCTGCGACCAGCCCCCTCTACAGCGCTCGGATTGCCGTTATAGGCTCCCACAATCAGATCGGCCAAGCCATCGCCATTAACATCACCGGCCGAGGAGACACAGGCACCACTAAAGTCACCCACACACTGTCCGTTGATCACAAAGCCGCCTGAGCCCGCTGCAATGGCCGACAGGTTCACCGCCCCCGCGTCAGTTTTACCAAACACCACGTAGCTCCGCCCCGCATCAGGGCCAGCGCTCGGATCGCTTTCCGAAGCACCCACTATCAGATCGGCCATGCCATCGCCATTGACATCACCTGCCGAGGAGACGCTGTTGCCACTTATGTCATTCGCACAATGTCCGTTGATCACAAAGCCGCCTGAGCCCGCTGCAATGAACGACAGGTTCACCTCCGCCGTGCCCGTCTTACCAAACACCACGTAGCTTCGTCCGGCATATATGCCAGCACTCGGATTCAGATCACTGCCCGAAGCGCCCACAATCAAGTCAGCCAGACCATCTCCATTGACATCACCGGCCGAGGAGACGCTTTTTCCACTCAAGTCATCCGCACACTGTCCGTTGATCACAAAGCCGCCTGAGCCTGCTGCAATGGCCGACAGGTTCACCTCCCCCGCCTCCGTCTTACCAAACACCACGTAGCTACGCCCAGCACTCGAGCCTGCGCTTGGACCGCTGGAATAGGCACCCACGATCAGGTCGAACAGCCCGTCACCATTGACATCGCCGACAGAGGAGACGCTGGAACCACTGTTGTCATTCGCGCACTGGCCGTTGATCACGAAACCGCCTAAGCCCGCTGCAATGGCCGACAGGTTCACCTCAGCCGTGTCCGTTTTGCCAAATACCACGTAGCTGCGCCCTGCACCTGCGCCAGCGATCGGAGCACCGCCCGAAGCACCCACAATCAAGTCAGCCAGTCCATCGCCATTGACATCACCGGCCAAAGAGACGCTTAGTCCACTCCAGTCAGCCGCACACTGTCCGTTGATCACGAAACCGCCTAAGCCCGCTGCAATGGCCGACAGGTTCACCTCTGCCGTGTCCGTTTTGCCAAATACCACGTAGCTGCGCCCTGCGGATAACCCGGCGCTCGGTACGCTGAAGTATGCGCCTACGATCAGATCGGCCAGGCCGTCGCCATTCACATCGCCAGCAAAAGAGATGCTGTAGCCACTCCAGTCACCCGCACATTGTCCGTTGATCACAAAACCCCCGACTCCAGTAGCCACGCTGGACAGATTGATCAGGGGTAAGCCTGCTGTGGTGTCGGGCGTGGTGATGCGAGGGTTGTAAACCGCAGTGCCGCCTACGGCCAAATTGAAAGCAGTTACGGAATCAAAGGTGGCTGTGGAGCCCAAGAGGGTAACGTCTATAAACCCACCAAGACCCGTTCCGGCAAACTGAATCCTGGTGGGTGGCGTGCCCTGGTCCAAGACGGCCGTTAGGCTCAAATCATTTTGGGCACTCAGGTTGTTGAACTGGTCGTCGATGTAAATCAGGTCGCCCAGTGCGAAGTTATTGGCCGCCACGTAAAAGTCACCCAACTGGATGCCGTCGTAGTCAAGGGCGCTGTTGCCTCCGCTGGCATCGTAGTCCTTGGCTACCAGCGCGTAGTTGCCACCACTCAGATCTATAGGCGTGCCGCTTCCCGCTGAGGGTGAACCCATTCCCTCGATGTCCAGCCAGTTGTGTCCTGCCACCATCGCACCGCTGGCATCCATGGCCTGTGAGGCCACTGCGCTGGCTACAGCGCCCGTGCCCGGCGTGACTGTGCTGAAGTTCAGGCCGCTGCTGCCGTTGTAGGCCCCCGTGGCCTGCCCAGAGGTTTGCCCCACAAAGGCACCTGCGTCAATTTCGATGTGGTAGTGGCTCGAAAGGTCCAGATCAAAAGTGGGATTGAGCCTGACCTTACCGCCAACGATGCTCACCTGCGTGCTGTCGGTGACTGCGATCAGTTGGGTGTGATTGCTGCTCTCTCCACGGAAACCCGCTCCGCCGTCGTCAACGATGCGGATGTACTTACCCGCCTGCGCTGTGACCGACTCGCTGTAGCTCAGCACGATGGCCGAACTCACGTCGAGGTTGCTCACGTTGTCCAGGGCGCTGGCTTGCAGCATTGGGCGAAGGCCCGGTGTGGTGGTGTTGGGGTCGTAGCCGGTGACCGTCTCGATGGCCGCGTTCAGGTTGATGTTCAACGCGAGCTTGGCATTGTTGGAGAGCACAGCGCCGTCGGCAAAGATCAGCTTGTCGTTGAGCGCACCGTTGCCGCCAATCACCTTGACGCTTTCGGTATGGCCGTTGACGAGGCGGCTGAATGTCAGGACGCTGCCTGCCACGCTTTTGCTGTAGTCGCCCCAGTTTCCACGCAGGTAAATCAAGTCGCTGCTGGCACCTAGCAAGGTGGCGTCCACGGTGCTGCCATCACCCACGTACACCGTGTCCACCCCG
Source organism: Comamonadaceae bacterium PBBC1 (assembly GCA_002256145.1). Lineage (GTDB taxonomy): Bacteria > Pseudomonadota > Gammaproteobacteria > Burkholderiales > Burkholderiaceae_C > Limnohabitans_A. The sequence goes on from NKIP01000007.1 coordinate 201,232, forward strand.
ACACTGCCCACGGTAATAAGCTGCATGCCTTGCCCGACAGAAGCAAAGTTCTCGCCGTTGCTGTCTAAGGCAAACGCTTTGATCGTGGCGCTCAGGGTGCTGCCCGGCGCAGCGGCCCCGAGCGGCTGCAGCGAGGTCTCGCTGCCAAGAACAGGCAATGGCGTGCCGCTCTTGAGCAGGTTAAACAAGTCCCAAGTGCTGACACTGCCGTCAGCAAACACCAGAATATCGCTGCCGACCAGGCTAACGCCTCTGCCCACCCTAACCAGTTCATAGCTGGCACCGCTGCCGCGGTACAGCGTCATCACAGTGCCCGTGAGTGAGACGCCATAGTCGCCGTAAGCGCCGTCAAGGTAGACCTTGTCGGCGCTGGCTCCGCTGGCGGTAAAGTCGATGGCCGAACCCGCACGAACGTGGATGCTGTCCACCCCTGTGGTACCCGCTTGGCTGATGTACTGGCCTTGCAGACTCAGCGGGCTGGCCTTGAGCTGGTAGTCCACATGGTTGGCACCCGCTCCGGGAAGCACGAAGTATTTGGACGTCAGCGTGGGGATGTCGACTGTGGCGTTGATGTTGACAGCCAACATCTGGCTGGTCACCGCCAGCCCGTCACTGACCGTCACAGTGAAGCTCTCGCTGGCGTTGCTGTCCAGCGCCTGCATGGCCGCATCGTCGGGCGCATAAGTCCAGTCACCCGTGTCCTTGTCCACCATCAAGGTGCCGTAGAGACCAACCAGGCTGACGGCACTGCCTGCGTCCACACCGCCTTCGATCCCGTATGTCAGTGCGTCGTTCTCGGCGTCGCTGGCCAAGAGAGTTCCGCTGGTCACAGAGAAGCTGTCGTTGCCTGCCGTGTCTATGTACGCTACGGCCTGCGGTGCTGTGAGCAAGGGCTTGGTGTTGAACCGTGTCACGGCGTCGGTTGCTGCACTGCTCAAGCTCTCTGCCGTGCCAAAGCCGTCGATGTAACTGGCTACCACCGTGATCGCCTTGCCCACATCGGACTGTTGGAGGGTGTAAGTGCTGGCAGTGGCACCGTTAATGTTCACCCCAGAGGACTGCCACTGGTAACTGATCACTCCAAGACCATCTGCATCGGCCAGAGTATTGCCTGCAACCAGCGAGCCGCCCTGAATAACCGTGCCGGTTAGAGTGACCGATCCGGAGGGGCTTGAGTTCAAATACCTCAGCGTCAATGCGACCCCACCGCTGTAAGACGCGTAGTACTGGCTAACCCGCACAGAGTCAGGCCCGATCGTGGAGACCAGATCGTTGCCATCGCGCGAAATCACAGCGTCGGTGACCTTGATGTAGTCGAACTTCAATTGCGCAGATTCACCAGAGGTCAGATACACGACATCGTTGCCGAAACCGCTCGAGAACTGGTAAACGTTCGTGCCATTGCCACCGACCAGGGTGTCATTGCCAGAACCACCAGTGAGTGTGTCGTTCAAGCCTGAGCCGGTCAGGGTGGTGCCGGTGATGCTGGTGTTCGTGATGTTGAAGACCCCGATGCCCAAAGTGATGGCAGAGAGATCGACAGCGTAGCCAGCGGTGCTGAAGTTGGCAGTGCCTTCAACCTGCACATCGGCAGCCACGGCCGTCCACGCTTGGGATAGCGTCACGGATGCGGTCGCACCTACGCTGACCTGCAGGACGTCCGCGCCGTTGTTGAAGTCGGTGATCGCATCGTTGCCTGCATCCACAACAAAGGTGTCGGCACCAGCACCTCCGACCAGGGTGTCATCTCCAGCCAGACCGTAGAGAAATTCTGCTTCGCTGCCCCCGACAAGGAGATCATTCGATGTGCTACCAGCAATTACATGGTAAATATAGTTATCGGCGGCACCGACTGAATTGACTGCGAGGCCATTCAAGCCAACAGTAAATCGGCCACCGCTTGTAGGTGCACTGAAGGCCAGTTCAACACTACCGGATTCCAATCCATTGAAAGCATTTAAATCAAGTTTTGTTATCCCTTGGTCACCAAAAATAGAAGTTGAAATTGTGCTGACAAAGCTACCAGATCCAACCAAACTTGCATTTTCATACGTTACGGTGGACGAGTCGTAAGTAACAGCAACTGTGATTTCATTGACTGTTAGGTCCCAACTCGATGGAGAAATCACAAGCCGAAACGCAGAACCGTCATTACTCAGGATAGGAGTGATCTGGTAGTTCTGACCCGACTGCAAACCGCTGACAAGTGTGATCGATGTATTGATACCGATCGCATTGAGTTGCGCTGCCGAATAGGAGGTCACATTACCTTGAACGTCACTCAATTGGACGCTCGTAATGTTGTACACACCATACGGGTTCGAAGGCAGTACGCCGATTGTTTCCGTTACTGCATTGTCAACCCACGAATCATAAATTCCATACAACCCGAGAAAGTTGTTGGATGACCCTGCATCTGAACTTAGCGTAAACGTTTTGCTAATTGGCTTGTCAAAGTAAACGATAACCTGCTTGACGCCAGAAATGTCGTCTTGCGCCGTAGCAGCAATCGTCAGACCAGCTTTACCCAACGACAGATCTACAAAAGTAGGAATTTCGAGGGACGTTAAGGTGGGAGCCGTCACGTCCGGGTTGCCGCCAACAACTGTTACTGCTGTATTGAAACCCATCAAATTAAGCTGTTCAGTTGTATAGCTTGAAATATTTCCCTGAATATCAGTGATTTGAACGCTGCTGACGTTGTATACGCCGCTAGCGTTCGAAGTCAGTACGCCGAATGTTTCCGTCGCGGCACTGTCAACCCAAGAATCATAAATTCCATACAAACCGAGAAAGTTGTTCGATGACCCTACATTTGAACTCAGCGTAAACGTGTGGCTGATTGGCTTGTCGAAATAAACGATAACCTGCTTGACTCCAGAAATGTCGTCTTGCGCCGTAGCAACAATCGTCAGACCAGCCTTACCCAACGACAGATCTACAAAAGTTGGAATTTCGAGGGACGTTAAGGTGGGAGCCGTCACGTCTGGGTTGCCGCCAACAACTGTTACTGCTGTATTGAAACCCATCAAATTAAGCTGGTCAGTTGTATAGGTTGAAATATTTCCCTGAATATCAGTGATTTGAACGCTGCTGACGTTGTATACGCCGTTAGCGTTCGAAGGCAGTACGCCGAATGTTTCAGTTACGGCACTGTCAACCCACGAATCATAAATTCCATACAACCCGAGAAAGTTGTTCGATGACCCTACATTTGAACTCAGCGTAAACGTGTGGCTGATTGGCTTGTCGAAATAAACGATAACCTGCTTGACTCCAGAAATTTCGTCTTGCGCCGTAGCAGCAATCGTCAGACCAGCTTTACCCAACGACAGATCAACAAGGCTGGGCGGATTCAAAAGTGAAGTGCAACACCCTTTTTTCAGTGGATGAGAGTGGAGTGTTGCGGACTGTTCAGGAGCAGTTCCCTGTAAACAGACAGCGGTGATCGTACCCCCAAACCTTTGCGCGGGC
>NKIP01000050.1 GCA_002256145.1 Comamonadaceae bacterium PBBC1
AATACTGTGGCCACGAATTCCAGGCGGCGCTGGCGGGCTACAAGATGAAAAGCTCGATGAGCCGCAAGGGCGACTGCTGGGATAACGCGCCCACGGAGAGCTTCTGGGGACGCCTGAAAGTGGGTCGTTTGTACGGCAGGAAATTCGAGACCCGCAGACAAGCCATGGACGAGGTGATGGACTGGATGACGTTCTACAACCACCGCAGACTTCATTCGACCCTGGACTACGTCAGTCCGATGCAGTTTGAGAAAAGCTGGCACGCGGCACAGCAAAAGAAGGCCGCATAATCGAATGGCTAAGAGGTACGTTCAACAGGGGCAGGTTCAGAATGCAGCCTAAGGGGTCGTTTAGCCGGAGTGCCAACGGCTGGATGCCGTGGCCGCCAGGCGCACATGCCCACATCAATCATCGTAATGAAATCGACAAGCCACAACGGTGATGGACACCTCATCGACTTCATAAACCAAACGGTGCATCTCATCTATACGGCGCGACCACAAGCCAGCCAAGTTGCCGACAAGGGGTTCTGGCTTGCCAATTCCTGTAAAGGGTTCACGGCAAACGGCATCGATTAAGGTGTTGATGCGTTTGAGGGTTTTGCGGTCTTGGCCTTGCCACCAGACGTAAGCATCCCAGCCATCGGGGGTGAAACGAACTTCTCTCATGCCCTGACTTCAAATGTCTAGAAGTTTGCGTTTTTTGGCTTTTCCAGCTTTGAGTTGGGCCACAGAGTTCAGCAGCGCCCGTGCGTTGGCAGGGCTGGAGAGCAGGTACAGCGTTTCTTGAATGCTGGAAAAAGCCTCTTCCGACAAAATCACGGCGTTACCACCCTCGCGCCGGTGAATGAGCGTGGGGGCTTGGTCGTCAATGACTTGGTCAATCACGGCTTTGAGCGAGTTGCGAGCGTCTGTGTAACTGATGACATGCATGGCTGAAACCTGTCCAGTGAGTTGTGCATGTATTTTAGGGCGGTTTGTGTTTTTGTGCGGTTGAAGTTCATAGGACAGCAGAGTTTCCTGACCGTTCAGTTTGAACTTGTAGACAAAAACACCCGCGAAGTCGCCCTTTTTTTCGCCTATTTGAGGGTTTGGTAGGAGGACTTGACGGCTTCAACTCGCACTTTTTTGTCGCGGGCGTGCAGTTTGTTGCCACCCGGTTAAGCGATGGCGATGCGCTGACTTTCAGCATCAGCCAAACTCATAAGGCGCAGCCAGACCGGCATTGACTTCTTCACGCGATAGCATGGTGTCTTGGATCAGCCGCAAAGGCATGTCCGGGTTGTCGATCACGGCTTTGCCGATGCGTGCCCAGTATTCGATTTGCTGTGGCACAGAGCGGTGTTCCGCTGCAGCATAGGTTTTGGCTGAATCCAACCGAGATCGCTGCGTTTGAAGCGAAGCGAGACATCGGTGCGGAGATCCTTCAATCCATCAAAGACATGAAGGCTGGCAAAGGCAAGATGGTGGTCTCGTCGGCCACAGAAGCAAGACAAGCCACTGGCCTGTCGCAATCCCAGTTCGCCAACTTGTTGGGCGTCTCCGTGCGTACGCTTCAAGGATGGGAGCAAGGAAGAAAGCAGCCAAGCGGTGCAGCGCGCACGCTCCTTGCAATAGCTCGCACAAACCCGAAGGTGGTTCTGGCTGTTTCCGCGCAGTGAGGGCAAACCCATCGCTCAAGGTGATGGCTGTTTTGTAAGCGTCCGGTGAACCCATCTTGAGATTCAAATGCCATCCCGGCAACATCCTGGCCACACAACAACAACGTGGACACGATGATGAATCAAGACACTCCTACCCCTTCAACGCCTTCGCGCACGCG
>NKIP01000058.1 GCA_002256145.1 Comamonadaceae bacterium PBBC1
ATGACGCAGGCCCGAATGCAAGCGAGCCAATCCCGATGAGGAAACCACTGACTGGAGAGCCGTGTGCGGGAAAACTGCACGCACGGTTCGGAGGGAGGGGAGGCCTTGGCCTTTCCTACCCCTATCAGGGAGAATCCTTGCACACCACCCATCGCCCCGGGGGCGGGGCTCCTACATTTTGTAGGCGTTAATTGGGGTCAGATCACAATTGTTTTGCTTGTTCATGGAGCCTTTGTGCTCCTTGGTCGACTGTGGGGTTGGATGGGTCAACAGGCAGGACAACGATCGTGACAGACGGAGAGTCTGGGTAATGAAAAACTTGTACTGACGATGTCCGGACATATACAATCACGGCATGACTAACCTTGAGGTCAAGTGATGACCACTGCCAATTTCTCAAAAACCGAGCGCATCGATGTTCGTGCCAGCACGCTGATCAAGCAGCTGTTGCAGGATGCCGCACGTGCCAGCCACAAGAATGTCAGCGAGTTCTTGCTCGACGCGGGCGTGACGGCGGCCGAGCAGACTCTGGCGGATCGTCGCCAGTTTGTGCTCGACGAAACCCAGTGGCAGGCGTTTCAGGAAGCGCTGGATCGGCCGGTGCAAAACAAGACACGCCTGAAGAGTTTGCTGCGTAATCCTGGGGTGCTGGGTTGAGCAATGGCTACACACCTGTTCGCAAGCTTGCTGCAACGGATCAGGTGGATGCTTTCGATTGCGGTCAGGCAGCGCTGAATCAGTTCCTTCAGCGTTACGCGCTCGTCAACCAGAAAGCCAACAGTGCGCAGACCTACGTTTGCTGCCAGGGGGACGTGGTGGTCGGCTTTTATAGTCTCGTAGTCGGCAGTGTCGATCCTGAGGCAACGCCTTCAAGAGTCATGAAGGGTCTGGCGCGTCACCCAGTGCCAGTCATGATTCTGGCTCGGCTTGCCGTAGACAAGGCGCATCAGCGCAAAAGCCTGGGTCAGGCCTTGCTCAAGGATGCTCTGCTGCGCACCGCACAGGCTGCCGATATAGCTGGAATTCGTTGTCTGCTCGTACATGCCAAGGATGATATGGCGCTGAGGTGGTATGAAACGTGGGAATTTGAGCCCAGTCCGACCGATCCATATCACCTGTTCCTGATGTTGAAAGATCTCAAGAATTTGCTGACCTGATTTCGTCATTGACGAACATGAATTCCGTTATTTCCGTTTCCGTTCTGGGCAGATAGCCAACACCTTTCATCATTGACCCCTAGCATTACCCTGGGGCTTTGAGGGTTGGTTCGAAACCAGTCGCCACTGCACCCTAAACCCGCAGGTGTGGATAAATTGGGGTCAGATCCCAATTAAATGGGAGGCGTTTCTGTAGGAGCGACGCCCTCGTCGCGATGCAAGCCTCGCAGACCACCACCCATCGCCCCGGGGGCGGGGCTCCTACATTTGTAGGAGCGACGCCCTCGTCGCGATGAAGCCTTGCAGACCACCACCCATCGCCCAGGTGGCGGGGCTCCAACATTTGTGTCAGAGGGGGCGTGATGAAGGATTGGAAAAAAAGCGCGAATATCTGTGTTTTTGTACGGGGTATCCACTTAGCTCCAGCAACTCCAAAATGCTGGATGAATCCCCAGTACACGCATTCTACGGCCGCCCCCAAACATTCAAGCCTTTCCCACCACATCGCGGTAGGTCACTGGTGCCGT
>NKIP01000059.1 GCA_002256145.1 Comamonadaceae bacterium PBBC1
TGAAGCTACTAAAACCTGCTGCAAGTTAGACTGGGAGCCGAGTTCAACGAATTTGTAGAGGTCACCAAATGGGTGAAGCAAAAAGACGTCAATTGGCTGCGCAAGCGCAAGCCATGGATGTCATGTTGGTGGACACGCCGGGCGGTCGAATTCACGTGCAGTGGGACCATGGGGCCAGCGCAACCTCCAATGCGCAGCTCTCGTTCTTCTCGGAGTTTTTGGCCACCACCGGTGTCTACGACGCCTGGGTCAAAACCTGCCCCTTGAACTACACAAGCCCCAACGCGCCAAGCAAGCGCGATGTGCTGGGCACATGGCTACTGGCTATATTGGCTGGGCATAACCGCTACTCCCACATCACAGGCTTACGAGGGGACGCGGTGAGTCCGCAGATTCTGGGAATGCAAAAAATCATCAGCGAAGACGCGCTGCGTCGCTCGCTGTCGCGCATCAGCGCCGAGCAAAGCCAGACCTGGCTTGTGCCTCAACTCCTGAGCAGCGTGCACGCTGCACTGAGCACCCCGTGGATTTTGGACATTGACACGACCATCAAGCCTTTGTATGGCAAACAAAGCGGCGCTGAGGTGAGCTACAACCCACACAAGCCAGGGCGCCCCAGCCACGCGCTGCACACCTACTGGGTCGGGAACCTACGACTTGTACTGGATGTCGTGGTCTCGCCCGGCAAAGAGCACAGCGCCGCCAAGGCGCGGCCTGGCTTGATCGGCGTGCTGGACAACCTGGGCGAGCAGCATCGCCCGACCCTAGTTCGGGGAGACTGCGGCTTTGGCAATGAGCCCTTTATCGCCGAGTTGGAGGAGCGTACCCAGCCCTACTTGTTCAAGCTGCGCCAGACGGCTGGGGTCAAGAAATTGTTAACACGCCAATTTGCGCGCGATGACTGGACACCGCCTGGAGCCAGCGATCAGGGCTGGAGCGCAGTCGAGGACACTCTCAAGCTCTCGGGCTGGGACAAAGCACGTCGGGTGGTGATACTGCGCCGTGCAGTCCGAACCGATTTGGCACTGAGTCGCAAAACCAGCAACGAAGTGGGCGAGCAGATTGAGCTGCTGATGCCAGATAAGGATGTTCAGGCTTGGGAATATGCGGTACTGGTAACCAACAGCAGTTACGAGTTGGAGGCATTCGGTCAACTCTACCGGGATCGTGCTGACTGTGAGAACGGATTTGACGAGTTGAAGAACCAGTGGGGGTGGGGTGGCTTCACGACCCAAGACATCGAGCGTTGCCAGACCAGTGCGCGCTGCGTGGCATTGGTCTACAACTGGTGGTCATGGTATTGCCGAGCGGCCAAGCCGGGAGCCAGGATGGAGGCCATCACCAGTCGCGCACTATTGCTCGCAGGCGTGGGTCGGGCGGTCAAGCATGCGGGCCAAACGACGCTGTATCTCACGCCAATGCACGCCGCAAAAGACAAACTTATCGAGCTCATCGCCAATGTCCGTGCGGCCTTGAGTCATGTAAGGGCAGTTGCGGAGCAGTTGCCACTGACTGATCGCTGGAAGGCGTTCCTGGACTACGTGGTGGCGAAAATTACCCGCCCTTTGCTTCCGTGGAGTCGCCCCATTCAGCTCATGAGGGCAGGGTAACTGCCGGATTTAGGAT
>NKIP01000037.1 GCA_002256145.1 Comamonadaceae bacterium PBBC1
GATTCCGGCGCAGTTGCACTCGGTGAACCTGGACATGCCGCTGCCCAGCAACGCGGCCAAGAAGGTGGAGCCGGTGGTGATTCGCATCGATGTGGATGCGGCCAGTGTGGTGAACTGGAACGGCAAGCCGGTGGAGGGCCGTGCGGATTTGGAGGCCAAGCTCAAGGAGGCGGTGGCGATGCAGCCGCAGCCGGAGCTGCACATTCGCTCGCACGCCAAGGCCAAGTACGAGGCGACGGCGGGGGTGATGGCCAGTGCGCAGCGCATCGGGCTGACCAAGCTGGGCATTGTGGGCTCTGAGCAGTTCGTCAATTGAGCAGTCCAGACATTTTTTGTTGAGTACGTTTCTTCCAAGGAAACTTCCAAGTCCCAACCCGCAAGGGGAGGGACTTTTTTTTGATTTACCATCAACGCCACTTGAATGGGACAGATGAATGGCCAAGGCAGAACCGGATAAACGCAAAATTCAGATGGCGGACATCGCCCGATTGGCGGGAGTGTCTACCGCCACCGTTTCGCGTGCCCTCAACGGCAGTCCGCTCATCAACGAAGAAACCCGTTTGCGCATCATCGAGTTGGCCCGCTCGCTCAATTACACGATCAACTTGGGGGCGCAGAATTTGCGCAAGGGCGACAGCTCGACCATTGGGGTGGTGATCCCTTTTGACGCGGCCAACAAGCAAAACATCACTGACCCCTTCTTTCTGGCCATGCTGGGCAGTTTGGCCAACGCCCTGACGGATCGGCAATACGACTTGTTGTTGTCAAGGGTCGATGCTGACCATCTGGATCGAATCTCATCGCTTTACGACTCAGGTCGTGTGGGCGGCATTGTGGTCATTGGGCAGTGGGGTCACCATGATCAACTCAATGAATTGGCGCGTCAGCGTCTGCCATTTGTAGCGTGGGGGGCGCAAATGCCCAATCAGTTGTATTGCAGCGTGGGCTCTGACAACATGAGTGGCGGTGTTTTGGCAACGGAACATTTGCTCTCGCTGGGGCGCAAGCGTGTGGCGTTCATGGGCGACAAAACCTTGCCAGAACCTGAAAAACGCCATGCGGGGTATCTCAAAGCCATGCGCAAGGCGGGAATCAAAGCCGATGTGTCTCTCTATATTCCGACCAGTTTTGCACCACTTGATGCTCAAGAGGCGATGCGAAAACACCTGGACCAGCACGGGCTGAATTTTGATGCCTTGGTCGCTGCGAGTGACCTGATTGCCATTGGCGCCATGGGCGTGTTGAAAGAGCGTGGGTTTCGCGTGCCTGAAGACGTCAGTGTGGTGGGCTATGACGATGTGGAGCCTGCAGCGCACAGCTTTCCGCCCCTGACCACGGTGCGCCAGCCGATGGACATTGCAGGAGCCCAATTGGTGGATGGTTTGTTGCGTGTCATGGCAGGAGAAAAACCACAGCCACAAATGTTGCCCACAACCCTGGTGCTGCGTGAGTCAACCAAGGCGCATTAAGCCACGCTGTGTCCAAAACGGACGGCGTTACTTTGCCACTGGCCTGCGCATTTCAAAAGAGTCCGTCACACCTTGCGCGGTTTCGCGCTCCCCCATCAAGGTCTGAGCGCAGCCATTGGGGCTGAGCTTGCCCAGCCAGGTGGCGGCGATGCGTTGGCCGTCGTGTGATTCTTCCAAGGTGAATTCGCCGTCATCCCAATCGGCCACGACTGCAAAGCGTTGCGACCCGGTATCCAATTCGCCGCGCAGGCTTCCGATGTGTTCGGGATGGGGTTTCAGTTCAAGCCGCCATGCATGGGCCTGGGCTTTGAGCTGAACCCGCCACTGGCCTTGCAACTGCAAGGCGCTGATGTTGGCCGCGTCTGGGCACGCTGGGGGTGCCGATTGAATGGGGCCTATCCACCCCAATGCCAGGCACAGCAACAAACGTTGAGAGATGACTTGTGCGATCGTCATGGTTTGGCAGCCGCTGCGGCGGCAGCAGCCCGTTGGGCAAATTCTGCCCTCAAGGCCTTGAGCTTTTCGCGCGGGTCTTCACGCACCGTGTTTTCGTCCAGCCGCATTTCGGCAATGAAGCGGCTGGGCAGGGCGGCCACGGTTTCGCGTCCTTTTTTGCGGCGCTTGGTCCAGCTCACCGCCAAGCTGCGCTGGGCGCGGGTGATGCCCACGTACATCAGGCGTCGCTCTTCTTGCAGGCGCAGCAAAATGCCTTCTTGATTTGCCCCGTCGGTGGCGTCGTCGTCACCCAGCTTGAAAGGCAGCAGGCCTTCGTTCACGCCCACCAGCATCACATGCGGCCACTCCAGACCCTTGGAGGCGTGCAGGGTGGACAACGTGACCACGTTTTGGTCTTTTTCCCGTTCGCTCAGGGTGGAAATGAGCGAAATGGTTTGTGCCACATCCAACAGGTTTTTGATCTCTGTGGCCTGGGCTCCCGTGGCGTCGTCGATCTCACCACCGCAGCGACCGGCCATCCAGTCGCAAAACTCCAGCACGTTGGTCCAGCGGGCTGAGGCCACTTTTTCGTTGTCTTCACCGTCGTAGAGGTGCGATTCGTAGCCAATCTCTTTGAGCCACTCCAGCAAAAAGGCCAACGCGTCGGTCTTGCCCAGGGTTTGGCGGGCACGGTGCTCCAGGTCATTGATGTAGCGGCCAAACTCGTGCAAGCCCGCCACCGCCCGGGCATTGACGGCGCTGGGCAGGCTGCCCGCAAACAGGGCCTCGAACAGGCTGAGTTTGTATTGCGTGGCAAAAGTGCCCAGTTGCCCCAGCGTCTGGTGGCCAATGCCGCGTTTGGGACTGGTGATGGCGCGTAAAAACGCCGGGTCGTCGTCGTTGTTGATCCACAGGCGAAACCAGGCGCACAGGTCCTTGATCTCGGCTTTGTCAAAAAAGCTCTGCCCGCCCGAGACCTTGTAAGGAATGTTGGCGCGGCGCAGGGCCTGCTCAAACGGCCGGGCCATGTGGTTGGCGCGGTAGAGGATGGCAAAGTCTTTGAACTCGCGGTGCTTGGATTCGAGCGAATGCCCGCTGCGGATGGATTGGATGCGGGCAATGGCCCGGTCGGCTTCGTGTTCTTCGTTCACCGCCTCGTTCAGGCGCACGGGTTCGCCCTCGCCCAGTTCTGAAAACAGTGTTTTGGGAAACAGCTTGGGGTTGGGCTGGATCACGTTGTTGGCCGCCCGCAAGATGGCGCTGGTGGAGCGGTAGTTTTGCTCCAGCTTGATCACTTTGAGCTGGGGGAAATCCACCGGCAAGCGCTTGAGGTTGTCCAGCGTCGCGCCGCGCCAGCCGTAAATGGACTGGTCATCGTCGCCCACCGCCGTGAAGCGGGCCCGCTCGCCCACCAGGTGTTTGAGCACCTCGTACTGGGTGGCGTTGGTGTCTTGGTACTCGTCTACCAGCACATGGCCCATCTTGGCTTGCCAGCGCTCGCGCACCTCGGGGTAGTCGGCGAGCAGCTTCAGGGGCATGCCAATCAGGTCGTCAAAGTCCACGCTCTGGTAAGCGGTCAGCCGTTCTTGGTACAGCGCCATGATGCGGGCGATGACGCGGGCGTTGTCGTCGGGGGCCTGTGCTGCGGCCTGCTCGGCATTGAGCCCCATGTTTTTCCACAGGCTGATGGTCCATTGCCACTGCCGTGCGGTGGCCGCGTCGGTGGTGCCGCCACAGTCTTTCAGGATGCTGGTCACGTCGTCCGCGTCCATGATGCTGAACTGGGGTTTGAGCCCCAGCACCGCGCCGTCTTCGCGCATGATGCGCACGCCCAAGGCGTGGAAGGTGCAAATGAGCACATCTTTGGCGGCACGGCCAATGAGCTGTTTGGCCCGCTCGCGCATTTCGGCGGCGGCCTTGTTGGTGAAGGTGATGGCGGCGATGCGCTTGGGCTCCAGCCCGGCTTCGATCAGCCGCCCGATCTTGTGCGTGATCACCCGCGTCTTGCCCGAACCCGCTCCGGCCAGCACCAGGCAGGGGCCAGAGACATAGTTCACGGCTTCGAGTTGGGCGTTGTTGAGTCCGGCTGACATGGGCGGGGGATGGTTCGGGCAAAGCGGACCATCATAGCGCCTGACTTGGCGTGTGCCATGGTGAAGCTTGGGCGGCCTTTGGAGGGTGAGGGATGGTCGCCGGTCACGGTCAGGCGGCATGAACTTGTCCGCACTGCGACGGGCGTGGGCCCTGGTGACTACTGGTTTACCCCGACAATTGACGCATGCTTGAAATTTTGCGTGTCACTTTTCCCTTTTTCGCCCTGGTCTTGTGTGGCTACGCGGCTGCCCGGCTGCGGCTTTTGCCCCTGGAGGCCATACCTGGCCTGAACGGGTTTGTGTTGTTTTTTGCGCTGCCTTGCATGTTGTTTCGCTTCGGGTCGGGCACGCCCATTGCGCAGTTGCTCGACGCCGGGGTGTTTTTCACCTATTTGTTTTGCGCCTTGGTGGTGGTGGGTTTCAGCATCGCCATCAGTTTGAACGCCCGCATTCGCTGGAACGATGCTTCTTTGGGGGCCTTGGTGGCCGCATTTCCCAACACCGGCTTCATGGGCGTGCCCTTGCTGGTGGCTTTGCTGGGGGCGCAGGCGGTGGGCACGGCCATTGTGACCATTGTGGTGGACTTGGTGATCACCTCGTCTTTGTGTGTGGCGCTGTCGCGCATGGATGCGGCGGGCGAGCACGGTGCGGCGGTGGCCGCTCGGAAGGCCTTGGTCGGCGTGCTGCGCAACCCCATGCCCTGGGCGATCAGTTTGGGCGCAGCGTTTTCGTTTTGGAGCTTGGAGCTGCTGGGGCCCGTGGCCAAAACGGTGGATTTGCTGGCGGACGCCGCATCGCCGGTGGCCTTGTTCACCATTGGTGCGGTGTTGGCCCGATCGGCCATGTTGGCGCACGAGCAGGAGGGGGAGCCTTTGCGAGTGGCCGATTATTTGCCCATCGCTTTGGTCAAGCTGGTCTTGCACCCCCTGTTGGTCTTGCTGGTCGGTTTGACGGCGATGCAGTTGGGCGTGCAAATCACCGCTTTGGCGCTGCAGGTGATGGTGTTGGTGGCGGCTTTGCCCAGCGCGAGTAACGTGTCGCTGTTGGCTGAGCGCCTGGGGGCGGACAACGGGCGCATTGCACGCATCATTTTGGTGACCACCGCTGCAGCGTTCTTGACCTTTTCAGGGGCGGTGGCGTTTTTCAAGATCTAGTGGCCCTGGGGTCCTCAAATCGATTGCGGGTCCACATCCACCAGCCAGCGGATCACGCCTTTGTGTTCGGGCTGGCTGCGCACTTGGTGCAGCACGCCGTGCAGGTGCCAAAGCATTTTTTGCAGCGCCATGCGGTTGGGGCTTTCCAGCAGCATTTGCGCGCGTTCGACATCGGCCACGCGTTGCATGCTCATGGGCACTGCGGGATAAATGCTCACTTGCTGCACCAAGTCGGCTGTGGCGGGGTCGGCGTTCAGCTGTGATTGCAGTGTCTCGCGGGCTGCGTTGAGCAGAGCCTGGGCGACCTCTTGGGTGCGTGCGTCGGCACGCAGCAGGGCTTGGTGGCTGATGGGGGGCAGGTCTGCGGCGGTGCGTTCGGTCAGTTCGCTGGCCGCAAAGGCGGGGTAGTCGTGTTTTTTAAGGGCCTCAAACAGCGGGTGTGTGGGGTGAAAGGTCTGCACCCACATTTCACTGCTGGCGCTTTGAGCGGCGTTGCGACCGGCGCGACCTGCCGCCTGCATGAGCAGCGCAAACAAGCGCTCGGGTGCCCGAAAGTCGCTCGAAAACAGCGCCGTGTCGGGGTTGACGGCTGCCACCAAGGTGATGTGCCGAAAGTCGTGCCCTTTGGCGATCATTTGTGTACCCACCAACACATCGACTTGACCCGAATGCACCTGGGCCAGCTGGCTTTCCAGGGCACCTTTGAGGCGCGTGCTGTCGGCGTCAATTCGGGCGATGCGCACGGGGCTGCCGTCGGGGCGCAAGACGTGCGCCAGCAATTGCCCCAAGTGTTCTTCGAGTTGTTCGGTGCCACGGCCAATGGGCGCGATGTCGGCATTGCCGCACTCGGGGCATGCCCGGGGCACACGTTCGGTCAGGCCACAGTGGTGGCAGCGCAGGGTGCGGTCAATTTTGTGGAACACCCGAAAAGCGCTGCAGTGCTTGCATTCGCTTTTCCAGCCGCAGTCGGCGCAGTGCAGCACGGGCGCATAACCCCTGCGGTTGAGCAGCAGCATGCATTGCTCACCGCGCTCGACCCGCTCTTGGATGGCCGCCACCAACGGGGCTGACAACACGGTGCGGCGGGGCTGTTTGTTCATGTCGACCCGGCGTACTTTGGGCAACACGCCTGTACCGATTCGGGAGGGCATCAGCAGGCGTTGGTAACGGCCTCCTGGATCGTCCTGCGTGGCCGGGCGGCTGAGGTGCCAGCTTTCGAGCGAGGGGGTGGCCGAAGCCAACAGCACGGTGGCGTTTTGCAGCCTGCCCCGGTACACCGCCAAGTCACGGGCCGAGTAGCGTGCGCCTTCTTGCTGTTTGTAGCTGGGGTCGTGTTCTTCGTCGACCACAATGAGTTTCAGGCGCGGTATGGACGCAAAAATGGCCATGCGTGTGCCCAGCACGATGCGGGCGTGGCCCGCGTGTGCGGCCAACCAGGCTTTGAGGCGCTGGGCGGGTGTCATGCCACTGTGCATGGACACCACCGCCTGCGCCCCAAAGCGGGCTTGCACCCGTTCTTCAAGTTGTGGGGTGAGGTTGATCTCGGGCACCATCAGCAAGGCCTGCGCTTGCGGGTCGGCCGCCAGCATGCCTTGCACGGCCTGTAAATACACTTCGGTCTTGCCGCTGCCGGTGCTGCCAAACAGCAAAAAAGGACCTTTGCCCAAAGCCATTTGGTCCAGCACCGTGGTTTGTTCGGTCGACAGGCTGGGGCTGGGGGCCGTTTGCACGGCGCGTTCGGTGACTTGCTTTTTCAGACGACGTGCCAATTGTTCGGGTGTCAGGTCACGCAACTGTGGGGGCAGGGCCGACACGGCCACTTCACCCAAGGACCGTTGGTAGTACTGGGCTGAAAACTGCACCAATTGACGCCAGGGCTCGTCCAGGAGCGGCAAGCCATCGAGCACGCTGATCACCTCGCGAATGGCCGACGACGCCATGCCTTCAGGGGGTGAGGCATGGACTTTCCAAACCACGCCAAGCACGTTGCGCTGCCCCAAAGGAACCCGCACAAGCTGTCCTGGTTGAACGGCTTGGGTGCACCGATAGCTCAGCAATCCGCCGATCTGGCTGTGGGCGGGTGTTTGAACGGCCGTGTCGATCCAGAAAGAAGCAGGCACTTGGAATCCTGAGGTTTGAATGAATTTGAAAATTTTGATGGTTAAGAAAAGTCTCGAAAACGAGGCTAAGTGCTTGATTTCAAAGTGCTTTGAGGATGCTCCAGAAAATCTGTGGATAACTTTGTTGAAAACTTGTCATGAACCCCCTGAAACCCTTAAAAATCAAGGCTTTCAACAGATTGCTCACCCCGTGGGCATTTTAAATTTCATCAATAAAATCAATAACTTACGAATTTATGGTCTGTTGCGCAAGAGGTCATGAAAATTGAAAGATGATCAACTCACAAAGTCATATTTTGTGCATAAGTCAAGGAGATGGATCTTCTTTTTTTCACAAAAAAGCCAGAACAACCGACTTTTTTGTGGTAATTTTTTCCAAGGCCCAAGGTTCAACGCTGCCGCAATTTCCGCGAATGGCTGTGCACCGCCTCCACCAGCGCCGTCACATGCTCGGGCGGGGTGTACTGGCTGATGCCGTGGCCCAGGTTGAAAATGTGGGTGGGGCCGGTTTGGGTGGTGTCGGTGTGCGGTGTGCCAAAGCTGTCGAGCACACGGTGCACCTCGGTGGCGATCTGCGCAGGCGGCGCAAACAAGATGTTGGGGTCGATGTTGCCTTGCAGCGCTTTGCCGGGGCCACCGACTTCGCCGCCCACGAGAGCCCGGGCACGGCCCAGGTTCATGGTCCAGTCCAGACCCAGCACATCGCAGTTCAGACCGGCCATCTCGGGCAGCCACAAGCCGCCGCCTTTGGTGAACACGATGCTGGGGATGCGCTGGCCGTTGTGCTCGGTCTTCAATTGGCTCAGAACGCGGGCCGTGTAGGCCAGGCTGAATTGCTGAAAAGCGCCATCGGCCAACACGCCGCCCCAGCTGTCAAAAATCATGGCCGCTTGGGCACCGGCTTCGATTTGGGTGTTCAGGTACAGGGCCACGGCGTCGGCGTTGATTTCCAGAATGCGGTGCATCAGGTCAGGGCGGCTGTACATCAGGGTCTTCACATGCCGGTAGTCGTCAGAGCCAGCACCCTCGACCATGTAGCAAGCGAGCGTCCAGGGGCTGCCGGAAAAACCGATCAGCGGTACGCGGCCGTTGAGTGCCTTGCGAATCGACGTCACTGCGTCGAACACATAGCGCAGCTTGTTCATGTCAGGCACGGCCAATTCGGCCACGGCGGCTTCGTTGCGCACATTCTTGGCAAAGCGCGGGCCTTCGCCCTGGGCAAAGGACAGGCCCAGGCCCATGGCGTCGGGCACGGTGAGGATGTCGCTGAACAAGATGGATGCGTCGAGCGGGTAACGATCGAGTGGCTGGAGCGTGACTTCGGTGGCGTAGTCGACGTTGGTGGCCAGGCCCATGAAGCTGCCGGCTTTGGCGCGGGTGGCGCAGTACTCGGGCAAATAGCGGCCGGCTTGGCGCATGAGCCAGACGGGGGTGTGGTCGGTGGCCTGGCGCAGGCAAGCGCGAAGGAAGGTGTCGTTTTGCAGGGGGGCGAATGAGCTCATGCCCTTATTGTGGCAGGCCCAGGTCGGGGTTTTTCGGCGTCTCTGGCAGAGGTGTCTGCGAGGAGGTGCTCATTTGCATGATGGGTCCTGCCCTGTGAAGTTTGAAGTGAAAAACGGGTTTTTTCACTGCGATCACCTGCGCTGTCCGTGTGGGCGCCCCGCCCTCGGGGCGATGAGTGATAAACATCATCGGACCGGATCGGGAGGGGGCTATTTGGAAAGTATGGGCAGTTCAACGAGCCGGAAGTCCTTGCAAGGCGGTTTGCACTTCGGCCACGCTGGGCAGCTCCGACAAGAGCACGGGCGCACGGCCGGGGGCGTACAGCGCATAGACCGGCACGCCGCTGCGGCCCAGCGCCGTGAGCGCCTGCGTGATGGCCGGGTCGCGCCGCGTCCAGTCGGCCCGCATCAGCAGCACTTGCCTGGCCGCAAAGTCGGCCAGTACACGGGCATCGGCCAGCGTGGTTTTTTTGTTGTATTGGCAGGTCACGCACCAGGCGGCGGTGAAATCCACAAACACTGGGCGGCCTGCCGCCAGCTGGGCTTGCACTGCCGCTTCGGACCAAGGCTGCCAAGTGGCCGTGGACAAGGTGCCGGGCGTTGTTTGGCTGGCGCTGGCCAGAGGTTCCGCTGGCGCTTCACGCAAAGCCAGTGGCAACCAACTGCTGCCCAGCCACAGCAAAGCGGCCACGGCCAGACCACTCAAAACCCAGCGCGTGCGACCGCTCAAGCCCATTGCCCACACCAGCCATGCCACTGTGAGCAACAAAGCCAGCAGGCTGCTGGCCCCGTCGATGCCGGTTTGTTGACCCAACACCCACAGCAACCAAATGACGGTGGCAAACATCGGAAACGCCATGGCTTGGCGGAAAGTTGCCATCCAGGCCCCGGGGCGCGGCAGAGCGCGGGCCATGCCCGGCCACCAACTGGCTGCGAGATACGGCAAAGCCATACCCACGCCCATGGCGGCAAACACCAGCAGGGCTTGCCACACGGGCAGCGCAATCGCCAGGCCCAAAGAGGCCCCCATGAAGGGCGCGGTGCAGGGCGAGGCCACGGCCACGGCCAACACGCCCGACAAACCGGCGTTCACCGTCGGGTGGCGGCTTTGCAGCGTAGCCAGGCTGCTGGGCAGCATCTGCCCAAACTCGAAAACGCTCGCCAGGTTCAGGCCCAGCAGGGTGAACAAGAGCGCCAGGCCCGCCACTACGGGCGGCGACTGCAATTGAAAGCCCCAGCCGAGTTGCTCGCCTGCAGCCCGCAAGGCCAGCATCAGGCCGCCCAGCAGCATGAACGACAGCACCACACCCAAGGTGTAGGCCATGCCCGCTGCGCGGTGTTGGGCCTGCGAGGTGTCGGCTTGCGCAAAACCCATGACTTTGATGGCCAGCACGGGAAACACGCAGGGCATGAGGTTGAGCAAGAACCCGCCGACCAATGCCCCCAAAACGGCCAGCGTCAGGCCTAAAGCGGTGGTGCTGGAGGCCGCTGGTTTTTGTGCGGCGCTGGCGTTGGCGTTGTCGGCCAATGCTTTGGCCAAGGCGGGCGAAATCTCAGCGGGCGCGGCTTGGGCCAGCGCGGGCCAAGTGCCTTGCACGGGCGTTTCGATGTCAAAAGCCGGGGCTTTGGGCGCAGACTCCGGTCCGGCTGCGAGCACCCAGCGCATCGATTTTGGGCTGTCGCCACGTTCTTCAGACACCGGAATCTGGGCGCTCCAGACTGCGCCTTGCCAGTTTTGTGTCCAGTCTTTGCCCTGCACGGCCGCGTTGTGCACCACGTTGGGGGTGACCGGGAAGGCGCTCAAGGTCTGGCCACGCCAGGCCGCAGGCAGGCCGTGCACGCGCAGGCTGATCTGCTTGGCGTCAGCGGACAAGCTGGCTTGGCCGCCCGTGATCCAGGTGCCGCCTTGTTGCAGCTGAGGCAGGGCTTGGGGGCTGAGTTTTTGGGCTGTTTCAAACCCGGCCGCATCGGGTTTTTGTGGCGCGGCAGAGCTCAGCTGCAAGCTGAAACGGCCTTCTTGCGGGATGCATTCCTGGCGGCATACCAGCCATTCGGCCTGCAAGCTCAGGGTCAGGGGTCCACTGTCCGGGAAGCGAAAGTCGGCCCCTACCGTCACGGGCACGGTCAGCAGCAAACGACCTTCATAGCCGTAGTTGGCCAAAGTGCCGATGGGGATCTTTTTGGGCAGCGGCCAGGCCATCTCACCCGCTTGCAAGCCCGCAGGCAGCTGCCACTGCAGCCGCGTGGGCAAGCCCGAGTCGCCGGGGTTTTGCCAATAGGTGTGCCAGTGCGGCTGGTGCTCGATTTGCAGGCCCAACCAAAACGTTTGTCCGGCGCGAATGCCCTCGGGGGCGTGCACCAGCAATTCGGCCCGCACTTGGTCGGTCTTGACCACATGGCTGTTACCGCCGAGCAAGGCGGCCGTGCCCGGGGTGCTGGCCGTTACAGACTTGGACGAAAACAAGGGGCCGGTTTGTGCATGGCCGGGCAGAGGAGCCCACAAAAGGGCGCTCAGGCCCAGCCCCACCAGACCCAAACTCCAACTTTGAACAGTGGCCCAGCCACGCGAGAACACCGAAACTTTCACGCCAATCCTTCTTTCTGGCCCCCAACGCCTCGTGCGGGGGCCTGTGCATCACAGTGCGACAGGCACTGTACACGCCCGGGCTCCATTAAGATGCCGAACATGCAAAACCCTTCGCGTTTTTGGGCCGACTGGACCACCCTTGATTTTCAGGCCTTGACGCCAGGCCGGGCCATCGATCGGGCCATCGCCATCTTGCCCGTGGCGGCGACCGAGCAGCATGGCCCGCACCTGCCGCTGTCGGTCGACACCGATTTGGTCAATGGCGTGGTGGCCGCTTGCCTGCCGCACTTGCCTTCTGACTTGCCGGCTTTGTTTTTGCCCACGCAAACGGTGGGCCTGAGTCCTGAGCATGCGCGTTTTGCGGGCACCCTGACGCTCAAGGCCGAGACCGTGATCCGCCTGTGGACCGACATCGGCGAGTCGGTGGCGGCCAGTGGTGTGAAAAAGCTGGTGCTGCTCAACGCCCACGGGGGGCAGGTCAGTGTGATGGACATCGTGGCGCGGGATTTGCGGGCTCGACTGGGCATGCTGGTCTATAGCGTGAGCTGGTTCAATTTGCCGTTGCACGATGCACAAGGCGGGGATGTGAACGACCTGTTCCCGCCTGAAGAGCACCGATTTGGCGTGCACGCGGGCGACACCGAAACCTCGATGATGCTGGCGCTGCGCCCTGAGCGCGTGCGCATGGATTTGGCGCAAAACTTCCGCTCCACTTCGCAAGACCGTGCCGAGCGGTTTGAAATTTTGGGCAATGGCAAAAGCGCCAAACTGGGCTGGCAAATGCAGGACTACAACCGCCACGGTGCAGCTGGGAATGCCTCGGCTGCTACCGTAGAAAAAGGCCAAGCTTTGCTGGACGCCTCGGGCCAGGCGTTGGCGCAGTTGTTGGGTGAAATAGACCGTTTGCCGCCCGATACCTTGAACGATTCTGTAGGCTGAAAACGTACGGTCTTCAAAACCTGGGGAGTACCAATTCGCAGTGCTCGCGGCTCACGCTTTTGGGGTATTCGCGGGTCGTGTCGATGCAGCCGCCCTCTGCATAAACGCCTTTGGGGTCGCGCATGCGCAACATGCGTTCCAGCACGCGGGCTCTGGCTTGCGGGTCGGCCTGGGTTTGCGCCACCAAGCGTTCCACCACCGTTTCGTCCATCTGCAACTCGCCTTGGGCGTCGGTGTAGACGCCGTCTTTCCAATGGAAAATTTCAATGGCTTTGGACTCCAGTGTGAATGGCGTGTCACGTTTCCAGAAGTTACTGAACAGGCCGCCACCCATGTACATGACCCAAGAGCCTTCGTAGCCGGTGACATCGGAGGAGCGCTCGTCCGGGTTGCGAAACCACAGCCGGTCGCCCGGCACATAAAAATGGGCGGGCAAGGGGGTTTCCATGCTGCCGTACTCGATCAGGAACACCTCATGGAACTGGCCCGAGCGAACCGCGTGGTGTTCGTTCAGGTGTTGCAAATCTGCCAGCAAGTCAGGATGGTGGGCTTGGGCTTCTTGCGCAATGCCCAGCAAGATCACATATTCGGTAGCGCGGTAGCAAGAAAAGTCGTAGAGCTTGCCTGTGGCTTCAGGTTGTGTGGCCGCGATCAATGCATGGATCAGCGGTCGGCCAGGGTTGAGGATGAAGCCAGCGTCTTCTTCGTAATGCCAATCGGCGTCAGGTCGCTCGGCGGCCTCAGTTTTAAAGGCCAGAGCCGTTTTTCGTGCAGCCAAAGCCATGTTGCGTCGAACGCGGATGTGAGAGACGAGGCAATCCAAGTTGGCAAACTGAAAGTGCTGCGGTGAGCCCAGCAGCGCTACCCATATTTCCCGCTCTAGTGACCATGCCTCGTCGGTTTGTGGGGTGTGTCCCAATGTGTCGTGCAAAGCCAAGCTGTTGTGCTCGGGCATGCAACGCAGCCGAAAATCTGGTCGCAAGTTGCAGATCAGAGCGGCCTGGGTACCTTGCAGCGGTACCACCAAGGTTTGCACCGCAGAGGCCAGTGCCCACCTGTCCAGCAAGGCTGTCAGCTCGGCTGCCAGACGGTCGGCGTCTGCAACATGTGGGGTGGTGAGCTGGATGCCGCCCTCTAAAGACTTGAGGGCCAACCAGGCGGTTGAACTGTTCATAGGCCTATTTTGCCTGCAAACTGAAGGGGTATTTCCTAGGGAATGTACTTGTTGTAAGGGTTTCGGTCGGTGCAATTCGCTTCAAGCGAAGGTGATCCAGTCTTTGTGCGCGTCGCTGTCCAGGTGCGGCAAGGTGTTGTAAGTCAGCAGCATGTGCCGCTTGGGGGTGAAGACGAACTCGGTCAGTGCCGTGTTGCGGATGCGCAGGTTCAGCTCGATGGTGGTCTCGGGCGGGGTGCCCAGCACGCGGCCCACGGCCGTCGAGATCGGGCCGCCGCTGGAGACGATCATCACGTCGCCTGAGTGGTTTTGCCGCACATGATCGAGCGCGGCTTCGATGCCGCCCACAAAGTCGGCATAGCTGGGCATGTCACGCGGCTGGGTGCGACCCGCCATCCAGGCCTGCAGCGCATCGCGCAGCAGGCGAAAGTGGTGGCGGTACAGCTCGGGCGTGTCGGGCTTGGCCAGCGGCTCGGGGTGGATGGACTCGATCAACGCGTGGCTGTCGTATTCGTTCAGACCCGGCCAAACGGCCGGGGTGTGCGGCAGGCCCGCGCCTTCGGCAATGCCTTCCCAGGTTTGGCGGTGGCGCTTCAAGCTGCCCATGAGCACTGCTTCGAGGGGCTTGTCCTGCAGTTTGGGCCGCAGGTATTCACCCAGGCGCACGGCCTGCTGGCGGCCCAGTGGGCTGAGTTGGTCGTAGTCGTCGGCCCCGAAAGAGGCTTGTCCGTGGCGGACTAAGTAAAGTGTTCCCATGACCGGGGATTCTGTGCGGGGAGGTCTGAAGGCTTTGTCCCACGAGCGACGGCCATCGTTTGGCGTCGCCGTGGGTCTACTGCGGGTCTACCGCGGGTCTCAGAAGTGCTTGTTCAACACGCTGGAGAATATGTCGCTGTCCACATTCCCGCCGCACAGTGTGGTGCCGACCTGCAAGCCCTTGAGCTGGTCTTTGTCTGCCCAAGCGGCGGCAAAGCTGGCGGCACCTGCACCTTCAGCCAGGTTGTGCGTGTCGGTGTACAGGTCGCGCATGGCCTGTGCGACTTGCGCGTCGTTGACTTGAACCACACGGTCCAACCCTGCTTGCAGGATGGCAAGCGCCTGCGGGTCGGCGCGGCGCACGGCCATGCCATCGGCCAGCGTGGTGCTGACCGGTGCTTCCACCACGCAACCGGCCACCATCGAGTCGGCGTAGGTGGTGGCGTGGGCACTCACGACACCGACCACCTTGACGGCGTGCCCCAAGGCCTGTTTGGCCGCTAAGGCGGCGCAGGCCCCAGAGCCCAGTCCAATCGGCACGTACAGCACGTCGAGTGCCGGGACGGCCCGCAAAAATTCGACCCATGCGGTCGCCACGCCGACAACCAGAGCCGGGTGGTAGCTGGGAACCATGTGGGCCCCGCGTTCTGTGGCGAGGGCTTGGGCGTGTTCGCGGGCGTCTTGGAAGTCGTCACCATGCTCCACCAACCGAGCGCCCAAGGCCCGCATGGCGGTGTTTTTTTCGACGGAGTTTCCGCGCGGGACCACGATGGTGCACGCGACACCGTGCCGTGCTGCGGCGTAGGCAATGCTTTGGCCGTGGTTGCCCCGGGTGGCGCTGATGACTTCTTGGGGCAAACGCTGGGTGCTGCGCAGGTGCTCGAAGTACGTCAACCCACCCCGGACCTTGAACGCCCCGACCGGTGTGTGGTTCTCGTGCTTGACCCAGCAGTCGGTGCCCAGCCGTTGACTGAGCGTGGCCCAGCGGTATTGCGGCGTGGGGCCAAAGGCCGCGTACACGGTTTGTGCGGCGGCTTCGATCTGTGAAAGCGTGGGCAGGTCGGTCATGGTGTTTCCGGGGTGAATCGCAAATCAGAGGGTGACGTTGCCCTGAACGCAACCCACCACATGTCCGCCCACCCAGACTTGACCTTGTGCGTCTTTGGAGAGGAACACTTGTCCGGCTCGGCCGAGGACGGTGCCTTGGCGGGCACTGTAGTGGCCCGGCATGTGGCCGTCGGCCATCAGCCATTGGGCCAGCGACGCATTGAGGCTGCCGGTGACCGGGTCTTCGGAGATGCCGACCGGGGCGGCAAAGGCGCGAACTTCCAGATCGGTGGGGTCGTTGGTGATGGGGGTGGATGCTGCAAAGGCGCGGGCCTCGCGGTTGGCGCGGCGGATCAGGCTGCCAGCGCTGACCTGTCTTTTGGCTGCTACACCAACCTTGGTGTTCAGGCGTTTGAGTGCCGCGTGGTCAGGTTCCAGCGATAGCAGGCTGTCCACCGAGTCGATCAAAAGGCCCAGCCAGTGTGGGCCGTTGTTCAAGTCTTGTGCGGCCAGCACCTCGTCGGCCTGCAGGCCCAGCGCTGCCAGAACCTCGGCCAGCAGGGCTGGTGCTGGGGTCTGGCGCTGCAAGGGCGGCGCGGCAAAAGCCCAGCGGCCATCAACCGATTTCAAGCTGACCAGACCCACGCCACATTCCTGCACCAATTGACCACTTTGCCGGGGCTGGCCACCGGCTTGAAGCCAAGCGTGGGCCGTGCCCAGTGTCGGGTGGCCCGCAAACGGCAGCTCAGCGCCGGGCGTGAAGATGCGTACCCGGTAATCGGCCCCGCCCGCAGCCCCTTCAGGCGTGGGCGGCAGCACAAAGGTGGTTTCGCTCAGCTGCGTCCAGCGGGCAAAGGCCTGCATTTGCGCGTCAGACAGGTCTGTGCCGTCCAGCACCACGGCCAGCGGGTTGCCCAAAAAGGCGGTGTCGGTGAAGACATCCACTTGCTGGAAAGCACGGTTTTTCATGGCGGTGTCCAGAGGCAGGTTGATCAGAGCGACTCGCGGATCGCTGCCGCCAATGCGCTCATGCCGGTGTTGATTTGGTCCACCGTGGCGGTCACGAAGGACAGGCGCAAGGTGCTTTCATCGGCACCTTCGGCGTAAAAAGCCGAGCCGGGCACAAAGGCAACGCCTTTTTCCACGGCTTTGTCCAGCAAAGGAATCGCCTTGAGGCCCTGGGGCAGTTGCACCCACAGGAACATGCCGCCCACCGGGCGGTTCCAGGTGAGGCCCAGGCCCGCCATTTCGCGGTCCAGTGCGGCCAGCATGGCTTCACACTGCTGTTTGTACAGGGCGCGGATGGTGGGCACATGGCGCTCGATGAAGCCGTCTTTGAGCACTTCAGCGACCACGCGCTGGTTGAAGCTGGGCGTGTGCAGGTCGGCCGCTTGCTTGGCCTGCAAGAGCTTTGGGTAAAGCGCCGTGGGCGCGACCAGGTAACCCAGACGCAGGCCGGGGGCCAGGATTTTGGAGAAAGAACCCAGGTAAACGCTGCCCTCAGGGTGGCGCGAGCTCAGCGAGGGCGCGGGGGGCGCGTCAAACCAGAGGTCGCCATAAGGGTTGTCTTCGATGATCGGCAAGCCGGTGTCGATGGCCACTTGGGCCACGGCAGCGCGGCGTTCTTCGGTCATGGTGCGGCCGGTGGGGTTCTGGAAGTTGGGTAGCAGGTACACAAAGCGGGCTTTGTCTGCGCCAGTACCCACTTTCGCCCGCAGGTCGGCGGGGTCCACACCGTGGTCGTCGCTGCCCACGCTCACCACCGTGGGCTCCATGGGGGTGAAGGCTTGCAGTGCGCCCAGATAAGTAGGGGTCTCCACCAAAATGCGGCTGCCCGCGTCGATCAGGATCTTGGCCACCAGGTCCAGGCCTTGCTGGCTGCCCGTGGTGATCAGCACCTGGTCTGGGCTCACATGCATGCCTTGTTTGATCAGGTCTTGTGCGACCCATTCGCGCAGCGGCGCATAGCCTTCGCTGGCGGCGTATTGCAAGGCGGCTTTGCCGTCATCTCTGAGCACACGCTCGCTGGCTTCGCGCATGGCGTCGATCGGGAATGTCAGGGGCGAGGGCAGGCCGCCCGCAAAGCTGATGATGCCGGGCTTTTCGGTGACTTTGAGGATCTCGCGGATCACCGAGGGGTTCATTTTTTCGGCGCGTTGGGCCAGTTTCCAGTTCATGTTGTGCTCCGTGTTGTGTGTTTATCGGGGGCTTGGGGCGTTCGCCATGCGTCGCCCCAAAAAAACGGTGGCCACCACCAGCAGGGCAAAACCCAGGGTCATGGCATCCAGTGATTCTCCCAGCAAAGGTATGGCTGCCAAGATGGTGATGAACGGTTGCAGCAATTGCAACTGGCTCACCCGCAGCGGGCCGCCCAGCGACAGGCCGCGAAACCAGGCAAAAAAACCTGCCCACATGGAGAACACGCCCACATAAATCAGGGCCAGCCACGATGTTGGCGCAATAGCGTGTTCGGGCCAGGTGAGCCAGGCTCCGGGCAGCGTGATGGGCAAGGCCATGACACACACCCAGCTGATGACTTTTTCGGCCCCCAAGCTGGCCGTGACTTTGGCCCCGGCCACATAGCCCAGCGAAGCGGCCAGCACAGCACCCACCAGCAGGGTGTCGGCCCAGGTCAAGCCAAAGCCCTGCGCCACACCACTGTCCATTTGTGATGCACGCAGCAGGCTGTAGACCGCCACCAAGGCGCTGCCCAAAGCGGCAAACACCCAAAACCTGAGGCGTGCGCGTTGCTGCATGAGCCAAGCGGCCGCCGCCGCCGTGGCCAGCGGCAGCAAGGATGTGATCACGGCGGCGTGGCTGGCCGTGACATGGCGCAGCGCCCAGCCCAACAGCAAGGGGTAGCCGATCACATTGCCGGCCAGCGAGAGCAGCAAAGGACCACGTTGGGAAGGCGTGGGGCGTGGTGCACGCACGGCCAACAGATAAACGAGCGACAGGCCCCCGGCCAGCGCCGCACGCGCCCAAGTGACAAACCAGGGCGACATTTGTGGTGCATCCACCGTGCCCGTGGCCAGGCGCGTCATGGGCAAGGTGAGTCCAAAAATGAACACGCCCAGAAGCCCCAGCCAAAGGCCCAGGTTCTCACGCTGTTGAGGGGTGTTGTTCATGCGGGCATCAAGCTGCGCTTTGGCGCAAGCCGTTCAAAATCCACAAAACCGTGGCCACCAGGGCCACCGACATGCAGCGGTTGAACATCAGCAAGCGGCGGCCGTGCGCCAGCCAGTGCCGCAGCATGGAGCCGGCCACCGCGTAGGTCAGGTTGCTGAAAAAACCATAGGCCACCATGATGGGCAGCAGCACCAGCGTGCGGGCCGTGGCGTCTTCGCGCCCAGCCACCCAGCCTGCCACGATGGCGAGCGCCAGCATCCAGGCCTTGATGTTGAGGAACTGCAGGCCCACGCCCTGCGCAAAGCCGACTTGCAGTTTGGCGCTGTCGGCCTGCTGCAAGCTGCCGCTGTGCCACAAACGCGAGGCCAGCCACAGCAAATAACCCGTGCCCAGCGTCACGATGCCCCAGCGCAAAGGCGGAAAAGCCACCACCAAACCACCCAAGCCCGTGGCGCACAGCACGAACAAAATGCCCCAGCCCACCGGCACCGCGCACACAAAGCGCATGGCGCGGCGCAACCCATGGTTGGCGGCCATGGCGGTCGACAAGGTGGTGTTGGGCCCGGGGGTGAAGCTGCTCACGGTGGCGAGCACCAAAAGGGCGCTGAGTTCTGAAGCGGTCATGGTGATGAATGTAGTGCTGAAATGAGTACAGTATCGGTACAGTTTGCAAGATCATTTTGAAAACTGTACTGACCCGCCAGACCGCACACTTGTTTGAATGCCGCCCATGTCTTTGCTCAGCCGTGAATCCACCCAACCCCTGACCGAACAACTCGCGCAGCGTTTTGTAACGCGCATGCGTGACCAGTTGTGGGTCTCGGGTGCGCGTTTGCCTTCGGTGCGGCAATGCGCCCAGATGCATGGCGTGAGTGCCTCCACCGTGGTGGCTGCCTACGATTGGTTGGTGGCACAGGGTTGGGTGGAGGCCCGCCCAAATCGGGGCTTTTTTGTGCGCGACCGGGGGCAACGCACACCGCCCTCACCCGTTGCGGCCGGGGGTGTTGTGCCCAGCCCACCGCCTGTGAATGCCGCGAGTTTGATTCGCGGCATGTTCCACCAGCCCAGCGCCGAGCCGCAACCGGGCATGGGCGTGTTTCCTGCGGATTGGTTGGATGCCGATTTCTTGTCGGCGGCTTTGCGCAAAGTGGTGGGCAGTCCGGCTTTGCGCGAGTCGTCCTTGCGTTATGGTGAGCCACAAGGGGACACCGGTTTGCGCGAAGCCCTCTCGTCCAAGCTTTCCAGCATGGGTTTGCACGCCGCGCCAGATCAGCTCATCACCACGGTGGGGGCGACCCATGCGCTGGACATCATCAGTCGCACCTTGTTGCGTCCGGGTGATTGCGTGATGGTCGAAGAGCCCGGATGGGCCATTGAATTTGCCCGCTTGCAAAACCTGGGTGTGCGCATCCTGCCTGTGCCGCGCTTGGAGACGGGGCCTGACCTGGACGTGGTGGAGCGCTACGCCCAGTTGCATGCGCCCAAGATGATGGTGAGCGTGTCGGTCTTGCACAACCCCACGGGCTACGGTTTGTCCATGCCCGTGGCGCACCAGCTGGTGAACTTGGCGCACCGCTACAACTTCCATGTGGTCGAAGACGACACCTACGGGCACATGGCACCGGCACATGCGGTGCGCTTGTCGGTGCTCGACGGTTTGCAGAAAACCATTTACGTCAGCGGTTACGCCAAGATCCTCGCGCCCAGTTGGCGGGTGGGTTACCTGGCAGCTCCGGCTGATTTGAAGGATGCGTTTTTGGATACCAAGCTCTTGTCCACCCTCACCACCCCGGTGCTGTTTGAAAAGGCGCTGGCGCTCTGCCTGGAGCAAGGCGCGATTCGGCGGCACACCGAACGCTTGTCGCAACTGCTGGAGGCCGCCCGCAGTCGCAGTGTGAAGCTGGCGCTGGCGCACGGTTGCCAGTTTGTGGCACCGCCTCAGGGCCTGTTTGGCTGGGTGGATGTGGGGGTGGACACCGATCTGCTTGCGCTGCGCATGCACGATGCCGGGTACCTGTTGGCACCCGGCTCTTTGTTCCATGCCGACCGCAGGCCAGGTTCCTTGATGCGGGTGAACTTTGCCAGCACCCAACAAGAACCGTTCTGGCGAGCTCTGGCCAAGACCCGCGCCGAACTGTTGTGAGTGCAGTCCCGCTCAGCGGGCCGACAAAATTTCCCAGCGCTCCATGGCCGCCAGCAACACATCGTCGATTTCGGCATCGCGCTTGAACAGCTTTTGTGCCAAGCCCGGGTCGCGTTGGTAAATGCTGCCGTCCGCCAGTTGGGCACGGGCTTCGGCCTGTTCTTTTTCCAGTGCTTCGATTTTGGCGGGCAGCTCGGCCAGCTCGCGCTGCTCTTTGTAGCTGAGCTTGCTGCGGGCCGCAGCGGCCGGGGCGGCAGCCGTCGTGTCAGGGGCTACCGTGGCCGCTGGCGTTGAACCACTGCGCTGAGCGGCCTGCGCCCGAATGGCCTGAGCACGTTGTGATTGCACCAGCCAGTCCTGCACCGATCCCTCGTATTCGCGCCAGAAACCAGGTTGGTCCGGAGCACTTTCGCAGGCGATGATGCCGGTCACCACGTTGTCCATGAAAGCGCGGTCGTGGCTGACCAGAAACACCGTGCCTTCGTAGGTTTGCAGCAGCTCTTCGAGCAGCTCCAAGGTTTCGATGTCCAGGTCGTTGGTCGGTTCGTCCAACACCAGCACGTTGGCGGGGCGGGCAAACAAACGCGCCAGCAAGAGGCGGTTGCGCTCGCCCCCTGACAAGGAACGCACGGGCGAGGTGCCGCGTGCGGGCGAGAACAGAAAGTCGCCAAGATAGCTCTTGACATGCTGGCGCTTGTTGCCGATCTCGATCCATTCGCTGCCGGGGCTGATGAAGTCTTCCAGCGTCGCGTCCAGGTCCAGTGCGTCGCGCATCTGGTCAAAGTAGGCCACTTCCAGCTTGGTGCCGCGACGCACTTCGCCGCTGTCGGCTTCGAGCTCGCCCAGAATCAGTTTGAGCAGCGTGGTCTTTCCCGCACCATTGGGGCCCAGCAGACCAATCTTGTCGCCACGCAGCAAAGTGCCGGTGAACTTCTGGATGATGGTGCGAACCGAGCCGTCGGGCTGGGTGAAGCTCTTGCTCACATCCGTCAGCTCTGCCACCAGCTTGCCACTGGGCACGCCCGAGGCAACTTCCATCCGAACATTGCCCACTTTTTCACGGCGGGCTGCGCGCTCACTGCGCAGGTTTTGCAGGCGTGTGATGCGGCTTTGGCTGCGGGTGCGTCGTGCTTCTACACCTTTGCGAATCCACACCTCCTCTTGGGCGAGCAGCTTGTCGGCTTTGGCCTGAATCACGGCTTCTTGGGCGAGCTGCTCTTCCTTTTGTACCTGATAAGCGGCATAGTTGCCCGGATAAGGGCGAAGCTTGCCCCGATCCAGCTCAACGATGCGCGTGGCGATGCGGTCCAGAAACGCCCGGTCGTGCGTGATGGCGATCACGCTGCCCTTGAAATCAATCAGCAGGTCCTCCAGCCAGGTGATGGCGTTCAGGTCCAGGTGGTTGGTGGGTTCATCTAATAAGAGCACATCAGGACGGGTCACCAAAGCCTGGGCCAAGGCCACCCGCTTGCGCATGCCGCCAGACAGTGATTGCACAATGGCGTTCGGGTCCAGCTTCAGGCGTTGCAGGGTTTCCTCCAGGCGTTGCTCCCAGCCCCAGCCGTCGCGCGATTCGATCAGTCCTTGCAGGGTGTCCAGATCTCCCCGGCTGTGCGTGTAATCGTCGATCCACTGCACCACTTCGGCCAGACCCTCACGAACCGACACAAAAATGGTGTGCTCGGGGACCAACACGGGTTCTTGCGCTACGTAGGCGATGCGAACGCCTTGTTGTATGTGCAGCGCACCGTCATCTGGGCGTTCCATACCGGCCAAAATTTTGAGCAAAGATGATTTGCCCGTGCCGTTGCGACCGATCAAGCCAATGCGCTCAGAAGTCTCCAGGGAGAAGTCTGCGTGATCGAGGAGTGCGACATGGCCAAAAGCCAGAGACGCGTTCAATAAAGTAAGTAAAGCCATAGGCCCATTATCCGGGTGGGACCAGCAAAAAATGCTCGGCGAAGACAAAAAACCCACCGAGGTCGAAAAATCTGTGCAATAATCGAGGGCTTCGCTGCACACAAGTGAGGTTCTCGAAAGAAGCCAAACAAGAGCAGTGAGGAGGTTGGCGAAATGATCTTGTTGATCAAGAAAAATTTCAAAAACTTGACGCAGCGATAAAAACTGTGTCATAATTCAAGGCTTCGCTGATCGCAGCGAGGCAGGAAAAGGTAGCGATAAGTTGCCTAGGTTCTTTAAAAATATACAGCCGATAAGCGTGGGCGTTTGATGGTGATTGCCAAGTTCTTCGGAACTTAGCTTTAATTAGCTAACAAACGCTCATGAAGTAAAAAAGATGTGGAAATCAGAGATGGTGACCACGTTGATTCCAATTTATGAGTTGCTCGAAAGGGCAAAAAAAATCAAGATCGAACTATAGAGTTTGATCCTGGCTCAGATTGAACGCTGGCGGAATGCTTTACACATGCAAGTCGAACGGTAGAGGGGGCAACCCCTTGAGAGTGGCGAACGGGTGAGTAATATATCGGAACGTGCCCAGTCGTGGGGGATAACGTAGCGAAAGTTACGCTAATACCGCATACGATCTAAGGATGAAAGCGGGGGACCGTAAGGCCTCGCGCGATTGGAGCGGCCGATATCAGATTAGGTAGTTGGTGGGGTAAAGGCTCACCAAGCCAACGATCTGTAGCTGGTCTGAGAGGACGACCAGCCACACTGGAACTGAGACACGGTCCAGACTCCTACGGGAGGCAGCAGTGGGGAATTTTGGACAATGGACGCAAGTCTGATCCAGCCATTCCGCGTGCAGGATGAAGGCCCTCGGGTTGTAAACTGCTTTTGTACGGAACGAAAAGGTTTGTCTTAATACGATGAGCTCATGACGGTACCGTAAGAATAAGCACCGGCTAACTACGTGCCAGCAGCCGCGGTAATACGTAGGGTGCAAGCGTTAATCGGAATTACTGGGCGTAAAGCGTGCGCAGGCGGTTATGTAAGACAGAGGTGAAATCCCCGGGCTCAACCTGGGAACTGCCTTTGTGACTGCATAGCTAGAGTACGGTAGAGGGGGATGGAATTCCGCGTGTAGCAGTGAAATGCGTAGATATGCGGAGGAACACCGATGGCGAAGGCAATCCCCTGGACCTGTACTGACGCTCATGCACGAAAGCGTGGGGAGCAAACAGGATTAGATACCCTGGTAGTCCACGCCCTAAACGATGTCAACTGGTTGTTGGGTCTTCACTGACTCAGTAACGAAGCTAACGCGTGAAGTTGACCGCCTGGGGAGTAC
Organism: Comamonadaceae bacterium PBBC1; assembly: GCA_002256145.1. GTDB lineage: Bacteria > Pseudomonadota > Gammaproteobacteria > Burkholderiales > Burkholderiaceae_C > Limnohabitans_A. The sequence goes on from NKIP01000037.1 coordinate 23,802, forward strand.
GGCCGCAAGGTTGAAACTCAAAGGAATTGACGGGGACCCGCACAAGCGGTGGATGATGTGGTTTAATTCGATGCAACGCGAAAAACCTTACCCACCTTTGACATGTACGGAAGTCGCTAGAGATAGCTTCGTGCTCGAAAGAGAACCGTAACACAGGTGCTGCATGGCTGTCGTCAGCTCGTGTCGTGAGATGTTGGGTTAAGTCCCGCAACGAGCGCAACCCTTGTCATTAGTTGCTACATTCAGTTGGGCACTCTAATGAGACTGCCGGTGACAAACCGGAGGAAGGTGGGGATGACGTCAAGTCCTCATGGCCCTTATAGGTGGGGCTACACACGTCATACAATGGCTGGTACAAAGGGTTGCCAACCCGCGAGGGGGAGCTAATCCCATAAAACCAGTCGTAGTCCGGATCGCAGTCTGCAACTCGACTGCGTGAAGTCGGAATCGCTAGTAATCGTGGATCAGAATGTCACGGTGAATACGTTCCCGGGTCTTGTACACACCGCCCGTCACACCATGGGAGCGGGTCTCGCCAGAAGTAGTTAGCCTAACCGCAAGGAGGGCGATTACCACGGCGGGGTTCGTGACTGGGGTGAAGTCGTAACAAGGTAGCCGTATCGGAAGGTGCGGCTGGATCACCTCCTTTCTGGAAACTGCAATCTAAATTGAACGCTCACACTTATCGGTTGTTGGAAGGTTGTCGCTGATGGCTTGGCTAATGCTTGGTCATTGGTGACCGGCTTGGGTCTGTAGCTCAGTTGGTTAGAGCACTGTGTTGATAACGCAGGGGTCGTTGGTTCGAGACCAACCAGACCCACCAATCCTTCTGAACGGTGAGCGCTGTACTGGCGCTCCGGACAAGATAACGGGGGATTAGCTCAGCTGGGAGAGCACCTGCTTTGCAAGCAGGGGGTCGTCGGTTCGATCCCGTCATCCTCCACCATCACTTATCGAAATGTTGAGCGGGTCTTGCAAAGGCCTGGATAAATCCTCATTCAAAACAAAAGTTGCTTGGCAAGAGATTGCAGAGGCTGCTTTTGTGTTGATTGATATTGATCGATTAACAAGTGTCGAAAGACACACGGCTGTTCTTTAAAAATTCATAGAGTCGAATCAGAGTTGCCAGGGGAAACCGCACATTCGTAAAGGTTTAGTGCGGACCGTGCCCCTGGTGACAATTTTTTGATTGCGTCAAAACGAATATTCAAACGACGTTTGAAATTCAAGTAAAGACGAATTGTTCTTTTGATATTGGATGGAAACATCTGGTGTTGAGGAATTATTCATTTACGGCATAACGCGTCAGGTGAAAGACCTGACAGACATTCCTTGAAAATAACGATGAGGTCTCGCAAGAGAGTTCAAAGTTATAGGGTCAAGTGAATAAGAGCATGTGGTGGATGCCTTGGCAATGATAGGCGACGAAAGACGTGAAAGCCTGCGATAAGCTTCGGGGAGCTGGCAAATAAGCATTGATCCGGAGATTTCTGAATGGGGAAACCCACCCTTAGGGGTATCGCATGATGAATACATAGTCATGCGAGGCGAACCGGGTGAACTGAAACATCTCAGTAGCTCGAGGAAAAGACATCAACCGAGATTCCGAAAGTAGTGGCGAGCGAAATCGGAAGAGCCTGTTAGTGATAGCACAACTGTTAGCAAAGCGGCATGGAAAGGCCGGCCATAGTGGGTGATAGCCCCGTATGCGAAAACAGATGTGTGGTACTGAGCTAACGACAAGTAGGGCGGGACACGAGAAATCCTGTCTGAATATGGGGGGACCATCCTCCAAGGCTAAATACTCATCATTGACCGATAGTGAACAAGTACCGTGAGGGAAAGGCGAAAAGAACCCCGGGAGGGGAGTGAAATAGATCCTGAAACCGCATGCTTACAAAAAGTAGGAGCCTCGAAAGGGGTGACTGCGTACCTTTTGTATAATGGGTCAGCGACTTACATTCAGTGGCAAGGTTAACCGAATAGGGAAGCCGTAGAGAAATCGAGTCCGAATAGGGCGATCAGTCGCTGGGTGTAGACCCGAAACCAAGTGATCTATCCATGGGCAGGATGAAGGTGCCGTAACAGGTACTGGAGGTCCGAACCGACTAATGTTGCAAAATTAGCGGATGACCTGTGGATAGGGGTGAAAGGCTAAACAAACTTGGAAATAGCTGGTTCTCTCCGAAAACTATTTAGGTAGTGCCTCAAGTATTACCATCGGGGGTAGAGCACTGTTTTGGCTAGGGGGTCATGGCGACTTACCAAACCAAGGCAAACTCCGAATACCGATGAGTACAGCTTGGGAGACAGAGCACCGGGTGCTAACGTCCGGACTCAAGAGGGAAACAACCCAGACCGCCAGCTAAGGTCCCTAAAATTGGCTAAGTGGGAAACGAAGTGGGAAGGCTAAAACAGTCAGGATGTTGGCTTAGAAGCAGCCATCATTTAAAGAAAGCGTAATAGCTCACTGATCGAGTCGTCCTGCGCGGAAGATGTAACGGGGCTAAGCCAGTTACCGAAGCTGCGGATT
>NKIP01000008.1 GCA_002256145.1 Comamonadaceae bacterium PBBC1
GCCACTTGGGCACGCCGCAAGGCGGGCCGCTCAGTCCGCTGCTGGCCAATGTGTTGCTCGACGAAGTGGACAAGGCGTTGGAGGCGAGGGGCTACAGCTTCGCGCGCTACGCTGACGACTGCAACGTTTACGTGGGCAGCAGACGAGCTGGCGAGCGGGTGATGGCGTATCTCAGGAAACTCTACACGGGCCTGAAGCTTCAGATCAACGAAGCCAAGAGCGCGGTGGCCAGCGCCTTCGGGCGCAAGTTTCTGGGTTACGAGTTGTGGATGGCCAAGGGCAAAGAAGTCAAATGTGCGGTGGCCTACAAGGCACGGGACAACTTCAAGGCCCGCATCCGGCAACTCACGCGCCGCTCGGGTGGGCGCAGCATGGCGCAAGTGGTGGAAAAGCTGCGGCCCTACGTGCTGGGCTGGGAGGCGTACTTCGGGATGTCGCAAACGCCCAGGATCTGGCGAGAGTTGGACGAGTGGCAGCGCCACCGGTTGAGGGCGATCCAACTCAAGCACTGGAAGAGGCCCCGGGGGATCTATCGGGAACTGAAGGCACTGGGAGCGAAGGAGAACGTGGCGCGGCAAGTGGTGGTGAACAGCCGTCGCTGGTGGCGAAACAGTGACCGATTGCTCAAGACGGTGCTGACGATTGCGTACTTTGAAGGGTTGGGAGTGCCAAGGCTGACATGACCGCAAGCGCTCGAACCGCCCGGTGCGGACCCGCATGCCGGGTGGTGTGGCAGGGGTGCCTCCTACCGGAGGCCCCCTATGCCGATGGCCTGATGAATAAAAAAATGGGGTGTGAATCGTTTTTTGGTCAAGTCATTGGATAATTTTGTGTATTTTTGAATCAAAAAATTGATGGTTGTTGTCTCGGACTGACGCGTCGCCTTCGACTGACTTTATTGAATGGAATCCTGATTCATGGCTCATCACCCTGTGACGCTGCGGGCTTCAGCCGCAGCTTTCTTTTCCTTAACCGACAGAGGGCTCAACGGTTGGTGGCGCTACAGCTTGGGTGTGACACTTGTCTTGGTGGTCGGAATGTTGGGCGGTGGCTTGGTGCATTGGATGGTCGCAAGCTTGCCCTTGGGAGATGCGCGTGAATATTTGGCCGCCAACGCGAGCCTGATGATGATGTTGTTGGGTGTGTTGATGGTTCATGTGTTTTTGCACCGAAGACCTTTGCGTTCATTGGTCACCACCCGGGATGCGATTTCTTGGGGCAGGATGTTTCAAGGTGGTGCTGTGTGGGGTGCAATCATGGTTTCTGGGGTGTTGATTGAAAGTGCGCTTTACCCCGGGCGTTACGTTTGGAGTTTTGAGTTTCAAAGTTGGTTCTTTTTCTTGGTGCTGGCACTGCTGTTGACGCCGCTGCAGTGTGCAGCGGAGGAGTTGTTTTTCAGGGGGTATTTTTTGCAAGCCATGGGGCGCATCTTTCGCAAACCTGTTGTCCCGGCTGTGCTCAGTGGGTTATTATTTTCAATTCCACATTTGTTGAATCCTGAAGCGGTCGTGCATGGCATGGGCATCATGACAGTCACTTATTTCGTCATGGGTTTGTTGCTTGCACTTGTGGTTCTGCGAGACGCTGGTCTTGAGCTTTCCATAGGAATGCACACCGCCAATAACTTTTTTCTTGTGGTGTGTTGTGGCTACAAAGATTCGCCGCTGCCTGCATCGGCCATCTTCACGTCAGTGACCTACGATCCATTCTTTTCTTTGGTGTCCATTGCGGTGGGGGGCTTGATTTTTTATGGGTGGTTCTTTCACCGTGCACGGCAGTAAATCAATTGGACGCTAATTCATTTCGGTGTACTCGGGAAATCCAGTATTTTGCAGAGTCAGTTTGCCGTCAGTAGTGGGGTAGACTGAACCTCAGGAGAACACCACATGAACGCGAATCCGATTTGGCTCAAGAGTTACCCCGAAGGCGTCCCAGCCGACATTGATCCGACCCAATACACCTCCTTGGTCGGTTTGCTTGAAGAGAGTTTTGCCAAATACGCCGACCGTTGCGCCTACAGTTTTATGGGCAAGGAAATGAGCTTTGCGCAGACCGATCAAGACAGTCTGGCCATGGGGGCGTACTTGCAGTCTTTGGGCCTGAGCAAAGGGGACCGTGTCGCCATCATGATGCCCAATGTGCCTCAGTATCCTGTGGCTGTGGCGGCCGTTTTGCGTGCGGGTTTTGTGGTGGTCAATGTGAACCCTTTGTACACCGCCCGAGAGTTGGAGCATCAGCTCAAGGACTCAGGTGCCAAAGCGATTGTGATCATTGAAAACTTTGCCGCAACGCTGGAAAAATGCATCGCTCAAACGCCTGTGCAGCATGTGGTGTTGGCGGCCATGGGTGACCGTTTGGGCTTGCTCAAAGGCAGCTTGGTCAATTACGTGGTGCGCAATGTCAAAAAAATGGTGCCCGCGTTTCACTTGCCACAAGCCGTTCGTTTCAACGATGCCTTGAGCAAGGGGCGGCAGCAGGCTTTTCGCAAACCCGAATTGTCGGCCGACGACATTGCGGTGTTGCAGTACACCGGTGGCACCACGGGCGTGTCCAAAGGGGCGGTGCTGTTGCACCGCAACGTCTTGGCCAATGTGTTGCAGTCTGAAGCTTGGAACGAGCCCGTCATGAAGCGCATTCCCGCCGGTCAGCAACCCACTTCGGTGTGTGCTTTGCCGCTGTACCACATCTTCGCCTTCACGGTGAACATGATGCTGGGCCTGCGCATGGGTGGCAAAACCATCTTGATCCCCAACCCGCGTGACTTGCCAGCGGTCCTCAAAGAGTTGTCCAAACACACCTTCCACAGCTTTCCGGCGGTGAACACCTTGTTCAATGGACTGGCCAACCACCCGGACTTCGGCACGGTGGATTGGTCCAATTTGAAGGTGTCTTTGGGAGGGGGCACGGCCGTGACGCCCAACGTGGCCAAGCTCTGGTTGGAAAAAACAGGCTGCCCGATCTGTGAAGGTTATGGCTTGTCCGAAACCAGCCCATCGGCCAGTTGCAACCCGACCACCAGCACCGAATTCACAGGCACCATCGGTGTGCCCATCCCCGGCACCTGGATGAAGCTGCTCGACGACGATGGCAACGAAGTGACCGCCCCCGGCACGCCTGGCGAGATCGCCATCAAGGGGCCGCAGGTCATGGCCGGTTACTGGCAGCGCCCTGACGAAACCGCCAAAGTCATGACGGCCGATGGTTATTTCAAATCGGGTGATGTGGGCACGGTGGATGAGCGTGGCTACTTCAAAATCGTGGACCGCAAGAAAGACATGATTTTGGTCAGCGGCTTCAACGTCTACCCCAACGAGGTCGAAGAAGTGGCCTCGGCTTGCCCGGGCGTGCTCGAATGCGCGGCCATCGGTGTACCCGACGAAAAAACTGGCGAGACCGTGAAGCTGGTGGTGGTCAAGAAAGACCCGGCCTTGAACGAGGCGCAGATCATCGCTTATTGCCGCGAGAACATGACGGCTTACAAGCAGCCCCGCGTGATCGAATTCCGCGACGAATTGCCCAAAACGCCAGTGGGTAAAATTTTGCGGCGCGAATTGCGCAGCAAGGTCTGATCGCGAAGCTGCTGGGCTGAAGCCCTGGGCACAGACCTGCGGCCACCTGTTTTAAGGTGGCCGTTTTCTTTTTTAAGGTGGCCGTTTTCTTTTTTGAAACACAGAACAAGGATGATCCATGGCAGTGATTGGCATCATGAGCGCCATGCACGAAGAACTGGCCGCCGTGCTGGCCGCCATGCCCTACGAGCAAGGTGTGCAGGTGGCCGGGCGAGACTTTTGGGTGGGCCATTGGCAAGGCCACTCTGTGGTGGCGGTGCTCTCGCGCATCGGCAAGGTGGCCGCAGCCACCACAGCCACGGTGCTGCTGGAGCGATTTGGCGTCGACACCTTGGTTTTTACGGGTGTGGCGGGTGGGCTTGGCTCTGGGATTCGGGTGGGCGATGTGGTGGTGGCCGATGGCTTGGTGCAGCACGACATGGACGCTTCGCCGCTGTTTCCGCGCCATGAGGTGCCGCTGTATGGCCGTGCCCGTTTTGCGGCCGATGTCGACTTGGCTCTCCAAATGGCACAAGCGAGCGAGCAGGTGTTGGCCGACGCTGCCATGCACCTGGGCGCAGGCACCTTGACCGAGTTTCAATTGAATGCGCCTCGGGTGCATCGGGGCCTGATCCTCAGTGGTGACCGTTTTGTTTCGACTTCGGCCGAAAGCCACGCCTTGCGGCAGGCTTTGCCCGATGCCTTGGCGGTGGAGATGGAGGGCGCGGCGGTGGCGCAGGTGTGCCACGATTACGGCGTGCCCTTTGCGGCGGTCCGCACCATCTCGGACCGGGCGGATGACACGGCGCACACCGATTTCCAGCGTTTCATCCGAGAGGTGGCCAGCCGTTACAGCTTGGCGATTTTGTCCCAGTGGCTGACCGATCGGCAGCCCGTTTGAGCAGGCCTTATTTGAGCCAACCCCGGCGGCGGAAATACCACATGGGCACCACGGCGCTGGCGGCCATCAGCGCCAGGGCGTAGGGGTAGCCCCATTTTTGCGACAGCTCGGGCATGTACTGGAAGTTCATGCCGTACAAGCTGGCGATCAAGGTGGGCGGCAGCAAGGCCACGCTGGCCACCGAGAAAATCTTGATGATCTTGTTCTGGTTGATGTTGATGAAGCCGACGGTGGCGTCCATCAAGAAGTTGATCTTGTCGAACAAAAAGGCCGTGTGCGAGTCGAGCGAGTCGATGTCGCGCAGAATTTGGCGGGCTTCTTCGAATTGCTCGGCGTTGAGCATTTTGGAGCGCATCATGAAGCTCACGGCGCGGCGGGTGTCCATCACGTTGCGTCGGATGCGGCCGTTCAAGTCTTCCTGCCGTGCAATCGCGCCCAAGACCTCACCGGCCATGGCGTCTGTCACATCCCCTGAGAGAACTTTTTTGCCAGCGATTTCTAGCTTGTCGTAAATGCCTTCGAGTGTGTCAGCGGAGTACTCGGCATCGGCGTCGAACAGCTTGAGCAGCACTTCCTTGGCGTCTTCAATCAGGCCAGGTGCGCGGCGTGCACGCATGCGCAGCAGGCGAAACACCGGCACGTCTTCGTCGTGGATAGAAAACAGCACGCCTTGGCTTTTCAGGTCGGCGTTGTGCTGGTTCAGGATGAAGGCGCAGCGCACCGTGCGCGGCTCGTCTTCGTCGGCGATTAAAAAGTCAGATCGGATGTGCAGCTCGCCGTTGTCTTCTTCATAGAAACGGGCCGATTCCTCGATGTCCTCGTCCATCGCGTCTTCCGGGATGGACAGGCCGAAGTACTGCTTGATCCAGCGTTTTTCTTCGAGCGTGGGCGACTCCAGGTCGACCCAAATGGGCTGAAAGCGGGAGAGTTCTTCCAATGACTCGATCTCTTCCTGGAAGAGGCGGCCATTGGCGAGTGTGAAGATATTGAGCATGGCGAATCCGAAAAATGGCCAGGTGCCAAAAGTTCAAAGGGGCGGCGAAGGGGGTTCTGCAGCTTTCGAACGATGGGCAGGGTGCTCAGCGCGTTCGAAAGCTACCGACTCGGGGTAGTTTCCACGGCAGTGTGTCTCCAGAATGAATCGGCGGATTATCGCACCGGATGATGGGGTGCTGGATTCAAAAAAGTCACGATTTCCTCCGCTCGGGCCGAGACGTCCGCCCGGCCCAAGGCCATGAGTGCACCCACAAATTCCGGTTCAAACAGCAAGTAACTGGCCAATGCCGCTCCGCTGCCCTGAAGTGCCCCCAAGCCTTGCAGCACCCGAAGAATGGGTTTGGGCAGGGTGTGAGCAAACTTTTGGGCCAAGGCGTCCAGTGAGGCACTGGGTTGCAGGGTCAAAACATCGACCGCACGCAGGGGCAACTGTGCCCTTAAGGCGTCGGGTAAAACGCGCAGCGTCTGGTTGATGTGGGTGATTTGCTCCACATCGGCTTCCAGGGTGTCATGGAACACACTCGCCATGGCATGCCCTGCGATGGTGCCCAGCGACGGGCGGCCAGCACTTCGGGGTGCCATCTCTGGCCCTCCCTTTTGGGGCTGGCTCACACCGATGGCCAAAATCCGGTCAGCGCCCAGATGCACGGCCGCCGACAAAGGTGAAATCTGGCGCATGGAGCCATCCCCAAAAAATTCCATACCACCGTCCACCCACAGCGGGGTGGACGGAAAGATGAAAGGAATGGCGCTTGATGCCATCAGGTGCTCGATGGTGATGGGCTGCTGCTCGGCCCGCCTTCCCGGACGACTCCACGGGATGGGTTGGCCATCGCGGGTTTGGCAAAAAGTCCAGTGCACCCCGCTGGAATAGCTCGAAGCTGTGACGGCCAAGGCTTGCAACACCCCTTTTTGCAAGGCTTGATCGATTCGCTCCAATGCAATCGCCCGGTGCAAGGTGTTCACCAAGGCCAGGCTGTCCATGGCGGCGGCATGTTCGCGTGCCGAACTGAGCAGGCCCAGCGCTGTTGCCCAGCGGCTGAGTTTGTCCAAAGGGGTCTGTGGCAAGTGGTAAACGTCGCTGGTTCGAATATGGGCCCAAAAATTTGCCAAATCGTTCAGGCCGGCCAGGCCATCCATGGCCTTGCTGGCCAGAAATGTGGCGTTCAAGGCCCCAGCCGATGTCCCCGCCAAGACCTGAAACGGAAACCGTTGAAGGCGGGCTTCTTGACGGTCCAGCAGTTGGCCTATCGCCTGCAGAGCACCTGCTTGGTAAGCCGTGCGTGCGCCACCCCCCATCAGCACCAGGCCATTGACATGGGCTGAAATCCGTGGGTCTGGACGTGTGGGTGCTCGATCGGAGTGCGACGAAGCTGAGTGGGCGGTCAGGTTGTCAATGGGCATGGCAACAGGGGTGAGTGAACAAGGCTGCAAAAGGCTGTGAAGGCCAGGGGGAAGATGGGTGTTAGATTCGGAGGATTAACCGGCATTGTTTCATGACCCCCCACCTGACCCCACGGCGCGAGCGCTGGTTGCTCTTGACGCTGGCTGGCATCCAGTTCACCCACATTCTCGATTTCATGATCATGATGCCGATGGGGCCGCAGTTCACGGCCTTGTTTGGCATCAGCAATGCCCAATTTGGTTTGCTGGTTTCTGCCTACACCTTGTCGGCAGGCTTTTCTGGTCTGATGGCGTCGACCTACATTGACCGCTTCAGCCGCAAGCGCTTGATGTTGACCATGTACACCTTGTTTGGATTGGCCACACTGTCTTGCGGCCTGGCCCCCGACTACGTTTGGCTGATGGTGGCGCGTGTGGCTGCGGGTTTGTTTGGTGGGGTGTTGTCGGCGCTGTCACAGACCGTGGTGGCCGATGTGATTCCTTTTGAGCGCCGTGGGCGTGCCATGAGCGTGGTGATGACCTCATTTTCTGTGTCGACCGTGGCAGGTGTTCCTATGGGCCTGTTTCTGGCGACACACTTGAGTTGGCACGCCCCCTTTTTCGGGATTGCCTTCTTGGTGGGCTTGTTGGCGTTGGCGGCTTGGCAAAGCTTGCCCCGACTGGATGCCCACTTGCATCACCCAGAGCGCGTGAGTGTGTGGCGTGGCATCGGCCAGGTCCTGGCGCATCCCAATCACCTCAAGGCTTTTGGCGTGTCAGGCCTCATGATGTTTGCCGGTTTTACGGTCATCCCCTACATCACGATTTATCTGCAGTCCAATGCGGGCATGCAAAGCCACGAGGTGCCTTGGATTTACCTGTGCGGTGGCACGGTCACCTTGCTCAGTGCCCGGTATTTCGGACGCCTGACAGATCGGGTGGGCAAGGTGAAAGTGTTTCAACGCTTGGCTTTGGCGGTGACGCTGCCCCTGATGGCCACAACCCTTTCCCAGGGTTTACCACTTTGGGGGTTGTTGACCATCTCCACGGGCTTGTTCGCCATGATGAGTGGTCGCATGATTCCGGGCATGGCCATGATCTCTTCGGCTGTTGAGCCACGCTTGCGCGGGACCTTCATGACCCTCAACTCAGCGGTTCAATCGGCCTCGATGGGCTTGGCAGCACTGGTGGGGGGGCTGATCATCGGCCGTGATGAACTGGGGCAGCTCACCGGGTATTGGATGGCAGGTTTGTTGGGTGTACTGGCCAGCTTGATGAGTGCCTGGCTGGCAGGGCACTTGCGCTTGCACGAGAGTCAAGCCAGAGCCATGGCGTGAGCTGTTGGTGCCCAGCAGTGGTCCCAGATGAGGCGCAGGACAAAGGGCTTGATGAAGAAACGAGCGTGTCGTTTCAAATAGAACGATAGCACCAAAAAGGGGTTTTGGGCGCATTGCCAGCGGCCGTTACAGGTTTAGTTTTCAGGCTGTTGCATTTCATTTCTGGGCGGCGCATAGTGAGGTCGAACCACCCGAAAAAGTGGTTCTGAAGCCCTGCTTCAATGGGGTTTTTTCTATCCTGAATCTATGGAGGCGACGACTATGAATTTAACCATCAGCGGACACCATCTGGACGTGACCCCTGCGCTGCGTCAGTACGTCACAGGCAAACTCGACCGCATCACCCGGCATTTCGATCAGGTGGTCGACGTCAAAGTGCTGCTCAGCATCGAGAATCAGAAAGAAAAGGAAAAGCGCCAACGTGCAGAGTGCAATATCCACGTTAAAGGCAGCGACTTGTTTGCAGAAAGTGCCCACGAAGATCTTTATGCAGCCGTTGATGAACTGGTGGACAAGTTGGACCGACAAGTGGTCAAGCACAAGGACCGCATCACGGAGCATCACCACAGCGCACCCAAGCGCATGATGTAAGCGAAGTTGGAGCCAACAGGGGCCGCAGCAAGCGGCCCTTTTTTTATTTTGGGTACCCACTTTGACCTGAATAGTCCAACTCAGACACCGCGGCGACACGTGGTATCCCGACCCTCAGGACTGAACAGGTGCATAATCCGGCCTCGACCATGAATCGCCTTTCCTCCATATTGCCTGTTGCCCAAGTTCTTGTCGGGGTGGAAGCCACCAGCAAGAAACGTGCATTTGAAGAAGCCGGACTTCTCTTTGAGAACCTGCATGGATTGTCTCGTGCACTGGTGACCGACAGCTTGTTTGCGCGTGAACGGCTTGGTTCGACGGGTTTGGGTCATGGTGTGGCCATTCCTCACGGTCGAATCAAGGGGCTGAAGTCGCCCATGGCGGCCGTGTTCCGTTTGGCCCAGCCCATTGGCTTTGACGCGCCAGATGAACAGCCCGTTAATTTGTTGATTTTTTTGTTGGTCCCAGAAGCGGCGACCCAAAAACACCTCGAAATTCTGTCTGAAATCGCCGAATTGCTCAGCGACACTGTCTTGCGTGAAAACATCAAGAACAGTTCAGCCCAAGAGGGCTTGCACCAGTTGATAGCCCAGTGGCGTTCAGCGCAAACCGTCTGAAGCGCCAACCCCCAGGGAGATTGCTGCGATGAAGCCATCCGTCATCAGTGCCGATGTTCTGTTTGAAGATCACCGGGGAAAGTTGAAATGGCAATGGCTGGCGGGACTGGGCGCTTCAGAGCGTCGATTTGACGATGTGGCCGTTCGAGAAGCCCGATCCGGTGCCGATCTGGTGGGTTATCTCAATTACATCCATCCCTACAGGGTGCAGATCTTGGGGCCGCGTGAGGTGGCCTACCTGACCAACTCCACTCCTGAAGATTGCGCCCGACGCATTGCCCGCATTGTGACCTTGGAGCCCCCTGTCTTGGTGTTGGCCGATGGACAGTCAGCGCCTGAGGCTTTGCTGTCCATGTGCGAGCGGGCTCAAATTCCCATGTTCTCGACCGACCAGTCATCGGCGTTCGTGATCGATGTTCTTCGGGCTTATTTGTCCAAGCATTTTGCCGATCGCACCACCATGCACGGTGTGTTCATGGACATTTTGGGCATGGGTGTGCTCATCACCGGCGAGTCCGGTTTGGGCAAGAGTGAGTTGGGGCTGGAGTTGATTTCGCGCGGCAATGGCTTGGTGGCCGACGATGCCGTGGATCTTTACCGCATCAACCAGACCACCATCGAAGCGAGATGCCCTGATTTACTCCAAAATCTGTTGGAAGTGCGAGGGATCGGTCTGCTCGATATCCGTGCCATTTTTGGTGAAACCGCTGTGCGCCGCAAGATGCGGCTCAAATTGATTGTTCATTTGGTGCGCAAGGAGACCCTGGAGCGGGACTATGAGCGTTTGCCATCAGAGCCCTTGACCCAGGACGTGCTGGGCATTCCGGTGCGCAAGGTGGTGATTCAGGTGGTGGCAGGTCGCAACATTGCGGTTTTGGTCGAGGCTGCCGTTCGCAATACCATTTTGCAAATGCGGGGCATTGACACCTACCAAGAATTCATTGAGCGCCAACGCCGCGCCATGACATGAAGCGTCCCGGCGGCTGACTGTTCATCATCCGGGGCTGCGGTGAGGGCAGGGGTTTTGAATGCAGTGGGCATACAGGCTCAGTGCATGGTCCGCAATCACAAAACCTTTGGCTTGTGCAACGGCTTGTTGGCGCGACTCGATTTCAGGGTCAAAAAACTCCTCAACCCGACCGCAATCAAGACACACCATGTGGTCGTGGTGTTGCCCTTCATTGAGTTCATAAACAGCTTTGCCACTTTCGAAGTGGTTCCGGCTCAAAATGCCTGCTTGCTCAAATTGGGTCAATACCCGGTAAACCGTGGCCAAGCCAATGTCGGCGTTGTCTTGGAGCAAATGACGAAACACATCTTCGGCCGTCATGTGGCGCATTTGGGCGCTTTGAAAAACTTCCAGAATTTTCAAGCGGGGCAGAGTGGCTTTGAGGCCGTTGCTTTTGAGTTCTTCGATGTGGCTCATGGTTTCAAGGGTTCGGTCAGGGCTTGCCGTGGCTGTGCAAAGCTGCCGCTACAATGATCTGATCATATCGGTACGCCCACAACCATGACAGCCTCCATGACATTTCGCACACCTGCTCTTCTTGTTGCGCTTTTTTTGAGCGTGGGTTTGAGCGCTTGTGGCGGTCTTTCCGGCAACATCAACCGCGACACCTTCAAGCCTTATGTGCCCGAGGTGGTGCAAGGCAATTTCGTCTCCAAAGAGCAACGTCAGGCGCTGCGTCCCGGAATGCAGCGTGCGCAGGTGCGGGACATTCTGGGCACGCCATTGATCGCCAGTTTGTTTCATGCCGACCGTTGGGACTATGCGTTCAGCATTGAGCGCCAAGGTGTCCCTGCTCAAAACTTCAGACTGACGGTGTACTTCAAAGGCGATGTGCTTGAACAAGTGGACAGCGATGTGCTGCCCAGCGAGTCGGAGTTCGCAGGTCGATTGGCCGGCCCCAGGGCCAATGTCAAGGTGCCCGTTTTAGAAGCCACAGAAGAGGCCTTGAAGAAGTTTGAGGCACCCAAGCCTGTCATGGACACTGTGCGGCCGCCAGCTGCTCTGCCCAGCCAATACCCGCCTTTGGAGCCCGCTCTTCGCTGAGTGGCGCAGCCCAAGTCACCGCTTGGGCGCGGTTCTTTTTTCAGATTCACTTGTTTTGAAGTCATGACCTCTTTGAATTTATTGCCAATCACGGTTGCCGGTGCTTCGGGCCGCATGGGGCAGATGCTGATCGAGGCCATCTTGGCCTCTGATGATTGTCGGCTGGCCGGTGCGCTGGACATGGCGTCAAGCCCCACCTTGGGTCTGGATGCAGGGGCCTCTTTGGGCCAGGTCACGGGCACGGCCGTGACCGCTGATTTGCGCCAAGGTCTGAGCGGCTCGTCTTGTTTGATTGATTTCACGCGCCCCGAGGGCACGCTGGCACACCTTCAGGTTTGTCGTGAACTCGGGGTCAAGGCGGTGATTGGAACCACAGGTTTCAGTGAGGCGCAAAAGGCAGAGATCGCTGAATTGGCCAAAGACATGGCCATTGTCATGGCCCCCAACATGAGCGTGGGGGTGAACGTGACTTTGAAACTGCTGCAAATGGCCGCTCAGGCCATGTCCACCGGTTACGACATCGAGATCATCGAAGCTCACCATCGCCACAAGGTCGATGCCCCTTCGGGCACGGCCCTCAAAATGGGTGAGGTGATTGCCCAAGCCATTGGCCGGGATCTCAAGGAGTGCGCGGTTTATGAGCGCTATGGCCATACCGGTGAGCGCGATCCTTCCACCATCGGTTTTTCCACCATTCGCGGCGGGGACATTGTGGGTGACCACACGGTGCTTTTTGCGGGCATTGGTGAGCGCATTGAGGTCACGCACAAATCGTCCAGTCGATCGACCTATGCGCAAGGCAGTTTGCGTGCCGTTCGGTTTTTGGCAGGGCTGGAACGGGGCTTGTTTGACATGTTCGATGTGTTGAATCTGCGTTGATCTGCCTGTCAGATCAAAAGTAGCCATGAACCTGAACGACTTTTTGTTGCACAGCGATGTGCTCAGTCGGGTGTTGGCGCTTTTGTTGTTGGCGCTGTCGGTCGGCAGTTGGGTGGTCATGGCCTGGAAGTGGCGATTGTTGTCCCGAGTAGCTCAGGATGTTCCTCGCAGTGTGGCTGCGTTTTGGCAGTCCACGGGTTTTGAGGATGCCCGACAAAGGGTGGCTCAATATGACCGCGACGCCTGTGTGTTGCCCTTGCTCGAGTCCACCCTGGAGCCCTTGGGCGGAACTTTGGCCTCGGCGGGGGAACGCCACCCCCAATTGACCCGGGTGTTGCGGGACGCCATGCAAACGGTGTTGCGTCGTCTGCAATGGGGCCAGGTGTTGTTGGCCACCGCGGGGTCCATTTCCCCTTTTATGGGCTTGCTGGGAACGGTTTGGGGCATCTTCAATGCCTTGACCGGCATGGCCGAAGGAGGGGCTTTGACGATTGACAAAGTGGCCGGCCCTGTGGGTGAGGCCCTGATCATGACCGCTGCCGGCCTGGCGGTGGCCATTCCTGCCGTGCTGGGCTACAACTTGCTGGGTCGACGCATTGGTCAGATCGAGGCCGAGCTTGAAGGTTTTGCGCACGATCTTCGCGCACTGTTGTCCGACAAGCCGCTGGGCTGAAAACATGGCATTTGGTCGCCTGTCTGCTCACAAAGCCGATCAGCCCATGAGCGAGATCAATGTCACACCTTTGGTGGACGTGATGTTGGTTTTGCTGGTGATTTTCATCGTCACGGCGCCTTTGATGAGCAGTGCCATACGACTGGACTTGCCCAGCAGTGAAGCGGGTGAGCCGGGTGCTGCCCCACAGTCGATGGTCTTGGTGGTGAATGCCCAAGGGGTGATGTTCATGAACGACCAAGTCATCACTGCCGACGCATTGCGTCTGAAACTGAGGGCAGCTGCGCAGCGCAATCCCCTGACTGAGCTAGAGCTTCGGGCCGATGCATCCGTGCCTTATGGCCGCGTGGTCGAGGCCATGGGGCTGGCCCAAAAAGCGGGCTTGAGCCGAATTGGCTTTGTGGCCCAGGTGGTTTCACCCTGAGTTTGCTGCCGGGTCACCCTGACGGTCAGGTGTGCGGGATCGCCACCGCCCAAGCCCTACAATTTAGCCCTATGCAAGACAAGTACAACCACCTCGAAGTCGAACCCGCTGCACAGTCCCGCTGGACCGCCCGCGATGCCTACCGCGTCACCGAAGACGCTAGCAAAAAGAAGTTTTACGCTTGCTCCATGTTGCCTTACCCCAGTGGCAAGCTGCACATGGGCCATGTGCGCAACTACACCATCAACGACATGCTCACGCGCAGCCTGCGCATGAAGGGCTTCAATGTCCTCATGCCCATGGGCTGGGATGCGTTTGGTCTGCCCGCCGAAAACGCCGCCTTGAAGAATGGCGTGCCCCCGGCCAAGTGGACGTACGAGAACATCGCGTACATGAAAAAGCAGATGCAGGCCATGGGCCTGGCCATCGACTGGTCACGCGAAGTCGCCACCTGCGACCCGACCTATTACAAGTGGAACCAGTGGCTGTTTTTGAAGATGCTGGAAAAAGGCATTGCCTACCGCAAGACCCAGGTCGTCAACTGGGACCCGGTGGACCAGACCGTGCTGGCCAACGAGCAAGTCATCGACGGCAAAGGCTGGCGCACCGGCGCTCCGGTTGAAAAGCGCGAGATCCCCGGTTACTACCTGAACATCACCGCTTACGCCCAAGAGCTGCTGGACCATGTGCAGATCGGCAACGACAAGGCCACGCTGAACGGCTGGCCCGACAAAGTCCGCCTGATGCAGGAAAACTGGATTGGCAAGAGCGAAGGCGTGCGCTTTGCGTTCCCGCACAGCATCGCTGGCGCTGACGACGCTTTGATCGGCGACGGCAAGATGTACGTGTTCACCACCCGCGCCGACACCATCATGGGCGTCACGTTTTGCGCGGTGGCGGCTGAACACCCGCTGGCGCTGCATGCGGCTGCCGGCAATCCCGCGCTGGCGGCTTTTCTCGAAGAATGCAAGAGCGGCGGCACGACCGAGGCCGAAATGGCCACGCAAGAGAAAAAGGGCATGGCCACGGGTCTGTTCGTGACGCACCCACTGACCGGTGCGCAAGTTGAAGTGTGGGTTGGCAACTACGTGCTCATGAGTTACGGCGATGGCGCCGTGATGGGCGTGCCTGCGCACGACGAGCGTGACTTTGCGTTTGCGCTGAAGTACGCCTTGCCGATCCAGCAGGTCGTGTCCGTCAAGGACCAGGTCTTCGACGCCACCGTCTGGCAGGACTGGTACGGGGACAAACAAATCTGTGTGTGCATCAACTCCGGCGAACTCGATGGCTTGACCCAAAAAGTCGCTGCCTCCAAAGTGGCCGAATTGTTGGCCGCCAAAGGCTTGGGCGAGAAAAAAACCACCTGGCGTCTGCGCGACTGGGGCGTGAGCCGCCAGCGCTACTGGGGCACGCCGATCCCGATCATCCATTGCGAGGAGCACGGCGCGGTGCCCGTGCCTGAAAAAGACCTGCCCGTGGTGCTGCCGCAAGACTGCATTCCCGACGGCTCGGGCAACCCGCTGCACAAGCACGAAGGTTTCCACGCAGGCGTAACTTGCCCCGTGTGCGGCAAAGCGGCCCGCCGCGAGACCGACACCATGGACACCTTTGTGGATTCGTCTTGGTACTTTATGCGCTACTGCGACCCGACCAACACCGAGAAGATGGTGGCGGACGGCGCCGACTATTGGATGCCGATGGACCAGTACATCGGTGGCATCGAACATGCGATCCTGCACCTCTTGTACGCCCGCTTCTGGACCAAGGTCATGCGCGACCTGGGCCTGGTCAAGGTGGACGAGCCCTTCAGCAAGCTGCTCACACAGGGCATGGTGCTCAACCACATCTATTCGCGCCGCACCGCCAAGGGCGGCAAAGATTACTTCTGGCCGCACGACGTCGAGCATGTGCTCGACGAGACCGGCAAGGTCGTGGGTGCCAAGCTCAAGAACGAAGCCGACAGCGGCGATGGCCGCTTGCCCGTGGGCACGGCCATCGACTACGAGGGCGTGGGCACCATGTCCAAGTCCAAGAACAACGGCGTGGACCCGCAGGACCTGATCGAGCGCTACGGTGCCGACACGGCCCGCCTGTACACCATGTTCACCGCACCGCCTGAGGTGACACTGGAGTGGAACGACTCGGCCGTGGAAGGCAGCTACCGTTTCTTGCGCCGGGTCTGGAACTTCGCGTTCAAGCACCACGAATTGCTGCGCTCGGCCACCAGCCAAGACCTGAGCCAAGCCGCTTTGGGCGATTCGGCCAAGGCCTTGCGCCGCGAAATGCACTTGGTGCTCAAGCAAGTGGGTTACGACTACGAGCGCATGCAATACAACACGGTGGTGTCCGGTTGCATGAAACTGCTGAACGCGCTGGAAGACTTCAAGCCTGATGGCAGCCCAGGAGATACCGCCGCCCTGTGCGAAGGCGTCTCGCTCTTGATGCGCATGCTCTACCCCGCTTGCCCGCACATCACCGACGACATCTGGCAGCAGCTGGGTTACGCCCAGGCCGTGGGCGAATTGCTCGACGCGCCTTGGCCCACGGTGGACGAGTCGGCTTTGGAGCGCGACCAGATCGAGCTGATGCTGCAAATCAACGGCAAGCTGCGCGGGTCCATCCTCGTGCCCGCCAGCGCCGACAAGGCCCAGATCGAAGCCGCTGCCTTGGCCAACGAAGCTTTCGTCAAGCAGGCCGCAGGTGCCGCGCCCAAAAAGGTGATTGTGGTGCCGGGCCGTTTGGTCAACGTGGTGATTTGAGCGCACGCACCGGATGGATGCACACGCCCCATGAGCACTTCGCGCCGACTTTGCCTTCGGGTCATGCTGGGTTTGCCCCTCACGGCAGGCCTGTCGGCGTGTGGGTTTCAGCTGCGCGGTGCCGCTGATTACCCGTTCAAAACCCTCTATGCCAATTTTTCAAGCACCTCCTCCTTGGGGGTCGAGTTGCGGCGAAATTTACTGGGCACAGGCCGCATTGAGCTGTGGAATGATCCGCCCCAAATGTTGAGGGCCGATGCGGTGCTGGACATCTTGAGCGAAGACCGCCAACAAGTGGTGGTGGGCGTGAACACCTCGGGGCAAGTGCGTGAATTGCAATTGCGTTTGAAAGTGAAGTTTCGCCTGCGCACGCCCCAGGGGGTGAGCCTCATTGAGCCGGTCGAGTTGGCCCAGCAGCGCGACCTGAGTTTCACCGAGACCGCTGCACTGTCCAAGGAAATCGAGCAGGGCATGATGTACCGCGACATGCAGTCGGACATCGTGCAGCAAATCATGCGCCGATTGGCCGCTGTCAAGTCGCTCGCCATGCCCTTGTCCAAGCCCTGATTTGCACCCCATGCAACTGGCGTACTCTCAACTTTCTGCGCACTTGCAAAAAGGCTTGCGCAGCCTGTATGTGCTCCATGGCGACGAGCCATTGATGCAACAAGAGGCGGCCGACGCCATTCGCGCCACCGCCCGCGCTCAGGGCTATACCGAGCGCAGTGTGCACACCGTGTCTGGGGCCCATTTTGACTGGAGCGAGGTGCTGGCTGCAGGCGGGTCGCTCAGCCTGTTTGCCGACAAACAAATCGTGGAAGTGCGCATTCCCACGGGTAAACCTGGCAAAGAGGGCAGCACGGCACTGCAGCAATTGGCTGTATCGACACAAGACAATGATTCGACCTTGACCCTGGTTTTGTTGCCCCGCCTGGATGCCGCCACACGCAAAGGGGCTTGGTTTGGCGCTTTGGAAAACTTGGGGGTGTTGGTCACGATTGACCCGATAGAGCGCAATGCTCTGCCCCAATGGATTGCCCAGCGATTGCAAGGCCAAGGCCAGCACGTCTTGGCGGGAGAGGCAGGCCAGCGGACTTTGCAGTTTTTTGCCGATCGTGTCGAAGGCAATTTGCTGGCTGCACACCAGGAAATCCAGAAACTGGGCCTGCTCTACCCGCCGGGTGAACTCACCCAGGCGCAGGTCGAGTCGGCGGTGGTCAATGTGGCCCGCTACGATGTGTTCAAGTTGTCTGAATCGGTATTGTCGGGTCAGGTGGCCCGGGTGCAGCGCATGCTCGATGGCCTGCAGGCCGAGGGCGAAGCCGCTGTGCTGGTGCACTACACCATTGCGGAAGACATCCGTGCCATGAAACGCGTCAAAGACGCCATTGCTCAGGGTAAACCCATGCCCATGGCTTTGCGTGAACACAGGGTGTGGAGTCCGCGGGACCGTTTGTTTGAGCGCGTGCTGCCCACCATGAGCGCAGCACGGCTGCATGGCCTGCTGCAAGCGGCCCACCAAGTGGACGGCATTGTCAAAGGCCTCAAAGTGCCCGATTGGCCGACCGACCCTTGGCAAGCCCTGCAGCGATTGGCCGTGCGTTTTTCCCGCTTTTGCATCGTTCGCTGAGCCACGTTTGCATCTGCGAAAATGCGTGCATGACCGAATTGAATACCGTTGAACATGTGCAGGCCTTGGGCCTGCAAGCCAAAACAGCCTCAAGCCAGATGGCCCGGGCTTCGGCCGCCATCAAAAACAAGGCTTTGCGACATCTGGCCGCTTTGCTGCGCGAGAACACCGACGCCTTGCAACTGGACAATGCCAAAGACTTGGAACGTGCCCGCACAGCAGGCTTGGCGGAGCCCATGGTGGACCGTCTGAAATTGAGCCCCAAAGTGCTGGAAACCTGCGCCCAAGGCTGCGAACAGCTGGCCGCCATGCCCGATGTGATCGGCGAAATCATTGGCATGAAGCAGGTGCCCAGTGGCATCCGTGTGGGTCAAATGCGGGTGCCCATTGGTGTGTTTGGCATGATTTTTGAGAGTCGCCCCAATGTGACCATCGAAGCGGCCAGCCTGTCCATCAAAAGCGGCAATGCCTGCATCTTGCGCGGCGGCTCCGAGGCGATTGAATCGAACAAGGCCTTGGCCAAGCTGGTGCAGCAAGCGCTCGTCCACAGCGGTTTGCCCGTCAACGCGGTGCAGCTGGTGCAAACCACCGACCGCGCCGCCGTGGGCCAGCTCATCACCATGCCGCAGTTTGTGGACGTGGTCATCCCGCGTGGCGGCAAGGGCCTGATCGAGCGCATCAGCGCCGAAGCCAAGGTGCCCGTCATCAAGCACCTGGACGGCAATTGCCACACCTATGTGGACGATCCCTGCGACATCGACATGGCCGTCAAAGTGGCCGACAACGCCAAAACCCAAAAGTACAGCCCTTGCAACGCCAGCGAGAGCTTGCTGGTGGCGCGTGGTGTCGCGGCCGAATTTCTGCCCAAAATCGGCGCGATCTATGCGGCCAAAGGCGTGGAAATGCGCTGCTGCCCCAAGGCCAAGGCCATTTTGAGCCAGGTCACCGGGGCCAATTTGAAAGACGCGACCGAGCAGGACTGGTTTGAGGAATACCTGGCACCCATCATCAGCATCAAGGTGCTTGAGGGGGTGGATGAGGCGATTGCCCACATCAACCACTTCAGCAGCCACCACACCGACGCCATCCTGACCCGCGACCACATGCACGCCCAGCGCTTTTTGCGTGAAGTCGATTCGGCCAGCGTCATGGTCAACGCCAGCACCCGCTTTGCCGATGGCTTTGAGTACGGCCTGGGTGCCGAAATCGGCATCAGCACCGACAAGTTTCACGCCCGGGGCCCGGTGGGCATCGAGGGCCTGACCTCGCTCAAGTACGTGGTGCTCGGCGAGGGTGAAGTGCGTGGCTGATCACACCCGGGGGACGGTTGTCCGCTTGGCGCTTGCAATGCGCCGGAACGTCCCCATATCATCATTTTGATTTTCTGGTTCATCGAAGGCAAGTCCATGGTTCCTCATCTCGTCACCGCCCTGACCGGCCCTATCAATGAGCTCGAGCAGCGCATCCTCGACTCCATGCCCGCCATCGAGCGCTGGTTCCGTCTGGAGTGGATGGAGCACACGCCCCCGTTCTACACCTCGGTGGACATCCGCAATGCCGGCTTCAAGCTCGCGCCGGTGGACACCAATCTTTACCCCGGTGGCTGGAACAACCTGACGCCCGAGATGTTGCCCTTGGCCGTGCAGGCCGCCCAAGCAGCCATCGAGAAGATCTGCCCCGAGGCTAAAAATCTGCTGATCATTCCCGAAAACCACACCCGCAATACTTTTTACCTGACCAATGTGGCGCAGTTGCAGCGCATCTTCCACATGGCAGGTCTGAACGTGCGCTTGGGCTCGATCAACCCCGAGATCAAGGAAACCACCACCATCGAGTTGCCCAACGGCGAGAGCGTGACCCTCGAGCCCGTGGTGCGCACCAAACACCGCCTGGGCCTGAAAGACTTTGACCCCTGCACCATCTTGCTCAACAACGACCTGTCGGCCGGTGCCCCCGGCATTCTGGAAGAGTTGCACGAGCAATTTTTGCTGCCGCCCCTGCACGCCGGCTGGAGCGTGCGCCGCAAGACCAAGCATTTCCAGAGCTACGAAGAAGTGGCCAAGCGTTTTGGCAAGCTGCTGGGCATCGACCCCTGGCTGATCAACCCCATGTTCAGCCAGTGTGGCGACGTGAACTTTGCCGAAGGCACGGGCATGGAATGCCTGCGCAGCAATGTGGACGCGCTGCTGACCAAGATCAAGCGCAAATACAAGGAATACGGCATCAACGAAAAGCCGTTTGTGGTGGTCAAGGCCGACAACGGCACCTATGGCATGGGCATCATGACCGTGCGCGATGTGGCCGATCTGGACCAACTCAACCGCAAGACCCGCAACAAGATGAACGTCATCAAGGACGGTCAGACCGTCAACGACGTGATCATCCAAGAGGGTGTCTTGACCAACGAGCGCATCAACGACGCCGTGGCCGAGCCGGTGGTTTACATGATGGACCGCTACGTCGTGGGGGGCTTCTACCGTGTACATGCTGAACGCGGTGTGGACGAAAATCTGAATGCCCCGGGCGCCAGCTTTGTGCCTTTGGCCTTTGCCGAAAGCCCGCATTTGCCCCAACCGGGCGTCAAGCCTGGGGCCAGCGTGCCCAACCGCTTTTACATGTATGGCGTCATCGGCCGCCTGGCCATGTTGGCAGCCAGCTATGAGCTGGAAGCGACCGACCCTGAGGCCGAGGTGTACGACTGAAGTTGTTGCACTGCAACAAAATCACAAAATGAACGGTGACACAGGGCTCGAATCGGGCGCAAAATAGCCAGCTTGTTTGTCATCAGGCCTGTTTATACCCAGGCCCCTGCCTGTGTCCACTACCCGTTCTTCACTTGTCGCATTGACCTTGGGCGCCATTGGCGTGGTGTATGGCGACATCGGCACCAGTGTGCTGTATGCGATGAAAGAGGTCTTTGGCTCCGGCCATGTGCCTTTTACGCCGGCCAATGTTTACGGCATCCTCTCCATCTTCTTTTGGACCCTGACCACCATCGTGTCGGTCAAGTATGTGGTGTTGGTGCTGCGTGCCGACAACCACGGCGAAGGGGGGCTGGTGGCCATGTTGGCGCTTGCTTCGCAATCGGTCAAAGACAAACCGCAATTACGCAAAGTGCTGTTGATCGTTGGCATTTTTGGAACCTGTCTTTTTTATGGTGACGGGGTCATCACACCCGCCATCTCGGTGCTGTCGGCTGTTGAAGGCTTGGAGATCATCTCCCCGACCTTCAAAAAGGCGGTGATCCCCCTCACGTTGGTCATTTTGTTCCTGCTGTTTTGGGTGCAAAAGCGGGGCACGGCGGGCATTGGCAAATTCTTTGGTCCGATCACGCTGGTCTGGTTTCTTGCCATCGCGGTCTTGGGCGTGTCGCACATCGTGCAGCGCCCCGAGATCTTGTTCGCCATCAGCCCCCACTATGCGCTGGGCTTCATGTGGAATGAGCCGGGCACCACCTTCATCATTTTGGGCGCGGTGGTCTTGTGTGTGACCGGGGGCGAAGCCTTGTATGCCGACATGGGCCATTTCGGTAAAAAACCGATCCGCCTGGCTTGGTTCAGTGTGGTCATGCCTTGTTTGACTCTGAACTATTTTGGTCAAGGCGCGTTGCTTCTGGCCGAACCTGAAGCGGTCAAAAACCCGTTTTACATGATGGCTCCCGAATGGGCCTTGCTGCCACTGGTGGGTTTGGCCACCATGGCCACGGTGATTGCATCGCAGGCGCTGATTTCAGGGGCTTTCAGTGTGACCAAACAGGTCATTCAATTGGGTTATTTGCCGCGCTTGCAAGTGCTGCACACCAGCGAGACCGATACGGGGCAAATTTACATGCCCTTTGTCAATTGGGGCCTGTTTGTGGCCATCGTGCTGGCGGTGGTCATGTTCAAGTCGTCGAGCAATTTGGCTGCTGCTTACGGCATCGCGGTGTGCACCGACATGTTGATCACCACGGTGCTGACATTTTTCGTCATCCGCTATGCCTGGAAATTGCCACTGGCTCTGTGCATCGGTGCGACCGGTTTCTTCTTTGTGGTTGATCTGGCGTTTTGGGCTTCCAACATGTTCAAGTTGTTTGACGGAGGCTGGTTTCCCCTGCTCATTGGTGCAGCGGTGTTCACCCTCATGCTCACATGGCACGATGGGCGGCGACTGCTCAACGAGTCTTTGCGCACGGATGCTTTGCAGTTGGGCGATTTTCTGGAAGCGGTGTTCATTTCTCCCCCCACCCGGGTGGAGGGCACGGCCGTGTTCTTGACGGCCGAGACGGGGGCTGTGCCCAATGCCTTGTTGCACAACCTCAAGCACAACAAGGTTTTGCACGAAACCAATTTGTTTGTCACCGTGCGCAGCCACGAAGTGCCCCGTGTGGACGCTGCACAGCGCCTGGATGTCACGCCTTTGGGGCATGAATGCTGGCAAGTCATTGTCAATTACGGCTTCAAAGACAATCCTGACCTGCCCTCTGCGCTGAGCAAAATCAAAGGAGAGGGCTACAAACTCGATCCGATGATGACCAGTTATTTCCTGTCACGCGACATTGTGATTCCCACCATTGGTGGCGGCATGGCCACCTGGCGTGAAAAACTTTTTGCCCAGATGCACCACAACGCCAGTGCTGCGGCCGAATTTTTGAACTTGCCCACCAATGCGGTGGTTGAGTTGGGCTCCAAGATTGAAATTTAAGGCCCCGTGAGCACCACCCATCTGCTGTATTTGCACGGCTTCAGGTCGTCGCCGCAGTCGGCCAAAGCCCAAATCATGGCCCAGCGGGTGCAGACCTTGCACCCTGGTGTGACCTGGTGGTGTCCACAGCTGCCCGCTTCGCCTGCACAAGCTGTTGCCCTCTTGCTGCAGGGCACGGCCGACTGGCCGCGCGGGCACATGGCGGTCATGGGGTCTTCACTTGGCGGCTTTTACGCCGCATGGCTGTCGGCACACCTGTCCATCCCAGCGGTGTTGATCAACCCGGCTGTGCACCCCTCGCGAGATCTGGCGCGATACATTGGCGAGCACCCGGTTTGGCAAGACCCGGCGCAAAGCATCTTTTTTGAACCTTCTTATGTCCAAGAGTTGGTGCAGCTCGAAAGCCAGCCCCCGCCCACCATGCCCTCAACCCTGGCCTTGATCGCCAAGGGAGACGAGGTGCTCGACTGGCGCGAGATGCTGGCCCGTCACCAAGCCGGTCAGGTGTGCTTGATCGAGGGCAGTGACCACGCCCTGAGTGATTTTGAAGACCATTTGCCGCAAATTCTTGAATTTCTGCAGTTGGTGTGAAGCCCTAAGGGCTGAATGGCCGGGTGGCATGGGAAAATCCAGCCATGTATGCATTTTTTGAAGAAGCCGGCAAATTCATGGCCGGACGGATCATGTCCGAAGCCGAGTCCTCTGCGCAGGTCGAACTCGACTCGGGCAAGCGGGTCAAGGTCAAATCGGCCTATTTGTTGCTCAAGTTCGACAAGCCCAGCCCTGCCGTTTTGATGAGCGAGGCCGCCGCCTTGAGCCAAAGCATTGAGCTCGAACTGGCCTACGAGTGCGCTTCAGACGAAGAGTTTGGTTTTGGCGATTTGGCCAAGGACTATTTCAGCGCCAACGCCAGCACCACAGAGCAAGTGGCCGCCTTGCTGCGCTTGCACGAAGCGCCCCATTACTTTCGTCGGGGCAGTGCCAAGGGGCGCTTTCGCAAGGCACCCGCCGAGATCGTGCAGCAGGCTTTGCTGGCCATCGAGAAGAAAAAACAGATTCAAGCCCAAATAGACGCCTGGTCTGCCGAGCTGATGGCCGGCAGCTGCCCAGCCCCCATCCGCGAGCAGCTGTACAAAATCCTGTTTCGCCCCGACAAAAACACGCCCGAATACAAGGCCGTGGTCGAGGCCAGCAAAAGCAGCCAGACCGCGCCTTTGGACCTGCTGCAAAACGCGGGGGCCATCGCTTCGGCTTGGGATTTTCATTGGCAGCGTTTCTTGTTTGACCTGTTTCCCAAAGGCACCGGCTTTCCTCCCCTGCAAGCGCCCGCCATCCAGGACGAATTGCCGCTGGCACCCGTGCAGGCGTTTTCCATTGACGACTCGCACACCACCGAAATTGACGATGCTTTGTCGCTGCAAGGCCTGGGCACCGGCACGGTCACAGTGGGCATCCACATTGCCGCGCCTGGTTTGGCGCTGACGCCGGGCAGCCCCATCGACCAGTTGGGCCGTGCACGCCTGTCCACCGTCTACATGCCGGGCTACAAAATCACCATGCTGCCCGACAGCGTGGTGCAGACCTACACGCTGATCGAAGGGCGCGACTGCCCGGCCGTGTCGCTGTACGTGACCTTCAGTGAAGACACGCTGGAGGTGCAAAAGACCGAAACCCGCCTAGAGCGCGTGCCGATTCTGGTCAACCTGCGCCACGACCAGCTGGACGATCGCATCACCCGAGAGTGGCTTGAAGGCGAGGACCCAAGCGACCATGCCGATGTGCCCGTGAGCCGCGCCACACTGGGTTTTTTCTGGCGTCTGGCCCAAACCCTCAAGGCCCGGCGCGAAGTGGTGCGCGGCAAACCCGAGAACTTCAACCGCCCCGACTACAGCTTCAAGCTGGACCGGGCCAGCAACGACACCCCGCCTACCGGCGAAGAGACCGTGCTGATCGGCACCCGCAAACGCGGTGCCCCGCTGGACTTGATGGTGGCCGAGGCCATGATTTTGGCCAACAGCACTTGGGGCCAGTGGATGGCTCAGCTGGGGGTGCCCGGCATCTACCGCAGCCAAGCCAGCTTGGCCCCGGGCGTCAAGGTGCGCATGGGCACCAAGGCCTTGCCGCATGCGGGCATTGGTGTGCCCAGCTATGCCTGGAGCACCTCGCCGCTGCGCCGTTACACCGACCTGGTCAACCAGTGGCAAATCATCGCCTGCGCCAAGCATGGGGCTACCGCTGCGCTGGCTGCGCCCTTCAAGCCCAAAGACGCCGAATTGTTCTCGATCATCAGCGGCTTTGATGCCGCATACAGCGCCTACAACAGCGTGCAGTCCAGCATGGAGCGCTACTGGACGCTGCGCCATGTGCAGCAGCAAAGCATGGACGAGTTGGACGCCAGCCTGGTCAAGGAAATGGGCGGCGGCAGCTGGCTGGTGCGTGCCGACACCTTGCCGCTGATGTTCAGTGTCATGGGTGCCCAGGGTCTGGCCCGGGGAGCACATGTGCGTGTCAAGCTCGGCGAGATTGACCTGATGGCACTGGATGTGAGTGGCACCGTGATCGCGCACCTCGATGCAGACAACCCCGTGGATTGTGATGCGGAAGAAGCCGAGGAAGACGATGTCCTGCCCGCAGGACCTGTGACCATTGCTGTGGACCTTCAGGACAGCACACAAAGCCATGAAAACTGATGCCATGGCCGATGGGCCCAAGTCAAGCGCCCCGGCGCAAACCACCAAGCCATCCCCCCACCGGGGTTTGATTTGGGCATTGTCACTCTCCGTGGCGGTGCATTTGAGTTTGGTGACTTTGCGCTTTGCCGCCCCCGAAACCTACAACCGCGTCTTTCAGGACACGCCTCTTGAAGTGATGCTTGTCAATGCCCGCAGTGACGAGGCCCCACAAAAAGCACAGGCCTTGGCACAGGTCCGTTTGGCTGGGGGTGGCGAGGTGCCTCAAGTGCGCATCGCCAGCTCGCCCTTGCCGCCGGCCTTGAATCCGGATCCTGGCACCGACATCAGCGCAATGCAGCGCCAGATTGAGGCACTCAAAATGCAGCAAATGCGTTTGCTTACACAACTCAAGGACGAGTTGTCGGTGCTGACCCGAGAAAACGCCGGTGACAAAAAGGACGGCCCTGACCGCCAAGCCCGCGAGCAACGCCAACAACAGTTGGCTCGGCAGTTGGCCCAGATTGAGCAACGTGTCGACCAAACTCAGGGTTCGGCCCGCAAGCGCTACATCAGCCCCGCCACACAAGAGGTGGCTTATGCGCTGTACTACGATAAATTGCGCCGGACCATCGAGTACCAAGGCACCTTGAATTTTCCGGAAGCCAACGGACAAAAAATATACGGGCAGCTCACCATGGTGATCACGGTGGACAGTCGGGGCAGATTGTTGTCGACCGAGGTGGCCAAGCCATCGGGCACCCCCATGCTTGATGAACGGGCCGTGGCCATTGTGCGCAGTGCTGCGCCTTTTGGTGTGTTTACCTCCAAAATGCGCCAGCAGGCCGACCAAATTGTGGTCGTCACCCGGTTTGATTTTTCCCGGGACAACACCCTGGAAACGCGCATGCAAGCGCAAGAAAAAGCCAAACCTTGAGACTGTGCAAGGTTTAACGAACACCGAAAGATTGTGATGCGTGCCCTTGGCCGATGGTTGTTGTTGGTGTTGTTGGCCGCGTTGGGCCTGCAGTTGTTTTTTGCCCTGCGCATTGTGAGCATGAACTGGTGGATGCCCGAATCCACCACGTTTCAACGCTCCCAAGCTTGGCAGATCGTGCAACGCCAAGGTGTGCTGCCCTGGCGGCAGGAGTCGGTGCCGATGGCGGCTGTGGCCACCACTTTGCAGCGTGCCGTGATCGCCTCCGAAGACGGGGCCTTCACCCAGCACAAAGGGGTTTGGTGGCAGTCTTTGGAAAAAGCGTGGGAGAAAAATGCCAAGGCCAAAGCATTGGCTGACAAAAAAACGCAAAACCAAGCGGGCAAGCCGCCGGTCACCGCAAAAATTGTGGGCGGCTCGACCATCACCCAACAATTGGCCAAGAACCTTTTTTTGTCCGGTGAGCGCACCCTGCTGCGCAAGGGACAAGAAATGTTGATCACCCTGACTCTGGAGGCGTTTTTGAGCAAACGCCGCATTCTGGAGATTTACCTCAACAGCGTGGAGTGGGGTGAAGGGGTGTTTGGTGCACAAGCCGCTGCACAGCATTACTTTCGCAAAAACGCCTCGCGTCTGAGCGCATGGGAGGCTGCCCGTTTGTCGGTGATGCTGCCCCGCCCGCGTTATTTTGAAAAGTTGCCCCAATCGCCTTATTTGGCAAGCCGTGCCGAAACCATCACCGCGCGCATGAACGATGTGGTTTTGCCATGAGCTCGCTGACCTCTGCAGCACCCTCGACTTTGCGGATTTTGGGGATTGATCCGGGTCTGCAAACCACGGGATTTGGCGTGCTCGACATGAGCGGCTCCAAACTCCAGTATGTGGCCAGCGGCGTGATCGAGACCACGCGGGAAGAAATGGGCAATTTGCCAGCGCGCTTGAAAGTCATCTACGACGGTATACGCGAGATCAAAGCACGTTACCAACCGGATGTGGCTTCGGTCGAGATTGTGTTTGTGAACATCAACCCGCAAGCGACCTTGCTTTTGGGGCAAGCCCGTGGTTGCTGTGTGACGGCCTTGGTGTCATGCGACTTGCCTGTGGCCGAATACACCGCCTTGCAAATGAAGCAGTCGGTCACCGGCCATGGCCGGGCGGCCAAGTCGCAGGTGCAGGAAATGGTCAAGCGTTTGTTGCACTTGCCTGTGTTGCCCCGGCAAGATGCCGCTGATGCTTTGGGCATGGCCATCACCCATGCCCACGCCAGCCCCTCGATGAACAAATTGGCCGCACAAGGCGTTCTCAACCGCAAAACCCACGGCATGTTCAGAAGCGGCCGCAGTCACTGAGGCTGGCGGCTCTTCAAAAGTAAAACTCGCCCTTTGGCCTGGGCAAATTTCTGACACTCGCTTGATCTGTTACAGGCTCAATTGGGGGTGTAAGCCAAGCGCACGTAAATGGGGGCGAAGGCCTCGGCTTGGGTGATTTCGACCAAGGTTTCCTTGGCCAATTCGAGCAAAGCGATGAAGGTCACCACCAGCACGGGGGTGCCCAAGCTGGCATCGAACAAGTTTTCGAATTCGACAAACTTGCGACCTTGCAGGTGCTTAAGCACGATGCTCATGTGCTCTCGGACACTGAGCTCTTCCCGGCTGATTTTGTGGTGTTGCACCAAGTTGGCACGTCGCAAAATATCTTGCCACGCTGATTGCAACTCGCCCATGCTCACGTCTGGAAAACGCGGTTGCAGGCTTTGTTCGATGTGCACTTGGGCCTGCAAAAAATCCCGACCATAGTGTGGAATGAGGTTCAGCTGCATGGAGGCCAATTTCATCTGCTCGTACTCCAGCAGACGTCGCACCAACTCGGCACGCGGGTCCTCGGCCTCTTCGCCCTCGGCGACTTTTTTGGGTGGCAGCAGCATGCGCGACTTGATCTCGATCAGCATGGCCGCCATCAACAGGTATTCGGCAGCCAATTCCAGGTTGCGTGCCCGGATTTCATCCACATAACTCAGGTACTGACGGGTCACGCCCGCCATGGGAATATCGAGAATGTTGAAGTTTTGCTTGCGAATCAGGTAAAGCAGCAAGTCCAGCGGACCCTCAAACGCTTCCAAAAAGACCTCCAGCGCATCCGGTGGGATGTACAGGTCCGTGGGCATGGCGAAAAGGGGCTCACCATACAAGCGAGCCAGAGCCACTTGGTCCACCACATGGGGCATGGCCTGGGCTTGCTCAAGTTGTGCTGGCGGCAGTTCCTTGGGGGCAGTGCTCATGGGGGGAGAGGGGGCGTTCAGCAGAGGGGCAGGTGCCTGCGACGTGTTCAGGCCAGGGTCTGGTACACGTAAGGCTTTTGGGCCACACGTCCGTCTTTGAATGCTTGCTGATCGTCACGGCTGATGGATTTGTCCCACAACAGGGCGCGACCTTGACGTTGTTGTGCTTCCAGTTGGGGATGTTCGCGCTTGAGTTGTTCAATGAATTGTGTAGTGTCCGAAACGTAGTCGGGGCGGCGAAAAATGGACATGGGGGAAGTTCCGTTCGGAAAAAGAAAACTGAGCGCAGACCACGGCACAAACTCCAAGACTGTGCTGAGGACTGCATTTTAGCGGGCATGGTGCTCAAAGAGCCTGACAGCGCGGTTCAGTCCAGCAGACAAGTCTTTGACCAGTTGACCTTGAAGATGTTGAACCAGGCCGCTGCGCCGGGCAATATCCAGAGGTTGGTGTGACAAACCGCAAACGATGAGCTGAACCTGTTTTTTACGGCAGGTTTCCACCAGATTCATCAACGCGTCAGCTCCGGAAGAATCGATGTAGATGACGTTTTTCAGGTCCAGCACCAAAACGGGCGTTTGCACCGTATCCTCCAACTCTTCCACAAGTTTGACGGCACCAAAAAACAAGGCGCCATATAAGCGCCAAGCTTGAATCTGGTGGTCGTGGCCGGTCAGTTCGGGGTGGTCGGCCACGCTGACTTGTTCGCACCGGGTCAGGCTGGAAATGCGGTAAATGAAGGTCAGGCAGGCCGCAACCAACCCCACCTCGACGGCCACCGTCAGATCAAAGACAACCGTCAGAAAAAAGACCGCCAACAAAGTGATGCGGTAGGGCAAGCGGTATTGGCGCAAGAGTAAGAATTCGCGCCATTCGCCCATGTTCCAAGCGACAAACATCAAAATAGCTGCCAGCGCCGCCAAGGGAATGTGTCCAGCCAGAGGGGCTGCTACCAGCACAACGCCCAGCAAAGTGAGGGCATGCACCATGCCCGAAATCGGGGTGCTGCCCCCGCTTTTGATGTTGGTGATGGTGCGGGCGATGGTCCCAGTGGCCGGCATGCCCCCGAAAAAAGGCGTCACAAAATTGGCCACACCTTGGGCCATCAGTTCCTGGTTGGGGTTGTGGCGATCCCCGATCATGCTGTCGGCAATGCGAGCGCACAGCAGGGATTCAATGGCTCCCAACAACGTCAGGGTCAAGGTGGGCATGAGCAAATAGCGGGCGCTGTCCCAACTGAATTCGGGCCATTCAAAAGAAGGTAAGGTCGCGGGAATGCCGCCGAATTTGCTGCCAATGGTCTCGACCGGCAGGGACAACAACCAGGTGACCAAGGTGGCAAATGCCAGTGCGATGATGGAGCCTGGCACCATGCTGATGGCTTTGAAGCGGGTGTCTGCCAAGCGGCGGCTCATGCGCAGCCAGCCCACCAGCAAGGACAAGGAAGCCAATGCCAACAACAATGAGGTCAAACTGGCACTGTGCAAGTTGTGCCACAGGGTGTGCAAGATCCCAAAAAAATCAGCGGGCATGCTGGAAATTTTCAGGCCCAAAAAATCCTTGATCTGCGACAGCATGATCAACACCGCAATGCCATTGGTGAACCCAATCACCACCGACACCGGAATGAAGCGGATCAAGCTGCCCAACCGAAACAATCCCATCAAAAACAGCAAGACCCCCGACATGGCGGTGGCCAAAATCAGATTGGCCAGGCCATAGCGCTCGACGATGCCGTAGACGATCACGATGAAGGCCCCGGCCGGACCGCCGATTTGCACCCGACTGCCACCCAGTGCCGAGATCAAAAAGCCCGCAATGATGGCGGTGAACAGGCCCGCCTCGGGTTTGAGGCCCGAGGCAATGGCAAAAGCCATGGCCAGGGGAAGGGCCACGACACCCACAGTCATGCCCGCGCCCACATCTTGCACCAGGCGATGTCGGCTGTAGCCGTGCAGGCTATCGAGCAAGCGCGGGCGAAAGAAGTGGGTGGCCTGCATCCAGTTCATGGGATTGGGGTCTTCAACGCGTGTTGGAGTGTTGGCGGGTTCATGTGGCGCGGCCTCGCAGGTCGGACAACAAGGGCCGCAAGCACAAAATCCAGAGCAAGGCGGCCAAGGGCAAGGTGGTGATGTAGCCCCCGTGTTTGAAACCCAAAGCCCCCATCAGTCCGCCCAGCAAAAATCCCAGCACCAAAGATCCTTGCACCCGCAAGCGTTGGCGGTTGGCCAGCACGGGTTCTGCCGGGTTGGACCGGTTCATGTAAAAAAGTTTGCCCAGTTCAATGCCCAAATCGGTGACCAGGCCAGTGATGTGGGTGGTGCGGATTTCGGCCTTGGAGATCTTGGTGATGACCGCGTTTTGCAGGCCCATGATGAAGCACAGTAAAACGACTGTGACCGGCACAAACACCTGCGACCAAGCCGCAATGGCCGCCCCAAACAGGCCGAAAACGAGCAAGGCCACAGATTCCAGCAATAAGGGCAGGCTGTAACTGCTGTGCAAGCGCTGGCGTAATCCCCAGTTGACCAAAATGGCGGTGCACATGGCCCCGGACATGAAGGCCAGCAGGCACACCACGCCCGCCAAGGCCAAGGTGATATTGCCCAGCACCAGATCGTCGGCCACCGAAGACACGATGCCCGTCATGTGCGAGGTGTAACTGCCCACCGCCAAAAAACCGCCTGCGTTGGTGGCTCCGGCGACAAAGGTCAGCACCAGCCCCAGCCGCAGGTTAGCCCCAGGGCTGCGCTGCACATCGGTCCATCCACGAATCAGGGGAAACATGTGCAGCGTTTTTTGCAAATGGGTCAGTGAATCCGCATGCCAGGCTTGGCACCGGGCCAGGGGTGCAGCACATGGATGCCCGGTTCGGCTTTTTCATCCGCGTGGCTGGCAGCCAGCACCATGCCCTCCGACACGCCAAACTTCATCTTGCGCGGCGCCAGGTTGGCCACCATCACGGTCAGTTTGCCGATCAGATCTTCGGGTTTGTACATGCTGGCGATGCCACTGAAGACGTTGCGCATGCGGCCCTCGCCCACATCCAGCGTCAGGCGCAGCAGCTTGACCGAACCTTCCACGTGTTCGCAGTTCACGATTTGGGCGATGCGCAAATCGACCTTGGCGAAGTCATCAATGCCGATGGTGGGGGCAATGTCTTCGCCGCCGGGGATGGGCTTTTCTTCGACCACGGCGGGCGGCTCAAACAGGGCGTCGAGTTGTTCAGGGGTGACGCGTTGCATCAGGTGTTGGTAGGCGTTGATCGTATGGCCAGCACCCAGCAGGCTTTGTGCTTGGTCAAAGGTGAATGGCTTCACGTTCAGGAAGGCCTCGACCTGCGCGGCCAGTGCGGGCAGCACGGGTTTGAGTTGCAGGCTGAGCAGGCGGAAGGCTTCGATGCAGGTGCTGCACACGTCGTGCAATCGGGCGTCCTGGCCTGCTTGTTTGGCCAAATCCCACGGTTTATTTTGGTCCACGTAGCTGTTGACCTTGTCGGTCAGCAGCATGATTTCGCGCAGGGCTTTGGCGTATTCGCGTTCGTCGTAGAGCGCGGCAATGGTGGGCGCAGCGGCTTGCAAGGCCGAGAGCAGGGCTTGGCCGTCGGAGCTCACAGGGCCGAGTTGGCCGCCAAAACGCTTGGCAATGAAGCCGGCCGAGCGCGAGGCGATGTTCACAAACTTGCCGATCAGGTCGCTGTTGACCCGCGCCATGAAGTCCTCGGCGTTGAAGTCGATGTCTTCGTTGCGGGCCGAGAGTTTGGCCGCCAAGTAGTAGCGCAGCCATTCGGGGTTCATGCCCAGGCTCAGGTACTTGAGCGGGTCGAGGCCCGTGCCCCGGCTCTTGCTCATTTTTTCGCCATTGTTCACCGTCAGGAAGCCGTGCACGTTCACCTTGTTGGGTGTCTTGCGGCCGCTGAAATGCAGCATGGCGGGCCAAAACAGCGTGTGGAAGGTGACGATGTCCTTGCCGATGAAGTGGATCTGCTCCAGATTGGGGTTGGCCATGTAGGCGGCGTAATCTTCGCCGCGTTTGTCCAGCAGGTTTTTGAGCGAGGCCAGGTAGCCCACAGGCGCGTCCAGCCACACATAAAAGTACTTGCCCGGCGCGTCCGGAATCTCAATGCCGAAGTAGGGCGCGTCGCGTGAGATGTCCCAGTCGCCCAAGCCTTCGCTGGTCGTGCCGTCGGGGTTGGTGCGAACACTGAACCACTCTTTGACCTTGTTGGCCACCTCGGGCTGCAGCTTGCCGTCTTGTGTCCATTGGCTCAAAAACTCGACGCAACGTGGGTCGGACAGTTTGAAAAAGAAGTGCTCCGATGTCTTGAGCTCAGGCTTGGCACCCGACAGGGCCGAAAAAGGGTTGATCAGATCGGTGGGGGCATAGACCGCGCCGCAAACTTCACAGTTGTCGCCGTACTGGTCTTTGGCGTGGCACTTGGGGCACTCGCCTTTGATGAAACGGTCGGGCAAGAACATGTTCTTTTGTGGGTCAAAGAACTGCTCAACCGAGCGCACCTCGATCAGCGAGCCGCCATCCGCTGCCGAAATGTCGCGCAGGTCACGGTAGATGGCCCGGGCCAGCTCGTGGTTTTCGGGCGCGTCGGTGCTGTGCCAGTTGTCAAACTGGATATGAAAGCCGTCCAGATAAGGCTTGCGGCCAGCCGCGATGTCTGCCACGAACTGCTGGGGCGTCTTGCCCGCCTTTTCGGCGGCAATCATGATCGGCGCACCGTGCGTGTCGTCCGCACCCACAAAATTGACTTGGCTGCCCTGCATGCGCTGGAAACGGACCCAAATGTCGGCCTGGATGTATTCCATGATGTGGCCGATGTGGAAATTGCCGTTGGCGTAGGGCAGGGCGGTGGTGACGAAGAGTTGGCGGGGCGCTTCTTGAAGACCGTTATGGGCAGACATGGTGGGGCAGTTTGTAGGGGAATCGGTGATTTTAGGGTGTATGGGCTGTCTTGTCGGTAAACTTCCGCCCATTCTAGAAAGTGACCATGGCGACCACCGAACAACTCCTCCAGGCTTTGCAAGCCGTCATTGACCCGAACACGGGCAAAGATTTCGTATCCACCAAAGTCCTGAAAAACCTCCAAGTCGAAGGCGGCGATGTCTCTTTTGACGTGGAGCTGGGCTACCCGGCCAAGAGCCAAATCCCGGCCCTGCGTCAGGCCTTGATCGCCGCCGCCAAAGGCGTGGCGGGCGTGTCCAACGTGTCGGCCAATGTGACCAGCAAGATCACGGCGCACGCCGCCCAACGCGGTGTGGCGCTGCTGCCTCAGGTGAAAAACATCGTGGCTGTGGCCTCTGGCAAAGGCGGCGTGGGCAAAAGCACCACCGCCGTCAACCTGGCGCTGGCGCTGGCCGCCGAGGGTGCCAAAGTGGGCCTGCTCGACGCCGACATCTATGGCCCCAGCCAGCCCATGATGATGGGCATTGAAGGCCGCCCCGAGAGCGAAGACGGCCAAACCATGGAGCCCATGGAGAACTACGGCGTGCAGGTCATGTCGATTGGTTTTCTGGTCAATGCCGACGAGGCCATGATCTGGCGCGGCCCCATGGCCACCCAGGCGCTGGAGCAACTGTTGCGCCAGACCAACTGGAAAGAACTCGACTATTTGATCGTGGACATGCCCCCGGGCACCGGTGACATCCAGCTGACCCTGAGCCAGCGTGTGCCCATGACCGGCGCAGTGATCGTGACCACCCCGCAAGACATTGCCCTGCTGGACGCCAAAAAAGGCGTCAAGATGTTCGAGAAAGTCGGCGTGCCGATTTTGGGCTTGGTCGAAAACATGGCGGTGCATGTGTGCACCAATTGCGGCCATGTAGAGCACATCTTTGGCGCTGATGGCGGCAAGAAAATGGCCGCCGAATACGGCATGGATTATCTGGGCGCACTGCCTCTGGACATGCAAATTCGCCTGCAAGCCGACAGCGGCAAGCCCACCGTGGTCTACGACCCCGATGGCGAAGTGGCGCAAATCTACAAGGCCGTGGCCCGCCAGGTGGCGGTCAAGATCGCGGCCAAGGCCAAGGATTTTTCGAGCAAGTTCCCGACCATCAAGGTCAGCAAGGACACTTGATTGAGGGCTTCGGCGCAGGCCCTAAGTCGGCTCTGTTGCCACCGACCCACAGACAGCGCCTTGTAGGTCGGCACCTTCAGGTCCGACGTTGCCTTGTAGGTCGGTACTCGAAGAGTCCGACATTCTGACCCGCAGGTGCGACACAGTTGATCAGCGTTGTTGACCCGCCCGCATCAGCTGTCCCGGCAATGCGCCTGTGGCCTGCTGGTGTTCAAAGATGGGCTGGCCAGCCACCAAAGTGGCGATGTAGCCATCGCAGCGCTGGGTCAGGCGGCGTCCGCCCGCGGGCAGGTCGTACACCATCTCGGGGGCATACAGACGCAACTTGTCGTAGTCGATGATGTTGATGTCGGCCTTTTTACCCACTTGCAGCGTGCCCCGGTCGTGCATGCCGTAGATTCGGGCCGTGTCCTGCGTCTGGCGCTTGACCATGGCCTCCACGCTGAAGGTGCCGCCCCGGGTGCGCGAACGGCTCCAGTGGGTGAGCATGAAGGTGGGCATGCTGACGTCGCAGATGTAGTTGCAGTGCGCGCCACCGTCTGACAGGCTGTTGACGGTCACATCGGTCTGCAGCCATTCATGCAGGTGGTCCAGATTGCCGTAGGAGTAGTTGAAGCTCGGGTAATACAGCATGGCCATGCCGTCCCGCTCCATCATCAGGTCGTACACCACTTCCAGTCCGCTGCGGCCCTGGGCCTGCATCATGGCCTGCACGCTTTCGTGGGCTTCGGGCTCGTAGTCCGGGTTGTCGGCCAGGCGGTAGATTTTGTGGAAGTTGCCAAACATGGTGCGCATGCGCTCATCGGTGCGCAAGCGCTCGCCGGTCAGGATGGCTTCGCGCACCTCGGGCTGGCGCAGCCGGGCGATGCGCTCTGGCCAGGGCAGCTTGGCGATTTCCAGGAAAACCGGGCTCACGATGAAGGGATGCAAGCTGCTGTGCCATGAAAACAGCAGGCCCACGGGCCGTCCGCAAACGCCGCCATACAAGGGAATGTTTTGGGCATGGGCTTCCTTGAGGGTGCCCAGAATGTCTTTCCACAAATCGGGTGCCGGGTCGGTCTGCTGCAGGTTAAAAAGCACGGGCAGCTTGTTTTTGAGGGCCAGATTGCGCATCCACGGAATCTCGTGGTGCATGGAGATGTGGTTGGAGGTCATCTGGAACACGCCGTGACCCACCTCGCCCAGCACTTGGCCGAGGGTGGAAATTTCTTCGCCGGTGGCAAAGGTGCCGGGCGGATATTTGCGCTGGTCGTATTTGTGCAAAAAGGTGCGCGAGGTGGAAAAACCGTAGGCCCCAGCCTTGAGGGCTTCGCGCACAATGCCGCACATTTCGAACAGATCGTCGGGCGTGGTTTCGTCGTGCTGGATGCCGCGCTCGCCCATCACATAGGCGCGAACGGCCGAGTGGGGAATTTGTGTGGCGATGTCCAGGGCCTTGGGGCGTCGCGCCAGCGCGTCCATGTATTCGGGAAAGCTTTCCCAATCCCACTGAATGCCTTCGGACAGCACAGCGCCGGGGATGTCTTCCACGCCCTCCATGACCGAGATCAGCCAGTCGCGCTTGTCGGGCTTGACCGGGGCAAAGCCCATGCCGCAGTTGCCCATGACGACGCTGGTCACGCCGTGGGCCGTGGACGGCGAGAGGTAGGGGTCCCAGGTGGCCTGGCCGTCGTAGTGGGTGTGGATGTCGATCCAGCCGGGTGTGACGAGTGCGCCTTGGGCATCCAGGGTGCGGCGGGCAGGGCCTGCTTTGCCGCCCACTTGGCTGATGACGCCCTGGTCGATGGCGATGTCGCCTGCTTGGGCGGGGGCGCCGGTGCCGTCAATGAGGCTGCCGCCGCGAATCACGAGATCGTGCATGGGGAAATTCCTGTGGTGATGGGGGAGAAGTTCAGTCGAGCTTGAGGTTCAGGCGTTTGATCACGCTGCCCCAGCGCTCGTGGTCGCGTTTGACGATACGGGCAAACTCTTCAGGACCAGCGCCGCTGACTTCATTGCCTTGGTTGATGATCAGCTGGCTCACCTCGGTCGATTTGAGTGCGCGGCCCATGGCGTCCGAGATCTTTTTGGCCAATGCAGGTGACATGTTGCCGGGGGCAAAAAAGCCCTGCCAGCCCACGATGTCGATGCCGTCCACGCCGGCCTCGGTCATGGTGGGCAGATCGGGCAGCACCGACAGGCGCTTGTCGGCCGCGACGGCCAACAGCCTAAAGCGTCCGGCCTTGGCACCCTCCACGGCGGTGGCTGTGCCATCAAAGTAAAACTGCACATCGCCTGCCATCAGGGCCCGTGTGGCGTCTGGCGTGCCTTTATAGGGCACATGCACCATTTGGGTGTTGCTGCGCATCATCAGCATTTCGGCATTCAGGTGCGATGTGGAGCCTTGGCTGTAAGAGGCAAAGTTCAGTTTGCCCGGGTTGCTGCGCGCATAGTTCACCATGTCGCGCACCGAGTTGAAGGGCGACTCCTTATTGACCACCAGCACCGTGGCGGATCGCGCCACCTGGGTGATGGGTGTGAAGTCCTTGAACGCGTCGTAGGGCAGTTTGCTGTACAGGTGCGGGTTCTGGGTGTGGGTGACCACGATGGTGTAGAGCAGCGTGTGGCCATCATTGGCCGCGCGAGCCACGTCTTGGGCACCGATCAGTGTGCCCGCGCCGGGTTTGTTGTCCACCACAAAGTTGCCACCCGTTTCCTCGTTCATCTTGCGGGCAATCATGCGAGCCAGGCCATCCGAGCCAGAACCGGCCGGGAAGGGCACCACGATGCGCACAGGTTTCCCGGGCGTGGGCCAAGTGGCGTCTTGTGCCCAGGCGAGGCCCAGCGGCCCGATGCACAGGCTGGCGAGCAGGGCGCTGGCCCAGGTCCGTCGCTGGCGCAGATTGAAAGACTTGAGAGGTGATGTCATGGAGGTCTCCTGTGGTTTTTATCGGTGACGCCAGCGGGGTTGGGCGCTTGCTCAGGATTCAGCTTAGAGGGTGTTCTGAATAAAAACAATTGCAAAAAAATAGCAGTTACATAAAATAAATTGATATGTTGAACCTGCGCAGACTCGAACATCTGGCCGTCATCGCCGAGGAAAAATCCTTCCTCAAGGCGGCGCTGCGCCTGAACCTGACACAACCGGCCCTGACGCGCAGCATCCAGACGCTGGAAGAGTCATTGGGCCTGCAGCTACTCAATCGCGCGCATGAGGGCGTGAACCTGACAGATGCCGGGCAGCGCATCCTGCCCCGGGCCTTGCAAATTTTGGGCGATGCCGAAAGCCTCAAGCGAGAGGCGCAGCAATTGGTTGGGGTGGATTCTGGGCATGTGAATTTCGGCGTGGGGGTGTTCCCGGCAGAAGCTTTTTTGACCCGTTTGCTGATCGAACAGGTGCGCGAAAAACCGGGTCTGACGGTGGACGTGGACATTGGCAACTGGCAGCGATTGCGGGGCAAGTTGCAACGCAACGAACTTGATTTTGTGGTGGCCCTGACCCACAGCCTGCCGCCGCCTGCCGACTTTGCCGTGCACCCCTTGCCGCCGCAGCGCTTTGGCTTTTTTGTGCGGCAGTCGCATCCTTTGCTGGCCTTGGATGCCTTGGCGCAGCGCCAGGCTTTGCGGCATTACAAGCTCATCGGCCCGGTCTTGCCGCACCAGGCCAGGCTGACCCTGCAGGAGATTTATGAATTGCCCCACCACGAAGAATTGCCCGTGGGACTGAGTTGCGACAGCGTGGCGGTGTTGCAGTCGGTGATGCTGTCCAGTGACTGTGTTTTGTTTGCCACGCACGAGGCCATGGACAGCGCTTTGTCCACTGCGCCTGCTGTCGCCCTTCAGCATGTGCAGTACGCCGCTGCACAGGCGCTGGCCACATCGGTCATCCATGCCCAAGGGCGGGTGCTGTCGCCGGCGGCCTTGTGGCTGATCGGCAAGATCGAGCAAGTGCTGGCCTGTGCAGGTCCATGACAAAGTGCGGATTGCGGGTCTTTGCCAGACGCCAAGTTCCCTTGCACACCCGTTTTGCGCTGCAAAAAACCACAAATGTCGGGTAGTTACCAAATAGCAAATAAGTATTCATTGTTATTATTCGCATTGCTAAAAAGGTGCAATGTGAACTCTCCTCGACAACCTCACCCCTTATTCATCGAAAAACCGATTCGCTGGCCCCTCATTTGGGTGGGTTTGGTCTTGCTAGGATTGGGATTCGGGGTCTTGCTTTACGCCAATCGGGCCTATGAGAGCCATGTCAAGCAGGCTGCCATCGATCGGGCCAAAGCCCATGTTCTTGGTTTGAGTCAGTTTCGATTGTTTTATGAGCAAGCCCTGTTGCCGCGCGCCATGCAGGCCGGTGTACCTTTCACCGAAGATGAGCGATCGAGCAGAAACGCACTGCCCTTGCCCGCAAGCTTGATGGCTGACATGAGCTTGTTTTTGGCCAAAAAAGCGGGTGATATTCAAGTCCGTTTTTACAGCGATGTGCCTTTGTCTGGGCGTGCTGTGCCAGTCGAACTGGACGCCTTTCAAAAACAGGCCTTGGTGGCCCTGCGCAGTCAGCCTGAAGTGCCCTTTGTGCAGGAGGAAGTTCGCAACGGCATTCGGGTTTTACGCTACGCACAGGCCGACCGGGTGGCGGTGCAATGCGTGGCCTGCGGTGCCGGCTCTGACCATGAACGTGTCGCACAGGCCGAGGTGGTGGGGGCGCTTGAGGTGGTGTTGCCCATGGAGACCAGCGAAGTCAGCAGCATGTTCACGGTCAAATACATCTTGCTCACGCAGTCTGTGGCGGTGCTGTTTTGCTTGCTGTTGGTGTGGTGGATGATCAAGGGTTTTCGGGGTGCCTTGCTCAAGGGCCAAAAGCTGTCCAGTGAACGCGAAGCTGTTTTGGCCCAGCTGAGCCAAGAAGTGGACCAGCGTAAAAAAGAAGAACGCCAACGCCGCCTGAGTGAAAGCAAACTGCAAAGCCTGTTCACCTCGGTGCCTGAAGCCATTGTGGTGTCGGACGCCCAAAGGCGAATTGTTCAATGCAACTTTGAAACCGTGGCCATTTTTGGTTACCCCTCAGAGGACTTGATTGGTAAAAAAATCGACGTGCTCATGGCACCTCAAGAGATGATCGAGCCCGAGCAACCCATGGCGGAGTTCTTGCGGACGCGCGAGTCCACCTTGCTCAACCAAGCCCAGGTGATGACGGGCCGCCGTAAAAACGGCCAGCTTTTTTCATTGCGCATGACGTTCAGCGAAATGCGAGTGGACGAGGACATTTTGTATGTGACCGTCATGCAGGATTTTTCGGGGACCGAAAACACCCAAAAACTGCTCAGCCAGGCCAAAGAAAAAGCCGAAGAAGACCGGCAATTGCGCGGTGAATTTTTGGCCAAAATGAGCTATGAAATTCGCACCCCAATGAACGGCATCGTGGGCATGACCGAGTTGGCCATGGACACACCGGACAGGGCGGAGCAAAAAGAGTACCTGACACTGGCCAGAAACTCTGCCAACCACTTGCTTCACATCATCAACCAGATCCTTGATTTTTCAAAAATCGAAGCCAATGCCTTGAAGTTGGAGTTGCAAGACGTCAGTCCTGCGCAATGGCTTGAAAAATCGGTGGAAGACATGGTCCCCTGGGCCCGCGCCAAAAACATTGACTTGTTGACCGACTTGTCGCCTCAATTGCCCCTGTTGGTGCGCATGGACCCTGTGCGCATGCAGCAAGTGCTGACCAATCTGATTGGCAATGCCATCAAGTTCACCGATTTGGGTGCTGTGACCGTGGCCATGCAAGCCCACAGCGCCGCCAGTGCGGACAAGTGTGTCTTGCGCATCAGCATCACCGACACGGGCAAGGGTTTTGATTCGTCCAGATCGGCCTCTTTGTTCAATCCTTTTAATCAAGTGGACGACTCGGACAAACGCATTTTTGGCAGTACAGGTCTGGGCTTGGCCATCACCCGCAGTTTGGTGCACTTGATGGGCGGTGAAATCATTGCCAACAGCCAGCCAGAACTGGGCGCTTGTTTCACGGTGGCATTGCCCGTCGATTTGGTGTCGATGGCACCCGAGCAGGTCCGATTGGTGCAAGCGCAGTTGGACAAGCACCCCGTCAGCAAGGATCGGGGCCTTGTGCCCAGGGTGGATGACAGCCCCTTGATGGTCCAATCCATGACCACACGGCAGGGAGAACAGGTCTCTGTGTTGTTGGTCGAGGACCATGAAATCAACCGCAAATTGGCTGAAATCATGATCGAGCGCATGGGCTGCCGACTCGTGTCTGTGCGCGATGGCTTGCAAGCCCTGGATGCCATGGATAAAACCCGTTTTGACGTGGTCTTGATGGACGTGATGATGCCCGTCATGGACGGTCTGGCCGCCCTGAAATTGGTGCGCGAACGTGAAAAAGACACCGGTTTCAGGTCGCGCGTGTTGATGGTCACGGCCCATGCCATGGCCGGTGACCGCGAGCGTTTCTTGAACGCAGGGGCCGACGGTTATGTGTCCAAGCCCATGTCTCAGGCGAGTTTGCAAACTGAAATCGAGCGCGTTTTGGCCCTCGAAGAGGGCGAAGAGCCCGCCATCTGAAGCCGAGGGCCCTGCTTGAATGGCATTTCAACAGGTGCCCCTCTTCAATGGGGGGCAGTTCAGGGCCCGGCCTTGGTCTCAGGGGGTCTGCTTTTCCAGATCCCGAAGCTTAAAGCGCTGAATCTTGCCGGTAGCCGTTTTGGGCAGTTCGGCCACAAACTCGATGAAGCGCGGATATTTGTAAGGGGCCAGGCGCTCCTTGACAAA
Organism: Comamonadaceae bacterium PBBC1; assembly: GCA_002256145.1. Classification (GTDB taxonomy): domain Bacteria; phylum Pseudomonadota; class Gammaproteobacteria; order Burkholderiales; family Burkholderiaceae_C; genus Limnohabitans_A. The sequence goes on from NKIP01000008.1 coordinate 41,221, forward strand.
GGCCTTGACCTCCTCTTGGTTCAGGGTTTGCCCGGATTTGAGCACGATGAAGGCCTTGGTTTTGGTCAGGCCATCGGTGTCTTCCTTGCCAATCACGGCCGCTTCCAAAATGGCGGGGTGTTGCACCAAGGTGGATTCGACTTCAAAAGGTGAGACGTAAATGCCGCTGACCTTGAGCATGTCGTCGTTGCGTCCCGCGTAGGTGTAGTAACCGTCGGCATCCCGCGTGTATTTGTCGCCGCTCTTGGTCCACACGCCTTGGAAGGTGTCGCGCGTTTTGCTGCGGTTGTTCCAGTACATCAGGGCGCTGCTGGGGCCCTGAATGTAAAGATCGCCAATTTCGTCGTGTCCTGTGATCACCTGGCCGTCCTCGGTGCGCAATTGGACTTCGTAACCGGGCACAGGCTTGCCCGTGGAGCCATAACGCACATCACCAGGGCGGTTGGACAGAAATACGTGCAGCATTTCTGTCGAACCAATGCCGTCAATGATCTCGCAGCCAAAGTGACTGGACCAGCGCTCGGCGATGTCACGCGGCAGGGCTTCACCCGCAGAGGAGCACAGCCGCAGCGCAAGCGCTTTGCGGGCTGGCAAATCGGGGTGGGCCAACATGCCGCCGTAGCCGGTGGGTGCCCCATAAAACACCGTCGGTTGATGTGCCACCAGGCGTTTGAAGGTGGCTTGAGGCGTGGGGCGTTCAGCCATCAGCACCACAGAGGCACCCACACTCAAAGGGAACGTCAGGGCGTTGCCCAGACCGTAGGCAAAAAAGAGTTTTGCAGCCGAAAAAACCGTGTCGCTCTCACGCAAATCCAGCACGCCTTGGCCATACAGCACGGCCGTCCAGTAGAGGTTGCCTTGGCTGTGCACGGTGCCTTTGGGCTGGCCTGTGGAGCCCGATGAGTACAGCCAGAAAGCCGGTTCATCGGCCAGTGTGGGTGCGGGCAGTGCGGGCGGGTTTTGGGCCACAAAGTCGGCCATGTTGAGTTGGCCCGGGGTCAAGGCCGCTGCAGGGCGAGAGACCACGATGTGAGCCACTTCGGTTTTGCCCAGGTCCAAGGCCGCTTGCAAGGTTGGCAGCAAGGCCCCAGACACCAAAACGGCTTGTGCACGGCTGTTGCCCAACATGAAGGCGTAATCATCGGGCGTCAGCAAGGTGTTGACGGCCACAGGCACCACGCCCACGTAAAGCGCCCCCAAAAAGGCCACGACCCAGTCGCTGCTGTCTTGCATGAGCAAAAGCACACGCTCTTCGCGCTTGAGGCCCAGGGCCTTCAGGCCTCCGGCGAAACGCCGGATTTGATCGTGAAGCTCGCCGTAAGTGAGTGAACCCACGTCATCGATCAAGGCGGTTTTGCCCGTGCGCTTGGCGTTGCTGGCGATCAGGTGTTGGGCAAAATTGAAATCTGCGGGGGGTGGGGTCACGGGGCGTGTCATGTGTGTCTCCTCAGGGTTGTCTTGGTTGTTGAAATGACCTGTGTTGGCCCATCTTTTGCAGGAGCCGCGCCCTTGCGGCGATCCGCCTGCTGGGGATTTTCGTTGCGGGGGCGCGGCTCCTGCAAGGGGGGTCAGAGGGCCAGCTTGCCGCCCTGGGCGGTCAGCTGATCCAAAGCGAGCGAGCTGCCTTGCACCGCACTGCGGCGGTGGTAGAAATTGAGCGCCCGCAGGCCGCCCAGCTCTTCGCCGCCGCCCGCGCGGCCGGGGCCGCCGTGCAAGCTCATGGGCATCACGTTGCCGTGGCCGCTGTGCAGGCTTGCCACGTCGGGTGAGATGGCGTGCACACGGCCGTGGCTGCTGGCCAAAGCCACAGAGGCTTGCGCGGTGAATACAGGGTCTTCGCTGTAGACCGAGCACACCAACGAGCCTTCGCCCCGGCGGATCATGGCGTAGGCCTCGTCGATGCTGTCGTAAGGCATCAGGGTGGACACGGGGCCGAACACTTCGACCGCGTGCAGCACATGGGCCGTCATCGGCGATTCGGTGCCCAGCAGCACCGGCGCCACGCAAGCGCTGTTGGCGTCGGCATCGATCAGTGCGGCACTGTTGCCGTCGAACAAAACGGTGGCTTCGGTTTTCAGCAGTGTCAGGCCCGCCAGCACGCTGGCTTTTTGTTCCTGACTGACCAATGCACCCATGCGCACGGTCTCGTTGCGCGGGTTGCCCACGGTGGTTTTGGCCAGACGCGCCCCCATGGCTTCGGCGGCGGCTTTGTACAAGGCACGCGGCACAAAAATGCGGCGGATCGCGGTGCACTTCTGGCCCGATTTGACGGTCATCTCGCGGGCCACTTCGGCCACCAGCAGCTTGAAGGCTTCGCTGTCTGCGGTCGCCGCAGGCGAGAGCAGGGCGCTGTTGAGGCTGTCGGCTTCGATGTTGCAGCGCACCGACAGCTCGGTCACCGCGCGGTGGCTGCGGATGATCTTGCCGGTCTCGGCCGAGCCGGTGAAGCTCACCACATCAAAGGCCTGCAACTGATCCATCAGGCCTGCCGACGAGCCACAGATGACCGACAGCGCACCCACGGGCAACACACCTGCGTCGACCACGTCTTTGACCATGCGCTGGGTCAGCCAGGCGGTGGCGGTCGCGGGCTTGATGATGACGGGCACGCCCGACAGCAGTGCTGGCGCGGCTTTTTCCCACAGGCCCCAGCTGGGGAAGTTGAAGGCGTTGATGAACAGCGCCACGCCGCGTGTGGGCACCTGGATGTGCTGGGTCTGGAAGGCCGGGTCTTTGGCCATGCGGATGCGCTCGCCGTCGAGCAGCAGCGTGGCGTCGCCCAGGGCCGCGCCCTGCTTGGCGTAGTAGCCCAGGGTGAAGATCGCGCCGTCAATGTCCACGCCCGAGTCCTTGGCCACGGTGCCACTGTTGGCCGTGGCGATTTCGTAGTAGGCGTCGCGGTTGGCTTGCAGGACTTCGACGATCTTGGTGAGCAATGCAGCGCGTTGCCCGTAGCTCAGGGCACGCAGCGCCGCGCCGCCTTGTTCACGGGCAAAGGCAAAGCCTTCGGCCAGGTCCATGCCGGTGCTGGATACGCGGGTCAGCTCGGTGCCCAGCACCGGATCGAAAAGGGGCGTGCCTGCACCGGTGCCTGTTTGCCAGCGGCCTGCAAAAAAGTTGGGAAGCAATGGGGACATGGGCGTGGCTTTCGGTTGGATGGGGGCGATGGGGACGCAATTTGCACTGACAGTGCATCAAAGTTTGTTCCACGGGGCCAGTTGGCGGTATAAACAAAGCTTCATGCATTATTGTGCTTACCCTCTAGTATGCATTAAAGTGCATGTTTTGGGTTTCTTGAAATCCTAGGGTTTTCCCTTGTTTTGTCATTCCGTGTTGAACATGACCTCTGAAGCCAGCTTGCCCATCGATCCGACCGAGCCCGACACCCGACGCCATCCTTTTTTGGAAGCCTTGGGGGAGCGGGTGCGCAACTTGCGCTCGCGGCAAGGCATGACGCGCCGCGCCGTGGCTTTGGCCGCCGAAGTTTCTGAACGCCACTTGGCCAACCTCGAATACGGCACTGGCAACGTCTCGGTGTTGGTGCTGTTGCAGGTGGCCAATGCCTTGCAATGTTCTTTGGCCGAATTGCTCGGTGATGTGACCACCCGCTCGCCCGAATGGCTCTTGATTCGTGAGTTGCTGGGCCAGCGCAGCGAAGCCGATTTGCGCCGTGCCAGATTGCAACTGGTGGATCTATTGGGTGAAGGGGGTAACGCACAAGAGCGTCAGAACCGCATTGCCTTGATCGGTTTGCGCGGGGCAGGTAAAACCGCGCTGGGCCAGCGCCTGGCCGACGACATGGGATTTCCCTTCATTGAGCTGAGCCGAGAAATTGAGCAATTTGCCGGATGCCAGATCAGCGAGATCCACAACCTGTATGGGGCCAATGCCTACCGACGCTACGAGCGACGGGCCCTCGAAGAAGCCATTCAGATTTACCCCGAAGTGGTGATTGCCACGCCCGGGGGGCTGGTGTCGGATTCGGCCAACTTCAATCTGTTGCTCTCGCACTGCACCACCGTGTGGCTGCAGGCCGATGCCACCGACCACATGGGCCGTGTGGCCGCCCAAGGGGACATGCGCCCCATGGCCGCCAGCCGCGAGGCCATGGAAGACCTCAAACGCATTTTGGAAGGACGAGCCGCTTTTTATTCCAAAGCCGACATGGCCATCAACACCAGTGGCCGAACAGAAGACCAGGCTTTTGAGGCCTTGCGTACTTCGGTTCGCCAACATCTGGGACGTCCGGCTTGATGTGGAGATGAAAATTTGGTTCATAGGGTAAATACCTATAAAATGCATTAAAGTGCATATTACGCGAACGGCAAAGATGCACTAAACTTCAGCTCAACATGCAGTGAACTGCATTTTTTGACAGAAATCAATTCCACCCCTTCACCGATGGAGACACCCATGACCGCAGCGCTTCAAGTTAATTACCAAACCCACCCTTCCCATTACAAGCACATCAACCTGGCTTTTGATGGCGAGATCGCGACCTTGTCGATCAACATCAACGAAGACGCCGGCATTCGCCCTGGCTACAAGCTCAAGCTCAACAGCTATGACCTGGGTGTGGACATCGAACTGCACGACGCGTTGCAACGCATCCGCTTCGAGCACCCCGAAGTGCGCTCGGTGGTGGTGACCAGTTTGAAGGACCGCGTGTTCTGCTCCGGTGCCAACATCTTCATGCTGGGTGTATCCACCCATGGTTGGAAGGTGAACTTTTGCAAGTTCACCAACGAAACCCGCAACGGCATCGAAGACTCCAGCAAACACGACGGTCTGAAATTCGTCGCCGCCCTGAACGGCGCTTGCGCGGGCGGCGGTTACGAGCTGGCCTTGGCCTGTGACGACATCGTGCTGGTGGATGACCGTTCTTCTTCGGTGTCTTTGCCTGAAGTGCCTTTGCTCGGCGTGTTGCCCGGCACCGGTGGCCTGACCCGCGTGACCGACAAGCGCCATGTGCGCCACGACCTGGCCGACATCTTCTGCACCAGCGTCGAAGGCGTGCGTGGTCAAAAAGCCGTGGACTGGCGTCTGGTCGATGCCATCGCCAAGCCCGCAGTGTTCAAAGATGTGGTCAGGGCACGCGCCGCAAAACTGGCCGCTGGCAGCATCCGCCCCGCAGGTGTCAAAGGCGTGGAACTGACACCCTTGAACCGCAGCATCGCGGCCGACGCGTTGACTTACACCAACGTCTCGGTGGAGATCGACCGCACCAAGCGCATCGCCACCTTCACCGTCAAGGCACCTGCCACAGCCCAGCCCACCGACATTGCTGGCATCGAAGCTGCAGGCATGAACTGGTGGCCGCTGCAGATGGTGCGTGAACTGGACGACGCCATCCTGCACATGCGCACCAACGAACTCGACATCGGCACCTGGGTCCTCAAGACCTCTGGCGACCCCGCAGCCGTGCTGGCCTCGGACGCCACGATGCTGGCGAACAAAGACCACTGGTTTGTGCGTGAAACCATTGGCCACCTGCGCCGCACCCTGGCCCGCATGGACGTGACTTCCCGCAGTCTGTTCGCCCTGATTGAAGAGGGGACATGCTTTGTCGGCACACTCGCCGAGTTGGCTTTCTGCGCCGACCGTGCTTACATGCTGGCCCTGCCGGATGACGAAGCCAAGGCCCCCAAGATTCAACTCAACGAAATGAACTTCGGTTTCTTCCCCATGGTCAACGACCAGACCCGCTTGCAGCGCCGCTTTTATGAAGAAGTGCCAGCCATGGAAGCTGCTCGCGGCGCGATTGGCAAGGCCTTGGATGCTGACGCCGCTTTGGCCCTGGGCCTGGTGACTGCTGCCCCTGACGACATCGATTGGGCCGACGAAATTCGCCTGGCCCTGGAAGAGCGCTCTTCCATGTCGCCCGATGCCCTGACCGGTCTGGAAGCCAACCTGCGTTTCGCCAGCCAAGAGAACATGCTGACCCGCATCTTTGGCCGCCTGACCGCCTGGCAGAACTGGATCTTCCAGCGCCCCAACGCCGTCGGCGAAAAAGGTGCCCTGAAGGTCTACGGCAAGGGCGAAAAAGTCCAGTTCGATCTGAATCGCGTTTAAAAATTTTTTCACCAGGAGAACATCATGTCCGGTATCAACTACAGCGAAAAAATCCCCAACAACGTCAACCTGAGCGAAGACCGCACCTTGCAGCGTGCGCTTGAGCAGTGGCAGCCCAACTTCATCAACTGGTGGGACGACATGGGCCCCGAAGGCTCGACCGACATGGACGTGTACCTGCGCACGGCCGTGAGCGTTGACCCCCAAGGCTGGGCCCAGTTTGGCCACGTCAAGATGCGCGACTACCGTTGGGGCGTGTTCTTGAACCCCGGTGAGCAAGACCGCAAGATCCACTTCGGTGACCACATCGGCGAGAAAGCCTGGCAAGACGTGCCTGGCGAACACCGCGCCAACCTGCGCCGCATCATCGTCACACAAGGCGACACCGAGCCCGCATCGGTGGAGCAGCAGCGTCACCTGGGCCTGACTGCGCCCAGCATGTACGACCTGCGCAACCTGTTCCAGATCAACGTCGAAGAAGGCCGCCACCTGTGGGCCATGGTGTACCTGCTGCACAAATACTTCGGCAAAGACGGCCGCGAAGAAGCTGATGCCTTGCTGCAACGCAACAGCGGCAACGAAGACAACCCCCGCATCTTGCAAGCCTTCAATGAGAAGACACCCGACTGGTTGTCGTTCTTCATGTTCACCTACTTCACCGACCGTGACGGCAAGTTCCAGCTGTGCGCCTTGGCCGAGTCGGCATTCGACCCCCTGGCCCGCACCACCAAGTTCATGCTGACCGAAGAAGCGCACCACATGTTTGTGGGTGAGTCGGGCGTGAGCCGCACCATCCAGCGCACCGTGGACGTGATGAACCAGCTGAAAACCGACGACGTGGGCAAACTGCGCGCTGCCGGCGTGATCGACCTGCCCACCATCCAGCGCTACATCAACTTCCACTTCTCGGTGACCATCGACTTGTTCGGTGCAGACCAGTCGTCGAATGCCGCCACTTTCTACAGCTCTGGCTTGAAAGGCCGGTACGAAGAAGGTAAGCGCGGTGATGACCACGTCTTGAAGGGCAACAGCTACAAGATTTTGTCGGTCGAGGGCGGCAAGCTGGTCGAAAAAGAAGTGCCGATGCTCAACGCTTTGAACGAAGTGCTGCGCGACGACTACATCACCGACTCCAAAGGCGGCATCGACCGTTGGAACCGTGTGATTTCCAAGGCGGGCATTCCTTTCACATTGACTGCGCCGCACAAGGCGTTCCACCGCAACATCGGCTCTTTGTCGGGTGCCAAGATCACGCCGGATGGCCGTGTGGTGAGCGATGCCGAGTGGATGGCCAAAGTGGGCGAGTGGTTGCCTACCAACGAAGACCGCGCTTACGTGGCCAGCTTGATGGGCCGTGTCGTTGAGCCCGGCAAGTTCGCCAACTGGATCGCGCCCCCCGTCATGGGCATCAACCGTCAGCCCGTGGACTTTGATTACGTCCGCTTCAACTGATTGAGTCTCTTGCTGCCGTCCTCGCTGTTTGCTGGGGCGGCAGTTGACAGAGGAAGGGGCGGGTTCCTCATGCTGGGGCACCAGAAATCGTGACCCGCCCCTTCCCCTGCCAACTGCATGGGTTTTATTTCGCGTCGGGGTTGTTTCTCAACTGTGGAATATTGAATGTTCTGCCCAGAGTTGAGGCGGTCATTGAAAGGGCAAGGGGCGGGTTCCTCATGCCGGGGTACCGAAAATCGTCACCCGCCCCTTGCCCTTTCAATGACATGGGTGTGCTGAGCGATCAGGGTCCCATTAGACTCAGAGCGTTGAAGCAGGCACAGAGCAACGGTATGGCTTGGGGCCGGGTGCCGATTTCTGGTACCCCAGCATGAGGCGCCCGGCCCCAAGCCATACCGTTGCGGACCACGCAGGCAACAGACAGAAAACGCCAAAATACAAGAGAGCCAAGACATGAGCACAGAAGCGACGCTGATCAAACAACACCTGATCGACCCGGAAATCTGCATCCGCTGCAACACCTGCGAAGCGATCTGCCCCGTGGGGGCCATCACCCACGATTCGCTCAACTACGTGGTCAAGGCCGACATCTGCAACCTCTGCATGGACTGCGTCTCGCCATGCCCTACAGGCTCCATCGACAACTGGCGCATGATGCCCAAGGCAAAGGCCTACAGCATCGAAGAACAACTCAAATGGGACGAGTTGCCCGCCGAACTCAGCCCTGAAGAAATTGCAGCGGCTGGTGGCTCTGCCGACGCCGCACAAGAAGAAGCCCAAGCCGCTGTGCAGGCCGCTGCTTCTTCGTCATCGGCTGCCAGCACCGCCGCCGCTTCAGGCTTCAACTCCGCCCAGTTCGGCGCGACCATCCCCCCTTGGTCGGCTGCCCACGCCTACACCAACCTGTACGGCCCCAAAGCCGCCGAGAAAACCATCACCGCCACCGTCACTGGCAACCTGCGCGTGACCGAAGTGGGCCAACAAGAAGGTCAACAAGACTACGACACGCACCACATCGTGCTCGACTTTGGCAGTCTGCCCTTCCCGGTGCTTGAAGGCCAGTCGATCGGCATCATCCCGCCGGGTGTGGACGCCAACGGCAAGCCGCACCATGCCCGCCAATACTCGATCGCCAGCCCACGCAATGGCGAGCGTCCTGGCCACAACAACCTGTCGCTGACCATCAAACGCGTGCTCGAAGACCACGACGGAAAACCCGTGCGCGGCGTGGCTTCCAACTTCATGTGCGATTTGAATGTGGGTGAAAAAGTGCAGGTGATTGGGCCGTTTGGCGCGAGCTTCCTCATGCCCAACCACCCCAAGAGCCACATCGTCATGATTTGCACGGGTACGGGCTCTGCCCCCATGCGGGCCATGACCGAATGGCGTCGCCGCCTGCGGGCCAGCGGCAAGTTCGAGGGCGGCAAACTCATGCTGTTCTTCGGTGCCCGCACGCCGGCCGAACTGCCTTACTTTGGCCCGCTCAACAATCTGCCCAAAGACTTCATTGACATCGAGTTTGCTTTTTCGCGTGAAGTGGGCAAGACCAAACGCTACGTTCAGGACGCCATGCGCGACCGTGCTGCCGACATCGCTGCACAACTCAAGGACCCCAACACCTGCTTTTATGTGTGCGGGCTCAAAAGCATGGAAGAGGGCGTGGTCATGGCCCTGCGCGACATCGCGCAAAATGCCGGTCTCGATTGGGACAGCATCGGTGCGGCCCTCAAAAAAGAAGGCCGTCTGCACCTTGAAACCTATTGACAAAGTGCGGTGTTGGATCACCGTGCCTGTCTTTGTAGGAGCCAGCCATGCTGGCGATCAATGGGCCTGAGGTCTGCAGCCCGCTTATCGCTTGCAGGGCAAGCTCCTGCAAAATCCCTGTTTTCTGTGGGTGCCAGTTGCAGGTCGCTGGCTTCAGCCCCGACGTGGGGTTCTTTCGGTGCTGAAGCTCCGATCTGCGAGGGTCAGGATCAGGTATCTTGTAGGTCGGTGGCTTTAGCCCCGACATACAGCGCTTGTTCATGGCAGACATGAATTTCTCAAACGGATGTGACCATTTCGCATGCAGACCGATTCCATTTCTGAAACCCGTATCGGATTGAACGCGCTGCGTGAGCAACTTCGCCAGCCTCGATCCCAGCTCAAAGGCCGTCAGGCCACTCATGAAGCCCGTGCCGAAGTGCGTGCCTTGATTGGCGAGCCACCCACAGACGGCCACCGCCGTGACTTGCTGATCGAGCACTTGCATGCGCTGAACGACCATTTCCATGGCCTGTTTGAGCGTCACATCGTGGCGCTGGCGGCCGAAATGCGGCTGTCGGTGGTCGAGGTGTTCGAGGTCGCGTCTTTCTACCACCACTTCAATATCCTGAAGGAGAACGAAACCGCGCCGCGCATCATCGTGCGGGTGTGCGACAGCCTGAGCTGCAGCCTGTCGGGCAGCGACAGTTTGCTGCGCGAGTTGCAAAACGATTTGCAAAACAAGGGATCGGGTGTGACGGTTGTGCCCGTGCCTTGCCTGGGCCGCTGCGAGCAGGCCCCGGCCGCGCAGGTGGGTCAGCAGGCCGTGGCGCAGGCGTCGGCTGAAGCCGTGGCGCAACGTGTGGCGCAAAACCAGACGACCCCCAACGCCTTGCCTGATGCGATCCGTATGGCCGCTTACAGGAAGGCGGGCGGTTACCAATTGGCGTCGCAGGTGGCCGCTGGTTTGAAAGACCATGAGTCGGTCATCCAGTGCCTTGAATCCTCAGGCCTTCGTGGCCTGGGCGGCGCGGGGTTTCCCGCCGGACGCAAATGGCGCATCGTGCGCAGCCAGCCCGGCCCACGCCTGATGGCGGTGAACATCGACGAGGGCGAGCCCGGCACCTTCAAGGACCGCACCTGCCTGGAAGCCGACCCGCACCGTTTTCTGGAAGGTGTGCTGATCGCCGCCAGCGTGGTGGGCTGCGAGGCGGTCTACATTTATTTGCGCGATGAGTACCACGAAGCGCGTGTCTTGTTGACCCAAGAACTGGCCGCTTTGCATGCCAACCCACCATGCGCCTTGCCACGCATCGAACTGCGCCGGGGCGCGGGTGCTTACATCTGCGGCGAAGAGTCGGCCATGATCGAAAGCATCGAAGGCAAACGGGGTGAGCCGCGCATGCGCCCGCCTTACATCGCTGAAGTCGGCCTGTTTGGTCGCCCGACGCTGGAGCACAACTTTGAGACCCTGTTTTGGGTGCGCGAACTGATTGAGCAGGGCGCAGACAGTTTTGCATCGCATGGACGTCACGGCCGTAAGGGTCTGCGCCGTTTCAGTGTGAGTGGGCGCGTCAAGCACCCGGGCGTCAAGCTCGCGCCTGCGGGCATCACGCTGCGCGAACTTGTTGATGAATACTGCGGCGGCATGGCCGAGGGGCATACGCTTTATGCCTATTTGCCCGGTGGGGCCAGTGGCGGCATCTTGCCCGAGCGCCTGGCCGATGTGCCGCTGGACTTTGACACCTTGCAGCCGTACGGCTGCTTCATCGGTTCGGCCGCCGTGATGGTGCTGAGCCAAAACGACAGCGCCCGCGAAGCGGCCCTGAATGTGATGCGCTTTTTTGCGCACGAAAGCTGCGGCCAGTGCACGCCCTGCCGCGTGGGTACCGACAAGGCTGCGCAGCTCATGGCAGCCCAAGTGTGGGATGCCGATACCTTGCAAGATTTGGCGCAGGTCATGGGTGACGCGTCCATTTGCGGCCTGGGCCAAGCGGCACCGAATCCGATCCGGTGCGTGCTCAATGACTTTCCGCACGAAGTGGGGGCCACGGCATGAGCACCGTCCAATTCACCCTCAACGGTCAAACGGTCGAATCGCCAGCCGGAAAAAGCATTTTCAACATCGCCAAAGACCTGGGCATCACCATCCCGCACCTGTGCCACAAAGAGGGCTTGAAACCCGATGGCAACTGCCGCGCCTGTGTGGTCGAGGTGGCCGGTGAGCGCACGCTGGCCCCCAGCTGCTGCCGCAGCGCCACGCCCGGCATGCAGGTGCAAACGAACAGCGAACGCGCGGTCAAAAGCCAGAAGATGGTGCTGGAGATGCTGCTGGCCGACCTGCCCGAGCAGGGCCACAAGTGGCTCGATGACCGCGCCGAAGCCCCACACGGCGAACTGAGCCAATGGGCCGAGCACCACGGGGTGCAGGTGCGCCCAGCGCTGGCAGAGTTGCGCCGCGAAGCCGTGCCCGCCGATCTGTCGCACCCGGCCATGGCGGTGAACCTGGATGCGTGCATCCAGTGCAACCGCTGCGAACGCGCTTGTCGTGACCTGCAGGTCAACGATGTGATTGGTCTGGCTTTTCGGGGCGCACACACGCAGGTGGTGTTTGACCTGGCCGACCCCATGGGTGGCAGCTCTTGTGTGGGCTGCGGCGAATGTGTGCAGGCCTGCCCCACAGGCGCACTCATGCCCAAGAGCCACATGGGGCCGCAAACCGTGGACCGCGAAGTCGATTCGGTGTGTCCGTTTTGCGGCGTGGGTTGTCTGGTCACCTACCAGGTGCGCGATGAAAAAATCATCAGCGTCAAAGGCCGAGAAGGCCCGGCCAACGAAGGGCGCCTGTGCGTCAAGGGCCGTTTTGGCATGGATTACATCCACAGCCCGGACCGCATCACCAAGCCACTGATTCGCAAAACGGGTGTGGCCAAAGACCTGGGCCTGATCGATGGCCACACTGATTTGCGCGAAGTCTTCCGCGAAGCCACTTGGGAAGAGGCATTGGATTTGGCCACCGGGCCACTGAACGCTTTGCGCCAGCAACACGGCCCCAAGTCACTCGCCGGTTTTGGCTCGGCCAAGGGCAGCAACGAAGAGGCCTACCTCTTCCAGAAGCTGGTGCGCACCGGCTTTGGCAGCAACAACGTGGACCACTGCACCCGCTTGTGCCACGCGTCCAGTGTGGCCGCCCTGTTGGAGGGCGTGGGTTCGGGGGCAGTCAGCAACCCAGTGCGAGATGTCAAGCATTCAGACCTCATCATCGTCATTGGCTCCAACCCCACCAGCAACCACCCCGTGGCCGCTACCTGGATGAAAAACGCAGCCCAGCGCGGCACACGCATCGTGCTGGCCGACCCGCGCATCACTGACATCGGTCGCCACAGTTGGCGCAATCTGCAGTTCAAGGCCGACACCGATGTGGCCATGCTCAACGCCATGCTGCACGTCATCGTCAACGAGAACCTGTGCGATGAAAAATTCCTGAGTGAACGTGCCGACAACGTGGCAGAACTCAAGGCCCATGTGCAGGACTTCACGCCCGAGGCCATGAGCGCGGTTTGCGGCATTCCGGCCGACACCCTCCGCGAAGTGGCCCGTGCCTATGCCAGCGCCAAAGCCGCCATGATTTTGTGGGGTATGGGCGTGAGCCAGCATGTGCACGGCACCGACAACGTGCGCTGCCTGATTGCGCTGGCCAGCATCACCGGCCAGATCGGCCGCCCCGGCACCGGCCTGCACCCGCTGCGTGGCCAAAACAACGTGCAAGGCGCGAGCGACGCGGGCCTGATCCCGATGATGTACCCCAACTACCAGCGCGTGAGCGACAAGTCGGCGCACGACTGGTTTGAGAAATTTTGGGACACGAAACTCGACGACCAGCCCGGCTACACCGTGGTCGAAATCATGCACAAGGCCCTCGCGCCTGACAGCGACCCGCACAAGGTCAGGGGCATGTACATCCTGGGTGAGAACCCGGCCATGAGCGACCCGGACCTGAACCACGCCCGCCACGCGCTGGCCAGCTTGCAGCACTTGGTGGTGCAAGACATCTTCTTGACCGAAACCGCTTGGCTGGCCGATGTGGTGCTGCCCGCCAGCGCCTGGCCCGAGAAGACCGGCACCGTCAGCAACACCGACCGTACGGTGCAAATGGGCCGCCAGGCCGTGTTGCCACCCGGCGATGCGAAACCCGATTTGTGGATCATCCAGCAGATCGCTCAGCGTTTGGGTTTGAATTGGTCTTATGCAGGCGAGCACGAGGGCGTGGCCGAGGTGTACGAAGAAATGCGCCAGGCCATGGCCCCGGCCATTGGTGGCATCGATTGGGCGCGTCTGAATGCGGGCTCGGTCACTTACCCTTGCGTGAGCGCCGAGGACCCGGGTCAGCCCATCGTTTTCCACGACCACTTTCCCACCCCCGATGGCCGTGTGAAGTTGGTGCCTGCTGAAGTGATATTGGCAGCCGAGCGGCCCGATGCCGAGTATCCCTTTGTGCTCATCACTGGGCGACAGCTGGAGCATTGGCACACCGGCAGCATGACGCGCCGTGCCACGGTCCTTGATGCCTTGGAGCCTGCGGCCACGGCCTCCATGCATGGTGCCGACATGGATCGATTGGGTTTGGAGCCTGGTCAACGCATCCAGGTGCGTTCGCGCCGGGGTGAGGTGAGCCTGCAAGTCAGGCAAGACAACGGCACGCCTTTGGGCGCTTTGTTCATGCCTTTTGCCTACCAAGAGGCAGCAGCCAATTTATTGACCCATGCGGCGCTGGACCCCTTTGGCAAAATTCCGGAATTCAAATACTGCGCCGTCCAAGTCCAAGGCCTCGCCTCCCAGAAAGCATAATCCCGGGTGTCATGAACCGGCAGGGCAAGGACTTGGGGCCTGCTGTCGGGGTGTACCACTCACAAGGCCAGGGAGGCCGCTTTGAATCTGAACATGCAAACCGTCTTCTGGATGGATGCGTTTTTGTACCTGATGCTGTATGCGGCCATTTGGTATGGATTGGCCCGCTATCGCAGCCCCAGGGTGGTGCTTTGGAGTGTTTCTGGCATTGCCAGTGCCGTGGGCTTGTGCGTGCTGGGCAGTCGAGGCTGGATCTCCTACAGCCTGATTGTGGTGCTGGGTCAGTTTTTGATGGCTGCAGGCAATTGGGGCCGCCAAATCGCCTTGCGCTCCTTGGACGGGCCGCCTTCAGAGCGTTGGATGTGGTGGTCGGGTTTGGCCAATGTGGTCTATTTGGGGTTGAGTTATGGTTTGCATTTCTCGGGCGCACCCGAAAGCACCATCGTGTTGCTGTTTTACGCTTATTACAGCGTTAACTGTGCGGATTACTGCTGGTCAGGCCGGCGCATCGGGCAGACACATGACGCCATCGGGGCCAATGCGGTTTACTGGGCGGGTTGGGTGCTGGTGTCGACTCTGGGTCTTAAAACTTTGGCTTTGCTGACGGGTTGGGGTGCAACCGATTTGTATGAGGTCACCTTGGACAACTTTGTCGTGTTTGCTGGACAGTTCATGGCCTTGATCATGCTGAATGTGGGCTTCATGCAGATCTACATTGACAAACACCACCGCGCCAAAATTTTGATCGAAAAAACACTCTCTCGCGAGAAAGAACACTCAGCCTTGGCGCAAGAGCATGCCGAGGACCTTCGTGTTTTGTTGCTTGAACGCGATGAAATCATCCGTCAGCTGACCTTGTCCAGCAAAAGCGCAGGCATGGGGGCCTTGGTGGCCAGCTTTGCCCATGAGCTCAATCAGCCTCTGACAGCCATTTTGCTGCATGCCGAGTTGTTGCAAAGCAAGCTGTTCAAAGTGCAGCAAGAACAAGGCTTGAATGATTTGCCCATGCTGCGCTCGGTGGCCGATTGCATCGTCAGCGACACGCAGCGTTCAGCCGACATCATTCGCAAATTGCGCAATTTGTTTCGCATGAGCAAGGGCGAAAGCACCACCATTCGCATGGATCAGTTGGTGATGGATGTGATTGATTTGGTGCAGCCCAAAATGCAAGCGGCCGATATTTTGCTCAGCACATCGTTTGAAGCCGATTTCCGCTTTCATGGTGATGCCACCCAACTGCAACAAGTGGTGCTGAATTTGCTGAACAATGCCATGGACGCCATGATCGAAAAACGGACCCGTTACCCCCATCTGAAAATACGGGGACTGGTGCAGGAGGGGCATTTGGTGTTACTTGTGGAAGATAACGGCAAAGGCATTCCTGTGGACTTGCAGGACGAAGTCTTCAGTTTGTTCAAAACCTCCAAGTCGCAGGGTATGGGGGTTGGTTTGTGGCTCAGTCGGGCGATTGTCGAGTCGCACGGCGGTCAACTCGACTTCAAATCCGATCCTGGCTGGGGCACGGTTTTTACAATGCGATTACCCTGCCCCGATGTTCATCTTGTTTCCTGAAAAAGCCCTTCATGTCCGTTCATGTCTTGTCTGAAGTGGCCATTTTGATGCGCCGCGAGCCTGTTCAAGGGCCCATGGCCCGTTGGCAGTCCCATCGTTGGGTCTTGGCCGACGTGGTGCCGCAAGAAAGTGGCTTTGGCATTGAGCCACGTTGCCTGCGCCTGACCGAGGAAGAGGCCTTGTGGCTGTACCCACAGTGGTCGTTGGAGTTGTTTTCAGATGATGCCGAAGGTTACTGGTTGAACCACACATCGCCTGCGCCTTGCTTTTTTGTGATGTGGCGCTTACAAGCCTCAGAGGGACAAGAGCCTCGGGCTGTGCCCCAGTCTGTGAGCCTGAGTTACCACGACGCAGGCCGTTGGCTTGATGCACAAGAAACTGTAGAAACCGTGCCCGCTTCGCCCGAAGTTGTGGCTCACCTGCAGGCCTTTACCGAGGCGTTTTATGTGCCTGAGGTCAAGCGTCGTCAGCGCCCGCAAAGTTTTCAAGGCCTCATCGACCGTTTTGGGCAACCTGCTTCGGTCAGTACCCAGGACAAGCGCAAAGGCCCAGGTGGTCCCGGACGTGCAGGCTTTGATCCAGGGGCCAAGGCATGACTGAGCCATTTTTCAGCCGTTGGTCCAAGCGCAAGCAAGCACTGGCCCAAGGCTTGCCTGTGACAGAACCCGAGCCATCCAAGCCCGCGCCAACCCATCCCGTCCTGCCAGACACTGCCCCTGTGCTCAAGGCCCGTGAAGGCCAGGCGGATCGCGTGCACACCGACGCACACTCGCCTGAGACTGAGCAGGGGGCCAGCCCAGAGCTGCCCAGCCTGGATGATGCAAGAGCCTTGACGCCCAAGTCAGACTTTCGTCCCTTCATGCAACAAGGTGTGGCCAGCGATGTGCGCAACGCAGCGGTCAAAAAACTCTTCACCGACCCGCACTTCAACGTGATGGACGGGCTGGACATTTACATCGGTGACTACAACACGCCCGACCCCATGCCTGCGGGCATGTTGCAAAAAATGGTGGGTGCGCAACTGCTGGGTTTGCTGGACAAACCCAATGAAGCGGCCACGCCCACTGCGGGCAGAGTCGATACCTTGTGGCCTGGCGGGAGCCCTGCTGCAGGCCTTGGTGAAAACCCTGATCAAAGTCCCGCTGCGCCGGAAGGCTCGCCAGTTGTGGCACAGTCGCCGCCTTCCCTGCCCGATTCGGCAGGACCGGCCAGCCCCGTGCTGCCGCCCCTTGTCAACGCGCCCCCCGAACATGACCACCCTGATTTGCAACTGCAACCAAACCATGCCCCTGCAAGCCCAAGCCCTGGGCCAAGCACTGGGCCAAGCACTGGGTGAAGACCTGACGCTGCACACCACCTTGTGCCGCCGCGAGGCCGGGCAATTCCAGAAAGCCGTGAAAACCGGTGAGACTGTGGTGGTGGCCTGCACCCAAGAAAAGCGTTTGTTCAGTGAACTGGCCGAGCAAACCGAAGGCGCGATTTCCCCGATTCGTTTTGTCAACATCCGCGAAACCGGCGGCTGGGGCCGTGAGGCTGCGCACGCCACCCCCAAAATGGCCGCCTTGCTGGCCGCCGCCCGTCTGCCCGAACCCGAGCCGGTACCTACTGTCACTTACAAAAGCGAAGGCCGCGTGCTCGTCATCGGGGCTGTGGACGCCGCCGAACGTGCTGCCAGCTTTTTGGCCGATGCGATGCAGGTCACGATTTTTGCCCAAGGCCCCGGCAACGCCGGTGGCGGCCAAGAGCGGCGCTTTCCGGTCGTGGCCGGACGCTTGCAAAGCCTCAAGGGCTGGTTGGGCGCGTTCGAGGTGTCTTGGGATGCCAGCAATCCGATTGACCTCGATCTGTGCACCCGTTGTAACGCCTGCGTGGCCGCTTGCCCCGAGCAGGCCATTGGCCTTGATTACCAGGTTGACCTGTCACGCTGCACCTCGCACCGCGACTGCGTCAAGGTGTGCGAAGCCGCAGGGGCCATCGACTTTGGCCGCGACACCCGCCCACAAACCGAGCGCTTCGATGTGGTGCTGGACCTGCGCGGCGACAAAGCCTCGCCCACGTTCAGCTCGCACGCTTTGCCGCAGGGTTACTTCCGCTGGGACGGGCAAGACCTGCCAACCTTGCTCAAGGTGCGCGAATTGGTGGGCGAATTTGAAAAGCCCCGCTTTTTTGCTTACAAACAAAAGCTCTGCGCCCACAGCCGCAACGAGCAAGTCGGCTGCAGCGCCTGCATCGACATCTGCTCGGCCGAAGCCGTGCGCTCGGACAAAAGCCGCCAGCAAATTGTGGTCAACCCCAACCTCTGCGTGGGCTGCGGCGCATGCACCACGGCTTGCCCCACGGGCGCGCTGACCTACGCCTACCCTCGCCCGGCAGAGCAGGGCGCCAAGATCCGAGCACTGCTGTCGGCCTACCAGGCCGCTGGCGGGCGCGACGCCGCGCTGCTGTTGCACAGTCAGGAAAAAGGCCAAGCCCTGATCGACGAGTTGGGCCGGGGTGCGCAGCTGGGCGTCATGCAAGGCGTGCCGGCCCGGGTGATGCCTGTGGCGCTGTGGAACACGGCCAGTGTGGGCATGGAGCTGTGGCTGTCGGCCGTGGCTTATGGTGCACGCCAGGTCATGGTGCTGCTCACTGCCGAAGAAGCGCCGCAATACCGCGCCGCGCTCATGGAACAAATGGCCGTGGCCCAAAGCCTGCTCAATGGCCTGGGCTACTCCGGCGTGCATTTCCAGCTGATCGAAGCCAAAACCGCCACAGCTTTGGACGGCGATTTGCAGCGCCTGTGCGCCCGCAGCCTCAAGGCCAATACCCTGCCAACTGGCCCGGCCACCGCCGCACGTCACGCGGTGCAGGCCGAAAAGCGCAGCAACCTGGAGCTGGTCATCGACCATCTGATGGCCCAATCGCCCGTGATGGCCATGGATGAGGCCAGTCGCCCGAAGGCGCTCGATTTGCCAGCGGCCGGTTCCCCCTTGGGCACCATCGTGGTCGATGGCAGCAAGTGCACGCTGTGCATCAGCTGCGTGGGCGCATGCCCTTCGTCGGCCTTGCAAGACAACCCGCTGCAGCCCGAGATCCGCTTCATCGAGAAAAATTGCGTGCAGTGCGGCCTGTGCGCCAAGACCTGCCCCGAGAACGCCATCACCTTGCAACCTCGTCTGTCGTTGCTGCCCGAGCGCACTCAGGTGCGTGTTTTGCACGGCAGCCCCCCTTACGCCTGCATCCGCTGCAGCAAACCCTTTGGCACACTCAAAGGCATCGAGGCCATGCTGGGTCGTCTGGCCGGGCACAGCATGTTCCAGGGCGCGGCTCTGGAGCGCCTGAAGATGTGCGGTGACTGCCGCGTGGTGGACATGTTCACCGACGAGAATCAGGTGCGCGTTCCGGGTGCCAACACACCTTCCAAACCCCAATAATTTGTTTCCATGAGCCAAGATTTGAACCTGTCCGCCAGCAGCCATGCGCTGGACGAAGAAACCGCTCGCGCCGAAATTTATGGCTTGTTGTCTCAGCTGTATTACGCAGCGCCCAGTGCCGAATTGCTGGGTCAGCTGCAGGTGGCAGTGACCGAAGCGCCCGATGCGGGTGGATTTTTGGAAGAGCCTTGGCGCGAGCTGGTGGCCAGCGCCCGCAGTTTGAATCAGGCCCAAATCGCATCCGAATACAACGATCTGTTTGGCGGTGTGGGTAAGCCCGAGGTGTATTTGTTTGGCTCGCACTACCTGAGCGGTTTTTTGAACGAAAAGCCCTTGGTGCGCCTGCGTGACGATTTGGCCGAGCTGGGTTTGGGTCGCAGCGAGGGCATGTCTGAAACCGAAGACCACGTGGCCTATGTGTTCGAAGTCATGCGTTTTTTGATCGCCGGTGATGATGTCGCGGTGTCCAACCTCTCCCGTCAGCAGGCGTTTTTCACTCAACATGTGCAATCTTGGTTGCCCGCCTTGTGCCAAGTATTGCAATCTCAGCCCCGTGCCGTGTTTTACGCTCGCGTAGCGGTTTTTACCGAAGCTTTTATCAGCGTCGAGTCACAGGGCTTCGATCTGGTGGTCTGATTGAAAATTTTTCTGGCTCACGGTGAAAAAAATGACAAGTCATTTGCGGGTTTTCACTTAGAAGTCTCATGCAACCACCTTGGATAATGGTGACTGAGCGGTAACTTTTCACGCTTAAAAGTTTCACAACCATTGGAGACCTCCTTGACCGAAGCCAAAACCCCACGTCGTCGCAACCTCCTCAAGGGCGCCGCTGTCGCCGCAGGTGCCATTTCTGCCCCCATGATCGCCAAGGCCCAAACCGGCCCGATCTCCATGCGTTGGCAGAGCACTTGGCCCGCCAAGGACATCTTCCACGAATACGCCTTGGACTACGCCAAGAAGGTCAATGACATGACCGGTGGCGATCTGAAGATCGAAGTGCTGCCCGCTGGTGCTGTGGTGCCTGCATTCGGTTTGCTGGAAGCGGTGTCCAAGGGCACTTTGGACGGCGGTCACGGCGTGTTGGGTTACCACTACGGCAAGCAAAACGCTTTGGCCCTGTGGAACTCCGGCCCTGCTTTCGGCATGGACGCCAACATGATTTTGGCTTGGCACAAGTACGGCGGTGGCGCTGAGTTGCTCGCCAAGTTGTACGCCTCCATTGGTGGCAACGTTCAGTCCTTCCTGTACGGCCCCATGTCCACCCAGCCTCTGGGTTGGTTCAAAAAGCCGATCACCAAGTCGGCTGACTTCAAGGGCCTGAAGTTCCGTACCAACGGTCTGGCCATTGACTTGTTCACCGCCATGGGTGCTGCCGTGAACGCCTTGCCAGGCGGTGAGATCGTGCCTGCCATGGACCGTGGTCTGCTCGACGGTGCCGAATTCAACAATGCCACCTCTGATCGCGTTTTGGGCTTCCCCGACGTCTCCAAAGTCTGCATGCTGCAAAGCTACCACCAGAGCGCCGAGACTTTCGAGATCATGTTCAACAAGACCAAGTACGACTCATTGCCTGCCAAATTGAAAGCTGTCATTGCGGGTGCCACCGAAGCCGCTTCGGCAGATATGTCCTGGAAAGCTGTCGATCGTTACTCTAAAGATTACGTCGAACTGCAAACCAAAGACAAAGTCAAGTTCTACAAGACTCCAGATTCAATCTTGCAAGATCAACTGAAAATTTGGTCTGAAATTCTTGAGAAAAAATCTGCTGAAAACCCCTTGTTCAAGGAAATCGTGGCTTCGCAAAAAGCATTTGCGCAGCGTGCTGTCAAGTGGGAGCAAGACACGATCATCAGCCGTCGTATGGCTGTGAATCATTTCTTCGGCGCCAAAAAGGCCTGATCGTTTGAGTTGATCCAACCCATCAGCCATCCGGCAACACCGGATGGCTGATTTACTTATGTGATCCCTGATATGCAAAAATTGTTGTTGGCAATCGACAAAATCAGCACCTGGATTGGCCAATTTTTTTCATGGCTGATTGTGGCGTTGACTCTCATGATTTCGTGGGAAGTTTTCTCGCGATATGCGCTTGACGATCCCCACCCTTGGGCTTTTGATGTGATGAGCATGATGTATGGCTCGCTCTTCATGATGGCAGGTGCTTACACCTTGTCCAAAAATGGCCATGTGCGAGGCGATGTACTTTACGGATTTTTCCCGCCACGTCTTCAAGCTTGGTTTGACTTGATTCTGTACATTCTTTTCTTTATTCCGGGTGTTGTGGCTCTGGCCTACGCCGGTTACGGCTTTGCCGCTGAGTCCTGGGCCATCAGTGAACATTCCAACATCACGGCCAATGGCCCACCGGTATATCCCTTTAAAACCATTTTGCCAATTGCTGGTGCGTTTTTGTTGGCGCAAGGTTTGGTGGAAATCGTTCGATGCATTGTTTGTATCAAGCAAGGCGAATGGCCTTCACGTGGCGATGACGTGGACGAGGTTGATGTCGAAAAACTCAAGGAAATGGTCAACGTCAAGGACGAGGACATTGCCAAACTTGATGCGCTGGTAACTGCTGGCAAGGGAACTCACAAATGAAAAAAGAAGTCTGGTTTGGCTTGACGATCATGGCGTTGGTCGTTTTGGCCTCATTTATATTGCTGCCTTCGCCCTCCGAAATGACCAATGGACACGTGGGCTTGCTGATGTTGGCACTGGTTGTGGTGGCGATCATGTTGGGTTTTCCAACCGCCTTCACCCTGATGGGCATGGGCATGATCTTTGCTTGGATTGCCTACCGCAGTCAGAACCCCGATCTGGCGGTTAACCAAACGTTGGACTTGATGGTTCAGCGTGCTTATTCGGTCATGTCCAACGACGTGCTGATTTCGATCCCCTTGTTCGTGTTCATGGGCTACCTTATTGAACGCGCCAATCTGATTGAAAAACTGTTCAAGAGCATGCACTTGGCCATGGCCCGTGTGCCAGGCTCCTTGGCTGTGGCCACCATCGTCACTTGCGCCATCTTCGCGACCGCCACGGGCATCGTGGGTGCGGTGGTCACGCTCATGGGCTTGCTGGCGTTGCCTGCCATGCTTCGCGCAGGTTACAGCGTGCAGCTGTCGGCCGGTGCAATCACTGCGGGTGGATGTTTGGGTATTTTGATTCCGCCATCGGTCATGTTGATCGTTTATGGTGCGACGGCTGGTGTGTCGGTGGTCAAGTTGTATGCCGGTGCATTTTTCCCAGGCATCATGCTGGCCACTTTGTATGTTCTTTACGTGGTCATTTTGGCCAAAATCAAACCCCACATGGCTCCCCCCATGTCGGCTGAGGACCGCATAGTGCCCTTGCCCGCTTTTGCACAAGTCGTGTCAACAGAGGTGAGCAACACCGTGTTGCCAGGCTTGATCGGTGCCATCAAGGGCAAGCGCAATGCCGCTGTCCCCATGCGCGAATTGCTCAACCATTTGGGCATCGCTTTGCTTCCTCTTTTGGCAGTGGCTGCCATCATGGGCACGATTTACTTCAAAGTCACAGCGCCTTTGCCACCCGAAGTGGTGGAAGGTGTTGTGGCCATGGGCGGGGAACTGGTCGATTCTGCAGAAGAGAGCGATGAAGGTGGTTTGGCAGAGCCTCCGGGTGATGATTTGCAAACCCCACCAGGCACTGAAAAGTCTGCAGCGCCCGCAGCTGATAAGGCACCTGCTGAAATGGCTGCCAAAGAAGCCGCGCCTTCAACCGCACCAGCTGCTTCAACAGTCGAGGCCACTGCCACAGCTGGGGAGCGTCAAGCGGCTCCCCTGTCTTTCTGGATTGGGTTGGCCAGCTGTGCAGTGGCTTTGGCCATCTTCTATGCTTACTTCAGCTTTGTGCGCCTTGAAATCTTCAAGATGCTGCTGGGTTCGTTCTTCCCATTGGCGCTGATGATTCTGGCTGTGCTGGGCACCATTGTGTTTGGTTTGGCCACGCCAACCGAAGCGGCGGCCATGGGTTCCCTCGGTGGTTTGTTGTTGGCTGCAGCTTACCGACGGCTGAACTATGTGGTGCTGCGCGAGTCGGTTTATCTCACGGCCAAAACCAGCGCCATGGTGTGCTGGTTGTTTGTGGGCTCGAGCATCTTCTCAGCAGCCTTTGCCCTGCTTGGTGGACAAGAGATCATCAACAGCTGGGTCTTGGGCATGGACCTGACGCCAGTACAGTTCATGATCTTGGCGCAAGTGGTCATTTTCTTGCTGGGCTGGCCTTTGGAGTGGACTGAGATCATCGTGATTTTTATGCCGATCTTCATCCCCTTGTTGCCTCACTTCGGCATCGATCCGCTGTTCTTCGGCTTGTTGGTGGCCCTGAACTTGCAGACCGCATTCCTGAGCCCCCCCGTGGCCATGGCGGCGTTCTACCTGAAGGGCGTGAGCCCACCCCACGTCACCTTGAACCAGATTTTTGCAGGCATGCTGCCCTTCATGGCCATCCAGGTGTTTGCGATCGTGCTGCTCTACATGTTCCCGGCCATCGGCATGTGGTTGCCTGAAGTTCTTTACAAGTAAACACCTTCGCACAGGCCAATACAAACCAAGCACAGTCTTGGTGTGTGTTGGCCTTTTTCATGGCGTCTGTTGTGCTCAGTTCAAACAAGAGCATGAAACGTTTTCATGTAAGGGTTATTACAGTGTGAATGCGCTGGCTTGTCGTTAAGATCACGTATGCAAAAAATTGCCTATCTTGGCAATTCGCTTTTGAAACCATCAGGAGTCTCAGATGTCTTCCAAAACTTCTTTTTTATCGCGTCGTGGCCTGTTTTCCGGGGCTGCAACCGTTGGTGTTGTCGCAGCAGCTACGGCTGTATTGCCCGGCGTGGTCAAGCCTACAGCGCAAGTGGCTGCGGCTTTACCCAAACCGACACGCGGCGGTGGTTACACGCTGAGCGAGCACGTTCAGCAGTACTACAAGACCACCCGCGTCTGAACCTGATTTCATTTTCATTTCTGTTCACCCTCAACTGGAGCACTCCATGTTGCTGACTAAAAAACAAACGGGCACCACCGGTGCCGTCTCCTCGCCATTCATTCACAGCCTGCGCCGTGGTTTGTCTCAGGCCTTGCCCACTTTGGATCGCCGCAGCTTTTTGCGCCGTTCGGGTTTGGGTGTGGGTGTCGGGTTGGCCGCATCGCAACTGAGCTTGGTGCAAAAAGCCCAAGCTGCCACCGGCGCTGCCATTGTTGGCGCTGGCAAGGTCGAAGTCAAACGCACCATTTGCACCCACTGCTCAGTGGGTTGTGCGGTCGATGCGGTGGTGGAGAACGGCGTCTGGGTGCGCCAAGAAGCTGTGTTTGATTCGCCCATCAACTTGGGTGCGCATTGCGCCAAAGGCGCTGCCTTGCGCGAGCACGGCCATGGTGAGTACCGCCTGCGTTACCCCATGAAGCTGGTCAACGGCAAATACGAGCGCATCAGCTGGGACACAGCCCTCACCGAAATCAGCGCCAAGATGCTGGAGCTGAAAAAAGCCAGCGGTCCTGACAGCGTTTACTTCATTGGCTCGTCCAAACACAACAACGAACAGGCCTATTTGCTGCGCAAGTTCGTGAGCTTCTGGGGCACCAACAACTGCGACCATCAGGCCCGTATTTGCCACTCCACAACCGTGGCCGGTGTGGCCAACACCTGGGGTTATGGTGCCATGACCAACTCGTACAACGACATGCAAAACAGCAAGGTCGCTTTGTACATCGGATCCAACGCCGCCGAAGCGCACCCTGTGTCGATGCTGCACATGCTGCACGCCAAAGAAAACGGCTGCAAGATGATCGTGGTCGACCCACGCTTCACCCGCACTGCCGCCAAAGCCGACGAGTACGTTCGCATCCGCTCTGGCACCGACATCCCATTCCTGTTTGGTGTGCTGTACCACATCTTTAAAAACGGCTGGGAAGACAAAAAATACATCAACGATCGTGTCTATGGCATGGACGCGATCAAGACCGAAGTGCTGGCCAAGTGGACACCCGACAAGGTGGAAGAGGCCTGTGGCGTCAAAGAAGATCAAGTCTTCAAGATTGCCAAGATGCTGCACGAGAACAACCCCGGCACCATCGTCTGGTGCATGGGCCAAACCCAGCACACCATCGGCAACGCCATCGTGCGTGCTTCTTGCATTTTGCAATTGGCATTGGGCAACGTCGGCAAGACCGGTGGCGGCACCAACATTTTCCGCGGTCATGACAACGTGCAAGGCGCGACCGACGTCGGCCCCAACCCTGACTCACTGCCCGGCTACTACGGCTTGGCCGAAGGCTCCTGGAAGCACTTCGCCAAGGCTTGGGGTGTCGACTTTGAGTGGATCAAAAAGCAGTTCGCCAGCCCCGCCATGATGGGCAAGAACGGCATCACTGTGTCCCGCTGGATCGACGGTGTGCTTGAAAACAACGAACTGATCGACCAAGACAGCAACTTGCGCGGCGTGTTTTATTGGGGCCACGCACCCAACTCTCAGACCCGTGGTCTGGACATGAAACGAGCCATGGACAAGCTGGACTTGTTGGTGGTGGTGGACCCCTATCCATCGGCCACAGCCGCCATGGCCGCCATGCCCGGCAAAGCCGAAGACCTGAACCCCAACCGCGCCGTGTACCTGTTGCCCGCCGCGACCCAGTTCGAAACCAGCGGCTCTTGCACCGCCTCCAACCGCTCTTTGCAGTGGCGCGAGAAGGTCATCGAGCCCTTGTGGGAAAGCCGCTCCGATCACATGATCATGCACCAGTTCGCCGAGAAGCTGGGCTTTGCCAAAGAGCTGTCCAAGAACTACAAAATGCAAAAGGTCGGCGGCATGGACGAGCCCATGCCTGAAGACATCCTGCGCGAAATCAACAAGTGCGTCTGGACCATTGGTTACACCGGTCAAAGCCCTGAGCGCCTGAAGGCCCACATGAAGAACATGAACGTGTTCGACGTGAAAACCCTCAAGGCCAAAGGCGGCAAAGACAAGGAAACTGGCTACGACTTCACCGGCGACTACTTCGGTTTGCCCTGGCCTTGCTACGGCACGCCAGAACTCAAGCATCCTGGCTCACCCAACCTTTACGACACCTCCAAGCACGTCATGGACGGCGGCGGTAACTTCCGCGCCAACTTTGGTGTGGAACGCGAAGGCAAGAGCTTGTTGGCTGAAGACGGTTCGCACTCCATGGGTGCGGACATCACCACCGGCTATCCAGAACTCGACCACATCCTGCTCAAGAAGCTGGGCTGGTGGGACGAGCTGACGGAAGCTGAAAAAACAGCAGCCGATGGCAAAAACTGGAAGACCGACTCGTCGGGCGGCATGATCCGTGTGTTCATGAAAGGCCATGGCTGCCATCCCTTTGGCAACGCCAAAGCGCGGGCCGTGGTGTGGAACTTCCCCGACCCGATTCCTCAGCACCGCGAGCCTTTGTACGGCACCCGTCCGGACATGATGGCCAAGTACCCCACGCACGACGATAAAAAAGCGTTCTGGCGTCTGCCCACCCTGTACAAAACCGTGCAGGACAAGAACATCGCCGACAAAGCGCACGAGAAGTACCCACTCATCCTGACCTCTGGCCGTTTGGTCGAGTACGAAGGTGGCGGCGAAGAAACCCGCTCCAACCCCTGGTTGGCCGAGTTGCAGCAAGAAGCCTTTGTCGAGATCAATCCGAAGACAGCGGCAGACCGCGGCATTCGCAACGGCGACCGCGTGTGGTTGTTGGGTGCGACCGGTGCCCGCCTGAATGTGCAGGCTTTGGTCACCGAACGCGTGGACACCGGCACCGTCTGGATGCCTTTCCACTTCTCGGGTCGTTGGCAAGGTGCGGACATGCTGGCGCACTACCCCAAGGGTGCAGCGCCCATCGTGCGCGGCGAGGCGGTCAACACCGCCACCACTTACGGTTATGACAGCGTCACCATGATGCAAGAGACCAAGACCACCATCTGCAACATCGAAAAAGCCTAAGCGCATCAGGAGAACACGATGGCACGAATGAAATTTATTTGCGATGCAGAGCGCTGCATCGAATGCAACGGCTGCGTGACCGCTTGCAAAAACGAGCACGAAGTTCCATGGGGCGTGAACCGCCGCCGAGTGGTCACCTTGAATGACGGCGTACCCGGTGAGAAGTCGATCTCGGTCGCTTGCATGCACTGCTCTGATGCACCTTGCATGGCCGTTTGCCCGGTCAACTGCTTTTATAAAACCGAAGAAGGCGTGGTCTTGCACGACAAGGATATTTGCATTGGCTGCGGCTACTGCTCTTATGCATGTCCGTTTGGCGCTCCGCAATTCCCGTCCAACGGCACTTTTGGCTTGCGCGGCAAGATGGACAAGTGCACCTTCTGTGCCGGTGGCCCCGAAGAGCACGGCAGCCAGTCCGAGTTCGAGAAATACGGCCGCAACCGTTTGGCCGAAGGCAAGTTGCCTGCTTGCGCAGAGATGTGCTCGACCAAGGCGCTGCTTGCCGGGGACGGCGATGTCATCACCGATATCCTGCGTGGCCGTGTGATCAGCCGTGGCAAGGGTGCAGAAGTCTGGGGCTGGGGCACTGCTTACGGCAACCAAGCCCAACCCGCCAAACAAGGAGCCTGAACATGAAAGCAGCTTTCATCATTTGCAGTGTTGCCTTGTTGGCCGCTTGCGGCGAAAAACCGCAAGAGGTCAAGGGTGTGCGAACCGACAAGCCGCCTTACAGCGGCACGGGCGTGGCCTCTTTCACTGAACCTGGCTGGAAAGCCGGAGACAAAGACGGCTGGGCCAACCACCTCAAGGCCCGTGCCACTTACGGCATGAACGACCACGTCCGCGCACCCAAGTGAGCGCCAAGGAGAAGTTCATGCGCCGCATGTTATTGACTTTGGGACTGACCATGGCGGTGATGGGTGTCTGCGCCCAAACGCCTGCCCCTGCAGCTCCTGCATCTGCGTCATCGCCCGCTGCCCAGGCTGAATCCAGCCTGGGTGTGAAAAGCGGCAACGTTTTTCAATTGGCACCCGGCGCTGACGCGGATGCCAAATACAAAGACCAAACCAACGCTGAGCGTGGCCAGGTGCAACCCGGCAACAATGCGCCCATGTGGCGTGCGGTGGGCCAGGGCGTGACGGGTTACACCAGTCTGCCCAAGAGTCAGGCCCCTGAAGCGGGCAACCTGATTCAGCCTTTTGTGCAGTACCCTGGTTCTCGCTTGGCCTCGGCCGGGGAATCGTGGCGACAGGTACGAAACAACATCGTGATTCCTTATGGCGCAGCTTTGTTGTTGATTGCCGTGGGTGCGATGGCGCTGTTTTATTTCAGCAAGGGCACGATGGAATTGCACGGCCAGGAAACCGGCCGCAAGATTGAGCGGTTCACACCCTTCGAGCGCTCGGCCCACTGGGCCAATGCCATCGCGTTTTGCGCACTGGCCATTTCCGGCATCGTCATGGCCTATGGCAAGTTCTTTTTGTTGCCCCTCATTGGCAGCACCTTGTTTGGCTGGTTGACCTACGCCTTGAAGAACCTTCACAACTTTTCCGGGCCGCTGTTTGCGGTGTCCTTGGTGGTGGTGTTTGTCACTTTCCTGAAGGACAACCTGCCCAGCAAGGACGATGTGGTCTGGTTGCTCAAGGGGGGTGGCTTGTTCTCAGGCACCGAAGTGCCTTCGCACCGCTTCAATGCCGGTGAAAAGGTGGTGTTCTGGGGCGGTGTGTTGTTCCTCGGTTTGATCGTGGTGGCTTCTGGCTTGGTGCTGGACAAGCTCATTCCCGGTCTGATCTATGAGCGCAGCACGATGCAGATCGCCAACCTGATTCATGGCGTTGCCACATTGTTCATGATGGCCATGTTCATTGGTCACATTTACATGGGCACGATCGGCATGCGCGGTGCTTACAAAGCCATGCGCGAAGGCTATGTGGATGAAACTTGGGCCAAAGAACACCACGAACTTTGGTACAAGGACATCAAGTCCGGCAAGATTCCGGCGCAACGCTCTGTGCCTGCATCGGCTACCCCCGCTAAAACGGCTTCTGTTTGAGCCAGGAGAACACCATGAAAAAATACCTGCTTGTCATGTCGGCACTGGCCATCAGCTTTGGCGCCATGGCCAAATTGCCCGCCTTGAGCGACGAGGCCAAAGCCAAGGCCGTAGAAGCCGCTGCCAAAACCGCACACGGCAACAAAGTGGCCGATTTCCAGCTGTGCAAGTCACGCGAAAAAGTGGCGGCGCACTATTACAAAACCAATGGCAAGGGCAAAGCTGCACCCACGGCCACACCCGCTTGCGTGGACCCGGGTGCTTACAAGCCTGCTGAAACCACGGCGGCGGCCGCCGCAGCAGCGCCTGCCGCAGCTGCTGGGGCCAAGCCAGCGGCAGCACCAGCCAAAAAAGGCTGATCCTTTTTTCTGCGTCACTGCCAAATCCCCCGTCGGCAACGTCGGGGGATTTTTACGTTAGGCTCTTGCCATGTCTGCTGTTATGAATACCCCTGTGCCCATATTGGCCAAGCCCCACATCACGCAAGCGCGTGCACCCCTGACCCGCAACGTGAAGGTGTGCAACGAATGGGGTGAACACTCCGAAACACAAATCCCCGCCGAGAGGGCACTGACCGTTTATTTGGACAAAAAAGAACTGGTGACGCTGATGACCTTGGGTGCTGAGCCCGAATGGTTGGTCTTGGGCTTTTTGCGCAACCAACGTTTGGTGGATTCGGTGGACCAAATTGAATCGATCACCGTGGACTGGACGATTGGAGAAGGCGAAATCGGTGAGCCCGGCGTGGCGGCTGTCAAAACCCGCGCGGGGGCTCAAGTGGTGGTTGAGCGCAGTGCTGACCGCGTGGTGACCACAGGTTGCGGTCAAGGCAGCGTGTTTGGCGACCTCATGGCCCACATTGACGAGATTCAATTGCCACCCGCTCAAATCACGCAAAGCCAGCTGTATGGTTTGGTCAATGCCATTCGCTTGCAGGAAACCACCTACAAATCGTCCGGCTCGGTGCACGGTTGCGCCTTGTTTCAGGGCGACGAGATGCTCATGTTTGTGGAAGACGTGGGCCGGCACAACGCGGTCGACACCATTGCGGGCTGGATGTGGATGAACGATGTGAGCGGCCAAGACAAGGTGTTCTACACCACAGGCCGTTTGACCAGCGAGATGGTGATCAAATCCGCCCAGATGGGCGTGCCCGTGGTCGTGTCGCGCAGCGGCATCACCCAAATGGGGCTCGATGTCTCCAAACGACTGGGTCTGTGCGCCATCGGCCGCGCCACCAACAAGCGCTTTTTGTGCTTCAGTGCCCCAGAGCGCTTGGTCTGGCAGCCTGAGCTGCTGACACCTTGACAACCTGACTGTCTGACAGGTCCAACTACACGAGGCGACAGTTTTAAAGCCCATGCGTTCACTGTCGCTGTGTCGGACCTGAAGGTACCGACCTACAAATCTCTAGCAAGTCGATCCTTGAGGGTCCGTCGTGTCATCTCTTCGCGAAATGACATTCTGAAGATGGATCATCGTCTCACCCGTGGATGAACTTCGGCGCACGTTTGTTCAAAAACGCGTCCATGCCTTCTTTTTGGTCAGCGGTGGCAAACAGACCGTGGAACATGCGGCGCTCGAACATCACGCCGTCGCTCAGGCCGCTCTCAAAGGCGCGGTTCACGCTTTCTTTGGCCGCCATCACCGACAACTGGCCATAGCCACAAATCATCAAAGCAGCGCCCAGAGCTTCGTCCATCAGCTTGTCCAGCGGCACGACACGACTGACCAAACCGCCGCGCTCGGCTTCGTTGGCATCCATCATGCGCCCGGTGAGCACCAGGTCCATGGCCTTGGACTTGCCCATGGCGCGGGGCAGACGCTGCGTGCCGCCAGCACCAGGGATGATGCCGATCTTGATTTCGGGCTGACCAAACTTGGCGTTGTCAGCGGCGATGATGAAGTCGCACATCATGGCAAGTTCGCAACCACCGCCCAGTGCAAAGCCACTCACGGCCGCGATCACCGGTTTGCGAATGCTGCGGATGGTTTCCCAGTTGCGGGTGATGAAGTCGTTTTTATAGACCTCATGGAAATTGAATTTGGCCATGGCCGCGATATCGGCACCCGCTGCAAAGGCCTTTTCGCTGCCGGTGATGATGATGCAGCCGATGGCTTCGTCGGCGTCGAAGGCTTTGAGCGCAGTGCCCAGCTCGTCCATCAAGGCCCCGTTGAGCGCATTCAGGGCTTTGGGGCGGTTGAGGGTGATGATGCCCACTTGGCCGCCTTCGGTGCGGACTTCGATGTTTTCGTAGCTCATGGTTTTCTCCAGCAGTGATGTCAAACGGTGACTATAACCACGCCAGCTGTACCAAGCCTGTCGCTCTGGCGTTGGGGTGTGCATAGGGAAAACATTAACCAACCGTGCGGTCGGTTAATGGTACATTCGGGGATTCAGGAGACACGACATGACCGAATCCACCGCATCGGTGCTGTATGAAGTGCGAGGCGCTGTGGCGCTGGTCACGCTCAACCGCCCACAGGCCCTCAACAGTTTCACACGCGAAATGCACCACGCTTTGTGGGCAGCCTTTGACCAAGCCGAGGGCAACCCTGCCGTGCGTGCCTTGGTTTTGACGGGTGCAGGTCGTGGCTTTTGTGCCGGACTTGATTTGTCCGAACTCGATTTCACCCCGGGCCCCGGCTTGCTCGAACGAGCCGACCCCGGGCCGGTCATCAACGACGCCTTCAACCCCACCACGCGCCGCCTGCAGTCGCTGCGCATGCCGGTCATTTGCGCCGTCAATGGGGTTGCCGCAGGAGCCGGCGCATCGGTGGCCATGGCCTGCGACATCGCCATTGCCGCACCCACCGCCAGTTTTGTGCAGGCCTTCAGCAAGATTGGCCTGATTCCCGACGCTGGGGGCAGCTGGTTGCTGGTCGAGCGCCTGGGCCAGCCCCGCGCCCTGGCTTTGGCCATGACAGGTGACAAGTTGAGCGCCGACAAAGCCAAAGAGTGGGGCTTGATTTGGGAGGTGGCCGAGGACTGCGTGGCCGCCGCCCTGGCGATGGCCGAGAAGCTGGCGGTGATGCCGACCCAGGCCCTGGTGGCCACACGCCACTTGCTGCGCGATGCGGGCACCCGTTCGCTGGACGCGCACCTGAACGTCGAGCGTGACACGCAATCGGCGCTGGGCAAAACACACGACTACATGGAAGGCGTGAACGCCTTTTTGCAAAAACGCGCCCCGCAATTCACGGGCCAATGATCCAAGGCAAACGATGAGTACCCCAGACCCCAAAGCCCTCGCCCGTTTGGTGGGCGACACCATGTTCGCAGTCGACGTGGCCTCCAAAGACACCATGGGCATGGAGCTGCTGGCCTGCGAGCCCGGCCGTGCCCTGATGCGCATGGTGGTCAAAGAGCTGCACCTGAATGGTCACAAGATCTGCCATGGCGGCTTCATCTTCACGCTGGCCGATTCCACCTTTGCCTTTGCCTGCAACAGCTACAACAAGAACGCGGTGGCGGCGGGTTGCAGCATCGAATTTTTGAAGCCCGGCAAGCTGGGCGATGTGCTGACCTGCGAAGGCCTTGAACAAACACTCAGCGGACGCCATGGCATTTACGACATGAAAGTCAGCAACCAAAACGGTGAAGTGATTGCCATGTTCCGCGGCAAGAGCGCTCAAATTCAGGGCACGGTTGTGCCCGAGTGAAACCCTTTATTGATTTTGAATCTGGAGAACCTCATGTCTGAAAAAGCCTTCCCCCTGGAGCCGATTGAAAAGGCCAGCATCGACGAGCTGCGCAGCCTGCAGCTCAAGCGCTTGAAGCAAACGCTGCAACACGCCTATGCCAATTCACCCGTGTACCGCGCCAAATTCGATGCCGCAGGCGTGCACCCCGATGACTGCAAAACCCTGGCCGACATTGCCAAGTTCCCGTTCACCACCAAAGCCGACTTGCGCGACAGCTACCCCTTTGGCATGTTTGCCGTACCGCGTGAAAACTGCGCCCGCATCCACGCGTCCAGCGGCACCACCGGCAAACCCACGGTGGTGGGTTACACCCTCAAAGACATCGACACCTGGTCCACCGTGGTGGCCCGCAGCATCCGCGCGGGGGGCGCCAAGCCCGGTGACATGGTGCACATCAGCTACGGATATGGCCTGTTCACCGGCGGCATGGGCGCACATTACGGTGCCGAAAAACTGGGCCTCACGGTCGTGCCTTTTGGGGGCGGTCAGACCGAACGCCAGGTGCAGCTGATTCAGGACTTCAAGTCCAACATCATCATGGTCACGCCCAGCTACATGCTGGCGATTGCCGACGAATTCGAGCGGCAAGGCATCGACCCCCAAACCAGCTCGCTGCGCATCGGCATCTTTGGCGCTGAGCCCTGGACCAACGACATGCGCGCCGCGATTGAAAAGCGCATGGCCATCGACGCGGTCGACATCTATGGCCTGTCGGAAGTGATGGGGCCGGGTGTGGCCAGCGAATGCATCGAGACCAAAGACGGCCCGACCATCTGGGAAGACCATTTCTACCCCGAGATCATCAACCCCGAGACGGGCGAGCCGGTGGCCGATGGCGAAATGGGCGAGTTGGTCTTCACCAGCCTGACCAAGGAAGCGCTGCCCATCATCCGCTACCGCACCCGTGACCTGACGCGTCTGCTGCCCGGTACCGCACGCACCATGCGCCGCATGGAAAAGATCACCGGCCGCAGCGACGACATGATGATCATCCGGGGCGTGAACGTGTTCCCCAGCCAGATCGAAGAGCTGATTTTGAAGCGTGCCGAGTTGGCCCCGCACTACCAGTGCGTGTTGACCCGCGAAGGCCCGATGGATGACCTGAAAGTGGTGGTTGAGACCAAGCCGGGTGTCTCCCCCGAGAGCGTCGAAGCCCGCGCAGCGGCCAAACAGTTGCAGCACGAGATCAAAGTGTTCATCGGCTCCAGCGTGGCGATTGAACTCAAAACCGAAGGCGGCGTGGAGCGCAGTCAGGGCAAAGCCAAGCGGGTTTTGGATTTGCGCAGCAAGTGACGCGGCTTGCGGGCAACACGCGCCC
Organism: Comamonadaceae bacterium PBBC1; assembly: GCA_002256145.1. Lineage (GTDB taxonomy): Bacteria > Pseudomonadota > Gammaproteobacteria > Burkholderiales > Burkholderiaceae_C > Limnohabitans_A. Next base: position 75,369 of record NKIP01000008.1, read on the forward strand.
GCATGGACCCCAATGGGTCCAGCTGAGCCTCACGCTGCAGGCCAGCCGCTTTGGCGGCCCTCGGCCGTGGCCAGTTTCCAGGTGCTGGACTCCTCGGGCATTTTCATGGGCAAGCGCAGCAGGCGTTTGTCGCGTGCGACCAGGGCGATGAATTGACGTTCTTGGCCGAGCAAAGCGCTCAGCTCCTCGAGTTTGTTCAGACGCCAACTGCCGCCTTGGCCCTTGTTCCCCACGTCCAGCCCCAACCACTCGTCACCTGCGGCCAGGCCTGCTGCCTCGGCAGCGCTGTGGCGCAGCACGCTTTTGACGTGCACATGGCCACTGTTTTCGTTCACGCGCAGGCCCAGGCGCTGTGCCAGGGAGCCGGCTTCGGACTTGATGTCAATGCCCTGACTTGACAGCAGTTCGCGCAGGGGCAGGTCATGGGTGCTGTGCACCCAGGCCTGGATTTCAGCTTGCCAACTGCGCCCGGTCAGGGCGAGCAACTCGTCGAGCAAATCCTGCTCGCGCATGGGCCCAGCTTTGCAGCGTTTCCACAGGCCGCGCATCACGCTGTCCAGGGTGTGGCCTTCTTTGCGCAGGCTCAAGTCCAGACACAAGGCGACCAATGAACCTTTGCTGTAATAACTCACGGTGGCGTTGAGTGTGTTTTCGTCCTGGCGGTAGTACTTGACCCAGGCGTCAAAGCTGGCCTGTGCCACAGTCTGAACATGGCGGCCTGGCGTTTGCTGAACTTGGTTGATGGCTTGGCCCAAGAGCTTCAGGTAAGTGGCATCGTCAATCAGGCCCGCTCGGCGCAGCAGCAGATCGTCGTAATAACTGGTGAAGCCTTCAAAAAACCACAGCAGTGGCGTGTAGTTTTCTTGGGTGTAGTCGTAGCTGGCCAAGGCATCTGGGCGCAGTTGCTTGACGTTCCAAGTGTGAAAGTACTCATGGCTGATCAGCCCCAACAAGGTGGTGTAACCCTCGCTGGCAAACGGGCGGCCCTGCTTGTGCACGAGGCGTGGCAGGTCGGCGCGGTTGCAGATCAGCGCAGTGCTGTTGACGTGTTCCAGCCCGCCGTAGCCGTCGCTCACGGCGTTGAGCATGAAGAGGTAACTTTGGTGAGGTGCTTTGGAGCCGGCCTGCGAGCCTTGTCCGTGCCAAAAGCGAATTTCAGCCTCGCAGATTTTTTGTGCATCGGCCAGCAGGCGGTCACCATCAAAAGAGGCCAGAGCACCGGCCACCACAAAGCGGTGCGCAATGCCGCAAGCCGAAAACTGACCGCTCCAAAACTCGCCCAACTCCACCGGACAATCCACCAGTTCGTCGTAGTTGACAGCTTGGTACAGGCCAAAGCCTTTTTTGTCGGTTTTGACGGGTGTCAGGCCCGTGGCGGCTTGCCAGGTCGCTTGGCCTTTGACGGCGGGCAGCAGCAGCTGGTGCGGCGCATGCTCTTGACCATGCACCCGCAAGCAAAGACTGGTGCCATTGAAAAAACCGCGCTGGCTGTCGAGCCAAGCGGTGCGCACCGACGGGTCAAAGGCATAGACCTCGTAGCTGAGCACCAAAGCTTGATCGCGCTTGCAGCTCATCACCCATGTGCATTTGTCCTGTTGGCTCAAGGCGATGCTGCGACGGCCTTGTTTGGCCGTGAGTTTTTGCAGGTTTTTGGCAAATTCGCGCACCAGATAACTGCCGGGAATCCAGACTGGCAGTGACACGGTTTGAGTGGCTTGGGGCTCCGGGATGGTCAGCGTGACACGAAACAAGTGGGCGTGCAGGTCGGCGGCTTCAACGGTGTAGTGGATGGCGGTCATGGGTCAAGGCTGAAATGGGGGGGGGCTTGGCTTGCAGGGCTGGGTTGGGAGGGGACAGCAGACCACGCCCATCGCCCACAGGGGTGGGCTCCTGCAAAAACGTGTGCGGGGTGCTTGGGCTCAGGTGGCGCCTGCGGCCAAAAAACAGCTCAGGCTGGCCACGATGGTCAGCTGCAAGCGCATGGGCAGCCACGGTGCCAGGCCTGCGGCAGGCCATGTGCGCCGGTCCATCACGTAGCAGCCGATCAGCACAAATCCCAGCAAGGGCAAACCGGCAAAGGCGGGCATCATCACGCCGACCCAAGCCAGGATGGAAGGCACCACGCCCCAGGTGAAATGGATGCGCGCAGCGTTGGGCACGATCAAGGCATTGCGAAACCCCACACCCCAGTGAATGCCCCCCAAAAAGGACACGATCACTGCGCCATAGCCCTGCATGGCCAAGGCCACATAAGGGTGCAAGTCAGGACCCACCAACCACAGACACAGGGCCAAAAACACAAAAGGGATCAAGCCTGCATAACCCAGGCGTCGGATCCATTGCCAAGTAGGGTCTTCGCTGGTGTTCATGTTCATTTGATGTCAGCGAGCATTTTTTCGATCTGGGCCAAAGGCACAGCACCTGGCACGCGTGTGCCATCGGCCAACAAGATCATGGGTGTTCCGGTGATGCGGTTCTTCTTGCCAAATTCCACCACGGTGTCAATGGCGCTGGCATCGCAGTTGGCTGTCACCGGCACTGTCGCGTTGATCATCCAGTCGTTCCAGGTTTTGGCTTTGTCTTTGGCGCACCAGATGTTTTTGGACTTGGTCTTGGAGTCCTCGCCCAAGATGGGGTAGAGGAAGTGATAGATGGTCACGTTGTCCAGCTTTTGCAGGTCTTTCTCGAAGCGCTTGCAGTAGCCGCAGTTGGGATCGGCGAACACCGCCAATTTGCGTTTGCCGTTGCCGCGCACCTGGGTGAAGGCGGTTTTCAGGGGCAACTGGTCAAAGGGGATGGCCGACAGTTTGTCCATGCGCTCTTCGGTCAGGTTGCGTTTTTGCTTGACGTCGATCAGCGCCCCTTGGATCAAAAAGTTGCCCTCGGCGTCGCTGTACATCACATCGTTGCCCATGCGGATTTCATAGAGGCCGTTCATCGGCGTTTTGCTGACCTCGTCAATTTTGGGCAGGTTGCTCAGGCGCTCGCTCAGGTTTTTGCGGATGGTGGCTTCTTGGGCCATCACGCTGCCCAAAGACAAAGCGGTGGTGGCCACAATCAAGGCCAACTTGGAGAGAACGAACTTCATAAAAACGCTTTCAGATGCAGAAAAACAAAAGGGCAGTTCAGCGCGAAGCTGAAGCTTCATGCGCACTTTGGCCCATGGCGCGTTGGGTCATCCAGTGCTTGAGGGGACCGCTGCGGTCAAAGCCACGCATCCCCCAATTGCGCAGGTTTTGCCACACCGGGCCGGGCTGCGCAAACAAGCGTTGCAGGCCATCGGTGACCAGGCCCATGGCCTGCACATCGGCTTGACGTGCGCGTTCGTAGCGGCGAAGCAGTTTAGGGTCATAAAGTGGCCGCCAAAATTCTTTGGCACGGATCACCTGCACCAGTTCAGCCACATCGGCCAGGCCCACGTTCAGGCCTTGACCTGCCAGCGGGTGCATGGCGTGAGCGGCGTCACCGGCCAACACAAAGGCCTGTTTCGAGGTGCCGGGCATCAGGCCCATCCAGCGCGAGGCACGGGCCAGTTGCAGCGGCCACACGGCACGCTCTGCAGACAGCGTCATGTGACCCAAGGCCAGGCCACAGGCCTGTGCCAATTCGGCGGCAAAGGCTTCGGCAGTCAGACCCATCAGGTCAGCGGCCCGCAGAGGGTGGACGGACCAGACCAGCGCCACTTCACGGCCGCCTTCGCCGCCCAAGGGCAGCAGCGCCAAGATCTCGGCTTGGGCTTCAGTTCTGCCCGGCACTTGGCCCCATGTGAACCACTGGCGAGCCACGCCACCGTGCGGCCGTTCGCAGAGCAAACGGGTCGCCACGGCGTGCTGCTCATAGGCCTTGATGTCAAAAGCCACGCCCAGTTGTGCGCGGGTCAGGCTGTCGCGGCCTTCACAAATCACAGTGAGGGAAGCGGCCACGGGGGCCTGCACGACTTCGATCAACGGTTGAAACTGAACGGCTGCCGTCAAGCGTGCTTCCAGCACGGGCACGTCCACCATCCAGTTGAGTTCGCCTGTGCCCAGGTTGGGTGTGTCAAAAGTCAATTCACCGCCGTGGTCGCCAAAGACCTGCATCTGGTGCACAGGTGTGACGGCCGGGCTGTCAGGCCAGCAGCGCAGGTCTTGCAAAATGCGCTGCGAAGCCCCATTGAGCGAGTAGGCCCGCACGTCGGGGCTTGCGCCTTTGACAGGTGCATCGACCAGCGCCACGCGCAGACGTTCGCGGGCCAGCAGCAGTGCCAAAGTGCGGCCCACAATGCCAGCGCCGCGGATGCAAATATCGGAAGGGTTAGCCATGGCTGCATTGTAGGTGGCAGCCCCAGTGCACCAAGCGGTCACTGGACCACAAGACCCTGTCCATCCTGGGCATGTCCTGGAAGAGTACATCTCACCCGTGCAAGGCTGGGTACTTGTGTTCTTTGGGTCAATTAACCGTAAAAAATATCTATTTTTATCAATGAAATGTTAAATATTGAATTAAATTCAGTCTTTTTGATGAGGTATTCAGTGAGTTACAAAAGCAAAGTGGCCATGGTTTTGGGGTGCATCGGGCTGGTTTCATGCAGCGCCATTCCTGATGTGACGCATCAAGGTCAACCCACGGGCACCACCGCGCAGTCAAGCCACAGTGGTACGACCCCGTCCTTGGTTTGTGTCGTGCAACCCGGCGACCCCTCCAACGGACAAGAGAAAACGGCCGGAAGTGGCGCTGAAATCGGTCGTCGAATTCAGCAGTCGGTGCAACTAGCGGGATCGAAAACACTGATGATCCAGGGCGACACGGGGCAGCCCTCGGCAGAGTGCCTGCGCCGAGGGGGCACGCATGTGCTTGAGACCCGAATCGCCCACTACGAAGACAACATGACAGGCTGGTCTGGCAAGCCGGACCGGATCGAGCTTCAGCTGCGCTTGAGCCTGGCATCTGAACCCGCATCGGTGCGGCAAATCAGCTACGAGGCCAAGTCCAATGTGGTGGCCAGTGCCTTCATGGAGTGGGGAAATGCCAAACCGGTCAGCCTTTTGAAAGGCGATTTTGACCATCTTGTCAGCCGTCTCTTGCGCGATATTCGCTGATCCATCGTTTCTTGGGTCCGTGCAGTCTGGATGGGGTGAGCGCTTTTGAAATCACCCCTGAAACGGATGGACGACAGCCACGACAGATGAGACTCGATCTTTTCAAAGTTCACAGGGCTGGATCCCTCAGTACAATCGTTGGCACACCCCCCAGGACAAAACCAGGACACAAAACCCGCATTTGGCGCAGTTTTGGATGAAACCCCCGGCACTTTGGCTACCACGGATCTGCGCAGGTCAGGCTGATTGACCACGCGGGTTTTGGACATGAACGCATGACTGGGGTCTTGATTTATAAGGACTTTTTCCATGAGCCTCAAATGCGGCATCGTGGGTTTGCCCAACGTTGGCAAATCCACCCTTTTCAACGCCCTGACCAAAGCCGGCATCGCCGCTGAAAACTACCCCTTTTGCACCATCGAGCCCAACACCGGCGTGGTCGAGGTGCCTGATCCGCGCTTGCAGCAATTGGCCGACATCATCACACCCGAACGCATCGTGCCGGCCATTGTGGAGTTTGTCGACATTGCCGGTTTGGTGGCCGGGGCCAGCACGGGCGAAGGCCTGGGCAACAAGTTTTTGGCCCACATCCGTGAGACCGACGCCATCGTCAACGTGGTGCGCTGCTTTGAAGACGACAACGTGATCCACGTCGCCAACAAGGTCGACCCGATTGCCGACATCGAGGTCATCCAGACCGAGTTGTGCCTGGCCGACCTGGCCGCTGTGGAAAAAGCCATCCACCGCGTGAGCAAAATCGCTCGCTCTGGCGACAAGGATGCCGTCAAGCAAATGGCGATCCTGGAAAAGTGCCAAGCGGCTCTGAACGACACCCAGCCGGTACGCACCATCGACTTCAGCAAAGAAGAACGCGCCGAACTCAAGCAGTTCTTCTTCATCACCGCCAAACCCGCCATGTTTGTGGCCAACGTGTCGGAAGACGGCTTCGAGAACAATCCCTTCCTCGATCGCCTCAAGGCCTTTGCCGCCAAGCAAAACGCACCCGTGGTGGCCATTTGCGCCAAGATCGAAGCCGAGTTGTCCGAGATGGAAGATGCAGACCGCCTCGAATTTTTGAAGGAACTGGGCCAGGACGAGCCCGGCCTGAACCGCCTGATCCGCTCGGCTTACAGCTTGCTGGGCCTGCAAACCTACTTCACCGCAGGCGTGAAAGAAGTGCGCGCCTGGACCATCCATGTGGGCGACACCGGCCCGCAAGCGGCTGGCGTGATCCACACCGACTTTGAAAAAGGCTACATCCGCGCCCAGACCATCGCCTTTGACGACTTCATCACCTTCAAGGGCGAGCAAGGTGCCAAAGACGCGGGCAAGATGCGCGCCGAAGGCAAGGACTACGTCGTGAAAGATGGCGACGTGATGAACTTCTTGTTCAGCTCCTGATGCCGCGTCAAGGCGGTAAGTTCAAAAAACTTTTCACCGCCTGCACCGTGGCCTCGGGGTCCTCTTCGTGGGGCACATGGCCCAGGCCCTCAAAGACCTGGAGTTGGCTGCCTGCGATGTCCTTGTTAAAACCTTGCCCGTGCTCGGGTGGTATCAAACGGTCTTCGCTGCCCCACAAAATCAAGGTGGGTTGGCGAAGCTGAGAAATCTCCCCGGCCAGGGCGGCGTCGCTGCTTCGGTATTGGAAGCGTTTCGTCAAGCTGGCCCGGTTGCCTTCGCGCAGCGTCAACTCGTAGTAGCGATCCACCAGATCGGCGCTCACCTTTTCCGGCTGGCCATAGACGTTGCGCACGCTGGCGGCAATCATGGATCGGGGCAGGACTTTCTGGGTGACTGGCGCCAGCCATGACATCTGGGCCAGTCGAAAACCGATGGGCATGGACTGGGGTTGCAAGGGGTAACCTGTGGCATCGACCAGCACCAATTGGCGCACCCGCGTTGGGTGGGCCAGAGCGGTTTGCCAAGCAATGCCGCCGCCCAGCGAATTGCCCGCCAGCACGGCTTGGTCGATGTTCAGCAAGTCCAGCAAATCCCGCATGAAGCCGGTGTATCGCGCCATGCTGTAGTCGCCGTCGGGTGCAGGGCCGGTCAGCCCGAAGCCGGGCAAATCCATGCGGACCACACGGCGGTGTGGGCTCAACGCGGCCACCCAGCCGTCCCAAGTGTGCAAACTGGCCGAGGTGCCGTGGATCAACACAATCGGGGTCGGGTCATCGCGTGGCCCCTCGTCGCGAACATGCACCTGCATGCCTTGCAGCGTCACAAAGCGCGATGGCGGTGTGGCCCAGCGTGCTTTGAGGGAGTCCACCGAGCGGTCGGGTGCCCAGCTCCAGGCCAAGACCCCAATGGAGGCTGCCAGTAAAGACAAAAACAAAGTCCAAAATGTGTTGGCCATGCGCAAATCTCAGAAAATGAACAACGACACACTTGTTGTGTGATGTGCCTTGTTGGTGTGCAAGCGGGGGCAAAAGTGCATGCGATGGGCCAGTAGTCAGGCTCAAAGCCTGGCCAGCGGAGAGTGGCTGTCGATGTTGCTCAGCAAGCGCTCGCGCCCTTTGAGCACATGCCGCTCGGCGGTGGTTTTGGCTTTGGCCTTCGAGCCTTTGACGATGGCTTCATACAGTGTGCGGTGCTCGGCATTGGACTGGCGCATGTTGCCCGGCGCATTGAAGTATTCACGCCGAAACAGGTGCATTTCTTTCACATAGTCGTCGTAAGCCGCCTGCGCCCGCCGGTTGTTGGCGAGCTGCAGAACCAGGGCGTGGAACTGCAGATTCAACTCGTAATAGAGGTTGGGGTTTTCAGTTTCACAGGCATGGTCCATGGCTTGCAGAAGTTCTTCGAATCTGGCTTTGTGACTCTCGGCGATGTGTTCGGTGGCGCGTTCGGCGGCAAAGCCAAACACCAGGGCCCGCAGGTCGTAAAGCTCTAGCATTTCTCGCACCGACATCTGGCGCACAAACACCCCCCGGTTGAGCACGGCCGTGACCAATCCCAAACCGGTGAGCATGCGAATGGCCTCGCGCACAGGGCCACGGCTGGTGCCCATGCGCAGGGCCAAAGCCGCTTCGTTCAGGCGCTCACCGGGTTTGAGCTCACCGCTGTAGATGAGTTGCTTGAGCTGGTCCGCCACAAAAACAGGCAAACCTTGCTCGGGCTTTTCGGGGGCTGCGTTCATGGGCTGAAGGTTGTGCTGTTCAGGGTTGGATGTTGCTGAAAAACGCAGCAGTTGCATGTCCTCATGCTAACTGATGATGTGACAAATCATCCCATTGGCGTCGCCAATGTGTCAACAATTCAGTCAAAGTGTTGACACTTTTTGGGCTGACGTTCACACTTTGTGCGGTCAACAAGTGTCCGTTTTTGATCCGTTCGTGTTTTCCGTTTGGAACTTTTCATGCCGCACCAACCCGCATCTGCTGCGCTGTCGCGTTTTCGAGTGATCGACTTGACCCAAGTCCGCGCTGGCCCCACCGCTTGCCGCCAGCTGGCCGATTGGGGGGCCGATGTGGTGCAGGTGCAAATGCCTGAGCACATGCGAGGTGACGACACGCTGGGTGGGCAAGAGGGCTCGGACTACCAGTACACGCACCGCAACAAGCGCTCGATCACGCTCAACCTGAAAGAGCCCGAGGGCATTGCGCTGCTCAAAGACTTGATCGCCAAGGCCGATGTGGTGGTGGAAAACTTCCGCCCCGACGTCAAGTTCCGCTTGGGCATTGATTATGAGACCCTGAAAAAGGACAACCCTGGCTTGGTGTACGCCAGCATTTCGGGCTTTGGCCAGACCGGGCCTTTGGCCGCACGGCCAGGCTTTGACCAGATCGCACAAGGCATGGGCGGGCTGATGTCGGTCACGGGCATGGCCGAGCAGGGGCCCATGCGCGTGGGCATCCCCATTGCCGATTTGTGCGCGGGCATTTTTGCCGCCCAAGGCATTTTGGTGGCCTTGCTGGAGCGTGAAAAGTCTGGCCAAGGCCAGTGGTTGCACACCTCTTTGCTCGAGTCCATGGTGTACATGATGGATTTCCAGACCTCGCGCTGGCTGATCGACGAAGAAGTGGCCACACAGGCGGGCAACTTCCACCCCACCAGCATCCCCACCGGGGTCTACAAAGCGCGCGACGGCTACATGAACATCGCGGTGTTTGGCTCCAAAATTTGGGAGCGCTTTTGCGATATTTTGGAAGCGCCGCAATGGGTCACCGACCCGCGTTACCACGACAAGCCCAGCCGCTCGGTCAACCGCGACGCGCTCAACGCCGAAATCAACGAACGCTTGGCCAAGCAAGACCGTGCTTATTGGATTGAGCGCTTGAACGATGGCGGGGTGGCCTGTGGCTTGATCAACAGCATGGACGAGGTGTTTAAGGAACCACAAGTCCAGCACTTACAGATGGTGAAAGACGTGGTGTCGGTCCACCAGGGTCCGCAGCGCCTGGTGGGTCAACCGGTTCAGCTGGAGCGCACGCCCAGCACCATAGCCCGCGCCGCACCTCGGCGTGGCGAGCACAGCGTAGAAATTCTGGGCGAACTGGGGCTGGATGACCAGACCTTGGCCGCATTGAAATCCAAAGGAGTGTTTTGAATGTCTGAAGTGGTCTACACCTCACCCACCGAGCGGGTCAACACCTGGCTGGACGGCAGCACGCTGTTCATCCAGTTCAACAATGTGGCGCGCCACAACGCCTTGTCGGTGGACATGTGGGAAGCCGTGCCGGTGCTGCTGAACCAGGCCGAACACGACCCCCGTGTGCGCCTGGTGGTGTTCTCCGGTGCGGGCGAGAAAGCCTTTGTCTCGGGGGCTGACATTTCTCAGTTTGAAGACATGCGTGCCGCGCGTGAGGCGGTGACCCGCTACGAGCACATGGCCGAGACCGCGCTCATGGGCATCTTCAATTTCCCCAAGCCCACACTGGCCTGCATTCGCGGTTTTTGCATCGGTGGCGGCATCAACGTGGCCATCAGCTGCGACATGCGCATTGCCGCCAGCGATGCGGTGTTCTCTGTGCCCGCAGCTCGACTGGGTCTGGGCTACCGTTACTCGGCCATGAAAAACCTGGTGGACCTGATTGGCCCGGGTGCGGCCAAAGACTTGTTTTTCACGGCTCGAAAAATCAAAGCGCCAGAGGCCCTCAGTCTGGGTTTGGTCACGCGGGTGTGTGCCCCCGAAGCCTTGCCTGAGTTGCTGGCCGAATACACCTCGGCACTGGCTGCCAACGCCCCCCTGACCATTCAGGCGGCCAAGGCCATCACCCGCGAAATCCTCAAGCCCTCGCCCGAGCTGGACATGGACTTGTGCACCCAGCTCATTCGCGGCTGCTTTGACAGCGCCGACTATGCCGAAGGCCGCAAGGCCTTCATGGAAAAACGCCAGCCTGTCTTCAAAGGCGAATGAGGTCTCACATGAAATCGTATTGGATGAACATCGCTGAAGGCCAAGCCAGCATGGCGCTGCGCGAGGTGGACATGCCGGAGCCCGGCGCAGGCCAGGTGTTGGTCAAGCTGCATGCGGCGTCGCTGAACCGGGGTGAATTGATCGTGGGCCATGGGCTGCACGGCAAAGGCGGCAGCAAGCCTGCCGGCATGGAAGGGGCAGGACAAATCGTTCAGCTGGGCAGTGACGCCGGGGCCTGGCAAGTCGGTGATCGTGTCATGGGCCGCTGCCCGGGGGCGTTTGCCGAATACGCCTTGATGGATGTGCGCGAAATCATGCGTGTGCCGGACAACTTGAGTTTTGAGCAAGCCGCATCGATACCCCTGACGTTTTTGGTGACCTATGACCTTTTGGTTTTGCAAGGTCATTTGCAAGCCGGGCAATGGCTGTTGGTCAATGGTGTGTCTTCTGGTGTGGGTGTGGCCAGCCTGCAAATGGCCAAGGTGCTGGGGGCCAAGGTGATGGGCACCTCAGGCTCGCAGGCCAAGCTCGATCAATTGAAACCACTTGGCTTGGATCTGGGCTTGTGCACACGCGGGGCCGATTTTCACCAGGCCGTGTTGCAGGCCACCGATCAACAAGGCGCCAACCTGGTGGTGAACACCGTGGGCGGCACGGTGTTTGCCGAAAACATGCGCTGCATGGCCTTTCAAGGGCGCATGGGTTTTGTGGGGTATGTGGACGGCACGCTCAACGCCAACATTGACCTGGAAGCGCTGCACGCCAAACGCTTGTGCTTGTTTGGGGTGTCCAACAAGTTGAGAACACCGGCTCAGCGAGCGGACGGCATTGCGCAGTTTGCCGCGCAGATTTTGCCGGCCTTTGCCGACGGTCGCATCCAGCCTTTGATCGATCGCGTGTTTGAGTTTGACCAGCTGGAGGCGGCCAAGCGGCACATGGAAAGCAACCAACACACCGGCAAGATCGTCTTGCGCATTGCCAGCAGCGCCTGAGACCGCGCTCAGGCCACTGCCCATTTTGAAGCCATGGAGACAACAGCATGAACAAAAGAATCCTGATTTCCGCCTTGGTCCTGTCCTGTGTGACCTGGAGTGCGCAAGCGCAGGGGACGGCTTACCCGAACAAGCCCGTGCGTTTGGTGGTGGGCTTTGCGCCCGGTGGTGCGGCCGACTATGTGGCCCGCGCCATGAGCGATGCCATGGGCAAATCTTTGGGTCAAACGGTGATCGTGGAAAACCGGGCTGGGGCCGGCTCCAGCATCGCGGCCGAAAACGTGGCGAAGGCTGCACCCGATGGCTACAGTGTGCTGCTGGCCAGTCCCAGCAGCATTTCGGTCAATCCGGCTTTGAATCCCAAGCTCAACTACACACCCAAAGATCTGGTCCCGGTGACCAAGGTGACCACTTCACCCCTGGTTATTGCGGTCAACCCCGGTATAGGCATCAACTCGCTGCAAGACCTGATTGCCCGCGCCAAACAGGCCCCGGGCAAAATCAATTACGCCACGTCGGGCAATGGCTCGGCACCGCATTTGGGTGCCGCTTTGTTCACCCAATTGGCGGGTGTGAACCTGACCCATATTCCTTTTCGGGGCGGTTCGCCCGCCATTCAGTCGGTGATTGCGGGTGACACGCAGGTCACCTTTGGCACACCGCCCTCGGTCTTGCCCATGGTGCAAGCCGGCCGGCTCAAGGGGCTGGCTGTCAGCACCCGTGAACGCTCAGCCTTGGTTCCGGGTGTGCCTGGCATGCAAGAGGCTGGCTTGCCCGACTACGCGATTGAGTTTTGGTATGGCTTGTTTGTGCCAGTGGGCACGCCCCCTGCAGTGATCAAAAAAATCTACGAAGCGGCACAAGTGGCGATGGAGCAAGCCAGCGTCAAGGCCGCATTGGCGCGTGAAGGCACCGAGGTGTCCTTGTCCAAATCACCCGAGCAGTTTGCCGCTTTCTTGCAAGACGATGCCAAGTTTTGGGTCAATTTGGTCAAGAGCGCTGGCGTCAAACTCGATTGAACCCCTGAAGGAGTCCCCATGGTCAAAGACGGTTTTTTGAACATCGAATCCATGCAGTCGCGCTGCTCTGCCGCTGAGTGGCAGGCGCGTGTCGATCTGGCAGCGTGCTACCGGCTGGTGGCCATTTATGGCATGTCGGACATGATGGCCAACCACATCTCTTCGCGTGTGCCGGGTGAGGAGGGTGCTTTTCTCATCAACGCTTACGGCATGATGTACGAGGAGATCACAGCGTCGAGCCTGATCAAGATTGATCACGACGGCAACATTTTGTCCAAGCCCGATTTTGGCGACTTGAACTACGGCATCAACAAGGCCGGTTATGTGATCCACAGCGCGGTGCACGCGGCTCGTCCCGAGGTGGACTGCGTCATTCACACCCACAGCTGGGCCTCCATGGCGGTGTCCTCGCTCGAATGTGGCCTCTTGCCGATCACGCAAACGGCCATGCGCTTTTTGAAGATTGGCTACCACGACTACCAGGGTGTGGTGCTCGATCTGGCCGAACAAGCGTCCTTGGTTCAGGACCTGGGGCAGGGCGAGGCGCTCATCTTGCGCAACCACGGGGCCTTGACGGTCGGCCGCAGCGTGGGTGAGGCCTTCAACTGGATGCACCGATTAGAGTTGGCTTGCCATGCCCAACTGGCGGCCATGGCCTGCAACACGCCATTCGTGAAAGTGGCCCCTGAGGTGCTGGAAGAAACCTGGAACAACTACCAGCCCAGCACGCGCAGGCCTTACGGCTTGATGGAGTGGCCCGCCTTGCTGCGCAAACTTGACCGCATGGACCCCAGTTACAAAACTTGAGGTTTGTTTTGCCTCAGGGCTGTGATCACCATTGTTGAATGAACGGAGACACCCATGAAACTCAAAGCCATGACCTTGTTGGGCTGCCTGACGCTTGTGGCGTGGGGTGGGTTCCCGTTGGCCCAGGCGCAGACCTATCCCCAAAAGCCGGTCAAAGTTGTGGTGGCCTTTACCGCCGGGGGCACCACCGACATCCTGGCCCGCACCGTGGCGCAGCAATTGTCTGAAAAGCTCAAGCAGCCTTTTGTGATTGACAACAAGCCCGGCGCAGGGGGCAACTTGGGCACCGAAATGGTGGTGCGTGCAGCGCCCGATGGCTACACCCTGATTGTCAATTCGGTGGGGCCGATCGCGGTCAATCCTACGCTGTATGCCAAGCTGCCCTACAACCCCCTGACCGATCTGGTGCCCATGGTGCAAATTGCCGATGTGCCCAATGTGCTGGTGATTCACCCGTCGGTGCCCGCACAAAACATGGAAGAGCTGGTCGCCTACGCCAAAGCCAACCCGGGCAAGCTCAACTACGGCTCGACCGGCATTGGCACCTCCTCGCATTTGTCGAGTTTCATGCTGGCCAAACGGGTGGGTTTTGAGGCCACCCACATTCCCTACAAAGGGGCAGATGCCTTGAAGGACCTTTTGGCCGGGCGCATCCAGTTCATGTTTGCCACCATCCCGTCCGTCATGCCGCACATCACGGCGGGCAAACTCAAGCCCATGGCGGTCAGCTCGCTCAAGCGCTCCCGTGCCATGCCCGATGTGCCCACCGTGGTCGAAAAAGGTTTTCCCAACTTCGAGGCGGGTTCGTGGTTTGGTTTTTTTGCACCCAAAGGCACGCCCGAATCGGTGATCAACTTGGTCAACAAGGCGGTCAACGAGGTTCTGCAAGTGCCTGCGATCGAGCAGCAAATGGTGGCGCAAGGGGCGGACCCTGCAGGTGGCACCCCCGCACAGTTTGGACAGTTTGTGCTGCGCGAACACGACAAGTGGCGCTTGATCGTGCGTGACTCGGGAGCGCGGGCTGAATGAACGCCCCCATGCGCCCTTTGCGCTTGCTGATGTCGCAGCCAAGCATCGATCAGTTGGGGCCGGCCATCTCAGCGCTCATGGGCCCGCGACCCCATGAGTTGCTGGCGCTGGACACGGCGGTGGCCACGCAGCGCACTGATGCCGATGTGGCCTTCATCTCGCGTGAAGTCACTGGCACCTCGACCAAGCACCAAATTCACCCCGCCTTGCAGCGGGTGTATGACTTGCTGCGCCAATCGCCGGGTTTGAAGTGGGTGCACATCCACTCGGCGGGGGCTGACCGGCAGATCTATCTGGACTTGAAGGCCCGGGGGGTGCAAATTGCCACCTCGTCCGGGGCCAATGCGCAGGTGGTAGCCACCGTGGCCTTGGCGGGCTTGTTGGCCTTGGCCCGGCGTTTTCCGGGTTTGTGGGCCGAGCAACAAGCACGCCAGTGGATCCCGCTGCTCGGTGAACGCATGCCGCGCGACTTGCCTGGGCAAACCGCCACCCTTGTGGGCTGGGGGCCCATTGGTCAAAAGCTGGGCAGTTTGCTGCAGGCTTTGGGTTTGCATGTGGTGGCCGTGCGCCAGCACGCCGCGACACCTTGGCAGGCCACGCCCGATGCGGTCGAGCATGTCACATTTGAGCGCTTGCATGAGGTGCTGCCCCGTACCGATTGGCTGATTCTGGCCTGCCCCTTGACCGACAAGACCCGTCAACTGGTCAATGCGCACACCTTGGCCGCCTTGCCAGCGGGTGCGCACCTGATCAATGTGGCGCGAGGTGAGGTGGTGGATGAAGCTGCACTGGTGTCGGCCCTGCAAAGTGGCCATTTGGGCGGTGCTTTTCTGGATGTGTTTGCGCACGAACCCTTGCCAACAGACTCCCCTTTGTGGTCCATGCCCCAGGTCATGGTCACGCCCCACGCGGCGGGTCATTCGGATGGCAACGAACAGCGCGTTCGTCAGATGTTTTTGGACAATCTGCGGCGCTACACGGCTGGGCAAGCTTTGTTGAACGTTGTGAGCTGAGTTAGGGATTCACTTGACAGCAGCAGCGTTGGTTTTGAGCCAGCAGGCCGACTGGCCAACTGGCCAGGCTCGCTCGGCCAAGCCTGGTCAATGCCAGGGAAACACCCAAAGCAACAAGGCGGTCATGACCAGGTAGCGCAAGAATTTGCCGATGGCCATGTACAAGGTGCAAGGCCAAAAAGGCATCTTCAGCCAGCCAGCCACCGCGCACAAGGGGTCGCCCACCACCGGCAACCAACTGAATAAACAGGCTTTAGGGCCCAGTTTTTCGAGCCAAGACAGGGCTCTGAGGTGCCCTGGCGTGTCGCGCCAGCGCTTCATGGCGTGCAAGGTGCCTCGGCCCATCCACCAGCTGAGCATGCCACCCAAGGTGTTGCCCGCCGTGGCGACCACCACCGCAGGCCAAAACAGTTCAGGATTGAGTTTGACCAGCCCAAAAACAACGGGCTCAGAACCCATGGGCAACAAAGTGGCCGAGATGAAGGCCACCACAAACACCGTACTCAAACCGTGTTGCGGCAAAGCCAGCCATTGCATGAGTTGATTCAGCCAAATATCCATCGGGGCAGTGTAGCGGTGTCCGGTTTTGTGGTTTTTTTCCGGGTTACCCGAGGCCCTGAGGTCATGGAACAGTGGAAACAAAGACTGATTCGAATGAATACTTCAAATATAACAAATTGAATAAATGCAAGTTTTCTTTGGACATCAAAAAACAGGAAATATAAAATCTAATAACTGATCTTGAGGTGACAATAGATTCAAAAGGGAGCATGCCGATGAGGGAAAACAAAAACAAACGCCAAAATCTCTGGCGATGGACGCTGTTGGCATGCGCCATTCACGCCTCGTGTGCAGTAGCGGCCACGGGCAATGAGTTTTTGGACA
The DNA here is from genome assembly GCA_002256145.1 of Comamonadaceae bacterium PBBC1. Lineage (GTDB taxonomy): Bacteria > Pseudomonadota > Gammaproteobacteria > Burkholderiales > Burkholderiaceae_C > Limnohabitans_A. Next base: position 91,551 of record NKIP01000008.1, read on the forward strand.
TGTCTTTGGAGGAGTTGGTCGATTACCGGCTCATGTCCATGTCGCGCAAAGAGCAGCGTGTGGCCGACATGGCGGCAGCCGCCTATGTGATCTCGGCAGAAGAAATTCGGCGCTCCGGTGCGCAATCCATCCCCGAAGCCTTGCGTTTGGTGCCGGGCCTGAACGTGGCGCAAATGGCGCGAAACCGTTGGGCAGTCAGCTCTCGCGGGTTCAATGAGCGTTTTTCCAGCAAATTGTTGGTGCAAGTCGACGGCCGCAGCGTTTATTCCCCCTTGTTTTCTGGCGTGTTGTGGGAAACGCAAGACCTGATCATGGACGACATCGAACGGATCGAAGTCATCCGTGGCCCAGGCGCAGCCTTGTGGGGCACCAACGCCATGAACGGCGTCATCAACATCGTCACGCGTTCGGCCAGCGCCAGCCAGGGCCAACGGGTCAGTGCTGTGCTGGGCAATGGTCAAACGGCCTCGGCCTCGCTGACTCAGGGCGGCGAGTTGACCCAAGGCGGGCACTACAAGGTGTATGGCAAAGCCAGCAGCATGGGGGGGTCTTTGGAGCGCGACACCGGTTTGACGGGTGTCGATGCGGCCAAGGGGCAGCGCTTGGGCATCCGGCTTGAGCCCAAGCTCGACGGTGGCTCTTTGAGCCTCAAGGCCGAGGTGTACCAAGACCGGTCGCACGATTACTGGGGCACGCCTTCGGTTTTGGCTTTGAGCGACCCGGCCACCCCATTTGCGCGTGACAGCCTCATGAACGAACGTGCCCAGGGCGGGGCCTTGCAAGCGCGTTATGCCTGGAAAGGCAGTGCCGGGGCCGAGAATGTCTTGCAAGCGTCGATTGACCGAGACCGGTCGATTCATGAGGGGCTTTGGGGCTCAGGTGCAGGCACTTCAATGCCCTTGGCAGAGTTGCCTCGATTTATGGACATGGGGGGCAGCAAAACAGATGCCGATGTGGACTTTCAGCAGCGTCAAATTTGGGGTGACCATGATTTCATTTGGGGACTGAACCTGCGCTACACCTCGGACAAGCTGATCTTGCCCACCTCGCCCTATCTTTTGCTGGATGGCGAAAGCCATCGACTGAGTTACAGCGCTTTCGTGCATGACGAAATCACCTTGGTGCCCGAACGCTTCAAGCTGATTGTGGGCTCCAAGTTCGAAAAAGATGGTTTGACGGGGTTCAACATCCAGCCCAATGTGCGCATGCTCTACACGCCAGGACAGAACGAAGCCTATTGGGGGGCCTTGTCGCGTTCGGTGCGTTCGTCGCGTCGTACCGAGAGCCTGGCCACGATTGACATCAGTGCTGCGGATGCGGCCAGTTTCAATGGCGTGACGGGCTTGAACCTGCCGGCCCAGATGCTCACGGCCATCACTCAGATCTCGCCGCGTGCGCAGGCGGGCTTAAAAGCCGAGCAGGCACTCAGTCTGGAGGGCGGTTGGCGCAAACAATTCTCCAATTTCCTGAGCGTCGACGTCTCTTTGTTTGCGTCCGATTACAGCCATTTGCGTGGCGCCCGCATGAACAGCCAACCGGTGGTGGGTTTGCCCGAGGCCCTGGGTTGCTTGGCGGTTTACGGTCCGGGCATGTGTTACTACACCATGTCTGGCTACAACACCAACCTGGACAAGGCCCGTTCATGGGGTGGGGAGCTGTCTCTGGAATGGCATCCCCGTGCCTGGTGGAAGGTGCAGGGTTCTTACAGCCTGTTGCGTGTCAAAGGGAAAATGTCTGGCGACTTCTTGGGTGATATCCAGGTCCGGGCCTTTGAAAACAGTGCGCCACGTCACCAGATTTTGCTGCGCAACAACTTCAACCTCGCCAGCGATCTGAACTTGGACGTGCGCCTGCGCTACAACTCGGGGACGGCCCACTACACCCTCAACACCGACACGCCCACCCCCTTGCCTGGCTATACCGGCCTGGACATGCGACTGGCATGGCAAGTCAACCGCAGCACCGAACTGTCCTTGATGGGGCGCAACCTGCTCAAAGACCGTCACACCGAATTCATCAACATTTTCCCCGTGACCCGGGCGTATGACGTACAGCGCAGCGCTCTGGTTCAAGCGGTGGTTCGTTTTTGAAGGACATGACCATGACCTTTCAAAATATGACCCGTCTCGCGTGCCTGCGACAAGTCTCTGTGCAGGTGGGGCAAGGCCTTCGCTGGGGTGCCATGTTGTGGTGCTGTTTGTCCTCTTGGACGGCTGCAGCCCAGCCCGCAGGGCAAACGGTGGACCGCATCAAAGCCGCTTATGTGTTCAACTTCGCCAAGTTTGTCGAGTTGCCCGCCTCCGAAGACAAAATTCTTCGGATGTGTGTCATGGGTCGTGATGACCTGAATGGGGCCATGCTCAGCTTGAATCGCCGCGTGGCTCAGGGCCGCGAAATCATGGTGCGCAAGGATGTGGCCATCGAGCAGGCCAAGGAGTGCAGCATGGTCTTTGTGGGCGAGAGTGATGCACGACTTTTGCCTTTGTTGGTGCGGCAATTGGGCTCAGCTTCGGTGCTTTTGGTCAGCGACGCCCGCCAAGCCATGGACCAGGGTGCGCACTTGTCCATGGTTTTCAACGACGACCGGGTGGAGTTCGATGTGAACCTGCTGAACTTGCAAAAATCCAGCATCAAAGCCAGCAGCCAGATGCTCAAGTTGGCCCGCGTGGTCGTTCGATAAGGGCTTGATGGTGCTGACCTTTTCCAATTGGCGTCGAGAAAAACTGCTGCATGCGCCCATGCGCGAGAAGCTCAACCATATTTTGGCCTTGGGCATATGGTGCGTGCTGATCTTGTTTTTTGTGGTCATCACCTTGTGGCAAGCCAGTCAGACTTTGCAAGCCACACAGGCTGCGGCCAAAAGCCTGGCCGAGCTGGCCGCAGAAAGCAATGCAGCAGCAGTCCTTTTTGAAGACAGCGCTGGGGCCCACAAGCAACTGGAAATTTTCCGGCACATCAAAAATGTGGAAACCGTCGACATTTACACCAAAGCCTCGGGTTCGGTCGCTTTTGCGCATTACCCGTCACGGCTGGGCGACGTGAAGTCAACGCCAAGCACCACCCCAGCGGCCATGCTGGACGGGACCCAAATCTCGCAGCTCACACTCAGCCGCTATGCCATTCGCTTGCCCATTGTTCAAGATGGCGAGCGCATTGGCTTTGTGCTGGTCAAGATCCGGCTGGATGACTTTTGGTGGAACATCGCCATCACCTTGCTGGTGGCCGTGGTGGCCATGATGTTGGCCTATGCGGTGGTGCGCCAATTCATGGGCCAGTTGATCGTCATCATCAGCCAGCCCATTTTGGATTTGGCCGAGGTGATGCGGCGCATCACCTCGGTGCACGACTACAGCCAACGCGCCACCCGCCAGAGCCAGGACGAAATTGGCGAGTTGGTGGCCGGTTTCAATTCCATGCTCGACCAAATCGAGCACAAAGACAAAGCACTGGGTCAATACAGCCAGCAACTTGAATCCGAGGTGCAAGCCCGTACCGCCGAGCTGTTGTTGGCCAAAGAACACGCCGATGCCGCCAACCAGGCCAAAAGCCAGTTTTTGGCCAACATGAGCCACGAGATCCGCACCCCTCTCAACGGCCTGATCGGGGTCTCTGAGTTGCTGGGCTCGACCGACCCGACCGAGCAGCAGAAAAAACTCATCAGCATGATCAGCTCCTCGTCATCGACGCTGCTCTACCTGATCAACGACATCCTTGATTTTTCCAAGATCGAGGCGGGCATGCTGCACTTGGAAAAAGTGCCGTACAGCCCGGAACAGGCGGCGCGTCAAGTGGCTGCCTTGTTTGAGCCGCATGCCCAGGACAAAGGCCTGAAGCTGGTGTTTGAGCCACCCGCCGATGGGGTTCCCCTGATGCTGCTGGGCGACCCGCACCGATTCACCCAGGTGGCCAGCAATTTGGTGTCCAACGCCGTCAAGTTCACCGCCCAAGGCCAGGTGAGCGTGGGCTTGGTTTACATGACGCAAAACGACGGCATGACCCGTGTGCGCTGCACGGTGCGCGACACCGGCATTGGCATCAGCGAAGAAGAAGCCCACCGTTTGTTCAGTGCGTTTTCGCAAGCCGATATTTCCATGGCCCGGCGCTATGGCGGCAGCGGCCTGGGCTTGGTCATTTCGCGTCAGTTGTCCGAACTCATGGGCGGGCAGGTGGGTTTTTCCAGCCAACCCGGGCAAGGTTCAGAATTTTGGTTTGAGGTGTGTGGCCCCCGCCTGAAAGACCTGCCGCTGGAAGCCAGCAACCCACAAGCCAAGACCCCGCAAACGCTGGACTGCACCGTGTTGATTGCCGAAGACAACGATGTGAACCGTGAAATTTTGGTGACCATGCTCAAAACAGCGGGCTGTCGTGTGCTTCAAGCCCACAACGGACTGGAGGCTGTGCACATCAGCGCGACCGAGGCGCACGACATTGTCTTGATGGATGTGCAAATGCCGGAGATGGACGGCATCACGGCCACATGCAACATCAGAGCCCGAGAGGTGGCTTTGGGCTTGCCACGCAAGCCGATTTTGGCTTTGACCGCCAATGCCTTGGCCGACGACAAGGCCAATTGCCTGGCTGCGGGCATGGACGACTACCTCACCAAGCCCTTCATGCGCCGTCAAATTTTGGAGCTGATGGGCAAGTGGCTCGACAGGGCCAGCGGCATCTGACGCACTTGGGCTGCAAAAGCCCCAAGAGTTCGCTGCTGGCCATGCCAAGCAAGCCCTGCAGGTGATCCGCTCCTGGGGGCATTGGCCCAAGGGTCGATCACCCTGCTTAAGGGGGGAGCTGCAAAATCAAACTGCTAACACACTCAGCTTTCATTTGCTGAAATATTAAGCAATTACAATCTTGCCTCTTCGTCTCCCACTCCCCCCGAAAAACCATTCCAGTCATGCAGATTGGCCCTTACCTATTGCCGAACAACTTGTTTGTTGCCCCCATGGCGGGGGTGACCGACCGGCCTTTCCGCCAGCTGTGCAGGCAGTTTGGGGCGGGTTATGCCGTGAGCGAAATGGTGACCTCGCGGCCCGATTTGTGGGCCTCGCTCAAAACCTCGCGCCGCGCCAACCACGACGGCGAGCCCGGCCCGATTGCGGTGCAAATTGCGGGCACCGAGGCGCAGATGATGGCCGACGCTGCCCGCTACAACATCGACCGGGGCGCGCAAATCATCGACATCAACATGGGTTGCCCGGCCAAAAAAGTTTGCAACAAATGGGCTGGCTCGGCCCTGATGCAAGACGAGCCGCTGGCGCTGGAGATCATCAGCGCGGTGGTTGAAGCGGCTTTGCCCCATGGCGTGCCCGTCACACTCAAGATGCGCACCGGTTGGTGCGATGCCGAAAAAAACGCCTTGAGCCTGGCCCGTGCTGCGGAATCTGCGGGCGTGCAAATGGTCACCGTGCACGGCCGCACCCGCGAGCAAGGCTACAAAGGCTTTGCCGAATACGACACCGTGGCCGCCGTCAAGGCTGCTTTGCGCATCCCGGTGGTGGCCAACGGCGACGTGGATTCACCCGAAAAAGCCCGCGAAGTGCTCAAGTTCACCGGTGCTGACGCCGTGATGATTGGCCGCGCTGCGCAAGGCAGCCCCTGGATATTCCGTGAGATCGACCACTTTCTGGCCACGGGCGAACACCTGGCCCCACCCCTGGTGGCCGAAGTGCGCCGCGCCTTGCTGGAACACCTGCAAGACCACTACGGTTTGTACGGCGAATACACCGGCGTTCGATCGGCCCGCAAACACATCGGCTGGTATGTGCGCACGCTGCCCGGTGGCGACGCCTTTCGCGAACACATGAACACCCTGCAAACCGCAGACGCACAACTGGCCGCCGTGGCCGCTTATCTGGACGGCCTGGCCGAGCAGATGGAGCGCTTGCCCCAGCGCCAGGCCCAGCGCCCCGAGGCCTGCACCGATTTAGAGACCACGCCATGAGCGAACCCCAATCCATTGAAAACTGCATCCGGGACAACCTGGACATTTACTTTCGCGACCTGGACGGCACCGACCCCACAGGCCTGTACGACATGCTGGTCAAGCTGGTCGAAAAGCCACTGCTCGATGTGGTGATGACCCAGTCGGGCCAAAACCAGTCGCGCGCGGCCGAATGGCTGGGCCTGAACCGCAACACCTTGCGCAAAAAGTTGCTCGAACACGATTTGTTGAAATAAATTTTGAAGAAAGTCCCCATGAGAGCCCTCATCTCCGTCTCTGACAAAACCGGCATCGTTGACCTGGCCAAAGAACTGCACGCCCTGGGCGTCGGCCTGATCTCCACCGGCGGCACCGCCAAACTGCTGGCCGAACAAGGCTTGCCTGTGACCGAAGTGGCCGAAGTCACCGGCTTCCCCGAAATGCTGGACGGCCGCGTCAAAACACTGCACCCCAAAGTGCACGGCGGCTTGCTGGCCCGTCGCGACACGCCCGAGCACATGGCCGCTTTGCAGGCGCATGGCATCGAGACCATCGATTTGTTGATCGTCAACCTCTATCCCTTTGAAGCCACTGTGGCCAAGCCCGGTTGCACACTGGCCGACGCCATTGAGAACATCGACATCGGCGGCCCCGCCATGGTGCGCTCTGCCGCCAAGAACTGGAAAGACGTGGGCATCGTGACCGACGCGAGCCAATACGCCGACGTGATTTCCGAGCTGAAGTCCAGCGGCAAACTCAGCGATAAACTGCGCTTTGCCTTGTCGGTGTCTGCGTTCAACCGCATCAGCCAATACGACGGCGCGATCAGCAACTACCTGTCGAGTGTGAACTTTGAAGCTGAAAAACTCAGCGAAGACTACGTGCCCGAGCGTGCCCAGTTCTCAGGCCAATTCAACGAGCAATACGTCAAAGTGCAAGACCTGCGCTACGGCGAAAACAGCCACCAACAAGCCGCTTGGTACCGAGACTTGGCCCCCGCCGCTGGTTCGCTGGCCACGGGCGTGCAGCTGCAAGGCAAAGAGCTGAGCTACAACAACATCGCCGACGCCGATGCGGCTTGGGAATGTGTGAAGAGCTTTGAGAACACCGCGTGTGTGATCGTCAAACACGCCAACCCCTGTGGCGTGGCCGTGGGCACCACCGCTTTGGAGGCCTACAGCAAAGCTTTCCAAACCGACCCCACCAGCGCGTTTGGCGGCATCATCGCCTTCAACCGCCCTGTGGACAAAGCCGCTGCCGAGGCGGTGAGCAAGCAGTTTGTCGAAGTGCTGATGGCCCCTGACTTCAGCGCCGAAGCGCTCGAAGTGTTCAAGAGCAAAGTGAACGTGCGCTTGATGAAAATTGCTTTGCCTGCCAACTATGGCGACGTGCGCAACGCTTTGGAAACCAAGCGCGTGGGCTCTGGCCTGTTGCTGCAAAGCGCCGACAACCACGAGTTGGCTTTGGCCGACATGAAAATCGTCACCGTCAAACAACCCACCCCCGAAGAACTGCACGACCTGCTGTTCGCCTGGAAAGTGGCCAAGTTCGTCAAATCCAACGCCATCGTGTTCTGCAAAAACGGCATGACCATGGGCGTGGGCGCAGGCCAAATGAGCCGCCTCGACTCCGCCCGCATCGCCAGCATCAAGGCCGAAGCCGCCAAGCTCAGCCTGCAGGGCACCGTGGTCGCCAGCGACGCCTTCTTCCCCTTCCGCGACGGCCTGGATGTGGTGGTGGACGCAGGTGCCACCTGCGTGGCCCAGCCCGGCGGCTCGATGCGCGACCAGGAAGTCATTGACGCCGCCAACGAGCGTGGCGTGGCGATGGTGTTCACGGGTGTGCGCCACTTCCGTCATTGACATCAACGGTCACGACGAACCAAATTTTCACGGCGAGTGCAGCGCAGCAGCGCAAACTTGGCTCGCCTTGTGCGCCGCGATCTCTGGTGCATCATTTCTGTGCACCCACGTCATTAGGCCCGATGCTGATTATTCGCTGATATCATTGGCAACATCATGAAAACCATGTTGCTGGACACCAACGTGCTGGTTGCAGGCTTGAGCAGCGCTCGGGGCGCGTCGTATGCACTGCTTCAAGCGGTGGCTTCGACGCGTTTGCGCGTGGTGGCGTCGCCTGCTTTGTGGCTTGAATACGAGTCGGTGCTCAAGCGCGATTCGATACGGGCCTTGCATGGTTTTTCTGTTGAGCAGGTCGATGCGTTTTTGTCCGCCTTGGCCCTTTGGGTGGAGCCGGTGAGCTTGCATTACATCTGGCGGCCACAGTTGCGCGACCCGGGTGATGAGATGGTGCTCGAGGCCGCTGTCAACGCGCGGGTACATGCCCTGGTCACCTTGAATGTGAAAGATTTTTCGATCGCCGCGCCACGCTTTGGCCTGGCTGTCAAAACACCAGCCCAGGCTTTGGCTTTTTTGGAGGATGCCGTATGAGTACCTTTGCCCTTCGTTTGCCCGATTCCTTGTATGCCCATGCTCGCAAGCTGGCGGAACAAGACCAGGCTTCGCTCAACCAGTTCATCACCGTGGCGGTGGCTGAAAAGGTGTCGGCCCTCAACGCAGTGGCTTTTTTTGCCGAACGTGCTGGTGCGGCCAAGCCGGGCGATTTGGCCAGCTTTTTGGCGATGGTGTCCGAACGTTCTCCGCTGGAGGGTGATGAGCGATGAGCCGTTTCACCTTGATCCTTAACGGGCAGCATTTTTTTGAGGATCAAGCATGACCTTGAGTTTTGGCCCATTGGGCCTGTCCCCCGCGCTGCAACACGCCGTGTCCGACATGGGCTTGTACGCCCCCACCCCCATCCAGGCCGAGGCTATCCCTGCGGTTTTGAAGTCGGCCGACGTGTGGGCCACCGCGCCCACCGGCTCGGGCAAAACGCTGGCTTTTGCGCTGCCGCTGTTGCAGCACCTGCTGGCCGCGCCCCGGCAGACCAATTTTCGCCGCCCCGTGCGTACGCTGGTGCTGGTGCCGACGCGCGAGCTGGCGGTGCAGGTGGGCGATGTGTTGGCCAACCTGGCTTACAAGTTGCCGCAGTCGCTCAAGGTGAACACGGTGTTTGGCGGCGTTTCGGTCAACCCGCAAATGATGGCGCTGCGTGGTGGTGCCGACATCGTGGTGGCCACACCCGGCCGTTTGCTCGACCTGATCGACCAAAACGCTGTGCGCTTGGCCGATGTGCAGCACTTGGTGCTGGACGAAGCCGACCGATTGCTGGATTTGGGCTTTGCCGATGAGCTGCAACGCGTGCTGGCGCTGCTGCCCGCCCAACGTCAAACCTTGTTGTTCTCGGCCACGTTTGCACCCGAGGTGGAAGCCTTGGCGGCCAAGTTGCTGCGCGATCCGGTGCGCATCACGGTAGAGGCCTTTGAAGGCCACAAGCCCGACATCACCCAGCGGGCCATTGCCGTGGACGAGAAAAGCCGCACCGCCTTGCTGCGCCACCTGATCACCGAAAACAGCTGGAAGCAGGTGCTGGTGTTTGTGGCCACGCGATACGCCTGCGAGCATGTGGCAAACAAGCTCTACAAAGCTGGGGTGTTTGCCACGCCTTTTCATGGCGAGATGAGTCAAGGCGCACGCCAGGAAGTCTTGAGCGAGTTCAAGGCGGGCCGCTGGGACGTGGTGGTCACCACCGACCTGGCTTCACGGGGTATCGACATCGCCATGCTGCCCGTGGTGGTCAACTACGACTTGCCGCGCTCGGCCACCGACTACACCCATCGCATTGGCCGCACCGGCAGGGCGGGGGCGCATGGTGATGCGGTGAGCTTTGTCACCGCTGCAGCGCTGGCGCACTGGCAGCTGATCCAGAAACGCGAAAGCTTGGAGCTGCCTTTGGAGCAGGTGCCTGGTTTTGAGCAAACCGAAACCCCACCGCCGCCGTCACCCGGCAATGGCGGCATCAAGGGTTCACGGCCGAGTAAAAAAGACAAGTTGCGGGCGGCAGGTCTGCTCAAATCGAACGATTGATCCAACCGCAGGCTGTTGTCTGTATCTTTGTAGGAGCCCACCCCTGTGGGCGATGGCTTGCCTTGGCGGTGTGGATGCCATCGCCCACGGGGTGGGCTCCCACAAAGACAAAATATCCGCACGGCCGACAAAAACATGGGCCATTCAAACATCTGCTGTCGTCTGTATCTTTGTAGGAGCCCACCCCTGTGGGCGATGGGCGTGGCACACGCCCTTGAAACCATCGCCCACAAGGTAGGTTCCTACAAGCAGCCCATCAGCCCATCCACCCCGGCAGCCAGGTTGCAATACCCGGCACCATGAACACCGCCACCAGCAGCAGCAAACTCATCACCACGTAGGGTGCCACGGCCATAAAGATGTGGCCCATGGTGACCGAGGGAGGGGCCACACCACGCATGGTCATGAGCAGCAAACCATGTGGCGGCAACAACAAGCCCAGTTGCATGCAGATCAAAAACAGCACGCCAAACCACACCGGGTCAATGCCCAAGGTGTTCACAATCGGCATGAAGATGGGCAGGGTGATCATCATCATGCTGACCTGGTCCACAAAGATGCCCAGAAAGATCAGCAGCAGCATCATGCCGACCAAAATTTGGTTGGCCGACAGACCGTGGCCTGTGATGAACTGCACCAAGCCCGAACTGGCACCCGAGAAAGACAGAATCTGCGCAAAGGTGGTGGCACCCAGGATGATGAACAAAATCATGCCGGAGATGCCGGCTGTGCCCTTGAGGGCTTTGAGCACCGCATCCCAACGCAGCACCCGGTAAAGCGCGGCCAGGAACATGGTGGCAAAGGCACCCAAGGCGGCGCATTCGGTGGGGGTGGCCCAGCCTGCGGCCAATGCACCCACCACCACACCAAAAATGGACAAGGTGGGCAAGACATAAGCAAACAGCAAATGCCACCGTGCCCAGCCCCGATGTTGCTCGACTTCTGTGTCAGCCGGTGCCAAGTGCGGGCTGATGCGCACGCGCACAATGATCCAAGCCACAAAAGCCACCGACAGCAAGATGCCCGGCATGATGCCGCCTAAAAGCAGCTTGGAGATGGAGATGCCCGACAGGGAGCCCAGCAGTACCGTGAGGGCCGATGGCGGAATCAGCATGTCCACCGCGCCAATGGCCATGATCGGGCCGGTGGCGATGGTGGGGTGGTAGCCGCGTGCCAACATGACGGGCAGCATGAGCGAGCCCAGCATGGCCGTGGTGGCAATGGTCGAGCCCGAGATGGCCGAAAAAACCGTGCCCGCGACCACGGCAACCACCGCCAGTCGCCCCGGCACGCGAATGATGAGACGCTCGACGCCTTCAATCACTTTGAGGGCCAGTCCGGTGTGAAACAAAATCTCGCCCATCAGCACAAACAGCGGAATGGGCGTGAGCGCAAAAGCGGTGACTGAACTGACGCTGTTGCGCACCAGTTGCACCAATCCGGGTTCGCCCCCCATGTAAAGCACGGCCCCGATGATGTTGACGCCCAAAAAAGTCAGCGCCACGGGCATGCCCATGAACAGCAGCAAGGTGGAGCCGCCCAACATCAACCAGGCTGCGATTGGCCAACTGCTCATGTGCAGACTCCAGACAAGATAAATAAAAACATGGGTGACAGGTTCAAGCCGCGCTCACCGCGTCTTGACGCGGACCCCGCTCGGCGTGCAGCAGGCGGTGCATGCGAAACACCATCTCGATGGACAGCAGCACAAACACCACGGGCAAGGGTGCCAGTGACCACCACTCGGGTGTGACCAGGGTCTTGATGCTGAGCGACCCTGCGGCATAACTGGCCCAAGTGGCCTGCGCACCGTACCAAGCCAGCACCAAACAGCAGCACAAGCCCAGTACATCGCCCACCCATTCCAGCGCCCAGGCGGCGCGCGGTGGAATGGCTTGCAAAAAAATGTCCACCCGGATGTGCTGGCCCTGACGCAGCAGCCAAGGGGCCACACACATGGTGATCAGGTACAGCATCAGCTCAGACACCTCGTTGCTCCAGGACAGTCCCAGTGGCATGCCCGGGATGGCCAGGTTGCGCAGCGCCACGTCGGCCACGATGATGAGCATCATGGCCAATAGCAGCAGGCAGCCGAACAGGGCCAGTGCGGACATCCACCGGCCAAACCGTTCAGACAGGGCGTTCATCATTTGGAGAACAGCGCCTTGAACCGCGCCGCCACTTCAGGGCTTTGCTTGGCTGCACCGGCCCAGCCAATGTCGTAGGCCTTGTCGCGAAATGCCTTGCTGGTGGCCGCATCAAAGCTGATGGTTTGGATGCCGGCTTTGGCCTGACGAGCGATTTCCTCTGCTGAATACTTGGCCCAGAAGGTGTTTTCTGCTTCCAGCGCCAGCAGCTGCTTTTGCAGATAGTTGCGCTGCGTGTCGTTGAGCTTTTTGTAGGCCGGCAGGTTCATGATCAGCGAGACCTCGGCATCGTAAAAACCGGGGTCGATGCGGAACTTGGTTTTTTCCTGCCAGTTCAAGTCAAAAATACCGCCAATGGGCCAGCCATAACCGTCCACCACACCGCGCTCCAGCGCGGTGTAGACCTCGCCCGGAGGGGTGGTGATCACGCTGGCGTTCAGGGCCTGAAAGAAGTCGCGGTAAACCGGTGTGATGCGGATTTTTTGACCCGCCAGGTCGGGCTTGTCGACCTTCTTGTTGGTGTAGATGTGAAAGGGCTGGTTTTCGACCATGCGGGCCAAGTACTGCATGTTGCCTTTTTCGTTCCAGACCTTGTTGATCGCATCAAAGGCCCCGTTCTTGCGCTGCTCGGCCACCGGGATCTGCGTCAGTTTCAAAAAGTCGGCCTCGGGCATCACGTTGGTGTAGAAAGCGCCGGTGTTGAGCGCCATGTCGACCACGCCGGTTTTGACCGCGTTGCCCAGCTCAAACGAGGGAATGGCACGGGGGCCGCCGATGAAGTTGATTTGCAACACGCCTTTGCCTTCGGCGTTGACCTTGTTGATCCAGGGCTGCAGGCGTTGCACGTAGATGCCGTTTTCGGCAAAGCCACTGATCAGGCGCAAAGTGACCTCTTGTGCCAGTGTGGCCGAGGTGGCACCGAGGGCCAAAACCAGTGCCGTGGCCTGGGTGAGTAAACGTCGTTTCATGGGCTTGTCTCCAGAGTGTGTGGAAGGTGGATGGGAAACTTGAAGGGTAGTCCTGCCGGATCGGATGCATGCGTCACGCAGGTGCCAGCTGGCTCAGGGCTTGCTCCAGCGCCTGGCCGCTGTCGTCGGCCAGCGCCGCTTTGCGCAAGGCGCTCAGGCGGTTGGCCGCGTCGGGCAGTTGCTGCAGGCGCGGCAAGGCGGCCATGAGTTTTTCAAAGTGCCGCCAGCCGCGGGCATGGGTGTCGCCGTAGCCTTTGACCAGCTGTTGGGCGCGCAGGACTTCCAAAGCCAGATCGGCATGTTGCGGCAGCAGCGCCAAGGTCTGTGCCCACCAGGCATTGATGCGTTGATGTTCGGTTTCGTAGCGCAGTGACAAGGGTCGAATGCGGCGCAAGCTGGCCACGCCATAAAGCAGCAAAAAACCGCGCAAGGAACTGGTTTTCACCACGCGCCCTTTTTGCGTGAAACGGCCCACCACGGCGCGGGCTGTTTTTGAAGCCAGCAACCACCGCCCCAAACCTGCAGGCAAGGTGTCGGCGATTTCTTCGAGGCGCGGGTGCATGAACTCGTGGATGTCGATGAGCTGTTTGTCGCTCTGGTTGACCTCTTGGCTGACGCGGGCGAAACGTGAGCGGCGTGTTTTCAGATCGGCCACACGCACCGTGTCTTCGTAGGACATCCAAAGCGCCAAGTGACGAGCACCGTCGCGCAAGAGGTCTTCGGCCAAAGCCGGGGCCAATGTGGCCGATGCCAAAGCTTGGGCCAAGTCTTGCAAGTACCCCGCATACAAGGTGGCATAGGCCACACTTTGGTAATCGGCCAGGCGCGTCAAACCCGAAGCGATGACGGAGTGCGCGGATGGGGCAAATGTGCCCTCCAAACTGTGCGCCAAGGCCTGCAGCTTGGGGCCGACTTGGCGGTGCAAGGGCAGGGCAAGCGGGGTGACATCGGCCACGCTTGTCGTGAGGGGATGCAGCACTTGCTTGGCCGCATCAAAGCCCGCAGCAAAAGCCTTCAGGCTGGTTTTGACACCCACGCCGCTGCGCTCAATCGTGGCCTCAAACTGCGCTCTGGAAAAGGGCAGACGCTCACTGGCCGCCAGGGCCCCATACAAGGCGGGGGCAATCAGGCTGCCGGTTTTCTCGGCCAGTTGGGCAAAGTCGGCGCTGATGAACTGCCGCGCTGCGGCTTGCGCCCCGGCCAGCAGCTTGGCCTCGTCCACACGCCCATCGCCCATGGCGGTGCGCTCGGTCATCGAGTACACGCGGTGCGAGGAGGCAATGAAGGTGGTTTTGTGGGCATCGACCAGGCCGCGCTGCAGAGCGCGGCCCGCTTCCATCAGCTCGGAGGCCAGCACGATGTCCACTTCGCCGGGAAAGGGGCTGAGCGCCATCACCGGCAGCTGCCCTGTGGGCGATGCCGCTTGCGGGTACATCTCGATGTAGTAAATCGTGGCCCCGGTGCGCTGTGCCACGCCCGGCACCGAGGTGGTCTGGGCCCAATGGCCGTTGTGCTCGGCCAAGTCCACCAGCCAGTCGGCCAGCACACCGCCGCCTTCACCGCCCATGGCCAAAATGGCCAGGCTGATGATGCCTTGGGTTTGGGGGGAGTCGTTCATGCGGCAATGCCTTCCAGTCGGCGCTCAATGCGGTTTTGCAGCCAGCCAATCACCCGCTGGCGCAGACCTTGTTTGAAGCGGTCCCAGGCGCTGGGGTTGTTGATGATCTCGGCCCGGTAAAACGAGGGGCACAGCACCGCCGCGTGCGCGACCTCGCCGCACAAACCGCAGCCCACGCAACTGTCGGCCACGGCCGCCACCGGGTCTTGGCGCAGCGGATCGGGGTTGGGCTTGATGCTGAGCGACGGGCAGCCCGACAGGCGAATGCACGAGTGGTCGCCGGTGCAGGTGTCGGGGTCAATGCCAAAGCGCTCGCGCACCACGCGCTCACCTTTTTGGATGCGCTGGCGAATCAGCGGCTTGACGCGGCGCTGGCGGTTGAGCATGCATTCGCTTTGCGCCACGATGACCTTGGGGCCTTGCTGCTTCGTGGTCAGGGCGTCGCGCAAGGTCTGGCGCATTTGGTCCAGGCTGTAGGTGTGGGTCACGGTCTTGACCCATTCAACCCCCACGCCGCGCACGGCCTTTTCAATCGGGTTGTTGGTGCTGCGAATCGGGTTGATGGCTTTGGACGAGAGCACGTCCTGCCCGCCGGTCGCTGCCGAATAACCGTTGTCCACCACCAGCAGCAAGTTGTCGGACTGGTTGAACACCGCGTTGCCCACGCCGCTGGTCAGGCCGTTGTGCCAAAAGCCCCCGTCGCCCATGATCGAGACGGTGCGCTTGCTCGTCTCGTTGGTGTTGAAGGCCGAAGCGCCCGCCCAGCCCAGGCCATAGCCCATGGTGGTGGCACCAATGTTGAAGGGCGGCAGGATCGAAAACAAGTGGCAGCCGATGTCGCAGCTCACATGGTGCTGACCCAGCTCTTTTTCGATCATCTTGATGGCTGTGAAGATGGGCCGCTCCGGGCAACCGGTGCAAAACGACGGTGGGCGAGGGTGCACTTGGGCCACGGCTTCGCTGATCGCCAGTTGGTTGCTCGCTTGAACTGCGGGCACTGTTGCTGGCAGCAGGTGCGCCGCGTATTGCGCGATGAATGCCCGGATGCCTTTCAGCACCACCCCACCGGTGTATTCGCCGCCCATGGGCAACACATCCTTCCCGTGCACCTCGGTGTTCAGACCCGCCTTGTGCAAGATGCTGTGGATGTTTTGCTCAATGAAGTCGGGCTGGCCTTCTTCGACCACCAGCAAGCCACGCTTGCCCGCACAAAAGCGCTTGAACTCCTCGTCCACCAGCGGGTAGGTGATGTTGAGCACATACAGCGGGATGTCGGTCTTGCCGAAGTCGTCCGCCAGGCCCAGCAACTGCAGCGCGCGCACCACGCCGTTGTACAGACCTCCTTGCAGCACGATGCCAAAGTCCTGAGCACCTTCAGAGAAGAATTCGTTGAGCTGGTGTTCCTGAATGAACTTGACCGCAGCGGGCCACCGTTTGTGGGTTTTTTCCTGCTCGTGCAGGTAGCTGGCGGGGGGCAACACGATGCGGTTGACATCGCGCTTGGGGTTTTCGATGGCGTCTTTGAGCGTGAAGCTGGGGCGCACGTTGTCCCGGGTGGGAAAGCGGCCGTGCACATGGCAGGCGCGGATGCGCAACTCCAGCATCACCGGCGTGTTGCTGGCCTCGGACAGCTCAAAGCCTTTTTCCACCGCGTGCACGATGCTCGGCAGGTTGGGGCGGGGGTCGATCAGCCAGACCTGCGACTTCATGGCAAAGGCGTGCGAGCGCTCTTGCATGATGCTCGAGCCCTCACCGTAATCCTCGCCCACGATCAGCATGGCGCCGCCGGTGACGCCGCCTGAGGCCAGATTGGCCAGTGCGTCCGACGCCACATTGGTGCCCACGGTGGATTTGAAGGTGACCGCGCCGCGCAAGGGGTAGTTGACCGAGGCGGCCAAAGTGGCGGCGGCCGTGGCTTCCGAGGCGCTGTGCTCAAAATGCACACCCAGCTCTTGCAAGATGTCATTCGCATCGGTCAGCACATCCATCAGGTGCGAGATCGGTGCGCCTTGGTAGCCCGCCACATACGAGACGCCCGACTGCAGCAAAGCCTTGGTCACGGCCAAAATGCCCTCGCCATGGAATTCGTCGCCATCGCCCAAGCGCAGTTTTTGCACCTCTTGCACAAACGAGCGTTCAGCCATGCCCAAAACCTTTCACGGGGTTTTGACCCCTTAGTGACCCATTGAATGGATTTCAATGTAGGCCAGCTGCACAGGCTGTGCAAATGGATTCTTCCAATGGTGTACATTGATGTTGTGAATAATTGGTAGCAACCCTTATTTGTTTGAGCCATGGGGCAAGCATGAATTTCCGACAACTCGACCTGAACCTCTTGCGGGTGCTGGTGGCCATCCACCGCAGCCGCTCGGTCACGGCGGCGGGCAAGGCGTTGGCCTTGTCGCAGCCCGCCACCAGCAACGCCTTGGCCCGTTTGCGCGAATTTTTTGGCGATGAATTGTTTGTGCGCTCGCCCGCTGGTTTGCAGCCCACGCGGCTGTGCGAACAACTGGCACCCACCATGCAATCGCAGTTGCTGGCCATGGAAAGCCTGGTGCTCAACCACCAGCCTTTTGACGCATTGAGCAGCCAGCGCCATTGGCGCTTGTCTTTGTCCGACTTGGGCGAAATTTTGTTTTTGCCGCGCCTGGCTTCGGCGCTGCGCAAAGTCTCGCCCCAGGCGAGTTTGTCCAACGTGTCGGTGGATGCGTCCCAAGTGGCGGCGGCCCTGGAGTCGCGTGACATCGACATGGCCATCGGCATCCTCAAGCCGCAACACCGGGGCATACGCAGCCAGCTGTTGTTCAAGGAACGCTACATGGCCATCTCTGCCAAAGACTGGTCACCCACACCCCGTGGGCGTGGGCGCACCCTCAGCCCTGCGCAATTGGCGCAAGCGAATTTTGTGGTGGTCTCGCCTACAGCGACCTTCCATGGGAGTGTGGAAAAAATGCTGGCGGGCATGAAACTGCAAGACCGAATTCTGGTGCGTCCCCGCCACTTTGGCGCGATCGCCGAGCTGGCGCAAAACACCGATTTGTTGTGCATCGTGCCCGAAATGTACGCCCGCGAACTGAGCCAGCGCGTGCAGCTGCAGATGTGGGCCTTCGAGGACGCACCTGTTTATGAGGTGCACATGCTGTGGCACAGCAGCACCGAGCAGGACTCGGATCAGCAATGGATGCGGGCAGAGGTGGAGCGCTTGTTTGCACGGGGTTAAGGTGTGAATCTTTGCTGCAGGTGGTCGTGGTGACAAGCTCAGCGCTGTCAAATATCTAAAAATTAAATAAATTAAGAATAGTCTTTATAAATCTTTAATTTCGGTATACTTTGACCATGAATCCGATTCTTAACCCTTATGCGCCCGGTGCGGGCACCCCTCCACCCGAGCTGGCGGGCCGCGACGAATTGCGTGAAAAAGTGCGGGTGGCCATCGGCCGCATCCGCATTGGTAATCCCGCGAAAAGTGTATTGATGGTGGGTTTGCGCGGCGTAGGCAAAACCGTGTTGCTGGACAGAATGCGTCAGGACGCCGAAGCCAGCGGGGTCTACACCCTGAAGCTGGAGGCTCCCGAAGACCGCTCTTTGCCAGCCTTGTTGGCACCTCAGTTGCGCTTGATTTTGCTCAAACTCAGCGCTGTCGAATCGGCCAAAGCCTATGCGACGCGCGGGCTGCGTGCCTTGGCTGGTTTTGCCAAAGCCCTCAAGGTCAAATTCAACGACATCGAGGTTGGGCTCGACTTGGAGCCCGAGTTGGGTTTGGCCGACAACGGCGACTTGGAGGGCGATCTGGCTGTGTTGTTGGAGCAGGTGGGCTTGGCGGCCCAAAGTGCCAAAACTGCCGTGGTCATGTTCATCGATGAACTGCAATACGTGAAAGAGGCCGAGCTTGCCGCGCTCATCACCGCATTGCACCGATGTGCCCAAGCCAAGTTGCCCGTGACCGTGATTGGGGCCGGCTTGCCTCAATTGTTGGCGCGGGCGGGACAAGCCAAATCTTATTCTGAGCGCTTGTTTGATTACCCCATGGTCGGCCCTTTGTCACTGGCCGACGCCAGCCAGGCCATCACCCGTCCAGCGGAAGAACTCAACGTGGTGTTTGAGCCCGAAGCCATCGATGAAATTTACAAAGACACCGACGGCTATCCATACTTTTTGCAAATGTGGAGCAAGTACGCCTGGGATGTGGCGACGATCAGCCCCATCACGCGTACGGATGTCCAGCGGGCCAGGTTGTTGACCGAAGCAGACTTGGATGAAAGCTTTTTCAAAACCCGTTTTGAACGCTGCACACCCAGCGAACGGCGCTACCTGCGGGCCATGGCATCGCTGGGCTCTGGTCCGCACCGCTCGGGTGATATCGCTGCGGCGCTGGGACGATCCATCAACACCTTGGGCATGGTGCGAAGCAGCCTCATCAACAAAGGCATGGTCTGGAGCCCCAGCCACGGAGATACGGCGTTCACCGTGCCCTTGTTCGATCAGTTCATGATTCGCGTTATGCCGGGAGACGGTTGGCGGCAGGTGTGATGCTGGGGCTGATGCGCCCCCTGAATGGCAACACAAGGACCTGAATTGACACCGTCAATTCAGTGACTGCTCAAATTAAGGTCTTAAAATAACCTTGCATTTTGATAAACCACCTATCAAAATGCAAGGATGATTGATCGTATTTTCATGGCCGATTTGTCGGACCGATTGTCTTTTTATCCGGGTGTTGTTTTGCTAGGCGCTCGCCAAGTGGGCAAGTCCACCTTGGCGCGGCAGGTGGCGGCGCAAATGCCAGGCGCGTTATTTCTGGATCTGGAACTTCCGGCTGACCGGGCCAAACTTGACAACCCCGCTGCATTTTTTGCTGCGCACCGTGACCACTTGGTGGTCATTGACGAAGTGCAAACCATGCCCAACTTGTTTGTGCAGCTGCGCCCCGAAATCGACGCGGACCGACGGCCTGGACGTTTCTTGTTGCTGGGTTCTGCCAGTGGGGTGTTGCTCAGGCAAACAGCTGAATCGTTGGCTGGGCGGGTCAGTTACCTGGAGTTGCCGCCTTTACTCTGGTCCGAAGTCCAAGCCAAAGTTCAACCTGGAGGGGCCGCCCATCAAGAAGCCACCAGCGATCCTGTACAGCAGGCCACGCAGCAGTTGTTGGCCCTGCAATCGCATTGGCAACGCGGGGGCATGCCCCTGAGTTGTTTGGCCAAAAAGGACGCGCAATCGCTGCGCTGGCGCAACGATTACTTGCAATCGGTGGTTCGACGAGATTTACCCAGCTTGGGTATTCACATTCCCAGCGAAACCTTGTGGCGTTTTTTGCGCATGCTGGCGCACCAGCACGGGCAGCTTTTTAATGCTTCGGCGCTGGCCGTGGCCATGGGCGGCATCTCACCCATCACGGTGGGCCGCTACCTCGACATCTTTTGTGATGCCCTGATCGTGCGCAAAGTTGAGCCCTATTTCGTGAACCTGGGCAAGCGTCTGGTCAAGTCGCCCAAGGTGTATTTCCGCGACACTGGCTTGCTGCACGCCCTGCTGGGCATAGGCAACGCGCAAGACCTGCAAGGCCACCCCATGTCGGGGTTTTCTTGGGAAGGGCTGGTGGTCAACCACATCGCCGCATTGTTGCCCTTGATCGCCGGTGGCAACGCGAGTCTGCACTTTTTCCGAACCGCCGCTGGGGCCGAACTCGACGCAGTGGTCGACACGGGGCAAGAGCGCTTGGGGTTTGAAATCAAGCTCTCCGACGCCCCCCGCGTGACCAAAGGCTTCTGGAACGCCTGCGCCGACCTGCAAGTCAGCCGCGCTTATGTGGTGGCCCCCGTGTCAAGCAGCTGGCCGCTGTCAGACAAGGCGCAGGTGATTGGGCTTTTGGATGTGGGGCGGGTCTTGGGGATTGTTGAGCCTTGACGCCGCAGCTGGCCAGGGGCGGTGACTTTGCCGACGGTGTGATTGCAGCCGATCGTGAGCTGCTGGGCGGCACCGAGTTTGTGTCATTTGAGCAGCAGGCCATTCAGCTGCTGATGGCACAAAAACGCAAGGCGCGGTTGTTGGTTGTGTCAAGGTGTGTGGCGCTATTGCGGTGCGTTTCTAAAAGAGGTGGAATGCCTGCGCCGACCTGCAAGTCGGCCGTGCTGATGTAGAGGCCCTTGTGTCAGCCAGCTGTCCGCTGGCCGAGAAGGCGCAAGTGATTGGGATGCTGGAGTGGGCCGGGTGTCAGAGGTGGTGTGAGGCGGTGCCATGAGCGCTAACCAACAGTGAACAGGCTGAGAAGAAACTGGCGGTGCCGGATTCGAACCGGATAATAGCGCAGCACCGAAATGCTGACCTAACCATTCCCATTGGAAACAACCGCCAGCCCGCTGGGATCATAAGGCAATACCAAAGTATCAGCGCTTGATTAAAATCAGCTGGTGCCGGGGCTACATCAAGTCCCAGATCGAGATTCTGGTCCCGTTTCGGACGTAAAGCTTGGGACCCGGTACACCGCTTTAAGAGTCGGCCAAATCAAAGCGCCATGCCGATCTCAATCGTCGAAATTCAACAGTTCCTCGTCGCTGTCATCCTCGTCGGCTGGACGTGTTCTTTCGTTGATGTTGTGTTGGAGCAGCTGCAAGGCGAGTGACGGAAACTCTGCCATTGACCAAAGCCGCTTGTATTCGGCTTCTCCGTGGGTTTGGAGCACCGATGTGGCTGCGTCGCCAATGGCTTGCGCAAATGCCAATCGATGGGTGTCGAAGCTCATTTGCCATTCGGTTTCGCCGGGGTCACCGAACATGGACATTTCTTCATAAGCCGTGATGGACACCCGAATCTCGCCTGAGATGGGGGCGAACGACCAGCGGTAGGTGCCGGGCTCATCGAGCAGGTCAATGGACATGTCTCTTGCGCCCATCAAACAGGCATTGGCCATCATCACCAGTTGTTCGAGTCCATGCGTGAGATAAGACACCTGCAACACCCGGACTTGTTCATCGTGTCGGACTTCGCAGCGTGCCCAGCCGACGCCGCGCACCGTGTAGTCGATCTTCAGCATGAGGCGTATGTCTCACCCTGTTGGCGCACCCGGCCAATGGCCATCAGCGTGTCCAAAATCACGGGTAAACGGTCGCGCCAGCGGCCTTTGGCTTTGAAGTGGGCGGCGATGGCGTCCATGTCCAGCGGGACGGGGGTGGCGCTGAGCACGGCGGCCACGGCCTTGATTTGTTCAGGCACTGTGGTGGGCCAGGCTTGTTGGGTGGTGGGTTTTGTAGCTGCTGGGCGGGTGTCTTCGTTGTCTTCGCCGTCGTTGGCGTTCGTGTCGATGCCCGAGTTTTTCTTTGTGCTTTGCTTTGTTCCGATCTTTGTTCCTGATGGTGTGGGCGTGTCGTCTTCCATGTCCAGGCTGGCTTGTTGGGCCACGGGAAGCGCTTTGGACGTTGCCGGGTTTTGGTAGTCGGGGCGCAGCCAGCGGATGGTGCCGGTGGCTTCTTCGGCGGCGCGGCGGGTGTTCAGGGCCACCAGGCGTTGCAGCAGGGTGCCGTTCCAGGCGGCGCGGGCGGTGGTGCTGGCTTCGTCTTGGCCGCAGGGGGCGGAGCCGAGGTCTTGCCAGCCGTAGGCCGTCAGCACGGCGGTGTCGAGTTCTTCGTGCAGGGTGCGCAGCACCGACACCAGGCCTTGTTTGTGGAGGGTTTTGTCTTTGGCGCTCAGGGCTTCGCCGCTGCGCAATTTTTCCAGCACGTTGTACATGCCGGTGAGTGTGAGGTCAGGGTGTGCGGCTTGTTGGGTTTTGCGGTGCGCGTCGAGTTGTTCGGCCAGCTGGCGGATGCGCTCCGCCAATGCGGGCGTGAGGCCGGTGTCTTCGGCGGGGAAGGGGAAGGTTTCGAAGCAGCGGGTTTTGACGTAAACCGGGTCGTTGCCAACGCCTAACCAGCTGCCTGCAGACAGCGCCCAAGACGAGTGCAGACTGCTTGACAACACACCCAATTGATACGCGTCCTGCAGCGCAATCGCCACCAGTTTGTTGTCTGGCAGAACGGTGTCATTGAGAAATTGAAAGACCCGGTGTTTCGCGGTTTCCACAGTGACTATGTAGCGCGGCAAACCGTCAAGAGCCATTCGCAAATCTTCCCGCAAACGGCGGTGCAGCCACCATCGAGTTCTCAACAGTTCATTGCGGTTGACATCTCTTTCTGGCTTGACGCGCTCCAAGACCCATTGATAGACAGAGGGAAATTCTTCTCGTACTTGGTCTGCTGTCAGACCAAAAAGGTCAATCACCATCACATCCCGTGGAGTTCCCGTGAGGTCGCGACCGTTGCGATATTCGCGAATATGCTTTTCAATTCCAGCGACAGCGCCGAGACCAAGTTGGGACGCCTCTGAGCGCTTTACGATAAAGCCAGCACCACCCAACTCGAACCCGCGATTGGAAATTCCAAAAGTGGATTTCAGTGTTTTGGCCGCCGCCACATTGGCCCCAATGCGCAAATCGGCGTGCAGCAAGCCCTGGCTTTCGCTCACGGTCACGGCCACTTCGCCGTCGTCTTGTGGGGTTTCACTTTGCACCGTGAGCAAGCGCCCGGTGTGTTCGCCTGCTTGCGCGGCGGTCATGGCAATGCGCACGGCCGCGCCGTTGGCGCCGTCCACCCAGGGGTGGTCGGCCACCGCAAAAACAAGCGAGAGGGGTTTCAGGCTGGGGGGCGCAAGGCCGGGGGCCGATTTCTGCGCGTTTGGCAGCATGAGGCCCCCGGCCTTGCGCCCCCCAGCCTTGTCAGCGACAGTCTCAGCGCCCGTTGGGTTCCAAGACCCGTCGAGCGCCGCCTGCATCACGCGGCGGTTGAAGGTTTGTTTGATGCTGTTGGTGGTGATGAAGCCAAAGCGTTCGGCCCCGCCTGCGCTCACGGTCAGCGCGGCCTGGTGCCACCAGTACATGACCAGGTCGGCGCTTTCGGGCACCTCGGGCCAGGTGCTGCGCAGCGCGTCCACATAACCGTCACCCAAGGCGGCGCGCATGGTGCTGGCACCAATGAAGGGCGGGTTGCCCACGATGAAATGCACCTTGGGCCACTGCGCTTTGCGCGGGTGGATGTAACGCTCTTGCACCACTTGGGCGGATTCGTCGGGCACGTTCAGGCCAGTGACCGGGTGGGGTTTGAAGGTTTTGCCGTCCCAGCGGGTGACGATCTGACCCGCTGCGTCTTTTTGGGGTTCGGTGCCGTCGCAGGCCAGCACCGCGTCTCGGTTTTCGATGTTGCCGTAGTCGTGCACCACCGGCTCGGCGATGTTGCCCACGCCCACGGTGCGCGCTTGCCACTGCAGGTAGCCGATCCACAGCACCAACTCGGCCAGGGCAGCGGCACGGGGGTTGAGTTCGATGCCCAACAGTTGCTGCAGGGTGACGGTTTCGCCCTCCAGGTTCAGGCTGTTCTGGCCCGCGTCCAACGCTTCGAGTTGGTTGAGCACTTCGCCTTCGAGGCGTTTGAGGTGTTCCAGCGTCACATACAAAAAGTTGCCACTGCCGCAGGCCGGGTCCAGTACCAGCACGGTGCACAGGCGGTGGTGAAAGGCTTTGACGGTCTGGATGGCTTCGCGTTTGTTGGCGCGGGCGCTGGCGCGCAGCGCATCGATTTCTTTCAGTTCCTCTTTGACTTTGTGATTGGCCTCGCGCTGTGTTTTTTGTTGTTGGGCGAGGGTGTCGCTCAGTTGGTCGGCTTCTGCGTTGAGGGCGTCGTGCTCGCCCATCAGCAGCAAGGTGGCCGCTTGGGTATCGTTCCATTCGGCGCGCAGCGGGTCGATGACGGTGGGGATGACCAGGCGGTCCACATAGGCGCGGGGCGTGAAGTGTGCGCCCAGGGCGTGGCGCTCGTCCGGGTCCAGGGCGCGTTCGAGCAAGGTACCAAAGATGGCGGGCTCCACCTCGGTCCAGTTGGCTTTGGCGGCTTCGAGCAGGCTGTCGATTTGGCTGCGGTTCAGGGGCAGGGCGTAGCCATCGGCTTGTGAGGCTTTGAAAAGCTTGCCGTTGAACTTGAGCACTTCGCGGGCCAGCGCGGCGCTGAAGCCCCCCCGGTCCATGTCGGCCCACAGGGCTTGCAGCATGCGTTGCAGCGTGGGCGGGTGTTCGCGATGGCGCTGCAGCAATTCGCTGAACGCGCCTTTGCCCTCTCCCTTGTCGCTGGCGGGCAGCAGGCCCACGTCTTCGGCAAACATGCTGAACAGGCAGCGGGTCAGGAAGGCACCGACCTGGTGAGCGGGGTGTCCATCGGCCTCCAGGCTTTTGGCCACGGTGGCCAGTTGTTTGGCCACTTCGCGGGTGACTTGGGCGTTGGCGCGGCTGGGGTCCAGCGCCATGGGGTCGGTCCAAACTTGGCGCAGGCGGTGGCGGATTTTTTCGTCGCGCAGGTCTTGCAGCTTGATCTGGTGGCTGCGCGGATCAGGAAAGGGGATGTAGTTGCCGCCGGTGCGGCTGAATTCAGAAAACAGCTGGATGATCTGGCCGACATCGACCACCAGGATGATGGGCGGGCGGCCTTCGGCGGCGGGCAGGGCGCGGGCGTAGTTTTGCGCTTGGGCGTGAGCGCCGTACAGTGTTTTGCTGTAGCTTTTGGTGTGGCTGCCGATGTTGACTTTTTTGGCTTCGAGAATGAAGTGGCCGCGTTTGTAGCAGTCCACGTACCGGTCTGATTCTTGGCCGTCGGCATGCGCTTCTTTCAAAGCGCGTTCAAACATGTAGTCCCGGTCTGCGGTGGCGTGCGGTCTGGGCACGTCCAGCAGTTCGCACAGTTCAATGATGAAGCTTTGCGATGTGGCGCGTTCGCTGGCGGTGCTGATTGCCCAGCGCTGGATGAATTTTTCGGCGCGCTCGTCTTGGGTATTTATGGGGTCCATGATTCATATCATAGACTCCAAAATAAATACTTTTTATTCAATATTGAGCGTCTTGCTGCGGAACTTCGTAGTCGTCTTGTGCCTTGATCACACGCACGCCGTGCTTGCTCAAAATCTCTACATACACCGATGTGGCCCCTGTTTTGGCGGCGGCGTCCACGGCTTCGATCACGGCGCTCACGCGAACCACTTCGGCGGTGTCGGCGGTCAGGCCCACTTTGCAGTCAAAGTCCCAAAAGTCTACGCCCTTGGGCAGGGCGCGGTTGCGTTCACGTTTGAAGTATTTGCGGATGTCGTGCTTGACGGCTTCAAGCACGCGGTCGGGGTGCTTGCCTTCGGCTTGCAGGGGAAAGTTCTTTTTCATGGGGGGGTCCTGAGGGGTGGGCAAGCGCCCGGTCCGGACGTGAATGCAGGGGCGAATTATCGCTGGTTTGCTTGGGCGCACGGGGCAACACGGTGGTGCACATCAAGACGGCTTGTGCATATTGATGTATTCATGCAAAAATGCAGACATGCGAACTTCACTTGATTTTCCCGACGCGCTGTTCAAGCACCTCAAAACCCGTGCAGCCCAAGAGGGCAGGACCTTGCGCGACCTGGTCATTGAGCTGGTGGAGCGGGGCTTGACCGCCCGCGAGGTGGTGGACCCGCAAAAGCGGTTTGAGGCCAGGCCACTGATCATTCCAAACCAAGGCCCATTGCCGCTGCATCTGAGCAAATTGACCAATGCCGATTTGTATGAATTGATCAACGAGGAAGACGATGAGCGAACCATCCAGCTCTTGGGGCGTGGCTGAGGCCTCGGCCAACTGGCGATTGGCACCGGGTGATTTGCTCGATGTCAATGTGTGGGTGGGGCTTTGCAGTGCCGCTCACCCGTTTCATGCGCAGGCCATGCGCTACTGGGAATCGGCCTGCGCGGCCGCAACGCCTTTGTGGTTTTGCCGCAGCACCATGATGGGTTTGGTGCGCGTGCTGTCGCAACCCCGCGCGATGGGCCTCAATGTGTTGAGTCTGACGCAGGCCATGACCATGTACCGCCAATGGTTGGAAACGCCTGCCGTGGGAATGCTGGCCGACCCGCCTGGTTTGGATGACGCCATTGCGCAGTTACTGGGGCGTCGCGGTGAGCCCCAGCCCATTCGCTTGTGGACCGACATGTGCCTGGCGGCCACAGCCCAAAGCGCAGGCCTGCGCATGGTCACCTTCGACCGTGACTTTGAGCGTTTTGGGCTGACGCGTTGTTTGGTGTTGCCAACCGACACCAACCCCCACACCAACCCAGACACCGCGCCCTGAGCGCATTCACATCAATCGGCCTTGATGCCCTGGTCTTTGATCAGGCGGGCCCAGCGTTCGGCATCGCGCTCGACCAGTTGGGCAAAGGCTTGTGGGGTGCTGCCGCTGGGGTCCATGCCTTGAGAGACAAATGCTTTTTGCACGTCTTCGCCGCCGAGCAGTTGGTTGATCTCGCGGTTGTACAGGTTGACGATGTCGGTCGGTGTGCCTTTGGGGGCAAAAAAGCCATACCACATGTCCACGTTCACATTGCCTGCTTTGGCCTCGGCCAAGGTGGGCAGATCGGGCAGCAGGGCGTGGCGCTTGTCACTGCCAATGCCCAGCGCCACCAGTCGGCCAGATCGGATGTGCGGCAAGGCCACATGAATGGGCAAGAACATCGCGTCCACCTGGCCGCCGAGCAAATCGGTCACGGCCGGGCCGGTGCCCCGGTAAGGAATGTGGGTCAGAAACACCCGTGCGGTGTTTTTGAAGAGTTCCATGGACAAGTGGTGCGGTGTGCCCACGCCAGGCGATGCGTAATTGATGCGGCCCGGTTGAAGCCGTGCGGCTTGCACCAGTTCTGCAGCGGTTTTGTAGCCGGCTTTGGGGTGAGTGACCAAGAGCAATTGCCCCCAGCTGGTTTGCGAGACGGCCGTCAAGTCTTTCACTGGGTCAAAACTCAATCCGGGGTACAGCGCCCGGTTCATGACCAGGGTGTTGACGCTCACCAACAAGGTGGTGCCATCGGGCGCGGCGCGCACCACAGCTTCGGTGCCAATGTTGCCGGATGCACCCACACGGTTCTCGACCACCACCGGACGGTTCAGGCGCTGCGAGAGTTTGGGCCCCAAGGTGCGTGCGATCAGGTCAATGCCCGTGCCGGGCGTGAAGGGCACGATCAGTTTCAGGGGCGCTTGGCTGGCTGCAGATTGAGCCCAAGCCAAGGGGGCAGCGCCCAAACTCAAAAGGCTGGCACCCAGCAAGGTGCTCAGTTGGCGGCGTGACGGGTTCATGGGGCGATCTCCAAGTGTTTTTGGTCAATGGTCATTATTGAAGAGCCCAGCTGTGCCTTGTACCTCTGGAGTCCCTTCACCTGTCGTGTGCCGGACAGTGCCGTGTCAGCGTAAACGGTACTTAAGCTGAAAACTGACCGCACCATACAGCCGGTCTTTGAGGGGCGGCACCAGCGCCACGTTCAGGCCCCAGTGCTGGCCTTCCAGGCTGGCGGTGGGAATGAGGGCTGGAAACCAACCGCCCTGGTAGGCATTGGGGTAACCGTTGAAAGCCCCGGCCACCACGCCCAGCTTCACGCCGGCCCAAGTCCAGGGTTGGTAGTAGGCACCCACATAGTTGGAGTTGGCGTTGTTGCTGTTGCGAAAGCGCCCCGCTGTGGCTGACCAGGTGTCGTCAATGCGGTATTCGAAGCCGATGCCGGGGTTGGCGTTGCGCAGGCCTTGGTTGGTGTCAAAGTGGGCCGAGTAAAACCCGGCGTTGACCCACAGGCGGCTGGCGTCGAACTCGGCTTTTGCTGCGCTGCCTAATGTGCACAGCAAAACCAAGCTGAGGGCTTTGAGGGAAGAGCCCAAGACCAGATCAGGTGGAACTGGCAATTTCATCGGTGTCTCTCCATACAAGCCCAAGTTGCGGGCGGCGTTTTTGGGGCGTGTGCCACGCCCATCGCCCACAGGGCTCCCACAAAGTCAGAGGGTTTTGAACACGTCGCCTGCCACCCGCACCGTCTCGGTGATGTCGGCTTCAGTGTGGGCGGCACTCACAAAGCCAGCTTCGTATAAAGCGGGCGCGATGTAGACACCGCCGTCCAGCAGGCCGTGGAACAGTTTGTTGAACTTGGGACTGTCGCTGGTCATGACCTGGGCGTAGTTTTGCGCCAACTCGGGCAGCAAGAAAAAGCCAAACATGCCGCCTTGGCAGTCGGCGCTGAAAGGCACGCCCGCATTGGCCGCAGCACCTTTGAGGCCGTCAACCAAACTTTGCGTGCGAGAACTCAACGCATCCCAAAAGCCGGGCTTGGCGATCTCGCGCAGTGTGGCCAAGCCGCAGGCGGTGGCCACCGGGTTGCCGCTGAGCGTTCCCGCCTGGTAGACCGGGCCGGTGGGGGCCAACTGGCGCATGATCTCACGCGGACCGCCAAAGGCGGCCAAAGGCATGCCGCCGCCAATCACCTTGCCCAGCACCGTCATGTCGGGCTTGAAGCCGGGGATCAATTTGGCGTACACGCTTTGTGCGCTGCCCAAGGCCACGCGGAAACCGGACATCACTTCGTCAAACACCAGCAGCGCGCCGTGCTGTGTGCACAGCTCGCGGCAGCGCGTCATGAAGGGCACGCTGGCGCGCACAAAGTTCATGTTGCCCGCGATGGGCTCGATCATCACGCAGGCCAGTTCCTTGCCGTGCAGTGCAAAGGCTTCTTCCAGTTGCTGGATGTTGTTGTATTCCAGCACCAAGGTGTCGCGCACCACTTCGGGCGGCACACCCGCGCTGGTGGGGTTGCCAAAGGTGGCCAGGCCCGATCCTGCCTTGACGAGCAGCGCGTCGGCGTGTCCGTGGTAGCAGCCTTCGAACTTGATGAACTTGGTGCGGCCCGTCGCACCGCGTGCCAGCCGCAGGGCGCTCATGCCCGCTTCGGTGCCCGAGCTGACCAGGCGCACCATTTCCATGGAGGGGACATGCTTGAGTATTTCTTCGGCCAGTTCGATCTCGCGCTCGGTGGGGGCACCAAACGAGAAGCCGTCCAGTGCCGCTTTTTGAACGGCTTCAAGCACGGCGGGGTGACCGTGGCCCAGGATCATGGGACCCCAAGAGCCGATGTAATCGATGTACTTTTGGCCGTTGGCGTCCCAAAAATAGGCACCCTGGGCACGCTGCACAAAGCGGGGTGTGCCCCCCACTGCGCGAAAGGCACGAACGGGAGAATTCACCCCCCCGGGGATCACCTGGGCGGCGCGGTCAAAAAGGGTTTGGTTGCGATCAGTCATGGGGTGTGTCTCTGGCTTCAGTGTTTGGTTTCGTTGAAAGGTACTTCAAAGTAATCTGCCCCTGGGTGCACTTCGGGATCCGCTTCGTCGTCGGTTTCATCGCCTTCGGGTAGTGCCCAAAACAGGCGGTCAGGGATGACCTGGCCCATGCCGGGCCGAAAGCCTTCGTCCAGGCACCGGTCCAGATAATGCAGTGCTTCGCTGGTGGCTTCGGGCAGGTCCATGCCGGTGGCCAGCAACGCGGCCAAAGCAGCGGTCAAGGTGTCACCGGCACCCGCAAATACAGCTTCAATGTGCTCGAATTTCTC
Source organism: Comamonadaceae bacterium PBBC1 (assembly GCA_002256145.1). Classification (GTDB taxonomy): domain Bacteria; phylum Pseudomonadota; class Gammaproteobacteria; order Burkholderiales; family Burkholderiaceae_C; genus Limnohabitans_A. The sequence goes on from NKIP01000008.1 coordinate 121,638, forward strand.
GTGGGCCATCACCGACTCAGGTGACGTCAACACGTTGTCGATGTGCTGTTCGGGCAAGGGCAGACCGGTCACCAGGGTGTAGGGCACGCCCCATTCGGATGCCGCCTTGGCAATGTCGCGTGGACCGGGGTTGCGCTGACCCGTCCATTCTGGCAAGAGCCAGCGGCGCAGCGTGCTGTGGTGGCCGATCAAGACGCTGGTCTGCGGCAACAGCAGTTCGCGAAAAGCGTCCAAGTAAGCGTCGATTTTGTCTTCTTCCCACCACGACAAGTTGGGCATGTAGGCCACCACCGGCACACCTTCGTAGTCATCGGCCAACTCGGCGATTGCGCTCAAGTTTTCAGGTGTGCCCACAAAACCAACCTTGATGACCTGCACCGGAACGTCTTCGGCCATGGTGCGGGCCTGGTCGTTCACGGCTTCGCTGTCCAGAGGGTAAAAGTCGGTGATGCTGGTGGTGTCACGCACGTAGGCACCGGTGCACACGGGCAGGCAATGCGCCCCAACCGACGCCATGGCGACGGCATCGCAACTGAGGCCTCCAGCACCACTGGGGTCGTTGGCATTGAAGGACAGGACACAGGCCATGAGGGCAGGCTCTTGGTCGGCTAACAGCTGTTCAAGGTCGGGGTCGTGGCTGACGTCGGTCATTAAAAGGGCGAATGTCGGGTGCTTCGGTAGGTTTGAACTGGGGGCTCATCGAACAGCCCGATACAATCAAAACATTCTATTCGACTCTCTGATTGCGACACTGTGATGGAACTCAAAACTTGGATGTGCCTGATTTGCGGCTGGATCTACGATGAAGCTGAGGGCGATCCCGAGCATGGCATTGCTCCCGGCACCAAATGGGAAGACGTGCCCATGAACTGGACTTGCCCCGAATGCGCGGCCCGCAAGGAAGACTTCGAGATGGTTGCGATCTGATCGGCACTCGCATGCCGTAGGTCGGTGGCTTCAGCCCCGACAAACCCGGTGGGCCAAGTGTCGGAGCTGAAGCTCCGACCTACAACGAGCACCCGTATCGCAGCCTTATTCAGACAGTGTTTTCTTGACCACCGCATAGCGGGCCAGCGTTTTTTCGCGGGCTTGGGCGTGGTCCACGATGGGGGCCGGGTAGGTTTTACCAATCACCACTCCCGCCGCTTGCAATTCCATGGGTTTGGCCAGCCAAGGCGCGTGCAACGCGGCCGTGGGCAAGTCCGCCAATTCCGGCACATAGCGGCGGATGAACTTGCCCTCGGGGTCGAACTTTTCGCTTTGGCTGATCGGGTTGAAGATGCGAAAGTAGGGCTGCGCGTCACAGCCGCTGGAGCTGGCCCACTGCCAGCCGCCGTTGTTGGCCGACAAATCAAAGTCGTTCAGGTGGGTGGCGAAGTATTTTTCGCCCCAGCGCCAGTCAATGCCCAAGTCTTTGACCAAAAAGCTCGCCACCACCATGCGCAAGCGGTTGTGCATGTAGCCCGTCTGGTTGATCTGGCGCATGGCCGCGTCCACCAGCGGGTAGCCGGTGCGGGCTTCGCACCAGGCGTCAAACAGCTTGTGGGCGTGCGGGCCGTGTTCCCAGTGGATGGCGTCGTAGTCGGGCTTGAAGCTTTGGCCTTGGCCCACATGCGCAAAGTTGTGCAGCACCTGCACATAAAAGTCGCGCCAAATCAGCTCGGACAGCCACACGCTGGCCCCCACGCTGCCGGCCAGCATGCGCGGGTGCGCCTCGCGGGCCAGCTGGCGGATCGACACCGTGCCAAAGCGCAAATGCACACTCAAATAACTGGGGCCTTTGACAGCCGGAAAGTTGCGTGTGTCCTCGTACTGGTCAATGCGGGTCAAAAAGTCTTGCAGCAAGGCCTGTGCACCCGATTCGCCGGTGGGGATTTTCAGGGCTTTGAGGTTCGTGATTTCAAAATCAAGGTCCTGCAGCGCAGGCACGGCTTGGGCCAGGTCATCCGGCCTTGGGGCCAGCCGCTGGGCCATGGATGCCACGTCAAAGGCCCGAAGGTCCTCCGGCCTGACTTTTTTCAGCCAAGCGTTTTTGTAGGGCGTGAACACGCTGAAGGGCTTGGCCATCTGGGTCAGCACCTCGTTGCGCTCAAACACCACATGGTCCTTGAAGGTGTGCAGCACGATGCCGTGGTCGGCCAAGTGGCCGCGCACCTGAATGTCGCGGGCCAGCGCCAAGGGCTCGTCGTCGTGGTTGGCAAACACGGCCTGGGCCTGCAGGTGCTGGGCCAGTTTGACAATTTTGTATTTGGCCACGCCGTGGCGCACGATGAGGCCCGCCTGCGGGTGACCCGACATTTCCCGCAAACGGGCATCGACTTCGACCAGTGACTCGCGGATGAACTCGACCCGGCGGTCGGCGCGGGGCAGGGCGTTCAGGATCTCGGTGTCGAACACAAACACCACATGCACCCGCTGGCAGTGCTTCAGGGCTTGATGCAGGGCGGCGTGGTCACTCACGCGCAGGTCGCGCCGCAGCCAGACCAGGCCGCAAGAAAAAGGGGTTTGCATGGGGTAAGCCGGGTTGTATCAAACAATGCACATCTGGCCCAAACAGAGGAGACGGGGCCGCTAAAATCGGTGCATGACCGCCGATTCTGCCTCTATTGACCTCAAGCATCATTTCCTGATCGCCATGCCCGGGTTGGAGGACGAGACATTTGCCCGCAGCGTCATCTACATGTGCGAGCACAGCCCCCGCGGTGCCATGGGCCTGATCATCAACAAACCCTCCGACATCAGCATGCGCCTTTTGTTTGACAAGGTGGAGCTGCCCTTGCGCCGGGAAGACCTGATGCAAAACCCGGTGGGCCACGGCGGCCCGGTGCAAACCGAGCGCGGCTTTGTGCTGCACGACCCTTTGCGCCCCCTCGTGCACGATCCACTGCGCATGGACAAACCCGAACAAGAAAGCTCGGCCTACGCCTCCACCCTCACCGTGCCGGGTGGGCTGGAGATGACGACATCGCGCGACGTGCTCGAAGCCCTGTCGTCTGGCGCAGGCCCGCGCCGCGTGCTGGTCACGTTGGGGTATTCGTCTTGGGGCGAAGGCCAGCTTGAATCCGAGCTGGTTGAAAACACCTGGCTCACGGTGCCCGCCTCGGCCGATGTGATCTTTGATGTACCCATGGCCGAGCGCTACGACCGTGCCCTGGACTTGCTGGGCCTCAAAAGCTGGATGCTCTCGCCAGACGCGGGGCACGCATGAGCAGCACCCCAGAAAACACCGTCCCCGCCAATCACCAGAGTTTTCTGGCCTTTGACTATGGTCTCAAGCGCACCGGCGTGGCCGTGGGCAACCGCCTCATGAAAACCGCCACGCCGCAAGGCACCATCGCCGCTGAGGGCGACGCCCGCTTTGAGCACATCGCCAAACGCATCAAGGAGTGGCAGCCCGACGCGCTGGTGATTGGCGTGCCCCTCCACCCCGATGGCGGCGAGCACGAAAACACCTTGCGTGCCCGCAAGTTTGGCCGTCAGCTGCGTGGCCGTTTTGGCTTGGTGGTGTACGAGGTGGATGAGCGTTACACCACCACCGAAGCCCACTCTTATGGGGCCAAAGACGCCGATGCGGCGGCGGCGGCGATCATTCTTGACCAATTTTTAAGGAGCCTGCCATGAGTGCTTTGGCGTTGAATGCAGAAGCCCTGTACCTGGAGCTGCTGCGCGGCGTGCGCAGCCTGTATCAGGCCAATACCCGATTGGTCGGCATTACCTCGGGTGGGGCCTGGTTGGCCCAGCGCCTGCAACGTGACCTGTGCTTGCCCGGTGAGTCGGGTCAGGTGTCTTCGGTCATGCACCGCGACGACTTTGCCCAACGCGGCTTGTCGACCGGTGGTCAGACCAGCTTGCCGTTCGAGGTCGACGGTGCCGACATCCTGGTGCTGGACGATGTGCTCTACACCGGCCGCACCATTCGCGCCGTGCTCAACGAAATTTTTGACTACGGCCGACCCGCCCGCGTGCAGCTGGCGGTGCTGGTTGACCGGGGTGGACGGCAACTGCCCATTCAGGCCGACTTTGCCGCCGCCCGCGTGGCCCTGCCCGAGACCCAATCGCTGGCGCTGGCCCGCGACCCGGCTGGCGCATTCAGTTTTGACGTGGAGATCAAAGCCGCGCTTTCTTGAAGGCGCTTCAACAGGCCACGAGGTGAAAAACATGCTCTACAAACGCAACAACCCCCAACTCAACAAAAACGGCGAGCTGATCCACCTGCTATCCACCGAGGGTCTGTCCAAAGACATCCTCACCCACATCCTCGACACGGCGGCCAGCTTCGTCAGTGTGAGTGACCGCGAAGTCAAAAAGGTGCCCCTTCTGCGCGGCAAAAGCGTGTTCAACCTGTTTTTTGAAAACAGCACCCGCACCCGCACCACCTTCGACATTGCGGCCACCCGCCTGTCGGCCGATGTTTATACGCTCGATATTGCGCGTTCGTCGGCATCCAAGGGTGAGTCGCTGCTCGACACCATCGCCAACCTGAGCGCCATGGCCGCCGACATCTTTGTTGTACGCCACAGCGAGTCGGGTGCGCCGTATTTGATCGCGCAACACGTCGCGCCCCATGTGCATGTGGTCAACGCGGGCGATGGGCGTCACGCCCACCCCACCCAGGGCCTGCTGGACATGTACACCATCCGGCACTACAAAAAAGATTTCACCAACCTCACCGTGGCCATCGTGGGTGACGTGCTGCACTCGCGTGTGGCCCGCTCCGACATCCACGCGCTCACCACCTTGGGCTGCGCCGAAGTGCGTGTGGTCGGCCCCAAAACCCTGGTGCCCGCCGACATGGCCCAGATGGGCGTACGTGTCTTCAACAACCTCGAAGACGGCATCAAGGGCTGCGACGTGGTCATCATGCTGCGCCTGCAAAACGAGCGCATGAGCGGCGCATTATTGCCATCCAGCCAGGAATACTTCGAGAGCTTTGGCCTCACCCCCGAAAAACTGCAACTGGCCAAGCCCGACGCCATCGTCATGCACCCCGGCCCGATCAATCGGGGCGTGGAGATCGATTCCGCCGTGGTCGATGGCCAGCAAAGCGTGATCCTGCCGCAGGTGACCTTTGGCATCGCCGTGCGCATGGCGGTGATGAGCATCGTCGCGGGCAACGAGGCGTGAGGACAGACAACATGAAATTACTCATTCAAAACGGCCGTGTGATCGACCCCGCCAGCGGCTTTGACCAAACCGTCGACTTGGCCATTGCGGCCGGGCGCATCGTGGCCATGGGCCAGCAGCCTGTTGACTTCAAGCCCAACCGTGTCATCAATGCCCAGGGCTGCATCGTCGCTCCTGGCTTGGTGGACTTGGCAGCACGCCTGCGCGAACCCGGCCAAGAACACGCCGGCATGCTGGAGAGCGAAATGGCCGCAGCTGTGGCCGGTGGGGTGACCAGCCTGGTGTGCCCGCCCGACACCGAGCCGGTGCTGGACGAACCCGGCTTGGTCGAGATGCTGCGTTACCGGGCCGAAAAACTGCACCAGGCCCGTGTGCTGCCGCTGGGCGCACTCACGGTGGGGCTCAAGGGCGATGTGTTGACCGAAATGGGGCAACTCACGGCCGCCGGTTGTGTGGGCTTTTCTCAGGCCGAGGTGCCGATTCCCAGCACCCAGGTGCTGCAACGCGCTTTGCAATACGCCAGCACTTTTGGCTTCACGGTTTGGCTGCGCCCGCAAGAGCTGCACCTGGGCAAGGGCGTGGCCGCCAGCGGGGCTTTGGCCACACGCATGGGCTTGTCGGGCGTGTCGGTGGCGGCTGAAACCATTGCCCTGCACACGATTTTTGAGCTGGTGCGCAGCACCCAAGCCCGTGTGCACCTGTGCCGCATCAGCAGTGCCCAAGGGGTCGATCTGATCCGCAAGGCCAAGGCCGAGGGCCTGCCCATCACGGCCGACGTGAGCATCAACTCGCTGCACCTGACCGATGCCGACATGGGCTACTTTGACAGCCGTGCTCGCTTGGTGCCCGTGCTGCGCCAACAGCGCGACCGCGATGCCCTGCGTGTCGGCCTGGCCGACGGCACGCTGGACGTGTTGGTGTCTGACCATACCCCGGTGGACGCCGATGCCAAGGCCTTGCCCTTTGCCGAAGCCGAACCCGGAGCGACTGGCATGGAGCTGCTGTGGAGTTTGGCGCTCAAATGGGGTCAAGAGGCCGGTTTGCCTGTGCCGCAAGTGCTCTCGCGCATCACGGCCGACCCATCCCGCGTGCTGGGCAGCACCCTGGGCAGCTTGCAAGATTCGGTGGGCCATCTGGTGGTGGGAGGCGTGGCCGATGTGTGTGTGCTCTCAACCGAAGGCCATTGGCTGGTGCGCGACGCTGCCTTGCGCAGCCAGGGCAAGAGCACCCCGTTTTCCGGCTACGAACTGCCCGGCCGCGTGCTGGCCACGGTGGTCGGCGGGCAAGTGGCGTTCGAGGCCGCGTGAGCTTCCTTGTAGGAGCCCACCCCCGTGGGCGATGCGCACCCTTTTCTGTGGGAGCCCACCCCCGTGGGCGATGCAACCTGCAATGGACCGCAGGTCATCGCCCGTGCGCTCAAAACCCAACAACACCAGCGGCTGCACAGGCATGAACTTTGTCATGGCCATCTGGAAATTCCTGCGCGGCCTGTGGCATGTGTTCATGGGCATGTGGACGATTTACGCCCGCTTTCCTCAACTGAGCCCCGAGCAGCGCGAAGCCCGCGTACAAGCCTGGGCGCTGCAATTTCTGGCGCTGTGGGGCATCCACCTCAAGGTGTTGGGCCAGCCGGTTGTCAACGGCCCGGCGCTCATTGTGGCCAACCACATTTCATGGCTGGACATTCTGGTCATGCATGCAGCCCGGCACTGCCGCTTTGTCTCCAAGTCCGACATCCGCGACTGGCCCCTGGTGGGCATGCTGGCCACGGGTGCAGGCACGCTTTACATCGAGCGCACCAGCCGAAAAGACGCGCTGCGCATGGTCAAGGACATGGCCGAGGCCATGAAAAACGGTGATGTGGTGGCCGTTTTTCCCGAAGGCACCACCAGCGATGGGCGCGAACTGTTGCCCTTTCACGCCAACTTGATCCAGGCAGCGATTGCCGCCGAAGCCCCGGTGCAGCCCGTGTCGCTCAAGTTTGTTGACGCAGCCACCGGCCAGCCCAGTTTGGCACCTTGTTACATTGGCGATGACACCTTGGTAGGCTCCATGTGGCGCACCCTGAGCGCGCCGGCCATCATTGCGGTGGTGCATTTTGGCGAGCCCCAAGCTGCCAACGGCCGTGACCGCCGCGCTTGGGCTCAAGACCTGCGCAAAGACATCATCGGCTTGCGCGACGCAGCGTAGTTTTCACAGGCTTGTCAGCGCTGTTGATCAGGCCTCTTGAGGTCTTGAGCACCCTGCAAGTGATGGCTTTTTTGCAGGAGCCCACCCCTGTGGGCGATGTCACGTGCACCGTTTTGGCATGCCATCGCCCACAGGGGTGGGCTCCCACAAAGACAAACACCATCGCCTACAGGGGTGGGCTTCCACAAAGGCCAACACGATTTCCCACGGCTCCGACGCCATGCTATGTCATGCAGGGTGCAAGGCGTGGATTGTGGTCGCTCAGACGAATTTGACCGGCTGGTATTGCGGGTCGGTGTGCTCGCAGGCCTCGGCTTTGGCGCAAGGCATCTGGCACAAGTCACGGTCGCTGACCGGGCAGGCGCGGTTGAAGGTGACGACGTGGTCCACCTCGGCGCGGATGCCAATCCATTCGCCCAGCTTGTGGTCGTGGTGGCTGGGCACATGGGCCATCAGCTGTTCTCCGCTGGCCAGGCGCAGGGTGTACAAAAACTCCGAACCCCGAAAGGCTTTGCGCAAGATTTGTGCTTTCACAGGCGCGTTGTCGTCGTGAACGATGTCGTCGGCCCGCAGCAGCACATCGCATTGGCCGTTTTCAAACGCGCAGGGCAGGGGACATTCGGCCACATCGCGCAGCTCGCCCACGGCGGTGCTGACCAAAATGTGCCCGTCTACCTCGCGCAGTGTGGCGGGCGTGAACACGCCATGCCCAATGAAGTCGGCCACAAAGCGGGTGGCGGGGCGGTGGTAAAGGCTGTAGGCGTCGTCCCATTGGTGCAGCTGGCCTTCGTTCATCACGCCAATCACATCGCCGATGGCAAAGGCTTCGAGCTGGTCGTGTGTGACCAGCAGCGCGGTGGCCTTGGCGGCTTTGAGGATGTTGCGCACCTCGTGGGCCAGGCGTTCGCGCAGGTCAATGTCCAGGTTGGAAAACGGCTCGTCCAGCAGCAGCAGGTCGGGCTTGGGCGCCAGCGCACGGGCCAGGGCCACGCGTTGTTGCTGGCCACCCGACAACTCGTGTGGAAAACGTGAGTCAGAACCGGCCAGGCCCACCAGTTCCAGCACCTCGGCCACCCGTTTTTGCCGCTCGGCTTTGGGCAAATGCGCGATGCCAAAAGCCACGTTGCGGCCCACGTCCATATGGGGAAAAAGCGCGTAGTCCTGAAACACCATGCCAATGCGTCGTCGCTCGGCCGGTTCGGTATGGCCTTTTTCGCTCACCACCCGTTGAGACAGCAAAATTTGCCCGCCCGAGACCGGCTCCAGCCCCGCCACAGCTCGCAGCAAGGTGGTCTTGCCGCAACCCGAAGGGCCGATCAGCACGCCAATATCGCCCGAACGCAGTCCAATGTTCACCCCCTGCACGGCGGGCGTGGGGCTACCGGGGTATTGGATGTCCAGTTGGCGAAGTTCTAGAAACATGGCTTGAATTGTAGGCACCTTGAGACGCAAGCTGGATGACCTGCGGCAAATGAACCCTGGCTCAGGTGCCGGGGTGACAGGTTCTGTGTCTTTTGCTTGCAAGACAAAGCGGGACCCCTGTAGGGCTTGAGGTGTGGGCTCTCTGGGTCTTGCCCATGAGCCACCCGTGCGGCTTCTACAATAGACACGATATGCAGACCTCTTTGGCCCGCCGTTTATCGGGTCTCCCCTCCTTTATTTACGCCTTGATGGCCCTGTTTTTGGCCTTGCCGGTGCTGGCTGTGCTGGGCTCATGGCTGCAGTGGAGCGGGCAGAGTGCCGACATTTTGTTGGAAATGGCGCGCACGGTGTTGCCCGATTACGTGCTGACCACGCTGGGCCTGTGCCTGATGGTGGCCGTGGGCGTGACGGTGCTGGGCTTGGCCACCGCCGCCTTGGTCACGCTGTTTGATTTTCCGGGGCGTGGCGTTTTTGAGTGGCTGCTGCTCTTGCCGCTGGCCATGCCGGCCTATGTTGTGGCCTACGCTTACACCGATTTTTTGCAGTTCAGCGGGCCGCTTCAGGTGGCCTTGCGCGAAGCGCTGGGCTTGCAGGGGCGTTTGTGGCCCGATGTGCGCAGCGTCTGGGGCGCGGCGCTGGTGTTCACCCTCTCGCTCTACCCTTATGTGTATTTGCTGGCCCGCACGGCTTTGGTGGAGCGGGCCTCGGGCTTGATGGAAGCGGCCCGCTTGCTGGGTGCGCCTTTGTCTCGCCGCATCCGCGAGATTGCCTTGCCCTTGGCCCGACCCGCCGTGGCCGCAGGCGTGGCGCTGGCCCTCATGGAAACCCTGGCCGACTTTGGTGTGTCCAGTTACTTTGGCATCCAGACCTTTACGGCGGGCATTTACAAAGCCTGGTTGTCCATGGACAACCGCATCGCCGCCGCGCAGTTGGCCACGGTGCTGTTGGCGGTGGTGGTGGTTTTGCTGCAGCTGGAGCAACGCGCTCAAAAGCGCATGCGCTTCAACCAGGGGCGCGGCTCGCGCCAAGGCTCGGCCGAGGCGCAACCGGTGCCGCTGCATGGCACGCGACGCTTTTTGGCGTGGGCGGTGTGCAGCTTGCCGGTGCTGCTGGGTTTTGTGCTGCCGGTGCTCATCATGCTGCGGGCTTTTCTGGGCGAGACGACCGAGATGCCCTGGGAGCGTTTTGGCCAGTGGGCCTGGACCAGCTTGCGGCTGGGTGCGGTGACGGCGGTGCTGGCTGTGGGCGTGGCGCTGGCGCTGTCGTTCAGGGTACGCACCCGGGTCGACCGCATCAGCCAGGGAGCCATTCAGTTGGTGGGGCTGGGTTATGCCATTCCCGGCGCGGTGGTGGTGGTGGGATTGTTGTTGCCGGTGGGTTGGATTCAGCAAACCTGGCCCGCGTCGGCGGCGGGGGCCTGGATCACGGCCACGTCGCTGGGCCTGGTGTGGGCGTATCTGGTGCGCTTTTGCGCAGTGGCTTTGCAGTCGGTGCAAAGCGGCTATGCCCGCATTCCGGCCAGTCTGGACGACTCGGCCCGCATGCTGGGTGTGACCGGCTGGGGCCTGATGCGCCGCGTGCATGCGCCGCTGCTAAAGCGCACCACGCTGGCGGCCATGTTGTTGGTGTTTGTGGACGTGATGAAGGAGCTGCCCGCCACCATGGTGCTGCGCCCCTTCAACAGCGACACCCTGGCCGTGGTGGCCTTCCAGTTGGCCCGCGACGAACGCTTGGGCGAGGCGGCCTTGCCCTCGCTGGCGCTGGTGCTTGTGGGACTGATCCCGGTGATTTTGCTCAGCAGAACCTTAAGGCAGCCAAGCCATCGTCAGCAGGGCTAGCACCTGCAAAGCGTGTGAGCAGTCCTGGCGGTGTAGATCCGTCCAAGTGCCCTCTGTTTGTAGGAGATTGCCCAGCAAGCGATGAACCTGTGCAGCTTCAAATGGGCGGTGATGGCTTGTGTTTGTACAAAGACTGCTCCTCGATGATTTGCCGGATGATGGCCCGCGCATGGTCTTCGGTGATGTTGTATTCGGTGCGAAGGTGCTCGATGGTCCGCTTTTCTTGCTCATCCAGGTGACCGTCTTTGAGCACTTCCTCGACCTCGGTGGTGAACTCGATTTCTTGGGTGCGCACCCGTGAAACAAAAGCCGATGCCACGATACCAGTGAGCAAGGCCACGGTGAACACCCCCGACAAGGCGGTGAACGACCCGATGACCTTGCCCCAGGCCGACAAGGGGGTCACATCGCCATAACCCACTGTGGTGATGGTGATGATGGACCACCACATGGCCTGTGGAATGGTGCCAAACTGCTCGGCTTGCAAGTCGTGTTCGGCAAAGTGCATCAGGCATGCGGTAAAAAGGATGGTGATGGCCAGCAGATAAAGGGCCGAGATGAAGGCCCCTCTTTCGGCATAGATGGACGCCATCAAATCTTCCAAGGCCGTGGAGTAATGCGACAGCTTCAAAATGCGCATGACCCGCATCACGCGCAAAAAGCGCAAGTCCAGGCCCGGCACCAAGGCCTGTAAAAAAAAGGGCAAGACGGCCAGCAAATCGACCAGTCCGTGAAAGCTCAGCACATACCCGATGCGGCGGCGACGGACACTGTGAAGGGCGTGTTGTCGTTCTGCTGCCGTCCAGATCCTCAGCAGGTATTCCACAGTGAAAAAAAGCACCGACAGTGCATCAAAAATCGCCAATACCCGGCCATACCGCGCTTCGATGGACGGCACCGATTCCAGCACCACCGCCACCACATTGCCCAGCACAATCAAGGTCAACACCCAAGAAAACAGCCAGGCTGCTTGGCGGTGTTCGTGGCTCTGGTTTTCCAGGATTTGAAAAAGACGTCGCCGCAGCGAGGCAGGTGAATTCATGGTCAGACCTCCAGTGTCGCAGTCCATCAGTTTGCATCCCAGTGCAAGACTGGCGCAGGGTATTTGCAGGAAGACGAACGGTGCTTTCCTGTGTTTACTTGATTCAAATCAATCAATATAAGCTGTAACTTAAGAAAATTAACCAATACGACAATTTTCACAAAAAGGATAAATATGTTCAAAAGAACGTTGCTGTTGGGGGCCATGGCTGCCGGGTGGTTGCTGACGCCTGCGCTGGGCCAAGCGCAGTTTGTGGCCAACGATGCCCGTCTGCTGGCCTCGGGCTGTTTTCAGTGCCACGGCACCAACGGCAAAAGTGGCGCTTTCGACGCTTTGGCAGGTGATGGCAAGTTGGACATGCTCAACAAGCTCAACGACATGCGCAAAAAATCAGCAGGCTCCAGCATCATGGTGCCTCACGCGCGTGGCTACACCTCTGAGCAATTGAACATGATTGCCGATTACTTTTCAAAACAAAAATAAGGTGCATCCATGACCTCCCCATTTGAATTTTCTTTGTCTCGTCGTCATCTTCTGGCCAGCTTGGGCGCTGGAGCTGTGTGTGCCACCACATTCCCTGCGTTTGGTTTGACCGCACCCGTTCAAAAAATTGTGGTCATCGGTGGCGGCATGGCCGGTGCGACGGTTGCCAAATACCTGCGCTTGTGGAGCAACAAGGCTGTCGAGGTCACCATCGTCGAGCCCTCAACGACCTATGTGTCGAACATCATGAGCAATTTGGTGGTGACGGGTCAGTATGAACCAGCCTTGCTCAATTACAACTGGAGCAACCTGATCAAAAACCACGGCATTAAACTGGTCAAAGGTTCGGTCAGTCAGGTGACGGCCAATGGCTCAGGCTGGAGCGTGAGTGTCACCGGTGTGGCCGCTCCCTTGCTTTGCGACCGCGTGGTGGTGGCACCGGGCATCAGTTTTGATCCGGTGCTGGACAATATCGCTCAGCCTGTGGCTGTTTTGCACGCGTGGCAGGCAGGGCCACAAACCACGCAATTGCGCGATTTGCTGGCGGCATTGCCGCCCACAGGCACTTTGGTCATGACCATCCCGCCAGCACCCTATCGCTGCCCCCCTGGCCCTTATGAGAGGGCTTGCGTGATCGCCGATTATTTGAAGCGCAACAAGCCGGGTGCCCGCATTGTTGTGCTGGACGCCAACCCCGATGTCATGGCCGAGCCTGCTAACTTTAAAAATGCTTTCAGCACTTTGTATGGGGCCAATCTGGTTTACTTGCCCGGTCGAAAAGTCAAATATGTCACCTCAGGCATCAGTCCTTACAGTGGAAAAGTGACGGTAGACATTGTCGGAACCGGTTTTGTGGAAGAGTATTCGGGTGACTTGCTCAACATCATTCCGACGCAAAGAGCCGGCGCGATTGCACAAATACTGGGGCTTTGCGACAGCACGGGTTTTGCCCCCGTGAATGGGGTCTCATTTGAAAGCACGCTGCGCCCGGGCATTCACGTCATTGGTGATGCCGCGAAAACATCTCTGCCCAAAGCCGGTCACGTTGGCAACCAGGGAGCCAAAATCTGCGCCGATGCGATGTTGCGCATCTTGTCCAACCAAGCACCCTACGCCACGCCCACCGCCAATTCGGCCTGCTATTCACCCCTGAGCAGCACCGTGGCTTCTTGGCTCACGGCCGTTTACCAATATGAACAACAACCTGACAGCAGCTGGAAGTACGTGGCCAGGGACCAAATCAGCACCACGACCGGCCCCACAGAAGCGGCCAGCGCCAGCACAGGCAATTTCACCAAAATGAACACTTGGTACAAAACCCTGATGACCGAAACCTATTCTTGAGGGTCGGTGTTTCGTCAAACCGCCATGAGGTGGCGGTTTGACGGGTTTCAAACGCCCATAAAAAAACACCCAGCACGCGAGTGCTGGGTGTTTTTAGTTTGTGAGTGGTGGGACCAGCGGGGGTCGAACCCACGACAAACGGATTAAAAGTCCGCTGCTCTACCAACTGAGCTATGGTCCCACATCAAGCCCTCTATTATAGTATGCCTTGAAGGCAAAATTGGGAACTTGTCTATTTTTTGCTTGGCTTGGCCCTGAGTGCGTGCCATGTCTGACTCCATCCACTCAAAGCCCCCTTTTTTTCACATCAGGACGCCCCTTACATGCTCAATTTTTCTGCAGTGTCGGCCAAGCCTTGGGTCCATGGTTTTTTTGACCCCGCCACTTGGACCGTCACCTACGTGGTGCATGCGCCCGACAGCAAAGTTTGTGCCATCATTGATTCGGTGTTGGATTACGACCCGAAGTCCGGTCGCACCAGCACAGCCACGGCCGATCGGCTCATCGACTTTGTGCGCGAGCGGGGTTTGCAGGTGGCCTGGATTTTGGAAACCCACGCTCATGCAGACCATTTGAGCGCGGCCCCTTATTTGAAAGCCCAGTTGGGTGGCCGCATGGCCATGGGCGCTTGCATCACGGCGGTGCAAAAAGTGTTCAAGGGCATTTTTAACCTTGAGCCAGATTTTGCGGTGGATGGCCGCCAGTTTGACCATCTGCTGGCCGATGGCGATACTTTGGACTTGGGTGATGTGTCATTGCGTGCGCTGTCGGTGCCGGGTCACACACCGGCATGCATGGCTTATCAGGTGGGCGATGCGGTGTTTGTGGGTGACACCTTGTTCATGCCCGATGTGGGTTCGGCGCGTTGTGATTTCCCCGGAGGCAATGCCCAAAATTTGTACGCTTCGGTTCAAAAAATTCTGAGTCTGCCACCTGAAACGCGCTTGTTCATGTGCCACGACTACCCGCCAGAGGGGCGTGAGGTGCAGTTCGAGACCACGGTGGCAGCCCAGCGTGCGGCCAATATCCACCTCAAGGACGGCACCAGTGAAGCCGATTTTGTGCGCATGCGAAGCACCCGAGATGCCACACTGGCCATGCCCGTGTTGATTTTGCCGGCGGTGCAGATCAACATTCGGGCTGGGGAGTTGCCACCACCCGAAGCCAATGGGGTCGCCTATCTCAAAATCCCCTTGAACGCCCTTTGATGCTTTGGCCATTGCACGGCCCAAAGGGCGTGCTTTAGCTCGATCTGTGTATAAGCAAAGAACAAATTATTCCTTGGTAATGCTGCAAAATTGTTGACAATGCCTTCATTTACCAGTCTGACTGATTCCTGCCCCCCTGATTGAAAATACAAGCATGGCCAAAACAACACAAGACCAAGCCCTGACCGAGTCGGACGAGGTGTTTGAAAAAGCTGCCGAGGTGTTTCGCGTCATGTCCGCGCCCATGCGTCTGCGCATCATCAGCGCACTGTGCAATGGCGAAAAAAACGTCGGGGAGTTGCTCTCTGAGATCGACACCACCCAGCCCAACATGTCGCAACACTTGAACACACTCTACCAAGCCGGCGTGCTGGGCAAGCGTCGAGAAGGCGTACAAATTTACTACCGCATCATCAATGACCGGGTCGTCACGTTGTGCCGTGCTGTGTGCGTACAAATCGCCAGCGAGACCGATTGAAAGAACAGCGTCAGTTTCGAGCCGGGTTTTCACGGGCACGCATAGGACCATGATCCGGCTAATATTCATCTATAAGGAGTCACGAATGAAACGTCATCTGTTGCTGGCCAGTGCTTTGCTGGCCTGCACCCTGTCCTGGGCAGAAATCAAAGTGGTTTATCACCTGAGCGAGGGCATACCGCAGGCTTCGCGTGCCATTGGCAACATCCGCAACCACTTGGCGGCTGACCCGACCGCCAAAATCGTGGTGGTCACCCATGGGCTGGGCATCGACTTTTTGCTTGACGGTGCCACCAACCAGATGGACCAGCCATTTTCTGGCAGTGTCAGTGATCTGGTTAGTAAAGGCGTGGAGTTCCGTGTGTGCAACAACACCCTGGTGTCACGCAAAATTTCAGCCGACAAGCTGCTGATGGAAGCCAAAGTCGTGCCATCCGGTGTGGCCGAAGTGGCCAAGCTGCAAGCCAACGAGAAATTTGTTTATTTGCGCCCCTGATGGGCGTTGAGAAGTTCATTCGCCCCGACTGTTTTTTTCGAGGAAAACCCATGAAGATTCAAAATGCTTTGACAGCGGCCGCCTTGGTCGCTCTGTCTGGCCTGGCCCAAGCCCAGGTCGATCCGCTGCACGTACGCAGTTGGGCCGCTTCTTGCTCAGGCTGCCACGGCACCGATGGCCGTGCTCAGCAGGGCATGGAGCCCCTGGCTGGTGCCAATAAAGACGACATGGTCAAGAAAATGCTCGATTTCAAGGCCGGGCGCAAACCCGCCACCATCATGCATCAGCTGTCCAAAGGCTACTCGGACGAGCAAATCGTCGCCATTGCAGGCTACTTTGCCGCTCAAAAGAAATAAGGAAAACCGCCATGCAACGTCGTCATTTTTTGCAGACCGGCTCCGCTCTGGGTGCCATGGGTCTGGTTTCAGGTTGTGCCACCGTAGCTGGTGGCAGTGGCCCCAAAGTGGTGGTCATTGGTGGTGGGTACTCCGGTGCCACAGCCGCCAAATACCTTCGCATGTGGTCTGAGCACAAAATCCAGGTCACCTTGGTTGAGCCCAACGATGCTTTCATTTCTTGCCCCCTGTCCAACTTGGTGATCGGTGGCAGCAAGACCATTGCCGACATCACCACCCCCTATGACAACCTGACCAAACGCCACGGGGTCAAGATTGTCAAGGACCGTGTCAACAGCATTGACGCCGACAAGCGCATCGTCAAATTGGCTGGCGGCACTGAGCTGGCCTATGACCGTCTGATCGTCTCGGCCGGTATCGACTTCATGTGGGAGAGCTTGCCCGGCATGAACAAGGCAGGGGCCAAAGACAAAGTCATGCACGCGTGGAAGGCTGGCGCACAAACCGTGACCCTGCGCAAGCAACTCGAAGCCATGCCTGATGGCGGCGTCTTCGCGATGTCCATTCCACTGGCCCCCTACCGCTGCCCTCCCGGCCCTTACGAGCGTGCTTGCCAGGTGGCTGAATACTTCATCAAGGCCAAGCCCAAAAGCAAGGTCTTGATTCTGGACGCCAACGACGACGTCACCTCCAAAGGCCCCTTGTTCAAAAAAGCCTGGGCCGAGCGTTACAAAGGCATCGTGGAGTACCGTGGCAAACACAACGTGACCGATGTGGATGCGGCCACCAACACCTTGAAGTTCGAGTTCAACGACGACATCAAGGCCAGCGTGTTGAACGTGATTCCCAATATGCGAGCCGGTGACATCGCCGTCAACGCCGGTCTGGCCACGGCCAACAAGCGCTGGTGCGAAGTGGATTTCCTCACCTTCGAATCCAAGGCTGCCAAAAACGTGCACGTCTTGGGTGACTCGATTCAGATCGCGCCAGGCATGCCCAAGTCGGGCCATATGGCCAACCAACACGGCAAAACTTGTGCCGCTGCGGTAGTGGCTTTGCTGATGGGCAAACAAGTCAACCCCATGCCCATCTACAACAACACTTGCTACAGTTTTGTCAGCTCGGAAGACGTGGTGCATGTGGCCAGCGTGCACAAGTACGACGCCGAGAAGAAGACCATGCTCACCGTGCCCGGCTCGGGCGGTGTGTCGAGCGCGGCCAACGAGCTCGAAGGTCGTTATGCCCAAGCCTGGGCACGCAACATCTGGGCCGACACACTGGCTTGATGGCGCTTGCCCAAAACGCCGCAGTCACCCGACTCGCGGCGTTTTTTTGCGGCAAATTTTTCTGAAAATTTCTCCCATGCGTACGATGTCGAGGTGGATCATGAACACACGCTTTACCCCTGGCCGTTGGGCCCCTGCTGTTTTGTTGCTCTGTGCAACTTGGTTATCACCATCAGCCATGGCGCAGGCCGACGAAGCCCGCGCCAAAAAAATCGTGGGCGGCTCCTGCTTTGTGTGCCACGGTGCCGAGGGGGAATCGTCCAGCGAAGTGTTTCCGCGCTTGGCCGGTCAGCACTGGGAATACACGGCCAAACAGCTCGAGAACTTCAAGTCTGGCAAACGCAAAAGCACCGCCATGGCTGACATGGTCGCCAAGCTCACCCCTGACGAAATGGCGGCTTTGGGCAAGTTCTTTGAAAAGCAAAAGGCGGAAGCTGAGCCGTCCAAAGACGCAGGCTTGGCGGCCGTGGGCAAATACATCTATCACAACGGCAACAAGTACAGTGGCTTGGCTGCATGTGCCAGTTGCCACGGTGCCGAGGCCAAAGGCACCACTGCGCTGCCGCGTCTGGCCGGTCAGTATTCGGGCTACACCGAAACCCAGCTCAAGCAGTTCAACCAGCGCGAGCGCACCAATGACAACGCCGTGATGCACGCCATCGCCAGCAAAATGTCGCCCCTGGAAATGGCCGCTGTGGCCGAGTACCTGAGCGGCAAATAAGCGAGCCCCGTTGAGTTGTCCACCCCATGTGCATGGGCGCTTGCTTTGCGCCCAGTCTCACCTCGTTAGGGGAGTTTGAAACCCTCCGCTGGCAGGGTGGTCGTTTTGCCCAAGGCACCACCGTCCAACCAGTGGTCCGTCAGTCCTGCGCCCACCCACATGCCCACCAGACTCAGCCAGGCGGTCAGCGCAAAAATGGCACCGCCCGTCACACCTGCACCCACGGCGCAGCCGCCTGCCAGCATCGAGCCAAAGCCCATCAACACCGCGCCGCCAATGTAGCGACGCATGCTGTAACCGTCTGAAAACCCCTCCAGCTTCCAGTCGCGGCCCAACAATGCCCCGATCAAGGAGCCGACAAACACACCCGGCATCAGGCCAAAGTCAAAGCCCAAGGCTGGTGCAGGCCAATGCAGCACCCGCATCAACCATTCAGCGGATGGACCGCTGAAAGTCAGGCCTTGAATCTGCACCGGGTCAAACGACTCGGCAGCTACCCATTGGCTAAAGCCCCAAGCCGCGGCCACCGACAAACCCGCACCCATGCCGCCCAGCCACATCCATACATTGCGTTGCGGGCTGCGCAGGGCAAAAAACAAGGCCGCAGCCAACCAGACGCCGCCCATGGCCAAGCCCGCCCAGTGGTTCATGCCCGTCAGGGCCAAGAGGTCACGTGGCGCACCGCCTTCGACCGTCCACCAGTTGCTGATGTGTGTGCGCAGCGGCGACAAAGCCCCGCCCAAAGCCGCTTGGGCCGTGACCGCAAAAATCAAGCCGGAGAGCAGGGCGCGCAAATTGCCATTGGCCGACAGCACCAGCAAACGGCTGGCACAGCCCCGTGTCATGACCATGCCCACGCCAAACAACAAACCGCCAATCAAAGCGCCCGAGATGCTGCCCTTGGCCGAAATCTGCCGCGCACTGCCTGTGTCCAGCCAACCCAAAAGCACCATCAGCTGCACGCCAATGACCGCAGAAGAAAAGGCCAACAGCCAAACTGCCAGTTTGTCGCCAAAGCGGCGGTGCCAAAACTCAATGACCGCTGCCCGCAGGCAAAAGCGCGAGCGTTGCGCTAAAAATCCAAAAGACAAACCCAGCAGGCCACCCCCCGCAGCCAGCACGGTGCCTTGCCCATACGCCTCTAACCATTGCGCCATCGACATGGTTTTCTCCATTCATATCAGTGATTGCTGATATGAAATGTACGCTTTAACCGGTAACGCCCAATTGACGCGGATCAAGCGTTCAGATCTGCCAGCCCATGCTGCGGTGAATGCGCCAGGACAGGCCCGCCCCCAGCCAAATGGCGATCAAGGTCAGCCAAGCCGTCAGCGAGAACAGCGAGCCACCGGTCATGCCCGCACCCACGGTGCAGCCCCCGGCCAGCACGGCACCAAAGCCCATGAGCACCGCGCCCGTCAGGTAGTGCCCCAGTTTGTTTTCGGTCTTGAAGCCCTCGAACTTGAAGTCTCCGCCCACCAGCGCACCGAGCAAAGAACCCACAAAAGTGGCGGGCAACAAGCCTGCATCAAAGCCCCAACTCGGCGATGTGCTGCTGGACAGCGCCCGCATCAGCATTTCGGCCGAGGCACTGCTGAAACTCAGGCCCTGAATTTGGACGGCCTCAAACGACTGCGAAGCTATGGCCTGTGTCAGGCCCCAGCCCAAAGCAATGCTCAAACCGACCACGATCGCCCCCAGAGCCAGGCCCCAACGGCGCTGGTGGGTTTTGAAGAAGAAGTACAAACCGACCGCCAAGGCCAGCAAAGCCAGCACCATGCCACCTTGTGGGCCCAAGCCCGAGATGTGCAGCAAATCACGCGAAGGTCCGCCGTTGATGGGCCACCAGTTGGCCAGGGCTTGGCGAGCCGGGGCTAGCCAGCCCGCGATGCTGGCCTGCACGGTGACCGCAAACACCAAGCCCGAGAGCAGGGCGCGCAAATTGCCGTTGGCCGACAAAATCAGCAAACGGCTGGCACAACCTCGCGTCAAGATCATGCCGGCACCAAACAACAGGCCACCCAAAACGGCCCCCGAAATGCTGCCCACCGGACCGATGTAGCGCGAGGCCGAAGGTTTGAGCCAGCCCATCAAGACCAGCGCCTGTACGCCCACCAGGCAGGCCCCAAAAGCCAGCCACCACACGCTGAAACGGTCGCCTGCGCGCCCTTCACAGCACTCCACCACCGCTGCACGGGCGCAAAAACGGGTGCGCTGAGCAGCCAGGCCAAAGATAAAACCGACCAAAGCACCGGCCATGGCCAGCACAGTTGAATCGCCCCAGGTTTCGAGCAAGCTTGCGAGATTCATGGATGAGTCCAATAATTCACTGGTTTCTTATATAAAAGGGCAATGCGTGTACAGTTGGATTCAACGCAACGCAAAACCCGATATTGTCCACTGTTCGAAATTCATGGCCTCTCATTCAAGCTCAATTTCCTTGTCCGCACCGCATCGCCGAGATTGGATTTTGCAAGTGGGTGCTTTCTTGGCCGTGCTGCCTGCGATGGCGCAAGTGACGGCAGCCAAAGGTGGTGCTGCCACCTTGCCCGCGGCCCAATCGCTGCCCGACGAGCTGGCACAAGCCCTCAAAAACAAGCAGCCCCTGATCGTCATGGTCAGCTTGGAGGGTTGCGTGTTTTGTCGCCAAGCCCGGCAAAGCCACCTCTCGCCCATGCACCGTGCAGGCACTGTCATCGTGCAGATGGACATGCGCAACAACCAACCTGTGCTCGACTTTGCGGGCAAGCTGACCACGCATGACGAACTGATCCGGCGGTGGAAAGTTTCCATCACGCCCACTTTGTTGTTTTTTGGGCCCGGCGGCAAAGAAGTGGCCGAGCGCATGGAAGGGGCTTATTTGCCCGACTTTTACGGCCCTTATTTGGAAGAGCGGATCGCGCAAGGGCGCAAGGCCCTGTAAAGCCGTGGTGTCAGCTGGTGACCCGGTCCGCGTGCTAAATTCAAAGCATGATTCCCATCAAGATTGACTCGGCCTGGAAAGGCACCTCGGACTGCCGTAACTGCGGCATCCGCGACATGGTGCTGTTTGCTGACCTGAACGAACAGGACTTTGGCGAAATCCACACCCCCATCGACGACATGGTGTTCGCGGCAGATGCCCCTCTGTACACCGAAGGACAAACCGCCGTGGGTGTGTTCACGCTGCGCAAAGGCATGGTCAAACTGGTGCGGGCCACTGCCGACGGCCGCGAACGCATCGTGCGCGTGCTGCGCCCCGGTGACGTGATTGGCCTTGAAGCCCTCGCCACCGCCCGCTACGACAGCGAGGCCATCGCCTTGGTCGAAGCCCAGGTTTGCCGCATTCCCTTGTCGGTGCTGCACCACCTGTCAGGCAACTCGCCACGCCTGCACAAACGCCTGATGCAAAAGTGGCAACAAGCCCTGAAAGACGCCGACGACTGGCTGGCTGACCTGAACTTTGGATCGGCCCGCCAACGTGTAGCTGCCCTGGCCCTGAAAATGCGCGACCCCGACCAACCCGGCATCACCTCGTTTTTTGCGCGAGACGACATGGGCGCCATGCTCGACATCAAACTCGAAACCGTCAGCCGCGAAATCAGCAGCCTGGTGCGTGACGGGGCGCTAAAGCCCTGTGACAAACAGGGCAGGCGTTATGAAATTGCCAATGAGGCTTTGTTGATGCGTTGAGCCAGCGCAGCGGTCGCGCTGACCGCCCTGCAAGCACCGCGACACCCCACAAAAAGCCCACGCCCAAAGCAGTGGGCTTTTTGTTGTGCGGGCGCTCAAAGCCAGCCGAGTCAGCTCAGAACTCGTCTTTGACGCTGGTCAGGCCCAGCGCGTCCCAGTCCAGCATGCCGCCACGGTAGTAATAAATCTTGTCCGCTGGAAAGCCATCGCGAGTCATGGCTTTGATGGCCATGGGGCTTTGGGGGCAGACGGGGCCATTGCAAAAGGCGTAGATCTTTTTGGCCGATTCGCAGTTCCACTGGCTGCCATTTTTCTTGCAGCCCAACTCGTTCATGCGGGCCGCCACTTCGGTGTAGGGGATGCCGACCGAGCCAGGAATGGTGCCTTTGACGCGGTCGTTGGTGTCGCGCATGTCCAGCACGATGGCGTTGCGGTCGCTCAGGGCTTCGAGGATTTCAATCTCGCCCACGGGGTGCACGCCGGGCACAGGCACCAGGGGCTGCAAGTTGCCGCCATTTTTGGCGCAAGTGGTCATGGTGCGGGTGATGGTGACGGGGCCTTTGGCGGTCTGGACCACGACCGATTTTTGGGTGTCGATGATGTTCAAAGGGGTGCCCACGGCGATGGTGGCGGCTTGACCAAAGGCCAGGCCCGAGAGGCTGATGCCCAAAATCCAGGCAGCGATGTTTTTCATGGGATGTCTTCCGAGATTGAAATGCGGGGTTCAACGCCCCGTGCGGAAGCCGGATTCTAAAAACGCTGCTCTGATTTGGCTTGATTCAAATCAATTGGTGCATTTTTCCACTGTGGCACCGGTGGGTTTTGTGCTCTGCGCTCAGTGGTGTGATCCGCAGCGGGATGACATTTGGGTCAGCTTGCGGGCCAAAATTCGCCGGACAAGGGTCAGGGGCAAGTTCCTCAAGCGCGTGGGCAATACACCCGCCCATCGGATGGAAAAAGCGGTGGCCCAACGGGTCCATGGGCGCAGCCAAGCCGTGGCTTGGAGGAACTCTTTTTGTTGTTGGCTGTTCATGAATATCAGCCCAGAAAATTGCGCCATGCACCAATGTTGTAAACCCGTGGGTAGCCGTTTTTCTTCAACATCAACTTGGCCATGCCACTGCGGGTGCCGCTGGCACAGCCGACCACCACGGGCGCAGATTTGGGCAGGCTGGCCAAATGCTGGCCCAATTCGTTGAGGGGAATGTTGCGCGTGCCGGGGGCATTGCCAGAGGCGAATTCGGCTTCTGAGCGCACATCCAAAAGGATGGCACCTTCACTTTTGAGTTGGGGCAGCAAAGCCTTGACGCGCCGGGCATTCCACCACTTGTAGCCCAACCACAGGGCCAAGGCCATCATGGGCCAATAGTCTTGAATGAATTTCATGGGGCTTCTTTCTGGGTTGGGTTTTGGCCAAAACTTTCGGGCATTTGCACCGCCACCACTTCGCCGCGTGCGGTGGCCACGCCTGCGGCATAAACGGTGGTCTCCACCACCACCTTGCGGCCTTTGATTTCCTTGACACGACCCCGAATGACCATCGCGCTGTCCAGCGGTGTGGGCTTGAGGTAGTCCACATGCAAAGAACCCGTGACAAAGCGAAATGCGGGCAACGAGTCCATGTCACGACCTTCTTGTCGGTACATGGCGGCAGCGGCCGTACCAGTGCTGTGGCAATCAATCAGCGAGGCAATCAGGCCGCCGTAGGCAAAGCCTGGAACAGAGGTGTGGTAAGGCTCAGGCTGAAAGTGCGTGACGGTCTCGTCGCCATCCCACACGGTTTTGATCTGGTGGCCGTGCGTGTTCAGGTGTCCGCATCCGTAGCAGTGTGCAACGTTTTCGGGGTAATGGTCTTCAAATGCATCCATCGTAGGTCTCCAGGTGAAAGTCACGGGGCAGTTGTGATGTGTTTGTTGTGCGTTGAGTACGCGCCAACAGCTCTTGAAATGGCCGCGCAGGGCATAAATATAAGTGATTGTGGATATTCTGTTTGGGCACTGAGATTGCATAGGCTGAAGCAGGGAAAACGCGAGGTCGGTTATTGACCTGCATCAACGCAATGGTGCGTTTATGGCTGATGATCAAGAAACTTTTAAAGGAGACAGACATGGCCCATATCGTGATCATTGGCGCAGGCATTGGTGGCATGCCCATGGCCTTCGAGATGAAAGAGCTGGCACGCTCCGAAGACCGGGTCACGGTGATCAGCGAGTCCTCGAAATTCCATTTTGTGCCTTCCAACCCTTGGGTGGCGGTGGATTGGCGCAAGCGCAAAGACATCGAGATGGAGATCGAACCCACGCTCAAGCGCAAAGGCATTGCACTGATAGCGCAAAGTGCCCAACGTGTTCATCCTGAGCGTAACCAAGTTGAATTGCTCGATGGCACAGTGGTCGATTACGACTATTTGGTCATTGCCACGGGTCCTAAATTGGCCTTTGATGAAATTCCAGGCATGGGACCAGACGGCTATTCGCAGTCCATTTGCCATGTGTCGCACGCTGAAAAAGCCAAGCTCAATTGGGACAGATTCACGGACGATCCGGGCCCTATCGTGGTGGGCGCGGTGCAAGGCGCGTCGTGTTTTGGCCCCGCTTACGAATACGCCATGATCATGGACACTGATCTGCGTCGCCGCAAAATCCGCGACAAGGTGCCCATGACCTATGTCACTTCAGAGCCCTACATTGGCCACCTGGGTTTGGGTGGGGTGGGGGACTCCAAGGGCTTGCTTGAGTCGGCCATGCGCGACCGCCACATCAAGTGGATTTGCAATGCCAAGACCACCAAGATCGAAGATGGCCAAATGTTTGTCACCGAGCATGACGACAACGGCCAGCCCAAAAAAGAACATGTGCTGCCGTTCAAGCATTCGATGATGTTGCCGGCCTTCAAGGGCGTCGATGCGGTGTTTGGCATCGAGGGCCTGACCAATCCGCGCGGCTTCATCACGATTGATGATCACCAGCGCAACCCCAAGTTCACCAACATTTTCAGTGTGGGTGTGTGTGGCGATCCCGCCTGTGGAAGCGACCCCCATTCCGGTGGGGACGCCCAAAACGGGTTTCATGATCGAGTCGATGGTCACGGCCACGGCGCACAACATTCGTGAGATGCTGGACGGGAAAGAACCAACGCACAAAGCCACTTGGAACACGGTGTGCCTGGCTGACTTTGGCGACACGGGTGCTGCTTTCGTGGCCTTGCCTCAGATCCCGCCACGCAATGTGAGCTGGTTTGCGGAAGGCAAGTGTGTTCACTTGGCCAAAGTGGCGTTTGAAAAGTACTTCATGCGCAAAATGCAAAAAGGCACGTCCGAGCCGTTCTACGAAAAAATGGTCATGGACATGATGGGCATCGTCAAGCTCAAAGACAAACTCAAGAAGTGATGCATGCCGGGCGCAGTCATGCTGTGCCCGGATGGCCTGTCTCAGATTGACAAGTGCTGGCCGAATTGCTCGGCCAGTTGCCGCTCTCCCTGCTCCAGCATGAAATAGCGAAACGCTTCTGCGGCTGGCGAGAGCATTTTGGATTGGGTGTGCACCACGTTCCAGGCGCGGACCACCGGGGCACCGTCCACATCGAGCATCGCAATGAGTCCTTGGCTGATCTCCAATCCAATGGTGTGCAAGGAAACAAAGCCCAGTCCGAGGCCTGCCATGACGGCTTGTTTGAGTGTTTCGTTGCTCTGCAACTGCATTTGCAGACGTGGCTCTACACGGGCTTCGGCAAAGAATTTTTCCATGGCCACCCGCGTGCCTGAGCCGGGTTCTCGCACGATGAAGTCGTAAGGGCGCAAATCTTCCACCGTCAGATGGCCGCGCAAACTCAAGAGGTGGCCTGGCGCAGATACAAATACATGGGGATGCGCTGCAAAAGGTTCGGCGCGGGTTTGCAATTCTTTAGGGGGACGGCCCATCACGGCAATGTCGACGTCGTTGTTTTGCAGCATTTTGACCAGCTGTTCGCGGTTGCCCATGGCCAGTTTGAGCTCTACGCCGGGGTGTTTGCTGCGGAATTCGGCCAGCATTTTCATCATGAAGTACTTGGCGGTGCTGACCATGCCGATGGTGAGAACGCCTGTTTCTGCGTGTTTAAGCCGTGCTGCGGCATCTTCTGCATCTTTGATGGTGGCCAAAATCTTGCGGGTATAGACCAGCATGTATTCGCCGCCTGTGGTCAGGCTCACTTGCTTGCCGCGCCGGTCAAACAAGGGCATGCCCACATGGCCTTCGAGTTCCTTGACCTGCATGGTCACGGCGGGCGGGGTGAGGTGCAGGTTTTCGGCGGCACGCACAAAGCTCAGGTGACGGGCCACCTCGTTGAACACGCGAAGTTGGCGGAAGGTGGCGTTCTTCATTCAGTCTTTGCTTAATTTAGTTGCGATTAATATTGAATTTACCTTATTGCAGAAGATTTTTAAAGTCCAGTCATTGCCTCAACCCACAAATTTGACTGGAGACAGAAAATGGACCAAAGCGCACGTTATGCCGACCTGAGCCTCACAGAAGAGGACCTCATCAAAGGCGGTCGCCACATTCTGGTGGCCTACAAAATGAAGCCCAAAGCCGGTTATGGCTACCTGGAGGCGGCCGCCCACTTTGCGGCTGAGTCGTCCACCGGCACCAACGTGGAGGTGAGCACCACAGACGACTTCACCAAAGGCCTGGACGCTTTGGTTTACTTCATCGACGAAGCCACCGAAGACATGCGCATCGCGTACCCGATCGACCTGTTCGACCGCAACGTGACCGATGGCCGCATGATGATGGTGTCGTTCCTGACGCTGGTCATTGGCAACAACCAAGGCATGGGCGACATCGAACACGCCAAGATCCACGACTTTTACATGCCCGAGCGGGCCATTCAGTTGTTTGATGGCCCCAGCAAAGACATCTCTGACATGTGGCGCATTTTGGGGCGCCCCATCAAGGATGGTGGCTACATTGCCGGCACCATCATCAAGCCCAAGTTGGGTCTGCGTCCCGAGCCGTTTGCCCACGCGGCTTACCAATTCTGGTTGGGGGGCGACTTCATCAAGAACGACGAACCCCAGGGCAACCAAGTGTTTTCGCCCATGAAGAAGACCATTCCATTGGTCGTCGACGCGATGAAGCGTGCACAAGACGAAACCGGCCAGGCCAAACTGTTCTCGGCCAACATCACCGCTGACGACCACTATGAAATGTGCGCTCGCGCCGACTTCATCTTGGAAGCTTTCGGTCCTGACGCCGACAAAGTGGCCTTCTTGGTGGACGGTTACGTGGGTGGCCCCGGCATGATCACCACAGCCCGTCGCCAATACCCCAACCAATACCTGCACTACCACCGTGCTGGCCACGGCGCTGTGACCAGCCCCAGCGCCAAGCGTGGCTACACCGCTTTTGTGTTGGCCAAGATGAGCCGCTTGCAAGGGGCGTCCGGCATCCACGTCGGCACCATGGGCTTTGGCAAGATGGAAGGCGAGAACGACGACAAACTCATCGCCTACATGATCGAGCGCGACGAGTGCCAGGGTCCGGTCTACTTCCAAAAGTGGTACGGCATGAAGCCCACCACGCCCATCATCTCGGGCGGCATGAACGCTTTGCGTTTGCCAGGTTTCTTCCAAAACTTGGGCCACGGTAACGTGATCAACACCTCCGGTGGCGGCTCTTACGGTCACATCGACAGCCCAGCTGCTGGCGCGATTTCTCTGCGTCAGTCGTATGAGTGCTGGAAGTCGGGTGCTGATCCGATTGAGTTCGCCAAAGAGCACAAAGAGTTCGCCCGTGCGTTCGCTTCGTTCCCCGGCGACGCTGACAAGCTCTTCCCAGGCTGGCGCGACAAGTTGTCGGCACACAAGTAAGTCGAGCCGCACGTCCAAAAACAGGAGCCCCTATGACCAGCGAACCCCTGTATCACCCGCAAGGCAATGAGTTGGCTCTGTACGAAGCCGCTTATGCAGCGCGTTTGCCCGTCATGGTCAAGGGCCCCACGGGCTGCGGTAAATCGCGCTTTGTGGAGCACATGGCTTGGCGCTTGGGCAAGCCACTCATCACGGTGGCTTGCAACGAGGACATGACGGCCTCCGATTTGGTGGGCCGCTATTTGCTCGACAGCCAGGGCACGCGGTGGGTGGACGGGCCGCTGACACAAGCGGCCCGCATCGGGGCCATTTGTTATTTGGACGAAGTGGTGGAGGCGCGGCAAGACACCACGGTGGTCATTCATGCGCTGACCGACCACCGCCGCTGTTTGCCTATCGATAAAAAAGCCGAAGTGGTGCAAGCCCACCCCGACTTTCAATTGGTCATTTCGTACAACCCCGGCTACCAAAGCGCGATGAAGGATTTGAAGCCTTCGACCAAACAGCGCTTTGTGGCTTTTGATTTTGATTACCCCTTGCCCGATTTGGAAGCTCAAATCGTGGTGAGTGAAACTGGCATCGACACGGCCACAGCGACGCAGCTGGTGCGTATCGCGGGAACAGCCCGTGCGCTTAAAGGCCACGGCCTGAGTGAAGGCGTGTCCACACGCTTGCTGGTGTATGCGGCACAGTTGATGCGCCAAGGCGTTGCACCACGCGACGCTTGCCGCATGGCGATGGTTCGCCCCATCACCGATGACTTGGACATCCGACAAAGCCTGGACCATGCCATCGATGCCTGCTGGGGCTGACCCCACCCCCAATCCCAACGCCCCTTGGGCACATGACCCCCAAGTGTTGGCGGGGTGGCAAGCCTTGGACTGTGCTTTGCCCGCCGTGCGTCCTGTGTTTGAAGCCTGCGCACACGAAGCCATTGCGCGTCTGAGCCCGTCCTCTTTGCAGGCCTTTTGGCAGGGTGGTCGTCAGCTGGGCAAACTGGGCCGTGGTGCGGCTCCTGTGCTGGCATGGCTGACCTATTGGCCCGAAGTGGTGGAAGCTTTGGGCGAGAGCGATGCGGAGCAAGCCTTCGAGGTTGTGATGGCCTTGTTGCTGCGCATGAACAAGTCGCCCAACAGTGCCGCGATGGCTCACTTACTCACAAGCTTAGGGCCTGTGGCCCAGCGTTTGGGTGGTTTGTCTGTGTTGCAAGCGTATTTGCACACGGTGGGTCATTTCATGGATCGCACCACCGGCTCTATCCATGGCCGACAAGCGACCTTGCCCAGCGCGGGTTTGCCGGAGTTGCTCTTGCAAGCCCCGCGACTGTTGCAAACACTGTCCTTGTCAGGCTGGCAAGCGTGGGTGGATTTTGGAGCGCGTGCGTATGCGCACCACCCACCCCAACAAGAAGACTACTTTGCCTTACGTAGCCCAGATAGTTTGGCTGTGTTGCAGCGTGAACGCCACGGCACTTTGTTGCGTGATGCCGAGTGCACGCTCAGCCTGAGCCTGCAAGCCATGTGGCAATTCCAAGCGCATTTGCTGCCCCTGCCCACCGCACAAGTGAGTGCAGAGCACGGGGTACAGGCCGTGTCGGTCTCACCTTGCTTGTTGCTGGAGTCCACCGACAAAGGGCCCAGCTATGCCATGGGCTTGCCAGATGTATTGGATGGACAGGCTGGGGTCAGCGCTTTAGACCGTTACCGTTTCATGGTGATGCACATGGCCGGACACATCCGTTGGTCCACGCCCTGCATTGCCGACAACTGGAGTCCGATGCAAAGGCTTGCAGTGGAGTGGTTTGAAGACACGCGCATCGATTGGCTTTTGATACGTACTTGGCCTGGCCTGCGACACAGCTTGCTGGCCCTGTACCCACCCGTGCAAGAAGGCGGCTGCAACGAGGCCACGCACGCCTGTGTGCTGCACCGCCTCAGTGTGTGGAGCCGCAGCGTTTTGGATGAACGCTTTGAGGTTCAAGACCCGCAACTGCGCGAGTGGCGTGATCGTTTCATGGCCTTGGTCGATGGGCAAGCACAGGAGCGGGTGCAGGGGACCGAAACGGGCCAGGTGAGCACGGCCCAAGTGGCGCAGTTGGCGCTGCAGTTTGTGGCCCGCACACGCCGCCCTAGCGATGCGCAGGCGCAAGTGCATTTCGAACACACGCAAGTGGACTGGCGTGACGACAACCGACACCTTTGGCAATTCATTGAAGACGGTGACGAAGAAGACACCGCACCTAGCCCCACACGTTTGGCTGATGAAGAGCTCCATAGTTTGCCCCCGCAGCTCTACCCCGAGTGGGATTATTTGGCTGGCAGTGAGCGCCCCGACTGGGTGAGGGTGTTTGAATACCTGCACCCGCCTGGCCATGCGGATGACATTGACCAGTTGTTGTTGCGTCATGCCGCACTGTCCAAACGTTTGCAACGTTTGCTCGATCAACTCAAACCCCAAGGCCGCACCCGCGAGCGTCATTTGGAAAATGGCAGTGAGCTGGACTTGGATGTGGCCTTGGCCGCGCACATTGACCTGAAAACGGGCCACACACCCAGTCACCGCGTGGAGCAACACATCAAACCTGTTGAGCGTGATGTGAGTGTGCAACTGGTGATGGACCTGTCGGCTTCGCTGAACGAAAAAGCGCCGGGTTCGGATCAAACTGTTTTGCACATCAGCCAAGAGGCGGTGGCTTTGCTGGCGTGGGCTTTGCACCAGTTGGGCGACGCTTTGGCGATTGGCGGTTTTCATTCCAACACCCGGCACGATGTGCGCTACATGCACATCAAAGGTTTTGAAGAGCCGTGGGCAGACCCTGTCAAGGCCAGATTGGCTGCGCTGGAGCCCGCTTACTCCACTCGCATGGGTGTGGCGATTCGCCATGCCGCGCGGACCTTGATCAAGCGCCAAAGCACCAAGAAAATTTTGTTAGTGCTCACCGACGGCGAACCCTCTGACGTGGACGTGACTGATCCGAACTACCTGATGCACGACGCCCGCCAAGTGGTGCACAGCTTGCAATCCCAAGGCGTTTTTGTGTGGTGCATCCAGTTGCATCCAGCGCACGAGGCGAGTGTGCGCCATGTGTTTGGTGACCATTGCACCTTGGTCGACCGCATGGCCCAACTGCCAGAGACTTTGGCCAATTTATTCTTTAGGCTGACCCGCTGACCCGCTGACCCGCTGACCCGCTTTCCAGCGCTCAAGCCCTGTGAGGCGCTCAACGCCCAGTCTTGCTCGATCCCCATTGGTCCATCAGGCGCTGGTCGCTGGCGCTTTCGGCTTCAACACTTTCTTGGGGCAATTGGCGCAGGCAGTCGGCCAGCGCTTGCGGGTCCATTGGGGTGGTCGGGGTGGGCGCAGCCACCACTTGGGGCGATGTCCCGTCCCAAGCAAAGGGGTTGCGGAACACGGGCGGCTCGGGCAGGCAGTCGTCTCTGTACAGGGGCGGCCCGTCGTTGGCAAAAGGTGAAAAAGAAATCGTCTTGTCAAAAACCAGCGGCTTGCCCGTGGGGGTCGGCGGCAGCGGCGGCATCTTTTGGATGGCTTGGCGGGCGAGTTGTTCGGCCTTGGCCGAGGTGGTCCACAGCGTTTGCAATTGCGTCAAGCGGCCATCAGGGGCGATCTCGATGCGAAAACGCACCACGCCCTGGTCGGGGCCCTCAACAGCGGTGCCCATCATGCTGCGCACTTGCTGGCCCCAGCTGTAGCGGTAGCCCTTGCTGTTTTTGTTCGTGTAGTTCGCGGCAAAAGCCCATTCTTCGGCGGTGGGGGGCTGGGGCGCGGCCATGCTGGCGCGGGGGCGATCGGGCGAGGGCGGAGGGGCCGGGGTCGCTAAGGCTGTGTCGGGCGGGGGCGTCGTGATGGGTGTTGTGGGGAGTTTGGCGGGGAGCGCTGATGGCGGTTCAGGCAGCGGCTGGCGCGGTGGCGGGATCAGTTCCAGAAAGACGATTTTTTCAGCGGTTTGGGGCGCTTTGGCTGGGCTGACGTGTTTGAATCGGACCTCACTGACCAGAAGCCACACCCCGGTGTGCAAGGCCAGCGTGAGCAACAGCGCGGTGAAATTTTTGTCTCTGGACATGTGCGCCGAGGCTTTTGTGGGAGGTTTTGCTGCCGTTCAGCGACAATATTCGTTTTGACTGATATTACCCGACGAAGTGGAGACACCCATGCGCTTGCGTACCCTCGCCCTTGCCGCCGCCACCGCTGGCAGCTTGCTCCTGGCCCCAGCGGCTCACGCCGACAACAAAGCCATTGCCACCGACGAGATGGAGGCCTATCTGGAGTTTGTGGACTACGGCGGCGGGGTGATTTTTGCCGAGCAAATACCCAAAGACGAGTGGCCCAACATGGTGGTGATCGATGCGCGTGACCCTGCGCAATTTGCCAAGGGGCACATTCCCGGCGCCGTCAACATGGATTGGCGTCAGGTGCTGGCCAAGCGCAACACCATCCCCAAAAACAAGCCTGTGCTCATTTATTGCAACACCGGGTCGCTGTCGGCCCAAGCCGGTTTTGCGCTGCGTGTGGCGGGCTGGGAAAACGTGCGCATCTTGCAAGGCGGCATGACAGAGTGGCAGGCCAAAGGCGGTTTTGACGCAGCGGCCAAAGCCATTACAAAAGCCAAGCATTGAAAGCATGCCCCGCCATCGAATGCCGGGGCCTTTGGCGGGCGTTGCTTTAAATCATGGCCGATGTGTGTCGTTGTCGGTACATTCAAACGCCATAGCGGTGTCCAATTTCTGATATCGAGTACTTTGAATTTTCATGACCTAGAGGACTGACATGAACGCATCCCACATGCACATTGAATCGTTTTTTGATCCGGCCACGTTCACCTTCAGCCACATCCTGGCCGACATGAGCACCCGGCAGTGCGCCTTGATCGACAGCGTGCTGGACTACGACCCCAAGTCGGGCCGCACCCACACCGCCAGCGCCGACCAGTTGGTGGCGCGTGTGAAGGCGCTGGACCTGCGTGTGTTGTGGATTTTGGAGACGCATGTGCACGCTGACCATTTGTCGGCCGCGCCCTATTTGCAAAAGCAGCTGGGCGGTCAATTGGCCATTGGTTCGCACATCACCACGGTGCAAAACGTGTTTGGCAAGCTGTTCAACGCGGGCACCGAATTTGCCCGCGACGGCAGCCAGTTCGACCGTTTGCTAGGCGATGGCGAGACCTTCCAGATTGGTGCTTTGCAGGCCCAGGCCCTGCACACCCCCGGCCATACCCCGGCGTGCATGACCTATGTGGTCACAGATGCCAGTGTCGATCCTGCGCGGCAGGTGGCCTTTGTGGGCGACACCTTGTTCATGCCCGACTACGGCACGGCGCGCTGCGACTTTCCTGGGGGCAGTGCCAGCGTGTTGTTCCAGTCGATTCAAAAAGTGCTCAGCTTGCCGGACAACACCGAGCTGTTCATGTGCCATGACTACCCGCCCGAGACCCGTCAGCCCCAATGCGTGACCACCGTGGCCGAGCAGAAAAAGGCCAATGTGCATGTGCACCAAGGCGTGAGTGAGGCCGAGTTTGTGGCCATGCGCGAAAAGCGCGATGCCACTTTGTCCATGCCCGTGTTGATCTTGCCTTCGGTGCAGGTGAACATGCGTGCAGGTCAAATGCCGCCGCCCGAAGACAATGGCCAGCGTTACCTGAAGATTCCGGTGGACGCGCTGTGAAAGCGGTCTTGCGTCCTTTGCGCGTGGCTTCCTGGGCCGAAGGGGCCACCTTGCTGCTCTTGATGCTGGTGGCCGTGCCGCTCAAACGTTTGGCCGATATGCCCGAAGCGGTGAGCCTCATGGGGCCGATCCACGGCGCGGCCTTTGTGGCCTATGTGCTGATGGTCTTGTTTTATGCCTGGAAAGGGCATTTGCGTGCGCATGCCGTGCCCTTACTGACAATCGCAGCCTTTGTGCCCTTTGGCGCCTTTTTTGTGGGCCCCTTGTTTCGTTCAAAGGCTTGAAACATGAGCGCCGTGTTCACACCCACCGCACTGCAGCGCTGGTTCCCCATTCTGAGTTGGGGGCGGCGTTACAACCGTTCGCTGCTCACCGCCGATGGTGTGGCTGCCGTGGTGGTGACGCTGATGCTGATTCCGCAAAGCTTGGCTTATGCGCTGTTGGCGGGCTTGCCTGCACAGGCGGGTTTGTACGCCAGCATGGCCCCTTTGGTGCTTTATGCCTTGATGGGCAGCAGCGGCACCTTGGCCGTGGGGCCTGCGGCGGTGACCTCGCTCATGACGGCGGCCAGTGTGGGCGCGGTGGCGGCGCAAGGCAGCGTGGCTTACACCGAGGCGGCTTTGATGCTGGCCTTGCTCAGCGGGGCCATCATGCTGGTGATGGGCGCGGCGCGGTTGGGCTTTTTGGCCAATTTTTTGAGCCACCCGGTCATCTCGGGCTTTGTCTCAGCGTCGGGTTTGCTGATCGCGGCCAGCCAGCTCAAGCATTTGTTGGGTGTGCCGCTGCATGGCGAGAACCTCTTGCAGCTGCTGCCGCAGCTGTGGCACAACTTGCCCAGTCTGCATGTGCCGACCAGTGCGATGGGACTGGGTGCTTTGGGTCTGTTGCTGCTGGTGCGCCGTCAGCTCAAGCCTGGGCTCAAGTGCTTGGGGGTGTCTGCGGGCGCTGCCGATTTGGCGGCCAAGGCGGCCCCGGTGGCGGTGCTGCTCATGAGCATTGCCTTGTCGGCCGCATGGCAGTTGGCCGAGCAGGGCGTGCGGGTGGTGGGCACGGTGCCACAAGGCTTGCCGCCGCTCACGCTGCCGGGCGTGTCATCAGGTGCTTCGGCGACAGGTGGGTGGGCCGCCCCATGGGCGCTGGCCCAGGCTTTGTGGGTGCCTGCTTTGTTGATTTCCTTGGTGGGCTTTGTGGAGTCGGTGTCGGTGGGCCAGTCCTTGGCGGCCAAGCGCCGCGAACGCATCGACCCCGATGCCGAGCTGCGTGCGCTGGGCCTGAGCAATTTGGGCGCGGGCCTCTCCGGCGGTTTTCCAGTCACGGGCGGGTTTTCGCGCTCGGTGGTCAATTTTGATGCGGGTGCACGCACGCCTGCCGCAGGCATCTACACCGCTGTCGGGCTGGCGCTGGCGGCTTTGTTCTTGACGCCTTGGCTCTTTCATTTGCCCCAAGCCACTTTGGCCGCCACCATCATGGTGGCCGTGCTCACCTTGGTCGATGTCGGGGTGTTTGCCCGCACCTGGCATTACGCCAAGGCCGATTTCATTGCCTTGCTCCTGACCTTTGGCCTGACCTTGGCGGTGGGTGTGGAGGCTGGGCTGATCGCGGGCGTGAGCGCCTCGGTGCTGTTGCTGCTGTACCGCACCAGCCGCCCGCACATCGCGGTGGTGGGCCAGGTGCCGGGCACCGAGCATTACCGCAATGTGCTGCGTCACGCCGTGCTGGAGCAGCCGGGCATTTTGGGTCTGCGCGTGGACGAAAGCCTGTACTTTGCCAACGCCCGTTTCCTCGAAGACACCATCGCGGCCCAGGTGGCCATGCGCTCAGGTGTGCGGCATGTGGTGCTGCAATGCTCGGCGGTCAACGACATTGACGCCAGCGCACTCGAAAGCCTCGAAACCATCAACGCTCGTTTGCAAGCATCGGGTGTGCAGCTGCACCTGTCCGAGGTCAAGGGCCCCGTGCACGACCGGTTGAAGCGCAGCCATTTGCTGGCGGAGTTGAGTGGTCAGGTGTTCCTGACGCACCACCAGGCGGTGCAGGCCTTGACGTCGGAAGTCTTCAGCGCTTGAGCGCCAGCCCATTGCGGCAGCGCTCAGCAACCGTCAAGTCGGCTCAAAATTGAGGGATCGGTGCTCGAATGGCGAGTGTAGTTAAGTAATTTATTAATTAACTTATCGCCAATATTGAATTGTCCTGAGCCTCAGACCTTCTTAAAGTGGAGCCCTTCTTCCTCACGAAGGGTTCCATCCCATGCTGCAAGCATTGATTTTTGACGTTGACGGCACCTTGGCCGACACCGAAATGGCCCATTTGGCGGCGTTCAACCACGCCTTTGCCGAGATGGGGCTGGACTGGCGTTGGGATGTCCCGCTGTACACCCGCTTGTTGGCGGTGTCGGGCGGCAAAGAGCGCATCAAGGCGTATTGGCAAACGCTGGAGACCCAGCCCAAGGACATCACGGGCGCGGGCATGCAGGAGACCATTGACCATCTGCACGAGATCAAGACCGCCGCTTACGAGCAAGCCGTGCAAGACGGTGCTGTGCAGATGCGTCCGGGGGTGCTGGCGCTGCTGTCGGCCGCCAGTGTGGCGGGGCTCAAGCTGGCCATTGCCACCACCACCTCGCCTGTCAACATCGCAGCCTTGCTGCGCCAAGCCATCGGCCCGGACTGGAAACTGAATTTTTCGGTGATCGAAGATGCCTCGACCGCGCCGCGCAAAAAACCCGACCCGATGGTTTACCAGCAAACCCTCTCTCGCTTGGGTTTGGCACCCGGGGATTGCCTGGCGTTTGAAGATTCCGAGAACGGCCTGCGTGCCGCCATGGCCGCAGGTTTGCCCACGGTCATCACCCCCAACGATTTCACCGCCGAGCACGATTTCCAAGGCGCATTGCGCATCTGCCCCAGCCTGCAGGGCGTGGGCTTGGCGCAGTTGCGTGAATGGCATCACACCGCTTTCAAGGCCCCAGCATGAACCCCGTCCGCATCGCCCCCTCCATCTTGTCCGCCGACTTTGCCCGTTTGGGCGAAGAGGTCCGCGCCATCGAAGCCGCAGGCGCGGACTGGGTGCACTTTGACGTGATGGACAACCATTACGTGCCCAACCTGACCATTGGCCCGCTGGTGTGCGAGGCGATCCGTCCGCATGTGCAGATCCCGATCGATGTGCATTTGATGGTCGAGCCGGTCGATGCCTTGGTGCCTTTGTTTGCCAAGGCCGGGGCCAACATCATCACCTTTCACCCCGAAGCCAGCCGCCATGTGGACCGCACTTTGCAAATGATCCGCGACCACGGTTGCAAAGCGGGCCTGGTGTTCAACCCGGCCACGCCGCTGGAGTGGATGGACCATGTGATGGACCGCTTGGACGTGGTCTTGCTTATGAGCGTGAACCCTGGTTTTGGCGGCCAGAAATTCATCCCCTCGACCTTGCCCAAGCTGCAAGCGGCCCGCCAGCGCATCAACACCCATGTGGCCCGGGGTGGCCAGTCCATCGTGCTGGAGGTGGACGGCGGCGTGAAGACCGACAACATCGCGCAGATCGTGGCGGCCGGAGCCGACACCTGCGTGGCAGGCAGCGCCGTGTTCGGTGCGCCCGATGCCGATGGGGGCTACCGCGGGGTGATGCAAGCCCTCAAGCAAGCCGCTGTGGCTTGAGCCAAATTCAGCATTGCCGAATTCCCGAATTTTTAAAACTTCAGAGAGTGTTTGCCCCATGTCCTTGAGCCCCCGCACCACACCCACCCTGACGCAGTACCTGATCGAAGAGCGTCGCCGTTTTCCCGATGCCAGTGGTGACTTCAACGCCTTGATTCTGGATGTGGCCATGGCCTGCAAAGCCATCGCCAAATCGGTGGCCTACGGCGCTTTGGCCGACATGTACGGCAACCACGCGGCCGACGCCGGTGGCAGCATCAACGTGCAAGGCGAGACCCAGAAAAAGCTGGACGTGGTGAGCAACGAGTTGTTCATCCGCATGAACGAGTGGGGCGGCCATTTGGCGGGCATGGCGTCTGAAGAGATGGATGGGCCGTATGACATTCCGCCGCAACACCCCCGGGGCAAATACCTGCTGGTGTTTGATCCGCTGGATGGCTCCAGCAACATCGACGTGAACGTGTCGGTGGGCAGCATTTTCAGTGTGCTGCGTGCGCCCGACGCCACCGCCGAGGGTGGGCCTTTGACCGAAGCCGATTTCTTCCAGCCCGGCGCCGCCCAAGTGGCCGCAGGCTACGCGCTGTACGGCCCCACCACCATGCTGGTGCTGAGCGTGGGCAATGGCGTGGCTGGTTTCACACTCGACCCGGTGATGGGCGAGTTCATGCTGACCCACCCGGAATTGCGCGTGCCCGAAGACACCCAGGAATTCGCCATCAACGCCTCCAACAGCCGCTTTTGGGAAGCCCCGGTCAAGCGCTATGTGGACGAATGCCTGGCTGGCAAAACCGGCCCGCGTGGCAAGGACTTCAACATGCGTTGGATTGCTTCCATGGTGGCCGAAGCGCATCGCATTTTGATGCGTGGCGGCGTGTTCATGTACCCCCGAGACACCAAAGACCCGAGCAAATCCGGCCGCCTGCGCCTGCTGTACGAGGCCAACCCGGTCGGCTTCATCATGGAGCAAGCCGGGGGCCGTGCCAGCACGGGCCAGGTGCCCATGCTGAGCGTGCAGCCCACCAGCTTGCACCAGCGCATTGGCCTAGTGTTTGGCTCCAAAAATGAGGTCGAGCGCATCGAGCGTTACCACGCCGAACCGCCCAAGCAAGACAGCTTTGCCCCCCTGTTTGCTGAGCGCAGCCTGTTTCGCGACTGAGCGGCCGAGTCCGTTCGCCAAACGATTGACAAAATTACAAGGAGATTCCCATGTCTGAACGCCACCCCATCATCGCCATCACCGGTTCTTCGGGTGCAGGCACCTCGACGGTGACACGCACGTTTTCCAACATCTTTCGCCGCGAAGGCGTGAATGCGGCCATCATCGAAGGCGACAGCTTTCACCGCTTCGACCGCAAGGAAATGAAGGTGCGCCAGGCGCAAGCCGAGCAAGAGGGCAACAAGAACTTCAGCCACTTTGGCTCGGACAACAACCTGTTTGGCGACATCGAAAACCTGTTTCGCACCTATGGTGAGACGGGGCGGGGCCAGGCACGCAAATACCTGCACAACGCCGAAGAAGCCGCGCCTTACAGCCAGGAACCGGGCACCTTCACGCCTTGGGAAGCCTTGCCCCAGGACACCGACATGCTGTTTTACGAAGGTCTGCACGGCGCGGTGGTCACGCCCGAACACAACATCGCCCAATACCCCGACCTGCGCGTGGGCGTTGTGCCCGTCATCAACCTGGAGTGGATTCAGAAACTCTGGCGCGACAAGCACCAGAGGGGCTACAGCACCGAGGCGGTCACCGACACCATCTTGCGCCGCATGCCCGACTATGTGAACTACATCGTGCCGCAGTTTGCCCACACGCATGTGAACTTCCAGCGCGTGCCCATGGTGGACACCTCCAACCCCTTCATCTCGCGCGATATCCCATCTGCCGACGAGAGCATGGTGGTGATCCGATTTGCCAACCCCAAGGGCATCGACTTTCCCTACTTGCTCAACATGATCAACGACTCCTGGATGAGCCGTGCCAACACCATCGTGGTGCCCGGCGGCAAGATGGAAATCGCCATGCAACTGATCTTCACGCCCTTTGTGTGGCGAATGATGGAGCGCCGCAAACGCGCTCTGGGCCAGGCTTGAAGCGGGGAGAAAAGCACAATGAACACTGCTGCAAATCACCCCACCTCCGAGATGGCCCGCCGCATGGCCAACGCCGTGCGCATGCTGGCCGTTGACGCCGTTGAAGCGGCCAAGTCTGGCCACCCCGGTGCCCCCATGGGCATGGCCGATATCGCCGAAGTGCTGTGGAGCCGGCATCTGAAACACAACCCGCTCAATCCGCAGTGGGCCGACCGCGACCGTTTTGTGCTGTCCAACGGCCACGGCTCCATGCTGATTTATGCCTTGCTGCACCTGACTGGCTACGACTTGGCCTTGGACGAGTTGAAGAAGTTTCGCCAGCTGCACAGCAAGACCCCCGGCCACCCCGAAGTGGACATCACCCCTGGCGTGGAAACCACCACGGGCCCGCTGGGCCAGGGCATCACCAACGCCGTGGGCATGGCGCTGGCTGAAAAGATGTTGGCCGATGAATTCAACCGCGAGGAGGGCGGCCAGCGCCTGGACATCGTGGACCACATGACTTATGTGTTCCTGGGAGATGGCTGCCTGATGGAAGGCATCAGCCACGAGGCCTGTTCGCTGGCGGGCACCTTGCGTCTGTCCAAACTGGTGGCGCTGTACGACGACAACGGCATCTCGATCGACGGCCATGTGGAAGGCTGGTTCACCGACGACACGCCCAAGCGCTTTGAAGCTTATGGCTGGAACGTGATTGCCAAGGTGGACGGGCATGACCCGCAAGCAGTGAACGCCGCCATCGAAGCGGCCAAGGCGCAAGCCCACAGCCCCAATGGCAAACCCACCCTGATCTGCTGCCAAACCGTGATCGGCATGGGCTCGCCCAACAAAGCCGGCACCCACGATGTGCATGGCGCAGCGCTGGGCGCTGTCGAAGTGGCCGCCACCCGCGAAGCGCTGAACTGGCCCTATGCCCCCTTTGAAGTGCCTGCCGATGTGGCCAGTGCTTGGGATGCCCGCGAGAGTGGATCGAAGGCCGAAAGCCAATGGCGCGAGCGCTTTGCCGCCTACCAAAATCGCTACCCGCAAGAGGCGGCTGAGTTTGAGCGCCGCATGCAGGGCGACTTGAGCGAGGCCTACGCCCAAGGCCTGGCAAAAGCCCTGGCCGCCATCGTGGCCAAACCCGATGCCGTGGCCACCCGCAAAGCCAGCCAGAACGCGCTGGATGTGTTGGCCCCCTTGTTGCCCGAGTTTTTTGGCGGCAGCGCCGACCTCACGGGCTCCAACCTGACCAACTTCAAGACCTGTACCAAGGCCGGCCGCGACACCTGGGGCAACCACCTCTCGTATGGCGTGCGCGAATTTGGCATGGCCGCCATCATGAACGGCATGGCGCTGCATGGGGGTTACATCCCTTATGGCGGCACGTTCCTCACGTTCTCGGACTATTCGCGCAACGCCATCCGCATGGCCGCGCTCATGAAAAAGCGCGTGATCCATGTCTTCACACACGACTCGATTGGCCTGGGCGAAGACGGCCCCACGCACCAAAGCGTGGAGCATGTGCCCAGCTTGCGCATCATCCCGGGGCTGGATGTGTGGCGGCCGGCCGATGGCCTGGAAACCGCCGTGGCCTGGGCCTGTGCGGTGGAGCGCCGCGACGGCCCGAGCGCTTTGGCGCTGTCACGCCAGAACCTGCCGCAGTTGCTGACCGACGCCGCCGATGCGACCAAGGTGCGCCAGGGCGGTTACATCCTGAGCGATATGCCAGGGGCCCAAGCCATCATCGTGGCCACAGGTTCCGAGACTTCCTTGGCCATGAAAGCGCAGGCCGATCTGGCCACGCAAGGTGTGGCCACACGGGTGGTGTCCATGCCCTGCACCAATGTGTTTGACCGGCAAAGCGAGGCCTACCAGGACATGGTCTTGCCGCTGGGTTTGCCCACCGTGGCGGTGGAAGCCGCGCACCCCGACTTCTGGCGCAAATACGTGGGCCGCACCGGCATGGTGATTGGCATCGCCAGCTTTGGCGAATCGGCCCCGGCCCCGGCTTTGTACGCACACTTTGGCATCACCACCGAACGGGTGTGTGAAGCGGTGCGCACCTTGGTGCACCGCCACACCCACCGCCAGGCCCAAGCCCTGCCCGAGCACATCGTGCCCTCGGATAACTGAGTCGCGACCCCGTTGCAATGAGAGAAAAAATGCCAACACCACAAGCCTATTTCTTTGACCTCGACGGCACCTTGGTCGAAACCGCGCCCGAAATTGCCGACGCTGTGAACGACACCTTGCGCTACTTCGATTGGCCCGAGGTATCGCAGCAGCAAGTCAACGACTGGATCGGTCACGGCACCAAAGAGCTGCTGATCCAGGCGCTGGCCAGCGTTACGCAGACCCCGGTGGCCGCGGTGCGGCAAGGGGCCGACCTGAAGCAGGCGCTGCCGATTTTTGACCGCTACTACCAAGCCCGTTGCGGCACACGCAGTCACTTGTATCCACAGGTGCGCGAAGTGTTGGCGGCGCTGCGCGGGCGCGGTTGCAAGCTGGCGGTGGTGACCAACAAGGAAGGCCGCTACACCGACACTGTGCTGCGCGTGCACGGGCTTCATGAGGCTTTCGACGTGGTGGTCAGTGGTGACTCCTTCCCGGTCAAAAAACCCGACCCCACCAGCGTGGTGGACTGCTTGAAGCGTTGGGACCTGAAGGCCACCCAAGCGCTGTTTGTAGGGGATTCGTCGATCGACGCCGCCACCGCCCGCAATGCGGGAGTGCCGGTCTGGTTGCTGCCCTATGGCTACAACATGGGCGAGTCGGTGCACGCCTGTGCGCCCGACCGCGTGATCGAGGATTTTTCAGCACTGCTGTGATGTTGTAGGAGCCCACCCCGTGGGCGGTGGGCGTGGCACACGCCCTTTAAAACATGGCACACAAGGCGAGCGCCTACAGAAATCGCACTGCCTGCACATTCGAAATTACTGTTTGAAGAATGAAAGAGACTGACATGAGCACAAAAATTGGCATCAATGGTTTTGGCCGCATTGGCCGCATGGTGTTCCGAGCGGCGGTGCAAAATTTCGACGACGTCGAGATCGTCGCCATCAATGACCTGCTGGAGCCCGAGTACCTGGCCTACATGCTGCAATACGACAGTGTGCATGGCCGTTTTGACGGCGACGTGAGCGTTGAAGGCAATACCTTGGTCGTGAACGGCCAACGCATCCGCCTGACACAAGAGCGCGACCCTGCGAATCTGAAGTGGAACGAGGTCGGCGCAGACGTGGTGATCGAAGCCACAGGCTTGTTCCTCGACAAAGAAGGCGCAGGCAAGCACCTGGCTGCAGGCGCCCAAAAGGTGGTGATTTCTGCCCCGTCGAAAGACGACACGCCCATGTTTGTGTTTGGCGTGAACCACACCAGCTATGCGGGTCAAGCCATCATCAGCAATGCCAGTTGCACCACCAACGCATTGGCCCCTTTGGCCAAGGTGCTCAACGACAAATGGGGCATCCGGCGCGGCCTGATGACCACCGTGCACGCAGCCACCGCCACCCAAAAAACCGTGGACGGCCCGAGCAACAAGGACTGGCGTGGTGGTCGCGGCATTTTGGAAAACATCATTCCCAGCAGCACGGGCGCAGCCAAGGCCGTGGGCGTGGTGATTCCCGAGATCAAGGGCAAGCTCACGGGCGTGTCGGTTCGGGTGCCCACCAGCGATGTGTCGCTGGTCGACTTGACGGTGGAGTTGGCTACGCCTGCCACGTATGCCGAAATTTGCGCCGAAATGAAGGCGCAAAGCCAAGGGGCTTTGAAGCGCGTATTGGGTTACACAGAAGCCAAAGTGGTGTCGACTGATTTCCGGGGCGAGGTCTGCACCTCCGTGTTCGACGCCGAAGCGGGCATGGCGCTGGACAGCACCTTTGTGAAGCTGATGGCCTGGTACGACAACGAATGGGGTTACTCCAACAAGTGCCTGGAAATGGCCCGCGTGGTGTCCGGTCAAGCAGGAGGTGCGCGATGAAAGTCTTGCGTTTTGCCGATGTGGTCAAAAGCGGCTTTGCTGAAAACCGTCGCGTGTTCATCCGCGCCGACCTGAACGTGCCACAAGCCGATGACGGCCGCATCACCGAAGACACCCGCATCCGCGCCAGCGTGCCCTGCATCCAGATGGCGCTGGACGCCGGAGCGGCCGTGATGGTGACATCGCACTTGGGGCGTCCGACCGAGGGTGAGTTCAAGTCCGAAGATTCGCTCGCCCCGGTGGCCAAGCGCTTGGGCGAGTTGCTCGGTCGTGATGTGCCGCTGGTCGCCAATTGGGTGGACGGCGTGAGCGTGGCCCCCGGCCAAGTGGTGCTGCTCGAAAACTGCCGCGTCAACAAAGGCGAAAAGAAGAACAACGAAGCGCTGGCCCGCCAAATGGCCCAGCTGTGCGACATCTATGTGAACGACGCCTTTGGCACCGCCCACCGCGCCGAAGGCACGACCTATGGCATCGCCCAGTTCGCGCCCATCGCTTGTGCAGGCCCCTTGTTGGCTGCCGAGATCGATGCCATCACGCAGGCCCTGGCTGCGCCGAAGCGCCCGCTCGCCGCCATCGTGGCGGGCAGCAAAGTCAGCACCAAACTGACCATCTTGAAGAGCCTGTCGAAGAACGTGGACCAGCTCATCGTGGGCGGCGGCATTGCCAACACCTTCATGCTGGCGGCGGGTCTGAAGATCGGCAAGAGCCTGGCCGAAGCGGATTTGGTGGATGAGGCCAAAGCGGTCATTGAAGCCATGAAGGCCCGAGGCGAGAAACTGGGCGACGCCAGCATCGCGGTGCCGATCCCGACCGATGTGGTGACCGCCAAGACCTTTGCAGCCGACGCCGTGGCCACCGTTAAAAAAACCACTGAGGTGGCTGACGACGACATGATTTTGGACATCGGCCCTGAGACAGCTGCCAAGCTGGCCGCGCAACTCAAGCAGGCGGGCACCATCGTGTGGAACGGTCCGGTGGGGGTGTTCGAGTTTGCGGCCTTCGAAAACGGCACCAAGGTGATCGCCCAAGCGATTGCCGAGTCCAGCGCCTTCAGCATCGCAGGCGGCGGCGACACGCTGGCGGCGATTGCCAAATACGGCATCGAAAAGCAGGTGGGCTACATCTCAACTGGCGGCGGCGCGTTCCTCGAAATCCTCGAAGGCAAGACCTTGCCCGCCATCGAAATTCTGAGCCGACGCGCAGCGGCGGACTGACCTCTTTTTCATTTTTTACTTTTCAAGGAGCCCCCTCATGGCATTGGTTTCATTGCGCCAGGTCCTCGACCATGCGGCCGAATTCGGCTACGGCATTCCCGCTTTCAACGTCAAC
Organism: Comamonadaceae bacterium PBBC1; assembly: GCA_002256145.1. Taxonomy (GTDB): domain Bacteria; phylum Pseudomonadota; class Gammaproteobacteria; order Burkholderiales; family Burkholderiaceae_C; genus Limnohabitans_A. The sequence goes on from NKIP01000008.1 coordinate 165,862, forward strand.
AACCTCGAACAAGTGCAGGCCATCATGGAGGCGGCGCAAGCCACCGACAGCCCGGTCATCTTGCAAGCTTCGGCCGGGGCCCGCAAATACGCGGGTGAGGCGTATTTGCGCCACCTGGTGCTGGCCGCCATCGAGACGCACCCCGACATTCCCGTGGTCTTGCACCAAGACCACGGCGCCACGCCCGCGCAGTGCCAGCAGTCCATCCGTTCGGGCTTTTCAAGCGTGATGATGGACGGCTCGCTCATGGCCGACGCCAAGACACCCGCCAGCTACGAGTACAACGTGGGCGTGACCCAAAAGGTCTGCGAGATGGCCCACGCCGTGGGCGTGTCGGTTGAGGGTGAATTGGGATGCCTCGGCTCGCTGGAAACCGGCGAAGCGGGTGAAGAAGACGGTGTGGGGGCTGAGGGCAAACTCAGCCACGACCAGATGCTGACCGACCCGCTGCAGGCCAAGGACTTTGTGGCGCAAACCGGTGTGGACGCGCTGGCCATTGCCATTGGCACCAGCCACGGTGCCTACAAGTTCACTCGTCCGCCCACTGGCGACATCTTGGCCATGGACCGCATTGCTGCTATCCATGCCGCCATTCCCAACACCCACTTGGTGATGCACGGCAGCTCCAGTGTGCCGCAAGAGTGGTTGCAGATCATTCGCCAATACGGTGGCGACATCAAGGAAACCTATGGTGTGCCGGTTGAAGAGATCGTGCGCGGCATCCAAAGTGGTGTGCGCAAGGTCAACATCGACACCGACATCCGCTTGGCCATGACCGGTGCCATGCGCCAGGTGTTTGCACAGCAACCCTCGGAGTTCGATCCACGCAAAGCCTTGGCCGCTGCGAAAAAAGCGGCAGCGGGCATTGTCAAAGCGCGTTTTGAAGCCTTTGCTTGTGCCGGTCGCGGCAGTCAGATCAAGCCCGTGTCGATGGATGCCATGGCGGCTCGATATTGAGCCCAAACTGACCGGCATCGCAGGCACAAACCTCGCTGACAGCCCAACGTTCAACGCCCAGCGCCGAACGCCCAAAGCTCAAAGCTCAACGCTCAACGCTCAACGCGGCTTGCGTGCCGTCATGCCCAACAAGCCTGACATGCCTTGGTGGCCCGTGCCTTCGGCAATCTCCGCCTCGTAGGTGCGCAGGTCCAGGATGTCCAGCTCGCCGAAGGCGTCCAGCATCAGGGCTTCGTCGTAGAGGTGCGCCAGTTTGCCGGGGCCACCCGTGTTGAAGTCCAGTTGACGCGGCGTGTAGCCCTGGATGATCAGGGTGCCACCGGGTTTGAGGCTGTCCAGCATGCGTGCAAACAGGGGGCCGCGCTCTTCGGGCGTGGCGAACTGGAAAAAGATGCCCACCACGTTGTCGTAATGCGCAGGCCGCCAATCGAATGACTGCCAGTCGCTGCAGACGCAACGGATCTGCACTTGTCGGCTTTGGGCCAGGGTCTGGGCTTTGCGGATGGCGTTGTCCGAAAAATCAAAGGCATCGACTTGCAGGCCTTGCTGGGCCAGCCAGACGCCGTTGCGGCCCTCGCCATCGGCCACGGCCAGCGCATTGCCGGGCGACAGGTGCGCCGCTTGTGATTGCAAATAGGCGTTGGGCGCTTCGCCAAACACATAGTGCTCAGCGGCAAAGCGTTGGTTCCAGGTCTGTTGGGGGTTTTGAAAATGGCTCATCGGTGTGTCCTGAAAATGAAGAGGCGCAGGGTGCCAGAGGGGGCTTAAGTATATTGGTCACGGCTGATGGATCAGGCCAGCGCAGCCTCTAACCCGCAGGTTGGTCCATGTCGTCGAAGGGTTCGCACAACACCTGGCGGCTTGGTTTTGTTCAGGACGACGCACGCTGATGGCCATGGCATGGGTTGGTGTGTGGGTCTTGTTGATCAGGCGACAGAAGTTTCAAATGCGCCGCGCCAGCACCACAGCAAAGGCTGATCCCGATCCGACCACCGAACACCACAGTTGCAAAAGCCAGTGAGTGCGTGGGCCTGCCAGGGCAGCGGCTTCGTCGCGGTGGTGTTGTTCGTCGGCTTGGCAGCGCAGCAGCAAAGGCAGCAGGCCTTCGGGGCCGCCGTGCACCTGCAGGTGGTCTATTTGCTGTTGGTAATGCACGTCCACAAAGGTCTCGACCGCGGCGATGGTGCCGTAGACGGCGCGGCGGCCAAACAGCGCAGGCAGCGCCCCGGTCAGCCAACCCGCCATGCGCCAGGGCAGCAGCAAACGGCTGGGGCGATAAGCGGGCAACCATGCTTCGAGCAGGCGCAAGTGTTCGGCTTCGGTGTCGCCGTGCTGGTGGGCAAAGGCCAGCAATTGAGCGTCTTGCCGCCAGCGGGCCACGGCTGTGATGCCTTTGTAAATGTAGACCGCGCCGGTCTCGCCTGCATGGTCTGAGCGCAGTTCGCGCACCATGTGCCTCGACAGCTTGTTTGAATGATGTTCAGGAGGTGCAGGGTTTTTCACGGCAGGGATGGCATGGCGGTCGAGTTTCGACCCGGAGGTGCATCCTATCGGTCAAACCTTGTCCCTGAGCTGCCGGGGTGCATCGGTGTTCTTGCAGGTCCTAGCAGCCAACTTGGTTTTTTCCATTGCATGCGCTCCAGGGGGGAGTGTCTGAATCATGGTTAAATATAAGCAAAAGCTGATACATAAAGGAGTGATGCCATGTCTGTTGCTTTTGCCCGATGCTTGGGTGCCTTGGTGATGGCGCTGAGTTTGCAAGCCTGCAGCCCTGAAGTGGCACTGCCCAACGTGACCTTGGAGCAAGCCCGCGCCGAGCACGAGGCGGGCAAGGTGTTGATGATCGACATCCGTGAGTCGAAAGAGCACTCTACAGGTGTGGCCCAGGGCGTGGTTTTGCTGCCCATGAGCCAGGTGGCGCAGCGCGTGGCCGAGATCCCGAAGCAAGCCGATCAACCGGTTTTGTTGATCTGCAACACCCAAAACCGCTCGCGTGCCGTGACCGAGGCGCTGCAAGAGCAGGGCTTCACCAACATCCGTTATGTCAATGGTGGCATGAGCGAGTGGGCCAAACGCGGCTGGCCCATGGTCAAGCCACAAGATTTGGTAGGACCGTCCAAGCCTTGATGTAAGACAAATCCGGATTTGACCTGTAAATATAGACTGTTACTTATATAAAGCCTTGCCGTGCGTTTCAACGTACAGGGCTTAGGTTCAGTTTGTAGCCAATACATGAAAGGTTAGTCCCCCATGAGCACGTTTGACCACCCCGGCTTGATGCAAGACATCAACGAATGCCTGGTCCCGTTTCGCAAAAGCCAGCCCGACGCGATGAAAGGCTTTGGCCAATTGGCCCAAGCGGCCATGGCGGAGGGTGCGTTGAGCACCAAAAACAAGGAGCTGATGGCCTTGGCCATTGGTGTGACGCAGCGCTGCTCGGGTTGTATCGGTTTTCACGTCAAAGCCTTGATCAAACTCGGAGCCACGCGGGCCGAGCTGGAGGAAATGCTGGCTGTCTGTGTGTACGGGGTATCCACTTAGCTCCAGCAACTCCAAAATGCTGGATGAATCCCCAGTACACGCATTCTACGGCCGCCCCCAAACATTCAAGCCTTTCCCACCACATCGCGGTAGGTCACTGGTGCCGTGACCACGGCTTGTTGCAGCAACCGGTAGAACAACA
>NKIP01000038.1 GCA_002256145.1 Comamonadaceae bacterium PBBC1
AATACTGTGGCCACGAATTCCAGGCGGCGCTGGCGGGCTACAAGATGAAAAGCTCGATGAGCCGCAAGGGCGACTGCTGGGATAACGCGCCCACGGAGAGCTTCTGGGGACGCCTGAAAGTGGGTCGCTTGTACGGCAGGAAATTCGAAACCCGCAGGCAGGCCATGGACGAGGTGATGGACTGGATGACGTTCTACAACCACCGCAGACTTCATTCGACCCTGGGCTACGTCAGTCCGATGCAGTTTGAGAAAAGCTGGCACGCGGCACAGCAAAAGAAGGCCGCATAATCGAATGGCTAAGAGGTACGTTCAACAGGGGCAGGTTCAGCATCGAACCCTTCCGCGAACTACCGTAGATGTCACAATTCACGTTGAATGCCAATAGTTGCTACTCCACTCACAGTGCTATGTCAAATAACACCGTCAGGCAAGGCGGGTAAAAATCAGTAGATCAATTTGTAGACCATGCCATTGGAGCCTCGTCCCAAGCTGTCGGGCCGTGGATAATCGCAAGGCACTGGAGCGCCGCTTATAGCGATCGTACATATCTCACCTCATGTCAAGCAATTCCGACGCCGAAGTCAAAGTGATAAGCAGAGCAAAGCAGGTCCTTTGCGCTGTCGCTGATCTGCGTTCTAAGGAGTTTGCAGGGGTCGGGGTCGTGTTCTACGAATGCCTAGATCATCTGCCGCATCTCCAGCTTACCAACGGCTCTGTAAAGGCAGATCCCGGACGTTTCGCTGATATCGATTTGGCCTCTGCGCTATCAAGTCTTTCCGCAATTGGTAACCCCATGCACGATGGTTTTCACTTTGTCCATGCACGTAGCTGGCACCTTACCCACCTGTCTCAGTTCATCTCACCACCCATTCCACACAATGCCGAGCAACAGCTTCAAGGAGCCGGAGCACGCCTTATGGCCGCACTTTTGGCGTCTCTTCAACCCGGTATAGTGTGTGTCGGACTTGTGTCCATGGGGGGCGAGGTCCACCTCTTTAGCCGTGGCAACGACGTCACTCAGACGAACTAAAAAAATGGCGAATGTCTCCCTTTCTTCTGGTGAGCTAAAGAAAGCACTTCAATTTGTCTCAATTAGCACTGTAGTTATTGGGCTCAGCGTGGGCTTCCTGCGTCTCGTTTGGTCCGGCGCTGGCGAAGACGCGGAAGAGCGGTTAGTTAACGCTCTTGTGGCAGTTCTTTTCGGTTTGGTTAGCGGGGCAGGTTGGGCCGTAATCTTTTCTAACTGGGTGTTTCGTCGGACTTGGACTTGGAACTGGCTGGCAAGGATCACAGGTCGGCCAATCATTCACGGTGTCTGGTTTGGTCATCTCGACACTAGCTACGAGTCAAGCGACCAGAGCGTTGGGAAACGCATTCCAATCGCTTTCGTCATCAAGCAAACCTTCCTGACCTACTCACTGCTTTCGTATACGGAGCGCCAGGACAGCGTGACGTTGGCGGAGACGCTCGATGTAGATGACAAGCACCACACTGTGCAGCTGCGGTACATGTACCGCTTCCAGATCATGCGTGCCAATGAGCGAAAGCAGACCACTGGCGCAGGTGAGCTGAAGCTCGTTGAAGGCGGCAAAAGACTGAAAGGCAACTACCTCACTGATTCCCCAACTCACGGCTCCATTAACCTCGTTTTTGTCCAACGCGAGGTCGACGGCATCGACACCTTTTGGGCCGTCCGGCAGCTCTATGAGAAACAATCTGCGCTTGATACTGCAATGACAGCCCCGCTTGAGAGCTGAGCCGTAGATGCAATAGCGCTTCAATAGTATTCAGGAGACTGATAAGTATAATTCTTAGATTGTAAATTGCTTCCCTGGCCCTATTTAATTCTAATCAAGCAAGAGCGGGCGAACGGCGGGAAGGGAGCAGTGACAACAAACGGGTCAACCGGATGCCGAAGGCGTCCCGCGGGCCTGGAATTCGTCAGCGGCAAACTAATGGATGGCTTTACCGCTGGTTGTTCAACGGCCTAAAACATGAGTCACCGTCCATGCTGAATCTGAGCCAGCTTTTCTTCTCTTCGGACCAGGGGCAAACCGCCCTGCTTGACAACCTGGATTTGCAGGCCAAGCAGAGCACCGAAATCCAGAATGCCAAGGGCCTGGTGCGCGCTGCCTTGCGTGAGGGTATCCCTAAGAAGTACGCCGAGCTCCAACTTCCGGGTAAGGCTCCCCAACCAAGATTCTTCACACAGGGATCATGGGCCTACAAAACGCTCAACGCTCCTTGCCAGCCGCCGCAAGAGGCTGACATCGATGATGGCTGCTACCTGCCGATGACCTTTGTCACGCAGCAGACCAAGAGACCCAGTGTGGCGGCGGAAACCTTCTTTGACATAGCCCAAGCGGCACTTGAGCCGCTCGTAAAAGCGATGAGCTGGAAGTTTGGCCGAGAAAAGCCCACATGCGTTCGCATTCACATTAGCAAGCTTGCTCACATTGACGTCCCGCTCTACGCGATCCCAGACGAAGAGTTCGAGAAGCTAAAGAAGTCGATGGCCGTCGAGTCCATGACGATGGACTCTGCCGAGCGAGCTAAGAAAATCGACCGCTGGGATGCGTTGCCGCTGGATCAGGTACTTCTCGCCCACCGGACCGAAGACTGGATGCCTTCTGACCCCCGGCCTCTTAATGATTGGTTTGTTGACCATGTAAAGGTCCAAGGGCCGCAGTTGCGACGGGTCGTGCGCTATCTGAAGGCCTTTCGCGACCACGAATGGGCCTCCGGGGGGCCAGCTTCCGTTCTCTTGATGGCTGCTGTGGTGCCGCTTTTTCAACAGGAGTTAGGCCGTGAAGACCTGTCCCTTTTGAATGTCGTCAAGGGAATCCCGGCTGCACTGCGCAAGGGCGTCAACCATCCAACAGATGATTCAGAGTCCCTCACAGACCGGCTTCGCAAGACAGGAGCGGGTGAAGGACGCGATCTGGTTGAAGAGGCTGCGAAGAAGTTCTCGCAGTTCGCTGGTGTGCTCGAGGCTACGCTAGCAGCCAGTAACGCTGAGCAAGGGGTCATCTGGATGCGCCAACAATTCGGAGACCGTTTTCCAAACCGGGCTGACCTAGTCAAGGTTATTGCACCGCCCACTTCGACGACGGCCGCAGCCGCACCCCCCGGTGTGGCGGGGGTCATCGCTTCCACTCCGGCGAAGGCTGGGCCATCGCCACTCGTTGGTTCGACGCGCGCGGGATGAGCGTTACTGGCATTGAGCTGAGCACGTACGTCGATCAGCTAAAGCGGAATGGGTTCACATACTCCGGAAAGGTTGGCCAGGGCTGGCTAAAGTTCACCGGCGACCTTAATGCGCGCGGAACAGCCTACGCCTGCGAGTTTTTGGTGCCCAGGACTTTAGACGAGATTCCACTTGTTACCGTCAAGTCATTACCCAGGGGTCTGCCAAAGCTGCTCCCTCATCTGACGGCGAGCGGCTACCTTTGCTACATCGCTGCTGGGTCTATTGCCCTGGACCTTTTTGATCCCATTGGTCAAACGCTCGCATGCCTGCAACAAGCGGGGGAAGTGCTCGCGCGCGTTCTTGCCGATGAAATGGTGGAGGATTTGGTTGACGAGTTTTACAGTTTCTGGGGGGAGCACGATTGCCTACTCGACATCCAGGGGAACCTGCTGGGCGCTCATCCTGCATACTTCACAGAGGACACGGATACATTCGCTTTCGTGGTCTCAGATGACAAAGCTAGGACTGAGCGGAAGCTGCAAGCGTTGGGGCATAGGCTCAAGCCGCAGCCAATCGTAACCATTCGGGTAAGGACCTCGGTACGACCATTCCCTCTCCAGAAGGATTGGCCCCCCAAAGACGTGGGCTCACTCCTACGATGGCAGTCCGCCATCGATCCTAGTTGCCGGCGTCGTCTTGAAAAGAAGTTGATGCAGCGTTACCAATCGGGCTACGAGCACGCCACGGTGATCATCGACTCTCCAGGGCTCCACTACGGATTCTTTGTCAAGTTCAATCGGCCTGTCCATAGAGGTGGAAGACGCCGAGACTCTCGGCAAGTGGTTTACGGGCTGCCGGTGACCGAGCTCAGGTGCATCCGTATCGACGATAAATATATCGCAGAAAGAAGCATGCCGGACGTTGCGAAGACGCTTTCCTCGCTCGACGTGGTCTTGGTAGGATGTGGAACCATCGGAGGGTTCCTTGCGGAGATGCTCGTCAAAGCGGGAGCGGGCAGTTTGGGTGGGCGGTTGACCTTGGTAGATTGCGACAGCCTCGGGCCGCAGAATCTTGGTCGCCACCGGCTTGGTATGCCTCACATGTTCAAAAACAAGGCAGTGCAAATGGCCGCAGAGCTCGAGCGCCTGGCTCCCGGAGTCAGAATCGACAAGAAGCAAGTGGATGTTAAGACCATACAGCTCGGCAAACCTGATCTGCTCATCGACACCACTGGTGCTCAGTCATTGACAGACTGGCTGATGTGGCGGTATGCCAAATCATCACCTATGCTGGCGGCTTGGGTGGAGGGGCCTGGGCTGGCGGTTCGTGCATTGATGAAGCATTCGCCAGAACACGCATGCTCTCGCTGCATTACGCAACCCCCGCAGAGCGTGGCTTACCAAGTCTTCACTGAGCCGACGCCGACTGTTCTTAAGGGGCATGGCTGCGAGGGGCTGTTCGTTCCTTTCCCGGCTACTGCCTCTATCCAAGCCGCCAGCCTGGCAATGGAGATGCTGCAGGCGTGGCTAGAAGGCCGACTGGAGCACACGCTCCAAACACGTGTGCTTGACAACAAGCGAACACTGAAGACGGGCGATTGCACTCCTACCCGCCAAGAGGGCTGCCTGGCATGTCACTCCTGACTGACTGGGCCACCGATTCTGGCGAGGTTCTTCTGCATTTCTCCGACTCCGCCATGGCGGTGCTTCGAGCTCATGTCCAGACCGGGCAAAGACCCGAGGCTGGTGGCATTCTCCTGGGTACAGTACATGATCACGGCATGCTTATCACGCACGCGACTGCCCCGTCCTGGTTTGATCAACAGTTTCCCTTCTTCTTCTCTCGCAGTCCGCTTGGTCACCGCGCGGTTGCGCAAAGACTCTGGAGTGCAAGCGGTGGGACGACACGCTACCTGGGTGACTGGCATACGCACCCCGAAGATATCCCGTCGCCATCGGGAATCGACTTGCGTGAGTGGCAAAAACTGGCGATCGCGCGAAATGACAATCGGCCAGCACTTTCGGTCATCGTTGGACGTCACGCTTTGCACGTTGAGCTGATGCACTCCAACGGTAAGCGGGATCAACTTGCATCAGTGGTTTGATGTCTTCTCTGCCCACCTGCGCCGCGTGCTGTCGAGCTCAGCTATCACTCCCGAACGAGTTTCATCTGAGGGCTGTGACTAAGATAGGGCCCAAGCTTCTCCCCCAGAATGTCTGAGGTGGCCTTGGCTGCCAAGGCCAGCAGCGTTTTCCGCGCAGCCTCGGTCGCGACATCTAGGCCAAGATCTGCCGTTTGCTCGCTTGAGGGCGGGTGGTCTAATCGAAGGTAGCGAGAACCCAGTTTGTGCAGCATCAGCTGTTCCACGAACTGTTGCTGGGACGAGATGGTGACGTTGAAAAGCCGCACGTCTCGCATCCACTCATAAAGACCAAACTGGCGACCGGCACTGAACGCGACAGAATAGCTTTTGGTCGTCGTGCCAATGCTCAGCATGCGAATGGCCTCCGAGTTAACTCCAAAGAAATACTCAGCTTCATGCAGCGCGAGTAGGTCCGGTGCGTTGGCGAACAGGCCGCCGTCGGCATATAGGCACCCCCCAACTTCCGCGAGTTCAAAGAATGTTGGTGCAGCGGAGGTGGCAAGGGCAACGTCGACAGCCTTGAATTTCCAGTCGCGGGTCCATTCCTTCTTATGTCGGCTCTTGAAAACCTGCGGATGTCCTTCTGTGACGTTGACGGCTGGAATGCCCACCGCATGGGCAACGTCGTTTAGGGTCGCGTCTTTGTCGATGAGTTTTGTGATGACCTCGCGCAGCATCTCAGCCCTGTACTGGGGCGCCTTGAACTGTTTGGTGTAGCTGACTAATGCAGCAATCTTGCCTTTCGGCTTGGGCGGGAAGATTGCCTCGCCATAGTCCACAAACGTCTGGACCACCTTGCTCATCGGCACTTCGAATGCAACAGCTAGAGCAATTATGCCGCCGATACTTGTGCCATAAGTCAAATCGAAATGGCGGCCAATCGGTTCGCCAATGTGGTCCTCCATCTCCTGGAGGGCGCGAGCTGTGAATAGGCCGCGATAGCCACCGCCTGTCAGCGCCAAGGCTTGAAAAGGTTGGTCAACGGTCCACATATTCCCTCACATGCTCTGTGTTGTTGTGGAGGGGCCTCCACCAGACGTTTGACGATCTAACTGCTATCGCCGCCGTCCCTTACGCGTACGCAGCGTAGTCCAAGACCGTTGGGCTTGAGCAAGGAGTATTTTTTGATCAGGCATGATGTTAACCTGAACGCGACGTACGGCGAAGATTGTGCCATTCAGCCTGATGACGCAGTCCATGTAGTGCTTGCCAAGATATGCCGTGCTTTCTTCTGCGGTGCGCATATTGATGCCACGGCGGAAATGTCCGAGGTCACCGATGTGAACTGCCTCTTCGCCATTGTTGCGGACAGTCCAGGAAATGTCCGCGTAGTCTGGCAGCACATGTTTGTTGGCAAGATCAAACACCAACCACCGATCCTTGGCGACGCTTGGTACTTCGTTCGTGTGCGTTGCAAGCAACTTTCCAGCCCGCTTGTCGTAAACCCGGACCTCAATGTCCGGAACCTGCATGAGTGCGAGGTTTGTGGCCGGCTCCACGACTTCAACCCCATCGGTTTCGGGCAATGGCATCAGAAATGAAAAGGCCCCTTCCCATGCGAACGCTGCTGACGCTTCATCTTCAGCAGCGTCAGCTGCTTGGGCAGCATCATTCAGCACCGCCAAGCGCGTCAAGAAAGCACTCCACGAATCTGCGGGAATGCGGTTCAGGTTCTCCTTCCCGTCGACAGGGTTGGGGACCTTACTATCGTTGGCAAAACGTTCATAGAGAATCCCGATGACTGCAATGAGCGCGTCGTCGTCCGCGACCCCCAGCAGCCGCGCTCTCCACATATTAGTGAACGCTTCTGCGACTGTCACGGTCAGGAGAATCGAGCTCGGACGCGCCTTCGGTGCGTCCTCAAATGCAACCGCTGCCCATCCTTTAAGGTACCGAATGAGGCGTCGCAGCAGCTCGTGGTTGTCTGGGCCGACAACATCCCGAAACCACTTGTAAAGAAGTTTTGGGTCACTACTCTCCCAAGAGCCAGACAAGCAAGCAAGTCGCCTCGCGTCGTTCACCGGGTTGAGGTGATACGTGGGCGTGTCGATATGAAACTGTTGCTTGTAGATTACTCGCGAGCAACGTTCCTTCGGTGGATCGGCCACCTCGACAAGTACGCCGACATCTTTCTGGTACTCCAGCAGCTCATGCTGGACCCAGGAGCGTAATTGCTGGGGTGTGGGGCTGAGGTCGGTCTCGTTTGGATCCCACGAGAAGTAGATTCCAACGTCAACGTCGTACTCTTCGCCTTTGTGAACAGGCTTTATGAGCGTTCCGTATTTGTAGGACCCCTGTATCCAAGTCGAGATGGGATAGCCCCAGTTCGATAAACGGTCCTTAAGACGATCCGCCAGGGCGTTCCATTGCTCTTGAAGGAACTGCCGCTGTTCCGGAGTCGGCGTGACACGCCCGTAGAGTGTTTGCTCCGCCGTGCCATTGAAAAGTCGAGCTGCTTTTCCCATTGCGCTTCCTCACCATCGTTAGTCGCAGGGTTTTCAAGACATCAAGCAAAATCAGAAGATACTTCTGGCATATAGCTTGGTACGTCGGGTGTATGTGCTCCAAGCGAGCCGCTTGCAGATGATAGCGGTAGAGGACCGCGAATTTTCCAACGGCCGAGTGAGCTACAGTTATTACGCCCTCGAAGACCAAACTTTGAGCATGCCTAGCTGCGGCAATGCAAATTTTTTTGCCGCATTTACCGGCGGCTTGCAGTCAAATTTCACCCCCAATGTATGTCCGCTAATGGTAGAGACCGTCGCACAGGCCTGTGGCCCTGAACGACTCAGATCAGCCTTTTCCTGACCATCAAAATTATGATGATGACGTTTGTGACGCCTTGTGAGTAATCAGCGGAGTCAGTTCTTGATTGGAGACGTGGGAACTCACGGTGTCAGTTGCCGAATCCCTAACTTCGTCAACATTGACTTACACTTACTTCCTATCATTTGAGGCGTGAGTGCAACACCGCCATACTAAGATAGTGTCAGATGTCTATGACTACAAAAGCCCCCTTAAGAGCAGTCCAAGTTTTTGACCTTGAGAAAGAAATGCAGGAAATCATGACCTTGCCTTGCAACGAGGCTATGCTCAGAATTTGGGCTTTGTACAGAATGCTCAAACCGGCTGCCAACGAGCTTCATCCGCTTTGTCTTATTCATGATTCGTCTAGCCCACATTCACCAAAGTAAGTTTTTTCCCATTATTCGACACTCACTTGGCTATTATTTGTAACGTGTTCTTGGTGACAAAAAAAGAGCAATAATTCCGGCTGAACCTAAAAAACTCGTCACAAAAGGAACCCAGATTCCATCCGCACCGACTGCGAAAACCAGAGCAATACCAATCAGACCCCAGCCGACTGCCTGCATCTCTCCGGATTTGACTTCTCCATACCGGTCCAAATCCCCGGCAACCGAATCCATGGACTCAGCCCATGCCTGCATAAAAATCTTCTTCATGATGATCCCCTCAAACTTGATTCAATGATGAAAATTGCCCTCGAAGCAATGACGTATTTCATGGCCGACAATTGCAGAATCCGTTTTCTTGGCCATGTAAATTGTGCACTTCAAATGGTCTAGCGTTAGTGAAAGTGGCCCTCGTAGCAATGACGAACTTCGTGACCGATGATGGAGCTATGGGTTTTTGGAGCAGAGTAAATCATACATTTTTGATGGTCTGGGGTCCACACGGCACAGGCTAGTGAGTGCTTGTACCCAAGTAAGCTACCGCAAAATCGGTCGATATTGACCACCGTCTTGAATTCGATTTTAGCGTTGCTATTTTTCAAATTCGCAGTGAAAGATTCGTTTTCAACAGTGTCGTAAAAGTTGTTTGCGACCGTGTTGTAGTGGATTTGAGCGCAGCCTGCTTGCAAAACAACCAGAGCCGTAATGATCAATTCTTTTAGCATTTTTACCCCCCTTTTTGGCACGCCAGAAACAGGCGACCAAGAGTCATATGGTTTGTAGCTCGCTTTGTTACAACCGTGCAAGAGTCAAGGCTAGCGGACCAAGATGCACAGCCATCCGTGTCAAAGTAGCGACCGGCAACCATGTCCCTTTGTCTGCAAACCTCAAGTGGGTTCTCATGAATTTCCCACTTGACGTTCGGGCTTTTGCCAAGGGCTCTTACCCCCTTGTCCTCGTAATAATCGCTCGGCGCTGTTGGTGCGTTTACCCGCTGTGCTTTTTGAACCACCGCGGCGGCTCCTAGCCCAATGATCAATCCAGCCAATGCTTTGTCCAAATCACTCATGGCTAATGCAGGCTTGGCCGCAACAGCAATCAGCAGTGCGGCGGTAATAAGCTTTTTCATATGCATCCTTTTAAGTTCATATATCCAGACTACGCCACATTAACGCCAATGCAAGTCTGTCTTCAAACGAAAAGAGGATTGGATGAGACGGGATTCAACAGGGGCCGTAGAAATGATGGGCCTTGTTTATTGGCCGTTGCAATAGGGCGGCATCGCGCCGCCCTCGGGCCTTCACTTATCAATGCCAGCTAAATAAAAACCGCGTGCGTTCGACATCACGCTGTTTTGCATGCAGTGGATCTTGTAGGCGGGCAGCATGGTACGAAGGCTTTGTTCAAAGTAAGGCGCCGCACCACCAGCAAGAACGATATCAGTGACGCCAAACCTTGCTGGCTCAAATCGGCGCAAGAACTCGCGGATGACCGCGTCCGCTTGCTGTCGAATAACTGCGTTGTAAGGGCCCATGTCGATTCGGTTCCTGCCGATCACCATGTTCCCGCGCCGAAGTCCTGCCTCAATGAGCCCAAAGCTCGGTGAGCCGTTGCCAGTGTCCTGGGATATCCGGGTAGCAACAGCAGCGAGCAGGGTGGACATGCCTCCCTCGAAGGAATCGCACTGCTCAAGCCGGATTTGCCCGTTCTCGATCAGAAACCAGTCCATAGTCGAGTAACCGGGGTCAAGGACAAGCACGCTTCTGTCGGAGCTTGTCAGTGATGAGTTTGAAGTACTGGCTGTAATAAATGCGCCATAGGGCTGAGGGTATACCTCAACCTTCTTTGCAACAACGCTGATGTCCGTTCTGTTGGGTAGCGGCACGGTAAAGACTTTGCCACCGATCTGGATGAGTCGTTCACGGTTTGCCTTGAAGCCTGAAACTGGGAGCCCAAGGACCAGTGTGTCGATGCTACGCTGATCCGTGCCAGAGTTTGCAATCATGTAAGCCCATGCGCCTGCGATGAGCGCTTGGTATTCCGATGTCTCGATGTTTTTGCCAGACTGTTCGATGACGCCGTCTTCTACGCCAGTGACATGTGCACCTGGGCCAACCCAAAATTGCTGGCCAGCGACATTGATTTTGACGCGATCTGCTGTGTTCAGGCCGCTTTGTTCGGCACCCCAAATTTTTGGTGCTACCGAACGGAAACAAATTTCAGACCACATGTCGTCGCCATCAATGGATGGTTTGTGGCCCCAAACGGCCTTTGTGTTTCCAAACCCGACATCAACCGCCAGGCACGAAGAAAAAGGAAAAGATGAAGACATTTGGAGAGACCTTTATAAGCTGTTGAAGAGCGCCTTGGCTGACTTGATGCTTCTGCTAACTGCATCTGTGGCATCTGAGGGTGGCTGAACGGCAGCGGGCGCGTTGGATGAATTTACAGTGGGGTCGATGATTTTGGGTGTCGAATCCTCTTGCGAAGGTTGGATGATTTGAGGGGAGGCTGGCAAACCTTTGGGCTGCGAATACTCGGCCAACAGTTTTTTGATATGCAAAACTTGTTCGGAGTGGAATTCAATCTTCAAAAGACTTTCGTACAAATCAGTGAGGCAAGGGCTGAACTCATTGATGCGCAATTCAATTTGGATTGACTTTTTCCCTTTTTGCAGCCTCCTACCTGAATTTGGCACAGCGACAAAACTTTTAATGATAAGTGTCTCCATGATTAGTTTTGTCACCAGCATTGGGGAATCCAATTCATTGATGGCATCGAAAATATTCGGCAAAAGCAAGTCATCACTGCTAATAAAAAAACGAATTCTGATTGACATATACTCTCCCTGGTTGAAGCAAATAGACTTTTTAGGCCAAATAGTAGGCTGCATTGGCCCGTCAATCGCCTCATAAGGGCGGTTCGACTTTAAAAGGCGGTTAGTGGGCTTTTTTGGCCTGTAAATTTCAAGCCATTTCAGCCGAGTCGCCTTTTCCAGCCTGACTCTCGCCCTTATGAGCCAACTGTTGGGCTTCTTGGGGCTGAATTTTTGTCAAGAAGGCCTTGCGTCGCCATTGTAAGCCTGTAGATCGCCTTTTTGAGCCTATTGTTGGACTATTTTGGTCAATTGCGCTTTGGGTCAGATTTGTCGAGTTCCAAAATTGCATAAAAATTTAGTTTCCAGGGTCAATGGAAACTAATTACCTGGTGTTTTTTGTCGCCCAGTATTTCCTCGCGATCGGCATTGCGCAGCCCCATCCAAAGGTGATTGGCACCATGACCAACCGAAAGCCACAGCCACGTTAAAAAACTCAAGTTGTTCGCCTGCAAGTTCGGCTGCTACAATGAGCCATCCACATGCTTTAGTGGAACCGGTTTTATGACCCGAATTCGGGAAAGAACAGAACCCGATGCCTCATCTTCATGGGCGCATCACCAAAGCTAAAAGCTCACCCCATTGCGAGGGTTTGGGCGGTACTCAAGTTGGCCTTTTGGCCTTTTTTTTAACGCATTTGCTCAACACCAGAGCAATACAGAGTGCGTATTTTCTGCGATTTTGTTGAATGCTGACAATGACTTAGGTTGTTTTTGGTAGTAACAGAGGGTATACAGAGCGTCTTACTTCCATGTGAAATTAGTTTTTTGGTGGTGGGTGAATGCCTGTTGCCGTACTGAATGAAAAAGTAACCGAAGGCGGATTGAACTGGGTGCGGGACCCAGGTGTTGGAGAGGACTTGTCACTTGTGGGCGGGGGTATCTGGCGCGACGATCCACGACACATCTGCGGCTGAATTGGCTGGGGTGAGGTTGATAAGAGTTAGGAATTGGGGTGCATGCTGAGCACCCGAACCTGCCGAAATGGTGGGGATCAGCACGGATGGGACACGAAACGGTCCGAGAGTCGAGTCGAAAGATTTGACCAACCCCTACCTGTGAGGATGGGGGGTGACAGTAGGCAAACGCACTGCCGAAGGTCGCCAAAAAAATGTTGTTTAAGTCAAGTGCGGCGATTAAATTTATTTGTTGGTGGTGGCATGGGAAAGACCGAGCGATTAATTGAGACGGTGGACGTGATATTGAAGAAGGCGTCGTGGAAAAGGGCGGACGGAAAAGTTGCCTCTGTTCGGACGCAAAGATACTCTAAAGAAGTGATGCACGAGACATGTCGGCGTCTGCACAGGCTTGGTTATTTGATAGAGAACATCGAGTCGATCAACCCCAAGCACATCGAGGCCATTGTTAAATCTTGGCACAGTGATGGGTTGTCAAATAAGACGATGCAGAACCAATATTCAAGGTTGAAAATCTTTGTTAATAGCTGGCTGGGTAAAAATGGACTTGTCAGAGAAGGTGGGGTGATTAACTACCTTGAAGGAGTTGATGAATCCAGTTTGAAAGTCAAGACATACACCGACGAAACCAAGAGCTGGTCTGGTAACGGGCTGGATGTGAAGGTCTGGCTTGAGCGAGCGAGGCTGATTGATTCTCGTTTCCATTGCATGTTGCTGATGGGGCTGGCCTTCGGTCTGCGTAAAAAAGAGATGCTGATGATCAGTCCGTGGAAGTCAGACAAGGTTGAGCACCTGTCAATCGACGGATCGGTGGCCAAGAACGGGCGTCACAGGACAATCCCGCTGGAGGGCACCTATGGACAATTCCAGCGTCAGGTTCTCGATCATGTGAAAAAAGAGGTGAAAAGAGGGGAGACGCTGGGGTGGCCGAACAGGACCCTGAAGCAAAACGAAAACCGGTACTACAAGTACATGCAGGCGATCGGGGCAACCAAGTACGAGTCGGGTGTGACTGGGCACGGCCTGCGGGCTGAATTTGCTGAGAACCAGGCGATGCTGATGGGTTTGATTCCACCGTCTCTGGGGGGCGACAAAAAGCAGATGACGAAAAAGGCGCGAGAGGAAATCACCCTGGCTGTGTCGAACAGGATGGGCCACGGTCGAGTGTCGGTGCTTGGTGCGTACTATGGGACGTTCAGGAGCATGCCCGAGAAAAAGACCGGTATTGGAGAGCGTGTGGGCACCTTTGTTGTGAGTGAAGACGATGTGTGCCATGTCCATGCGTGGCCAACGATCACACCTGGTCCGTCTGGTGAATACAGAAAGTTGAGCACTGAAGAAAAGTCAGAGCTGGAGATTGTGTTGGTCGTGGAAAGGGAGGAAGGGCCAATACAGAAGATGAGCGTGGAGGAATTTGATAAGAGTGATGAATTCAGTGAAAAGAGTAAAGACAGGCTGAAGAGGCTATTTGAGAAAGTAGGGCTGTGATTGAGGTAGTCCACGCCCTCGACTATTACGGCGACGCGGGGGCGCAAGAACTGTCCCACGCATTTAAGAGAGGTAGCGTTGTGGCCATAAAGGAAATCGCGCTGGTCAACTACTGTTTGGTGCCGAGTCACTGGCGCGCGCTGTGAACGCGTCATTCCGCGTGGTTGCCGACCAGATGTGACCCTCGACTGGCCGCCTTAGTCGAGGAAGTCCGAGCCAAGCGGCCGCGCCGTTGCCGAAAGCCCTTTGCCTCGGCCTCAGCCCACTAGCGCAGTTGCCAACGGCGGTTGCCTTCCGCTTCTTCCTCGCGGGCTTCCTGCTGTACGGTGATAACTACCTTTTGTGGTTCTCGAGAATGTCGACATGATGATCACTGCTGCGGACTTTGGCCTGACATGTCGATAGTAATCCTCTGAGAGCAATAGCCGATAAACCGTGGGCGCCGCTTGGCGTGACCATGCGTCATTTTCGGCCTAAGGGCGGGTCTCTGATGGGCACCGTTCGCTCTGTCCGCTTGGCGCGAACTCATTACGACCTGGTTTTCCGTATGCATTTACAGACCCTTCAGGGCGAAAAATCGGCGTCGCCATTAATGCGATGGAAATCATGTGTTTTCCGTCACTTTGTGCTTCAAAAACCGTTCGATGTAATGGGTTGGTAGTTCAGTTGTGACTGGCGAAACTCAGCATCGAGCGCAAACTGAAACACGGGAGCCAAGCTGACTGTGTACGCCCTCAGCCAAGGCACTGCTGCGCGAAGCCGCGCATTGGCTTTGGCTGGGTATTTCGCTTTGCGGCGGCGTGTGCTTTTGGCGGTGATCAGCATCGGCTGCTTCTTGGCCCTGTTCAATCCGACAGCGGCGATGGCCGAGGAAATCTGCAAGCCGATCCGCTATGCGGACGGCGACACTTTCAGCTTCAAACGCGATGGCGAGCTGGTGCGCGTGCGCCTGGCCGGGTATGACGCGCCTGAGCGCGGGCAGCCTTTCAGTGCCCGGGCGACTGAGCACCTGCGCATGCTCACGGCGGGCGGTGCCCGGTGCGACTGCTACAAGGCCGACCGTTACGGCCGCAGCGTGTGCACCGTGCGCACGCTGGCCGGCGCGAACGTCGCGCCCCTGATGCTGGTGGCCGGTTTCGGCTGCATCGATCCCAGGTTTGAAAACGAGGCTGACCCGGTGGATCGGGACCAAGCCCGGGCGGCGCTTGAGGACGCCCAGGCGCGGCGCGTGGGCATGTGGTCTGGCGTCAATCCGCAGTGCGCGGCCGAATTCCGACGGGAGAAACGTAATGGATGAAATTCAGGAGCCAGATTTTTTAGCAACGCGCTTGATGGCGTACTCAATCATCTTGGCTTCCGTTTTTGTAAACATGAGTTCAGTGCCTGGTTTGACTGACTTTAGACGTCTGCGCAACCTGAACCAGCAATAGCCACCAAAAATAAGTGCCAGAAGAGCCGAAACAATAGCGATAGGAACAATGATTGGGGTGGTCTTGACAAGACCAACGGAAGCCAAAGTACCAGTAACACCGGATGCACCTATGCCCGTGCCAAGGACGCCTGTACTGCCAATTAGCGCACTAGCAGTCCCTGTGAATGCGGCTACAACAGACCCTGCAACAGTGACTGAACCAGCTAAAAATGTCGTGATTGCTGCAGTGCTCATGTAGGTGCCAGCGATGTAGCCACCGGCACCGCTGACGATCAAACCGCCTGCGGCGTGAGGGACGATAGAGCCACCAGCTGCATAAGCGGCAATCACTGCAAGAAGAGGAAAAGCCATTTTTTAAATCCTTGTGAGTTGCTTGCAACCATTTTATGGACCAAAAAAATGAGCAAAAGCCAAGGAATCAATGATGACCACGGATGACGAAATAAGGCAGATCCTCAGCGGGCCATGCACAAGCCACTGGTTGAAAAACGCGCTCACGTCGGCGCTCGATCGCGATCCGGTGGACGCGGTGAACGACGCGGAACTGCTGGCCATGGTGCTCGGGCACCGGGCTGACCAGATCACGGCCAGGACGCGGGCGGCGCTCGATGCCCGGGACGTCATCAAGCGGGCGCAAAACAACGGCGGCTAACCTCCAGGACAAAAAACAGGGGAAACCGATGAACTTCCACGCCAAAGCCTTGCTGGCCTTTCTCGCTTTTCACGTCATCGTCACGGGCGGCGGCCTGATGTTTGACCAGGTACCGCAGGCCCTCGGCCAAGGCGCGAACGACAACGACGCCCAGCGGGTGGGCGCGGTGCTTTGGGCGGTGTGGTGTCTGACGCTGTCGGTGGGAGCGCTCGGGATGGCGTACCTCGGGCGGGCGGCTTGGAAGCTGGGGCGGGGGAGTTGGTGGCGGGGTGGACCAACACGCCAGTAAGAGCCTTACTTCTTGTTATTGGCTTGCTGCATGTCCGTGATGGTCTGCAGCAGCTGTGAATTCTGAGCGGTCGCGGCGTTCAGCTGCTCGGTGAGCTGGGTGGCGCGGGTTTTGATTTCTTCGGCACGAACCTCGGCAACGGCCAAATCACGCTCACGGTCACGCAGCTGATCGCCCAGCCCCTTGACGGTCGATTGCGCAACGTCGAGTTGCTGGCGCAAAACAGTTGCTTCTTGGCGGACCGCTTCCAGTTCGCTGCTGACTTGGTCGGCCAGGTCTGCCGCCTCTTGGCGCTGGGCTTCAATCTCTTGACGATCATTCTCCAAGGCCTCGCGCTCAGCCGACAAACGCCCGTTGCAGATCTGGAGCGCCTGCGTCCAAATGTCTGTGCCCAGTTGCTCCAGAAGTTCGGTGATGGCCTGCGGTGCGGCCTCGCGAACAGGGGTTTCTTTGGCCGCCTTGCGTGCACGCCATTCAGTCATGGCCTCGCTGATTGTGGTGTAGCTGCCGCCACCCAGCGCCTTGCGCACACTGGCTAAAGTGGGGTTGTGGCCAGCGGCATCGAGCTCGTCGGCAATCTCAAAAATTCGCGCGGTGGTGGAGGTCATGATGCATCCTTTGTGTAGTGTGTAATAGTAGTATACACAATACTACAACATACAAATACAAATTTTTTGAGGGGGCGACTGATCACACCGCCCATGCGAAACAACCATAAAATTTCCATGCCGTGACGGCGAGCTGTGTCACCCGTTACGAATACCCGGCAGTGTCCATCGTCGTGCCGGGGGCACCATGCCCTAGGCTCATGGGCTGAGCCCCACAAGAACTACAAACAGAACTGATTGCGGCTGTGATCACGGTCGCTCTGCTGATCACCTGACCAGCAAAAAAAAGCCCCTCCACCATTCGGCAGAGGGGCACAACAAACAAGTCCATCAGACAACTGCAAATCGCTGATGTTGTCAGTATACTGGTATTTTATACAGTATTGGCAACGCCATGCCCCAGCTCTCCACGCCCCAGCCCCTGCCCCTTGGCCCGCTCTTCGTGAACGCATTTCCGACCAGTGTTCAGGCTGGTTTCCCCTCCCCGGCCGAAGACCACCAAGTCGAGCGCATCGATCTGATGCATCAACTCATCAAGCACCCGCAAGCCACATTCATGCTGCGCGTGAGCGGCGAGTCCATGCGCGACGTGGGCATTCTCGACGGCTCGGTCGTGCTGGTGGACAAAGCCATCCAGCCCGAAAGCGGTCACACCGTGATTGCCGTGGTCGATGGCGACTTCACTTGCAAGACGCTGCAAATCCTGCCCGGCGGCGGCATGCGCCTGAAAGCCGCCAACCCCGATTACCCGGACATCGTGCCCAAGGACGGCCAGACCGTGGAAATCTGGGGCGTGGTCGTGGCCAGCATCGTGCAGCACGGGGCATGACATGCTCGCCCTGGTCGATGGCAACAACTTTTATTGCAGCTGCGAGCGCGTGTTTCAGCCCTGGCTGAAAAACCGCCCGGTGGTCGTGCTGTCGAACAACGACGGCTGCGCTATCGCCCGCAGCGACGAAGCCAAAGCTCTCGGCATCAAAATGGGCGCGCCCTACTTCCAGCTTCGCGACTTGGAGCGCGACGCGGGCCTGATCGCGCTGTCTGCCAACTTCGCGCTTTACGGCGACATGAGCGACCGCATGATGACGCTGGCCGCAGGCCTGGGCCACACGCAAGAGGTCTACAGCATCGACGAAAGTTTCATCGACTTGAGCGGCATCCCCGGTGACTTGGTGTTGCGTGCGCGAAAGATCCGAAAACGCATCCACCAATGGATCGGCATCCCGACCTGCATCGGCATCGGCCCCACCAAAACCCTGGCCAAACTGGCCAACGCCATCGCCAAAAGCGCCGAACGCAAACCCGGCAGCTACCCCGCCCAACACGCCCAAATCTGCCACCTGGGCGCGTGCACCCCCGAAGAACTGCAGGCCCTGCTGCAGGCCACCGAAGTGGGCGACGTCTGGGGCGTGGGCCGCAAGATCGGGGCGCAACTGCGCGAAAACGGCATCCACACCGCGCTGGACCTCCAACGCATGAGCCCGGCCGCAGCGAAAGCAGGCTGGTCGGTGGTGCTGGAAAAAACCGTGCGCGAACTGAACGGCGTGCCCTGCATCGAGTTTGAAGACGAACCACCGGCCAAACAACAAATCGCGTGCACCAGGTCATTCGGCCACCCGGTCACAGAGCTGATCGAACTGCAAGAAGCCATCACCGAATTCGCATGCCGGGCCGCAGAAAAACTGCGCAAGCAAGGCAGCCACACCGGCCACATCATGGCCTTCATCCGCACCAGCTCGTTCAGGAAACAAGACCCCCAATACAGCCGTAGCGCAAGCATCCCCCTGCCCAGCCCCACCAGTGACAGCGCGCACATCACACAAGCGGCCAACGCCATCGTGAAACGCATCTACCGCCCCGGTTTCAAATACGCCAAAGCCGGCGTGATGCTGATGGACCTGCAGCCGGCCACCCGCGAACAACTGACACTGGACTTTGACGACGTGATGCCAGAAAACCGCGTGCGGTTGATGGACGCGATGGACCAGGTGAACCAGCGCTATGGACGCGGCACGCTGAAGCTGGCCAGCGCAGGAGCACCTAAGGCCATCAAGCTGTGGGCGATGAAGCAAGAGAGGATCTCGTCGGGGTTCACGACGGATTGGGCGGGGTTGGCGTGCGTCAATAATGACCAGTCAAGTTGAATTCTTAGAATCTTAGAAACCACGCCGTGCTCGGCATCCTCATCGAAACAATCGTGAGGCTAATATCCCTAGCCACACCAGAATTACAGACACGACAGGGAAGACAAACGATGGATGACGCAAAACGAGATCGCGCACTTACAGCGGGTTCGAATGCTGATGTTCAGATTCCACGCATCGCCCGCCCTTGGCCAACGGACGATACTTTCAACGGTGCCCGGCTGCTGCTAGGAAACATCGACAACCGTATTACCTGGCTTGCTGAACGTGGCTTGAGACCACACCCCACCGTTCTACAGAACCGAGCTGAGTTGCTGGAAAAGATATCCCGTTTAAAGACTGCGGCCTGACCATGCTCGGAACCCTCATTGGCGACATCGTTGGTTCTGCCTACGAGTTCTCCAACTACAAAGGCAAATACTTTGCCCCGCTGTTTCACCCCCAAGCTCGGTTCACCGATGACACGGTTTGCACTGTGGCCGTGGCCGATGCACTGGTGCGGGGGGCAGACCCGCAAGTCACCCTGATCGACTGGTGCAAGCGCTACGCTGAAAACGGCGGCTGGGGTAAACAGTTTGCCCTCTGGTTTTTGGACGACAACCCCCTGCCGTATGGCAGCTGGGGTAATGGCGCAGCCATGCGCATCGCGCCCGTTGGCCTGCTGGCCAGCACCGAGGCCGAAGCCATCGGCTGGTCTGATACCGTGACCGCGCTCACCCACAACCACCCCTACGCCATGCACACCGCGCAAGCCGTGGTCTTGGCCATCTTCTGGGCACGGCGCAAAACCAGCGCTCAAGACATCGGCCAGCAACTGACAGCACGTTTTGGCTACCCTCTTCACCTGACACCCGACGACATCCGCCCCGGCTACAAACGCACAGAAAAAGCCATCGATTCGGTCCCGCAAGCCATCAGCTGCGCCCTGCACTCGACCAGTTTTGAAGACGCCATCCGCAACGCGGTTTCATTGGGTGGCGACAGCGACACCATCGCCGCCATTGCGGGCAGCATCGCCGAAGCGATCCACGGCATACCGAATGACATCGCGGCGCAGGCTTGGGATTACCTGCCCAAAGACATGCAGGCGGTGATCGGTGCGCTTTACAAAGAAGTTGAAAGTCCAATATGAACGATGGCAATTTGCCCCCAGAACTCGTGCAAGCCTTTACAGAAACCGACTACATCGTTCACCACGAACCCCCGTTCACGATGAACATCGGGAAGCCCTGCCCTGAACTGAAAAATTTGATGGCAGACCGCAATGCCTTGAACGCTGCGTACATCACGGCCTGGAACCCTTTCGCTCGAAAGCTCAGTGACCGCGAAAACGAAGCCCGACAGCAGGAGCTGAAAACCAACCTCAAAAAACGGGGTCTGGCATTCATTGACGGGATAGGCCAGCACCCCAGCAACGGCTGGCCCGGTGAGCCCAGCGTGTTGATCTTGGGCTTGGACCGCGAAGCGGCCAAAGCGCTTGCGGGGCATTACGAACAACTGGCGTTTGTGTGGGCAGATGTCAGCGCAATACCAGAGTTGCTGCAGCCCTAAAAAAAACGCACCCGGTTGGGTGCGTAAGGTTTTGCTGCAACTTGATTACAGGGAGAGCGTAGACAAGGGTTTTTGCAGCGTCACCATCCTACCAAATTCAGCGCTTTTTGTAAGCCTTCAAAGCCACCGCATATTCAGCCGCAAAGTCCGCCCCCAGATCCGCACTCGGGTCGATTTGCTGAAACGCCGCGTACATGATCGCCAGCAGGTGCAGGCCCGAGAAATCGCCGGGCAGGTTTTTCAGCTTGTACTTCTTGGCCGGGTCGTTGATCTCCAGCCCATTGCGGCCCAGCAAAGCGACTTCGACGCCAATGGTGCGCGTCTTCGCGGGGCCGACTTTGGCAAAGGTCTTGAGCGCATCGGTCAGATAGGCCACCACATCCAGCCGCAGGCCGCCCACTGAGCCCTCGGCCAGCTGCTTGTGCGCCAGCCGCGTGCGCGCCTTCTCCGCTATCTCAGCAATCGGCGATGTCGGGTGCTCTTTGATGACGCGCTTGAACAGACCATCGGCCTCGCGGTCGGCTGCGTCCGTGTCCAGATCGGACAGGCCCAGCGCCAAACCGTAAATGGCTTGCGGGTCATCGGGCAACAAGGCCAGCGCTTTGCGCAGATATGGCACGCCCTCGGCTGGACGTTTCATGGCAATCAACAACCCGCCCAAGTTGCGCAGCGTGTAAGGGTCATTCGGGTTGATGCGCGACGCTTCGCGATAGGCTTCGAATGCCTGCTCGGGTTTGTGCAGGCGGTGGTATGCGACGCCAATGCCCACCCAGGCATGCAGGTAATCGGGATCGATCTTGACGGCCCGTTTGAGGCGAATGATGGCCTCGTCCAACTGGCTCAACTCGCTGTAGCAAAGCCCCAGGTTGTAGAGCACGGCGGCATTGCCCGGCTCGTCTTTGGTGAGCGCTTCCAGGTAGGGCAAGGCCTCGGCCAACTTACCCGCCTTGAGCATGGGCATGATCATGTCCAGCGCATCCGCATCACGCGGGTAAGTCATCACGCCAATTTCTTTGTCATCGACCGTCACGATGGCGTTTTGACCACTGGCCGCGTACTCGGCCGCGAAGTGCATCGACACCGCCATCTTGAAAGACTCGGAGCCAATCTGCCGCGCATCGGCGGGCAGCAGGTTCAGGTCGAAGCGGTGCAGCGGGATTTTGAATTCAGAAATCATGAGAGCATTTTGTAAGGACGCCAGGCGTACCAGGACGACATGCCCAGCGCTTTCGCCCAGGCATCGATGAGGGCGCGGTCGTGCTCCGGGCCTTGCGACACCGCAGCGCCCGCATCGCGCAAAGCTTCGCCCACGCCCATGACGCCAGCGGCCCGGTACGGGATCGCATAAACGCTTGTGCCCAGCAGCTGGTCGGCCAACAAGGCATAAGCCGCAGGCATGCCCAGCAAAGGCACGGGCACCGTCAAGCGGCCCATGGCCATGGACAAAAGTTGGAGGTTTTCTTGCTGAATTTGCAACATACCGACACGCTGCACATCGCGCAGAGTTGGATACTCGTCATGCAGCCACTGGTCCACCCGCATGCCCACCGGGTACGACAGCAGCGTCATCAAAGCCCACTGCTCCACCTTGTGCGCGAACATGGGAACGCGCTCCAGGTCGGCGGCGGGCAGCGACTGGCCGCTGGTCAACAAGGTGGCCACTTGGTCCGGGCCCTCGCCCGTATCGGTGAAGTCGAAACGCAAATCGGGTGGCAAGGCGTAAAAGCGCAAGGCATAAGCGCACTGGTACGCGACCCAATATGACCTTGCCCCCGAAAAACGTACTCCATAGCTGATGGGTAAAAATCAGTAACAGGAGTGAGAGATGAGCGAAACGAAACGACGGGCGCGGTACACGCTGGAATTCAAGCTGGAGGCTGTGCGACTGGTCAAAGGTGGTCAAGTGGCCGCTGTTACGGCCAAGATACTTGGCATCCCCAAGCAGACGCTGGAGAACTGGGTTCGCCTGGATGGCAAAGGGCAACTCAAGGGGGCGGGAGACAAGCCGG
>NKIP01000009.1 GCA_002256145.1 Comamonadaceae bacterium PBBC1
AACGGGCGGTTTGCTCGATATCGAGCCCGTCCACCCCGGCTGCACCTTTGTTGGCCTTGACCCGCTTCCATGCCGCCTGCAGGTTCTGCCCTTGTCAGCGCCGCCTCCAGCAGGCCACCTGTGCCTGCCAGCTGCTTTGCCGACCCTGTGCGCGGGTGCTCAAGAGGCGGGCCGCAGGCTTCGTCACTGGCAAGATCACGCAGGGCTTCACCCCGCGCTACGCTTACCCGCCCGGGTTGCCCCAGCATCTGACGCATGGCCTTTGACATCCCCTTGTCCTCGCTCACTCACTCTCGTTCGGCCCTTCGCTCTTGCCTTGTGGCCTCAGCGGCCCCGGCTCCAACTACTACGACCTTTGCTGACTTCTCGCTCCGGCAATGCCGTCTTCCTTTCAGAAACAAGGCGAGATCTCCCCAGGTAAGGGTCGCACACCTTCATCGCACAACCGCCGCATCTACGCCACCTCACCTTGGTCACAAGAGCTTTGCAGTAATGGGCCTGCTCGCCCTGCTTGGCAACGCCTTCTATGCGGTTCTTGTTCATCGGCTCACGATTTACGCTCCACGCTTCCTTCCCACGCTCGGTCGCCCTCACGCAGTTGCGCAACACTCAAGCTCACTGTGACCAGCTCGCAGCGGGACTTGCACCCGCAGGTGTGCGCCCATGCTGGGCGCACCCGAAAAAAAAGGCCATTCAAAGAATGGCCTTTTTTGTAATTTGGTGGTGATAGGTGGATTTGAACCACCGACATCAGCATTATGAATGCTGCGCTCTAACCAACTGAGCTATATCACCTGAATTTTTTAACGTTGCCGTCAAACCCAAAATTATACACAAATTTTTTCGCGTTTTCGTGCCACTTCGCGCAACAATTGACAGATGAGTTTTCAAGCCAAGCAACCCGCACAAACCGAGCATCAAGCGGCCACGCAAGTTGCTCAAATCATTTGGCAACATTGGCAATCTGATCAAGTGTTGATCACCCTGCCCATGGACTGTCGCCCTCTGAATGCCCAACAAGGCTACGCCGCCCAAGCCCAGCTGCCTCTCGTTTCCGGGCGCAGCGTGCTGGGCTGGAAAATCGCAGCCACCAGTGCAAACGGTCAAGCCCACATCAACGTGAGTGGCCCCATGGCCGGGCGGCTGTTGTCGGGTCAGGTGTTTGACAGCGGGGCCACCGTGCCGTCTATGGGCAACCGCATGCGGGTGGCCGAGCCGGAATTTGCCTTTGCCATGGCGCAAGACCTGCCGCCACAAACCGCGCCTTACACCCAGCAACAAGTCATGGCCGCCGTGGCCACTTTGCACCCCGCCCTTGAAGTGCCCGACTCGCGCCTGGACCCTTTTACTGCAGCGGGTGAGGCGCAACTGCTGGCCGACAACGCCTGCGCACGCCACTTTGTGCTGGGCCCGGCCGCGCCCGATCTCTGGCGCGACCTGGACTTGAGCACCTACCCGGTGCACGCCCGGGTCCAACACGGCAGCACGCTCAAGTACACCCGTGACGGCACAGGCGGCAACGTGCTGGGCGACCCGCGCATTGCTCTGACCTGGCTGGCCAACCAACTGTCAGACTTGGGCATCACGCTGCAAAAAGGTCAGGTGGTGACCACCGGCACCTGCATGGTGCCGCTCGAACTGGCACCCGGCGACAGTGCCAGCGCCGATTACGGCCCACTGGGCTGCGTGAACATGATTTTTTCGGAGACTTGAACCATGACAAAACCCCGTTTGGCCCTGATTGGCACGGGCGGCACCATCGCAGGCGCGACCAGCGCTGCCTCGGTCAGCACCGACTACCAACCCGCCAGCCTGAGCCTGGCCGCTGTGGTCGACACCGTGCCCGAGCTGCGTCAGCGTTACGACATCGAGGTCACTCAACCCATGCAATTGGCCAGCTACGACGTGCGCCCCGAGCACTGGCTGGACCTGCATGCCGCTGTGATGAAAGCCGTGCACAACCCCGATGTGGTGGGCATTGTCGTCACACACGGCACCGACACGCTGGAAGAAACGGCGACCTTTTTGCACCTGAGCGTGGACACGCACAAACCCATCGTGGTGGTGGGGGCCATGCGCCCGGCCACCGCCTACTCGGCCGATGGTCCAGCCAATTTGCTGGACGCTTGCAGTGTGGCCGCCTGCCCTGGTGCACAGGGCAGGGGCACGCTGGTGGTGATGAACGGCCGCATCCACTCGGGCCTGTGGGTGGGCAAACGCCATGTGAGCAGCGTAGAAGCCTTTGACAGCCCTCTGGCCGGTGCCGTGGGCGAGGTGGCCGACCAAGCAGTGCAGTGGTTTCGCGCCGCCGCACGGGCCCCCACGGTGGCTTGGCAAACCCCCGCCAGCTGGCCAAGGGTGGACATCGCCGTGGCCTATGCAGGGGTGGACGAGACCGCGATGCGGGCCTTTGTGGCCGCCGGGGCGCAGGGCATTGTGCACGCAGGTCTGGGCAACGCCAACACGCCCACGGCCTACCGCGCCTTCATCCAATCACTGCCCACCCAAGGCGTGCTGGTGGCGCGATGCGCCCGATTCATCACCGGCAGTGTGACGCGGGCCAGCGTGTACGCCGATGCCCAACACGGGATTTTGACGGCAGGCCCCTTGCCACCACACAAAGTGCGCATCGTCATGCTGCTGGGTCTGGCACACGGCATGGACGGTCCCGCCATTCAAGCCTGGATTGACCAGATATTGCTGACGGCCTGAAAGCCAATGCTCAACGCTGGCGTTGGCTCCAATAGAGCACTGTGCCGCTGACGCTGGCCATGACCATCAGGCCGACAAAACCGGCCCGGTAGGTGCCAAACAAGCCCGACAAGGCCCCAAACATCGGTGGCCCCACCACCACACCCAAAAACGTGAAGGCCAAGGTGCCGCCTGTGGCCATGCTGGCCATGCCAGCGGGTGCACGACGCGCCACCTCGGCCAAGTACACGCCGTTCCAGCCAATGGCCGATGCGCCAAAGGCCACCAAAATGCCAATCACCACGCTTTGCGGTGTATCTGGCGTCAAAAAGGCCGAGGCCAAGGCCCCCAAGGCCATCATGCTGGCCAACAGCAGCAGCATGCGACGTGCGCCCAACCATCGGTCGGCCACATACCCCCAGGCAATGCGCCCACCAATGCCCCCAATTTGTGTGGCCGACAAAGCCAGGCCCGCTGCGACCAAGCCATAAGACAGGTCGTCGTGCAAAAAGGTCACCAGGTAAGTGGTCAGTGACAGCTGAACCATGGAAAACATGAACGAGCAAGACGCCATGGTGAGCAAAGCGCGGTGCGCCAGCACCAGCCGGATGGGCTGGATCAGGCTGCGCCATTGCACCAGCGTCTCTGGCCGACGGTCACCGTCCAGCTCGGTGCGCAAGGCTTGTGACACCCAAGCGCACAGCACACACACCACCGCCACAGCGACCAAGCTGGCCTGCCAGTTCATGACCAGCAGCAAAGGCGGGACGATGGCACCGGCCAACATGCTGCCCAAGGGCACGCCTGTTTGCTTGAGCGAAAACACCAGCGACATGCGGTCTTTGGGCGTGGTCCGCGCCAGCAAGTGCGAGCTGGCCGGGGTGATCGGGCCGTAACCCAAACCAATCAGCACCGCCCCCAGCACCATGGCCGGAAACCAAGGCACAGCGCACAGCAACAAACCCAAGGCGCACAAGATCAACCCCCATTGGCTGACCCGGATGGCCCCCAGTCGGGCCACCGTGGCGCCCCCCATCAAGGTGGACACCATGGCCCCGGCATAGGTCACTGACACATACAAACCCACCAAAGCCGGAGAGACTTGCATGGCCTCCGCCACCACCGGTGCCATCACTGGCAAAGTGAGCAAGGCCATGGCCACCATGGCCTGGATCACCAGGGTCAACAACAAAGGCCACCAGTTTTTCATCGATTCATCTCCCGTACAGGCGAGAGGGACACCTCATGGCCTCAACACCATTGCATGCGCTCAGTTGGCTTTCACACCCGCCTTGATCAACAAACCACCCAGCGTGTCGATTTCGTTTTTCAGGTGCGCACGCAAGGCCTCAGGACGGGCCAAGTCAGCAGACACCGCAGAGATACCCATGGCCTCCAAACGCTGGCGCACCTCGGGATCACTCACCGATTTTTGCAAAGCCCCCGTCAACTGATCCAGCACAGGTTTGGGCGTGCCTTTTGGCGCATACAGCCCAAAGGAAATGTTGATGTCAAAACCTTCTACACCCGCATCTGAAATGGCGGGAACTTCGGGCAGTTGCGGCAGGCGGGTCTTGCCCGCCGAGGCATAGGCCTTGATCTTCCCCGTCTTGACCGAAGGCACGGTGCCCGAAGTCTGGTCACACAAAAGATCCACCTGACCGCCCATCAAATCGGTCAAGGCCGGACCTGTGCCCTTGTAGGGGATTTCATTGAGCTTGACGTTCAAGGCGTTCATCATCATCAAGCCGCAAAGGTGCGAGGCCGATCCGACACCCGCATGCGCGAGACTGACCTTGGCCGCATTGGCCTTGAGGTAGGCCACAAACTCGTTGAGGTTTTTAGCCGGGAAATCGTTGCGTGCCACGATCACCATGGGGCCACTGGTGGCCCGGCCAATCGGCTCAAAGTCATCCACCGGGTGGTAAGGCAGGCTTTTGTACATGGCCTGATTGGTCGCATGGCTGACGTGGATCATCAGCAAGGTGTAGCCGTCGGCTTTGGCACGGGCCACCTTGGCGGTGCCGATCGAGCCCGAAGCGCCTGCGGTGTTGTCCACCACGATTTGCTGACCCAAATGCTTTTGCATGGCCCCCGCAAACACACGCGTGATGGTGTCGCCCGGGCCGCCCGCGGCATAAGGCATCACCATGGTGATGGCACGGTTGGGAAAGTCTTGTGCCCAGGCTTGCAAAGCGCTGGCTGCAAGCAGCATGGCCAAGCCCGTGCGGATGAAACGAATGGTCATGGGTGTCTCCTTTTGTGAACGCCGCAGTGTGACCGATCAGGCCAGCAAACGCTGGCGAATCTCCAGAGGGCTCAACACCTGCAAGGGTTCAGCGCCGCCGCCAGGTATCCCCACTTGCGTGGCGTTCAGCAGCATGGACACCATCACATAGGTGCCCGACAAGACCGTGAGGTCCACCACCGCCTGCTCGCCCATTTGGGTCACAGCCTCGTGCCAAAGCGCATCGGGCACGCGGTGGTTGAGAGACAGTTGAATGCAGAAGTCATACACCAGGCGCTCGTCATCTTGCATGCTGGTCGGCCGTTGGCACAGCTGCAAGTCACGCATCACCGCATCAGACAAGCCTGCTTTGCGGGCAATGGTTTCGTGTGCCCACCACTCGTATTGCGCATTCGAAATGCGCGCCTGAATCAGGATGGCGAATTCATTGAGGCGTTTGTTGACCGAAGTCTTGAAGCGCAGGTAATCCAGAAAATCAAAGGCACGCCGGGCCATGTCCGGGCTGCGCAACAAGGCGTTGTAGGGGCCACCCAGCGCGGCACTGGAGACCTTGAGGATGTCGTCGGCCAAAGGCTTCACCTCGGCGGGCAAATCGTCATAGCGGATCTGGGCCAATCGTTCGGTCATGAAGGGTTCCTGAGGAAAAAGATGAAATTCAATGGCAAGAGGACAAGCGTCTGTTCAGCGGGCTGGAACAACAGCCTGGCCATGCGCAAGCGGCGAACGTAACAACAAAGCACGCCCCCCTGAGTCACACACATGACTGGCAAGCGGCCCCAGCCAGGTCGGGTCTGGGCGACACTTGAACGTGTTGGGCCGTGGGCATTGGATGCTGGGCCGCTCTACCCTTTAACCATCACGCTCTTTGACCTTCACCCCCTTTGAATGGAAAGCTCTCATGCTGAAATTTTTCTTCAACGCCGCACCCAACCCCATGAAGATCGCCCTGCTGCTCGAAGAGCTGGGACTGCCTTTTGAAGCCGTGCCGGTGGACACGCGCAAAGGGGAACAATTTGCACCCGCCTTTTTGGCCGTCAACCCCAATGCCAAAGTGCCCGCCATCACCGATGGCGACGTGACCGTCTTCGACAGCAACGCCATCTTGCTGTACTTGGCCGACCGCGAACAAAAGTTCATGCCAGCGATCGCTCAAGCCAAAGAGCGTGGCGCGGCACTGTCCTGGCTGCTCTTCATCGCCAGCGGCATTGGCCCGTTTTCTGGCCAGTCGGTGCACTTTCGCCACGCCGCCCCCGAGCCCAAAGAGTACGCCCTGAACCGCTACGACTTTGAAGCCCACCGCCACTGGACGGTGTTGGAAAAACATTTGTCGCACAACACCTACATGCTGGGCGAACACTACAGCGTGGTGGACATGGCCCTGTGGGGCTGGGCCCGCATGCTGCCCTATGTGCTGGGCACGGGGGAAGCCACTTGGACACAATACCCCCACATCAAACGCCTGCTCGACTTGGTCAACGCCCGCCCAGCGGCCCAGCGTGCCGAAGCGTTCAAGACGAAATACACCTTCAAGACCGAGATGGACGCGGACGCCAAGAAGTTCATGTTTCCGCAAAACGAACGGCTCAATCAAGGCTGAACTTCGGCGATTCACCCCACGCGGCGCAGGGCACAACCTTGTCCCCGTGTGGGTGCTTGAACGCTCCCCTCAGTGGCGGAACCAGCGCATGGACAAGCCCATGGCCAACAACACGAACACACCCGCCAGCGCCGCCATCAGGGCGCTGATTTCGGTATCGCGACGCTCCAAGGTGAACTTGGACGACAAGTGCTGGTAAATCATGGCCAAGTCATTGGCGTTGGTCGCCCTGAAAAACTCCGCACCTGTGGTCTCGGCCACCTTTTGCAAAGCTTCTTCATCGACCTTGGCGTAAAAAGAAAAGCCTTCAAAGCCCGGAATGAAACCATTCGGTGTACCAAAGGCCACGGTGTAAACACGCACGCCTTTAGAAGCCGCCCACTTGGCCACCTCGACCGGATCAGGCCCAGTGGTGCGGCGACCATCGGACAACAAGATCACGGCTCCGGCCGTGTACGAGCCCACTGGCACCGACTTGGGAGACTCAGAAGCTGCAGGCGCAGAACGCGGGTCCAGCGATCGCCCTGCCAGCCCACCTTGCGCCACCAAGCTGCCAGCCTTGAACTCGGCTCCGTACAACACCGACTCCAAATCAATGGCCGATTCGGGCAGCAAGGTGTTCAGGGCGACCAGCAAGCCGCTGCCGGTGGCCGTGCCGCGCTGCAACTGAAAGCCATCAATCGCGGCCAGCAAAGCTTCTTTCTGGTCCGTCACGCCCTGCACCAGCTGCGCATTGCCCGCAAAAGACACCACAGCCACACGCACATGACCAGGCAGTTCCTGAAGAAAGGATTTGGCCGCCTGCTGGGCCGCAACGATGCGGCTGGGCGGCACGTCTTCGGCCAGCATGCTGCGCGACACGTCCATCGCCAGCACCAAAGTCAGGTAGTCCGCTGGCAAGGTGATCCGGGCACTGGGCCTGGCCGTGCCCAGCAACACCAGCGTCAAGGCACACAACAGCAAAGCAGGGGGAATGTGTCTGCGGATGCGGTGTCCGGGACCCAATGCAGGTCGAATCAAGTTCAAACTGGAGTAACGCACCACCTCGGTGCGTTTGCGGCGCAAAGCCCGGATGTACCCCACCACCAACAGGGGGATCAACAGCAATAGCCAAAGCAGCTCGGGCCAGATAAAGTGCATGTTGTGTGGCGTGCAATGAAGTCAGGTCACTGTATCACCGAAGACCCCCACAACGATGAAACGCGCCGCACTCTACAGCCGAAAGCCTTCAGCACAAGGGACTCACCAACTGCCTGCAACAGAAGTAGCGGCGGTCGTCACCCCTTCAGCACCCTCGGCTTCCCGCAGCGCCAGCCACATCCATCAGCGCTTGCAGCGTCTGCCGCTTTGGGCCGCTTTGCTGCTGTGCGCCTTGCTCAGCGCCACGCTGACTTGGGCCCTGACACGTCAGGTGGGTACGCCGCAGCGGTTGACCCAAGACGACATCAACGCGGCGGTGCTGCACACCCTGAACACCCAGGAACTGCCTTCGCGGGCGGCGCGTGCCGCGCAGCTGATCGCGCCTTCGGTGGTGCGTGTACACACCCAGGACGAAGACAAGAAAAACCCCCAAGGCGACATGCAAAACACGGGTGTGGGCTCGGGTGTGGTGATCTCGGAGGAAGGCGTCATCCTGACCAACTTGCATGTGGTGCAAGGCGCCCAACGCATCATGGTCACTTTTGCCGATGGCACGGAATCGGAAGCGCTGGTGATCGGTGTGCAATCCGAAAACGATCTGGCCGTGATCAAAGCCAAACGCCTGCCCGACGACCTGCAGCCTGCCACGCTGGGCAGCAGCCAGAACCTTCAACCCGGTGACGAAGTGGTGGCCGTGGGCTTTCCCTTTGGCATTGGTCCCTCCGTCTCGGCCGGTGTGGTCTCGGGCCTTAACCGGTCCTTCGGCTCCGAAGGCAAAACCATGATGCGCGGCCTGATCCAGGCCGATGCCGCTGCCAACCCCGGCAACTCGGGCGGGCCGCTCATCAACATGGCCGGCGAGGTGGTCGGCATCGTGACCGCCATCCTCAACCCCACCTCGGCCCGCACCTTCATTGGCATCGTGTTTGCCGCCACCATCGAAAGCGCTGGCGGCGGCATGGGCGTGTCGCCATTTTGATTTTTCTGCTCCAACCGATCTTGAAAGGCTTTGTGCATGACCCCCTCTGAATTGGCATGGAACCAGGGCCAGACACCCCAAACCTCTGCCGTCAACGCCGCGTTGATGGAGCGCGTGTTGTATGAAGTCAAACGCGTGGTGGTGGGACAAGACGCTTTCCTAGAACGCATCCTGGTGGCCATCTTGGCGCAAGGCCACTTGCTCATTGAAGGCGTGCCGGGGTTGGCCAAAACACTCACCGTGAACACGCTGGCACAAACTGTGCGCGGCAGCTTCAAGCGCATCCAGTTCACACCGGACTTGCTGCCCGCCGACTTGGTAGGCACCCGCATCTACAACCCCAAAACAAGCGAGTTCAGCACCGTGTTGGGGCCGGTGTTTGCCAACTTGTTGCTGGCCGATGAAATCAACCGTGCACCCGCCAAAGTGCAAAGCGCCCTGCTCGAAGTCATGCAAGAGCGGCAAGTGACGATTGCAGGCGAAACCCATGCGGTGCCCCGCCCCTTTTTGGTGATGGCCACACAAAACCCGATCGAGACCGAAGGCACCTACCCCCTGCCTGAAGCGCAGGTGGACCGTTTCATGATGAAGGTTCTGGTGGGCTACCCCACCGAGGCAGAAGAGTTCGTGATCGTGCAACGCGTCACTGGCATGCCCGCCACCGCAGCGGCTGTGGCCGACACCGCACAACTCATGGCGCTGCAAGCACAGTGCCGCCAAGGCTATGTCGACCCGGCCTTGGTGCAGTATGCGGTCAAACTGGTGGCCGCCACGCGCGATCCGGTGCGCTGCGGCTTGCCCGAACTGGCGCCCTATTTGACCTTTGGTGCCAGCCCCCGCGCCACCATTTCACTGATAGAAGGGGCCCGTGCGCTGGCCTTCTTGCGCGGTCGCCCCTACGCCCTGCCCCAAGACCTGATCGACCTGGTGCCCGACGTGCTGCGCCACCGCCTGGTGCTGTCGTACGAAGCCTTGTCTGAAGGCATGACGGCCGATGCGCTGATCCTGAAAATCCTGCAGGCCGTGCCCGCACCGAGTCACCCCCTGGACCGCCATGTTCAGCTGGCTGCGCAAGAAGCGAACTGAGGCCACGGCGGCCGCTGGCAGCGGCCAGCCCCAGGCTGTGGTGTCTGACACACCTAGCGCAAACACGCCATGGCCCAATGCAGCGCAATGGTTGCAGCGCTTGGAATGGACCGTGCTCAAACGGCTCGATGGCCAGCTGCAAGGCGATTACCGCAGCCTGTTTCGCGGCAGCGGCCTGGTGCTGGCCGATCTGCGTGAATACCAGGCCCACGACGACGTGCGCCACATCGACTGGAACGTGACCGCCCGCATGCAGACCCCTTATGTGCGCGAGCACCAGGAAGACCGCGAAATCGCCGCATGGTTTGTGCTGGACCTGTCCGGCTCAGTGGCTTTTGGCTCGGGCACCACCAGCAAACGCCAGCTGGCCTGCAGCGTTGTGACGGTGCTGTCCAAGCTGCTGTCACAACACGGCAACCGCGTGGGCCTGATGCTGTTCACAGGACAAGACCGTGCCCACAGCGTGGTCCCCGCCCGTTCTGGCAGGCGGCATTTGTTGCACATCGTGCACCAGATGCTGCAGGCGGGCCAAACCCCAAGCCCTGCCCAGGCCGTGCAAACCAGCGCACTGGGGCCATGGTTGATGCAAGCCCAATCGGTGCTGCGACGACGCTCGGCGGTGTTTGTGGTGTCCGACTTCATCAGCCCCGCCGGCTGGGAAAAACCCCTGGCCCAATTGGCCCGGCGTCATGAAGTGGTGGCCGTGCGTCTGCGCGACCCGCTGGAGATGGTGTGGCCTGACAACACCGGCATGCTGCTGGTGCAAGACGCGGAGTCGGGTGAGCAGCTGCTGGTGGATGGCAACGATGCGGCTTTCCGACAGCGTTTTGCTCAGCAGGCCCAGGACCGTGAAGCCGCTTTGCTGAGCAGCCTCAGCCAAGCCGGTGTGGACTGCCTGGAGCTGAACACCGACGAAGCGATGGACCAAGCCCTGCTGCGTTTTGCACAGCTGCGCAAACGCGCCAGCCAGTTGAGCACCGGTGGCCCTTCAGCCACTTTGAGCAGCCAGCGGCCCGTTCAAGCAGGAGGTGTTCATGCTTGAATGGCATTCGATTCAGTTCGTTTGGCCGCGCCTGCTGTGGCTGCTGGCCACCTTGCCGCTGTGGCTGGGCCTGTACATCGCCTGGCAGCGCCGTGGCGTGCAGCGTGCATGGCCCTCGGCCAGCATGAACACCGCTGCGACCAACATCCGCTTCACGCGACACGCTCCGGCGCTGCTGGTGCTGCTGGGTCTGGGTGGCTTGCTGGTGGCGATTGCCAGGCCACAGGCCATCTTGCTCTTGCCCAGCCGTATCGACACCGTGATGCTGGCGATCGACAGCTCGGGCAGCATGCGGGCCACCGATGTGCAACCCAGCCGCATCGAAGCCGCTCAGGCCGCCGCCAAAAGCTTTGTGCTGGGGCAACCTGGCCAAGTCAAGTTGGGCGTGGTCAGCGTGGCGGGGGCGGCTGCGCTGGTACAAGCACCCACCGACCAGCGCGATCTGGTCATCCAGGCCATCGACCAACTCAGTCTGCAGCCGGGCTCTGCCCTGGGCAGCGGCATCGTGATTGCGCTCCATGCCATGCTGCCCGGCTCGGGCCTGGACGTGCGCGGCCTCATCGATGGTGAAGCCAACCCACCAGCCTCGACGGGTACACCTCTGGGTGGACCCACACCGGCCCCAACCGGCCCAGCATCGGGCACCGCGCCCCGACAGCCAATCAGCCTACCCAAAGTACCGCCCGGCTCCAACACGGCAGCGGCCATCGTGCTGCTCAGCGATGGCCAAAGCAATGTCGGGCCTGACGCCGTCAAGATGGCCCAAGTGGCCGCCGATCTAGGGGTGCGCGTTTACACCGTAGGTATGGGCACGGCGCAAGGCACGGTGCTCAAAGCCCGGGGCATGCAAATGCGGGTCAAGCTGGACGAGGCCAGTCTGAAAAAAATCGCCGAGATCACCAAGGCTGAATATTTCAGCGCCGACAACCGCCAGGACTTGCTGCAGATTTACCAATCGCTCAGCAGCAAGATCGTGCTCAAAAAGCACCGGCGTACCGAGATCTCCGCTTTGTGTGCCTTGCTGGGCATGCTGCTGCTGTGCTGGGGCTGCGCCTGGGCCTGGTGGCGTCATGGGCGGATCATTTGAACCCGCCGATGCAGGATAAAACACCTCGCTCAAGGTTTACAGTTCGGTCATGAACCTGACTGGCGGATGGCATTGGCACTGGCGCGCTTGGCGATCCCAAGCACACTGGGCGAGCGCGTCAGGACAAATCGAAAATTGGCTGACGGCGCAAACCATGCCACGCCATCAGTTGGTTTTGCTGGGGGCCAGCGCGGGCTGGATGTTGCCCACCGACTGGCTGGCGCAATTTGACGAGGTTCACGCCTGGGACATCGACCCCTTGGCTGCACCCTTGTTTCGCTGGCGGCACGGTCGGCACTTGCAAAGACAAGGCACGCGCCTGCACCTGCACACGGGCGATGGCTTGGCCCAATTGAGCGAATGCACACGGGACATGCCCGGAGCCTTTTTCTGGTTCGACAACCTGCTGGGCCAGCTGCGGTTCACCCACGAACCGCTGGATGCCGTGAGCCGCCGTTTGCAATCGCTGCAAAAAACCTTGAAGCATGTCGCTTGGGGCAGCGTGCACGACCGCATGTCTGGCCGCACCCTGCCGGGCACCGCGATGCCTGTGTCGCGCCAAGGCTTGGCGGGCGTGGCCATAGAGACCGCCGAAGGACAAGCCTGGCTGCAACAGCTGGGGGCCATCAGCCCCTGGCTGGACCATCTGACCGAACCGGTGTTGCCTGCAGGCACCCCGGTACAACACACGGCCTGGCCCTTCAAGCCAGGCTATGCGCACTGGCTTGAAATGGGCTGGTGCCCCGTCCGAACCTGAAGCTTCAAACGATCTTCACGCTCAGGTTGGGGAAGCCATCGACGTGCATCTCGATCACATCTCCGCGCACCACCGGCCCGACGTTTTCGGGAGTGCCTGAATAAATGATATCGCCCGGGAACAGCTCAAAGGCTTCGGACAACTGCGCGATCTGCTCTGCCACCGACCAGATCATCTGGTTCAAATTGGCGTTTTGCTTGACTTGACCATTGACCTTGAGCCAGATGCTGCCTTGGGTGATGTGGCCGGTTTGTGCGAGTTTGCGGATGGCACCGATGGGCGCCGACTTGTCAAAACTCTTGCCGATTTCCCAGGGCTTTTTCTGGTCGCCCATGCCACGCTGCAAATCACGGCGCGTCATGTCCAGGCCCAGGGTGTAGCCATAGACAAGGTCCAACGCCTTCTCCTTGGGGATGTTGCGACCGCCCTTGTTCAACACGGCCACCAACTCGGCCTCGTAATGGTAGTTTTTGGTCAGCGGCGGATAGGGGTGATCGGCCACCGTGCCGGCCTTCACGTACTGGATGGCGTCGGTGGGTTTTTGAAAAAAGAACGGTGGCTCGCGTGTGGGGTCCGAACCCATTTCACGGGCATGAGCGGCGTAATTGCGGCCGATGCAATAAATGCGGCGAACCGGGAACATCTCGTCGCTGCCTTCGATGGGGATGTAAGTGGCAGGCACCGAAAAAGGCGTTTTCGGCTGGTTCTGGGCCACACCGGGCAACGCACAACCGGCTAGGGCACCGGTGGTGACCAGGGCGCTGCTTTGGAAAAAGTTTCTTCTGTCCATGTCTGTCTCCATGAGGTAAGAGCCTTGATCGGTTGAGGTGACCCATCCAAGGACGGCCTGTGGCCGAAAGGCATTTATAGCAGCGCAGGCTGCAACCCATGGCACGCGTGAGACAGCTTCACGCCCATGCCCGTCCTCTTCAATGGCTTGCCCGAAGGTCCAGCGACCAGTACTGCCCCACCAGATCGACGCCAAAAGAATGGTGCTGTTCTTCTGACACCAACACGAACCCGGCCTCTTGGTAAATGCGGCGGGCTGCATGGAGGATGTCGTTGGTCCACAAAGTGAGCTTTGGGTAACCCTTGGCTTGCGCAAAGGCGATGCATTCTTGCGTCAAGCGTCGACCCAGGCCCACGCCACGCGCCTCGGGCTCCACGTACAGCAAGCGCAGCTTGGCCTCTTGCTCGGACACCTTGACCAAAAACACCGAGCCCAGCACCTGACCATCGCGTTCAGCGATCCAGGCGTTCTCCCATTCGGCTTCAAAATTCTTCACGAACTGCGCGGCAATCTCAGCCACCAAGGCCTCAAAGGTGCCATCCCAGCCGTATTCCTGGGCGTACAAAATGCCTTGA
This sequence comes from Comamonadaceae bacterium PBBC1, assembly GCA_002256145.1. GTDB lineage: Bacteria > Pseudomonadota > Gammaproteobacteria > Burkholderiales > Burkholderiaceae_C > Limnohabitans_A. The sequence continues at coordinate 13,993 of NKIP01000009.1, forward strand.
CGGTGCGCCACCCAACCGATGTCGCCCACTCGCAGGCCGCGCAAAACGATGTGGGGTGTCATGACTTTTCCCCGCTCTCGTAGCGTTGCCCCAGCGCCAGCAATTGGGGTGTTTCAATGACCGCGTTCAGGCCATCGAAGTCCAGCATCTGGTCCTGCCAGGGCCGCGTGGTCTGGTGGGTGTGCAAGCTCGCGTAGTAGCCCTGCAAGGTGTGCAGCACCGCCCGCGCGGTGCCACCCGGAAAAATCACGATCTTGAAGCCACGCTCGCCCAACTCGGCCGCGCTTTGCACCGGCGTCTTGCCGCCTTCGACCATGTTGGCCAAGAGCGGCACACGATTGGCAAACTGGGCGCAGGCACGGTTCATTTGTTCATCAGACCTGAGCGCCTCGATGAAGATCGCATCCACCCCGCATTCCAGATAGCGCTCGGCCCGCTCCAGCGCGGCGTCCAGGCCTTCCACGGCCACCGCGTCGGTGCGCGCCAAAATCAAGGTGTTTTGGTCGTGGCGGGCGTCCAGCGCCGCACGCAGCTTGCCCTGCATCTCGGCCACCGGCACCACGCCCTTGCCGTCCAGATGCCCGCAACGCTTGGGGAAAGTCTGGTCCTCGATCTGGATCATCGCGGCACCGGCCCGCTCGAAGTCGCGCACGGTGCGCTGGGTGTTGAGCGCATTGCCAAAGCCGGTGTCGGCGTCCACGATCACGGGAACGCTGACCCGGTCGGTGATGTGCGCCAGGGTCTGCGCCACTTCGGTGGCGGTGGTCAGGCCGATGTCGGAGCGACCCAGGCGCGTGTAGGCGATCGATGCGCCCGACAGGTACACAGCTTCAAAACCGGCTTGCTGGGCCACCAGCGCGGTGAGTGCGTCGTACACACCGGGGGCGAGCAAGGCCTGGTCTTGTTGCAGGCGTTGGGCCAAATTGTGCAGCTGACTCATGGCGTGTCTTTCAAAAGTTGTTGTGCGGTGTGTGCCGCAATGTGCCCACCCGCGATGGCGCTGAGCAAACCATTGCCCGACAAATAACCCCAGACTTCTTGGCCCGACACACCCCGTGCTGCGCCGCCTGCGGCCAGCACATTGGGCAGAGGTGTGCCGTCTTGGCGCAACACGCGGGTTTGCGCGTCGATGTCCAAACCCCCTTGGGTGTGGAACAAAGCGCCTGTCACCTTGATGGCGTGAAACGGGGCTTGCAGGGCGCGTTTGAACGTGCGGCCCGTGGCAGGGTCGGTGCCGGGTTGCACTGCGTTCAAAGTGGCTTGCAAAGCGTCTGGCGGGCAGCCGATCAGCTGCGCCAACGCCAGCGCATCAGCGGCGTGTTGCACCGCGCCCGCGCCTTGCGCCGCCACAAAATCCGGAAAGTCTTGTGCAAAGGCCAGCAGCGCATCGTCAAACACATTCCACGCCACACCACCCGGCTGTGCCAGCACATGCACCGCTGCCTCCGAGTAGCCCTGGGTTTCGTCGTGAAAGCGCTGGCCTTGGGTGTTGATCTGCACGCCGCCTTCCATCATCAGCGCCCACGAGATCAAAGCCCCTTGTGGCACGGCCCAAGAACCGTGGCCTTGGTACGCGCCCAAGTCGGCCAGGCGTGCGCCCAGTTGTTGGCCCCAAGCGATCGCACTGCCGTCGTTGCCCACATGGCCCGCATAAGTGGCTTCGGCCATCTCGGGCAGCATCTCTTTCACCATGGCCGCAGCCCCACCAAAACCGTTGCAGGCCAAGATCACCGCATCGCAGCGGATGCGCTCGGTCTGGCCATCGGGTCGCACAAAACCCACACCGTGGATGCGCTGCGCGTCGTCGGCCCACAGCTCGGTCACTTGCGCATGCGTGAGCACCACCACGCCTGCGGCGTCGGCTGCCGCTTGCAGTCGGCTCATCAGACCGGCACCGGTTTTCTCGGGCACGGCGTGCATGCGGTGGGCGCTGTGGCCCGGGTACAAAAAGTTGTCCAGCACTTGCCAGGGCAGGCCGTGGTGTTGGGCCAGCGCGTCCATGGCGGGGCCGATGTTGTGGGCATAGGCTTGCACCAGGTGGGGTGCAGCTTGGCCGTGGGCCTTGGCTTGAATGTCAGCCGCAAACTGCGCCACGCTGTCGGTGATGTCTTGCGCTTGTTGCGCTTGCGTGCAGGGGGCCGGAATGAAGCCCGAGGACAAAGCGGTGGAGCCTGCGGCAAAGGCATCGCGCTCCAGCACCACACAATCCACACCCAAGCGGTGCAAGGCCAACGCGGCCGTGAGGCCACAAGCGCCTGCGCCCACGATGACCACCGGCGTGTGGTCCTCAGCTTGCAAATCAGCAGCCCGGAGAACTTGCGGCAGCGGCGCGTTCATGGCTTCAGCCCAGTTGCTGCAAAAAAGTGGCGCTGTCCATGACATCACCCACCGAAGCCATGTCGGCCAGCGCGGCCTGGTGCGCGGCTTCGCTGAAGGCGGCGCAACCGTCGGACAACACAATCGCGTGGTAATCGCGCACATGCGCATCACGCACCGTGCTGGCCACGCCACCGTTGGTCACGATGCCACACACCACCAGCGTGTCGATGCCCGATTTTTTGAGCACCCAGTCGAGTTGCGTGTTGAAGAAAGCCGAATAGGCCACCTTGAACACCGACACATCGACCAGCGGCGCGAGCAGGTCCACATTGGCCTGGCCCCGGCTGCCGGGCGCGAAGTCGCCCTTGCGCAAAAACGGGCGGCGCTCTTTGAGGTGTGCCGAGATCATGGGCTCGCCCTGTGCATCGGGCCAGAGGGTGAACAGGCTGGCCGTCACCAAGCCGCCACGGGCTTTGATGGCGCGTGCCACCGGTGCCATGCGCTCGGGCAGCTTCACCGCTTCGGCGCTCAGGGTGTTGCCCCGGGCATAAGCGCCGTCGGGCGCGAGAAAGTCGTTTTGCAGGTCCACGATGACCATGCCCAATTTGGCGTTCTTCAAGTTCATACGTTCTCCTCGTGTTGTCCAAGTACCCCAAAACCTTGTCGGACTTCAGCATGGATGCGGCCAGATGAAGCCTGAAATGTTGGCCCCCCGATCAGCCCGTAGGTCGGTGGCTTCAGCCCCGACAAGAGCCTGTGAAAACCCACCAACTTTGGAACAAAAGCTACCGACCTACAGGCGCAGTAGCACCTCGTAGGTCGTTGACCTCAGCCCCGACATGCCACCTTAGCCCCATTGAGCCATGTCGGACCTGAAGGTACCGACCTACAAAAGCCCAATGAAATTCCACCTCATCCACCACTGCTTTTCTTCACGCTTCAGTCCAACTGAGCACTGGTGCGCTCCACCAACAGGTTGCCCAGTTTGTCCACACGGCCTTCAAAGCCCGGCTCCAACCACACGGTCGTATCAGGCTGCTCCAAAATTGCCGGGCCTTGCACCACGGTGCCCACGGGCAGGCTCAAGCGCTCGTAGCGCTGCGCCGTCCACCATTGGCCTTGGTGGTACACCTGCTGCTCGCCCACCGGGGTGGTACGGCCTTCGCCTTGCGGCGCCAGCACCGCCAAGTCGAACTTGGGACGCCGTCCGATGCGGGCATAACGCAGGTTCATCACACGGATCACCGGGCCTTGCAGCACGCGGCCAAAGGCGTGCTGGTAAGCCGACTCAAATGCGGCCAGCAAACCCACCGCATTCAACTGATCGCGCTTCACGGGCACTTGCAGCGTGTGGGTCTGGCCCATGTAGAGCATGTCAAAGCTGATGACTTCGTCCACCCGCACAAAATTCACACCGGCAGAATCCAAGCGCACCTGGCAGGCTTCGGCCAAGCCATCCACGCGTTCCAGCAAAGCAGGCCAAGCCACATCGGCCAAGGCCACGTTCAAGGTCTGCACCGCGTCGTGGCGCATATCGGCCATCACGCAGCCCAGCGCCGAGGTCACGCCCGGGTAACGCGGCACGATGCCGGTGGTCACGCCCACCTCGCGCATCATGGCGCAGACATGCAGGCCGCCCCCTCCGCCAAAGGGCATGTAGGCGAACTGGCGCGGATCGTGGCCGCGCTCGATCGACACCACACGGATCGCACCCGCCATGCGGGCATTGGCCACCGTCAAAATCGCCTCGGCTGCCGCCAGCGCCGTCAAACCCAAAGGCTCGGCCACATGCTGGGCAATGGCTGTTTCAGACAAGCCCGAATCGAGCTTTTGCAACAAGCCACCACCCAAAGGCCGGTCGGCCGCAATGCGGCCCAGCAGCACATTGGCATCGGTCACGGTGGGACGAGTGTTGCCGCGCCCATAGCATGCAGGGCCGGGAATGCTGCCGGCCGACTCGGGGCCCACTTGCAGCATGCCACCCGCATCGACCGAAGCAATCGAGCCGCCACCGGCACCGATGGTCTCGATCTGGATCATGGGCGAGCGCACCACCAAGCCAAACTCGATGGACGTTTGCGCAGCGAGGGCCGCTTCACCCCCAGCCACCAGCGACACGTCAAACGAGGTGCCGCCGATGTCGCCGGTGATGACGTTCTCAAAACCCGAAGCACGGGCAATCTCGGCGCAAGCCATCACGCCCGCCGCAGGCCCGGACAGCGCCGTGCGCACCGGCACATCACAAGCGGTCTGGCGCGACATCACGCCACCATTGCTTTGCACGATCAGCAATTCGCCGCCAAAACCTTGAGCACGCAAATCGCCATCGAGGCGCTGTAAATAGCTGCCCACAACGGGCTGCAAAGCGGCGTTGAGGGTTGCGGTGGAGCAGCGCTCGAACTCACGGATCTCGGGCAGCACTTCGCTGGCCGCCGTCACATAGCTGTTGGGCCAGATTTCGCGCACGGCCGCCACGGCCGCTTGTTCGTTGCCGGGATTGGCATAGGCGTGCACAAAAAACACGCACACCGCCTCACAGCCTTCGGCCAGCAGGGCGCGGGCCTGTTCGCGCACCTGGTCCAGGTTCACAGGCGTGTGCAACTGGCCATCGGCCAACACGCGCTCGTCCACCTCCAGCCGCCAGGCACGCGGCACCACCGGGGTGTAGCTGCCGCGCAGGCCCCAGGTTTGTGGGCGGTCGCGGCGGCGCATCTCCAGCACGTCGCGAAAGCCGCGTGTGGTGATGATGCCGGTGCGGGCGATTTTGCGTTCCAACAAAGCGTTGGTGCCCACTGTCGTGCCGTGCACGATGGTGGCGATCTCTTTGGCGCCATCGGCCCCGGTGTTGCCGGTCACTTTGGCGATGCCGTTCATGAAACCGCGGGCTTCTTCACCCCGGGTCGACGGCACCTTGACGATGCGGGCCTGGCCGGTTTTTTCGTCCAGCACAAACAGGTCGGTGAACGTACCGCCCACGTCCACACCCACCACCCAATGCGGCTGATTCACTGCTGCCTCGCTCATGCTTGTTCCTTGGTGTAACCCAGTGCGCTGTCTTTGGCACGGTCTTGTTCCGATCGCTCAGCGGGCGATCCCCAGCCGCCGCCGCCCGGGGTTTGCAGGCGCACGCGGTCGCCTTTTTTCAGGTGGATGCCCAACATCTTGGACACCATGGGTGGCGTCTTCCATTCGCCGTTTTGGCAATACTCGAACACGTTGGGCAAAGCAGGCTTGCCGCCGTGGATGCCCTTGGGCGCAGACTTGCCGCGCTCACCAAAAATGAAGGCCTCGGCGCTGTCTTCGAGCAATTCGATCTCGTAGATCGCACCCAAACCGCCCCGGTGCTGACCATCGCCGCCCGAGCCGGGGCGCAAGGCCCACTGCGTGAAGCGCACAGGGTAGGCCGCTTCCAAAATTTCCATCGGCGGAATCGTGGCCGTCGAGATCGGCGCATTGCCGTGTGACAGGCCGTCGCCATCCGAATGGCCGCCATGCCCGCCACCGAAGAAGCTGAACATCACCCAACGCTGACCCTTGCGCTTGTCGTCGGTGCGGTGTCCTGCAATCGACAAGGCGTTGATGGTGCCGTAGGCGTGGGCCACGGCCCGCTGCGGGTCGGCCAGGGCCGTGGCGCTGAAGATCACGTCGATCATGCGCAAAATCGTTTCGGTGTAGCCACCCACCGGGCGCGGACGCGAGGCACTGATGACCAGCCCGTCGGGGATCACAAAGTCCACCGCATCGAGCACACCCGCGTTGGCGGGCACATCGGGGAACACGTGCTTCAAGGCCACATAACAAGCAGCGACTGCCGTGGCGCGTGAGATGTTCACCGGCCCGGCGCATTGCGCCGAGGTGCGTGAAAAGTCCAGCGTCAAACGGTCACCGGCCACCGTCATGTCGAGCGCAATCGTCAGCAGCTCGTCTTTCACGCCGTCGTTGTCCAGCACGTCTTCAAAGCTGTAGCGGCCATCGGGCAGGCTGGTGATGTGCGAGCGCATCAAGCGCACAGCGCGGGTGCGCAGCTCCACCAGGGCCTGCGCCACTTTGGCATCGCCGTATTCATCGAGCAAGCCGTCAAGACGGCGTGCGCCCAATTCGAGTGCGGCCAGCTGACCATTCAAGTCGCCCCACAGGCTGTCGGGCAAGCGGGTGTTGGCCCGCAAAATGGCCAGCACATCGTCGTCCAGCGCACCGCCGCGCAAGATGCGCACCGGCGGGATCTGCACCGCTTCTTGCCAGCACTCGGTCGCCGCTGGGTTGTAGTTGCCAGGCACCGCGCCGCCCACATCGTGCCAGTGCGCGGCCGATGCGAGAAAGCAATACAGCTGGCCGTTGCGAAAGCAGGGCTTGACCAGCTTGAAGTCGTTGGCGTGTGTGCCGCCTTCGTAGGGGTCGTTGAACAGCCACACATCGCCCGGCTGCATGCCGCCGCGTTCAGCCGCCACGCGCATGGCCGCCCGCACGGCAAAAGCCATCGCCCCCACAAACACGGGCAGGCCCGACTTGCCCTGGATCAGGGTGTCGCCGGTGATGGCGTCGTACAAGCCGTGGCAAGCGTCATGCGCCTCGGCAATGATGGGGTTGAAGGCGCTGCGGTACAGCGTCGCGTCCATCTCGTCGGCAATTTGCTCCAAACGGCCGCGCAGCACGGCCAATGTCACGGGGTCCATGACGGGGTCCATCACAGGTTCGATTACACGTTCAGTCGGATTCATGCGGGCTTTCTTTGTTTGAGCAGGTGCAACAAGCCCCCTGCATCGACCATGTCCATCAAAAATTCAGGGATAGCGGCGCAGGCCAAGCGCTGACCATTGGCGCGAATCACCACCGGGGTGTCGCCCTCAAACGTCACACCCACACGCTCGCCCTCTTCGATCTTGTCGGCGTCTGAGCAGGTCAAGAGCAGCAGGCCCAAGTTGAAGGCGTTGCGGAAATACAAGCCGCTGTAAGACGGTGCAATCACCGCCGCCAGACCCAGGTGCCGCAGCACACCGGCCGCCTGTTCGCGCGATGAGCCGATGCCAAAGTTGGCCCCGGCCACGATCACATCGCCCTCGCGCACACCGGATGCGAAGTCTGTGCGCACCGCCTCCAGGCAATGCCAGCCGATCACTTCCAGGCCATGCTTCATGTAAGCACCGGGGGCCAGCGCATCGGTGTCCACGTCGGCACCGAGCCGCCACACCCGTGCGTTGTCAAATGTACGGTTTGTCATACCAGCACCTCGCGTGCATCGCTGATGCGTCCGCGCAAAGCCGAGGCTGCCACGGTGTAAGGCGAAGCCAAATACACGTTCACGCTGGCCGGGCCCATGCGGCCTTTGAAGTTACGAGCGGTGGTGGAGATCACGGTGGAGCCTTCAGGGAAAGTCGCGCCATAGCCCGCACACGCGCCGCAGCTGTTGGGCAGCACCGTGGCCCCGGCGTCCAGCAAGGTTTGCATCACGCCTTCTTGTGTGGCCTGCGCTTGTTCGCGGGCGCTGGCGGGTGCGACCATGAGCTGCACACCTGCGGCCACGCGCTGGCCCTTGAGCACCGAAGCGGCGGCGCGAAGGTCTTCGAGCTTGGCACCGGTGCAAGCGCCAATGTAGGCAATGTTCGGCAGCACGTCGGCAAACTCGGCCACATCCCGTGTGTTGGCAGGGCTGTGCGGCGCAGCCACCTGGGGGCTGAGGCTGCTCGCATCAAAGCTGTGCTGTTCAAAATCGGCATCTTCATCGGTGTGCCAGTGCTCGGCCCCCACCAGATGTTCAGGCAACACGCCAATGCCGCGCAGGTAGTTCAAGGTGGTCTCGTCTGCCGCGATCAAGCCGGCTTGCGCCCCCATCTCGGCGCTCATGTTCGACAGCGTCATGCGCTCGGCCATGCTCAGTGCCTGCACCGCAGGCCCTGCAAACTCCACCGCCTGGTATTGCCCGCCATTCATGCCAAAGCGCCCGACCATGTGCAGCATCATGTCTTTGGCCGACACGCCATGTTGCAGCCGGCCCGACCAGTGCATGCGCAAGGTGCGCGGCACCTGCACCCAAATTTGGCCAGTCACACACACCCCCAGCATTTCGGTCGCACCGATGCCGAACATGTAGCAACCAAAAGCTCCCCCCGTGGGCGAATGGGAGTCACCCCCCACACAAAACATGCCGGGCTTCAAGTGGCCCCGCTCGGGCAGCACCACATGGCAAATGCCCTCGCTGTCGATCACATGCGGCAGCTGCCATTGTTTGGCCGTGTCGCGGGTGATCTGGACGATGTTTTGCGCATCGGCATCTTGTGCGGGCACATAGTGGTCCAGCACCAGCACCACTTTGTTTTTGTCCCAAATCTCGGCCCCCAGTTCGTCGAGCATGGGCTTCAAGCGGCGCGGGCCGGACGAGTCGTGGAACATGGCCAGATCGACCTTGCAGGTGACCACCTCACCCACGGCCACATGGCTGCGGCCAGCGGCGCGGGCGATGAGTTTTTGCGCCAGGGTTTGGGGCTGAAAAATGCGGGTGTTCATTCGGGCTTGGCTCCTGCGTACTGCACCACCGCCCGCCAACGCACGATTTCGCTGTCGACAAAGCGGGCAAACTCCTCTGGGCTGTTGCCCACGGGCGTGGCACCTTCATGCTCGATGCGGCGCTTGACCTCGGGCGACTGCACGGCTGCGCGGGCGGCATCGGCCAAACGGCGTGTCAATTCGGGGCTCATGCGGCCCGGGCCAAACAAACCAAACCAAGCGCTCGACTCGTAACCGGGCAAGCTCTCGCCAATGGCGGGGACTTGGGGAAATGCGGGCAGACGCTTGGCGCTGGTCACCCCCAAGGCCTTGAGCTTGCCGGCCTTGATGTGCGCTTGCACATTCCCAATGGCGGCGAACATCAAATCGACTTGTCCAGCCAGCACGTCTTGCACCGCAGGCGCTGTGCCCCGGTAGGGGATGTTCACGATGTACACGCCCGACTGCATCTTGAAGGCGTCACCGGCCATGTGCAGAGAAGAGCCCAATGCGCCAATCGCAAAGTTCAGCTGTCCCGGCTTGGACTTGGCCAGCGAGATCAATTCCTTGACGTTGTTGGCCGCCACCTTGGGGTGCGCCACCAGAATGGATGGCGAAATCGACACCATCGTCAAGGGCGTGAAGTCTTTCACCGGGTCAAAAGGCAAGCTGGGGTAGAGCGAGGCGTTGATGGCGTGGCTGGTGAAGCTCATGAGCAGCGTGTTGCCATCGGGCGCGGCCTTGGCCACAGCGTCTGCGGCCAAATTGCCACCCGCGCCGGGCTTGTTTTCGACCACCACGGTGCGGCCCATCTGCATGCCCAAAACTTGCGCCAGCGTGCGGGCCATGGTGTCGGTGGTGCCGCCTGCTGGGGCACCTACCAGAATTTTGATCGGCGGATGCGTTTGGGCTTGCGCCCAGCCTGCTCCGCCCAAACAAAGCAAGGCTGCCATCAAAACCCAGGCTCTGCGTCCAGTGATCGGACCGCCGGTCATGGGGGTGCGTGTCATAAAAAGATTATCCGTGTCCAAAATTCAGTCCCAACGAGGCGGTTCAGCATCTGGTGAAGGGGTCAGGGTGGCCCAAGCATCTGGCCATGGCGTTCTTCCTTACATGCCCAAATAAGCTTGCCTGAGGGTGTCGCTGGCCAACAACTCAGACGGAGTGCCAGAAAAACGGATCTGCCCGTTTTCCATCACATACGCCCGATCGGCGATGTCCAGCGACTGCCCCACGTTTTGCTCCACCAGCAAGATCGCCAGGCCGCTGCTGCGCAGCTGCGAGATCAGGCCAAACATTTCTTCCACCAACAGCGGCGACAAACCCAGCGAGGGCTCGTCCAGAATCAGCAAGCGCGGCTCGGCCATCAGGCCCCGGCCAATGGCCAGCATCTGCTGCTCGCCACCGCTCAAAGTGCCGGCCAACTGGGCCACGCGCTCTTTCAGCCGCGGAAATGTTTCGTAGACCTTGTCCAGGTTTTGCTGCTTGCGCTCACGGCCCCGGGTGAAGGCGCCCAGCTCCAGGTTCTCGTGCACGCTCAGATTGGGGAAGACCTTGCGGCCTTCGGGCACCTGGATCAAGCCGTGTTGGACCACCTGGCGCGAATGCAACCCCGTGATGTCTTGCCCATCAAACCCCACTTGCCCCCCACGCGTGGCCACCAAGCCGCTGAGCGTGAGGTTGAGCGTGGTCTTGCCCGCGCCGTTGCTGCCGAGCAGCGCCACCAGCTCACCCGGCATGACCTGCAGGTCCACCCCCCGCAAAACCTCGACCACGCCGTAGCCGGATTTGAGGCCCTGCACATTCAACAAAGCGCTCATGCCTGAATCTCCTGCGCTGCTTTGGCTTGGGCTGCGTTCTTTTGCAAACGCTCGGCCGTGCCGTGGCCCAGATAAGCCTCGACCACGGCTTTGTTGTTCGTCACCTCAGCGGGTGTGCCTTGGGCAATCAATTGCCCTTGCGCCAGAACCCACACCTCTTGCGCCAGACTCATCACCGCTTGCATGACGTGCTCGATCATCAACACCGTCACGCCGCTTTGGGCAATGCCTTGCACCACTGGGATCATCTCGGCAATTTCTTGCGGGTTCAGACCTGCCAGCACCTCGTCCAGGAGCAGCAAGCGCGGACGCGTGGCCAATGCGCGGGCCAGCTCCAGCCGCTTGCGGCCCGCCACCGTCAGGTCGCTGGCCAGCTTGTCGAGCTGGGGCGTCAAGCCCACTTGGCTCGCCACCGACTCGGCAAACGCCAAAGCTTGGGCGCGGCGCGGCAAATGCAGATGCGCACCCACTGCGATGTTTTCGCGCACCGTTTGTGCGGCAAAAGGCTGCACGATCTGGAAGGTGCGCGTCAGGCCCATGCGGGCGTTCAGGTGCGGCGGCTGGCCGGTGATGTCCTGGCCTGAAAACACCACACGGCCCATGTCGGGCGTCAAAAAGCCCGACATGAGCGCGAACAACGTGGTCTTGCCCGCGCCATTCGGTCCGATCAAGGCACTCAGTCGACCTTCAGTCACCGACAGACTCACGTTTTGCACGGCCTTCAAGCCGCCAAAGGACTTGCCCACGCCCTCGATTTGCAGCAGCGTGCTCATGGTTTATCTCCATCTGTCTTGCTGCCGCGCAAGAATTGCAAAGGGTTTTTGAGCCCCAGGCCAGAAATGCCACGGGGCAAAAACATCACGATCACAATCAGCACCACGCCATAAATGACCATGTTGATGCCGGGCAACTGACCAAACAAATTGCGTGTCAGATCAGCCAAAATGTGCAGGCTGACAGCCCCCAGCATTGGCCCCCATAACGTGCCCAGCCCTCCCACAATCGCGCCCACCAAGGCTTCGACCGAGGTGTGTGAGCCAAAGGCGATGCCCGGGTCGATGTATTGAAACACCTGCACATAAAACGCACCGCCTGCGCCCATCAGGCTGCCCGACAACACGGTGGCGATCAGCTTGACACTGAAGGGGTTCACGCCAATGGCGCGGGCCGCGTCTTCGTTGTCACGCACGGCCTGCAAATAGGCCCCAAAGCGCGAGTGGCGCAGCCAAGCGGTGATGCACAGCGCCAGCGTGACCAGGCCCAACATGAGCCAAATGAAACCGGCGCGGCTGCCAAACTGCATGTTGGCGGCCGACTCCTTGAGCGGCAGCATCAGGCCCACACCGGCACCCGTGAAGGGCACCGAGGTGGCCAGGATGCGGAAGACCTCGGCAAAGGCCAGCGTGACCAGCGCAAAGTAAGAACCCTTGAGCCCATAACGGAACGAGGCCGCGCCCACAAAAGCGCCCACCCCCGCCGCAAAGGCCATGGCCAAGGGCAAGGCCAGCCAGGGGCTCAGGCCCCACTGCATTTGCGCAATGGCTTGCACGTAAGCGCCCGTGCCAAAAAACAGCGCATGGCCAAACGAAAACTGCCCGCCAAAACCGCCCAGCACGTTCCAGGCTTGCGAGAGCAAGCAGGCGTACAAAGCGGTCATGACAAAGTTGAGCATCACGCCCGAGTCGGTGAGAAAAGGCACCATGCCCACCAACAGCACAAACAGTGCAATGTTGCGAAAGTCTTTCATGCCTTAGCTCCAAAAAAGCCTTGGGGTCTGAGCAAGAGCACAACAATGAAAATCACAAAAATGCCCACCTGGCCCAGTGATTCACCCAGCAGCAAACCACCCAGCGACTCGACCACACCGATCAGCAAGCCACCCAGCAAAGCCCCGGCAAAACTGCCCATGCCGCCGAGCACCACGATGGTGAAAGCCACCAACACAAAGCCATTGCCCACTTGCGGGTTGACGTAATAAGCCGGCATCAAAAAGCAGGCCGCCGCGCCCAAGCTGGCCAGACCCAAGCCAAAACACATGGCGTACACATGGTCCACATCAATGCCCATCAAACGGGCACCTTGTTTTTCTTTGGACACGGCACGAATGGCACGCCCCAAATCGGTTTTTTGCACGATGAGCAGCATCACGGCCGACACCACCAAGGCCCCGGCAAAGGACACCAGCTTGGGCAGGGCAATGAAGGCGGGCCCGATCTCGACCGTGGTCAAGGTGTAGGCGGTCTCGATGGTGCGGGTGTCGGACTTGAAGAACAAGAGCGCCAGGTTTTCGAGCACGATGGAGATGCCCAGCGTGACGAGCAGGATGTTTTCATCCTTGCCATGGCTGGCACGGTTGATGACACCGCGTTGCAGCGCATAGCCCAGAACAAACATGGCGGGCACCATGATGGGCAGGGCCATGTAGGGGTCGACCCCGAAGTGTTGCTTCAGCATGTACACGCCATACAGCGCCACCATCAAGGCCGCGCCATGCGCGAAATTGATGATGTGCAGCACGCCATAAATGAGCGTGAGGCCCAGCGCGATCAGCGCGTATACGGCACCGGTCGTGATGCCGTTGAGCACCGAAGGAAACAGGATGTTGAAGTCCAGCATCGGGGTCTTTCAGGTCAGCGCAGCTCAGCCCTTGAGCGGAAAAACAGGCTCAATCTCGCGGTAGTCGCGCGGCACGATGACCTTGATGTCACCTTTGTGGACTTGGGTCATCAAAGGCTGAGCACCCATGTTTTGACCGTTCACAAACTGTGTGGGGCCGTAGGGCATGATGTGGTTTTGGAACTTGCTCGAAGCCAGTGCATCAATGATGGCGGCGCGGTCGGGTGACTTGGCGCGCTCGATCGCATCGGCCAGCAGCATCATGGCGGTGTAGGTCATGAACACTTCATAGCTGAAGAACTGACCCTGTGCTTCCACACGCTTTTTGAGTTCGGCTGAGCGCTTGTCCTTGGGGTTGAACCAGTGGTTGCAGTCGATGATGCCGTTGGCCGCCTCAGGGAATTCCTTGACGAACTTGTAGCTTGACGCCGCGCCACCCAGCACCGAGTAAATGGCCTTGGGTGTGATTTTTTGCTGCTGCAAGGTGCGCACCAACAAGGCGTATTCGTTGTAGTAGTTGGCCGGGATCAGGATGTCGGGATTGACCTGCTTGATGCGCAGCGCAATGTTGTTGAAGTCACGCGTGGGGTTGGCGTGCTTGATGATTTCCTTGACTTCGTAACCGTAGCCGGGCAGCTCTTTGGCCAGCAAGTTGGCGGTACCTGTGCCGAACAAAGACTCTTCGTGCACGATCATCACGGTGCGGGCGGGCTTGCCAGCGGCGGTGTTCAAGGCGTGCAAGCTGGCCACAGCCACTTCGGCGCACTTTTTGTAGCCAGGGCCAAAGCGGAAGGTGTTTTTCAGGCCACGCTCGACGATCTGGTCGGCCACGCCGACGTCCACCACATGCGGCAGGTTGTATTTGGCCGCTGCTTGTGTGGTGGCCAGGCAGATGGCGGATGCAAAGGCGCCGACCACGGCGCTCACGCCCGCTTCATTCATCTTCTCAATTTCGGCCGTGCCCGCTTGGGGGCTCGACTGTGCATCGCCCAGCATGGCTTCGATCTTGGCGCCGCCCAGCGACTTGATGCCGCCAGCCTTGTTGATGTCTTCAATCGCCATCAAGGCACCCATGCGGCACTGCTGGCCCGAGTAGGCCAAGGCACCGGTGACGGGGTGCAACACACCGACTTTGATGGGCTTGGGCTGCGCCCCGCCTACCAATGGAAAGGCAAGAGCCGAGGCCGCAGCAGCGGACTGGCCCATGAAAGTGCGACGTGAGGTCATGAGAACATCCTTTAAGTAGGTCAATGAAAGTTGGCGGACAGCTCTTGGCTTACCCACACCTTGGCATCGATGCTGCCAACGCGGGATAACTGCATCTGGTATTCGTACCGGTCCGGTCGGTACAAGCCATGCAGCCATTGGACGGGACGGTCGTCCTCGTCATAAATCAAACGCCGCACCGCCAACAAGGCCGATCCGACAGAAACATCCAGATGCTGGGCCAGCGCCATGTCGGCCAAGCGGGCCGAGATCGTTTGTTCGGCGCGGCCGACTTTGACGCCCGACTCTTCGAGCAGCACAAGAATCGGTTTTTGCGCCAATTCGCGCTCACCAAAACTCGAAGAAATCGCATCGGGCACCCAAGTGGTGATGTGCGACAGGGGGCCTTCGGGGGTGCTGCGAACACGCTCGGCTTTTTGCACCCAAGCGGTGCCAGGCAGTTTCAAGGCAGCGGCCACATCCACCGGCGCACGCAAACGCTCTACCGACAGGACATTGACCTGCGTTCGCAAGCCCATGGTGACCAGGTTTTCCAGCAAACCCGTCAGGCGGGCTTGTTGACCCGTGGCCATGGTGGAGGCTTGCATCTGAACTTCTTGCGCACGAGCAGACACGGGCCGAGTGCCACGCCCGGGCTCCCGGTGGATCAAACCCTCTTCGGCCAGTTGCGCCAAAGCCCGTCGCACGGTGACACGCGCCACACCAAACTGACCCATCAAGGCCAACTCACCCGGCAATCCGGCGTCAAAACGCCCTTCGCGCAATTGCTCACGCAGCACCAGATAAATCTGGTGGTATTTGGGCAAAGGCAGATGGGCATTCATGGGGCTCTATCGTGAAACAGTCCCATTGTCCTGTCAATAGGACATTCAAGTCTTCATCATGGGACATTTGATCAGGGATTTCCCTTATCCCCCACGCTTTGGAACTTTTGCCCGGCAGCGCGAGGCCCCCACGCCGAGCACTGAACGCTCAATGCTCAACGCACAATCGATTCGGCCCGATGAATTTTGAGCCGTCTGTTGCCGGTTGGGAGAATCCTGTGGGAGCTTTCAGCCAAGCGAAAAGCCAGTGGTCCGCAACCGTCTGATTGCCAGCAGGGCTAGCTCCCACAAGGTGCCAGGTTGAAGTGACCCTGCAAACTTTACAGGGCCGGCTCAATGAGCTTCAGGCATAGCGCACCCGCAAATCGCGCTTGAGCAGCTTGCCGCTGGGGTTCTTGGGCAGCGTGTCGGTGAAGACCACGCGCTTGGGCGTCTTGAACCCGGCCATGTGCTGGGCGCAATGCGCGATCACGGCGGCTTCATCGAGCGTCTGCCCGGCCTTGACCACCACCACGGCCGTGACCGCCTCCACCCATTTGGGGTCAGGCAAACCAATCACCGCCACTTCGCTCACCTGCGGCAGGCGGTAAATCATTTCCTCGACCTCACGGCTGGCCACGTTTTCGCCACCGGACTTGATCATGTCCTTCTTGCGGTCCACCACGGTGATGTAGCCCTCTTCGTCGATGATGCCCAGATCCCCGCTGTGGAACCAGTCGCCCTCAAAGGATGCCTTGGTGCGCTCGTCGTCGTGAAAGTAGCCCAGCATCAAATGCGGCGAACGGTGCACGATCTCGCCCACTTCGCCCACGGCCACGTCCTGCATGTCGTCGTTGACAACACGGGTTTCGACGTTTCGCACGGCCTTGCCGCAGGAACCCGGTTTGCGCAGCTGGTCTTCGGGGGCCAGCATGGTGGCCAGCGGCGCGATTTCGGTCTGGCCGTACAGGTTCCACAAACGCACCTTGGGCAGGCGCGACGCCAGTTCTTTGAGCACCTCCACCGGCATGATGGACGCGCCGTAGTAGCCCTTGGCCAGTTGGGCAAGTTTGCCCGCATCCATCAGCGGCGAGCGCAGCAGCGCAATCCACACCGTGGGCGGCGCAAAGAAGCTGGTGATGCCGAACTTTTCGAGCATCGGCAGCAGGTTGTCGGGCGTGGGTTTGGAGGTGATGACGTTGGTGCTGCCCATGTAAATGGCCGGACCAAAGAACACATCGAGCTGGGCGCAGTGGTAAAGCGGCAGCGCGTGCAGGGCCACGTCGGACTCAGCAATTTCGGCGTCGATCACGCAGCTGACGTATTGCCACATCACCGCGTCGTGCGTGAGCTGTGCCCCTTTGGGCGAAGACTCGGTACCACTGGTGTAGACGATCTGCGCCACGTCGTAACTGCCCAACCGCAAATCGGGCAATGCATCGGTGCAAGCGGCCAGCACATCAAAGCTGTGCATGCCCGCCACGCTCTGGCTCGGGTCTTCGGAGGGCAGCCAAATGAACTGCTCGACTTTCGTGTCGAGTTGGGATGCAGCCTGCGCCAACTCGGCCAGACCGCTGTCGGTGGCCAGGGTCTTGGCACCCGCATGCCGCAGGACGTAAGCCACCTCGTCGGCCTTGAGCATGAAGTTGATCGGCACCATGACCGCGCCACGGCGGGCCAGCGCAAAGCGCAGCGCCGCAAAACCGTGTGAATTGCGGGCCAGCACCGCCACCTTGTCGCCCTCGGCCACACCGATACTGGCCAGGCCAGAGGCCAGGCGGCTCACCAGGGCGTCGAACTCGGCATAGGTCCAGGTGGTGGCACCACACACGATGCCGGTCTTGGTGGGCAAGCGGCTCGCGGTGCGGCGCAGGGCATCAGCAATGGTCTGGCGGCGAACGGCGGGGTGGATGGACTGCGACATGCTCAGGACTCCTCTGTAGATATGATTCAAGCATTCAACATCACCCATCAGAGAATTCCATTGGCACTACCCCCAGCATCCCCCCGAAAACTGTCACATACGCGAACCGTGGTGTACCAAGGCTTTGACCGCGAAGACGGTCTGTGGGACATCGAAGCCCAATTGACCGACGTCAAGACCTTCAACTTTCAGGTGCCCAACGAACGGCTTTTCCCTGGCGATGCGCCGATCCACAACCTGAAAATCCGCGTCACATTGGACAACCAGATGGTCATCCAGGACATCGCCACCTCCATGGACGACATCCCCCACGCCGAATGCACCGGCGCGCCACACAATATGCACAAACTCATCGGCTGCACCATGGGCCCGGGCTGGCGCAAGGTCATCAATCAACATGTGGGCGGCACCGACGGCTGCACACACCTGCGCGAGATGTTGTTCAACATGGCGACTGCCGCCTACCAAACCTTGCCTTCCGGCCAATGGCAGCGCCGCGAACTGGCAGGCCAGCCCCACCCCGAAATGACCCATGCGCCCTATTTCCTGGGCCAATGCCACAGCTGGGCTTTTGACAGCCCGACGGTGCAAAGGGCGTATCCGATGTTTTTTAAGCCAAAGGCAACTTCCCCGCAAGCCTCGAATTTAGACAAGGTCGTGGATGCCGATGTTGTCCTGGAACAGATTGATGTCAAATTGGCAAGTGCGCACAAAGTCATGGCGCAACGAAAATCCTGAAACCTATGGCTCAAGTGATCGCTAGAGGTGAAATAAAGCCCTAAGCTCGTTTCTAACTGACCCAACTGTGGCCGATCACTGAACTTGACTGAGCACTGCTTCAATGAGCGCCGGGCTGAGCCAAATGCCATGGCGTCGCATGTTCTCAATGGCGAGCGGCAAATCCACTGTGAAACCCAACTGCTGGGCTTTGAGCATGATGCCCAATGAACCCGTGAGGTTCAGGCCGCAAAGTCGAGCAGTACGTCGACCAACCACCTCATCTATGCACACTAGCGGCAAAGACAAATTCAACGCCGTCTGAATGACCGAGGCTTCTCCTGAGTCCAAGGAGTTTTTGAGGAACGGCAGTAGCGTGACCGGCCGATCCTGAATATCCAGCCAATCCGCAGCCTGAAACGCGTCAACTCCGAAAGAAGTCTGACCACCCGCACGGACCTCTTGGGCCACTTCAAACGGCACCAACACCCTGACATACATGTATTTCAAGATGTCCAGACTGCCCAGGGCTGCGGTCAATGCAATCAAGGGTGTCGTGTTGGACACCAAAACAGCCGACCGCTCAGGCATTGAGGACATCGTCGGCCAACTCGTCTTTGGGCAAATCGATCAATGACACCCCAAATCGCGGCAACTCGGCCATGAAAGCCAGGCGATCTAAACCGGCCAAGGATGCCGCCATGCCGGACGACAAGCGCTTCATTTCAAAAAATTTGACGGCCATGGCCAGTTTGGCTTCCCGCTGAAAGTCCTCTTTGCCGCAATGCATCACATCCAGGTAGCTATTGGGAACGTCCAACAAAATCTGCATAGGAACCTCCGAGTGCTCAAAAGTATGGCACAGGTCTTCAGGACGCAGCACGCCCTCGCACACAACACAAATTGGAGCGTTCAAAATCAATCCGCTCAATTAAATACAGTTATTGCGACAGCAGTTGTGTCACAATAACCCCATGACCACCATCTACTCCATTGACCAGCTCTGTGCGCTGACCGATTTGCCCAAGCGCACGGTCCGCTATTACATGCAGCTGGGCCTGGTGGACCGCCCTGTGGGCGAGACCCGGGCGGCGCATTACACGCCTGTGCATTTGGGCCAGCTCATGCAAATCCGCAAGTTGGCCGATGCCGGGGTGTCGCTGGAGCGCATCCGCACCGTCATGGCCGGCGGCGAATCGCCCGTGGCCGAGGGCGAGCGCCAACCCGGGGCCATCCGCGTGCGCAGCCATGTGTTCATCGCGCCGGGCATAGAGCTGCAAATCGACCCGCAAGAAGCGGGCTTGTCGCCCGAACAACTCCGCGCCTTTGTGCGCAGCGTCATGACCGAATGGGAGAAAACAAAATGAACCACACTGTGATGGGCCTCAAAAGCCGCGATGACGATGAAGCCGTGGCCCTGCAATCGGTGCATGCCCAAGGCCAACTGCAAGGACTGGTGCTGCGCATGAAGCTGCGCCAGGTCTACTGCAACACCACCCGCGACAACCTCGAATGCGTCTACACCTTCCCGCTGGCCTGGGGCAGCGTGCTGCTGGGCATGGCGGTTGAACTCAACGGCAAGCGCATGACCGGCACCGTGGTCGAAAAGAAAGAAGCCGAAGCCACTTACGAAAAAGCCATCCAGTCGGGCGACCTGCCAGTGATGCTGGAGCGCTCGGGCAAAGACCTCTACACCGCCAACCTGGGCAACATCTTGCCCGGCGACAACGTGGTGATTGAGCTGGAATATGCCCAACTGCTGCGCCTAGAAGGCGGCATGTTGCGCCTGGCCCTGCCCACAACAATAGCCCCGCGCTATGGTGACGAGCACCTCCAAGGTGGCCTGGCACCGCACCAAACCGCTGTGGCCAGCCCCCTGGCCGAATACCGCCTGCATGTGTCGCTGGACATTGCCAACCCCTTGGCCCAGGCCACCATCACCAGCCCATCACACGGTGTGCAACGGGTCCAACACCACAACGGTGTGCTGGTCAAACTGCAAGACAAAGCCTGGCTGGACCGTGACTTTGTGCTGACACTGCACGGCCTGAAAGACATGGCTTTTGCCATGGCCAGCGCCGATGCCACCCAACCGGGCCAATACACCCTGCTGAGCAGCGCCACCGCCCACTGGGACGCGGCCCGCACGCCACCCGCCCCGCTGCGCATGAAAGTGCTGGTAGATGGCTCCGGCTCCATGCAAGGCGACAGCAACGCACAAGCCCGCGACGCTCTGGACTGGCTGTTTCACCAACTCGCAAACCAAGACGAAGTGTCGCTGACGCGGTTTGGAAACAAACCTTTGCATGTGCTGCCGCGCCTGCAAAAGTGCACCGAAGCCTACCAACGCCGTCTGCGCTCAGAAGCCCGCAACCTCCAGGCCGACTTGGGTGGCACCGAAATGGACAGCGCATTGCAGGCCGTGATCCGCATCACCACCGAAGACGAGCGCCCGGTGGAAGCCGCCAGCATCTTGCTCATCACCGATGGCGAAGTCTGGAACATCGAACACATCGTGGCCACCGTGCGCCAATCGGGCCACCGCCTGTTTGCACTGGGCGTGGGCAGTGCCCCGGCCGAAAGCCTGCTGCGCGAGCTGGCCGAAGTCAGTGGCGGTGCCTGCGAAATGGTCAGCCCCCAGCAAAACATGCAACAAGCCGTGGCCCGTTTGCTCGAACGCATGCGCCACGCCTGCGCCATCGACTGCCGCCTGGAAAGTGATGGAAAGCTGCTCTACCAATCGCCCAGCCCGCGCGAAATCAGCCAAGGCGACACCGTGCACCAATGGGCACAAAGCTGCCACAAGCCGCTGGCTGCCCCCCGCCAGCGCTGGACACTGTCTGGCCAAACCCTCATTCACCAAGCCGAACAACTGCTGTGGGACACCGACGGTGTGCTGCCGCGCCTGTGCGCCGCACAACGCCTGCACGACACCAACGACACCCAGCGCCAGCGGGCGCTGGCCGTGCAATACCAACTCGTCACGCCACACACCCACTTCATCTTGGTGCACACACGCGCAGAAGGCGAGAAAGCGCAAGACCTGCCCCTGCTGCAACAAGTGGCGCAGATGCAGGCGGCGGGCGTGGGGGGGCATGGAACAGTGATGCTCAATGACAGCATGTCAGCCCGCAGACCACCCGCCAGCTTGATGATGTTACGCACAGGTTCGGCCCCAATCAGCACGGGCATGAACACGCCGGCGCTATGGCGCTCCAGCCGCACCAGCGCGGCCGCCAAGATCGATGGCATGGCCAATGCGGGCATGGACGACATTGAGATTCCGGCCTTCTTGCGCAAAGCCGCGGACGGTGCGGACACGCCTGCCTTGCCTTTACCCAAGTCCATCAGCAAAGCCTACAGCCCGCCGCCAGACACCCCAGTGTCAGCGCCTGTGCCCACGCCCGTACGCCCCCCACCACCCGCGCCCACCCGGCAGGCCCTGCCACCGGACTATTGGCAACAACAACGCCAGCGCACCTACAGCAACACCTTCACCCAACTGAGCGTGGTGCTGCAAAGCCTGGACGCCCCCAACAACCCACTGGTGGACCTGCTGCAACAGTTCAACACCCAGGCCTACGGCAAACGCAGCTTCCGCGCCGCCCTCTCGGTCAGCCTGGGCACCGCACGCACCGCCTTCATGGCCGACTTTGTGCTGCACCACGCCAAAGCCCTGGGCAGCCCCGCCCTGGTCTGGGCCGTGTTGCTGCTGTGGCTGGCCGACGAAAAAAGCTTGCCCCTGGACCGCCACGCGCGGCGCTTGCTGGAGGTGGAACTGGCCAACGTGGACAGCAGCGCCAAGAGCGTTTTGATCACGGGTTTGGAGGGGGCGATGAGTTCGAGGGGCGAGGACAAGGCGGCATAGCAGCGATAATCCCCCCTCCCCAGCGCCCCAAGCGCTTCCTTCAACAGCCTCTGGATCTACACCATGAACCGCTGCACTTTGGCCCTCTCTGGGCGTGCTTTACTTTGGCGTGCTTTGCTTTGCCTTGACTTCATCACATCGCGTGCTTTGCTTTGCCTTGACTTCATCACATCCCTTGATTCCGTGGAGGCTGCATGAGCAAGAAGGTCTTCATCAAAACCTTTGGCTGCCAGATGAACGAGTACGACTCGGACAAGATGGCCGATGTGCTGGGTGCGGCCCAGGGCTACGAGCCCACGCAGGACGTGGACGAGGCCGATCTGATTTTGTTCAACACCTGCTCTGTGCGCGAGAAGGCGCAAGAGAAAGTCTTCAGCGATCTTGGCCGGGTGCAGCACCTCAAAGCCAAGGGCGTGCTGATTGGCGTGGGCGGCTGCGTGGCCAGCCAGGAAGGTGCCGAAATCATCAAGCGTGCCCCGTATGTGGACGTGGTGTTTGGCCCGCAGACCCTGCACCGCCTGCCCGAGTTGCTGAACGAGCGCGAGCGCAAGCAGCGCCCGCAGGTGGACATCAGTTTTCCCGAGATTGAAAAGTTCGACCACCTGCCGCCCGCCAAGGTGGAAGGTGCCACGGCCTTTGTGTCGATCATGGAAGGTTGCAGCAAATACTGCAGCTATTGCGTGGTGCCTTACACCCGGGGTGAAGAAGTGTCGCGCCCCTTTGACGATGTGCTCGTCGAAATCGCCGGTCTGGCCGCGCAAGGCGTGAAAGAAATCACCCTGCTGGGCCAGAACGTGAACGCATACCGGGGCAAGATGGGTGGCACCTCAGAGATTGCCGACTTTGCCTTGTTGCTGGAGTACGTGGCCGACATGCCGGGCATCGAGCGCATCCGCTACGTGACCAGCCACCCCAACGAGTTCACGCAGCGCCTGATCGATGCGTATGAAAAGATTCCCAAACTGGTGAGCCACTTGCACCTGCCTGTGCAGCACGGCTCGGACCGCATCTTGATGGCCATGAAGCGCGGCTACACCGCCATGGAATACAAGAGCACGATCCGCAAGTTGCGGGCAATCCGCCCCGACATGTCGCTCAGCAGCGATTTCATCGTGGGCTTTCCCGGCGAGACCGAGGACGACTTCCACAAGATGATGAAGCTGATCACCGATGTGGGTTTTGACACGAGTTTCAGTTTCATCTTCAGCCCCCGCCCCGGCACGCCTGCGGCCAACCTGCACGACGACACACCACACGCCGACAAATTGCGCCGCCTGCACCACCTGCAAGCGACCATCGAAGAGAACGTACAGCGCATCGGCGACAGCCGCGTGGGCACGGTGCAGCGCATTTTGGTGGAGCGCCCTTCACGCAAGGACGCCACCGAGCTGGCGGGCCGCACCGAGTGCAACCGGGTGGTCAACTTCCCCGGCGGCCCGAACATGGACCGCCTGATCGGTCAGATGGCGGATGTGCGCATCACCCAGGGGCTGTCGCATTCGCTGCGGGGGGAGTTGTTGATTCGCGATTGATGCGTCCATGTCGGATTTGAAAGTGCCGATCTGCGTTTTTTGTAGGTCGGTGGCTTCTGCCCCGACACAGCGCATCCCCAAGGCATGTCGGGGCTGAAGCCACCGACCTACGGGGAATCAGGACTCGCGACCGACTTCGCGGATGTAGCGGCGGTAGTCGCCGTGCGGGATGGGCGTGCAGCCATCCACAGGGTGGTTGTACACATAGGTCTGGACATGCTGGCCTTGCAGCGGGCCGCTGAGCAAGGTCACTTCTTCGCGCCAGTATTGAGAGGCGTTGCGGTCACCGGGCACCACGCCTTCCACCTCATCCAGCCGGGCCAGGTGAGCATCATCCACTTCATAGACTTCACCACTGACTTGCCCGTCTCCCTGAAGTAGCCCGGGGTAACGGCCCACATCGATCAATCGCCCCGCTATATGGGCTGGCCCCACAAAGCGGGCGCCGTGCATTTCGGCTTCCAAGCGCAGGCCGGGCATCAAGGTACCGTAGATGAAAAGTGTGTGTTGCATGAACTGGATTTTGCGTCATGGCGGTCAATCTGGTCAGCTCAAAATTGACACACATCAAGCCCCAATCACCGTGTCGCCTGTTGGCAGGACCCGCCCATGCAGCCGTTTAAACTGACTGGCAAGAAACCTGCGTGGTCCCTCAAAATCGGACGCACGCCAACAGCATACACACGGCGCAAGCCAAAGACCCCCATGAAAGCAGAACAAAACGAACTCATCACCCGCATCGGCCCGGGCACACCCTGCGGCGCGGTGATGCGCCACTATTGGCAGCCCGTGGCGCTGGTGGACGAGTTCAACCCCGCGCTCGATCCGCGCATGGCGATTCGCCCCGTCAAAGCCGTGCGCATATTGGGGCAGGACTTGGTGCTGTTTCGCAACGCGCTGGGCGACTACGGCTTGATCGACCGCGACTGCCCGCACCGGGGCGCGGACCTGGCCTTTGGCCGCAACGAAGGTGATGGCTTGCGCTGCCCTTTTCATGGTTGGAAGTTCGACGTGACGGGCCAATGCATCGAAACGCCCGCAGAGCCCACCGGCAGCACGCTGTGCAAGCGGGTGCGCCAGCGCAGCTACCCGATCATCGAGCGCAGCGGCATTTTGTTTGGCTGGTTCGGCCCCGAAGGTCAGACCCCGCCGCCATTGCCGGGCATCGACGCCTTCAGCGCCCCGGCCACACACACCTTTGCCTTCAAAGGGCTGTGGCACTGCAACTGGCTGCAGGCTTTTGAGGTGGGCATTGACCCGGCGCACGCGTCGTACCTGCACCGCTTTTTCAATGACGAATCGCTTGAAGGCAGTTATGGCCGCCAGTTTCGCGGCGCGAGTGCGGGCGATGTGCAAGGCGAGCGCTGGCCCATGACGCGGGTGATGCGCGAGCTGGACCAGCCCGAGATTTCTTTCGAGCCCACCGATGCGGGCCTGCGCCTGACGGCCCTGCGCCCGATCAACGAGGCGCTGACCCATGTGCGGGTGACGAATGCGCTGTTCCCGCACACCTTTGTGATTCCGCTGTCCGAGACCATGACCATCACGCAGATGCATGTGCCGGTGGACGACACGCATACCTATTGGTATTCGGTGTTCACCAGCTTTGACGGCCCGGTGGACAAAGAAGCCATGCGCAACCAGCGCTTGCCCTCGGTCACGCTGCCCGACTACATCCCCAAAGCGGGCAAGCACAACAATTGGGGCTTCAACCCCGAAGAGCAAGTAGCGCGCACTTACCTCGGCATGGGCGAGGACGACATCAATGTGCACGACCAGTGGGCCTGCGAGAGCATGGGCGCGATCCAGGACCGCACCCGCGAGCACTTGGGCACCAGCGACAAGGTGATCATGGCGAACCGGCGCATCTTGCTCAAAGCCATCGAGACGGTACAGGCCGGAGGCTTGCCGCCCGGCTTTGCGCAAACGGCTGTGGCCAGCCAGCGCATGGGCCCCGACACGGTGGACGGCATCGCCCCCAGCGGTCAGTGGCCGCAATGGTTGCGCGAAGCCTGCGCGGCCAAACGCAGCGGCGCGCCTTGGGAAGCCGCCTTGACAGCTGATGTGCCAAGCCCAGCCGACACGAGCGCAGCATGAGTTTCGCCGAACGTTGCGGCCTGAACAGCCCGGAGCGGCAAGCGGATTGCGTGCAATTGCTGCAACAGGTTGAGGCCTCGGGCATCGAGCTGATCCGACTGGGCTGGTGCGACCTGCACGGCGTGGTGCGCGGCAAGACCATCGTGGCTTCACAACTGCGCAGTGTGCTGGCCAATGGCATCGGCATGGTCAGCACCTTGCTGCTCAAAGACAGCTCGGACCGCACCGCCTTCAAAGTGTTCGAGCCAGGCATCGAAGTGACCCTGCCCGGCTTTGCCGGGGCCAGCAATTTCACGCTCATGCCCGACCCGGCCAGCTGGCAGGTGCTGCCTTGGACCGACAAGACGGGCTGGCTGCAGTGCCAACCGTTTTTTGCGGATGGGCGCATCGTGCCGCTCGACTCTCGCCATGTGCTGCAGCAAGCCACGCAGCGCCTGGCCGAGCGCGGCTGGCAGATGCGATGCGGGCTAGAAGTCGAATTCCACATTTACCGCCTCAAAGACCAGTTGCATGGGGCAGACCTGGACCCAGACCGGGCTGGATGGCCTGGCCCCGCGCCCGAAGTCAGCCTCATCCACCCGGGCTTCAACTTGCTGACCGAGTCCTGGTTTGACCGCGCCGAAGAGCCGCTGCGCATCGTGCAGCGCACCGCGCAAGCGCTGGGCCTGCCGCTGATCTCGCTCGAAATTGAACTCGGTCCCAGCCAGGTCGAAGCGGTGTTTGACGTGCGCGATGCCCTGACGGCCGCCGACCACATGGTGCTGTTTCGCAACGCCACGCGTCAGGCTCTGCGCCGCGCCGGCTACCACGCCACCTTCATGTGCCGACCGCCGTTTGAACACATCATGTCCAGCGGCTGGCACCTGCACCAATCGGTTTGTGAATTGACCACGGGAAGTAACGTCTTCATGCGCGATGCTGCAGCATCGGGTTTGGGAGCACTGGATGCAAGACAGGTGCTCAGCGATGTGGGCGCGTCTTGGCTGGCGGGTCTGCTGGCCCATGCACCGGCATTAACGGCCCTGTGCACATCCACCAGCAATGGCTACGGGCGTTTCAGGCCCAACGCCATGGCCCCGCAGTCCATCTTGTGGGGGCGAGACAACCGGGGCGCCATGCTGCGGGTCATTGGTGCGCCAGGCGACAGCGCCAGCCGCATTGAAAACCGATTGGGCGAACCAGCAGCCAACCCTTACCTGTACATGGCCTCGCAAATCCACGCTGGGCTCGATGGTGTGGACGCGCAACTGCAAGCGCCATCCGCCACCGAAACACCTTACTCAACGGGTGCCGAAACCATCCCGACCAGCCTGGCAGATGCGGTACAGGCGCTGCAAAAAGATACGGCCTTATGCCAGGCGCTGGGCCAGCCCTTTGTGGATTACTACAGCACCATCAAGCAGGCCGAGCACCAGCGCATGGCGCATGCCGAGGATGCGCAGGAATTCCACCGCCGCGAGTATTTCGGGCGCATTTAAAAAACCCCTTGAACATGATCACCATCCACCTGCAACCCCACGACCCCACACAAGCGGTGCACACCCTGCAAGCCGCACCAGGCCAAAGCCTGATGCAAGCTGCGGTCGATGCCAACTTGACGGGCATTCAAGCCGATTGCGGCGGACTGCTCACCTGCGCGACTTGCCATGTGGTGGTGCAAGGGGACTGGCTGGCGAAGTTACCTGCCATAACCAGCGACGAAGACGGCATGCTGGCCTTCACCGCCCAAACGCGCGAGCCGGGCAGTCGCCTGTCATGCCAGATCATGCTGACGCAAGAACTGGATGGCCTGCAGGTGTCGCTGCCCGCGAACCAGTATTGAGCAGTATTTGTAGGTCGGCGGCTTCAGCCCCGACATGGGCCTGTGCCAGAGCGAACAATCGTCGGAGCTGAAGCCACCGACCTACAGGGCATCTGGTAGGTCGGTAGCTTCAGCGCGGCATGCCGGGAAAGCCCCCGCCACTGCCCATCATGCCTTTCATGGCACCCATGCGTTTCATCATCTTCATCATGCCGCCGCCGGACATCTTTTTCATCATGTCCTGCATCTGCTCAAACTCCTTGAGCATGCGGTTGACGTCCTGCACCTGAACGCCTGCGCCAGCGGCAATGCGCCGCTTGCGGGTAGCTTTGATCAATTCAGGCTTGCTGCGCTCTTTGGGCGTCATGCTGTGGATGATGCCTTGCTTGCGGCCAATGTCTTTTTCGACCTTGTCCATGTCCATGGACCCGGCCTTGGCGGTCAACTGGCTGGGCAACTTGTCCATCAGGCTGGACAAACCACCCATTTGTTTCATCTGCTGGATCTGGGCCAAAAAGTCGTTCAAGTCAAAACTGCCGCCACTCTTGACCTTGGACGCCAGCTTTTGCGCGGCCTCCATGTCAACACCGGCGGTGACCTGCTCGACCAGGGCCACGATGTCGCCCATGCCCAGCACCCGGCCCGCGTGGCGCTCGGCGTCGAACACTTCCAGGCCATCAATTTTTTCACTCGTACCCGCAAACTTGATGGGCACACCCGTGATCTGGCGCACCGACAGGGCCGCACCACCGCGTGAATCACCGTCCAATTTGGTCAGCACAATACCTGTCAAGGGCAAGGCATCACTGAAGGCGCGAGCGGTGTTGGCCGCGTCCTGACCCTGCATGGCATCGACCACGAACAGGGTTTCAACGGGCTTGAGTTCAGCGTGCAGCGCCTTGATCTCGGCCATCAGGGCTTCGTCAATCGCCAGGCGACCAGCGGTGTCGACCAGCAACACATCAAAAAAGTGCTTGCGGGCGTAATCGATGGCGGCGCGGGCGATGTCGATTGGCTTTTGGTCGGGCGAGCTGGGGAACCATTCGGCACCGGCTTGGGCGGTGACGGTTTTGAGCTGTTCGATGGCGGCGGGGCGGTACACGTCGCCCGAGACCGTGAGCACTTTCTTTTTGCGCTTTTCAATCAGGTGCTTGGCCAGCTTGGCGGTGGTGGTGGTTTTACCGGCACCTTGCAAACCGGCCATCAAAATCACGGCGGGCGGCTGCGCGGCCAGGTTGATGTCCGACACCCCCTCGCCCATGGTGGCGGCCAATTCGCGGTTGACCACACCCACCAGGGCCTGGCCGGGCTTCAAAGAGCCCATCACCTCTTGGCCCAGGGCTTTGTCTTTCACGCGCGCAATGAAATCGCGCACCACCGGCAGGGCCACATCGGCTTCGAGCAGGGCCATGCGCACCTCGCGCAGCATGTCGGCCACGTTCGATTCGGTGATGCGGGCCTGTCCGCTGAGGGTCTTGACGAGGCGGGAAAGTTTGTCGGTCAGGGCGGAAGCCATGGGGAATATCCAGAAAAAACCGTTCAAGCGTGTTGGCGAAGCCCCTGTGGCTGCGCCTGAAAGGCTAAACTCGGTGGCATGATTTTAGCGAGTGCTCCTTTCTGGACGCTGCCCTTCTCTGCATTGGCGGCGCTGACCTATGCCTTGCCCGCTTTGGTGCCTCGACACCTCAGTGATGTCCACGCCAGACGACTGTTGCTGCTGGCCTGGGCATTGCACGCGCTGAGTTTGCTGATGTTGCTCATGGGTCCGGTGCGTTTTGGTTTTGCCCCTGCACTGTCGGTCACGGCTTGGTTGGTGGTCACGGCTTACATGATCGAGACCCAGTTTTTCCCCAAACTCAAGGCCCGCTGGGCCGTGGGGAGTTTGGGTGCCGTCACGGTGGTTTTGGCTTGGGTCTTTCCCGGTACGCCTTTGACCGCACAAGCTTCGGCCTGGCTGCCCCTGCACTGGGCATTGGGTTTGTCGGCCTACGGCATGTTTGCCGCGGCTGTGGTCCACGCCTGGATGATGACGCGCACCGAACACGACATCCGTCTGGCCCATGACGCCACCAGCGGCCTTCCTTTGCTCACCCTGGAACGCCTGACCTTTCGCTTTGTGACTGCAGGCTTTGTGCTGCTGACGGCCACCTTGGTGGCGGGAGCGCTGTTTGGCGAAGCCTTGTATGGACAAACCCATGCCCAATGGCACTGGGACCACAAGCGGGTTTTTGCCCTCTTGTCCTGGATCACTTTTGCCACTTTGTTGATTGGACGCCAGCAATGGGGCTGGCGAGGTCGCCGCGCCGTGAGGGTGCTCTACATTGGCGCGGCACTGCTGCTCTTGTCCTATGCTGGCTCACGCTTTGTTTTGGAAGTTTTGATCGGGCGCGTTGGATGAAATATCTTTTGTTGATTTTGCTGGTATTGGTGGTCATTTGGGCCCTCAAACGAAACCGCAGGGACAAGCCAGCACCTCCCCCACAAGACAGCCCAAACCAGCTTTCCAACATGGTTGCATGCACACACTGCGGCATCCATCTTCCCCAAGACGAAGCCGTGAACGGTGAAAAAGGCGTGTACTGCAGCACCGATCACCGAACTGCAGCACAAGACCGCAATCCGTCCTGATCCTTGGCCAGTCATTCTCGTTCTTATTCAATTCTGTGGTCCAACAAATCCAGCACTTGGAAAAACCCGTCTCAGAACCCATCGGTCTTTGGCAAGATGGTTGGTACCGTCTTGCCACACGCTTGGACTCGCCAAATTTTGGATTGCGACCCAACGGGGCCTGTGTTGACTTGGTGGTCATCCACTCGATCAGCCTGCCACCCGGCCAATATGGTGGCAACGAAGTTCAAGCGCTGTTTACCAATCAGCTGGACTGGGAGGCTCACCCCTATTTTTCGCAAATCCGGGGTTTAGAGGTGTCAGCCCATTTTTATATCCGGCGCGACGGCACCCTTTGGCAGTTTGTCAGTATCGATCACCGCGCTTGGCATGCAGGCCAATCTGAGTACCGGGGCAGAAGCCAATGCAACGATGACTCCATCGGCATAGAACTGGAAGGCCTGGAGGGTGAAACATTTGAAGAGGCTCAGTACACACAACTGAGCCAACTTTGCCAAGCCTTGCAGCTTCACTGCCCCATTGCCCATGTCGCGGGGCATGAGCACATTGCCCCAGAAAGAAAACAAGACCCCGGTGCTGGTTTTGACTGGAATCGTCTGAAATCAATGTTAAATTTCCCACCTAGCGTTTACCCTAGGTAGCTCTCAGTTTTTCAATCGGATCGCCGTCCATCTGCAGATCCGGCATCGCCCCAAAGCATCAGGCATGCAAGACGAAAATCACTTGCATGCCCCATCACCACTGACCTTTTCGTGAAAAAACCCATTTTGACGGGGCTTGAAGCGCCCCATTTCAAGTTCTGAAAAGACCCATCACTCTTGCCCAGTGTGGTCTGGCCCACCTGAGTAGAGTGTGGTGTCTTTTGGAGACGGATACACTACCGGTAGTGGCTTGCCATGCCCTGAGACACCAGATATAGTGTCTTTTACAAAATCTCACAATTGATCAAAAGAGGCTTTGCACTCTTTTGATCGGCCTCATCTTTGACTTTTCCCATACAAAAATGAACATGCAAACCGATCTGACCCCTCCTTTGTCGCCCACCAGCCAGACGAACTTGTCCGAAGCCGATCGTGCGGGCCATTCTTCTGCGCAACCCTTGAACCATTACCAAATCATTCGCCGCAACGGTGCCGTTGTGCCGTTCGAACCCAGCAAAATCGCCATCGCGATGATGAAGGCGTTTTTGGCCGTGCATGGCACCCAAGGCGCTGCGTCCGCCAGCGTGAGAGAGGTGGTAGAGCAACTGACCCAAAACGTGGTTCGTGCACTCATGCGTTCACGACCCGGGGGAGGCACTTTCCACATTGAAGATGTGCAAGACCAAGTGGAACTGGGTCTGATGCGCAGCAGCAATCACGAAGTCGCTCGCGCCTATGTGCTCTACCGTGAACGCCGCACCCAAGAACGCAGCCAACAGTCACATGCTGTGCCTGCCGTTCAAGAGCCCGTGTTGCATGTTCTGGACGGTGGCGAACGCGTGGCCTTGGACCTGAATTACCTGAAGTCCTTGATGATCAATGCTTGCGCCGGTTTGGGCCCAGACGTGAGTCCTGAGCCGATCGTGGCGGAAACCATGCGCAACCTGTACGACGGTGTGCCCATGGAAGAGGTGTACAAAGCCTCCATCTTGGCATCGCGAACCCTCATTGAAAAAGACCCAGACTACACCTACGTCACGGCCCGATTGTTGATGCACACCATTGCCAAGGAAATTTTGGGCAAGGAAGTGACCCAAGATCAGATGGCTGGCGAATACATCCAATACTTCCCCAAGTTCATCCAAAAGGGCATCGACAACGAACTGCTGGACCCCAAACTGGCGCAGTTTGACTTGAAAAAACTGGCAGAAGCGCTCAAGCCTGAACGCGATTTGCAGTTTGATTATTTGGGTCTGCAAACCCTGTATGACCGTTATTTCCTGCATGTGCGCAAGCAACGCATTGAAATGCCGCAAGCCTTTTTCATGCGTGTGGCCATGGGTCTGTCGGTCAGCGAGGCCAATCGCGAAGCCCGTGCCATCGAGTTTTACGAAGTGCTGTCCTCCTTCGATTTCATGTCTTCGACGCCGACCTTGTTCAACAGCGGCACCTTGCGTCCGCAGCTGTCAAGCTGTTACCTGACGACTGTGCCTGACGACCTCGATGGCATCTACGAATCCATCAAAGAAAATGCCTTGTTGTCCAAGTTCGCAGGAGGATTGGGCAACGACTGGACCCGTGTGCGAGCCATGGGGTCGCACATCAAAGGCACCAATGGCGAATCACAAGGCGTGGTGCCGTTCCTCAAAGTGGTCAACGACACCGCAGTCGCCGTCAACCAGGGTGGTAAACGCAAAGGCGCGGTTTGCACTTACCTTGAGACTTGGCACCTGGACATTGAAGAATTTCTGGAATTGCGCAAAAACACTGGCGATGATCGCCGCCGCACGCACGACATGAACACCGCGAACTGGATTCCTGACCTGTTCATGCGTCGCGTCATGGAAAAAGGTGACTGGACACTGTTCTCTCCTTCAGATTGCCCAGATTTGCATGACAAGTACGGGGCTGATTTTGAAAAAACCTACACAGCCTACGAAGCCAAGGCCGAACGGGGTGAAATCAAACCCAGCAAAAAATTGCCGGCCAATGACTTGTGGCGCAAGATGCTGTCCATGCTGTTTGAAACAGGACACCCTTGGATCACCTTCAAGGACCCCTGCAATATCCGTTCACCACAGCAACACGTTGGCGTGGTGCACTCGTCCAATCTGTGCACAGAGATCACACTCAACACCAGCGACACCGAAACTGCCGTATGCAACTTGGGTTCGGTCAACCTGTCCCGTCACCTCAAAGACACGGCCAACGGCAAAGTGCTTGACCACGACAAGCTCAAAAAGACCATCTCGATTGCCATGCGGATGTTGGACAACGTGATCGACATCAACTACTACGCAGTCAAAAAAGCGCGTGATTCCAATGTGCGTCATCGGCCTGTGGGCTTGGGTCTCATGGCTTTCCAAGACTCGTTGTATGAAATGCGCATCCCTTACGCTTCGCAAGCAGCGGTGGAATTTGCTGACCGCTCCATGGAAGCCATTTGCTACTTCGCCTATTGGGCCTCGACCGATTTGGCCAAAGAGCGTGGCGAATACTCTAGCTACAAAGGCTCTTTGTGGGATCGCGGGATTTTGCCTTTTGACACGATCGACTTGTTGGCACGCGAACGAGGCGGCTATGTTGAGGTCGACCGCTCGTCCACCCTCGATTGGGATGCATTGCGTCAAAAAATCAAGACAGACGGCATGCGCAACTCCAACTGTGTCGCCATTGCACCCACAGCCACCATCTCCAACATCATTGGCGTGGATGCGTCCATCGAGCCGTGCTTTGGCAATCTGTCAGTCAAATCCAATTTGTCAGGCGAATTCACCGTCATCAACAGTTATTTGGTGCGCGATCTGAAGCGCTTGGGCTTGTGGGATGACGTGATGGTCATGGACTTGAAGCACTTTGACGGCTCTTTGCGGCCCATCGATCGTGTGCCTCAAGACATCAAAGCGCTCTACGCCACAGCATTTGAAGTCGAAACGACTTGGCTTGTAGAGGCCGCAGCTCGGCGTCAAAAATGGATTGACCAAGCCCAATCTCTCAACATTTACATGGCTGGTGCTTCAGGCAAAAAACTCGATGACACCTACAAACTTGCATGGCTGAGGGGTCTTAAAACCACTTATTACCTGCGCACATCCAGTGCCACCCAGGTTGAAAAATCCACGGTCAAAGCTGGCTCACACAATGCGGTGTCTTCTGGCTCTCCCGCTTCTGGCAGCAGTGCTGTGGCATCCACGGTGGCGGCACCGGCCATGAATGCTGTACCCGCAACAGACGTTAAATTTACAGCCATTGATGATGTTGGCTGTGAAGCCTGTCAGTGATGTCATGACCTCGCATCGCACCGGGCCAGCCTGCAATGTGCGATGCAATTGAACAACACTTCAAGCGTGTGGTTTTGCATCATGTCAATGACTTCTTTGCAATTTCACCGCATGCTTTCATAATCTGAGAATTGGAATTTTTTATGTTGTCTTGGGAAGATCAAGTTAAACCCGCATCGCAAACTGCAATGCCTTCCGTTCATGGCTCTGATGCATCGACCATCACCGAGGCAGCGCTGTTTCACGCCACGACTTCGGCAGCGCCGCGACGAATGAATGCAGCGGACAAGCGGATCATCAATGGCCAAACCGATGTGAACCAGTTGGTTCCCTTCAAGTACAAATGGGCTTGGGAAAAATACTTGGCCACTTGCGCGAACCATTGGATGCCGCAAGAAGTCAACATGAACCGAGACATCGCTTTGTGGAAAGATCCCAACGGCCTGACAGAAGATGAGCGTCGCATTGTCAAACGCAATCTTGGTTTTTTCGTGACAGCAGACTCTTTGGCTGCCAACAACATCACGCTGGGAACTTACCGGCACATCACAGCACCTGAGTGCCGTCAGTTTCTATTGCGTCAAGCCTTTGAAGAAGCCATCCATACCCACGCCTACCAGTACATCGTTGAATCTTTGGGGCTCGATGAAAGCGAGATTTTCAATGCTTACAACGAAGTCAAATCCATCCGCGACAAAGACGAATTCCTCATTCCCTTTATCAGTGCGATTATGGATCCGCACTTTAAAACCGGCACATTGGAAAACGATCAGACCTTGCTCAAGTCACTGATTGTTTTCGCCTGCTTGATGGAAGGCTTGTTTTTCTACGTTGGTTTCACACAAATTTTGGCTTTGGGTCGCCAAAACAAAATGACGGGTGCGGCCGAACAGTACCAATACATTTTGCGCGACGAGTCGATGCATTGCAATTTCGGTATCGACTTGATCAATACCGTCAAGCTTGAAAATCCTCAACTCTGGACTGCCGAGTTCAAAGCAGAAATCAATGAGCTTTTCTTGAAGGCAGTGGAACTGGAATACCGTTATGCCGAAGACACCATGCCCCGCGGTGTGCTGGGCATGAATGCTTCCATGTTCAAAGGCTACTTGCGCTACATTGCCAACCGTCGCGCCACACAAATCGGTTTGGACGCCTTGTTCCCCAATGAGGAGAACCCTTTCCCCTGGATGAGCGAAATGATTGATCTGAAAAAAGAGCGTAACTTCTTTGAAACTCGGGTCATCGAATACCAATCAGGCGGCGCTTTGTCTTGGGATTGATGGTCTGACCTTCAAAGCAATGAAATCCATTAAACAGCCACGCACCACAATGCCCTCGGGTGATGTGGTGTGTGGCTTTACTGCGTTCATGGTGCTGAGGAGCCCCTCAACACCATGGATCGTTTTGTGCAGTCCAACAAGCACAAAGCGTTCCCTTTCCGTTGAGATCTCAACTTGATCAAGGAGAAAATCATGGCAACTGCAAAAAAAGCAACAGCAAAAAAAGCTGCTCCCGCGAAAAAGGCCGCTCCGGCCAAAAAACCTGCAGCTAAAAAAGCTGTTGTAGCAAAGCAACCCGCAGCCAAAAAAGCTGCTCCGGCCACCAAGGCAGCTCCGGCTAAAAAAGCGGCTGTCGCCAAAAAGCCAGCAGCTAAAAAAGTAGCACCTGCAACCAAAGCTGCTCCCGCCGCCAAAAAGGCTGCAAGTGCTAAAAAAGCTGCACCAGCTAAAAAAGCCGTAAGCGCTAAAAAAGCCGCTCCAGCAAAAGCAGCTGCTCCAGCTAAAAAAGCCGTTGCAGCCAAAAAAGCCGCTCCAGCTAAAAAAGTCGCAGCAGCCCCTAAGGCAGCA
The DNA here is from genome assembly GCA_002256145.1 of Comamonadaceae bacterium PBBC1. Classification (GTDB taxonomy): domain Bacteria; phylum Pseudomonadota; class Gammaproteobacteria; order Burkholderiales; family Burkholderiaceae_C; genus Limnohabitans_A. Next base: position 49,597 of record NKIP01000009.1, read on the forward strand.
CCTGCAAAAAAAGCTGCAGCCAAGAAAGCAGCTGTCAAAAAACCAGCAGCCAAAAAAGCCGTTGTAAAGAAGGCAGCCAAAAAACCAGCGGCAAAGAAGGCATCCAAAGCGCCTGCTGCTCAAACCACTCTGAATCCTCAAGCAGCTTGGCCGTTTCCATCAGCAGCCAAGCCCTGATTCAGCAGGTCATACCTGACCGCCAAACCCGTCACTGGTTCCAGTGCCGGGTTTTTTTGTGAAAAAAAAGGATTGACTCAGGGGTAGAAACTCAAAATTCGATAATCGCTGAACGGCGTCTCATGGGCTGTGCGCAAACTCAATTGCCCCGTCCAAGTTTGACCTGCTGGGAGAGACTTCGGTGCGCCCATTTCTTGGGGCAAAACCACTTTACGTAAAACCGGTTGTTGGTTTCCAGACAAAAGAGTCAACTCCAATGCCGTCATGGCCACCATGCTGTCCGAGGTATTTCGAAGGGTCCAGGAGAGTAAAAAATCGTCAGTGCGTCGCACCAAAGTCGAGCTTTCAATGACCAAAGCCTCCACATCTTGCGAAGGCTCGAGCGTACAGCCCAGGGATTGACACACAGCATCAAAACCCACCGCAACTGCAGGCCAATGCAAAGCAAGGACATGCCTCTGCACAAACGCAGCCTGCAAGATCAACATCAAGACCAACAATACAAATGTGGCAGGCCAAAGCTTGGATGGATTGACTGTACTGGGTCTGTGCGCAAGCGACAATTCGCCCGCGACCTGAGGCGCATCTGCGGGAAGGACGGTGGATGCCAGGTCGGAAGGCAAACTCAGTGGTTGACGAAAAGACGACAAAGCATCTTCAAATGAGACCAAGGCCTCGTTGCTTGGAGAACTTGCTTGTAAAGAGTTTGGATCTTCGACTTTTAACAGTCCATCTGTTGGGACAGATTCATGGCCCAAGGGCATGGCGGTGGCTGCGCTGACCGGCGTTTCACGAGTGACATGCGTGAGATCCGACTCTGCCAAGGGTTCCCAAAACAAAACCAAGCCAGTGCTGTCAAAAGCATGCTCGCAATGACCACACCTCAACCAACCGCCTGCAGCTTGCAACTGTTCTGAGTCCACACGGTAGACTGTGGCGCAAGCTGGGCAGCGAGTTATCCTGTTCATCCACTGATTGTAGTCAGGCGATTGAGCAGATTGCTATGCTTGCTCGTTGGCTTTGGCGGTCATCAAAATCCAGCCTTCTTGGGTATCTGCCACCTCTAAACGGATCCAAGGGGCATAGGCCAGCTTGAGTTCATCAGCCTGTCGCTCCAAAATACCCGCCAAGACCAAGGAACCTCCAGGGGCCACATGGGCACAAAGCAATGGGGCAAGCACCTTGAGCGGTGTGGCCAAAATATTGGCCAGAACTGTTTGGTACTGGCCTTTCGCCTTGTCTGGCAAACCTGCCGTCAATTGCACACCATTGGCTTGCGCATTGAGTTCGGTCGATGTCACGGCCGCATCGTCAATATCCACAGCATCAATGGCTGTTGCACCGTACTTGGCTGCACCAATGGCCAAAATTCCGGAGCCGCAACCGTAATCGAGGACACGTTGGTTTTGAACACCATTTTGAGCAATCCAGCGCAAACACATGCGCGTGGTGGGGTGGGTGCCCGTGCCAAAAGCCAAACCCGGATCAAGCCGGATGATTTGGCGAGCCTGACTGGGGGGTTCATGCCAAGTGGGGACAATCCAAAAGTCGGAGGTCACCTCGACAGGCGCAAATTGGGATTGCGTGAGCCTCACCCAATCTTGATCCTCCAATGTCTGAATGCCTAAAACTTCGCAGTCTTCAAAAAAATCTTGAAGCTCCAGCAAGGCCAATGCATCGTTAGCTTGCACCTCTTGTGCAAACAAGGCGACGACTTTGGACCGTTGCCATCCCTCTTTGGGCGGGGGCATGCCAGGCTCACCAAACAAGGCTTGCTCAGCAGGGGTTTGGGCATCGGCATCTTCGACAGACACACTCAAAGCATCCAACGCATCGAGTGCATCGCTCAAGACATCGACCCGGTCTTCTGGACACAACAGACTCAGTTCAAACATAAGGCCTCAGCGTTTGTGCTGGCTCAGCCAGTGTTCAAGGTAATGGATGTTGGTGCCACCTTGCATGAATTTGGCATCGACCATCAACTCCCGGTGCAAGGGCACATTGGTGTTGATGCCCTCGATCACGGTTTCATTCAAAGCCGTTTGCATCCGGGCCAAAGCTTGCTCGCGGGTGTCACCATGAACGATCAATTTGCCAATCATCGAGTCGTAATTGGGCGGCACAAAATAATTGTTGTAGACGTGCGAGTCAACACGCACACCCGGGCCACCCGGCATGTGCCATGAGGTGACGCGGCCAGGTGATGGCGTGAACTTGAACGGATCTTCGGCATTGATGCGGCACTCGATGGCATGACCCCGAATTTGGATCTGCTTTTGCGTGAAGGGCAGTTTTTCGCCCGCAGCGACCATGATCTGGGTTTTGACGATGTCGACCCCAGTGATCCATTCGGTCACAGGGTGCTCAACCTGAACGCGGGTGTTCATCTCAATGAAATAGAACTCACCATTTTCGAACAAGAACTCGAAGGTACCCGCACCGCGGTAGCCAATTTTCTTGCACGCGGCAACGCAGCGCTCGCCAATTTTGTCGATCAGTTTGCGGGGAATGCCTGGTGCCGGAGCTTCTTCGATCACTTTTTGATGACGACGCTGCATGGAGCAATCACGCTCACCCAAGTAAACAGCATTTTTGAACTTGTCAGCCAGAATCTGGATCTCGATGTGGCGCGGGTTCTGGAGGAATTTTTCCATGTAAACCGCAGGATTGCCAAAGGCTGCACCGGCTTCAGCTTTGGTCATTTGCACCGCATTGACCAAAGCAGCCTCGGTGTGCACCACACGCATACCGCGACCGCCACCACCACCTGCAGCTTTGATGATCACAGGGTAACCCACCGCTTTGGCAATGCGACGAATTTGCACCGGATCATCGGGCAACTCACCTTCGGATCCTGGCACACAGGGCACACCCGCACGGATCATGGCCTGCTTGGCAGACACCTTGTCGCCCATGATGCGAATGGACTCGGGTGTTGGTCCAATGAACTGGAACCCGCTTTTTTCGACACGTTCGGCAAAATCGGCGTTTTCACTCAAAAACCCATACCCTGGGTGAATCGCTTCGGCATCGGTCACTTCCGCTGCTGAAATGATGGCGGGCATATTCAGGTAACTCAGCGAAGACGCCGCAGGACCGATACAAACCGCTTCTTCGGCCAATTTGACGTATTTCGCTTCTTTGTCGGCCTCTGAGTAAACCATGACCGCTTTGACACCCAACTCTCGGCAAGCGCGTTGGATGCGCAAAGCGATCTCACCACGATTGGCGACCAGGATTTTCTTGAACATGAAATCCCCGTTGGCTTATTCGACGATGAACAAAGGCTGACCGTACTCCACGGCCTGACCGTTTTCACACAAAATCTGCGTGACCGTGCCGGATTTGTCAGACTCGATTTCGTTGAGAATCTTCATCGCCTCAATGATGCACAAGGTGTCACCCTCTTTGACCACCGAGCCGATCTGGATAAACGGTGCAGCACCCGGACTGGAGGACCTGTAGAAAGTACCGACCATGGGCGACTTGACCGCATGACCCACTGGTGCAGCAGGGACCGCAGGTGCTTCTGGAGCGACAAAAACGGGGGTCACAGGCAAAGGTGCAGGTACTGCTTGCGGCATCACCACAGGCGCGGCCAAACCGTTGCCTTTGACAATGCGGACTTTGCCTTCGGCTTCGGTGATTTCCAGTTCGGTCACATTCGAATCGGACACCAAGTCAATCAATGTTTTAAGTTTGCGTAAATCCACGGATCCTCCATTGCTGTAAGCACATGTAATCGATCGAATTTACACCAAATTTCGGTAAAACCCCTCAAAAATCTGCTTACAGACCAGATTTGAGATGCGGTCGACCAGAAAAAGGGCACTTTTCAGACGAAGGAAGGGCAAAAATCTTCATCACACCCGCTTCACACGCTGTTGCGACGCCACTCATCCAGATCAGCCTGGGTCAATTGACCCATCTTTTGACGCCAAATGCTGCCATTTGAATTGAAAAAGACGGTAAAGGGCAATCCACCTGCTGCATTACCCAACGACTTGGCCAAATTGGTGCCCTCCAAACCGGCCAAACCCACGGGAAAAGCCAAAGGTTGTCGCTCCAGAAAACGGCGAACCGCACTCGGTTGATCAATGGCCAATGCCACAACTTGATGACCGTTCGGTGCATTTTCACGCCAGAAGGCGTTGATCATGGGCAACTCTTCGATACAGGGTGGGCACCAAGTGGCCCAGAAGTTCAACAACAGGGGTTGACCTTTGAAACTGCCCATCGACAAAACAGCACCCGCAGGGTTTTCGAATTGCTGACTCCAAACAGGGTGACTTTGGACCTTGGCCACCGCCTTGGGCTCAAAACGCCATAAGGACAAGCCAACACCTGCCACAGCAGCCGCTGCCCCCGCCCCCAACAGCAAATTGCGCCGAGAAGCATTTGAATTGAGATTGTTCATGCGTGGATTGTCTTTCAAGCAGCCAGCAAGCGCTCCAGAGCGGCCAAATCGCCACGAGGTGAACGGCCTTGCCCATCGGGCAGCAAAGCACCGCGCAAATCGTCGAGGTCGTAAATGCGCAGGTGCACGCCCACATCTTCATTTAAACCAGTACAAAAACTGTGCAGGCTCAGCACCTCTACATCGTCACCATGCAGTCCGCGCACGGTTTGCGTCTCGTAGCGCTGGTTCTGGTTGATCAGGGCAATTTCGGCCGATTTGGGGTCATCACAAAACAAGGCCAGATCCACGTCACACAGGCGCGTGGCCCAGCCTTGCCAGACCGCACCACCCAGGTGCGGACGAAATTCGGCCAAGCGCTGCATCCAGACCCGCGCCAATTCGCGCAAGGCCAGCAACTCGCCAGGCTGCGTGTCCGCGCAAAACAAGGCAATGTAGTCGCGCACCTCGGCCTCGACCACATCGTTGGTGGGCAAAGCGGTGCGCGTGGGCAGGCCCAGCTCTTTGAGGGCGCGGTGCTTGGCCGGGCCAAAGGCCAAGCCTTCTTCCACCACCAAACGGGCAGCAGTGGCGGCAATTTCAAGGGCAAACTCGTTCATGGGCACCGATTGTGACCGGCCCCAGCGGGTCGCAGTCCGGGCTGCGCCCGATGGCCCCCTAAAATCCGGGCATGCATATACATATCTTGGGCATTTGTGGCACCTTCATGGGGGGCTTGGCCGCGCTGGCCCGCGAGGCAGGGCATCGTGTCACGGGATGTGACGCGGGCGTTTACCCACCCATGAGCGACCAACTGCGCTCTTTGGGCATCGAGTTGATCGAGGGTTTTGACGCCGACCAAATGGCCCTCCAACCCGACCTGTACGTGATCGGCAACGTGGTCAGCCGCGCCCGCCTGCCAGACGGCAGCCCCAAATTCCCGCTGATGGAAGCCATATTGGAGGCCGGTGCGCCCTATACCAGCGGACCCCAGTGGCTGTCCGAACATGTGCTGCAAGGCAAACATGTGCTGGCGGTGGCGGGCACACACGGTAAAACCACCACCACCTCGATGCTGGCCTGGGTGCTGGAGCAAGCAGGGCTGGAGCCGGGCTTTCTGGTGGGCGGCGTGCCGCTCAACTTTGGCGTGTCGGCCCGGCTGGGCGGCGGGAAGTATTTCGTGATCGAAGCCGACGAATACGACACCGCCTTTTTCGACAAGCGCAGCAAGTTTGTGCATTACCGCCCGCGCACCGCCATCCTGAACAACCTCGAGTTCGACCACGCCGACATTTTTGACAACCTGGCGGCCATTGAACGCCAGTTCCACCACTTGGTGCGCACCGTGCCTGGTTCGGGCCGGGTGGTGGTCAACGGCCTGGAAGAAAGCCTGACACGCGTGCTGGCGCAAGGCTGCTGGAGCGAAGTGCGCAGCTTTGGTTCGACCGTGAGCGACTTTGTGGCCGAAGGCGAACCCTCGCAGTTCCAAGTGTTGCAGTCTGGCCAATCTGTGGCCGAAGTGCGATGGGCCATTGGTGGCGTGCACAACCAGCTCAACGCACTGGCCGCCATCGCCGCTGCCGAACATGTGGGCGTGAGCCCCGCTGTGGCGGCAAAAGCCATGGCCTCGTTTGAAAATGTCAAACGCCGCATGGAAGTGCGCGGTTGTGTGAACGGCATCACCGTTTACGACGACTTTGCCCACCACCCCACCGCGATCCGCACCACCGTCAACGGCCTGCGCCGTCAGGTGGGCCAGGCCCGCATCCTCGCCATATTCGAGCCACGCAGCAACACCATGAAGCTCGGCACCATGAAAGCCCAACTGCCCTGGAGCCTGGAAGAAGCCGATTTGGCCTTTTGCCATTCGGGCGGACTGGGCTGGGATGCCACTGCAGCACTATTGCCCATGGGGGCCAAAGCGCAGGTGGGTGCCAACATAGACGAAGTCATCGCCCAAGTGCTGGCCAAAGTGCAGCCCGGCGACCACCTGCTGTGCATGAGCAACGGGGGCTTTGGCGGCATTCACGCCAAGTTGCTCCAAGCCATTCAAACGGTCTATAGGGCATGCTGAACAACAGCAACCGGCGACTGGGTATTGGACTGGTCACCTTGACCACGCTGATGTTCGCGGTGCTGGACACCACGGCCAAGTGGCTGGTGCTGAGTTTGCCGGTGTTGCAAGTCGTGTGGCTGCGTTTTCTCACGCACTCGCTGTTTTCCTTCGCAGTTTTCGCCCCCAGCATGGGGCTGTCACTGGTGCGCTGGCACCATCCCCGGCTGCAATTGCTACGTGGTCTGATGTTGGCCTGCATGACGGGCCTGAACTTTTGGGCCCTGCAATACCTGCAACTGGCAGAAACCGGTGCCATGCAGTTTTCCGTGCCCATCTTGATTGCTGTGCTCTCGGCCTGGTGGCTGGGAGAAAAGCTGGATGCCCGGCGCTGGGCCGCCATTGCCGCAGGCTTCATCGGCGTGCTGATCATCATTCGCCCGGGCAGCCAAGCTTTTCACCCGGCCATTTTGCTGTCTGCGGGCAACGCCGTTTTGTACGCCCTGTTCAACTTGCTGACGCGCCGTCTGGCCAGCCAAGAACATCCGGCCACCATGCAGCTGGCATCGGCCCTGGTGTCCACCGCTGTGCTCACCCCTTTTGCGCTGTGGACATGGCAAACCCCCAGCAGCGGCTGGCAGTGGCTGCTGCTGGCACTGGCCGGACTCAGTGGCGGCGCGGGTCACTATTTCGCAGCGCAAGCCCACCGATTTGCTTCTGCCGCTGTGCTGGGTCCGTTTCTCTACCAGCAGATCCTCTACATGACCCTGGGCGGCTGGCTGGTCTTTGACCAAGTGCCCGACCGTGCAGTGTTGTTGGGCGCGACCGTGGTGGTGGCCAGCGGTCTTTACCTGTTGTGGCGCGAGTTCCAAGTCAAGACCGAATCACCTGCGGCTTGAGCCCGAGGGCAGCGCCTGAAGGCTGGACAGGCAGTCCAGCCCACAGACCTCTGCAGTTCAGCCTGCGCGGCGTGCCTTCACCGCATCGGACAACACCTGCAACACGCCCTCGCTGTCGTCCCAGCCAATGCATGCATCGGTGATGCTCTGGCCATAGGTCAGATTCGCCACATCGTGCTGGCCGGGTGTGAACTTCTGGGCACCGTCTTTGAGGTGGCTTTCAACCATGACGCCGAACACCTGGCGTGAGCCGCCGCTGATTTGTGCGGCAATGTCTTTCGCCACATCGATCTGGCGCTCGTGCTTTTTGCTGCTGTTGGCGTGGCTGCAGTCCACCATCAAGGTGGCGGGCAGCTTGGCGGCCTCCAGCTCTTTGCACGCGGCTGCCACACTCTCGGCGTCGTAGTTGGGCGCTTTGCCGCCGCGCAAAATCACATGGCAGTCCTGGTTGCCCTGGGTCTGCACGATGGCCACTTGGCCGTTTTTGTGCACAGACAAAAAGTGGTGGCCACGGGCTGCCGCCTGAATCGCGTCAGTGGCGATCTTGATGTTGCCATCCGTGCCGTTCTTGAAGCCAATGGGGGCCGACAAGCCCGAAGCCAACTCGCGGTGCACCTGGCTTTCGGTGGTGCGGGCACCGATGGCGCCCCAGCTGATCAGGTCGCCGATGTACTGGGGCGAAATCACGTCCAGGAACTCGCTGCCTGCGGGCAAGCCCTGGCGGTTGATCTCGATCAGCAGCTGGCGGGCGATGCGCAGGCCTTCGTCGATGCGGTAGCTCTCGTCCAAGTAGGGGTCGTTGATCAGGCCTTTCCAGCCCACGGTGGTGCGGGGCTTTTCAAAGTACACGCGCATCACGATCTCCAGCGTGTCGGCGTATTTTTCACGCAGGGGCTTCAGACGGCGGGCGTAGTCGAGGGCTGCAGCCGGATCGTGGATCGAGCAGGGGCCAATGATGACCAGCAAGCGGTCGTCTTGGCCGTGCACGATCTTGGCGATGGATTGGCGGGTTTGGGAAATCAGGGTTTCCGTGGCCGTACCGGCAATGGGAAAGAAGCGGATCAAATGTTCTGGGGGCGGGAGCACGGTGATGTCCTTGATGCGTTCGTCGTCGGTCTGGCCGGTACGGTCGGCGGCATTCGGATACCAGCTCTCGGGGGCTGCGGTTTTGGCGTTCATCGTGGACTCCTCAGATTGAAAAAAGGTCAAAAAAAACCGCCGGGCTTTGGGGCTCCGGCGGTGTGTGTCGAGATGTTCGGGTGCTTATGCGCTCGCCTCTCGTCCGCCGGGGACTGAGAACCAAAAATAAAAAAAGTAAAAAGCGATGCGCGAAGACATGGGGTTCAATGTATCACAGGTTGATGACGCTTCCTGACGGGCCCGCCCAAGGGCAAACCCGAACAGGCCCCTCAGGCCGTACCGCCCACGGTGAGGCCATCGATGCGCAGCGTGGGCTGACCCACACCCACCGGCACGCTCTGGCCTTCCTTGCCGCAGGTGCCCACACCCGAGTCGAGCTTCATGTCGTTGCCGATCATGCTGATCTTCTTGAGAGACTCAGGGCCGCTCCCAATCAAGGTCGCGCCTTTGACGGGGTATTGGATCTTGCCGTTTTCCACCCAGTAGGCCTGGCTGGCCGAAAACACAAACTTGCCGCTGGTGATGTCCACCTGGCCGCCCGCGAAGTTGGTGGCGTACAGGCCCTTTTTGATGCTGGCCACGATTTCTTCGGCACTCTTGTCACCGCCCAGCATGTAGGTGTTGGTCATGCGCGGCATGGGCACATGGGCGTAGCTTTCGCGGCGGCCGTTGCCGGTGGGCTTGACGCCCATCAGGCGCGCATTCATCGCGTCCTGGATGTAGCCGCGCAAGATGCCGTCTTCGATCAGCACGTTCTTTTGGCTGGCGTGGCCTTCATCGTCCACGTTCAACGAACCCCGGCGGTCAGCGATGGTGCCGTCATCCAGCACAGTGACGCCTTTGGCCGCCACACGCTGGCCGATGCGGCCGCTGAAGGCGCTCGAGCCCTTGCGGTTGAAGTCGCCTTCCAGACCATGGCCCACGGCCTCGTGCAGCAGAACACCGGGCCAGCCATTGCCCAGCACCACCGTCATCTCGCCCGCAGGCGCGGGGCGAGCTTCGAGGTTGATCAGCGCGGCCGAGACGGCTTCTTGCACATAGGTCTCGACCATGCCGTCGTCAAAGTAGGCCAGGCCAAAGCGGCCACCGCCGCCGGCACTGCCCACTTCGCGGCGGCCGTTTTGCTCAGCAATCACCGTGACCGACAGGCGAATCAAAGGGCGCACGTCGGCGGCCAAGGTGCCATCGGCCCGGGCCACCATGACCACGTCGTATTCGGTGGCCAGACCGGCCATGACCTGCACCACACGCGGGTCTTTGGCACGGGCAATTTTTTCCACGCGGCCGAGCAAATTCACCTTGGCGGTGCTGTCCAGCGTAGACATCGGGTCCAGAGAGGGGTAGAGCGAGCGGCTGGCCGAGACCTTGCGGGCAGGCACCTTGATGCGTTTGTTTTGCGCCACAGACGCAATGGAGCGCACCGTCAAGGCCGCGTCCATCAAAGAGGCTTCAGAGATGTCGTCCGAATAGGCGAAGGCGGTTTTCTCGCCCGAGACAGCCCGTACGCCCACACCCTGGTCGATGCTGAAGCTGCCGGTCTTGACGATACCCTCTTCCAGGCTCCAGCCTTCGGATCGGGTGTACTGAAAATACAAATCGGCATCATCGACCGCGTGGGCTTTGATGGCGTTCAGGGCTTGCGTCAGGTGGGTTTCATCCAAGCCAAAAGGCTCAAGCAAGAGGGCGCGGGCTGTGGCCAAGCGTTCGATGGTGGGTTCGCGTGAAATCATGGGGGCCATTGTAGGCACGGATCAAGACCCTTGCCTGCACCGGACAGGCCAAGGCATTTGCCCGCAGCATCGGCATCAACGCTGGCGCATGAGCTTGAGCAAAGCCGCATCGTCCAGATCAGCCCAACCCTGACCCAGGGCTTGTGCAAACAAGTCTCGCGCCAAGCGCCCCAAGGGCGGATCAAACGCCACTTCGTCAGCGGCCTGCACAGCCAAGCCCGTGTCTTTCGCCAGCAAAGTGACGTGGGCACGGGGCTCGAAATCACCCGCCAAAGCCCGACGCATCCGATCCGAGCCAATCCAGCTTTGGCCGCTGGAGGACTCGATCACGGACAAGGTGGCCGCAGGATCGAGCCCGAGGCGTTCGGCCAAAGCCATGGCCTCTGCAGCGCCCACCAAATTCACCGCGGCCAGCAAATTATTGACCAACTTGGTGCGTGCACCGTCTCCCGGGCGTGTACCCACCCGAAACACCTGTTGGCTCAAGGAGTTCAGCAGTTTCTGGCTGCGTTGCCACACCGCATCCGAGCAGGCCACCATCAAACTCATGGTGCCCTCTTTGGCCCGCAAAGGGCCACCGGACATGGGCGCATCGATGAAATCAATGCCGATTTGCGCAAGGCGTTCGGCCTGTGCTTGCACCGTGGCAGGCCCCAGGGTGGGGCACAGCATGACCGCCTGGCCCGGCTTCAACAGGGTAACCGCGCCACCTTCGCCCCAAAGCACGGCCTCGGTTTGCGCGGCATCCACCACCACCACAATCAACACACCATCAGGTGCCAACATCTGCGCGGCTTCCATGGCCGAGCCACAACAAACTGCACCCAAGGCCGCAGCCTGTGACTGGACCCGGGGGTCGATGTCATGTACCGCCACAGACCAGCCCAAACCCCGCAAACGGGCCAGCATGCCACCGCCCATATTGCCCGCACCCACCACCGCGACCTGCGTCAGATTTGTCATGTTTGAACCAGCTGTTTGGATTTTGCAATGGACATCAGAATACCCAAAGCCAGTCCCAAAGTCACCATGGCGGTGCCACCGTAGCTGATAAAGGGCAAGGGCACTCCCACGACAGGCAGAATGCCACTGACCATACCCATATTCACAAATGCGTATGTAAAGAAAATCATGGCCATGCTGGCGGCCAACAAGCGACTGAACAATGTTGGGGCTTGCATGGCGATGATCAAAGCTCTGTATATTAAAAATAAATAACAAATAATTAAAAAAATTCCCCCAGAAAATCCAAACTCCTCACCGTAAGCTGCAAAAATAAAATCGGTGGTTCTTTCTGGAATAAACTCCAAATGCGTTTGAGTCCCTTGCATGAAACCCTTTCCCCAAAACCCACCCGAACCAATCGCGATCATGCCTTGGATGATGTGAAACCCTTTGCCCAAGGGGTCTCGGGCGGGGTCGAGCAAAGTGCAAATTCTTTGCCGTTGGTATTCATGAAGAACATGCCAATTGACATCTGCCGCACACAAGGTGGGCTCCATAACGACTAAAGCAGCAATACCAGCCAAACCCAAAGCAACTGGAGGCAATATCCAGCGCCACTTGAGCCCTGCAAAGAAAATGACTGCCAAACCTGCCGCCAACACCAACAAGGCTGTTCCCAAATCAGGTTGCTTCATGATCAAGCCCACCGGGACGCCCAGGATCAACAAAGCCACCGCAAAATCCGACGAACGAAGTTGGCCTTCACGCTTTTGAAACCAAGCAGCCAACATCAATGGCAAGGCAATCTTTAGGATTTCACTGGGCTGAATGACCACACCTAAATTAACCCACCGCCGGGCACCTTTTTTGGTGATACCAAACAACGCCACAGCCACCAACAAGATGACACCCAAGGTGTACACCGGTACAGCCCATGCCATCAGCTTAGGGGGGGGGACTTGCGCCACCATGAACATGATCACTCCGGCAATCAACATATTGCGTCCATGATCTACAAAGCGTGTTCCATGGTCAAAACCTGATGAGTACATGATCAACAAACCAGCACAAGCGAGCATGAAGACAGCAAACGCAAGAGGGCCATCGAAGCCCTCAACAAAGCGCCACAGGCGTTGCAATACAGTGGGTTTATGAATGGAGGCGACCATTTACGCTGACTCGACTCTGGGATGACGCCCCATCAAGGCCTGAACAGCTTGCTGCGCACTCAAATGACCATCTAACAAGGCCACCACCGCTTGCGTGATGGGCATCTCGACGCCCAGCTGACGCGCACGCAAAAGCACTGTGCGGGCACTGTAAACGCCCTCGGCCACATGCCCCAATGAGGCCAATGCTTCCTTCAGGTTGAGGCCTTGAGCCAACAGCAAACCCACCTTGCGGTTGCGACTCAAATCACCTGTCGCCGTCAATACCAAATCACCCAAGCCTGACAGCCCCATAAAAGTATCAGTTTTAGCTCCCAAGGCCATGCCTAATCGGGTCATTTCTGCCAAACCCCGAGTGATCAGCGCGGCTCGGGCATTCAATCCCAAATCGAGGCCATCGCATAAACCGGTGGCAATGGCCAAGACATTTTTGACTGCACCACCGACCTCGACTCCCACCATGTCATCGTTGGCATAAACACGCAAACCCGGACCGTGAAAGCCCGCGACAAGGGCATCGCGGACACAGGCATGGGGACTTGCTGCGACCAAGGCCGTGGGTTGATGCCGCGCCACTTCAAGGGCAAAACTCGGTCCACTCAAAGCACCCGCCAGCAAGTGGGGCGCCACATCACGCTGCACCTCGTGCGGCATCAGACCTGTGCCCAACTCAAACCCTTTGCAAAGCCAAGCCACAGGCGAACACACCCCTTGCATGAGCTCGAGTGTGGGCCTCAGACCCGACATGGGTGTGGCTACGATGAACAATGATTGCGCATCGGCATCAGCGAGCAAGGGCGTCCAATCTCCACCCGAAATTAGCAACCGTTCGGGCAACTTGATGCCGGGCAGATAACGCTTGTTTTGCCCGTCATCGCGCATGGCCTGCGCCTGTGCAGCGTCCCGAGCATGAAGGCGCACATCGTGATTGGCTGGATGCTGACAAGCCGCCAGCGCCAATGCAGTGCCCCAGGCACCTGCACCAATCAGGGTGATGTGCATCGCAACATGTCCGGCAAACGCTTGGAATTACTGAGGCAAGGACTCAGCTTGCTGTGCTTGCTGCTGCTCGTACATGGCCTGGAAGTTGATTTCGGCCAAGTGCACAGGAGGGAAACCGGCACGCGTGATCAAGTCGGCCACGTTGCCCCGCAGGTAGGGGTAAACAATTTGCGGGCAGGCAATCCCCATGACAGGGCCCATTTGATCATCGGGCAAGTGACGGATCTCAAAAATACCGCCCTGCTTGCACTCAGCCAAAAACACCGTCTTGTCTGCAATCTTGGTATGCACTGTGGCGGTCACGCACACTTCAAACACGCCATCAGCCACAGGCGTCGCCTCCACACCAAGTTGGATGTCAACGCTGGGTTGCTGCTGGTCCAACAAAATGGCGGGGGAATTGGGTTGCTCCAATGACGCCTCTTTCAGATAGACACGTTGAATCTGAAAGACAGGCGCTTGGACTTCGTTTGTGACAGCGTTTTCAGTCATTTTTTACTCTTTTAAAAATAGTCTGACACCAGCGTCAGACGTTTGGGGCCATAAACAGCCAATTATCAACGATCCAAGCTCAGTCAAGTCACCTTGATGCCTTGGGTGCTACCGCAAGTCAAAGCGATTGCAAAAGGGGCACCAAACCACCCCGAGCATCCAGCGCCATCAAATCGTCGCAGCCCCCTACATGGGTGTCGCCAATGTAAATTTGAGGCACCGTGCGCCGACCTGTGATTTGCATCATGTGATCGCGCTGAGCAGGATCGGTGTCGATGCGGACTTCTTCAATCTGAAGGACGCCTTTGGATTTAAGAATTTGCTTAGCCCGAACACAATAGGGGCACACAGCGGTGGTGTACATCTTGACGGCTTGCATGAGATCTCCAGGGTGATGTTTAAAATTCAAAATCAGGCTTTTTCTGTGGGCATGCTGGCAGCAGTCCACGCCTTCAAACCGCCAGACAACGATTGGACGTTCTCATAACCGAGCTTACGAGCTGTCGCTGCAGCACGAGCTGAACGGGCACCCACTTGACAAACCATGACGACTTGGCTTGATTTGTTTTTCACCAACTGCCCCAATTTGGCCTCCAACTGACCCAATGGCAGGTTTTTCGCCCCGATCACATGGCCTCGGGCAAACTCATCGGGTTCACACACATCAATCACAACCGCTTTTTCACGGTTCATGAGTTGCACCATGCCTTGTGGATCCAAGCCATTGCCCTTGGTCAAAGCAGGCAACATCAACGCCACGCCTGAGGCCAAGGCCACGCACAGCAACATCCAGTTTTCGAGGAGAAAGTTCACGAATCACACCCTTGTTCGGCAAAAAAAGAGGCCCGTCAGCGGGCCGCCAAAATTGCAATTCTAAAATGACAGGCTTAACCTCTGTTTTGAAGCGCCTCTCAGGGCCATTTGCTTATGTACAAACTTGTTCTCATTCGCCACGGCGAATCCACCTGGAACCTGGAAAACCGCTTCACCGGTTGGACCGATGTTGACCTGACCCCCACGGGCGTGAGTCAGGCCATGTCGGCAGGCAAACTGCTCAAAGCCGAAGGCTGGGACTTTGACCTGTGCTACACCTCGGTGCTCAAACGCGCCATTCACACGCTGTGGTACACCCTGGACGAAATGGACCGCACCTGGTTGCCAGTAGTCAAAGATTTTCGTCTGAACGAGCGCCATTACGGCGCACTGCAAGGCCTGAACAAGGCCGACATGGCCAAGGAGTTCGGCGATGAACAAGTCTTGATCTGGCGTCGCAGCTACGACACCCCCCCACCCGCACTGCAAGCCACGGACAGCCGCTGTGAACGTGCGGATCGGCGCTATCCATCATCGGACCTTGTGCCACTGACCGAATGTCTGAAAGACACCGTGGCCCGAGTATTGCCGGCTTGGAATGACAGCATTGCCCCCAGCATCCAATCGGGCAAACGCGTCCTGATCGCAGCCCATGGCAACTCCATACGCGCTCTGATCAAGTACCTTGATGGCATATCTGACACCGACATCGTGAGCTTGAACATCCCCAACGGCATCCCCTTGGTGTACGAACTCGACGCACAGCTCAAACCCATTCGTCATTACTATTTGGGCGATGCCCAAGCCGCCGCCGCAGCAGCTGCCGCAGTGGCCAGTCAGGGCAAGGCCTGATCACACCTGAGCCTTTACATGAAATTACACGCGCTGCCCCACACCTTGGGGCTTGCGGGTGTATATTGATTCGAACTTCATTGGACACCAACTCGCAAAATGGGACACAAACTCAAGATCGTCGGCTTGCTCAGCGTGGGCGCATTGGCCGGTGCATTGACCACCGTGTCATTGCAAACCGTGGCGCGTGGCAACATGGCCCCCTTGCCCTTGGAAGAACTGCAGCAACTGGCCGCAGTGTTTGGCATGGTCAAAAGCGACTATGTCGAGCCCGTGGATGAGAAAAAACTGATCACCGAAGCCATCTCCGGCATGGTGTCCAGTTTGGACCCTCACTCGCAATATTTTGACAAGAAAAGCTTCAAGGAATTTTCCGAAGGCACATCGGGCAAGTTTGTGGGTGTGGGCATCGAAATCAGTCAGGAAGACGGTTTGGTCAAGGTGGTCTCTCCCATTGAAGGCTCCCCTGCTGATCGTGCTGGTCTGAAACCCAACGACTTGATCACCAAGATCGACGATACGGCAGTCAAAGGACTGTCTCTCAACGACGCGGTCAAGCGCATGCGTGGTGAACCCAAAACCAAGGTGGTTCTGACCATCTTCCGCAGGAGCGAAAACCGCACTTTTCCGGTGACGATCACACGTGAAGAAATCAAAACGCAATCGGTCAAATCCAAATTGATCGAACCGGGTTACGGCTGGATTCGCGTTTCACAATTTCAAGAGCGAACGGTTGAAGATTTCGCCCGAAAAATTGAAGACATGTACAAGCAAGATCCTCAACTCAAGGGCTTGGTCTTGGACTTGCGCAACGACCCAGGAGGTCTGCTCGACGCTGCAGTGGCACTGTCTGCTGCCTTCTTGCCGGACAATGTCACGGTGGTGACCACCAATGGTCAATTGGATGAGAGCAAATTCACCTACAAGGCGTCGCCACAGTTTTGGCGGCGCAACAGCAGCAACGACCCCATCACACGCATGACGCAAGCCACTGATGGAGTTTTGAAGAAAATCCCTCTGGTGGTCCTGGTCAACGAAGGCTCTGCCTCAGCCAGTGAAATCGTCGCAGGGGCGCTGCAAGACTACAAGCGTGCCACCCTTATGGGCAGCCAGACCTTTGGCAAAGGTTCTGTTCAGACCGTGCGTCAACTCGGCCCGGACACGGCATTGAAAATCACCACTGCCCGTTACTACACGCCGAACGGGCGTGCCATCCAGGCCAAGGGCATCGTGCCTGAAATCATGCTCGACGAGACTGAAAACGGCAATGTTTTTGCGGCATTGCGCACCCGAGAAGCGGATCTCCAAAAACACCTGAGCAACGGGAAAGAAGCCGAAGAAAAGAAAGACCCTGCACGCGAACAAGCTCGCGAAGAGGCTCTAAAAAAACTTGAAGAAGAAGCCAAAAAACCGGCTTCTGAGCGCCGTTTGCCTGAATTCGGGTCGGACAAGGATTTCCAGTTGATCCAAGCCATCAAACAGCTCAAAGGCCAGCCCGTCAAAGCCAGCACCACATTGGCTGAACGCAAAGCTGAGAAAAAAGACTGAGTCTGAATACACCAAGCCGCCACATGGACGACACCCAGCTGCTGCGTTATTCACGGCACATTCTGCTCAATGAGTTGGGCATTGACGGACAAGAAAAACTGCTCAAATCCCATGCGCTGGTGATCGGCGCAGGAGGACTCGGCTCTCCCGTTTGCTTGTATTTGGGCAGCGCGGGCGTGCGTGACATCACCGTGGTGGATCACGACACGGTCGATGCCACCAACTTGCAACGGCAAATTGCCCACACCTTGGACCGTGTGGGCCAATACAAAGCCGACTCGGTGCGAACAGCGATTGCACAAATCAACCCCGATGTTCGTGTGACCCCCATCACGCACCGTGCAGACGCCTCCTTGCTGGACACCTTGGTGGCGCAGGCTGATGTGGTGATTGATTGCTGCGATAACTTCGAAACGCGTCAGGCCGTCAACCTGGCCTGCGTGGTCCACCGCAAACCACTGGTCTCGGGCGCAGCCATTCGCATGGACGGTCAGGTGTCGGTGTTCGACAGCACGCAGCCCGATGCGCCTTGCTACGCCTGTATTTTTCCGCCCGCACAACAACCGGAAGAAACGCGTTGCGCCACCATGGGGGTGTTTGCACCTTTGGTGGGCATCATTGGCACGGTGCAAGCCGCCGAAGCGCTCAAAATCTTGAGTGGCATGGACAGCCACATGGCAGGGCGCTTGCTGATGCTCGACGGCCGCGAGCTGTCTTGGACCGACATTCGCATGCAGCGCAATCTGTCTTGCCCGGTGTGCGCCGCACACCGTTCAGGCAGGGTGCCCGAATCAAGTTCCGGATGACATGAAAAGGGACAAGCATGACATGGGGGTGTTGGCACGCGCAAGCAACTTGTCACACGGCACTTGATGGGGGGTTCACGCTTTAGCCCTCGCAAAGAGCACTTGTCATGAGTTCAATGGGCATGGCAACTACCGTTGAATTTTCTGAACAACGCTGGGGACATGGCGGCTTCCTTGGCTGCAAAAATGCCCTTTTTTTGCTTCTCGGCTTGGCGCTGCAAGCCCGCATAAGGGCCTTTGCCAGTGCGATAACTGTAGGCCCAGGCCATACCGGAGCGCACCATCTCGGCCCCCAAATCCACCCCCTCGACCGTCAAACGGCCAATCTGCCGGCCATACGAATCCTGACCACGATCTATCACCTGAACCGGCTTGCGCAGCGCCAGACGGATCAAGGCATCACGGGACTCAACGCCACCGGGCTGACAGGTCTCGGGCGCATCCATGCCTTCAATGCGCAGCCTGACTGGCTCTTGCTGCCCTTCGCGCACCAGCACCACCGTGTCACCATCCATGACCCAGCTGACCCAACCCGACCAGACTTCTGAAGCCTGAGCAGCCCAAGGCCACACCAAGGCCCAAGCGCACAAGCATGGCAGGAGCAACCTCACAGCACCTCCTTGCGTTGGCCCTGACGCCGATTGGCCTTGGGCAAATCAGGCCCCAGCTCGGCCAACAAGGCTTGGGCACGCCACTGCATGCGGGCCAGCGCTTCGTCAAACCGCGCCGCCTCGTCGGATTGCAATGCGCTCAAAATTTGGCCGTTGATGGCCTGAACCTGGGGCATCAAAACTTCGTAGAGTTTCTGACCAGCTGGCGTGAGGGAAACCAGCGCACTGCGCCTGTCGTGTGCGGGGATGGTGCGCAACACCAGCCGCTTGCGGATCAGCGCCGTCAAGGTGCGAGACGTGCGTGCGCGATCGCGGTGCATGCGCTCGGCCAAGACCGACGGCGGCAAACTGCCGTTTTCATAAAGCTGGGCCACCACGGCCCATTCGCGCCGGGTGATGCCATGGCCGCCCTCACACAGACGCACCACCATGGCCCCAGCCACGCTCGACAAACGGCCCAAGCGGTACAAAAGCAGGTCATCAATCGATGCCAAACGTTGGGAAGGAGACAAGTTCATCAGGGTTTTCAGGGGGGCTAGTTGTTTAGATCAATTGTCGGTCAACGCACTACATTCTGACTTTGCTTTCAACAGGGCCTGTTTCAGCCCCTCACTACCGGAATCTTTCATGCAGTCGATCCCAAGCACCCTACGCTACAGCATCTGCCATTTCAGCCGCCGCAACTTGGGCCTGCTGGCCCTGTGCCTAGCCGCGCTCTCGCCCAGCCTGCAGGCGCAAGACAAGCCGCCACTCAAAATCGTGGTGGGTTTTCCGCCCGGCGGCTCGGCCGACATTTTGGCCCGCATGGTGGCCGATGCCTTGCGCGACGATTTCAGCACCGTTGTTGTAGACAACAAACCCGGTGCAGGCGGTCGCATTGCACTGAACGCGGTCAAGGTGGCCAAGCCCGATGGCCAGACCGTGATCGTGCTGCCCAGCGGCCCCATGGTGCTGTTTCCCCACGTCTACAAAAAGCTCGACTACGACGCGGTAAAAGACTTCACCCCCGTCTCGCAGATCGCCCGCTTCCAGTTTGGCGTGGTCTCCGGCCCGGCCAGTCACGCGAAAACCGTAGCCGACATGGTGGCCAAGGCCAAGAGCGACCCCGGCAATGCCAGCTATGGCACGCCCGGCGCTGGCACCTTGCCGCATTTCATGGGCGTGTTGATGGAGCAGTCAGCCGGCATCAGCCTCAACCATGTGCCCTTCCAGGGCGGCGCACCGGCCAACAACGCCCTGCTGGGCGGCCACATTGGCTACAAGTTTGACGTGGTCTCGGAAACCGCCGAAATGCACCGTGCTGGCAAAGTTCGCATCATTGCTGTCACGGGCAGTCAGCGCGACCCGCAAGTGCCCGAAGTGCCCACGCTCAAAGAGTCGGGCATCAACATGGAGGCCACCGCCTGGTTTGCCATGTACGGGCCTGCCGGCCTCAAAGGCGATGCACTCACCCGTCTTGAAAAAGCCATGATGAAAATCGCGCGCGACCCGGCCATGAAAGACAAAATGCTCAAGCTCGGTTACGAGCCCATCGGCTCCAACTCGGCCGATCTGGCTGCGGCACAAAAAGCCGACCTGGCCCGCTGGGAAAAACCCATCAAGGCCACGGGCGTTCAGCTCGATTGAAGCGCCCCGTTTTTTTGCTCTGCTACCCATCACATCCTCACTTGAAGTCCTTATGAAAATACCACTGACGCCCTGGCGCGCAGCGCTGTGCCTGAGCATGGCCGCTTGCGCCTTCTCTGCACCTGCATGGGCCCAAAGCTATCCCAGCAAACCCATCAAATTCATCACCAACTTTCCAGCAGGTGGGCCATCGGACTTTTTAGCCCGCACGGTCGGTGAAGCCATCACCACCCAGTTCAAACAGCCTGTGGTGGCCGAAAACAAGCCCGGTGCGGGTGGCAACATCGGGGCCGACTTTGTCGCCAAAAGTCCGGCCGATGGCTATACCGTGCTGTTTGGCATCGACACCACCTTCACCGTCAATCCCTACATTTACAAAAGCATGGCCTTCAAGCCCGCAGACTTGCGGCCCATCATGGTCATGGTGTCTTCAGGCTTGCTGGTCGGTGCGCACCCTGGTACGGGGTTCAAAACCCTCAAAGACCTCATCGCCCAAGGCAAAGGCAAGGGCCTGAACTTCAGCAGCGCGGGCAGCGGCAGCCCCGGCCACTTGGCAGCCGAGATCTTCATGGACGCGGCAGGCATCAAGATCCAGCACGTACCCTACAAAGGCAACACCCCGGCCGTGACCGCCGTGCTGGCAGGCGAGGTGGACGCAGGCGTTCTGGCCACCCCCGGCATGCTGCCCCATGTCAAGACCGGCAAGATCACCGCGCTGGCCGTGACCAGCCGCCAGCGTTCACGCTCGGCCCCCGACATTCCCACCGTGACAGAAGCCGGTCTGAAGGACCTGGAGCTCGAAGTGCTGTACGTGGCCATGGTGCCTGTGGCCACGCCCGAGCCCGTGGTTCAGTTGCTGCAAAAAGCCTTCACCGATGCTTTGAAACGCCCCGACACACAAGCCCAGCTGACCAGCATGGATTTGTTTTATGAAGGCCTGACCGGACCCGATGCGGTCAAACGCCTGAGCGACCAATCGCAACGCTACGGCCGCGTGGTCAAATCCACGGGCATGAAAGTGGAATAAGCCCATGTCCAACACCCCCATACCACAACGCCCCAACATCATCTTTATCGTCGCCGACGACCTCGGCTTTGCCGATCTCGGCTGCTATGGCGGCCGCGACGCCAAGTTCGGCAAGGTCTCGCCCGTGCTCGACCAGCTCGCTGCAGCGGGTCTCAAGTTCACACAGGGCTACTCCAACTCGCCCGTGTGTTCGCCCACCCGCTTTGCGCTCATGACAGCCCGCTACCAGTACCGCCTGCGCGGCGGTGCCGACGAGCCCATCAACAGCCGCAGCCGGGGCAGCGCCGTGCTGGGCCTGCCGCCCGAACACCCCACGCTGCCGTCCTTGCTCAAGGCCAGCGGCTACCGCACGGCGCTGATCGGCAAATGGCACCTGGGCTACCCGCCGCACTTCAGCCCGCTCAAGTCGGGCTATGAAGAATTTTTCGGTCCCATGTCGGGCGGGGTGGACTATTTCACGCATTGCGCCTCCAATGGTGCGCATGACCTGTTCACCGGTGAAGACGAAACACCCGAAGACGGCTACCTGACCGACATGCTGTCCAAGCGTGCGGTGGACTTTGTGGAGCGCATGGCCCCTGGCGCTGCACAGGGCACGCCCTTCTTTTTGAGCCTGCACTACACCGCGCCGCATTGGCCCTGGGAAACCCGAGAAGACCATGCGTTGGCGGCTGAAGTGAAAGACAACATCTTTCACCTGCACGGCGGCAACATCCACACCTACCACCGCATGATCCACCACATGGACGAAGGCATTGGCTGGGTGGTGGACGCTTTGAGAAAAACCGGGCAGCTCGACAACACCCTGATCGTCTTCACCAGCGACAACGGCGGCGAGCGCTTTTCCGACAACTGGCCCCTGGTCGGCGGCAAGATGGACCTGACCGAAGGCGGCATCCGCGTGCCGTGGATCGCCCACTGGCCGGCCGTGATCGCGCCCGGCGGCACCTCGGCCCAGCACTGCATGACCATGGACTGGTCGGCCACCATGGTCGATCTGGCGGGCACCAAGGCCCAAGACGACTTGCCCTTTGACGGCGTGTCTTTGGCCCCCGTGCTACGCGATGCAAAGCACCAGTTTGACCGCCCCCTGTACTGGCGCATGAACCACCGGGGCCAGCGCGCCTTGCGCATGGGCGACTACAAATACCTGCGGGTGGATGGCAACGACTACCTGTTTAACATCCCGGCCGACGAACGCGAACGCGCCAACCTGGGTGGACGTGAGCCCGAGCGCTTGCAAGCCATGCGGGCCGCCTGGGAAGCTTGGGACGCCACCGTGCCCGCCATCCCCGAAGACGCCACCGTCAGCCTGGGCTACTCGGTCAAAGACATGCCTCAGCGCTGAAGCCTTGGCGGCTAAGATCGGCCATGGCTGGTATGCAACGATTTTTAACTTTTCACCAGTGGCCCCGCCTGACGGGCTCGCTGGCCCGAACCGAGGTCTTGGCCGGTCTGACGGTGGCATTGGTCATGATCCCGCAGGCTGTGGCTTATGCGGGCCTGGCCGGCATGCCCTTGGTCACTGGCCTTTACACCTGCTTGATTCCCGCTTTGCTGGCGGTGCTCTTTGGCAGTGCCAACAGGCTGTCCGTCGGGCCTGCGGCCTTGACCTGTGTGTTGATTGGCGCTTCGCTCACAGGCATGGCCGAACCTGGCTCGCCAGAATGGGTGGCGCTGGCCGTGTGGCTGGCCCTGCTTTCAGGGACCATTCAACTTTTGCTGGGTCTGGGGCATTACGGCTGGCTCATCAACCTGGTCAGTGCCCCGGTCATGACAGGCTTCACACAGGCGGCCTCATTGCTGATCATGGCCTCGCAAGTGCCTGGCTTGCTGGGGGTTAAAGCCTGGAGCTGGGACATCCAAACCTGGCCCACATGGCTGCTCAGTTGGCCTGCACTGTTCGGGCTTGGCAGCTTGCTGGTGCTGTTGCTGCTGCGACGATTCAAACCCCGCTGGCCCGGCATCATGATCGTCATGGGCCTGGCCTCGGCCATCGCTTATGCCACCGATTATCAAAACCATGGCGCAGTGGTCGGCCTGCTGCCCTCAGGCTTGCCTGATTTTTATTGGCCGCAATGGCCGGGCCTGGACATGCTCAACCAGCTGTGGGTGCCCGCCTTGGTGATTGCGCTGGTCAGCTTTTTGGAAACAGCCTCCAGCGCCCGAATCGAGTGCCGCCGCGACGGTAAACGCTGGGACGACAGCACCGAACTGTTCAGCCAAGGTTTGGCCAAAATCGCCTCGGCTTTTTCGGGCAGCTTTGCCACCAGCACATCTTTTTCACGCTCGGCCCTCATGCTCTATGCCGGGGCCCGTTCGGGTTGGGCGGTGGTCGCCTCGGTCGGCTTTGTGCTGCTGGCTTTGCTCATCCTCATGCCCGCGCTGCAATACGTGCCGCGCTCGGTTATGTCAGCGGCTGTGATCGTGGCCGTGCTCAATTTGTTTCAACCCCGCCAGTTTTTGAACCTTTGGCGCGTAGGCCGCATCGAGACCATGACAGCTGGCATCACCTTTGCCATGACCTTGTTGACCGCGCCACGCATCTATTGGGGCGTGATGACGGGGGTGTTGGTGGGCCTGAGCCACTTTTTGCACACCCGTCTGCACCCGCGCATCATCGAGGTGGGCTTGCACCCCGACGGCAGCCTGCGCGACCGACATCTGTGGAAATTGCCCCCCTTGGCTCCTCAGCTGTACGCACTGCGCATGGACGCGGAGCTTGACTTTGCTGCGGCCAGTGATTTTGACCGGGCCATCACCGACCACTTGGCACGCCACCCCGATGTGATGCATGTTTGCTTGTTTGCCCAGCCCATCAACCGCATCGATGTGACGGGCGTGGACACCTTTGGGCAGCTGCAGCGCCAACTGGCCAGCAGGGGCATCACACTGCACATCAGCGGTATCAAACTCCCAGTGGAAACCACCTTGCGCCGAGCGGGTGAGCTGAAAGAAAGCCCTTACATCAAGCTTTACCGCACCGACGCCGAGACCCTTCAATCACTGGCCCAACTGACGCCTTTGCCCAACGACATTGGGGCAGCGGCCATTTGAGTCTCGCCATCAGCGGGCCACCCACAAAGGCAAGGCGTGGATGTTTTGGGCTTTGCCCATTTTGGGTTGCAATGACTCTCGCTCTGAATCCGCAGAGGCTTGGCCCAAAACCGATACATTGAAAAACTTGAGGTAAGTGGTTTTTTGAGGCCACTCACGGCCCACGAACACCTCCATTTGATCGGGCAATCGCCAAACTGCGTGGTAAGGACCACTTTCTTCGCGCCCTGTCACACGCTGCGGACGTCCAAAACGGCTCTCGATGCGTGTCATCAACTCGCCCACATGCGCATTGTCCGAAAAAGTGGTGAACACATATTCCACCCTCGCCAGCTTTTGCCCATCTCGGGCGTAACTGAACTTCAGCTGAAGCAAGCCAGGCATCAAATTGGAGGCCTCATAAATGTCCTCACTGAAAGCCTCATCCTCGCGTTGAACCGCCAAGCCTTCTCTGCGGAGGGCCTGGCGCATGTCTTCGCGCGTGGCCGTGCTCAAGCGAACTCCGAACATTTGCAAAGAACCCTCACCCAAGCGAGTGGCTTCGGGCGCGGGTGCCGTGTTCAAGGGCGCTGGCGTGGAAGCTGCAATGCTGGACCGAGCAGCAGGCGCGGAACTGGGGGGTACCGCCGTGGTACCACGCCATCCCGTTTGTGCTGACACCTGCACAGTCAAAGCCAAACTACAACCCCAAAAAACCTTGGGCGTGGCACGCAACAGTCGAAAAACCACGGGCCTGTTCAAAAATGAGCGAGTCGCTGAGCACATGTAAGTCCTGCCATGAAGGTTGAAAACGGACTTGAAGTGTACCCATGCAATCAACAAATGAAAACCAAAGATCACAAATAAACCATTTCAAAGCCTTCTATCAGGCCAGCGCTTTCTCAAACTCCGACAAACGCTTGTAAATGGAGCGCAGCTCGGTGATGTCAGTCCAGCGTTCGATCAGGTAAGAGAAGGCGTCATTGACCTTGCCAAAGGCATTGCTCACTTGCTGGATCACCCCCAAGGTGATCAAACCCGTGAACAGCGATGGCCCCATGAGCAGGAAGGGGAAAATCACCATCATCTGGCCGTAAAAATTGCTCCATAAATGAAAGTAGGCGTAATGGTTGAACAGCCGGAAATTGTTCAGCCGCACCCCCATGAACAACTCCAGCACCGTGGGCAAATGCATGCGGCTGCGCTCATCTTCGGCAAACACCAGGTCCTTGCGCAGCGCAGCCTCGGTCCTCTGGTTGTTGTACTCCAGCCCCGGCAGACGAATGCCCACAAACCACGAAATGACTGTGCCGCCCAGCGCCGTGGCCAACGCCACCCAAAACAGCGAGCCCTCAAACTGCAGCCAAGCAATCGCCATGCCCGCGGACAAAGCCCACAAAATCGGAATGAACGACACCAGTGTGAGCAGCGCACGCACCAAGCCCAGGCCTAAGTTTTCGGTCTGTCGGGCAAAGCGCATGCAGTCCTCCTGAATGCGCTGCGATGCGCCCTCCACCGTCGCGTCGGTACGTTGCCAGCGAGGCAGGTATGCCTCGGTCAACGCCTGACGCCAACGAAAAGCGAAGTGAGAAGCCAGATACGTCTCCAAGCTGCGCAGCAACATGAACGGAAAGGCAATCCACG
The DNA here is from genome assembly GCA_002256145.1 of Comamonadaceae bacterium PBBC1. Lineage (GTDB taxonomy): Bacteria > Pseudomonadota > Gammaproteobacteria > Burkholderiales > Burkholderiaceae_C > Limnohabitans_A. Next base: position 75,563 of record NKIP01000009.1, read on the forward strand.
CAAACTGCCACATGAATCCCCAGAACTTCTCCAGCCCGCCAGCTTGTTCGGGCTTTTGCAACAGGTCATAAAACTCGCCATACCAAGCGTTCAACTTGACGGTCTGCTGCACCGTGATGAACACCAAAGCCACCAAGACCAGCAAACCACCCCAGGCCCACAAGGCCCAGCGACGAGAGAGAAAGAAACTGCGGAACATGGGCGCTTTCGTTCAGGGGTTGACGCTGTCGACCGTCTCGGTCTTGAAGTCGGCGGGCAGCACCACTTCGAGCAATTCCAGATCTTCGCTGTGCCCCAGTTCCCGGTGGCGGATGCCTGGCGGTTGGTGCACACACGAACCCGCTTCCAGCCGAACCGCACCTTGCCCCTCGTATTCAAACTCGATCCAGCCTTTAAGCACATAGACCAGCTGAAACTCGGTGACATGCAAATGCGGCTGGCTGGAAAATTCATGCCCCCCGGCGGCGCGAATCACACTGGCCGTGACACGCCCCTGCGTGGCCTTCTTCATACCCAAATCACGGTACTCAAAAAACGAGCGCAGACCGCGCTCGAACTGCGCATCTTTGGCGTGCGTCACCACAAAACCTTGCGTTGTCATGGGTATCTCCTGTGAACTTGGCTGAATTGATTTGAACAACCCTGTGCATCCTAAGGCCAAGTGACCCATGGATCACGACCTGGGCAAGTTCTGTTTTTGTCACCCCGGGCGAAGACCCGGGGTCCATCTCCCTTCCAGGCATGGCATCGCGTGCTGAGAGACATCTTCTCAGATCACCTGAACCTTACGAATTCAGGCTCAAGTGGTAGGCATAGAACTTTTGATCACGCGCCCAGCCCATGGACTCGTACAAGGCCTGTGCTGGCAAGTTCTGCACATCCGTGGTCAAGGACAAGCGCACAGCGCCCAGTTGGCGCGCATGCTCGGCAGCAGCTGTCAACAAAGCTTCGCCCACGCCCAAGCGCCTGGCCGCAGGTGACACGAAGAGATCATTGAGCACAAACACCCGCGCCATCGACACGGAAGAAAAGCTGGGGTACAGCTGCGTAAAGCCCACAGCTTGCCCTTGTGACTCGGCCAACAGCACCACCGATTGCCCATGCTCAAAACGCGCCTGAAGAAAAGTCCGTGCAGCCATGCCATCGCTGGCCTGCCCATAAAACTGGCGATAAGCATCAAACAGGGTGACCACGGCATCGAGGTCGGCCAACACCGCTTGACGGATGGTGATTGAAGTCATGGTTTGTCCTTTTCTACAGATTGGACCTTGTAGGCTCGCATGCCCGAGGCCACTTGCGAAGCCTCGGTGGTGTCATGCGGGTAAAAGCGATAACTGGGTACCACGATGGCCGCGACAGATTTCACATGAACCACCAACACGCTTTGGATGGTGAAGCGCTGGCCCACCATGGCCAGCAGTGGCTTGGCCCAGGTTGCAAATTCGGCATCCCCTGCACGCACCTCGCGCGCAGTACCCACCAGCTTGAAGCCCTTTTGCACAAACACATCGACAAAACTCAAACACACCTGCGGGTGCTGCGCAATGTTGCGCGCGCTCATGGGCGAAGCGATGTGCGCCACCACCACATGCTGGTCATCGGCAATGGCCCAGACTTCTTTGGGCGAGACGTTGGGCTGACCCTCGGCGTCCACCGTAGCCAGCCAACACAGCACGCTGCGGCGGGCAGCTTCGCGTATGGGTTCGGTCAAAAGGGTCATGGGCATTCTCGGGGATGAATCAAGCTCATTGGCACCGCATCATCGGCTATCGAAAGGGTCAGAATGCTTATCTTATGGCCGGTTGCATTTATTTTGAATTTTGATGACAAGATCTACCAAACATGTGGCGCGTGTAGCCCGTGAAAACCAGATGAGGATCATCAGCTTCAGACCCGCGAGTGAAATAGTTTGATCGTGAGGTGCTGGCCGCCTTTCGCGCAGGTGGCCCTGGCTGGCAAACCCGCATGAATGCTGCCTTGCGTGACTGGCTCAAATTGCACACAGCAGCGTGAAGCAGACCGAGCGCTATCAGGCTTCTTTCAACCTCAAAAAAACAGCCATGCGGTGTAGCTCATCGTCCAGGGCCACAGCAAAGGCCTTGCACTTGGGGGCTGCGTTCACAAAGCCCACTTCAGGCGTCAGCTCACCGGACTTGGCACTGACGCTGGCCCACCCAATGACCTGATCGCGCCAAAGCAAAGGCATGGCGTAGTGGCCACGCACCCGCTTGGCAGCGGGCGTGTAGGCCTCAAAGCGGTAGGCCCACCCCCACAGATGCTCAAAACGGCGGCGGTCCCAAACTACCGGGTCAAAAGGTGCCAGCAAGCGCACTTGGTCTTCCACCGCATAACGGCGCGATGCTGGGTTCTCGCCTTCGGGCCAGAACCAGGTCGTACCGTCCACCACTGCGCTGGGCAATCGCAGGCGCGCTCTTTCAAGCATGGCTTGTCGGTGCTGCCGCCATTGCGGAACACCGCCCGCCAGCAGCGCGACCAGCTGTCCCAGACTGGCACCAGGCAAAGGGGCGTACTTGGCCACAATCACATCCACCAGCCGGTCCATGATGGCCTCGGGGTCGAGCCCACTCGGTTCATGCGCGCGAACAGCGTACAGGCGCTGACCGCCCTCGCGCCGCACCACGCGCAACAGACCCCGGTAGTGCATGCCATCGAGCAGTTGGGTGCTGGCCTTGCTGTTGCCGCCGAACCAGTTGACCACGCGCCCATGGTCAAAGTGGGCATCCACCTGTGCGGGTCTGACAACGCCCGCCTCGCGCACAAACGCCAACACCTCGTGCGCTTGCTTCACGCGAGCGACGGACCACACGATTCGGGTCGTCCGTGGGTGCATCAGGTGGTGCACATCACGCCGCACAAAACCGTAGTTGACGAAAAAATCTTCCTCGATGGGCAGTTTGGGGTAATGCGCCTCCAGATCCCCGACCCGGTAGCCCGCCACGCGGTGGCGCAGCGTCAGGTCTTGCGCGCGGGCAGGCGCACGCAAGGGGTCAGCCTGCACAAAACCCAGGCGTTGCAATGCCATGGTCAAGGTTGTGGGCGCGAACAGGCTGCGCGCGACTGCATAGCGGCGAAGCTGATCCAAATTCAAAACGGGGCTAGCCATGGCCGCATCATGCCGCAGACGTACCGTATCCGCAGACGTACCGCATGGACTGTTATTTCTTGGCCGCCACCCAATAAGCCACGATGGCATTGGCGTGCCCGTGGCCCATGCCGTGCTCGGTCTTGAGCCAGGTGACCATTTCCATGTGTTTCATGCCCTCGCACGATGGGAGCAAGTCCAGCCAATGCGCGATCGGCTGACCGTACTTTTTCTCAATGGACGGGAAGTACGAAGCGGGGCCTTTGGGTTTTTCGGGGGTGGTCATAGGGCGGGTGTCCTCGTTCACTTGTGTTCAGCAGCGATTGTCGCCACTCCATCCAACTTCAGCGCCATCTGAGCCGCTTGCTGGAATCGGTTGCTGACTTTCATCGCATCTGAACTTTCAGGCTTGATCTTTTGCCAAGGCCAAATCCAGCCACATGTGAACTTTGGATCGGTAGCCGTCTGGGGTCCAAACAGCCATGGGCTCCACCCCAAAGGGCACAAATCCCAGACTTTGGTACAACTTCTCTGCGGGGGCATTGCCTTGTGTCACCTCGAGCTGAAGCACGCGAAGACCTTGACGCGCCAAACCATGCTCAACAGCTGCACGCATCAGTTTGCGGGCCAGCCCTTGGGCACGAAAATTTTCATGCACAAACATGGCCATGATCAAGCCCTTGTGGCGTGTTTTGGTTTTTGCGGCGTACTCGACTGTCACGGTGCCCACCAGTTCGGCATCTGCAAAAGCGCCCCACACCCAAGTCAACCCTGAAGGATTGTCTATGCGACGAAGCCACCAACTGTCCGCTTCCAATGCACGTTCTTGAGGTGTGGAGGTGAATGAATCGGCCGCATGCTCGTAGGCATGCAGCATCAAGGCCTTGTAGGCCATGGCGTGTGCGGCGGTGAGTGGGCTTATTTGCATGTTGGTATGCGACCGATCAAGACAAGATTTTCATGGCGCTGGTCTCCCAGCAAACAATCTGTCGTTCCCTGCTTTGTAAAGCCTTGGCGCATGTAAAAACCGATGGCTCGTGCATTGTGGGCATTGACCGTCAACCAAAGCGGCATGCCTGCCAGATCGAAGGCTGTTTTTTCGGCCACAGACAAAAGCTGCCGCCCCACACCTTGACCCACAAAATGCGATTGAACATAAAGCGTCTGGAGTTCCGCCAACGTCGAGGCTCGGGACGGACACGGAACGCCCATGTTGAGCACCGCAAACCCGATGAGGTGGGCACCCCGCTCGGCCACCCAGATGAGGGCCAAAGCATCGTTTTGGATGGCCAGGTACTTGTCCGGGGTGAGTTCGGACCTCGTGTAGTCGGCTATTTCAGCAGAAATGCCCTCTGTCGCATAGGTGTGAAGCCAAACCTGCGTGGCCAAGACGGCGATGCGGGCAGCATCGTCATGCCGGGCACTGCGGATGACCGTTTGCATTGGATCAAGCAAAGCAGCGGTCTGAGGGCTTGTTGGCATCATGCTGTGATCCATCCTCAAACCGAACCACATCGTGCGCAATCGCCGTGACCCTGGGACCGAAGCTGGAGATGTGGGTCAGTGTGGCGTTGTGGTGCGCAATGACCTGCTGCGGACTGATGGCGGCATTGCCTGCCGAGGTGTGCGCATCCGACACCAGCACCACAGGATAGCCCAAGGCCAAGGCTTTGCGCGTGGTGGTGTCTACACAAAACTCGGTATGCATGCCGCAAACCATCAAATCCTGAACGCCCAGTGCTTGCAGAGCTTCGTGCAGCTCAGTGCGCAAGAAAGCGTCTGGCGTCGTCTTGCGAATGTGCCGATCACCCGCCAGCACCTGCAAGCCTGTTGCCAATTGCCATTCACGGCTACCGTGTTCCAGATACCCAGCGCTCGACTCGTGCTGAATGAAAAATACCGGCACGCCCGCAGCGCGAGCCCGCTGCGTTACTGCGTTGATGCGGTCTATGGTGCCGGAACAATCGTGCGCAGCATAAGGGCCTTCGCACAGACCTTGTTGGACATCAATGACCAGGATGGCGGTGTGCGTGGTTAATTTTTGAGGGTGCATTTTCAATTTCCAAAGATGCAGACAGTACTTCCAGCTAGGTCCCTCTCGCCTTACAGGACCCGATTCACAAGCGCCAGTTCCATGAACAAACTGTGCGCGTTGGCCTCGTAATCTGCGAACGGTGCTGAGAGCTTGAAACCCATGCTCAGTTACAGCTGCTGTGCGGGCATGAATTCGGGATGTGTCCCTGTATCCAGGCTCAATTTTCGATAGCCGCGCTGCATCGCCGTTTCCACCACTCAAAGGAGCAAAGCACGACCAGCGCCACGGCCACGGTGTTTGTTGGCTGTGCGCATGGTGATGTGGCTGTCTCTGGCTTGGACGAATGAAACGGGGCATCGTGGCTGTTTGGCCAACAGCCAACCGGCTGCGGCTCCAGTGACCCATGACTTAATCCATGACGTGTCCCATGATGCCACAACAAAATAATACCAAAGGTAACAATTAAACCCATCACGCCGTCACGATCCACCCCTCCAGCGGATCACACGGCGGCAAGCCGAATTGCGGATGCCCCGCCTCGTGCTGCTGCTGCGCCCAGGCCGCTTGCATCAGGCACAAGGTGGCGTCAAGGGCATCGCCGCTGGCGTCGTCGGCGAGACGCCCCAGCAGCGCGTTGCTGGCCACCAGGCGCAGACCCAATCGGGTCTGGCCGCGCTCCAGCGCACTCAAGAGTTCGCGCCTGGCCAGCAGGCGTTCAGGCGTTTGTTTGGCTTTGTCGTCGCTTTTGTAGCTCTGGTTGCCCAGCACCTCACGCGCCAGCAAGCCGGGGTAGGCCTCCAACGCCACACGGCGCACGTCGCCAGCATGCAGGCCGGGCAGGTGGACACCCGCTTGTCGCAACAGGGGCACGCCCGCGTGCAGCATGTAGGCCACCGGCGGGTTGACCCATTTCATGGACGGACTGGAGCCAGCGGGTCGATCTGCGGCGCGGTGTGCAAACTTGCCGCCTACGGGGCGGGCGTTGCAAAACGCAGCAAACTGCTCGCGAATTTGTGGGCGTTCCAAGGCGCAGTAATGGTCCATGCAGGCGGCCCAGTCGGTGGGCCAGCCCAGAGTTTCGACCAATTCACGCGGCAGTCCAAAGGGCAAGTCAAAGCCCCCCACCCAGTCGGCGGGCTGCGCGAGCCAGTCGCCAAACGCGGCCAGCGTTTCAAAGGTTTGCAGGGCTTGCAGCTGCACCCTGCACTGCCGGGCTTGGCCCAGCGCCAGCACGATGGGTTTGCGTTTGCTGGGGCTGCTGGAGAAATCACAGCCGATCAATGACACTGTGTTCATCTCACCAACCCAAGGCCATCACGCCTGCGGCGATCAGCACGGCCCCGGCAATGCGCGGCCCCCGGTCTTTTTCGCCCAGCAAATGGCCGCCCAGCAAGGCGGCAAACAGCATGGACACCTCCCGCGCCGGGGCCACATGCGACAGCGGGGCCACCTGCAGGGCGTAAAGCACCAGCACATAAGACACAGGGCTGAAAATGCCCACCACCAGCGCGTAACGCCTTTGCTGCAACCACAGCGCCCACACGGCCGGGCGGTCGCGCAGCAAAGTGGGCGTCAAAAAAACCAGCCGCACCAAGTTGCCGAAATAATCCACCAGGATGGGCGACATCAGCGCCACCTTGACGGCGTAGCCATCGACCACGGTGTAGCAGGCAATGAACAAGCCGGTGATGCCGCCATAAAAAATGCCGGTACGCACACGCGCTTTCTTCTCAGGGTCTTGCGCGGCCTGCCAAAGGCCCGGGCCGCCCGCAATCAAAAACACGCCGCCCGCCACCCCCAAAATGCCCATGAGGCCCAGCGAAGAAATTTGCTCACCCAGGAAAAAAATCGCCACCATGGAGGACAACAACGGCCCCGAGCCCCGCGCCAGCGGGTAGACCACCGTCAGGTCGGCCTTTCGGTAGCCGCGCAACAGCACAATGAAATAAACGATGTGCAGCAAGGCACTGGCCAACACCAGGCCCCACTCCAACAGACCCCAAGCGGGCACTTGTTGCCATCCCATCCACAGGCCCACAGGGGCCCAAAACAGCATCAAGACCACCGAGGTGAAGGCCACAAAGCGCACGTCGCCCCCTGCCTTTTTGGCGGCGATGTTCCAGCTGGCATGAATCAGTCCGGCCAGAACAACCAGGGCAAGTGCACTCAGGGGCATGGGCGTGAAAAAGCCCCTTGCGGGGCTTGGGGTGAATGGGCGTTTTAAGCCCGGCCGATGATGGAGGCCGTGGCCATCAGCTCTTCGAGCAAAGCCAACGAGACTTTGCCAGACACGTTGTAAGGGTCCAGCTCGGCCCGCTCGGAGTACTTCAGCAAAATGTTCGTGTTCACGCGCGACGCATCGACCTGACCCATGGTCCAGCCGCCAAAGCGACGTTCAGAAATTTCTTCGTAATGCAGCAGCACCACATCTTTGTGTCGGGCATCTCTTTGGATGTGGCCGTACAACTCGCTCACTGCGGTACGACCGCCTTCAATGGCTTGCAGGAAAATGCCGCCGCCATAACAAAGAATGCCGGTGATGCCACTGGTCGGGTTGAACTGGCGCGACTGGGCCAGAATGGATTCGATGGTCTCGGGACGAGTATCCACCGCACGGCTGGCGTAAAGCAGGCGTACCAACATGGTCAGTTCTTTCCAGGAATCAATGAGAGAAATTCACGGCGCAGATTCGGGTCCTTGAGGAACGCCCCGCGCATGACCGAATTGATCATCTTGCTGTCCATGTCTTTGACGCCACGCCAGCCCATGCAGTAGTGGCTCGCTTCCATGACGATGGCCAAGCCATCAGGCTGGGTTTTGCGTTGAATCAGGTCGGCCAATTGAACCACGGCCTCTTCCTGGATCTGGGGGCGGCCCATGATCCATTCGGCCAGGCGAGCGTACTTGGACAGACCGATCACATTGGTGTGTTCGTTGGGCAGCACACCAATCCAGATCTTGCCAATCACAGGGCAAAAGTGGTGGCTGCAGGCGCTGCGCACGGTGATGGGGCCGACGATCATCAGCTCGTTGAGGTGCTCGGCGTTGGGGAATTCGGTGATCTCGGGGCCTTCGACATAGCGACCCTTGAACACTTCCTTGAGGTACATCTTGGCCACACGTCGGGCAGTATCGCCCGTGTTGTGGTCGTTCACGGTGTCGATCACCAGGCTGTCAAGCACGCCCGCCATCTTGCCGGTGACTTCGTCGAGCAGCTTGTCCAACTCACCGGGCTGGATGAACTCGGCGATGTTGTCATTGGCGTGGAAACGCTTGCGGGCGGCGTGGATGCGCTCGCGGATTTTTACGGAAACAGGTACGCCTTCGTCTTCGGGCGTGGGAGCAGAAGCAATCATGGCATCTGAGGAATTCATTAACATGTTGAAGATACTACCAGCGAATGATCGACGCACAGCCATCAGGGACATCTGACAAGGCTGCCATCAATAACGGTAGCCTGTTAAAAAAAGCGCCAAGCGCATCAAGCCAAATGCGATGCGGTCGCGCACACGTTGGTGCCATTGCCGCTGGCTGTAACCCCCCATTTCCACAAGCGTGCTTTGCGTGTCGATCACATGGCACAAACGACGATGCAAGCCTTGCGCAAATTCCCGGTCAGCCACCACCACATTGGCCTCCCGAGCAAGCAAGAGGCTCAAAGGGTCCAGGTTCGAGGACCCCACTGTGGCCCAAGGCCGGTCATTGTCGGGATCGACCACCGCCACTTTGGCATGTAAAAAACTCGGCGCGTATTCATGAATTTCAATGCCTGCGGCCAACAAGGCACCATACACGGGCTTGGCGGCATGGTATTGCATGAAATATTCATATCGACCTTGCAACAACAAGCGCACCCGCACTCCACGCTGGGCCGCGTGCACCAGCGCTTGGCGCAATCGGCGACCTGGCAAAAAATAAGCACTGGCAATCAGAACCTCATGACGCGCCGAGCCAATCGCCTTCAAGTACGCTCGCTCAATTTGCCCTCTGTGCAACAAGTTATCCCGCAGTAAAAGACCTGCTCTTCCCTTGGCAAAACCATCCTTGGGGTGAAGCGCGTTGCGCTGCCAAGGCAAGGTCAGGCCTGCTGTTTTGAACAAACGGATGGCTTGAGGAATCTGGTGCCTGCGCACGCTCTCGACGCTTTGTAAGCGCAGCCTGAGTTGAGACATGGCTTCCTCGATGTGTGACACCAAATCACCCTGCACACCGACAGCGAAGTCCAAGCGCGGCTGACTCAATGGGCCGTGGTGCGGATCATGCCAATCGTCCAAAATATTAATCCCACCACAAAAAGCCATTTGTCCATCCACCACACAGAGTTTGCGGTGCAAACGACGCCAACGACTGGGGATGAGCAAGCCCAAAGCACCCAAGGGTGAATAAACATGCCATTCAACCCCAGCCACATCGAATCGCTTTCGCCATGGTGCAGGCACATTGGACGTGCCCACACCATCGACCAGCAACCAGACATTGACCCCACGCGCAGCCGCTTTCTCCAATGCCTCTGCCACGATGAGCGCGGCACCATGAAAGTCAAAAATATAGGTTTCCAGCAAAACATGGCTTTGCGCTTGGGCCAAAGCCTGTGCCAATGATTCGAAATACGCCTGACCGCCTTCGATCAAGCGAATTTGATGGCCATCGCTCAACGCGTTGTGCCGCATGCTCAGTCGTTCCAGGCGAATTCCGCCACCAAAGGCAAGTGATCTGACATGCGACGCCAAATGCGCCCCGAAGGCACCATGGCGTGCACTGGCGTGAGCCCTCGGGCATAGACATGGTCCAACTGGTTCAGGGGTAAGCGTGAGGGGTAGGTGGGCGTCGACTGCTCGCGCCACTCCTGAAACCCCGCCAAGGCCATGCGTTGGCCCAGCCCCCGCCCCCAATCATTGAAATCCCCCGCGACCAAAACAGGTTCGTGTGAGGGAATTTCCTTCTCAATGTGAGAGAGCAATTGCTGGACCTGACGCACCCGACTGGAGGGAATCAAACCCAAGTGAACCACCAACACATGCACCAAACGGTCCACAACTTGCACTTGGGTGTGCAGCAGCCCACGTTGCTCAAAACGATGATCTGACATGTCACGGTGCTGGTGCGTCAAGACGGGCCAGCGCGACAACAGGGCATTGCCATGCTCGCCGTGACGGGTGATGGCATTGGTGTGATAAATGGCCTCATAACCCTCTGGAGCCAGGAACTCGGCCTGCGACTGTTCAGGCCAGCGACTGAAGTGTGCAGCTTCAAGGCGATGCATGCGCCTGACTTCTTGCAAGCAAACAATGTCGGCATCGAGTTGTTCCACCGCATGTCCAAGGTTGTGGATTTCCAGTCGCCGAGCGGGACCCAAACCTTGCACGCCCTTGTGAATGTTGTAACTGACCACCCTCAAAACCGGGTGTTCATGGCGCTGCGGGGTCAAGGGGCGACCTGCTGCAAAAAACGCGGCAACATCAGGATGGCCTCTGCATTGGAGGCTGAAAAGCACTGATCTGCTGCGGCGTGAAGGGGTAACCACTGCGACTCGGTGTGCTCTTGCGGGCTCAACACAATGGGATGATCTTGCGGCACCAACAGGCCAAAAACCCGCTCTGTGTTGCGACTGACATCAGGGTGATAACGCCAACGCCATTCTGGGTAGATGTCATATTGATTTTCAAGTTGCCAATCGTGCAAATGACAACCCGGGCTGTGCGCTTGGATGCCGGTTTCTTCGAAGACCTCACGTACTGCTGTGTCGGCCCAACTTTCGTCGGGATGGTCTTTGCTGCCGGTCACCGATTGCCACGTACCCGAATCGGTACGGCGTATCAACAAAACATGGCCATCCAAGGTGTGGATGACCACCAGCACCGACTGCGGAATTTTGAAGAGTTTTGGTGTGTCACCCATGTGTTCATTCTAGGGTGACACAGACCATTTTTCAGAAGTCAGCAACTCACAAAGGCACAGAAGCCTTGACGCCAATCATGATATTGTTTGAATCCCGCCTCCGGCTGAGTTGCCATACAGCTGGGCTAGCAGACCAGTCAAGACTTCAATCCGCTCTGCGGATGTCAGGCTGACGGTGGAAGCTTGCCCTTGCCCATCAGGTATCGTGGCAGGAATACCATCTGTGATCAGACGAATTACACGCAAGCAAAAAGCGGCACGAGCCCCGAATCCGCGAATGGACATTTGTACATCCTGAGCGTAGTTATTGCGGTTGAGTGCCACCACGCCAGGTATTTGGGACAGTACTTCGGACAAATTGACTTGAGGCCCAGCGTTCTGGATGGTTTGTGCATCCACGGCCCGCACAGAAGCAGGTGCATCCATTTATTTTTGAAGCATGCGGCCACTTTGGACCATGACCTCTTCCACGTTTTGTGCCTGAACTGCTGTACTCAAGACACCCACAACGCCTTACTAATAAAAACTGGATTTCACTTGCTGCTTTCGAAAAAGTAGTATTGACTCAATTGAGACGAGTCAAATGTCAAGGAGCCTCAGCAGTCACTTTGATTGCACTGTACCAAGCAGACAGTTGTGCAATCTCAATGTCGCTGAGCGGTTTGGCGATCACCCCCATGACCTCATTTTGTCTTTTGCCATTGCGATACGCCTTGAGCTGCTCGCTCAAGTAAAGCGCTTGCTGACCCGCTAAATTTGGCGCGTTTGGCAACGTTGCCATGCCCAGCGGTCCATGGCACAAAGCACAAGCGGCATCGGCCTTCGCCCGCCCAGATGAAACATCATCGGCAAAGCTGCTAAATGTGAGCGCCAGCCAAGTAAGAACGACCATTTTTTTCATACGATTGCCTTGGACAAGGGGCCTCAGAAAGAGGCCCCTTTGTTGAGACACGGGCTCAGCGGCCCGTATAAAGTTTCATCAGTTACCGGTATAGCTGATGCGGTAGATAGCACCCGCGTAATCGTCCGACACCAAAATGGAACCATCAGGCAAATTGGCCACGTCGACAGGGCGTGCCAAAGCACGCTTGGTGACTGGATCCAGGAAGCCATCTGCAAATACTTCAGATGCACCTGCTGATCCATCCGCCTTGATTGGCACAAAGTTGATCAGGTAACCACTGGGAGTTGTACGGTTCCAGGAACCATGAGATGCCACAAACAAGCCGCCTTGGTATTTTTTGGGGAATGCCGTGCCGGTGTAATGAGTCAAACCCAATTGGGCCTGATGCGCTGGAAATTCAACTTGGGGAAAGATGGCGCCAGCAGGCTCTTTCATGTCCTTGAGGTCAGGTGCCGCAGGGGAGCCTGCCACTTTGAAGCGGCCGTTGTAATAAGGAAATCCAAAGTGCTCACCAGCCTTGGTGAGTTTGTTCAGCTCACCTGGAGGAATGTCGTCGCCCAAACCATCGACTTGGTTGTCTGTGGCCCAGATGTCACCCTTAGGTCCAATAGAGATACCAGCAGGGTTGCGCATGCCCTTGGAGTAAACGGTACGGCCGGAACCATCGAGACCATTGAAGCGCAGAACACCACCAATGCCCAACTGCTCATACAACTCGACTTTGTCTTTGGGCTGGACGTTGTAGGGTTGACCCATGGTCACATAGATTTTGCCGTCGGAGGCGACCTTGCATACGCGGCCTGTGTGGTTGAAAGATTGCTCTTCCACAGGAATCAGTTTGCCCTCAGGAATCACCATGTCGACTGCAACATCAGGGCCTTCATAAAAATATTCGGCGGCTGGGAAATGCATGATGCGGTTGGACTCGGCCACCACCAAGAAACCGTCTTTGGTAAAGCAAACACCATTGGGGTTGCTGAACTTGATAGAAGGCGCAAAAGCTTTGACTTCAGTAGCGGAATCGCCGTTGTTGCGGTTGGTCACAGCCCAAACTGTGGTTTTGCGTGTACCCACAAACAACATGTTGGTCGACGGTGCAACGGCCATATAGCGTGCATCCGGCACAACAGCATAGAGGTCAATTTTGAAACCTTCTGGCAGTTTGACTTTTTTCAAGTTAGCGCGAATGGCATCCGCGTTTTTGCCTTCTTGGGGAATAGAAGGAATATTCATGTTAGTAGCCGTGTTGCCCATGCGTTGCAATGTGGACAAGTTCTTGTCCTGGGCAATGGCGGTGGAGGCGCTCAGGGCTGCTACAGCCCATGCAAGCGCAGAAAGTTTGATCTTGTTCACAAGGCACCTTTGATTTTTTGAAGGGAACATTCCCATTAACAATATTCAATTAATCAAGGGCTTGATCGACCTAGCAAAAACCCCTAAAAACCGAATTTGGGTTTGATCAATTTTCAACCATTCAAGGAAAAAATTTATACAACCAATCAAAGTCACCAAGGTTCATGGATTTTTATTTTTTTCTGGCATTAAAGGGAAAAGCAATGATTTTTGAAGTGGTTTTGACAGTACTTGCTGCATGCCCGCCATCTTGGCCTGCTTGACAAACCTGTCATTCAGATCTGCTGTCAAGGCCACGATGGGTACCAGTGAACAAGGCGTTGGCAAGGCTCGAATATGACGGGCACAGGTCAGACCATCCATGAGCGGCATGTGGATGTCCATCAACACCAAGTCAAAACCACCCCTCTTGGCCAGCGCCAAAGCTTGAACACCATTTTCCGCATAGGAAACACGATACCCCATGCTTTGCAACAAAATACCCGCAATCCTGCGACTGACCTCTTGGTCATCCACCACCAAAACATGCCCAACACTCGGTTGAGGCCAATGTTTCAGAGCTGATGGTGCTTTGCTTGAAAACAAGTCACCCAGCACCTTTGATCGACCGAAAAACCATGCCCTTAATTTCGTTTTTAGCATTCTCACCATCGCCGTTCAAATGTATAAATTTATTTTTTTTATGATTTTATTTGTTGAAAAATTTTTTACGGATGACAGGAACCGATCCGGTAATTTTGGTCAAGCTTGCTAGGATGGGGACATGCAGCCCTCGCGATCTCCATCATTTGTCATTGAAGCCCGCCTACTCCAAGGTGGTCATGCCAATCACGACCTTTTCAATGAACTCAATCACGGCTGGCCGCCGGGTGTGAGCTGGATTTACGGAGAAGAAGGATGTGGAAAAACTACCCTTTTGAGACTCTTGGCGGGTGATTTGAGTCCCTTTTCAGGCGCAATACTCAGGCCTTCTGGGGGTGTTTTCTGGGTCAACTTGCAAAAACCCGAATTCGACGAAGCCACCGCTCAAGAGTGCTTGGATAAGCTACGCCCCCTGTACCCAGGCTGGCAAACGTCGCTGCTGGATAATCTGACCGACGAATTGTCCATGCGCTCACACCTGAACAAGCGACTGAACATGCTGTCAACCGGCAGCCGACGCAAAGTCGCATTGCTCGCCGCCTTGGCCTCCGGTGCGGATGTGACGCTTTTGGATCAGCCCTTTGTGTCTTTGGACACTGCGTCCATCAGGATCATCAAATCTTTTTTGAACGAAGCGAGCGATCATCCCGATCGGGCTTGGCTGGTGGCTGACTACGAAGTGCCCGTCGATATCCCTTTGGCATCCGTTCTTGAGCTTTGATGGAGTCCCTCCAACAAAAGGCTTTAAGAACACCAATCAAGGCGCTTTTTCCCCATCAATCCTTCGCCAACTTTTAGCCAAGAAGAGGAGCATTCTTGAACTGCAATGCGCCTCTTCGCACGGCTGCGGGGATGTGGCCATCATTATTTCATCAGTGCGCCGTACACCAAATCCTGCATTTGTTCTCTGTAGTACTTGCGCAAGTCCCCTGGCGCTGCAGTGCCAAATGCCACCACCAACTGTGCCTTGGGATCAGCAAAAAAGCCAGTGCCATTGGCACCATTCCATGAATATTCGCCAGGGTTGCCAGGCACAGCGGCCAAGCCATGCTCCATTCTCACAGCCACGCCGAGGCCAAAACCATATCCAGCGCGATGCGGCTCCACATTGGCCACGCGGTTTTGAATGCCTGGGCCCAGATGATTGCTGGTCATCCATTGCACAAAGGCCGGACTCAAAATCTGTTTACCCTCCAAACTGCCACCGTTGAGCAACATTTGACCGAAACGCACGTAGTCACCCATGGTGCCAAAGGCGCATGCACCTCCGCAGTCAAAGGTGGCGGGCTTGTTGATCAGTGCAATGGCCTGGGGTTTGCCATCCAATGGGTTTTGTGGAAAGGGTTGCGCCACTTTGGCACGCTGCGCATCGCTTAACTTGAAAGTGGTGTTCTCCATTTTCAAAGGTTTCCAAACAGTTTCGCTCAAGTGCTCACCCAGAGATTTTCCTGCCACTTTTTCGACCACTGCGCCCAGCACATCCACAGACAAGCTGTACTCAAAAACCGTTCCTGGTTGGTAAACCAGCGGCAGTTTGGTCAGCGCCTCTGCAAACTCCTTGGAAGTGCCCATATAAGAAGCGGCACCACCACTGGGCCATAACGCCGCAATGGGACTGCCGCCATCTGGACGCCCACCATATGTGATGCCCGAAGTGTGACGAAACAGGTCATGAATCAAAATGGGACGCTTTTGAGGTTCCAACGTGAACTTGCCATCTGCTGTAGGCACCCCCACTTGCATGGCTTGATAACCTGGGAAGTAGTCCGATAATTTGCTTTGCAATGGGAGTCGGGCCTGCTCAGTCAAGGCCAGAGCTCCGACAGAAGCCATGGGCTTGGTCATGGAAGCGAGTTGAAAAATCGTGTCGGTGGTAGCAAAAATACCCTTGGCCTTGTCTGCATGTCCAAACGCTTTGAAATAAACCAGTTTGCCTTGTCGGGCAATGGCCACCACAGCACCGGGCACCCGCTGACGCGCCATCTCATCCTCTAAAAAGCGGTCAATATTGCGCAATCGCTCAGTTGACATGCCGACACTCTCGGGCGAAGCCACTGGCAGGGGTTGAGCCTGCACAAATGATGCACAAGCAAGCGTCAGCGCTCCCCAATAAACGACTTTCAACATGGCATTCTCCTTGGATGGATCAAAAATGTCTGGTGATACTCCAGCACCGAAAAACTTTAGCACCCCCATTTCACTGCATGTGAGCCAAAGGCGTCACCACGCAAACACATCCAAGGGTCTGATTTATCAACACCACCGCGATCCAGCAATGCCGCTGAACCGAAAACTGTGCACTTTGCACGGCTCAACCGATCCAGCAAGTCATTTCAGCCGACATTCTTGGATGCAGACCAACCGTTTGGCGTCTTCAAAAACGATCAGCGTTCATCACCAGGGTCCACGCGGTCACAAAGTCACGCGCCAACTTCTCGCGGTTGTCGTCTTGGGCATAGACCTCTGCATAGGCCCGCAGGACCGAATTGGAGCCGAACACCAGGTCCACCCGACTGGCCGTCCACTTGGTTTGGCCTGTTTTGCGGTCGCAAATGTCGTAAGAGTTGCGGCCCGTGGGCTTCCACTGGTAGGCCATGTCGGTCAAGACCACAAAAAAGTCATTGCTCAAGACCCCCACCCGATCGGTGAACACGCCGTGCTGGCTGCCACCGTGGTTGGTGCCCAGCACGCGCATGCCGCCGATCAGCGCCGTCATCTGGTGCGCGGTCAGACCCATGAGTTGGGCTCGGTCGAGCAACAACTCTTCGGGGCTCACGGCGTAGTGCTGTTTGACCCAATTGCGGAAGCCATCGTGGATCGGTTCGAGCACCGCAAACGATTCGGCATCGGTCATGGCCTCGCTGGCGTCGCCACGCCCAGGCTGAAAGGGCACCGGAATGTCAAAGCCCGCCGCTTTGATGGCCTGCTCCACACCCACGTTGCCCGCCAGCACAATCACATCGGCCACACTCGCGCCGCTGTCCTTGGCAATGCCTTCAAGCACGCCCAACACTTTGGCCAGACGGGCAGGTTCGTTGCCTGCCCAGTCCTTTTGCGGGGCCATGCGGATGCGTGCGCCGTTGGCACCGCCGCGCTTGTCGGAGTGGCGGAAGGTGCGGGCACTGTCCCAGGCAGTGGTCACCATCTCGCTCACGCTCAAGCCACTGGCCGCGATCTTGGCTTTGAGCGCAGAAACGTCGTAGTTGACCTGACCCACAGGCACCGGGTCTTGCCAAATCAGGTCTTCTTGCGGCACTTCGGGGCCAATGTAACGGGCTTTGGGGCCCAGATCACGGTGCGTCAGCTTGAACCAGGCGCGGGCAAAAACCCGGTTGAAATACTCGGGGTCTTTGTGAAAGCGCTCTGAAATCACGCGGTAGGCTGGGTCCATCTTCATGGCCATGTCGGCATCGGTCATCATGGGTTGCAGGCGAATCGACGGGTCTTCCACATCGACTGGCATGTCTTCTGGCTGGATGTCGATGGGCTGCCACTGGTGCGCACCAGCGGGGCTCTTGGTCAGCGCCCACTCGTAACTGAGCAACATGTGGAAGTAGCCGTTGTCCCACTGCGTGGGGTGGGTGGTCCAGGCACCTTCGATGCCACTGGTCACGGTGTCACGACCCACACTGCGTGTGCTGTGGTTCATCCAGCCCAAGCCCTGTTCGTTCAGGTCGGCACCTTCTGGGGCGGGGCCCAGATTTTGCGCTTGACCGTTGCCGTGTGCTTTGCCCACGGTGTGCCCGCCTGCGGTCAGGGCCACGGTTTCTTCGTCGTCCATGGCCATGCGGGCAAAGGTCAAGCGCACGTCTTGCGCAGTGCGCAGTGGGTCGGGCTGACCATTGACACCTTCGGGATTCACATAAATCAAACCCATCTGCACAGCAGCCAAGGGGTTTTCCAAAGTTTCGCGCTGGTCACCGTCGTAACGACTCGAAGCCATCCATTCTTTTTCAGAACCCCAATAAATGTCTTGTTCGGGGTGCCAGATGTCTTCGCGGCCAAAAGCAAATCCATAGGTCTTGAGTCCCATCGATTCATAAGCCACGTTGCCCGCCAGCACGATCAAGTCGGCCCAGCTGATGCGGTTGCCGTATTTCTTTTTGATCGGCCAGAGCAGGCGACGCGCCTTGTCGAGGTTGGCGTTGTCGGGCCAAGAATTGAGCGGCGCAAAGCGCTGGTTACCCGTGCCCGCACCGCCCCGGCCGTCGGCAATGCGGTAAGTGCCCGCGGCATGCCAGGCCATGCGGATCATCAAACCGCCGTAATGCCCCCAATCGGCAGGCCACCAGTCTTGGCTGTCGGTCATGAGCGCCGTCAGGTCTTTTTTGAGCGCAGGCACATCCAGCTTTTTGACTTCTTCACGGTAGTTGAAATCGGCCCCCATGGGGTTAGTCTTGGTGTCATGCTGGTGCAAGATGTCCAGATTCAACGCCTTGGGCCACCACGCCTTGGCGGCGTTGGCGGAACTGGCATGGGTATTCGCACCATGCATGACGGGGCATTGGCCTGCGGTGGTGGAAGTGGGGTTCATGGTGCATCCTTCGTGGTGGGTATTTCGAGGTTCGGTGTTTGCAAACACGGTCTTGTGGAAACCGCTGCGGAAAGAAAAAACTTTCACATCCGAGATTTCAGTTTACGCATGCCGTGGCGACTGAATCAGCGATTTTTTCAATGACCGCGATAGCCAAGGCCTACTTGCGTTATCCAAGCCACACAACGTGGCGCATGCTCGAATAAACCTTTTGAACTGACTCCAATGACGTGGAAACACCTTCGATCAACGAGATCAAATGCACATCAAGTGAAGTTATTAACCTCTTTTCCACGCTATGCCCCATAATGCATGCGTGTACGTCATAAAAAACGGCACAAGTCAGGTGATCGGTCAGTTTCGCGCGCTACGGCGGCAGTTCTCAGTTTGTTGTGCTTTCGGGACCCCATCGCTTTGTTTTATGTATTTCTGAGGAGTCCCCATGGGCAATAAACTTTACGTCGGCAACTTGCCGTACACCGTTCGCGACGAAGACCTGCAACAGGCCTTCGGCGAATTCGGTGCCATCACCAGCGCCAAAGTCATGATGGAACGCGACACAGGTCGTTCCAAAGGTTTCGGCTTTGTCGAAATGGGCAGCGATGCCGAAGCACAAGCTGCTATCGCTGGCATGAACGGTCAATCCTTGGGTGGCCGCAGCATCACCGTGAACGAAGCCCGTCCGATGGAGGCACGTCCTCCACGTACCGGTGGTTTCGGTGGTGGTGGCGGTTACGGCGGTGGCGGTGACCGCTCCGGCGGTGGCGGCTACGGCGGCGGTGGCCGTTCCGGTGGCGGCGGCTACGGCGGTGGCGGCGATCGCTCCGGTGGTGGCGGCTACGGCGGTGGTGGCGATCGTTCCGGTGGCGGTGGTTACGGTGGCGGCGGTCGCGGCGGCTACTAAGCCCTTCCCTTCCCTTGTGGCAGACATTCTGCTGCGTAACTTCTGAACCAGTCAACACTGGGATACAGATGTCAAAGGCTTCAAGACTTCGGTTTTGAAGCCTTTTTTCTGGGTCGGTGCCAAAACCACTTTCACCCCATGAACTTGCAAAAAAAAACGCCACATCTGTGGCGTTTTTTTCAAAACCGCATCAATGAAGATGTGGCACTGATCAAGTCATCAAGCAGACTTGACGGCATCCAAGTTACGCAAGCGAATGTGCAGTTCACGCAACTGTTTCTCGTCGACCGGGCTTGGGGCCTGGGTCAGCAAACACTGAGCACGTTGGGTCTTGGGGAAGGCGATCACGTCGCGGATGGATTCAGCACCGGTCATGAGCGTGACGATGCGGTCCAAACCGAAAGCCAGGCCACCGTGCGGAGGCGCGCCGTATTGCAGCGCGTCGAGCAGGAAGCCGAACTTGAGCTGCGCTTCTTCGGGCGTGATCTTCAAAGCATCAAACACTTTTTGCTGCACGTCGGCGCGGTGGATACGGACTGAGCCGCCACCCATTTCCCAGCCGTTCAAGACCATGTCGTAGCCCTTGGAAATGCACTTCTCGGGGGCGGTGACCATCCAGTCTTCGTGACCGTCTTTGGGCGCGGTGAAGGGGTGGTGCACAGCGGTGTAACGCTGGTTCTCGTCGTCGTACTCGAACATCGGGAAGTCCACCACCCACATCGGGGCCCAGCGGTCTTCAAACAGACCATTGGCTTTGCCAAAGGCGCTGTGGCCGATCTTGATGCGCAGGGCACCGATGGCGTCATTGACGATTTTTTCTTTGTCAGCGCCAAAGAAAATCAGGTCGCCGTTCTGGGCACCCGAACGCTCCAGCACGGCATTGAGCGCTGTGTCGTGGATGTTCTTGACGATGGGCGACTGCAGACCTTCGCGGCCCTTGGACAGGTCGTTGACGCGGATGTAGGCCAGGCCCTTGGCACCGTAGATCTTGACGAACTCGGTGTAGGCGTCGATTTCGCCACGGCTGATGCCGCCGCCTTCGACGGAACCATTGGGCACGCGCAGGGCGACCACGCGACCACCCTTCATATTGGCTGCGCCCGAGAAGACCTTGAAATCCACATCGCCCATGACGTCGGTCACTTCGGTGAACTGCAGCTTCACGCGCAGATCCGGCTTGTCGGAGCCGTAAATGTGCATCGCGTCTTGGTAGGTCATGACCGGGAACTCGCCCAGGTCAACGCCAATGGTTTTGAGGAACACGCGTTTGATCATGCCCTGGAACATGTCGCGGATTTCTTCTTCGGTCAGGAACGAGGTTTCGATATCGATCTGGGTGAATTCGGGCTGGCGGTCAGCGCGCAAGTCTTCGTCGCGGAAGCACTTGGTGATTTGGTAGTAACGGTCGTAGCCCGCCACCATGAGCAACTGCTTGAACAGCTGAGGCGACTGGGGCAACGCAAAGAACTGGCCATCGTGCACACGGCTGGGCACCAAATAGTCGCGCGCACCTTCGGGCGTGCTCTTGGTCAGCATGGGGGTTTCGATGTCCACAAAACCATTTTCGTCGAGGTACTTGCGCACTTCCATCGCCACTTTGTAGCGCAGCATCAGGTTGTTTTGCATGTACGGACGGCGCAGGTCCAGAACGCGGTGCGTGAGGCGGGTCGTCTCGGACAGGTTTTCTTCGTCGATCTGGAAAGGGGGCGTGACGGAGGCGTTGAGCACGATCAGTTCGTGGCACAGCACTTCGATTTTGCCGCTCTTCATGTTGTCATTGCTCGTGCCATCAGGACGGGCACGCACCACGCCTTTGATCTGCACACAAAACTCGTTGCGCACGTCTTCGGCCACTTTGAACATCTCGGGACGGTCCGGATCGCACACCACTTGCACGTAACCTTCGCGGTCGCGCAAGTCAATGAATATCACGCCGCCGTGGTCACGGCGACGGTTGACCCAGCCGCACAAACTCACGGCTTCGCCCGACAAGGCTTCGGTCACCAGACCACAGTAATGGGAACGCATGGACATGTTGTTTTACTTTCTAAATTCGAAAAACGCCTGGCGAGTCGTTCGCTGGGCGTACAAGGTTTATTGAGCTACAGCAGAAGCTGCCGCTTGCTGCAGTTGTTCGGGGCCACCAGGCACCACAACCCCCATGGAAATGATGTATTTCAAGGCATCATCGACTGTCATGTCGAGCTCAATCACGTCGGCCTTGGGCATCATCAAAAAGAAACCCGAAGTGGGGTTGGGGGTGGTGGGCACGTAAACGCTAACAAAAGGCTGATCGAAATGACGCGCCACTTCGCCCCCTGGGGAGCCGGTCAAAAACGCAATCGTCCAGGAGCCTTGGCGCGGGTATTGCACCAGCAAGGCTTTGGAAAACGCGTTGCCACTGCCAGAAAACAAAGTGTCAGCAACCTGTTTGACACTGGTGTAGATGGTGCGCACCACCGGAATGCGGTTCATCAGTCCGTGCCATTTGCGCAGCCACCATTGGCCAAACATGTTGGCCACAAAAACGCCTGTGGCAAAAATGACCACCGCCACAATGGCGACACCCAAACCGGGTACACCGCGCAGGTATTCGGCGCTGACATGAACACCCGGAATCAAGGTGTCGGCCGCGTGCAGAACTGCCAGAAAAATGGCGTCAAGCAAACCCACCAACCACATGAGTACCCACACAGTGATGCCCATGGGCAGCCACACCAGCAAGCCGGTAATGAAGTACTGTTTAAAGCTGCGGTGTTTCATGAAGGGGCGATCAAAGTGGACAAATCAGTGGCAAGCGCACGAGGGCGCACAGCCACCTGCAGAAGACGGCGTGGATTCGGACGTCCCTGTGCTGGCACTGCTTGTGTCTGAAGGGGTGGATGCCACCGCATCGGCTGCTGTGGACGTGGCGGCTGTAGCGCCTGTAGCACCGCCGCCCTTGAAGTCGGTGGCGTACCAGCCTGTACCCTTGAGCTGGAAACCCGGGGCTGTGAGCTGTTTGCTGAATTTGGGGGCACCGCAGGCTGGGCAGTCGGTCAAGGGTGCGTCGGACATTTTTTGCAGCACATCCTTAGCATGGCCGCAGGCGTCGCACTTGTAGGCGTAAATGGGCATGAAGAGGGCTCTTTTCAGGTTGGAAACACAAAACTTTTAATTATAGGCGGGGGAGTGGCTTCAAGCCCCAAGCTTGAGCAAGTCTCAGGAGAAACCAGTCAAACTGTGGTGGTTGCCACGCTGGTTTCGAATGGCTTGACGGCCCAGAGAACCCATCAGCATGCCGCATAAGCTGGCCAAAACGCCCGCCAATTGGGCCGGAAACTCCTCACCGGCTGGCGTGAACATGAACAGCAGCCAGGTCAGCAAGCCCAAAACAATCGCAAACAATGCGCCCTGGGTGGTGGCTTTCTTCCAATAAAGCCCGAAAGCCAGAGGGACAAAGGCCCCAACCAGAGTGACCTGATAGGCCCCGGAAACCATTTCATAAATGGAGGTGCCCTGCATGGCAATCGCATAGGCCAGCACAAATCCGCTGAACACCAGCACGGTCACGCGCATGGCCTTGAGTTCTTGCTTGTCACTTTGGTGCGGAAAAAACTGGCGCCAGATGTTCTCTGTGAATGTCACACTGGGGGCCAACAAGGTGGCAGATGCACAAGATTTGATGGCTGAGAGCAAAGCCCCGAAAAACAAGACCTGCATGATGAACGGCATCTGGGTCATGACCAGGGTCGGCAAAACTTTTTGTGGATCTTCGGCAATCAGCTTGGCCGCCTGCTCGGGCATGATGATCAGGGCGCTGACCACCAAAAACATGGGCACGAAGGCAAACAGAATGTAGAAAATTCCGCCAATCACAGGCCCCCGGGTGGCGGCGTATTCGCTGTTGGCCGACATGACGCGCTGAAACACATCTTGCTGAGGAATGGAGCCCAGCATGATGGTGATGGCCGAGGCAAAAAAGAAAACAATGTCCCTGAAGTTCGGCTCGGGCCAGAACTTGAACATGTCCTGGCTCACAGCCAGCGCCAGCACCTTGTCCGCCCCGCCGGCCTGGTTACCAGCAAACACCGCCAGCACAGCCAGGCCCACCACCAGAATGATCATCTGGATGAAGTCGGTGATGGCCACCGACCACATGCCGCCAAACAAGGTGTAAGCCAAAATGGAGACCACGCCAATCACCATGCCCACGGGCAGGCTCACCACGCCGTCAGACAAGATGTTGAACACCAGGCCCAAAGCAGTGACCTGCGCCGAGACCCACCCCAGGTAACTGACCATGATGATGATGGAGCAAATCACCTCGACGCTGCGGCCAAAGCGTTCGCGAAAGTAGTCGCTGATGGTCAGCAAGGTCATGCGGTAAAGGCGCGCTGCAAAGAACAAACCCACCAGAATCAGGCAACTGCCCGCGCCAAAGGGGTCTTCGACCACACCGTTGAGACCACTGTTGACAAACTTGGCCGGAATACCCAGCACCGTTTCGGAGCCAAACCAAGTGGCAAAGGTGGTGGTCACGATCATGACCAATGGCAAATGCCTGCCGGCGATGGCGAAATCGGCGGTATTTTTAACGCGTTTGGCAGCGACCAGGCCAATCGCGATGGTCACCAGCAGGTAGGCGATCACGAGGGTCAGCAACACAGCAATGTCTCCTGTATGTTTTTAAATAAAGGCAAATCAGTACATCTGCAGGTGCGACCAAACCTGCAAGGCGAGCAAACTCAGGATGAACCCTATTCCGAGGTACAGCAGAATTTGCAGCAAGCTGTTGGTGCGCCTTTGCTCAGCCAACAATTGCTCCAGCTGGCGGGCATCTTGTTGACGTGGTTTTTGCAGGTATTCGTGCAAGAGTCGCGGCAACTGCGGCAACAGTTTGGCGTAATGCGGCGCCTGGGACTTGAGCTCTTCCCACAGCTTTTTGGGCCCAATCTGGTCGAGCATCCACGTTTCGAGGAAAGGCTTGGCCGTGCTCCACAGGTCCAACTCCGGGTCCAGATCACGACCTAGGCCTTCGATGTTGAGCAAGGTTTTTTGCAGCAACACCAACTGGGGCTGGATCTCGACCTGAAAACGGCGCGAGGTCTGGAACAAGCGCATGAGCACCATGCCCAGCGAAATTTCCTTGAGCGGTCGGTCAAAGTAAGGCTCGCAAACAGCGCGAATAGCCGACTCCAGCTCATCCACCCGGGTCTCGGGCGGCACCCAGCCCGACTCGATGTGCAGTTCGGCCACGCGCTTGTAGTCGCGGCGGAAAAACGCCGTGAAGTTTTGCGCCAAGTACTCTTTGTCGTACTCGGTGAGTGTGCCGACGATGCCGAAGTCCAGCGAAATGTAGCGGCCAAATGTCTCGGGGGCCAGGCTGACCTGGATGTTTCCGGGGTGCATGTCGGCGTGGAAAAAGCCATCACGGAACACCTGGGTAAAAAACAGCGTCACGCCATCGCGTGCCAACTTGGGAATGTCCACACCCGCTTCACGCAGGCGGTCCACTTGGCTGATAGGCACACCGTGCATGCGCTCCATGACGATGACCTCGGGATGGCAAAAATCCCAGATCATCTCGGGGATCAGCACCAAATCGAGGCCTTGCATGTTGCGGCGCAGCTGTGCGGCGTTGGCCGCTTCGCGCACCAGGTCCAGTTCGTCGTGCAGGTATTTGTCGAACTCGGCCACCACTTCGCGAGGTTTGAGGCGTTTGCCGTCTGCACTCAGATTCTCCACCCAGCCGGCCATCATGCGCATCAGGCTCAGGTCTTTGTCGATGACGGGCAGCATGCCCGGGCGCAAGACCTTCACCGCCACTTCGCGCACTTCGCCCGATTTGCCGCGCAAAGTGCCAAAGTGCACCTGCGCGATCGAGGCGCTGGCCACGGGCTCACGCTCAAAGGTTTCAAAGATATCGTCGACTTTGCGGTTGAAAGCCCGCTCGATCGACGCCACCGCAATGGTGGAGCTGAAAGGCGGTACGCGGTCTTGGAGCTTGGCCAGTTCTTCGGCGATGTCGGGGGCCAACAAGTCACGGCGGGTGGACAGAACTTGGCCAAACTTCACAAAAATCGGGCCCAGCCGCTCCAGCGCTTCGCGCAGGCGCACCGCCCGGGGAGAACGCAAATCACGCCCTACCGACAGTACGCGGGCCAGCAGACGAATCCAGGGCTTTTGAAAGCTCGACAACACCAACTCGTCCAGGCCGTAGCGCAGGACGATGAAGACGATGAATGCACCGCGTCCGAAACGGCCCCAGCGCATCATGCTGCGCTGCCCGTGCGAAGTCCGGTGCCAGGGCGCTGTGCAACAAAACTGCGCAAAGCAGCCATGGCCTGGCGGGCGGCTTGCGCCAGCGTGTGGGCCGAGGCGTCACCGATCAGGCGGGCCAAGTCCTCTTCGGCATCCCAACGCACATGGTCGATCAGCCAATTGATCTCGGCGGCCAGCTGCACATCGCCTTCAATGCGCACTTTGGGTTTGTCTCCCCGTGCCAAAGCTGAAGCCAGGGATACAGGCGACTCTTCGGTCACCGTGAGGCGAAGGTCAAAGCCCTCAAAGCGGCCGCGCTCCAAAAGACCTGCGGGGGTGGGGGTGAGTTGCAGTTGCATGCGATCCCAGACCAGCTCGATGCGCTGGCCTTTTTGGCGGGCCAGGCGGGCCATGGCTTCGGGCTCGCTCATCAACACATGGTTGAGAAACAACACCAAGCGGTTGACCGTCTCATCGAACACCCAGGCGGGGGGGTGAAAGGAGGTGTTGAACTGCTTGGCCAATTGAGCGGCCAGGTCGGGGAGCGCCTGAGCGGCCCATGAAAAAGGGGACTGTGTTGCCATAGTCCCCGATTATTCACGAAAGTACAGGCCCCAAAGCATCAGGGCTTTATGTGCCAGACTTTATTGCAAAGCTTGTACGCCCGCCACCAGCCAACCGCCACCTTGCTTGGATTTGGTCATGTTCCAGACTTCGCGGAATGGGCTCGGGCCAGAAGCAGCGTCTTCGCGAATCATGCCGTTGAACTCGACGCTGGCCAAATAGGCATCGGCCTGCTCTTCAATACCCAAAAGCTGGGCCTCCAGCATGACGACTTCGGTCTTGTTGGGCTGACCAGGAAACTGTGCTTCACGCTCGGCCAACTGATTGCGAATCTCCACCACCATGCCGTCAGTCATCATGGAGCGCAAAGCGCTGATGTCTGAACGGTCCCATGCGTCCTGCAAGGTCACGAAGTTGCGTTTGGCTGCTGCGACAAAATTGTCCACATCAAAGCCTGCAGGAATGCCCCAAGTCTGTGGGCCACTCAGGTTTGAACCGATGCCCGAACCGATCATGGAACCCGTCGTTTGCGAGGCAGCAGCGCCGTCAAAACGGGTGTTTTGGGCTTCCCAAGGGCGGGCCGAGGCGTCATTGCCAACGTTGTTCGGGCTGTACTCTTTAAGAGAAGCGGGATTGTTTGCAGAAGCACCTGCGCCCTGATAAGCCAAACCACCTGTCTGCGCCGCGCCTCCACGGCGGGACCGCATGATCATGCCGATGACGGCGATCACGGCAGCGCCAATCAACAAGGCCATCAAAATGTTGCCAAAGGCCTCACCCATGCCCAAGGAATGGGCCAACCAGGCCAGACCGAGACCTGCGGCCAGGCCACCCAACATGGCACCCCAAGGCTTCTTGGGTGCCGCTGCGGCCGGCGCAGCTGCAGGCTTGGCTGCGTTGGTGGGCGCAGCGTTTTGAGCGGGTGCGGCCGGTGTTTGCGGCGCAGCATCGCGCTTGGTCACCTGATTCGATTGCTGGCCAATGGATTTGCCACCGCCCATGCGGCGAGCGGCCTCGGCATTGAGGCTGCCCAAGGCCAATACGCCTGCGAGCATCAATGTCATCAACTTGTTCATGGTGTCTCCAACTCAAATCAAAACGAGGTTTGCAGGCATCAACATTTAATGCCCATGTGCAAGGCTACCACCCCGGCCGACAAATTGTGAAAATCCACATGGCCAAATCCGGCATTTTTCATAAGGGTTTTCAGCTCTTCCTGCCCCGGGTGCATGCGGATGGATTCGGCCAAATAACGGTAACTATCGGCGTCACCCGCCACCAACTTGCCGAGGTTGGGCAAGATCTTGAAGCTGTACCAGTCATAGGCTTTTTCAAGCGGCTTGGCCACTTTTGAAAACTCCAAAACCAACAATTTCCCGCCCGGCTTGAGCACGCGGCACATTTCCTTGAGCGCCACGTCCTTGTGGGTCATATTGCGCAAACCAAACGCCACGCTGACCACGTTGAAGTGTTTGTCAGGGAAGGGCAACTTCTCGGCATCACACACCAAAGTGGGCAGCGCCAAACCGTGGTCCAGCAGGCGGTCGCGGCCCGTAGACAGCATGGCTTCGTTGATGTCGGTGTGGACCACACGGCCCGTGGCCCCCACTTTTTTGGCAAAAGCCATCGACAGGTCACCCGTGCCGCCAGCGATGTCCAGCACCTGGTCGCCTTCTTTGAGGTTGGCCACCTGCACGGTGTAAGCCTTCCACACGCGGTGCAGGCCCATGGACATCAGGTCGTTCATGACGTCGTATTTGGACGCCACCGAGTCAAACACGCCACGGACGTGTTTGGCCTTTTCTTTTTCGTCGACGGTTTTGAAACCGAAGTGGGTGCTGCTCATGCCGACTTCCTCAATGCTTGTGACCGCAGCTGCCGCCCGCCGAGGCTTCGATCATGGGCGCATCACGGCTCATGCCCGCCGCTTGCAGGCGGTCTTCGTATTGTTTCCAGAGCGCCGCTTCCTGATCGCCCAGAAAGTACAGGTATTCCCAAGTGAACAGGCCCGACTCGTGCCCATCGGTGAAGGTGGGTTTCACGGCGTAATTGCCCACAGGCTCGATCTCGGCAATGCCGACCTCGCGCTTGCCGGTTTGCAGCACTTCCTGGCCGGGGCCATGGCCTTGCACCTCGGCCGAGGGCGAGTACACGCGCATCAGCTCAAACGGGATGCGGAACTGCGCCCCGTCGGAAAACCCGATCTCCAGCACCCGGGTCTGACCGTGCAGGGTCAGCGACTCGGGGTGGGGCATGTCTTTTTTCAATCCGGCCATCTTTTGCTTTCGAAATTTTGCTGTCGGGTTGCGTGTTGGCCTTACACCAGCACGCGCTCAATGCCGCCTGCATTGGCGGCACTCACGTATTCGGGCATCCATTCTTCGCCAAGGATGTGCTTGGCCATCTCAACCACAATGTAGTCGGCTTCGAGAAGGCCGTTTTTCATGTCGTCGCCAAAGCGCGACAAGCCTTGCAGGCAGCTGGGGCAGCTGGTCAGGATTTTCACGTTGGCCTGAGGGGCCAGTGCACCGCTGCTGCGCAAGGCGGCTTCGCCTTTGAGCAGCTCTTCTTCCTTGCGAAAGCGCACCTGGGTCGAGATGTCCGGGCGCGTCACGCCCAGCGTGCCCGATTCGCCGCAGCAGCGTTTGCTTTCCAGCACGTTGTCTCCCATCAAGGCCTTCACTGTCTTCATGGGCTCTTGCTGCTTCATGGGGCTGTGGCAAGGGTCGTGGTACAGATAGGCCCCGCCCGCATCGAGCTTCATGCCTTTTTCGAGCAGGAACTCGTGGATGTCGATGATGCGGCAGCCGGGAAAGATCTTGTCGAACTGGTAGCCCTGCAACTGGTCGTAGCAAGTGCCGCAGCTCACCACCACAGTCTTGATGTCCAGGTAGTTGAGCGTGTTGGCCACGCGGTGGAACAGCACGCGGTTGTCGGTGATGATTTTTTCGGCCTTGTCAAACTGGCCCGAGCCCTTTTGCGGGTAACCGCAGCACAGGTAACCCGGTGGCAACACGGTCTGCACGCCCACATGCCAGAGCATGGCCTGGGTGGCCAAGCCCACTTGGCTGAACAGGCGCTCCGAGCCGCAACCGGGGAAGTAAAACACCGCTTCAGATTCAGAAGTGGTGGCCTTCGGGTTGCGGATGATGGGCACGTAGTCGTTGTCTTCGATGTCGAGCAAAGCCCGCGCAGTTTTCTTGGGCAGGTTGCCCGGCATCTTCTTGTTGATGAAGTGGATCACCTGCTCTTTGATCGGCGCAGTGCCCACCGATGCAGGCGGTGCGCTGGTCTGCTTGCGGGCCACGCCCTTGAGCAAACCGGCCACAAAGCGCTGCGCCTTCATGCCCACGCCCACCATGGCGGCACGCGCGAGCTTGATGGTCTCGGGGTTGGTGGCATTGAGCATGAACATGGCCGCTGCGTTGCCGGGACGGAAACTTTTCTGCCCCATCTTGCGCAGCAAATTGCGCATGTTCATGGACACATCGCCAAAGTCGATGTTCACCGGGCAAGGGGTCAGGCATTTGTGGCACACGGTGCAATGGTCGGCCACGTCTTCAAACTCTTGCCAATGCTTGATGGAGATGCCCCGGCGGGTTTGTTCTTCGTAGAGGAAAGCCTCGACCAGCAAAGAGGTCGCCAAAATCTTGTTGCGTGGGCTGTAGAGCAAATTGGCACGCGGCACATGTGTGGCGCACACGGGCTTGCATTTGCCACAGCGCAAGCAGTCTTTCACGCTGGCGGCAATCTCGCCAATGTCGGACTGCTGCATGATCAGCGACTCATGGCCCATCAGGCCAAAGCTGGGGGTGTAGGCGTGTGTCAGGTCAGCGGCGTGCACATCGTCGCCCAGTCCCGTGAGGGCCGCACCGCGCAGCAGCTTGCCTTTGTTGAAGCGCCCTTCGGGGTCCACTTTCGCTTTGTAGGCGGTGAAGTTGGCCAGCTCGTCGTCGGTCAAAAACTCCAGCTTGGTGATGCCAATGCCGTGCTCGCCCGAGATCACACCGTCCAGGCTGCGGGCCAGCACCATGATGCGGGCCACCGCCTCGTGCGCGGTTTGCAGCATCTCGTAGTTGTCACTGTTCACAGGGATGTTGGTGTGCACATTGCCGTCACCGGCGTGCATGTGCAGCGCCACCCACACGCGGCCTTTGAGCACGCGCTGGTGAATGGCTGTGACTTCGGTCAGGATCGGCAAAAAGGCTGAGCCCGAGAAGATGTTCTGGAAAGCCGGGCGGATTTGTGTCTTCCAGCTGGCGCGCAGGCTGTGCTCTTGCAGCTGAGGGAACAGCGTGTCGACATCGGTCAACCAGCCTTGCCATTGCGCACGCACCTCGCGCACCACCGCCAGGGCTTGCGCCACTCGGTCTTCCAGCAACTCGGCCGAAGGAATGTCGCTGGCGTCGTCTTGCTTGCCCAAGGGCAGGTTGCCCTTTTCCAGAAAATCTTCCAACTCACGGCAAAACTGCAGCTTGTTGCGCAGGCTCAGCTCAATGTTGATGCGCTCGATGCCATCGGTGTATTCGGCCATGCGCGGCAACGGAATGACCACGTCTTCGTTGACCTTGAAGGCGTTGGTGTGGCGCGAGATGGCGGCCGTCTTTTTGCGGTCATGCCAGAACTTTTTGCGTGCTTCGGGGCTGATGGCAATGAAGCCCTCGCCGCTGCGTGAGTTGGCGATGCGCACGATCTCGCTGGTCGCCTTGGCCACGTCGTCGGCGTTGTCTCCGGCAATGTCACCGATCAGCACCATTTTGGGAAAGCCGCCGCGCTTGGACTTGGTGGAATAACCCACCGCCCGCAAATAGCGGTCGTCCAAGTGCTCCAGACCGGCCATCACGGTGCCGGTGCGCTTTTGCTCGGCAAACATGAAGTCTTTGATTTCGACGATGCTGGGCACGGCCTCGCGGGCGTGGCCAAAGAACTCCATGCACACGGTGCGGGTGTGGGTGGGCATGCGGTGCACGACCCAACGGGCGCTGGTGATCAGGCCATCGCAGCCTTCTTTTTGCACGCCAGGCAGGCCGGAGAGGAACTTGTCGGTCACGTCCTTGCCCAAGCCTTCCTTGCGGAAAGTTTTGCCCGGGATCACCAGGGTTTCGGTGCGGATCGGGGTTTTGCCGTCGGCTTTGAAGTAACGCAACTCAAAGGTGGCGACCTCGGCATCGTGGATCTTGCCCATGTTGTGGTCCATGCGCACCACATCCAGCCATTCGGCGTCGGGCGTGACCATGCGCCAGC
Source organism: Comamonadaceae bacterium PBBC1 (assembly GCA_002256145.1). Lineage (GTDB taxonomy): Bacteria > Pseudomonadota > Gammaproteobacteria > Burkholderiales > Burkholderiaceae_C > Limnohabitans_A. The sequence continues at coordinate 106,987 of NKIP01000009.1, forward strand.
TGGCCAGGTTGTCGAGCGCCGTGCCCCACAAAACCGCCTTTTTGCCACCCGCGTTCATGGCGATGTTGCCGCCCACGCAGCTGGCCTCGGCCGATGTCGGGTCCACCGCGAACACAAAGCCCCCACGCTCGGCAGCATCGGCCACACGTTGGGTCACCACACCGGCTTCGGTGTAAATGGTTGGAATTTGATGGGCAATGCCCGGCAGGTCGACCATCTCGACCTCGGTCATGGCTTCGAGCTTTTCGGTGTTGATGACCGCGCTCTTCCAGGTCAGCGGGATCGCGCCACCGGTGTAACCCGTGCCGCCGCCGCGTGGGACGATGGTCAGGCCCAGATCGATACAGCCTTTGACCAGTCCTGCCATTTCGACTTCAGAGTCAGGGGTCAGCACCACAAAGGGGTATTCCACGCGCCAGTCGGTGGCGTCGGTCACATGGCTCACGCGCGAGAGGCCGTCAAACTTGATGTTGTCCTTGGCTGTCAGGCGGCCCAAGGTCTTTTGCACCTGGCTGCGCAGCTTGGCCATGCGGGTGAAACGCTCGCTGAACTGCGTCACGGCCTGGGCGGCCATGGCCAGCAATTGGCCAACCAAGGCGTCGCGGGCAGCATCCACACTCGGGGTGCGGCGCTTTTGCACCTCGCCCAGGCGGTGCTGCAGGGCCTCGACCAGCAGTTTGCGGCGGGCCGGGTTGTCCAACAGGTCGTCTTGCAGATAAGGATTGCGCTCCACCACCCAGATGTCACCCAGCACTTCATACAGCATGCGGGCAGAGCGGCCCGTGCGGCGCTCCTCGCGCAGCTGGTTCAGCAGGTCCCAAGCTGACTCACCCAGCAAACGCAGCACGATTTCGCGGTCTGAAAAGCTGGTGTAGTTGTAGGGGATTTCACGCAAACGCGGCGCTTCGGCGTCGGCTTGCATCAAATGTTGGAGCGTAAAGGGTGCATTCATGGGGCTAGGCTCAGTCAAAGGCGTCACTCAAGACGCTGTCAGCCAGACCCGAAACCAATGTCAAACCGGCTGAGGGTGAATGTTACCGCAGTGCAACAAACACGCGCCGGGGGTGGGGGCACCTGTCACTTGGGGGTCTGGGCTCATGGAAAATCCGGATTGTCACTTTTATTTCATCCATACTTAATAGAGTTGTCATTTTCTAAAAGCACAGTGATCTTGTCAGAATGCCCTCTAAACAGGTCTTTTTGCATGTTCAAGCTCTTTCCAGGAACCCACATGAAACTCAAACTCAAACTCACCCTCTCCGCCCTGACTCTGGGCTTGGCCAGCCTGTCCGCCCAAGCCCAAACCGAAATTCAGTGGTGGCATTCCATGGGTGGCGCCTTGGGCGAATGGGTCAACGACCTGGCCAAGGACTTCAACGCCAGCCAAAAGGACTACAAAATCGTGCCCACCTTCAAGGGCAACTACGACGAGTCCATGACGGCCGCCATTGCAGCTTATCGGGCCGGCAACGCACCCCACATCCTGCAAGTGTTTGAAGTGGGCACTGCCACCATGATGGCCAGCAAGGGTGCCATCGTGCCCGTTGGCAAAGTCATGACTGACGCAGGCCTCAAGTTCGACCAAAATGCCTATGTGCCTGCCGTGGCCGGTTACTACACCGCCCCCAACGGCCAGATGCTGAGCTTCCCCTTCAACAGCTCCACGCCCGTCTTCCACTACAACAAGGACGCTTTCAAGGCCGCAGGTCTGGACGCAGAGAAACCCCCAACCACTTGGCCTGAGGTGGCCTTGGCCGCCGCCAAGCTCAAAGCCAGCGGCCACAAGTGCCCCTTCACCACCAGCTGGATCAGCTGGACACAGTTGGAAAGCTTCTCGGCTTGGCACAACACCGAGTTCGCCACCAAGGGCAACGGCATGCGTGGCATGGACGCACGATTGAGTTTCAATACTCCGCTGCATGTGCGCCACATTGACAACCTGGCCAACATGGCCAAGCAGGGCCTGTTTGTCTACAAGGGCCGTGGTAATGCGGCTGATGCCACCTTTGTCTCCGGCGAATGCGCCATGGCCACCGGCTCTTCGGCCCTGTATGGCAGCGTGGTTCGCAACGGCAAATTCGGCTACGGCATCGGCACCCTGCCCTACTACCCCGATGTGAACGGTGCGCCCCAAAACACTGTGATTGGCGGCGCGAGCCTGTGGGTCATGAGCGGCAAAAAAGCCCCTGAATACAAAGGCGTGGCGCAGTTCTTTGCCCACCTGTCCAAGGACAACGTGGCCGCAGCCAGCCACCAGCGCACCGGTTACTTGCCGGTCACCAAGGCTTCGTTCGAGTTGACTGAAAAGTCCGGCTTCTATAAAAAGAACCCCGGCACTGACGTGTCCGTGACGCAGATGATCCGCAAGACCACCGACAAGTCACGCGGCGTTCGCTTGGGCAATTTCGTACAAATTCGCACCATCATTGACGAGGAACTCGAAGGCGTGTGGAGTGGCAAAAAGGGCACCAAGGAAGCCTTGGACATGGCCATCAAGCGCGGCAACGAGCAACTTGAGCGCTTCGAAAAAGCCAATAAATGATGCTTAAACTGCCCTCTAGGGGGTGGTTTTCACTCAAAAAGCAGAGGCTGTGCCTCTGCTTTTGCGCATTTTGGGCTGAAACTTCAAGCTCGAATACTTCAAAGAATTTATGGAAAAACGCGTCCGCTTCAAATCCCGCTGGCTGCCCTGGCTGCTGATCGCGCCCCAACTGAGCATCGTGCTGGTGTTCTTTTTTTGGCCTGCCGGGCAGGCGTTGTACCAAAGTGTGCTGCAAGAAGACGCCTTTGGCGCATCGCGTGAATTTGTGGGCTTGGAGAACTTTTCTCGCCTCTGGAACGACAGCGGCTACCTGGACTCTTTCAAAACCACCGCCGTGTTTTCACTTTTGGTGGCAGTCACTGGCCTGTCGGTGTCGCTGCTCTTGGCCGTGATGGCCGACCGGGTCGGGCGCGGCGCGGGCCTGTACAAAACCCTGCTGATCTGGCCTTACGCCGTAGCCCCGGTGGTTGCGGGCGTGTTGTGGCTGTTCATGTTTGCCTCGCCCATGGGGGTGGTGGGTTACGCACTTCGGGCCATGGGCATCGAATGGAACCACCTGCTCAACCCCAACCACGCCATGGCGCTGATCGTGATGGCCGCCGTCTGGAAGCAGATTTCCTACAACTTCCTGTTTTTTCTGGCGGGCCTGCAGTCCATCCCCAAGTCGCTGATCGAGGCGGCCGCCATCGACGGGGCCAGCCCCTGGCGGCGCTTTTGGACCATCGTGTTCCCACTGCTCTCGCCCACCACCTTCTTTTTGCTGGTGATCAACATCGTTTACGCCTTCTTTGACACCTTCGCCATCGTGGACGCCACCACCCACGGCGGCCCCGGCAAAGACACCGCCATCCTGGTCTACAAGGTGTATTACGACGGCTTCAAGGCTCTGGACATGGGCAGCTCGGCCGCGCAATCGGTGGTGCTGATGGTGATCGTGGTCTCGCTCACGGTCTTGCAGTTCAAGTTTGTTGAAAAGAAAGTGCAGTACTGATGTTGCACCGAACCGTTTCCATGGGAGGCCACGCATGATCGAACGTCGCCCCGGCCTGCAAATCCTGCGGCATGTCATCTTGCTCATCGGTGTGGCCATCGTGGCCTTTCCGCTGTACCTGACCTTGGTCGGCTCGACGCAGACCGCCCAGCAAATCAACCAAAGCGTGCCCATGTCGATGGTGCCGGGCAGCCATTTTTGGGAGACCTACCGCCTGACCCTGTTTGGCGGCACCAACTCACAAGGCAGCCCCTTGCCGGCCATGTGGCCCATGATGCAAGTCAGCTTGATCAGCGCCTTGGGCATCGCCATTGGCAAGATCGCCATCTCCCTGCTGTCGGCCTTTGCCATCGTGTATTTCCGCTTTCCGCTGCGCAACCTGGTGTTCTGGATGATTTTTGTCACCCTGATGCTGCCCGTAGAGGTGCGCATCAGCCCCACCTACGAAGTGGTGGCAGGGCTGGGCCTGCTCAACAGTTTTGCGGGCCTCACGGTGCCGCTGATCGCCTCGGCCACGGCCACGTTTTTGTTCCGGCAGTTTTTCCTGACCATTCCCGACGAGCTGGTGGAAGCCGCCCGCATGGACGGGGCCGGGCCGATGCGATTTTTCAAGGACGTGCTACTGCCCCTTTCGGCCACCAACATCGCGGCCTTGTTTGTGATCCAGTTCATCTATGGCTGGAACCAATACCTCTGGCCCCTGCTGGTCACCACCAACGAAGACATGTACCCCGTCGTGCTGGGCATCAAGCGATTGATTTCAGGCGAATCCTGGACCGAATGGAACGTGGTCATGGCGGCCGCCATTTTGGCCATGCTGCCCCCCGCGCTGGTCGTGGTGCTGATGCAAAAATGGTTCGTCAAAGGACTGGTTGATACGGAAAAATAATGACACCGGGGACAGACCCATTTGAAGCGTTGCTCTGTCCCCGTCTGACCAAAGATTTATGGCTGCAATTACCCTCTCTCACCTCCTCAAAACCTACGGCACTGGTGCCAAGGGCAACACCGTCATCCACGACCTGAGCGCGAGCATTGCCGATGGCGAATTTGTCGTCATCGTCGGGCCATCGGGCTGCGGCAAGTCCACCTTGCTGCGCATGGTGGCGGGCCTGGAAGACATCTCGGGCGGCACCATCTCGATTGGCGACCGCGTGGTGAACGACCTGGAACCGGCCGAGCGCGACATCGCCATGGTGTTCCAAAACTACGCGCTGTACCCGCACATGAGCGTGTTCGACAACATGGCCTATGGCCTGAAGATCGCCAAGCGCCCGACCGAAGAGATCAAAGCGCGGGTAGACAAGGCTGCGGGCATTCTGGAACTTTCGCACCTGCTGCAACGCAAGCCCCGCGAGCTGTCGGGCGGCCAGCGCCAGCGCGTGGCCATGGGCCGCGCCATCGTGCGCCAGCCGCAAGTGTTCTTGTTTGACGAGCCGCTGTCGAATCTGGACGCCAAGCTGCGGGCCCAGACCCGGCTGGAGATTCAAAAGTTGCACCGCGAGCTGGGCATCACCAGCCTGTTTGTCACGCACGACCAAGTCGAAGCCATGACCCTGGCCCAGCGCATGATCGTGATGAACGGCGGCCACATGGAGCAGTTCGGCACGCCCGAAGAGGTCTACAACCGCCCGGCCAGCACCTTTGTGGCCAGCTTCATCGGCTCACCGCCCATGAACCTGCTCAAAAGCGCGCCAGGCACACCCACCGGCCAGATCATGGGCATCCGCCCTGAGCACCTCGACATCTCGCCCTCACCCAGCCCGAACAGCTGGGCCTTGAACGCCGACACCGTGGAACTGCTGGGCGCCGAGCGCTTGGTGCACGCCCGCTTAGGGCAAGAAATCCTCACATTGCGGCTGGACGAGTCGATCTCGCCGCCTCAACCGGGCAGCACCTTTCACGCCACCCCCCGCGCCGACCGCGTGCACTGGTTTGACGCGCAAACCCAAAAACGCATCGCCCCATCAGCACCATGACCCCCTGGCCCTACCCGCGCTGGATCGCCCACCGGGGCGCTGGCAAACTCGCCCCCGAAAACACCCTGGCCGCCTTTAGGCTGGGTGCTGCGCACGGCTACCGCATGTTTGAATGCGACGCCAAACTCAGCGCCGACGGTGTGGTGTTCTTGATGCACGACGCCAGCCTGGAGCGCACCACCAACGGCAACGGCATCGGCAGCGATCTTGCTTGGCAGGCGCTGTCGCAACTGGATGCGGGCGGCTGGCATTCCCGTGCTTACGCAGGTGAGCCTTTGCCCACCCTCGAAGCGCTGGCCCGTTTTTGCCTGGCCAACCGTTACCTCCTCAACATCGAGATCAAGCCCACCCCTGGCACCGAAGCGTCTACAGGCGAAGTTGTGGCCCGCTTGGCGGCACAGCTTTGGCAAGGGACCGAGGTGCCACCGCTATTGACCTCGTTCAAACCCGATGCGCTAGCCGCTGCGCAACAAACCGCCCCCGAACTGCCGCGAGGCCTGCTAGTCGACACGCTGTGGGAGGGTTGGCTTGAAAAAGCCCTTGCGCTTCAGTGTGTGGCCGTGGTGGCCAACTACGCCTTGTGGGACGCCACCACCGTAGCCCAGGTCCATGGCGCAGGCATGCGGTGCCTGAGCTACACCGTCAACGACGACTGGGCCGCCCAGCACCTGCTGGCTCTGGGCACCGACGGCATCATCACCGACCGGGTGGATCTGTTCAGCCCGGCCTGAGTGCCCCTCAATCGAGCTTGGCCCCCGATTTCTGCACCACGTCTGCCCAGCGTGGAATCTCGGCTGCCAGGAATTTGGCAAAGTCATCAGCCCCCAAATAAGCCGGATCAGCCCCTTGCGCCACCATGCGTTGGCGGATGTCGGGCTGGTTCATCACCGCCTTGAACGCATCGCTGAGCTTATTCACCACGTCTTTGGGTGTGCCTGCCGGGGCCAAAAAGCCATAAAAGCCGACCACTTCGAAGTTTTTGATGCCCGTTTCCATCACGGTGGGGATATCGGGCAAGGCCGGGTTGCGCTCGCGGCTGGTCACGGCCAGTGCCCGCACTTTGCCTTGCTTGTGGTACTGGGCGGCTTGCGGAATGCTCTCGGACATGAATTGCACCTGCCCTGCCATGAGGTCGGTGAAGGCGGGTGCGCTGCCCCGGTAGGGGATGTGCACCATGAACAGCCCAGTGGCCGACTTGAACATCTCGGGCACCAAGTGGCTGCTGCCGCCATTGCCCGCAGAGCCGTAGTTGATCTGGCCGGGACGGTCTTTGGCATAGGCCACGAACTCCTGCAAGGTGTTGGCGGGCACTTTGGGGTTGACCAACAGCGCCAGTGGCTGCATGGCGGTGCGGGCAACCGGCACAAAGTCACGCAAGGTGCTGTAAGGCAGCTTGGTGTAAAGCGCCGGGTTGATGACCATCACCCCGGTGTTGGCCAGCATCAGCGTGTGGCCATCGGGCGTGGCACGCATGACTTCTTGAGCGCCCACGGTGCCGCCCGCACCTGCTTTGTAATCCACCAAGATGGGCTGCCCGAGCTGGGCCTGCAGCCGGTCGGTCAGCAAGCGGGCGTGCTGGTCGAGCGGGCCACCCGCCGGAAAACCCATCACCACCCGGATCGGTTTGGTCGGAAAAGCCCAGGCACTGCCCATGGCTGCGGCCAAGCCAATCGAAACGATGAGCTTGGTGATGCGTTTTGTAGTCTGTGTCATGTGAACTCCCTTCAGTGGTTGAAATTGGCAGAGAAAGCCTTACAGGGTTGTCAACAGCGTTTCCAGGCTTTGTTCAAAACCCATTCCAGCGTTGCGGCGGTCAGCACCAGAGCGATGTAAGTGTTCATTTTTCCATCTTGCCCCTGTACCCACAAGCCGGCCACCAACACCAACACCCCACTCAAGGCGTGCAGTCCCATTCGACGTCTCCACGATGAACCACCCGGCCCCATGACCCATCGCCCGGCCAAGGGCATGAACACGGCCATGGCCAAGGCGGGCATGACAAAGCCTAAAAAATGCAACATCAATTGCCAAAATGTCATATTGACTCGATTTTGTGGAATAGAGAGACAGCTTTTACCTGTTTTTTGACTTTAAATTGTGCCTTCAAAGACACGTCAATCAAATTCCTCACCCATCGTGTCAACCCAAGTTGACAGACCGTGCCTATAATGGACCTCATGGCTGTTTGGACTTTGGGCTTAAACCACACCACTGCACCGCTCGATTTGCGCGGCAGGTTTGCTTTCGCCGTTGACAAATTGGTCCCTACTTTGCAAGGTTTGCGCCGAGACTTGGCCCACCGCATCGCACAAGAGCCCGAAGCGGCCATTCTTTCGACCTGCAACCGAACCGAAATTTATTGCGCCGCTGACCAAGCGGCCACCAACGACACTTTGCGTTGGTTGGCGCAAACAGGCGGCGTCAGCGCTTCTGAACTCCATGCGCACACTTACTTGCTCGAAGGCAATGAGGCGGCCCGACACGCTTTTCGTGTGGCCAGTGGTTTGGACTCGATGGTTCTGGGCGAAGCCCAAATTTTGGGTCAACTCAAAGATGCCGTGCGAGCGGCCGAGCAAGCTGGTGCTTTGGGCAGCACCCTGAACCAGCTCTTTCAGCGCAGCTTTGCTGTCGCCAAAGAAGTGCGCAGCTCTACCGAAATTGGGGCCCACTCCATCAGCATGGCCGCCGCCTCGGTGCGACTGGCGAGCCAATTGTTTGAAGACCTCAAGGACATTCGCATTTTGTTTGTGGGTGCCGGAGAAATGATTGAGTTGGTGGCAACCCACTTTGCCGCCAAACAGCCCCACAGCATGGCCATTGCCAACCGCAGCCTGGACCGGGGTGAACTCTTGGCCAGCCGTTTTGGTGCCGAAGTGATGCGCCTGGCCGACCTGCCCGAGCGTTTGCACGAGTTTGATGCCGTCATCAGTTGCACCGCCAGCACCCTGCCCTTGATTGGCTTGGGCGCGGTGGAACGGGCCCTGAAAAAGCGCAAGTACCGCCCCATGTTCATGGTCGATTTGGCGGTGCCCCGGGACATCGAACCCGAAGTCAAGTCCCTTGAAGATGTGTACCTCTACACCGTGGACGATTTGGCCAGCGTGGTTCAAGCAGGTCAGGCTCAGCGCCAAGCGGCCGTGGCCGAGGCCGAGGTCATCATTGACGCTGGGGTACAAAGCTTCAGCCACTGGCTGGGCCAGCGCGACACGGTGCCCCTGATTCAACAACTGCAAAACCAGGCCGACGCTTGGCGCGAAGCCGAATTGGCCAGGGCAAAAAAGCTCCTGGCCCGGGGCGACGACCCTATTGCCGTGATGGAAGCCTTGTCCAAAGGTTTGACCCAAAAAATGATGCATGGTGCTCTGGCCGAATTGCGCGGCGCAGACCCGGAACACCGCGCACAGACCATGCACACCGTGCAGCGCGTGTTTTTGCGCAAAGAGCGTTAGCGACAAACTTTGTTGGCCAGGGCTTTCGCTCTGACACATGGCTTTTTCTGGCACTCAAGCGCCAAGCTACACAAATTTTGTTCGCATGAAACCTTTTCTCATCCAACAACTCGAACGCTATGCCCTGCGTTTGACGGAGCTGGACTTTCTGCTGTCCCGCGAAGACATCATGGCCGACATGACGCAGTTCCTGAAGCTGTCGCGTGAACATGCCGAGGTCAGCGCCGTAGCCTCGCGCTTTGCCCGCTTTCAGCAGCGCAACGCTGACTTGGTCTCAGCCCAAAGCATGCTGGACGACCCTGAGTTGCGAGACATGGCCGAAGAGGAAATCGCCAGCGCCAACGCCGAGTTGCAAACCCTCGAAGCTGAACTGCAGCGCATGCTGTTGCCCAAAGACCCCGACGATGCCCGCCCGGCCTTTGTCGAAATCCGCGCCGGCACCGGGGGCGACGAGTCGGCCCTGTTTGCAGGGGACCTGCTGCGCATGTATTCGCGGTACGCCGAAAGCCAGGGCTGGCGGTGCGAAATCGTCTCGGAATCGATGAGCGAGCTGGGCGGCTACAAAGAAGTCGTGGTGCGCATCGAGGGCGACCAAGTTTACGGCGCACTCAAGTTTGAATCCGGTGGTCACCGGGTGCAGCGCGTGCCCGCCACCGAAACGCAAGGCCGCATTCACACCAGCGCCTGCACCGTGGCGGTCTTGGCTGAGCCTGACGAAGCCGAGGCCATCAAGATCAACCCTTCAGACTTGCGCATCGACACCTACCGCGCCAGCGGGGCGGGTGGGCAGCACATCAACAAAACCGATTCGGCCGTCCGCATCACCCACTTGCCTACCGGCATCGTGGCCGAGTGCCAGGACGGCCGCAGCCAGCACAGCAACAAGGCCCAGGCCCTGAAAGTGCTCACAGCCCGTATTCAGGGGAAAGACCGGGCCGAACGCGCCGCCAAAGACGCGGCTGAGCGCAAGAGCCTGATCGGCAGCGGCGACCGCTCCGACCGCATCCGCACCTACAACTTTCCGCAAGGGCGCCTGACCGACCACCGCATCAACCTGACTTTGTACAAGCTGCTCACCATCATGGAGGGCGATTTGCAGGACGTGGTCCACGCGCTGCAAAGCTACGAAGCGGCCGAACAGCTGGCCGCGCTGGAAATCGGGGCCACCGCCTGATGCACCCCCCTGAGACCGTGGCCGAGTGTCTTCACCAAGCCCAAACCCAAGGATTGGCCCGGGTGGACGCGCAGATCTTGCTGCTGCACAGCCTGCAACGCCCGCTGCACGACCGCGCTTGGCTCTTGGCCCACGACAGCGACACCTTGACGCCAGAGCAAGCAGCCGCGTGGCAAGAAGCGCTGCAGCGTCGTCTGCAGGGCGAGCCCGTGGCCTACATCACCGGGCGCAAGGACTTTTTTGGCCTGACGCTGGCCGTGGACGCCCGCGTGCTGGACCCGCGACCCGACACAGAGACTTTGGTGGACTGGGCTCTGGCGTGTCTGCCAGAATCTGCGTCCTCATCTTCCTCCTCCAATCGCTCGCTCCGCATTCTCGACCTGGGCACGGGCAGCGGCGCGGTGGCATTGGCGCTGCAACACACCCGACCCGATGCCACCGTGTGGGCTGTAGACGCCAGCGAAGACGCCCTGGCCGTGGCCCGCGCCAATGCCGCCCGCTTGCAGCTGGGCGTGCAATTCATCGCCAGCGACTGGCTGAGCGCAGTAGACATCCAGCGCACGGGCCGCTTTGACCTCATCGTCTCCAACCCCCCCTATGTGGCCGAGGGCGACCCGCACCTGGCCGCACTGACACACGAGCCCCTGCAGGCCCTGAGCAGCGGCCCCGACGGCCTCGATGACATCCGCCAAATCATCGCCCAAGCCCCTGCCTGTCTGACCCCGGGCGGCTGGCTGCTGCTCGAACACGGCTGGGACCAGGCGACCTATGTACAAGCGCTGCTGCGCGAAGCCGGCTTTGAGCAGGTGCAGTCGCGCCGCGATCTGAGCGGCATCGAGCGGTGCACGGGCGCGGCCATGCCGAAGTGACAGCAACACCCCTGTGAAAATGGCAGACTTTCAATCAGAGACATAATTCACCCCATACGACATCGACCCCATTTGGAGCAACACCATGAGCGACACCCAGCAACGCATCGACGAACTCGTCAAAGGCAACGAGATCACCCTGTTCATGAAGGGCAGCGCCAGCTTCCCCATGTGCGGTTTTTCTGGCCGCGCCATCCAGATCCTCAAAGCCGTCGGCGTGGACCCCAAGACGGTCAAAACCGTGAACGTGCTGGACGACGCCGAAATCCGCCAAGGCATCAAGGAATACAGCAACTGGCCCACCATCCCCCAGCTTTACGTCAAGGGCGAATTCATCGGCGGCTCGGACATCATGATGGAAATGTACGAATCGGGCGAGTTGCAGCAGGTCATCAACGGCCAAGCCTGATCAACCACCACACTCGGGCTTCAAATCCCGCCAGAGCCACCTTCGGGTGGCTTTTTTGTGGGCGGTGCTGGGTCTGCATGCCACGGGTTCAGCTCTGGAGGGTCTGCGTTTTGGCCTCGTACTCGCGCCAGACCTGAGCGAGGTCTGCCTTGCGCCAGATGCGCTGGGCCACAAAGGTGAGCACCAGCGCGATCAGGGTCATGACAGCCAGCCAAACGCCCTGACGGTGACCCCAGTGCAGCAACCAAGCCCAGCGGCTGTCCGCCTGCGTCATCCCGATCAACACCAAGGGCGAGAAGATCAAAGCGCAACTGAACAACAGCCGGCCCCATGGTTTGAATACGCCCATGAGACAGACCACCAGCGCAGTGGCCACCCAAAAATCCACGGCCATGACAGGCACGTACAAAGCCAGATGGGTCAGGATTTGCCAGCCACTTTGGTCAGAAAATAAGAACTGCTTGGCCCCATAAAACACGGCCCATCCCGGACAAAACCACAAAGCCACAAATCGCAGGGTGGAGGTGATCAGGTTCTGGCCCAAATGGCTGCGCATTTGCCCACCAGGCGACAGCCAATAGCGCCAATGCCATTGACTGGAGCGAAGCACAGGAAGCAAAAACAGACAGAGAAATCCTGTTCGCCAAAGCTCGTAATACGTGATTTCACTGCCCCAAGGCTCCAGCAAGCGAATGCTTCCAATTTGTTGGATCGGAAGCAGTGCAAATGTCGCACCTATCCCAAATATCGCGGCCAATGGCCGCCCTACTAGATCACCTTGCTCAATGAACCCAGCATGGGTCAGCAAGCGCCGGAACCAGGCTTCGAGTCGCCCGCCCGGGCCGAGCTGCCATGTCAGCCCCGATCGTGTATGCCTCAACATCCGACGGAACTTCCACACCGCAGCGCCCAGACCATAAGCCGCTGCCAGCAACCACACTGCCATCGGCGCTTGCAGCCAAGCACCCAACACCGAACCGGGCCAAAAAACGGTGAGCAGACCGCCCAGCAGGGGTACGGCCAGATGCACCGGATGCGCCATGCCCCACCAAGCGTGCACCGCACACACCCAGACCGTGTGCCAGACCAGTGCCAACAACAGCACAGCGCCCAACTCGGGCAGGTGGCTGACGACCGTGACGCCGAACGACACCCAGGCCCCCATCAGCGTGGCCAGGCTCAACAACAAGCCGGTCACCCACCAACCGTGAGCCATGTCATGCATGCGTTGATGTATCCGATGCGCAGGCACCACGCGCTGAACCCAAGTGTGCTCGTCGCGCAGGCCGGCGTGGGTGACACACACCGCAGCCAGACTGCTCAGAGCGCACAGGACCAAGGCAAACGCAGTACGCCCCGAATAACTAACCATGGCAAACAACACCGTGATGATGAACAGCACAAGCCACAACCAGACCAGGGCCTCGGGCGTTCTGCGCCACCGTCCGTAGGTGTTGGGTGAAGATGGGGATTCGGTCGTGAGCCCTGACACCCGCCGTGCACCGGCTTTCATGAGTTCAGCTCCAGAAACAGGTCGTCCAAGTTCAGCGCCCTTCCGTCGGAAAGTGCGCCCGGCAAGCGGGTGTCCACCAGCCACAGGCCCTGCTCTGCTGGGCGACTTTGAAAGATTGCGCCCCGAGGGACCTCTGTATCCTTCACTTTTACCAAGCGCAAGTGTTCGGTCAGGGCATCCCATTCGTCCATGAGTTGGATGCGGCCTTCGCGCATGAAGGCCACATGGGTGACCACGCGCTCCAGATCGCTCAGCAAATGGCTGCTGATGATGACGGTGCGCTGGCGCTCGCTGCTGCGTTGATCGAACAAAGCCCGCATGAAGGCACGGCGCGTCATCGGATCAAGGCTGGCAACAGGCTCGTCCAGAATCAAGATGTCCGGGTCGTGCCCCAGCGCCAGCACCACACTGAGTTTTTGCTGATCGCCCAAGGACAAATCTTTGGACTTGGTGTTCAGCGGTAAAGCCAATTGCGCTGCGAGCGCATGGGCATGCGCCTGGTCCCAGTGGGCATAAAGACTGCCGATGCGTTCAAAATGGGCATCCACCGTCAACCAGTCAAACAGATCCGGGGTTTGCGCCACATAGCCCAGTCGCTCACGCACGCTGTCGCTCAGGCCAGTGCTGAAGCAGCCGCCCAGCTTGCAAAAACCTTTATCCGGCACCGTCAGGCCTACCAGGCTGCGCAGCAAGGTGCTTTTGCCCGCACCGTTGCGACCGACCAGACCTAGCACAGCCCCCTCCGGCACATCCAGATTGACCTGATTCAGCACGGCTTTGCGCTGGTAGACGTGCTGCACGCCATGAGCGCTGATGATGGGCTCATTCATGGTGTCTCCTCCTGATGAGTTTCTCTCAAACATTCTTCAAATTGCGCCAGTGCGGCCTGTGCAGTCAGACCCAACTGCCGGGCTTGTTGTGCGGCCGCTTGCAGGCTTGGGCGCAGCAGGCCTTGTCGCTCGGCTGTGTCGCTTTGTCCGGGGTGATTGGCCACCACCATGCCCATGCCGCGGCGACGCTCCAGCAAGCCTTCGGCCTCCAGCAGGCTGTAAGCTTTGGACACAGTCATGGGGTTGATCGCGTGCAGTTGCGCCACGGCGCGAACGCTGGGCAGCTCGATGCCTGTGCGCAGCTGCCCGCCCGCTATCTGCCGACGCACCTGCTCCACGATCTGGCGGTAGATCGGGGTGGGGTCGCTGGGGGCAATGGCGAAGTTCATGTGCATTGGTGTATTAGTTTAATAATACACAAAACAAAACTTCAAGCAATAAATTTGAATACCTTAATCATCATTTCAATCCGCCACATGAACCCACAGCCGCTGTGCCGCGAACACGGCCTGTGGATAGGCTGACTTGCCACGGCTGCCGTTGTAACGGCCAAGCCCCATGAACAGATCCCCACGCTCTCGGTCCAGCAAATACCGAAGAATGACGCATCCAAAACGCAAATTGGTTTGCATGTGGAACAAACGGCTTGCGTTGCCATCTCCAATCAGCCTTGCCCAAAAGGGCATCACTTGCATATAACCCATGGCACCAGCGCTGGAAATGGCGTATTTTCGGAAGGCGCTTTCGACCTGCACCACACCCAGTACCAGGGACAGGGGCAGGCCCGCTCTGCGGGCTTCGTACCAAAGGGTTTGCAAAAACTCCTGGCGCTCAGTGGGGTGGTTTTTGTAGCGAGACAGTCGCTGACTGCTGAACGCCTGCCATTGGGCATAGGCCTGCTGCTCTTGGGGCGTGCTCAGCAGCGGTTCAGGCGGAGCAGCGGCCAGCACCGCAGCACTCAGGGCAGAGCGCACCGAGTGAGACAAAGGCTCTTCGATTTGGGAGCCGGCCCGGACGACACCGGCCGGACATAGTCCCAGCAGCATTTGGGCCAGGAATGCGCGGCGCATTGGGCGGGTACTCAGCGGCGCCTTTGCATGTTTCAGGCCGCCAGTCTCGCCTTGAGGTGATCAAGGATCTGTGCAACAGCGACTTTGCTCGATTCGACATCGCGGCGGTGTTGGTATTCCACCAGAGCGTCTTTGAGGCCCTTGTCGCCAATCGTGATGCGGTGCGGCACACCGATCAACTCCCAGTCTGCAAACATGGCACCCGGACGCTCACCCCGGTCGTCCAGGATCACGTCGACACCGTCGGCCAGCAAAGCGGTGTAAATCCGCTCTGCTTCTTGCTTGACGGCTTCGCTGCGGTCCATGCCAATGGGGCAAACCACCACGGTGAAGGGGGCAATGGCGTCGGGCCAAATGATGCCGCGTTCGTCGTGGTTTTGCTCGATAGCGGCGGCGGGCAAGCGCGTCACACCAATGCCGTAGCAACCCATTTCCAGAAACTGTGGCTTGCCAGTCTCATCCAAGAAAGTGGCATTCATGGCCTTGGAGTATTTGGTGCCCAGATAGAACACATGGCCCACCTCAATACCTCGCTCAATGGCCAGCTCGCCCAGGCCGTCGGGCGATTTGTCGCCCGCCACCACGTTGCGGATGTCGGCCACCAAGGCGGGCTCGGGCAGGTCACGCCCCCAGTTGACACCCGTGATGTGGAAGTCTTCTTCGTTGGCCCCACAAATCCAGTCGGCCATCACGGCCACGTCGCGGTCAGCCACCAAGTGCACGGGCTTCTTCAGATCCAATGGGCCCAAATAGCCGGGTTTGCAGCCAAAGTGATCTTCAATTTCGCTCAGAGTGGCAAAGCGGAAGCCGCCCTCCATGCCGGGCAGTTTGCCCACTTTGACTTCGTTCATGTCATGGTCGCCGCGCAGCAGCAACAGCCAGACTTGTGACTTCACGATCTCGCCCTGCTCATTGAGTGAGTCGGTGGCCAGCACCAGCGACTTGACGGTGGTGGACAGAGGCACGTTCAGCAAGGCGGCGACGTCTTCACAAGTGCTCTTGCCGGGCGTGGGCGTCTTGGTCAAGGCTTGCTTGGCCTCGCTGCGAGGCACGCTGGGTGCCAAGGCCTCTGCCTTTTCCATGTTGGCGGCGTAATTGCTGGTGGGGCAGTACACGATGGCGTCTTCACCGGTGGCTGCGATCACTTGGAATTCTTCGCTCAAGTCGCCACCAATGGCCCCGCTGTCAGCGGCCACTGCGCGGTAGGTCAAGCCAAAGCGGTCAAAAATCTTGCGGTAAGCCCCGGCCATCACCTGGTAGCTGGCCTTGGCGCTGTCCATGTCGCGGTCAAAGCTGTAAGCGTCTTTCATGATGAATTCGCGACCACGCATCAGGCCAAAGCGAGGACGGCGCTCGTCGCGGAACTTGGTCTGGATTTGGTAGAAGTTTTTGGGCAGCTGTTTGTAGCTGCGCACTTCCTGACGCACCACATCGGTCACGACCTCTTCACTGGTCGGCTGGATCACGAAGTCACGGCCGTGGCGGTCCTTGATGCGCAAAAGCTCTGGGCCCATCTTGTCAAAGCGTCCCGTTTCTTGCCACAGCTCGGCCGGCTGCACCACGGGCATGGTCATCTCGATGGCACCGGCACGGTTCATCTCTTCGCGCACAATGGCTTCGACCTTGCGGATCACGCGCAAGCCCATGGGCATGTAGTTGTAGATGCCCGCACCCAATTTTTTGATCATGCCGGCGCGGGTCATCAGCTTGTGGCTGGCGATCTCTGCGTCAGCAGGTGCTTCTTTGAGGGTTGAAATCAGGAACTGGGAAGCTTTCATGGCATGAAACTAACAAAACTGGGACATCAGGGAAACATCCAAGAGCCAGCGCTGATGCGGCGTGCATAATGGACACAATTTAAAATTTTGAGGTTGATTATGCTTGACCGTGAAGGCTTTAGGCCGAACGTCGGCATCATTCTGCTCAACCAGAGAAACCAGGTTTTCTGGGGCAAGCGCATCAGAACCCACAGTTGGCAGTTTCCACAAGGTGGTATTGACCGGGGTGAGAGCCCCGAACAAGCCATGTTTCGGGAACTCCATGAAGAAGTGGGGCTCCACCCAGAGCATGTGCGCATTGTGGCCCGAACCCGTGACTGGTTGCGCTATGAAGTGCCAGACCGCTTCATCCGTAGGGATGCGCGTGGGTTTTACAAAGGCCAGAAACAAATCTGGTATCTGCTCCAATTGGTCACGCACGACCACCATTTGAACCTGCGCGCCACGGATCACCCCGAGTTTGATGCTTGGCGCTGGAACGATTACTGGGTGCCTCTGGATGTGGTGGTGGAGTTCAAGCGTGGCGTTTACGAAATGGCGCTCACCGAGCTCGCCCGTTTTTTGCCGCGAAACGAACGACAAAATCGCTACCTGCGGGGCGGTATGCGTGGTCCACGTGAAGCTTATGAACCCGACCACTCCTCCATGGAGATGCACCCACCTGCCCACATGGAATTACCCCCAGGCGCCAGCTTTGACCCCAACCCACAAGGTTGAATGAGCGTCTTGTTCGGGGTGGCGCGATCTCAGTGCGACAAAATCATGTTGTCGCGGTGCACCATTTCGGGCTCAGCGGTGTATCCCAACAAGACCGCATAGTCGTGTGACGGTTTGCGGCACAGCAAACGGGCCTCAGCACTGGCGTAATTGGCCAAGCCACGGGCAATTTCAGCGCCTTGCTCGTCTCGGATGGCGATCACATCGCCCCGAGAGAACTCACCCGCCACACCCGTCATGCCAATGGGCAGCAGGCTCTTGCCCTCGGTCAGCACTTTGTGGGCCGCACCCGCATCCACCGTGACCGAGCCGCGCAGTTGCAAGTGGTCGGCCATCCATTGTTTGCGGGCTTGCTGTTTAGCGGTCTGAGCCACCAGCAAAGTACCCATGTTGTCACCTTGACTCAGGCGCAGCAGCGCATCGGGTTCGCGCCCCCAGGCGATCACGGTGGACGCGCCTGAACCTGCGGCCCGCTTGGCGGCCAGGATCTTGGTGATCATGCCACCCTTGCCGATGCTGGAGCCCGCACCACCCGCCATGGCTTCCAGGGCCAGATCACCGGCACGGGCTTCGTGCACAAAGGTGGCCGAGGGGTCTTTGCGCGGGTCGGCGGTGTACAGCCCTTTTTGATCGGTCAGGATGACCAGCAAGTCGGCTTCGATCAGGTTGGCGACCAAAGCGCCCAAGGTGTCGTTGTCGCCAAACTTGATCTCGTCGTTGACCACCGTGTCGTTTTCGTTGATCACGGGCAGCACGCGGTGCTGGAGCAAGGTGAGCAGGGTCGAGCGGGCATTGAGGTAGCGCTCGCGGTCGGCCAAGTCGGCGTGCGTGAGCAGAACCTGGGCGCTGCCCATGCCGTTCTCGCGCAGTTTGGTTTCGTACATTTGAGCCAGGCCCATCTGACCCACCGCAGCGGCGGCTTGCAAAGCGGGCACTTCGCTCGGGCGGGTGGTCCAGCCCAGGCGCTTCATGCCTTCTGCTATCGCGCCGCTGGAGACCATGACCACTTCCTTGCCCTGGGCGCTGAGCAGCGCCATTTGGCGGCACCATTCGCCAATCGCGCCCTCGTCCAGCCCCCGGCCTTCGTTGGTCACCAGGCTGGAGCCGACTTTGACGACGATGCGGCGTGCATCGCGCAACAGAGAGGAAACGGCGGCAGAGGTCATGCTGAAAAGTTGGCTTGGCGTTGAAACAGCGCTTGAAAGGGGCTGGGAGTGGCTGCCTCAGTCGTGCAGCGGTTTGAAGCGCGGATCATCGGCATCGGGCTCTTGCGGCTTGTCTTGCTCTTTGAACCGGGGATCAATGTCCACCACGCCTTGCTCAATGATCTGCTGAGCGCGGATGTGCTTGTAAATCTCTTTGATCAACGGCTCGCAGCCTTCGCGCGTCAGGGCCGAAATCTGGAAAACCGGACCTTTGTAGCGCATGCGCTTGATGAAGTCCTTGACGCGGGCTTCGCGCTCATCGGCGGGCACCATGTCCAGCTTGTTGAGCACCAGCCAGCGCGGCTTGTTGTAAAGACCGGGATCGTATTTTTTGAGCTCGGCCACGATGGCCTTGGCTTGCTGCACCGGGTCGACGTTCTCGTCAAACGGCGCAAAGTCGACCACATGAAGCAACAAACGGGTGCGCTGCAAATGGCGCAAAAACAAATGGCCCAAGCCAGCACCTTCCGACGCGCCTTCAATGAGTCCAGGCACATCGGCCACCACAAAGCTTTGCTCAGGGCCGACGCGGACCACACCCAGATTGGGGTGCAAGGTGGTGAAGGGGTAATCGGCGATTTTGGGGCGGGCGTTCGAGACGGCGGCGATGAAGGTCGACTTGCCCGCATTCGGCATGCCCAGCAGGCCCACGTCGGCCAACACCTTCAGCTCCAGCTTGAGCTCTTTCTTTTCACCCAACCAGCCAGGTGTTTTCTGGCGCGGGGCGCGGTTGATCGCGCTTTTGAAGCGCATGTTGCCAAAGCCGCCGTCGCCGCCCTTGGCGATCATGATGGTTTCACCCGGCACCAGCAGCTCATACAACACTTCGCCGGTTTCGGCATCAGTGATGATGGTGCCCACCGGCATTTTGAGGGTGACGTCGTCGCCCGCTGCGCCGAACATGTCCGAGCCCATGCCATGCTGGCCCCGCTTGGCCTCATGGCGGCGCGAGTAGCGGTAATCAACCAGGGTGTTCAGGTTGATGTCGGCAAACGCGAACACATGCCCGCCTCGACCACCATCCCCCCCGTTGGGGCCACCAAATTCTTTGTACTTTTCGTGTCGGAACGAGACGCAGCCGTTCCCGCCGTCACCTGCGGCGATGTCAATATAGGCTTCGTCAACGAACTTCATGAGATTTCCAGTGTAGCGTGAGGCTCTGACGTTAATCCACGACAGGGCCAGAAAAGCGAAAAGCCCCGTCTTGCGGGGCTCCTCTGCGCCATGGGCGGGACGGGCTTAAACAGCCGGCGTCACGTTGACCATGTGTTTGCTCAGTTCGCCTTTGGTGGAGAACGACACGTGGCCGTCAACCAATGCGAACAAAGTGTGGTCCTTGCCAATGCCGACATTGTTGCCCGCATGGAACTTGGTACCACGTTGACGAACGATGATCGAGCCAGCGCTGATCAGTTCACCACCGAAAGCCTTGACGCCGAGCATTTTTGGCTTGGAATCACGACCGTTGCGCGTAGAGCCGCCGCCTTTTTTCTGTGCCATGACCTATTCTCCTCAGGCAGCGATCGCGCCGATTTGCAGTTCGGTGAACTGCTGACGGTGACCCTGACGTTTTTGATAGTGCTTGCGACGGCGCATCTTGAAGATGTGCACTTTGTCGTGCTTGCCATGAGCCAACACCGTGGCTGTGACTGTGGCGCCGGACACCAGGGGCGTGCCGATCTTGAGTTCAGCGCCGGTACCGACGGCCAAAACTTGATCAATCACGATTTCCTGGCCAACGTCCGCAGCAATCTGTTCTACTTTAATTTTTTCGCCAGCGACAACACGATACTGTTTGCCACCGGTTTTTATGACCGCGTACATATTAGACCTCTTGAATGGAAGTTTCCAAGGGCTGATCCCCAAGGAACCCGAGATTCTAGCACGTTCGCATTTCTTTGACCAGACTTCGGCATCAACTTGCCCTTTGTTTCAGGCATCGGACACACCGCGCTCTATATAATCAGCATGCACATGAAGCATGAAATTTTTATGCTTTTACCGCCTCGGCTCAGCCAGGTCACCCTGCCGGATACCCCAAGTTGTCTGACTCTGAAAACAGCACCGCCGCCGTTCTTGACCTCGTGTCTCCCGACATGATTGAAGTTGACCGCGTCATTGCCCAACGACTCGATTCGGGCGTCCCACTGGTTGGGGAAGTGGCCAAGTACATCATCTCGGCTGGGGGTAAACGACTTCGCCCTGTTTTGCTGCTGTTGACATGCGGGGCTTTGGGCTTCAAAGGTACTCAGCGCCACAACCTGGCCGCCGTGGTCGAATTCATCCACACGGCCACATTGCTGCACGATGATGTTGTCGACGAATCTACTTTGCGACGTGGCAGACCCACGGCCAACGAGCGTTTTGGCAACCCCGCAAGCGTTCTCGTGGGTGATTTTTTGTACTCTCGTGCCTTTCAGATGATGGTGGATGCACAGAGCATGCGTGTGATGCAAATTTTGGCGGATGCCACCAATGTGATCGCCGAAGGTGAAGTGCTTCAACTGATGAACATGCACGACGCCTCACTGGACGAAGACGGCTACCTGAAGGTCATCCGCTCCAAAACCGCCAAGTTATTCGAGGCCAGCGCCAGACTGGGTGCCGTTGTGGCCAACAGTCCTGTCGAAATAGAGCAGGCTTGCGCTGACTATGGTCAAGCCCTTGGAACTGCTTTTCAAGTCATTGACGATGTCCTTGACTACGATGGCAACGCTGCCGAAATGGGCAAAAACCTGGGTGATGACTTGCGCGAAGGCAAAGCCACCTTGCCTTTGATTTTGGCCATGCAGCGCGGTGATGCAGCACAAAGACAAACCGTGCGTGAAGCCATTGAAACGGGCAGCGTGGATCGTTTGATCGATATCGTGACCATTGTCCGGACAACAGGCGCTCTTGAAGCCACCCGCGACGCAGCAGCTGCAGAAGCACAACGGGCCATTAACGCCGCCATGCAGCTGCCAGATAACCCCTACCGAAATGCCATGCTGGTGCTTGCATCACAACTGCTCAACCGGCGAACATGATGAAAAGCGCCTGTCGGTAAGGGGGCATCTGCACCGCCTTTTACCGATGCCCAGTTTGTCACTTTGGTGATGCCAGAGGCCTGTTGACTGTGTGATAGTGATTTTCACCTTTGTTTCATAACAAAGGAATCACAACACTAGGAGACTTCATGCGTTCAACATCCAAATCAAGGCGTTTGATTTTCGCTTCTGCGTTTCTGGGCTTCTTGGCCATGGCCATTCAGCCCACCGCCATGGCGCAAACATACCCCACAAAACCCATCAAGATGATCGTTCCGTTTCCAGCGGGAGGCACCACTGACATCGTCGCACGCATCGTGGCACAAAAGATGAGCGAGTCCATGGGGCAAGCGGTCACGGTCGACAACCGTGGGGGGGCAGGAGGTGCAATCGGTGCCGATTTGATGGCCAAGGCTGCCCCCGATGGTTACACCATCATGATGCACAACTTGTCATTTCCGCTGGCTTCTGTAGCGCAGACCTTGGCCAATCGATCACCTTTTAACGTGGATACCGATTTTGCCGGTGTTTCCATTGCTGTTTACGTCCCCTTTGTATGGACCGCCAGCCCCAGCGTACCGGCCAAAGACCTCAAAGAGTTGGCCACTTTGTTGCGCTCTAACCCGTCCTTGCAATACAACTATGGATCAACCGGCCCCGGTTCCACCATGCATGTATTGGGTGAAGCTTTCAAAAAAGAAGGCAAAGTCAACATCACACACATCCCGTTCAAGGGCGCAGCCCCACTTAAACAAGAGTTGTTAGCGGGCCGCCTTCAAGTGGGCGGGGATCAGTTGTCCTCGTCTTTGGCCGAGATCAAAGCCGGCACCTTGAAAGCCTTGGCGACCACAGCCTCCAAACGCATTCCCGGCTTGCCAGATGTTCCAACCGTCAAAGAACTTGGTTTCCCCAACTTGGAGCTTGAAGGCTGGAACGGTGTTTTCGCCCCCGCAAAAACACCGAAGGACATCATTGAACGCCTGAACAAGGAAGTGATCGCTGCCGTTCGACACCCCGATGTGATCAAACGTTTGAACGATTTGGGTGCAGAAGGTGTCGGCTCAACCCCGGCCGAACAAGATGCCATGTTGCGTCGGCAAATGGACCAGTTCAGAGCCATCATTCGGGAAATGCGCCTCGAATAAGGCAACAAACAGGGTGGCTCTTTAGCCTTTCAGGCGCGGCCACCCTGGGACAACCACCACACCAATAGCTCAGAGCAATCTTTTCCGTCTAAACCGTTTTGGGCGGCCGCATCGAATTTTTGCAAAGCCAGGGCGGTCAGTGGAAGTACTTTTTGTGTGGCCTGACCTTGGTCCAGCATGGCTTGCATGTCTTTGCGCATGGTGGCCACATTCACGGTGACTTGATCGCTGGTTTGCTGCTTCAAGGTTTGGGCAATCATGTTGCCTCGAACCTTCAGCATGTTGGGGCCACCTGAAGAGTCCGACAAAATATCGATCACCCGTTGAGGATCAAGACCCAGAGGTTCAACCAATGACAAGGCCTCGCCCAAGGTTTGCCAATACACCATCAAGGGCAAGTTGACGGCCAACTTCATGGTCGCCCCAGCACCGTGTGGGCCGACATGCTCTACGCGTCGACAAATGACACTCAGCAAAGCATGGACCCTCGCCAAATCCTGTGCTTGTCCACCCACAAAACCCAGCAACTTGCCCTCTTTGGCGGGCCCTACGCTGCCGCCGACCGGACACTCCAGAAAATACGCATGGACGGCTTGGACAAGCCCGGCCATTTCCTGAGGTTTGGCTGGGCGAACTGTGCTCATGTCAATGAAGGTCTTCCCCTTCACCTGTCCGGCCAACAATCCAGACTCGGCACCATAAACCTGATCTAAAGCCGCCTCATTGGTCAACAAAGTCAGGACAACATCGACCGACTCAGCCAAGGCTTTGGGAGTTGGAGCCCATTGAGCACCTGCGTCGAGCAAGGACTGCGCCTTGACGGAGGTTCGATTCCAGACCGTCACCTTGTAGCCCTGCGACAAAAGTCGTGAACCAATGGCCGCCCCCATCTTGCCAATTCCAGCGATTCCAATATGCATGTTTGTCTCCAGTCATTGATGTTGACGTTTGTCGAATATTTTGGGCCCACTCCCCAAGTTTTGCTGAAACACAGGTCCTTGACGAATTCTTTTTTTGACGGCAAAGCAGCCACGACTCCTACAAAATTTGGGGTTACATCATTTACAAACACAAGTTCAAGCACCATGATTTGAATAACTTGGCATTCAATCAACTTAGGAGCCAGCTTGGAGCCCTTACTTTCACGACCCTCGACCATGGGCGCTGACGATGCTCCAGTCGTCAGCTACGTGCAACAACTGCTCGAAAAGGCGGTGGCCCTCAAAGCCTCTGACTTGCACTTTGAGCCCTATGAGCACCATTACCGGGTGCGCATGCGCATCGATGGTGAGTTGCGTGAAATGGCCACTCCCCACATGGCGCTCAAGGATCGATTGGCTTCCCGTCTGAAGGTCCTGTCGAGACTGGACATTGCTGAAAAACGTCTTCCCCAAGACGGGCGAATGAAGCTCCAGCTGGGCGATGGTCGCTCACTGGATTTGCGCATCAGCACTTTGCCAACATTGTTTGGTGAAAAATTGGTTGTCCGCATCTTGGATTCAGCACAAGCACAACTGGACCTGACACGACTGGGTTACGAACCCGAGGACTTGGCACGACTGATTCAGGCCATTCGCGCCCCACACGGCATGGTGCTGGTCACCGGTCCCACGGGCTCTGGCAAAACACAATCGCTTTATGCTTGCCTGAACTTACTCAACACCCCTGAAGTCAACATTGCCACCGTCGAAGACCCCTGTGAAATCCAGCTGACAGGCATCAATCAGGTCAATGTCCAGGACAAGCCCGGCTTGAGTTTTGCTGTAGCGCTGCGGGCGTTTTTGCGCCAAGACCCTGACATTTTGATGGTGGGTGAAATACGTGACCTCGAAACAGCCCATATTGCCGTCCAAGCCGCACAAACCGGTCATTTGGTTCTTTCTACTTTGCACACCAACGATGCACCAGGGACACTGATCCGCTTGCGAAACATGGGCTTGGCCCCCTACAACATTGCAGCGAGCGTGACCTTGATCACAGCCCAGCGTCTGGTGCGTTGTTTATGTGTCCATTGCAAACAAGCCACGCAAGTACCCTCTGCCGTGTTGCATCAGGCTGGGCTGGGCTTGGAACTGTTGCCCAACGAGCACGTCGAGGTTTTCACACCGGTGGGCTGCGAACATTGCCACAAAGGTTTTTCAGGCAGAACAGGCATCTTCCAAGTCATGCCCGTGAGCCCTGACATGCAAAATCTGGTGTTACACGATGCTGTCGGCCAAGAAGTCGCCAAACTGGCCCAAAAAGAAGGCGTGGCCAGCTTGCGCATGGCTGGCCTGCGCAAAGTCCTTCAAGGCATCACATCTTTGGACGAGGTGCTGGCGGCCACTCGGGAGGAAGCATGAATCCAGGCTCCAATGCTCGCCAAACGCCCAGTTTTGCTTGGAAGGGTCAAAATTCGCAAGGCCAATTGCATCAAGGCAAACTCCATGCGCTCAATGCAGATTTGGCCCGAGCCCATTTACGAAGACAAGGTCTGCAACACATTCAAGTGAACCGTCTTTGGTGGGACACGACACCCAAGGTGCGACCCAAAGACCTGTCTGCCATGACGCGCCAATTGGCGGCCTTGCTGCGTGCAGGTATTCCTTTGCTTCAGTCACTGAACATGCTGAGTCGCAGCATGACCTCACCTGGACTGGTTCAAACATTGCGCGATGTGCAAGAAGATGTTGAAGCAGGCCTGAGCTTGCATGCCGCCTTGGCCAAGCACAGCCAACATTTCAGCGGCTTGTACGTGCACATGGTGCAAGCGGGTGAATCAGCGGGCATTCTTGACGTCATGATGGAGCGCCTGTCGCTGACGCTTGAAAAAAACGAGGCACTTCGCTCCAAAATTCGCTCAGCGCTGATGTACCCCAGTGCGGTATTGTCGGTTGCCATTGGCATCTTGGTCATGATTTTGGCTTTTGTGGTGCCTGTTTTCCAAGACGTTTTCAAATCATTTGGTGCCGAATTACCTTGGGCCACCCAAATTGTGGTCGGTTTGAGCGATGCCCTTGTACACTCCGGCCCCCTGTTTTTGATCACTTTGACGGTGGCTTTCTGGTTTGCACAGCGGCCAAGTGATAGCCGCGATCGCTTGCGTCAATGGACCGCGAGGTGGTTGTTGCGCTGGCCTGTTGTCGGCCCGCTCATCACCACATCGGTGGTGGCACGTTGGGGCCAAACTCTCTCAGCCTTGCTGTCCGCAGGCGTCCCCTTGACGGAGGCTTTAGGACCCACCGCACAAGCTTGTGATCATCCGGTTTTTGCCCGATGGACACTGCAATTTCAGCGCCGCGTGGCGCAGGGCGGCAGTTTGAGTGAAGCCATGGGGCAAAATGGTCGTTTTCCCGCCATGATTGTTCAACTTTGCGCAATCGGTGAAGAGACTGGAGCTCTTGAGAGCTTGCTGGCCAGGGCCGCCGCCCTCATGGAAACCGAAATGGATGACCAGGTCAATGGTTTATCCAGCCTTCTGGAGCCGCTGATCATTGTGGTGTTGGGCGGGTTCATCGGTGCCATTTTGGTGGCCATGTATTTGCCTATTTTTCGACTGGGTCAGGCTTTTTAAAATGAACAATGCGGTCTTGACCTTGTGCTTGCCAGCTTTGCTGGGTCTGGTGGTGGGCAGTTTTTTGAATGTACTGATACACCGACTGCCCCGCATGATGCAGGCCCAGTGGGATGCCGAAGCCAGCCTCATGTCCAATCCAGCGGCCCCCTCCAATTTACCCACCTACAACCTGGCTTGGCCTGGCTCACATTGCCCTCAATGCCAGCACGATCTGCGGTGGTTCGACAACATCCCGGCACTGAGTTACCTCTTGCTCAAGGGCCGCTGCCGATACTGCAGCGCCCGCATTGGATGGCGGTATCTGGGGGTGGAGTGTTTGACAGGCATTTTGTTTGCATGGGCCTTCATGCACCACGGATTTGGGGTTGAAGCTTTGGCTTGGTGCGGATTTTCAGCGGCACTGGTCGCTTTGGCAGCGATTGACGCAGACACCACCTTGTTGCCCGATGCCATCACACAACCCTTGCTTTGGTCGGGATTGCTGATGAGCAGTTTGAGTTGGACAGGCATTTCCCTGAGCATGTCTTTGTGGGGGGCCTGTGCAGGCTACCTTTTACTGTGGCTTGTCTTGCACTTGTTCAAATGGATCACAGGCAAAGAAGGCATGGGTCAAGGTGATCTCAAGCTGCTCGCCGCTTTAGGAGCCTGGCTGGGTTTGCCCGCTTTGCTTTCCTTGGTATTGATTTCCTCGATCACAGGTGCATTGGTCGGCATTTGGTTAAAGTCTCGGCAAAAATTGTCTCCTGAGGGGTATCTGCCATTTGGTCCCTTTCTGGTGTTTGCGGGCTTGTGGGTCATGATGTTTGGCTCCTTGCCCCCTTTTCAGATCTGAACACGTATGACAACTCAACGCGTATGGCGGATTGGCCTCACCGGCGGCATTGGCAGCGGCAAAAGCACTGTGGCCAGCCTTTGGGCAGGTTTGGGGGCAGCCGTCATAGACGCTGATGCCATTTCCCGAAGCTTAACGGCCCCTCATGGACGAGCCATGGTGGCCATTGAACGCACATTTGGACCTGCCATGGTCGGTCCAGACGGTGCCATGGACCGACAAGCCATGCGTGAACTTGTCTTCAAAGACCCGAATGCCAAAAGACAGCTCGAGCTCATCATCCACCCTTTGGTCAGTCAAATCACCGCCGAACAAACTCAGGCAGCGCTGACCCAAGGCCAGCGCTGCTTGATTTTTGATGTTCCCCTGTTGGTTGAATCGGGGGAACGGTGGCGTCGTCAAATGGACCGTGTTGTGGTGATCGATTGCGATGAGGACACCCAATGTGGCAGGGTCATGCTCCGCAATGGCCTGAACACCCAAGAGGTAAAACGGATCATCCAACAACAGGCTTCGCGGGCGCAACGTTTGGCTTGTGCCGACGTGGTTATTTTCAATCAGGGCTTGAGTTTGTCTCAATTAGAAATTGAAGTCACTCAAGTGGCCGCTGACTTCGGGCTATGATTACGGAATTGGAAAATGCTGCGTGATACTGTACGAATATCCCTTCAACGAGCGCATTCGCACCTATTTGCGACTGCATCAGCTCTTTAACCGCCTGAGTCAGCTGACTCAGCGGGTGGAATCCATCGACCATCACTTCGCACTGACCACCTTGTTTGAAATCATGGAGGTTGGCTCGCGTTCCGAGCTCAAATCCGACGTTTTGAAGGATTTAGAGCGACAAAAGCAACTCTACGGCAGCTACAGGGGCAATCCGGCCATCTCTGAAAAAGCGCTCGATCAGTTGATCTCCCAACTTGACGAGCTTTTCGACACCCTGAACCAAGTCAATGGAAAAATTGGCCAAAGCCTCACAGAAAGCGATTTCTTGATGGCTTTGCGCAGCCGCGTCGTCATCCCTGGGGGAACCTGCGAATTTGACTTGCCTGCCTACCATGCTTGGCAACACCACGATGCCAACAGCCGAACGTCCGACCTGAATTCGTGGGCTGCCCCATTTGCACCGCTGTCCAACGCGATTCAAATGTTGCTTCAAATGTTGCGTGAATCGGGCACCAATCAAAAAGTGATGGCGCCATCGGGTCAGTTGCAGCAAAACCTGCCCCAAGGTCGTACTTACCAACTTTTGCGTCTGAAAATCGACTCTTCTCTGGGCATCACGCCAGAGATCAGTTGCAATCGCTTGCTGGTGGTCATCCGAATGATGCGTCAGCAAAGCGATGGCAAACTCGTGGCCACGACCGAGGATGTTCCATTTGAAATGTCCTTATGCGCATGAGCAACGCTGAACCCACAGATTCATTCAAACCCCGCAAAGTGCGATGCCCCGCCTGTGCAGGGCAGAGCTTATACAGCCCCAGCAATCCTTACCGCCCGTTTTGCAGTGCCCGCTGCAAGGGTGTGGACTTGGGGGCCTGGGCCAGCGAAGAATTCAAACTGCCTGACAACACCCCGCCCGACGAGCCGTTTGGTGATCCGCGTTTGCAGTGAGAAGCCCGGAACCCCTGGGGTTTCAAGCGTGTGTGGCGTCCGTGAACTGACGCTCTTGGGCCAGCCAAGCCAGCACGGGAATGGTGCCCGGCAAAACCGGCGTCACAGCCACGGGCAGCAACTGCCAAGCGTGTGATTGCGCTTCGCGCATTTGCAACTCACCCTGCCAGTCCCACACCTTGCAAAAGTGCAGCCGCACCAGCGCGTGTGGGTAATCGACCATCTGGGTTTTCCAGACTTGGGCGGCACCGATGGTGATGCCCAGCTCTTCTTGCAACTCGCGGCGCAGCGCTTGCTCGACCGACTCACCCGTTTCGAGCTTGCCGCCCGGGAACTCCCAGTAGCCTGCGTACACCTTGCCCTCTGGGCGCGAGGTCAGCAAAAAATGGCCATCGTCTTGGAGCAGCACGCCCACCGCCACATCGACCACGGCTCGCTCGGCCTGGCCTGTGCTCAGGTCTTCGCGTGCGCGCTCGCCGTCGGCGACCAACAGATCCTGACTCATGTGTGGCTCATGCGGGATCGGCTTGGCGGCCCATCATGTCCCGCGCAAACTGGTAGGCCACTCGGCCGCTGCGCGAGCCGCGCTCCAAAGCCCAAAGCAAAGCGTCTGGGCGAGCAGCATCGATTTGCGCGGGTGTCGCCCCTAAGGCGCTAAGCCACTGCCCGGCAATGGTCAGGTACTCGTCTTGCGAGAAGGGGTAGAAACTGATCCACAAGCCAAAGCGCTCAGACAGGGAAATTTTCTCTTCCACGCCTTCACCGGGATGAACTTCGCCATCGTCGGTGTGCTTGTAGGTGAGGTTCTCGCTCATGTACTCGGGTAGCAGGTGGCGGCGGTTGCTGGTGGCGTACACCAGCACATTGGGGGTCGAAGCCGCCACGGTGCCGTCCAAAATCGACTTGAGCGCCTTGTAGCCCGGCTCGCCGTCTTCAAAGCTCAGGTCGTCGCAATAGACCACGAACTTTTCGGGGCGGCCCGCCACCACTTCGATGATGTCGGGCAAGTCGGTCAGGTCTTCTTTGTCGACCTCAATCAAGCGCAGACCTTGCGGCGCATAGGTGTTCAGGCAAGCCTTGATGAGCGAGGACTTGCCTGTGCCGCGTGCGCCTGTGAGCAGCACGTTGTTGGCCGGACGGCCGTGCACAAACTGCTCGGTATTGCGCTGTAGCTTTTCCTTTTGGTCGTCGATTTCCTTCAGGTCGGCCAGCGTCATGGCCGCGACATGGCGCACCGGCTCGAGCACGCCGTGGCCAGACGAACGTTTGCGGTAGCGCCAGGCAATGGCCTGCGTCCAGTCGGGCGCAGACAGGGGTTGAGGCAAGACCGACTCGATGCGGTCCACCAGCTGGCTGACTTTGGCCAGCAGTTGGTCCAAGGAAGAAGATGCGGGGAGGTTCATGAACGGTAATCGGCGTTGATGGTGACGTAATCGTGGCTCAGGTCGCAGGTCCACACGGTGTCGCTGGCGGTGCCCCGGCCCAGGCCCACACGCACGGTGATCTCGCTGCCTTTCATGACACGCTGACCGTCTTCTTCGCGGTACTCGGCCCGGCGGCCGCCTTGCGAGACCACATGCACATCGTCCAGGTGCAGCTCGATCAGGCCTTGGTCCAGGTCTTCAATGCCCGCATAACCCACGGCGGCCAGAATGCGGCCCAGGTTCGGGTCGCTGGCAAAGAAAGCGGTTTTGACCAAGGGCGAGTGCGCGATCGCATAAGCCACCTGGCGGCACTCTTCGCCCGTGCGGCCGCCTTCGACCTGCACAGTGATGAACTTGGTCGCGCCCTCGCCATCGCGCACGATGGCGTGCGCCAGTTGGCGGGCCACTTGCATCAAGCCTTGCACCAAGGTCTGGCCGTCTGCACTGTCCAACGAAGTGATCTGAGCGTTGCCCGCCTTGTGCGTGGCGATCAGGATGAAGGAGTCGTTGGTCGAGGTGTCACCATCGATGGTGATGCGGTTGAACGAACCATCGGCCAGTTGTTTGGCCAAAGCGGGCAGCAAGCCTGGATCGATGCACGCGTCGGTCGCCACAAAGCCCAGCATGGTGGCCATGTTGGGGCGGATCATGCCCGCGCCCTTGCTGATGCCAGTGATGCTCACGGTCTTTTCGCCCACTTGCACCTGCACACTGGCCGCTTTGGGCACGGTGTCGGTGGTCATGATGCCTTCGGCCGCTGTAGCCCAGTGCGCGGCTTGCGCGTCGGCCAGGGCAGCAGGCAGGCCCGCCACGATGCGGTCCACGGGCAGCGGCTCCATGATCACGCCGGTCGAAAACGGCAGCACCTGCGCAGGCGTACAGTGCAGCAGTGCGGCCAAGGCCTCGCACGTCTGACGGGCATGGGCCAGGCCCGGTGCGCCTGTGCCCGCATTGGCGTTGCCCGTGTTGATGACCAAAGCCCGCACAGAACTGCCCGCGGCCAGGTGCTCACGGCAGACCTGCACAGGGGCGGCGCAAAAGCGGTTGCTGGTGAACACACCCGCCACGCTCGCACCTTCGTCCAGCAAGAACACGGTGAGGTCTTTGCGGTTGGCTTTGCGCACACCCGCTTGGGCGATGCCGATGCGCACGCCCGCGATGGGGCTCAGCTGTGCGGGGTCCAGTGGGGGCAAATTCACGGGCATGAAGATCTTTCAAACAAATGGGATACACACAACATCAACGTCAAAACGGACCGAAGTCCGTTTTTGGAGTTCATTTGATCAAGCCAGTTTGCCGTGGCACTGCTTGAATTTTTTACCACTGCCACAAGGGCAAGGGTCGTTGCGTCCCACTTGGCCCCAATCGTTGGCCAAGCTGGACAAGTTTGTCGCAGGCTGTGTTTGTGCTTGACCATTTTCATCGGGTGCGCTGTATGTCACATTGCTGATGTGCTCAGCACGCTCTTCAATGGCCTGAGCGGCTTGTTGGATTTGATCTCCTGAATCGATTCGCACCGTCATGAGCGTTCTGGTGACTTCGTTCTTGACAGCGTCGAGCAACTGGCCAAACAACTCGAACGCTTCGCGTTTGTATTCTTGCTTGGGTTGCTTTTGTGCATAACCTCTCAGGTGAATGCCTTGCCTTAAATAATCCAGTGCACTCAAATGTTCGCGCCAATGGGTATCAATGCTTTGCAACAAAATCATCCGCTCAAATGAGACGAACTGGTCCGCGCCCACTTGTTCGAGTTTTGCTGAAAACTGGGCATTGGCCGCATCGACGACCATTTCCAAAATGTCCTCATCGGTAATCGCATTGGCAGCCTGGACCTTGTCTTTCAGGCCCAACTCGATCCCCCATTCTTCCGCCAGTACCTTTTCCAAGCCGAGCAAATCCCACTGTTCTTCCACCGATTCAACAGGCACGTATTGCCTGACCATGTCGGTAAAACAGCCTTCACGCAAACCTGCAATCTGGCCATTCAGATCGGTGGCATCCAAAATATCATTGCGTTGTTGGTAGATGACCTTGCGTTGGTCATTCGATACATCATCGTATTCCAACAGTTGTTTGCGAATGTCAAAGTTACGCCCTTCAACTTTGCGTTGTGCGCTTTCGATGCTGCGCGTCACAATGCCAGCCTCAATGGCTTCGCCCTCAGGCATCTTCAAGCGGTCCATGATCGCGCGGACGCGATCACCCGCAAAGATGCGCATCAAGGGATCGTCCAAGCTCAGGTAAAAGCGCGACGAGCCTGGGTCACCCTGACGACCTGAACGACCCCGCAACTGGTTGTCAATGCGCCGTGACTCATGTCTTTCTGTGGCAATGATCCGCAAACCACCCAATGCCTTGACCTGCTCGTGCGTGACTTTCCACTGCTCTCGCATACTGTTGACACGCAACTGGCGTTCATCGGCTGAAAGACTTTCATCGGACTCCACCGCTTGAACATCTTTTTCGATATTGCCACCCAAAACAATATCGGTTCCACGACCTGCCATGTTGGTGGCAATCGTGATCATGGCGGGCCGCCCTGCTTGTGCCACGATGTCTGCTTCTCGCGCATGTTGCTTGGCATTCAAAACTTGATGCGGCAACTTCTCTTGTGTCAGAAGGTTCGAGATCAACTCTGAATTTTC
The DNA here is from genome assembly GCA_002256145.1 of Comamonadaceae bacterium PBBC1. GTDB lineage: Bacteria > Pseudomonadota > Gammaproteobacteria > Burkholderiales > Burkholderiaceae_C > Limnohabitans_A. The sequence goes on from NKIP01000009.1 coordinate 139,755, forward strand.
AATCGACGTCGTGCCCACCAAGACAGGCTGTCCACGCTCATGGCACTCGCGTATATCTGCAATGGCTGCGGTATAGCGCTCTTGAGATGTTTTATAAACACGGTCCAGTTGATCTTCACGCTGGCTCTTGCGGTGCGGCGGAATCACCACCGTTTCAAGACCGTAAATTTCCTGGAACTCATAGGCCTCGGTGTCAGCCGTGCCCGTCATGCCACCAATCTTGTTGTAAAGGCGGAAATAGTTCTGGAAAGTGATAGACGCCAAAGTTTGGTTTTCGGCCTGAATCTGCACCCCTTCTTTGGCCTCCACGGCCTGATGCAATCCATCACTCCAGCGTCGACCCGTCATCAATCGACCGGTGAACTCGTCCACGATGATGATTTCATCGTCCTGAACCACGTAATGCTGGTCTCGGTGATAAAGATGAACAGCACGCAATGCCGCGTTCAAGTGATGCATCAAACTGATGTTGGCGGGATCATATAGGCTAGCCCCTTCAGGAATTAATCCCAACTGTGACAACACAGACTCGGCTTTTTCGTGACCCTGCTCTGTCAAAAACACTTGATGTGACTTTTCATCGACGGTGAAGTCACCTGGAACTTCAATGCCTTCACCCGTGCGGGGATCGGCTTCACCTATTTGACGCGTCAGCAATGGCACTACTTGGTTCATGGCCAAGTAAGTGGCGGTGTGGTCTTCTGCTTGACCACTGATGATCAGAGGTGTGCGTGCCTCATCGATCAAAATCGAATCTACCTCATCAATGATGGCGTAATTCAGAGGACGTTGAACACGGTCATGGGCCTCATAGACCATGTTGTCACGCAAATAGTCGAAACCGTATTCGTTGTTGGTGCCATAAGTGATGTCGGCGTTATAAGCAGCTTGCTTTTCTTCTCTTGGCAGTTGGGCCAGATTGATGCCCACGGTCAATCCCAAAAAGTTGTACAGCTTGCCCATCCATTGCGCATCCCTTGTCGCGAGGTAGTCATTGACGGTGACCACGTGTACACCTTTGCCCGCAATGGCATTCAAGTAAGCGGGCAAAGTGGAAGTCAATGTTTTGCCTTCCCCTGTGCGCATTTCTGCAATTTTTCCGTTATGCAGTGCAATACCACCCGCAAGTTGCACATCAAAGTGGCGCATTTTCATGATGCGCTTAGAGCCCTCACGGACCACAGCGAAGGCTTCGGGCAACAAGACATCCAAAGTCTCGCCTGCGGCACAACGGTCGCGAAATTGCTGCGTCTTGCTCTTCAACTCGTCGTCACTCAGCCCCTCCAAACCCGCCTCAAGTGCATTGATACGCTCAACGGTTTTTCGATATTGCTTGAGCAGGCGGTCATTTCGACTGCCGAAAATTTTGGTAAGGAATGGGATGGCCATGTTGATTTGATCCACCTTCAGCTTCTGGCTGAAAAACAGACCGTCTATCCTGTCAGGTTAAAAGATTCAAAAACGTGTCTAAGGCGACAATGTGCCCCATGACCTTGGCGTCTCCATTGAGAGATCGCCTAACTTGTTGATTTTAGCCTCTCGCTTGAGCCCGCCAAAGACCTTTGCCCTGCTTGCACGCATACTTGATAATGCTGTGTTCCTATTTATTCCATGCAACGTCGTCATCACGCTATCCCCCTACAGCAAGCTGCACAAGAGTCACCATCACTGTCTTCATTGATGAACCGTGTCCACGCGTCCAGTGAGCGTTTGAATGCGGTACGGTCCTTGATCCCTGCGGCATTACGCCCCAATGTCGTGGCAGGTCCTATTGAGGACAACAGCTGGTGTTTGATTGTTCACTCGAATGCAGTGGCGGCCAAACTTCGTCAACTGGTACCCAGTTTATTGGCACACCTGAATACACACGGCTTGCACGTCGCTTCAATTCGCATCAAAGTTCAGAATCGGTAAATTCACGCACTTTGACGAAGATTTAACTCTTGGTGAACAGCAAAAAAAAACCTTGATCTTTGGGATCAAGGTTTTTTAAACTGTGGTGCCGCTTGTCGGATTCGAACTGACGACCTACCGCTTACAAGGCGGGTGCTCTACCAACTGAGCTAAAGCGGCACGGGCTGAATTCTAACGTGCTATTTGACCAAGTTAGACTTTAAAGAGAATTTTTATTTGATTCGCTTTAAAGCAGGACGACCCGACGCTGCTGGTGGGGGCTGTGGCGGCTCATCGGTTTGCTCAATACTTTTTGCGGCAGCAAGCGCATTGACGGGAATTGGCTTTGAATCTTCATCGCTGACAGGAAAAGCCATTCCTTGACCGTTTTCTCGTGCATAGATGGCCATGACCCGATGTATAGGGACCATGATGTCACGAGGCTTACCGCCAAATCGGGCTTTGAACTCAATGAAGTCATTGCCCAACTTCAATGAACTGGTGGCATCCATGCTCACATTCAGGACAATTTCCCCACCTTGCACGTATTCACGCGGCACTTGGACCGAATTGTCAACTTTGACAGCAACATAAGGCGTGAAGCCGTTTTCAGAACACCATTCATACAGTGCACGTATCAAATACGGTCGGGTCGAAGGCAACTCGGTTGCACTGATCATTGTGAACTCCAAAGCAATTTACTTGCGCATGACCTTTTCAGAAGGCGTCAATGCTTCAATGTAAGCAGGTCGGGAAAAAATTCGCTCTGCATATTTGAGCAAAGGTGCCGCATTTTTGCTCAACTCAATGCCATAGTAATCAAGTCGCCACAACAGTGGTGCAATGGCGACATCCAGCATCGAGAAATTATCGCCCAGCATGAACTTGTTCTTCAAGAAAACAGGGGCCAGTTGAGTCAAACGATCACGAATGTGTGCGCGTGCTTTTTCAAGTGTTTTATCGCTGCCCTTCAAGGCACGATTTTCCAAAGTCAGCACATGTGCAAACAGTTCTTTTTCGAAATTGAGCAAGAACAAACGGACACGTGCACGGTCTACTGGATCACCAGGCATCAACTGTGGGTGAGGAAAGCGCTCATCAATGTACTCGTTGATGATGTTCGACTCATACAAAATCAAATCACGTTCCACCAAGATCGGCACTTGGCCGTAGGGGTTCATCACATTGATGTCTTCGGGCTTGTTGTAGAGGTCCACATCACGAATTTCGAAGTCCATGCCTTTTTCGAACAGCACAAACCGGCAACGGTGGGAAAAAGGGCAAGTGGTTCCAGAATAAAGCACCATCATGGCTAAGGCTCCTCAAAAAATCAAAAAGAGTGGAAGGCCACAAGGCCTGCCACTCCACAAGACCCGGCTCATTGGCCGGGTGAAAGATCAATTACTTGATGTCTTTCCAGAACGCTGCATTCAAACGCCAAGCGATGAAGGTAAAGAACGACAAGAAAATCAGGACCCACACACCAATGCGGACACGGGTATTTTGTGCAGGCTCAGCCATCCACTGCATGTAGCCCACCAGATCACCAATCGCCTGGTCATATTCCAAAGGCGTCATGGTGCCAGGTTTCACTTGCTTCCAACCCGAGAAGATCTGGACTTTGTGGCCATGTTCCTCTTTTTCCTCATAAACGGGTTCGCGCTCTCCTTGCAATTGCCACAAGGGATTGGGCATACCCACATTGGGCATGGCCAAGTTGTTCCATCCTGTAGGTTTGCTTGAATCACGGTAATACGTACGCAAGTAGGTATAGAGATAGTCAGCACCCGTTCCACCGTGACCCGATCGCGATCGCGCCATCAAAGTCAAATCAGGCGGATTCTTACCGAACCATTCTTTAGCCAAAACAGGATCCAGTGCCACTTTCATGTTGTCACCAACACGGTCAGTGGCAAACAATAAATTGTCCTTGATTTGCTGATCCGTTAAGCCAATGTCTTTCAGACGGTTGTACCGCATGAAGGCTGCCGAATGGCAGTTCAGGCAGTAATTGACAAACAGCTTGGCGCCATGTTGCAAAGCAGCCAAATCATTGGTTTTCTTGGGAGCTTTGTCCCAGCTAATGCCACCGCCTCCAGCAGCATGCGCACCGGACATCAGTCCGAGTGCCATCACAAAGCCCAAAGCGAGTTTCTTGAGGTTTTTCATGTTCTTGAATCTCCGTGATCTCAGTGAGGCGTGAATGTCACGCGGTCAGGGACAGGTTTGGGTGTGCCCAACTTGCTCCACCAAGGCATCAACAGGAAGAAGCCAAAATAAAACAGTGAACCCACTTGGGATACGCGCTCGCCAATGGGTGACGGTGGTTGAACACCCAAATAACCCAAGATCAAAAAGTTAATCACAAACACTGCGTAAAGATACTTGTGCCAATCAGGACGGTAGCGAATCGACTTGACAGGGCTGTTGTCGAGCCATGGCAAGAAGAACAAGATCACAACCGCACCACCCATGACCACCACACCCCAGAACTTGGCATCAATGGCCAGCATCAGGGCAGAGATGACGACCGCAGCACCAATCACGGCACCTTTAAGCAAGGATGGCAGCTTACCTTTAAGCACGGCCAAGACTGCACCAACCACCACACAGGCAATCAAGGCGTACATCATTTCACTGGTGATGGCACGCAACATCGAATAGAAAGGCGTGAAATACCAAACAGGAGCGATGTGCAAGGGCGTGGTCAGCGGATCGGCCGGAATAAAGTTGTTGTATTCAAGGAAGTAACCACCCAACTCAGGGGCGAAGAATACGATCGCGGTGAAGACCATCAAGAAGACGCTCACACCCATGATGTCATGCACAGAGTAGTAAGGATGGAAAGGAATACCGTCCAAAGGATGGCCATTGGCATCCTTAGGTGCATTGGGTCCTTTGATTTCTACACCGTCGGGGTTGTTAGAGCCGACTTCGTGCAGCGCAATGATGTGCGCGACCACCAAACCCAACAAGACCAAAGGCACAGCAATCACGTGGAAGCTGAAGAATCGGTTCAAGGTGGCATCGCCCACAACAAAGTCACCACGGATCAGCAAAGCCAAATCTGGGCCGATGAAGGGGATGGCCGAGAACAAGTTCACGATCACCTGAGCACCCCAATAAGACATCTGGCCCCATGGCAACAGGTAACCCATGAAAGCCTCAGCCATCAGGCACAAGAAAATGGCGCAACCGAAGATCCAGACCAGCTCACGCGGCTTGCGGTAACTGCCGTACATCAAGCCACGGAACATGTGCAAGTACACCACCACAAAAAAGGCCGATGCGCCTGTCGAGTGCATGTAGCGGATCAGCCATCCCCATGGCACATCGCGCATGATGTATTCGACCGATGCAAAAGCCACTGCCGCATCAGGTTTGTAGTGCATGACCAGGAAAATACCCGTCACGATCTGGATCACCAGCACCAGCAAAGCCAGTGAGCCGAAGAAATACCAGAAATTGAAGTTTTTGGGCGCGTAGTACTCAGACAGATGCTCTTTGTACAACTTGGACGCTGGGAAGCGGTTGTCCACCCAATTGAGCAATTTTTCGCCTACGGGTGCATTGGGAGAGATTTCTTTGAATTCAGCCATGTTGTTCTCCATCAGGCCTTTTTATCTTCACCAATGATCAACTTGGTGTCTGACAGGTACATGTGCGGCGGCACTTCAAGGTTGTCAGGTGCAGGCTTGTTCTTGAAAACACGGCCCGCCAAATCGAATGTCGATCCGTGACAGGCGCACAAGAAACCACCATTCCAATCGTCTGGCAAAGAAGGCTGTGGGCCAGTAGCGAATTTGTCACCTGGTGAGCATCCGAGGTGAGTACAAATGCCCACGGCCACCATGATTTCTGGTTTGATGGAGCGGTGGCCATTTTTGGCGTATTCGGGTGTGGGGTAAGCGGTACGATTCGATGCAGGATCGGCCAGTTGACCCTCAATTTTCTTGAGGGCCTCCAACTGCTCTGCAGAGCGCTTCATGATCCATACAGGCTTGCCGCGCCATTCGACTGTCAGCTTCTCTCCTGGGTTCAAGGCGGAAATGTCCACCTCGACCGCCGCGCCAGCCGCTTTGGCTCGCTCTGAGGGTTGGAAACTGCTGACGAAGGGGGTGGCCACAAAGCCAGCGCCTACGGCACCTGCGCAAGTGGAGGCAATCAGCCAAGTCCGCTTGCTGTTGTCGACTGGGGTGTCACTCATGGAAATCCTCTAGCGAGTCGTTATCAGGGTCAACCCGCGATTGTAGCGGAGTGAAACAAGCACACGACTTACAAGATCTCCCTGCTTTGCCCTTATGCGTCACAATGGCATCCTGTTTTTTTTCTTTTTGGGAGTTTTAGATGTCTTTTATTCAGGAATTCAAATCTTTTGCACTGAAGGGCAGTGTCATGGATCTCGCTGTGGGCGTGATCATTGGCGCTGCATTTGGCAAAATTGTGGACTCGCTGGTGGCGGATTTGATCATGCCCTTGGTGAGCGTGGTCTTTGGTGGCCTTGATTTCGCCAACTACTACTGGCCTTTGTCAGGTCAGGCTGCAGGTCTGTCTTTGGTGGATGCTAAAAAACTGGGGGCTGTCTTTGCTTACGGCAATTTCATCACGGTGGCCTTGAACTTTTTTATCCTGGCCCTTGTCATTTTTGTCATGATTCAGCAAATCAACCGACTCAAATCCAAACAAGTGCCTGACAGCACGCCCGAAGAAGTGGCAGCAACACCGGAAGATGTGTTGCTGCTGCGAGAAATTCGAGACAGCCTCAAAAGCAAAGGCTAAGTTAAATCACCTGTCAGCCTGCGCCCACCATTTGCCTTGCGAGGCGCAGGGCTTGAATCAGACTGGACGCATCGGCCAGTCCCTTTCCGGCCAAATCCATGGCCGTGCCATGGTCCGGACTGGTTCTGATCAGTGGCAATCCCAAAGTCACGTTCACGCCCTGTTCAACACCCAAATATTTGACGGGAATCAAGCCTTGGTCGTGGTACATCGCAATGACCACATCAAATTCCCGGTGCCCGTTGGATTGGCGTCGAGCTCGCATAAAAACAGTGTCAGGCGCAAAAGGGCCCTGCACATCCAATCCCTCTTGACGAGCTTGTTTCACGCAGGGCTGGAGCACATCAATTTCCTCACGGCCAAACAAACCCCCTTCGCCAGCGTGCGGATTCACACCCGCAACTGCAATTCGGGGTCTACGCCCCAACAAACGGGTCAACGACGCATCGGTGATGCGCAAGGTTTGCGCCACCTGTTCCTGTGTGATGGCATCCAAGGCTTGACGCAAAGACACATGAATGCTCACCAACACGGTCCGTAAATCCTCATTGGCCAGCATCATGCGTACAGGCAACTGCGACACAGGCACGCCAAGGTAATGCGCCGCCTCGTCTTGCAACAACTCGGTATGACCTGGATATTGGTCGTAGGGTGCACCCGCCGCATGGAGGGCTTCTTTGTGCAAGGGTGCAGTGATCAGGGCAGCAACATCGCCCCTTAATGCGGCACGGGTCGCCCAGAGAACCGCATCTCCAGCCACCTTGCCTGCGCGTGAATCAATTTGTCCCCATGTCAAAACAGGGGCCACGGACCCCACCTGCAAGACGGGCAAGCATCGCGGTGGCATTTGCAACGCCTCAAGAGGGGACTCAATTTCGCACACCGGAAAATTCAGAGGACGTTGCAACAACGCCATGGCGCGTCGCATCACCCCAACATCACCCGCCACAAAACACCCCCGGGTCAAATCAGGGACTTGAGACCAAGCGCGGGCCACAATTTCTGGGCCAATGCCACAAGGGTCGCCCAAAGTCAGGACGATGGGACGGGTTAACGCAACCCCAGACAATTCAGAAATAGAGGTCATTTGCAAGGCCTCATGCAGGGTTGTCGATCTCAATGAAGCGATGTTGCAAGCCCAACGCTTGCGCTACATGCGCAGCGACAGCGGGGGCACCATAACGTTCAGTCGCATGATGACCACATGCCATGAATGCCACCCCTGTTTCTTTGGCCAAATGGGCTTGAGGCTCGGAAATCTCACCAGTGATGAACACATCCACACCCAAAGCAATGGCGGCCTCAAAGTAGGACTGAGCCCCCCCTGTGCACCAAGCCACACGGCGAACAGGCTTGTCATTGCCGCCGACACAGACAACAGGGTGCCCTAAAGCATGCGCCACATGGTCGGCCAATGCTTGAGGCTTGGCCCAGGTGAGGGTAGGTGCACCCACAAAACCCAGGCTCTGCTCACCAAAACGAGCTTCCATCTGAAAACCCAGCACCTTGGCCAGTTGGGCGTTATTGCCCAGTTCTGCATGTGCGTCCAAAGGCAGGTGGTAGGCAAACAAATGAATGCCATGTGACAAGAGCAAGCGCAAGCGCTCCCGCATCCATCCGACCACCCGACCGTCCTGCCCACGCCAAAACAGGCCGTGGTGAACAAAGATTGCATCGGCATGGACGTCAATGGCCGCTTCAATCAGGGCCCGACTGGCTGTTACGCCGCTGACCAATAATTTCACATCTCGATCGCCCTCAACCTGCAATCCGTTGGGGCCGTAATCGCGAAATTTTTCGGGCTCAAGCAAGGCATCAAAGGCCAAAGTCAAGTCTTGAACGTGGGTCATATGAATGTTGCTTTCATGATCAACAAGTATTGTGGCGCAATGCGCTCGCAGTTCGAACAGAAAAAAAGACCCAAGGCTTGATGCACGACTTGAATCAAGGACAATGGAAAACATGAAACGCTATTGGCTTTTATTTTCACAATGGGTCACGGTTTTGTTGGCCATATGGTTTGTGGTTGCCACACTCCAACCCGATTGGCTGAACCGAGCAAACCGATCTAGCGGGGGCGTGACCTTGCTACAGGCCCCCCTTGCCCATCCCAACAACCGATCCGCAGGAAGTCTGAGTACGCCCGCCCGCTTGGCATCACCCGCAGTGGTGAGCATCAACACCAGCAAAAACCAATCACCCGCCACCCAAGGTCAGGACCCTTGGTTCAAATTTTTTCATGGCGAGCAAGACGAGCAAAATCCGGCCGGTCTGGGCAGTGGCGTCATCGTCAGTGCAGAAGGTCATATTTTGACCAACAACCACGTCATTGAAGACGCCGATGACATCGAAGTGGTTTTGAGTGATGGCCGCAAAACACTGGCGAAGGTCATTGGGTCGGACCCCGAGACCGACCTGGCTTTGCTCAAAATCACATTGGACAAGTTACCAGTCATCGTGCTGGGTCAAATTCAGGACATGCAAGTCGGTGATCTTGTGTTGGCCATTGGCAACCCTTTTGGGGTGGGGCAAACCGTGACCTCGGGCATTGTCAGCGCCTTGGGGCGCAGTCAACTGGGCATCAACACCTTTGAAAACTTCATCCAGACCGATGCCGCCATCAACCCCGGAAACTCTGGCGGAGCCTTGGTTGACGTGAACGGTCACCTGATGGGCATCAACACCGCCATTTATTCGCGCTCAGGTGGCAACATGGGCATTGGCTTCGCCATTCCAATTTCTACAGCCAAACAAGTCATGCAGGATCTGCTGAAAAAAGGCAAAGTGATTCGGGGCTGGATTGGCGTGGAGCCTCAAGACCTGTCCCCCGAGTTGGCTCAAACCTTCCAGTTGCCCACATCGGGTCAAGACATGCCTTATGGCGTGGTCATCACGGGTGTGCTCAAAAACGGACCAGCCGCTGCCGCCGGCATTCGCCCGGGTGACGTGATCATCAAAGTAGCCGGACAATCCGTGCGCAACGTCTCAGAGTTGTTGACACAAGTTGCCAGCTTGAAGCCTGGCATACCCGCTGAGGTGAACATTTGGCGACGCCAGGGCGAGGTAAACCTTCGGCTAACCCCTGCTGAACGCCCCGCAGTCAACAAACCAAAAAAGTGACCATCCTGGCGTTATCACCCACTTTGGGGCCCCCATAAAAAAAGAGTCCACAGGGACTCTTTTTTGTGTCGCTCGAATCGTTCAAGAGGCACCATCGGACTCTTGAGGTGCCTGCGTGTGCTTGATGAACACTTGCGCCGCCCAAATGCCCATCTCGTAGAGCAAACACATGGGGATGGCCAGCGCCAGTTGCGACACCACATCAGGGGGCGTGACCACGGCGGCAATCACAAAGGCCAACACCACAAAATAGCCCCGGAAATCCTTGAGCTTTTGAATACTGACCACACCCATGCGGGCCAGCACCACCACGGCCACAGGCACCTCAAACGCCAGACCAAAGGCCAGAAACATCGACAGCACAAAGCTCAAATAAGCCTCGATATCTGGCGCTGCCGTGATGCTTTTGGGCGCAAAGCTCTGAATGAAACTGAACACTTGGCCAAACACAAAGAAGTAACAAAACGCCACCCCAATGAAAAACAGCACCGTGCTGGACACCACCAAGGGCATGACCAGCTTTTTCTCATGGCTATAGAGGCCCGGAGCGATGAATGCCCAAACTTGGTACAAAACCACAGGCAAAGCGATCAGGAAAGCGCTCATGAGCAAAATTTTGAGCGGCACCATGAACGGCGAAATGACCGAGGTAGCGATCAAAGTCGCGCCTTTAGGCAGATGCACCACCAAGGGTGCCGCCAAAATGTCATACAAATTGCCCGGCCCCGGAAAGATGGCCAAAACTGCGGCAGCCACGGCCACTGCCGCCACGGCCCACATCAGGCGGTCGCGCAACTCGATCAGGTGCGCCACAAAAGGTTGCTCGGAACCTTTGAGTTCGTCGTCGGGCTGGGAAGGGGTATCGGACATGGCGGAGTCGGTTGGACGGTACGCACCCTAAGGTGCGTCAGCGTCACATGGAATTGAGGGGCTTGGGCCGGTAACGGGCTACGCGTGCGGCACCGGAAAGCGCTTTGGTTCGCACCCCGTTACGGGCTTTGTACCACTGGGGCATTGCACCACGCTTGAGACGCCAGTTTTTGTCTGGACGAACGTAATAAGGCGGAGGTGGCTCTATGGCAGGCATATTGCTGGTCAGCCCTGCCGTGGTATCAGCCCAGTCTTTTTCAAAATCAGAGGCCGTGGTCTGGACGGTTTGCTCCACATCACGAGCAGCCGACTCCATGGTCTCTTTCATCTTCTTGAGTTCTTCCAGGTCCATGGACCGGTTGACCTCGGCCTTGACATCGGCAACGTAGCGCTGCGCCTTTCCCATCAGTGTGCCCAAGGTTCGGGCCACTTTGGGCAATTTTTCGGGGCCGATGACGATCAACGCCACCACCCCGATGAGCGCCATTTTCGAAAAGCTTAAATCCAGCACAATGCGGCGTTCAGTCGTTCAACAATCAGGACTTGGTCTTGGCTTCAACGTCAATGGTCGTCTTGTCGGCTTGTGTTGAAGCCGTAACCTGACCGGCCACTGGCGCTGCGCCTTCTTCGGGCTTGGTGCCGCCGTCTTTCATACCATCTTTAAAACCTTTGACCGCACCACCCAAATCAGAGCCCATGTTTTTGAGCTTTTTGGTGCCAAACACCATGACCACGATCAACAGCACGATCAGCCAGTGCCAAATGGAAAAAGTACCCATGAAACTCTCCTAGTAATGCTGGGATTCTAAGGGGATCGACCAACGGTTTTGGATCGGCCCTGTGGATGGAAGGATTTGAGGGCTAAAAGCGCCGTTTCAACCCCGCAACCAAGGGCGCGGACCAGCCATGACATGCATGTGCAGGTGGTGCACTTCTTGTCCACCCTCGCTGCCGTTGTTAACGACAATGCGAAAACCGCCGTCCGGATAAGGGTTGCAACCCTCTTGGGCTGCCAGCTTAGGGGCCAGGGTCATCATGTGGCCCATCAAAGCGGCGTGCTCTGGGGCCAGATGCATCATCGACGGGATGTGCAGCTTGGGAATGATCAAGAAATGAATGGGTGCCCAGGGTGCGATGTCGTGAAAGGCGAACACATGCTCGTCCTCATGCACCTTACGCGACGGGATTTTGCCCGCGATGATTTTGCAAAAAATACAGTTGGCGTCAGTCATGGCTTGAAGGGGTCAAAGTCAAAAATATCAATCGGTCACGGGCCGCTGCGCATTCAAGCGCACCATGCCCAGCACGATGCGGTACAAAAACCAAATGGAAATGGTCACCCAGGCCAGCCAACCAGGGAAAAACATCAAGAGCCACAAAGGTGCAGTGACCAAGTACAGCAAAGCCGCCCAGATCACGGTGCGGATGCGGTAACTGAAGTGCGTGGCCTCCCAGCCAACGGTATCGCCTTTTTTGACCAAATCGATGATCAGCGCCACCACCAGCAAGGCCGGGCCCATCTGCGCCCCCGGGATGACCGCGCTGACCGCCACAATCAGGTGCAGGATGTAGCTGACCCAGCTGATGGTGTGGGTGCTGTCGTCGACGGGTGGTGTGTTCATGGGCGCAGCTTACTCCCCCAAGCGCTCGCGCTCTTGCACTTTGCGCAGGGCTTTTTCTTCCAGGCCACTCAGGCCCTCGCGGCGGGCCAGCTCGTTGACCACGTCGGCGGGTGTCAGGCCGTAGTGCGCCAGCGCAATCATGCTGTGGAACCACAAATCGGCCACCTCGCCCACCAGCTTGGTTTTGTCCCCGCCATGGTCCACGTCTTTGGCGGCCATCACGGTCTCGGTGGCTTCTTCGCCGATTTTCTTCAAAAAGGCGTCGGGCCCCTTGTGCAGCAGGCGGGCCACGTAGCTTTTTTCGGGGTCGCCGCCATTGGCGGGTTTGCGGCTTTCGACCACGGCTGCGAGGCGGTCAAGGATGTCTTGGTTGCTCATGGGCTTGGGGCGTTCACTTGTAAATGGTTTCGGGGTCTTTCAAGACCGGATCGGCCGCCTGCCACTCATCGGCTTGCAGGCTCTGGAAAAAGCAGCTGTGGCGGCCCGTGTGGCAGGCAATGCCCGGCTCGTGCCCCAGCTGCGTGACTTTGAGCAGCACCACATCGTTGTCGCAATCGATGCGGATGTCGTGCACTGTTTGCACATGGCCGGACTCCTCGCCCTTGAACCACAGCTTGTTGCGGGAGCGGCTGAAATACACCGCCCTTTTCAGCTCGGCCGTCTTTTGCAAAGCCTCGCGGTTCATCCAGGCGAACATCAGCACATCGCCGGAGCCTTGTTCTTGGGCAATGACCGGCACCAGGCCTTTGTCATCCCATTTGATTTTGTCGAGCCAATTCATAGGGGGGTGATCTTAAGTTATTGACTGTGACGTTTTCAGAAACCTGCAAACCCTCAATGCGGCACACCATCGTCCGAATCGTCGGCCAACAAAGACTCATAATCCTGCCCGCCATAAAAGATGCCCAAGATGGATACCCACTCGGCATCTACCGCAAAAGCAATCACTGCGCGTTTTTTGTAGTGTGTGATGCGCAAACCAGGCCGCACATCGTCGCGTTTCATGCCGCGCTGCGGAAAAATGCTCAGGTTTTCGCAGTAGCTCACAATGGCTTCGGTGTAGCGCAACGCAATACCCGGCGAGGCCTCGGACGCGATGTACTGGTAAAGGTCAGCAATTTGTTCCAAAGCCTCGGGCGAGAAGACAACCCGGTGTGTCATTGCAACTTGGTGTGCTCTTGTGCAAGGCGCTCACGCACCTGATCCACTGTGACAGCTCTCGTTGGATCAGCCTTGAGTGCATCGTAAGCCGCACCGACTTGATGCGTCAGCCAAGACTCAATGGCGCGGTCTCGGCTCAGAAGTGCGCGAAGACCTTCGCGAATAACTTCGCTTTCTGTCGCGTACTCGCCTGCACGCACTTTGCTCTTGATGGCATCGGCCATCTCGTTGGGCAATGTGATGCTCAGTTGTTGAGTGGTTCGCATGACGGGCCTTTGAATGAGTAGGATTGAATCTTATCAAAACAGCGTAAGCGTACGGCGAACCCCTGCCCACCCACAAGTTTCAGCCGATTCTTTGCCCAGTCAGCTGCCAGCGGTGTGGCAGCAACTCTTGAATCCGCCTGTTGGGCCAGGTTGGCAGCTTCTCCATCACGTCCTTCAAGTACGCGTACGGGTCGTGACCGTTGAGTTTGGCCGACTGGATCAGAC
>NKIP01000039.1 GCA_002256145.1 Comamonadaceae bacterium PBBC1
ATGACGCAGGCCCGATTGAAAGCGAGCCAATCCCGATGAGGAAACCACTGACTGGAGAGCCGTGTGCGGGAAAACTGCACGCACGGTTCGGAGGGAGGGGAGGCTTCGGCCTTCTCTACCCCTATCAGGGAGGCGCTCTCGTTGTAGGAGCTTGCCCTGCAAGCGATAGCCCCGCAGACCTCAAGCGCCCATATCGCCAGCAGGGCTGGCTCCTACAGGGAGGCGCTCTCGTTGTAGGAGCTTGCCCTGCAAGCGATAGCCCCGGAGACCTCAAGCGCTTCATCGCCAGCAGGGCTGGCTCTTACAGGCAGCCGGGTTTTTGCCGGATCTCTCGCTGCAAGGTGAAACCATGACCAGACCCCTCGACGGCATCACCGTCGTCTCACTCGAACACGCGATCGCCGCGCCGTTTTGCACGCGGCAGCTGGCTGACCTGGGCGCACGCGTCATCAAGGTTGAGCGCCCCGGCGCTGGCGACTTTGCGCGGGCCTACGACACACGGGTACGTGGCCAGGCCTCGCACTTTGTGTGGACCAACCGTTCCAAAGAAAGCCTCACGCTCGACCTCAAAAACCCCGGGGCCATGGCCGTGCTGCGCGAGCTGCTCCAAGACGCTGACGTGCTGGTGCAAAACCTCGCGCCCGGTGCGGCTGCGCGCATGGGCTTGTCGTTCGAGGCGCTCAGCCCCAAGCACCCGAAGTTAATCGTGTGCGACATCTCGGGCTACGGCGAAGACGGCCCCTACCGCGACAAAAAAGCCTACGACCTCTTGATCCAGAGCGAGGCGGGCATGTTGTCCATCACGGGCACGCCCGAAGACCCGTCCAAAACCGGCAACTCGATCGCCGACATTGCGGCCGGCATGTACGCCTACACCAACATCTTGTCGGCCCTGCTGCTGCGCGGCAAAACCGGTCAGGGCAGCCACATCGACGTGTCCATGCTCGAAGCGCTGGCCGAGTGGATGGGTTACCCGCTGTACTACGCCTACGACGGCGCCACTCCGCCGCCACGCAGCGCAGCTTCACACGCCAGCATCTATCCCTATGGCCCGTTTGCGGCGGGCGACGGTGGCACCGTGATGCTGGGCCTGCAAAACGAACGCGAGTGGAAAGTGTTTTGCGAGGTGGTGCTGGGCGACGCGGCCTTGGCCAGCGATGCGCGCTTTTGCACCAACGCCCTGCGCAACGTCAACCGAGCGCAGCTCAAGCAACTCATCTTGGGCGTGTTTGCCCCCATGACCACGTCCGAGGTCGAGGCGCGGCTGGACCAGGCGCAAATCGCCAACGCCCGCATGAACGACATGGCCGGTGTCTGGGCGCACCCGCAGCTCAAGGCGCGCGAGCGCTGGCACAAGGTGGGCTCACCTGCGGGCGCCATCCCCGCCCTGCTGCCGCCCGGGCGCAACAACCGATACGACTACCGCATGGACCCCGTGCCCGCCGTGGGCGAGCACACCGAGGCCATCTTGCGCGAGCTGGGGCTGAACGATGCGGCGGTGCAAGCGCTGCGTCATCAGCAGGCCATTTGAGTCAGGCGATCCATGGATGTTTGCCTGAGCGGACACATGTCGGGGCTAAAGCCACCGACCTACAAGGCGAGGCCTGCGGATTTCCGTAGGTCGGTGGCTTTAGCCCCGACATGGACCTGCGCAGAACCGGCGCTGTCGGAGCCGAAGCAGCCCACCCACAAGGCGAGGCCTGCGGTTTCCCGTAGGTCGGCGGCTTTAGCCCCGACAGGGATCAGCCAAGCCATTTGAGACAGAACACAAGGAGACAGCCATGACCGACAACACGACATCCAACACCGCCCAACTCGCCGCCTTCGCATCCGCGCTGCGCTTCGAGGACATCCCTGCGCCCGTGGTGAGCAAGATCGAAGACCTGCTGGTCGACTGGTTTGGCTCGGCCGTGGCCGGGCATGGTTCGCGCCCGGTGGAGAGCATCACCCGTTTCGCGCAGGCCATGGGCGCGGGCGAAGGTCCGAGTGAAGTGATCATCAACCGCGCACGCACCACGCCGTATTTGGCGGCCATGGCCAACGCCGCGGCCTCGCATGTGGCCGAGCAAGACGATGTGCACAACGGCTCGGTGTTCCACCCGGCCACGGTGGTGTTTTCGCCTGCCGTGGCGGTGGCCCAAGCCCTGGGCGCAAGCGGCAAACAGCTGCTGGCCGCATCGGTGGTGGGCTACGAGGTGGGTATTCGTGTGGGTGAATTTTTGGGGCGCTCGCACTACCGCGTGTTCCACACCACGGGCACCGCAGGCACCTTGGCAGCGGCCGCTGCTGTAGGCCATTTGCTCGGCCTGAACGCGCAGCAAATGCAGCACGCCTTCGGCTCGGCCGGCACGCAGTCGGCAGGCCTGTGGGAGTTCTTGCGCACCGCCGCCGACAGCAAGCAGCTGCACACCGCGCATGCGGCCGCAGCGGGCTTGATGTCGGCTTACTTGGCCAAAGACGGTTTCACGGGCGCAGCTGAAATTCTGGAAGGCCCGCAGGGCATGGCTGTGGGCATGTCGAGCGACGCTGACCCGAGCCGCCTGGTGGACGGCTTGGGCACACGCTGGGCCACGGCCGAGACCTCGTTCAAGTACCACGCCAGCTGCCGCCACACTCACCCGGCGGCCGATGCGCTGCTGCACGTCATGCAAACCAACGGCCTCAAGCTCGATGACCTGGCCCAAGTGGTGACCCATGTGCACCAAGGTGCGATCGACGTGCTCGGCCCGGTGGTGCGGCCCGTCACGGTGCACCAGAGCAAGTTCTCCATGGGCACGGTGCTGGCGCTGGTGGCGCAGCACGGCCACGCAGGCCTGACCGAATTTGACCGCGACTTTTTGAGCCAGCCAACGCAGGACCTGCGCGACAAAGTCAGCATGGTCCTCGACGCCGAAGTGGACAGCGCTTACCCCAAACGCTGGATCGGCAAAGTGACGGTGACCACCACCGACGGGCGCGTGCTGCACGGCCGTGTGGACGAGCCCAAGGGCGATCCGGGCAACACCCTCTCGCGTCAAGAGATCACCGACAAAGCCCTGCGCTTGGCTGCCTTCAGCGGCGGTGCCACGCCCGAAGCCATGCGCCAAAGCGTGGACGCGCTCTGGCAAGTGGCCACTTGGCCCAAGGTGGGTGCGCTGCTGTCATGAGCGGGCCGGGATCATCGCCACTGTCGCTGGCGCGCAGCTTTTTGTTTGTGCCCGGCAACCGCCCCGAGCGTTTTGCCAAGGCCCTGGCCAGTGGTGCCGATGCGGTCATCATCGATCTGGAAGACGCCGTGCCGCTGGATGCCAAAGCCACGGCGCGTGACGCGCTGTTGGCCGCTTGGTCTGGCTTGGACGCAGCCGAGCGCGCACGCCTTTTGGTGCGCGTGAACCCCGCAGGCACCCCCTGGCACGCAGCCGATCTGGCCGCAGTGGCCAGCCTGACGGGTCTTGGCGCGCTCATGCTGCCCAAGGCCGAAAACGCACAACAGGTCGAGCAGGCTTTTCACACCAGCAGCATGCTGGTTTTGCCTTTGATCGAAAGCGCCGAAGGTGTGGGGCAGATGGACGCCATAGCCCGGGCAGCAGGCACCTTGCGCTTGGGTCTGGGCCACATCGACCTGCAGGCCGATTTGGGCATGCGCTGCGGCCCCGATGAAGCAGAACTCGCCCCCATCCGGCTGGCCATGGTGGTGGCCTCGCGCCGCGCCAATTTGCCCGCCCCGGTGGACGGCGTGACCACCGCCACCACCGACGCCGATGTGTTGGCCCACGATGCCCAACGCAGCCGACGCTTCGGTTTCGGGGCCAAGCTGTGCATCCACCCTGCACAAGTGGCGGGCGTGCACCAAGCCCTGGCCCCCACCGAAGCCGAGTGCGACTGGGCCCGCCGCGTGCTGGCCGCCGAAGTGGCGGCGGGCGGAGGCGCGTTCAGTGTGGACGGCAAGATGGTCGACCCGCCGGTGTTGTTGCTGGCGCGGAGTTTGCTGCAACTGAGCAAGCGCTGATGGTTTGATCAGGCGTCAGCGACTTGAATTTTTAGGCTGATCTGAACGGTAACAACGCATCCGTTCCCCCCATTTCCCCACCGTTTCCGGCAATCATTGATGGATGGGCAGGGGAAATTCAAGGTACATTGCCCCCCGCCCGGCACCTTTCAACACAATTTTTTGCGAGGTGACCATACGGCGCAAAAGCTCCTTGGCCTGATCTTGTGATAACCGACACAAGTCCATCACTTCGCCCCGTTTGATCTGACCGTGTTGTCGGATGTAGCTCAACACCATTTGTTCGTGCTGAATCGGCCCAAACCCCACTTGGCGCGTATAAGCCTCTTTGTCGCTCACCAAGGAATAGACCGAGGATGACAGCGTGTAGCTGCGTCCCCGGGTGTTGCCATGTGCCTCGACCAGCCCGGCTTCGGTCAACGCTTCCAGTGTCCGCTTGGCGTTACCAACATCCCGTTGGATGCGCTGGGCCAGATCTTCGGCCGACAGGCGTTTGACTTCACGTAAAGCCCCCAAAGCAATCAATGAATCAATTGGCAACTCCGATCCGCGCTGATTTTCAACATCGACCACCATGCGCCGAAAAGCCATATCGGCAGGCACAGTCGGCAATTGCACAACCACATTGAGGGCATCGGTGCGGCCATAGTCTGGTGCGGGGCGACCAAACTTCAGCATGCCACGGTAAATGGTGTCCACACCACGACCTGACCGCTCAACCATACCAATGCGCTTCATGGCATCGGCCAAAGCCCGGTTGCGGGGACGCGGCTCGGTCACCAACAAGTTGGCCAAAGTCACGCCATCCACCAAACCGCCTGGGCTGCTGATCACCAAGGCATCGTTTTCCAGCCGAACATGCACCGCACCAATGCGGTGATAGTCGCGATGAATCAAAGCATTGGCAACCGCTTCACGAAAGGCCGCCATGTCCACCAGCGGCACTGGCACACGAAAAAGACCTACCTGTATTTCCTGTTCGGGGTTGTATGGGCGAAAGTTGGTTTCCAGCCAGTCCAGCGCCTTGAGCAAAGGAAAACGGTGGAATTCATTGAATCGCACAGCTTGTTCGGCCAGCACCTGAAAGGCGAACTCATGCGTGGCGACGTGTTGTTGCAACACCGATTCGCGACCCAGCAAGAGCAAGCCTGTGAGCGTGGGCAAACGGGTGCCATCAGGTAGGCGCTTCGTGAAACCCTACACACCGTCCAGCGCCTCTTCATCCAAGTCAAGCAAGACACGGTCTCCGCCATATTTCTGCACCGCCTGGCGCAAGCGTTCGCGCTCCAGCGGATCAAAATCGGCCAGTGAGCAATCTGCCACAGCTTGTGCGGAGATGTCCACCAGCCCCAAACTCGATGCACGGCTGATGCGGTCATGAGGCAACATGGGCACGCATTCGGGCGTGCCATCGTGTTTGATGCGACGGCGTACGTACACACCCGCCTGTGTGGCCACTTCACTTCGTGCTTTAGGCACATGAATGCAGGCGACCGTCACACCCTGGATGTCCACATGCATCACATCCACTTGAAGTGATGGTGAAGTGCGTGTAGCCACCAGGCCCGCCAGTCCGGTCAACAACAGGTGATCTGCATGCAAGCCCGTGACCTGTCCATCGTCTTCGACGCCAAGCCAAAGCGTGCCACCCTCGGTGTTGGCCAGACAAACCAGCGCTTCAACCAGCTCGGTGTCCGACAAGCGCTTGCGATCGCTTTTGAATTCAACAGTCAGGGACTCACCAGCAGGTAATGTCTGTGAATGAATGGGCAAGCTCATGGTGCAGCCTCCTTGGTGTTGTCGTTGATGCACGTTTCAATCATGGTGCCGTGCAGCCGTCACCCCATCCGTGCCGCAGTTGCCTACTGGCCCACTGGCACAATCCCCCCATGTCTGTTCATTTCGATCTGGTGGATTTGCGCCTCATGGTGCGGGTGGCCGAAGCCAACAGCCTCACCAAAGGGGCTGAGGCTTCGCACATCTCGCTGCCTGCGGCCAGCACGCGCATCAAAAACCTTGAAGAAAGCATCGGTGCCAAGCTGCTCAACCGCCACAGCCAGGGCGTGACCCTCACACCGCCCGGTCAGGCCTTTGTGCACCGGGCGCGGCTGGTGTTGGGCCAGATCGAACACCTGCGCGGCGACCTGCAGGAATACGCCAGCGGCATCAAAGGCCACCTGCGCGTGTACGCCAACACCACGGCCCTGGGCGAGTTTTTGCCCGAGGTGCTCAAGCGTTACCTGGCCACACACCCCGATGTGAACATCGACCTGCAAGAAAAACTGTCGAATGAAATCGTGCGTGCTGTGATGGATGGCAAGACCGACATCGGCATCGTGGCCGGTTCGGTCCGCACCGAAAACCTGCAAACCCTGCCTTACCGCTCCGACAGCCTGGTGCTGGTGGTTCCCGATGGCCATCCCGTGGCCGACTTGCCCAGCATGCCGCTGATCGACGCGTTGGAGTTTGACCATGTGGGCCTGCACGAAGCGAGTGCGCTGCATGGGTTCTTGAACCGCGAATGTGAGCAGCTCAACAAGCCGCTCAAGGTGCGCATCCAGGTCAGCAGCTTCGAGTCGGCCTGCCGCATGATCGAAGCCGGTGTGGGCGTGGGCGTGTTGCCCGAATCGGCCGCCCGCCGCCACGCCCGCAGCATGGCCATCCGCCTGGTGCCGCTGTCTGACGCATGGGCGCTGCGATCCATGCAGATTTGTGTGCGCAACTTCGACGAACTGCCCAACTTTGCGCGGGACTTGATTGATTTGTTGTCAGAGGATGCAAGGCTGGCGGGGGCTTGAGGACAGGCCTCAAGCGGCCAACAACTCATCCCGCAAAAGATAAGGCTGGATCAAGACTTCCGCAGGCAACTGAAGCTGGGTGACCAAGCGACGGATCATCTCCAGTGTCAGCGGGCGCGTTCTGTTCAAGATGTCGGCAACACGGCCACGAGGCCCAATCATGGGCTCCAGGTCTTTGCGGGTCAGACCACGACTTTCCATGACATGCTCAATGAATTCAATGGGGTCAGGATCGGCAATGGGATAGTGAGTGCTCTCGTAATGCTCGACAAGCAGCGTGAGCACATCCAGTCGCTCGGCTTGCGCGGATTTGGCGGGGGCAGACCAAAGCTGCTCGATTTCAGCCAGTGCAGCTTTGTATTCTTTTTTGTTGTGAATGGTGCGGATTGCCATGCTCGATCTTTTTGAGTCGACCAATACCTCAACTCATCAGTTTCAAAGGGCTGCGGCCCAGGACCTTTCTGGGTGCTTTCGGGTCGGCTACCTTGGCCAGTGCCTCATCTTCTAACAGGTGATCCAAGTTCGGCAGGCTCCAGGCTTTTTGCAGACGAAGGCTGTTCATGCCTTCGTTCCAGGCTCTCAGCATGCGCACGCCTACCTCGGTGAAGTGCTTGTTGTCACGCGTGGCGCGCAACACTTCTGGTGATACCTCCACGATGGCCTCACACACGCGCTCCACTTTGGCCTGGACCGCAGCCAAACCGATGCCACAGTAGTGCTGCAAAAACAGGGGCAGTGCCTTACCCGGGTTCCATGTCTGGCGGCCTTGGATGGACATGCCTGGTGGATTGTTGCAATAGTCATCGTAGACGGTGATGCTGAGCATGTCGTAGACAGGCGCCAGTCGCACATCCTGTCTGCTCGAGTAGAGCAGGGCAATGTTCTTGGTGTGGCAGTCCGCGTTGCGCAGCGCATAGGTCAGCAGCAAAAGGTTGCCCAAGTCCGAGAGTGCGGCGGCCTGTTGTCCAACTGGTGTCACGTCCTTGATGCGATTGGCCACGCGCTCCCAGGTGGCGTCGTATTTCTGTTCTGGGCGCAATGAAAGCAGGCTGCAAAGATCTTCCATGCCCAAACGTGTCTGGCCGTCTTTTTCGTAGTCAAAGCGGTGCACGACCAAGGCCTGTGCGTCGTCGGAGACCTCGGTTTTTGCGGCATTGCCAAAGGCGCGCTGCGCCACTTGCATGCAGAAATGCTCGTTCAGGGCCACCCCGGGCAGGGAAGCGGGCGTGCCCTTGACGATGAATTTTTCGGTGGCCAGTGTGGTCTTGCCGGGCAGCTTGTTGGCATCCTGGCCCGCAGCTGCCGGCGCAAGGAACTTGGGCACCACGCCGCTGACCCCGCTGACGGCGAACTCCCGCACCAAGCTCATGAAGGCCTGCTCCGAGTTGTCACCGCGCAAGATGTGTCGGACCTCGAAGGCCACCGGTGGCGACTTGGGGTCTGCGCCTTCAGGAGCGACCTTCACGCGCCCGATGGCATTGCGTCCGACCACGCTCAGCAGGTTCAGGGGCGAAGCGCCGACATGGGGACCCAGGCGCTCCTGCAGCACCGAGAGCAGGAAGCCCTCTGGCAGGTTCATCCGAAAGAGCGGGTGCAGCTCCGGGTAGTTGTAGGACTGGGTGCGCACGGGCATGAGCAAGGAGGTGAATTGCTCGGGCTTGGCCGTAGGGTAGTAGGAGAGCACATGCCCAAAACCATCGGGTGAGTCCAGCGTGGCCACGGGGGTGTCATGGACAAAGACGGTCAGTCTCATGGTTATCCCCTGGCCCGTTGAGTCATCGGGTGTTGGGCTTCAAATTCAACCTGTGCTCGGCGCTCGGCCAGCGCGTCATCCAGGGTAAAGCTGGCCCCTGACCCACGCAATGGGCTGACGCTCAGGCCCGCCCCCAGCACCTCCAGCAGACGCAGGAGTTTTCGGGAGCCAAATTCGCTGAGTTGGCCCGTCTCCAGCCGAGCCAGCGTGGACTGGGCCAGGCCAGAAAGCTTGCCCAGCTCGCGTTGGGAGAGGCCCTGATCACGTCGCAGGCGAGCTATTTCCAATCCCAGCTCGGGCAAGTTTGACAGGTGCATAGACATGGGTGCTCCTCCAGGGCGGTTCAGCAGACGGAAAATTGTGCTTTATTTATCATCAATTGAGGTGATTCATCGAAGGGTTTAGCCCCCTCAGTTCAACCAATCAGATGGCAAATATATCATCATTTAAAAGATCACTGTTTTCACCGGTAGCTTGGCATTTACCTTGAAATCCACTGAATAAAATGATGATGGAGCACTGGGCTGTCAATTTTTTTGATCGTTCCATTTGATCAATTGATGTTGAATACAGCATCACGTATTGGATCGTTCCGTCACTTCTTTGATGATAAATAAAGCATCAAAATAACCATAAGCTGTTGAACACCCCATCTCCCCCCTCAAACCACCCCCCGCGCCACCAGCCCCGCCACTTGCGCATCACTCAGCCCCAGCTCGTCGCGCAGGGCTTGCAGGCTGTGTTCACCCAGCCGTGGCGGCGCTTTGTGTGTCACGGGCGATGCCGACCAGTTCAGTGGGCTGCGCACCAGGCGCACGGTCTGGCCTGAGCTGTGGGGCAGTTCCACCACCATTTGGCGGTGTTGGGTTTGTGGGTTTGTAAAAACTTGGGCCATGTCGTTGAGTGGTCCGGCCGGGACGTTGGCCGCGCTGAGTTGTTCCAGCAACCGTGCGCGGGGTTGGCCGTGCACCAGCGTTTGCAGGGCGGCCTGCAGTTCGCGGCGGTGGGCGATCCGCTGCATGTTGGTGGCAAAGCGCGGGTCGGCGGGCATATCGGGTGCACCCAACACGGTGCACATCCGCTGAAACTGCTGGTTGTTGCCTGCTGAAATGATGATGCGACCTTCAGCACACTCAAACACTTCAGAGGGCGATGCAATCGGGTTGGTGTTGCCCACGCGTTGTGGCACCTTGCCGTTCATCAGGTATCCCACGGCCAGGTGCCCGTTGAAGGCGACGGTGGCGTCCAGCATCGCGGCGTCGATGACTTGGCCCTCGCCGGTTTTTTGGCGGTGCATGAGCGCGCCCAAAATGCCGATGGTGGCGTACAGGCCGGTCACCATGTCGGTCATCGGGATGGCCGTGCGCATGGGGCCGCCGCCGGGCTCATCGTCAGGCAGGCCGCAGGTGCTCATGGGCCCGGCCATGCCTTGCAAGATGAAGTCGTAAGCGGGCTTGGGCGCATACGGGCCGGTCTGACCGAAACCGGTGACCGAGCAGTAAATCAGCGTTGGTTTCAGGCCTCGCAGGCTGGCTGCGTCAAGGCCATATTTGGCCAACGAGCCGACTTTGTAGTTCTCGACCACCACGTCGCAGCGCAGCGCCAAATCGCGCACCAATTGCGCGCCTTCAGGGGTGGCGATGTCCACTGTGACCGAGTGCTTGCCCCGGTTGTAGGCCAGGTAAAGCGCCGAGTCGTTGCTGGGCTGGCCCGTGGCGGGGTCTGGCAAAAAAGGCCCCATGCGCCGCGTGTCGTCGCCTTCGCCGGGCTTTTCGATTTTGTAGACCGTGGCCCCCATGTCGGCCAGGATCTGTGTGCACATGGGGCCCGCGACCACACGGGTCAGGTCGAGGATCTTGATGCCTTCGAGGATGGCGCTCATGGGGGGTCTCCAGAAGTGGGTGCCGTCAGCACCGAGGCGGGCACGCGCAGCGGCATGTCCAGCAGCATCTGCGCAAAGGATTTGCCCAAGGGGTCTGAGCGCAGGCTGCACACGCCGCCACCGCCCAGCGCCTGGTGCAAAACAAAGTTGAGCGCCTGCAAGCCAGGCACTTCGTAGCGCAACACCGGCCCTTGCACCAGGTGGCTGAAATAGGCCTGCACCTGATGGGCTTGCAACTGCGTGCGCAGCCAGTTCCAGGCGCGGGCGTGGCGTGCGATGACACCGATGTTTTCATCATCGCCCTTGTCGCCACTGCGCGCCCAGGCCAGGTCGATCAGGCGGCAGTCGTGCAGGGCTTCCTCGCTTGCAGTGGTCGTCTCGGGCGTCGCTGGCACAGGGCGGGTCACGGGTGGCGCGTTGGCAACTGGTGACACGGTCAGGTCGCTCGCGTCCTGCACATCGTCACCCAACTGCATCTGCATGTGCACCTGGCTTTTGAGCACCATGAACGAACACAGCTTGATGACAGGCTGAATGTCGGCCCGCCCCGAAAACGAAGAGCGTGTGCCCGGCCCCATCGAGGTGCCGCTGCTGGCGCATTCGCGTTGCAACACCGCCAGCGCCTTGGCCTGGGCGTGCCGCACCGCGATGCGCAGCACCACTTCGCGGGCGGTGTGCGCCTGTGCGTGGGGGCCGTAATGCGACTCGCCGCCCAGCAGCTCCACACAGGTCTCGCTGTCATCGCCAAAGCCCTGCGCGGCCATCAGGGCGCGTGAGCGGGTCAGCAGGGCTTGCGCGGTGCGCTCGGCCTTGAGCGGCGCGTCGATGCCGCGAATCGCCAACATCAATTGCAGCTGATAGCCGTCTTGCCAGGTGGCGTTGGCTTTGTAGTGGGTGGGGGCGGGCAGGCCGCGTGCGCCGCTGACTTGTACGGTGTCCATGCCGGTGCGCTCCACCTGCACATGCCGCCAGTCGCAGCACACATCGGGCATGAGGTAGTTCGCTGGGTCGCCCACTTCGTAAAGAATTTGCTCGGCCACCGCGCCGGGGTGGATCAGGCCGCCTGTGCCTTCGGGCTTGCTCAATTCTAGGCTGCCGTCTGGGTGAACGTCAATCACCGGGTAGCCGATGTTGGCCCAGTCGGGCACCAGTTGCCAGTCGGTGAACAGGCCGCCCGTGGCTTGTGCACCGCACTCGATCAGGTGGCCGGCTAAAGTGCCGGCCGACAGGCGGTCCCAGTCCTGCCAGGACCAGCCGAATTCGTGCACCAACGCGCCCAGCACCACAGCGCTGTCCACGCAGCGACCGGTGATGACCACATCGGCCCCGGCGCCCAGCGCCTGCGCGATGCCGCGTGCGCCCACATAGGCGTTGGCCGACAGGGGGCGCTCGGGAAGGGGTGTGTCGGTGGTGGTGCGCAGGCCCTGCGCGTGCAGCGCAGGCATTTGTGGCATCAGGTCGTCGCCGGTGAGCACGGCCACACGCAGGGCGATGCCTTGCTTTTCAGCGACCTGCAGCAGCGCATTGCGGCAGCCTTCGGGGTTCAGGCCGCCCGCGTTGGCAATCACCTTGATGCCCCGCTCGTGGATGGCCTGCAGGTGCGGCGTCATGACAGCCTGCACAAAGTCGGTCGCGTAACCCAGCGTCGGGTCTTTGGCCCGCGCACGCGCCAAAATGGCCATGGTGGTTTCGGCCAGGTAGTCGTAGACCAAGTACTGCAAGCCGGGCACCTGCAGCAGCTGCGGCGTGGCCATGGCCGAGTCGCCCCAAAAGCCGCAGGCCCCGCCGATGCGCACGCGCTGCGCTGCGGTGCTCATGCCGCCTCCGCTTCGATCTGCAGCAGCAGTGCGCCTTTGAGCGCCTGCCCACCCGACTGCACGCGCAAATCGCGCACCACGCCGGTGAACGGCGCGGTCAGCGTGTGTTCCATCTTCATGGCTTCGAGCACCAGCAGGCGTTCGCCCGCCAGCACCGTCTGGCCCGGCGACACCATCACCTGCAGCACGCGGGCGGTGAGGGGGGCCAGCACAGCGCCGCTGCCTGCGGCCTGCTCGGTTTGGCCGTGGGCGGCGGGGCAATCAAAAGCCCAGGCGCGGCCTGCATGAAAAATCTGTACCCCGTGGTCGGTGTGGGCGCTGCAAATTTGCTCGCGCAGACCTTGGCACTCCAGCGCCAGTTCGGTGTGTGCAGCGTCTTGCCACTGCACATGCGTCAGCGTTGTGGTGTGGGTGTCGGCCTTCACGGCATGGCCTTCAGAAATGGCGGCAGATGTTGAGCCAGATATTGCGGCAGTTGCAACACCAACCAGCGCTGTGCACTGCACCTCCCAAGCTGTGCTTGGGCCCGTGCCCGCATCGGATGCTTGTGGGCAGCTTGTCGGGCGGATACGGTAACGCCAGCGCTGCTCGCCCCATTGCAGCAGGCCTTGCGCTTGGCCTTGCCCCAGCGCACCCGCGTGCACATGCCCGTGGTCGCTGGTGAGCAAGTTGTGCACTTGCGCGGCCAAGGCCGCCAGCGCCACGGTGTACGCACTGGGCACGGGCGCGGCCGGGGGCAGGCCCATGCGCTCGGCCACAAAACCGGTGTGCACGCCCACGCCTTGCACAAACACCGCATCAGCCAGGCAGTCGGCCAAAAAGCCCTGGTTGCTGGGCAGCCCCAGCAGCACGCACTGGCGCACAGCCGCCAGCAGCTTGCGCCGGGCTTCTTCGCGGTCGCTGCCGTGCGCCACGATCTTGGCCACCATCGAGTCGTAGTGCGGGCTGACCTGTCCGCCCTCGCGCAGTGCACTGTCGATGCGCACATCGTGGTCCACCGGAGGCCGCCAGCGCAGCACCGGGCCGGTTTGCGGCAAAAAGCCAGCGGGCACGTCTTCGGCTGTCAGCCGCACCTCCATCGCGTGACCCTGCAAGCGGATGTCGGCCTGCTGCCAGGGCAGGGCCTGTCCGCTGGCCACACGCAGCTGCCACTCCACCAAATCCAGCCCGGTGATGGCTTCGGTCACCGCGTGCTCGACCTGCAAGCGGGTGTTCATCTCCATGAAATAGAACTGGCCATCGGCGGCCAGCAAAAATTCCATGGTGCCCGCGCCGACATAGCCCATGGCGCGGGCGCTGTCCACCGCCACCTGGCCCATGCGTGCACGCAGCGCGGCGTTCACAGCGGGCGAGGGCGCTTCTTCGATCAGCTTTTGGTGACGCCGCTGCACCGAACAATCCCGTTCACCCAGGTGCACCACATGCCCGTGGCTGTCGGCCAGCAGCTGGATCTCGACATGGCGCGGGGCGATGAGGGCACGCTCCAAAATCAGCTCGTCCGACCCAAAAGCCGTGCGCGCTTCCGAGCGGGCCGAGGCCAGCGCCGCAGGCAGTGCATCGGGCGTGTCCACCCGCCGCATGCCGCGCCCGCCGCCACCGGCAGCGGCCTTGCACATGATGGGAAAACCGATGCGTTCGGCTTCGCGCACAAACGCTTCGTCGCTTTGATCCTGACCTTCGTAGCCGGGTATGCAAGGCATGCCCCAGCCTTGCATCAGCCGCTTGGCCCCGGCTTTGTTGCCCATGGCGCGGATGTTGTCGCCCGAGGGGCCGATGAACACCAGACCTGCAGCATCGACCGCATCGGCAAATGCGTCGTTTTCGGACAAAAAGCCGTAGCCCGGGTGCACCGCGTCGGCCCCGGCCAAACGGGCGGCATTCAGGATGGCCTCGATGTTCAGGTAGGACTGTGCAGGCGCTGCCGGGCCGATGCACACCGCGCGGTCAGCCGCTTGAACATGCGGGCTGCCCCGGTCGGCTTCGGAATACACGGCCACGGTGCCATAGCCCAGACGGCGCACGGTGCGCAGCACGCGCAGCGCGATCTCGCCCCGGTTGGCCACCAGCACGGTGTGGAAGGGGCGGATGTTTTTGGGTGTGTGCGTGGGCATGGAGGTCACTTGGGTGCGGACGCCGGGCCGGGTTGGAGGGCGTGGTGTGGAGCGTGGTGGTCAGCGTGGTGGTCAGCGTGGTGGGGGTGGCTTTGGGGTTCTCGGCTCAGGCCATGCAGGCGCGCCACATCGGCCGCTTGCAGCGTGGCGGACCAGCTTGGGGCGCGGCGTTCGCGAAAGGCTGCAATGCCTTCAGCGCCTTCGCGGCGCATGCATTGCGCAAAGCGCTGAGCGGCGTCGTCGAGCCAGGCACCAAGGCCATGGTCAACGGATGGGTCACCGGCCACGTCTCGCGACAGCAAAGCCTTGAGCGAACGGTTGGCCTGCGGGCCACAACCCAAAATGCGGTTAAGCCACTGCGCCTGCAACGCGTCGAGTGCAGTGCTGTCAGTGGCCAGCGCGTCCACCAGGCCCAGCTGCTGGGCCAGTGCACCGCTCACGCGTTCACCGCTCAGCCCCAGGCGCAGCGCCACACGGCGGCCCACACGGGCCTGCACAAAGGGCGCGATCTGCGCCGGGATAAGCCCCAAACCGGTTTCGCTCAGGGCAAAGCGGGCGTCTTGGGTGGCCAGCACGATGTCGGCGCAGCAGGCCAAGCCCATGCCACCGCCCATGGCCGCACCTTCCACCACCGCCAGCACCGGCATGGGCAGGGCGGTGAGGGCCTGCAGCACATGGCCAAAGGCGCGGTTGCGGCTGACCACGGGGTCCTCGCCCTCATCCGCATTGGCTTGCAAGCGCGACTGGAAGTTGCCCACATTGCCGCCCGCGCAGAAAAAGCCCGCGCTGCCGCGCAGCACCAAAGCACGCACGCTGCTGTCTTGGGCGGCGTGCCCAATGGCTTGCGACAGCTCGGCCACCATGTCGGGCGACAGCGCGTTGCGGGTCGCAGGGTGGTGCAGCGTGATCCACAAAATGCCGTGTTCTCGTTGAACGAGAAGGTTGTCAAACGTCATGGTCTGCCCTTTCAACTGGCCGGGTCCATCAGCCCCATCTTGCGGGCAATCACCATCAGCATCACTTCGTCGGCACCGCCGCCGATTGAGCCGAGCCGGTAGTCGCGGTAGGCACGCGAGACGCGGTTGTCCCAGGTGTAGCCCATGCCGCCCTGGAACTGCATGCACCAGTCGGCCACGTCACGCCCCAGGCGTCCGGCCTTGAGCTTGGCCATCGAGGCCAGCTCGGTCACGTCCTGCCCCTGCACATAGGCGTGCGTGGCCATGTAAATCAGGCCGCGCAGCGCTTCGATTTCGGTCTTGAGTTCGGCCAGCTTGTACTGGATGAATTGGTTGTCGAGCAGCGGCTTGCCAAAGGCCACGCGCTGGCGCAGGTAGTCGGCGGTTTCTTCGATCAGCTCGATGCTGGCCAGACGCCGCGCCGCGCCGTCCAAGCGCTCTTCCTGAAACTGCTTCATTTGGTAAATGAAGCCCATGCCTTCTTCGCCAATGCGGTGGCGCACCGGCACGCGCACCTCGTCAAAAAAGATCTGCGCGGTGTCCGAGCTCCACATGCCGAACTTTTTGATCTTTTGCACCTCCACACCTTTGGCACGGCGGCCTGCCGAATCTTTGAGCGGCACGATGATGAGCGACTTGTTCTTGTGCGATGGGCCGTCCGAGGTGTTGCACAGCAGGCAGATCCAGTCGGCCTGTGTGCCGTTGGTGATCCACATCTTGGCGCCGCTGATCACGTAGTCGTCGCCGTCGCGCCGTGCCCGGGTTTTGAGCGAAGACACGTCCGAGCCCGCACCTTGCTCGCTCACGCCGATGCTGCACACCACCTCGCCCGCAATCGCCGGGGCCAAAAATTCGCGCTTGAGTTCGTCCGAGCCAAAACTGGCCAGCGCCGGGGTCGCCATATTGGCCTGCACGCCAATGCCCATGCCCACGCCCTGCGCCTTCACATGGCCAATGGCCTCGGCCGCAGCCAGCGCGTAGCTGAAGTCCAGGCCCATGCCGCCATAGGCCTCGGGTTTGGTGATGCCCAAAAAGCCGAGTTGCCCCATCTTGCGAAACACCTCGTGGGCTGGAAAGATTTCGGCGGCTTCCCATTCATCCACAAAGGGGTCGATTTCGGCGCTGATGAAGCGGCGGATGCTGGCCATCAGTTCGTGGTGTTCGGGTGTGTAAATCATGGCGGGACTTTCCTCAAAGATTCAGAAACGGGGCACGGCGAACTGCATCGCGTGCGGGCTGCGTGCAGCGGCTTCGCGCACGGTGGCCAGCACCAGGGCCAGCACATCGCGGGTCTGGCGCGGGTCGATGATGCCGTCGTCCAGCAAATGGCCGCTGGTGTAGAAGGCGCTGGCCTGGCTCTCGAACAGGTCCACGATTTCGGCCTTTTGCGCCTGCAGCCGCGTCTCGTCGACCGGCTTGCCGCTGCGCTCAGCCTGTTGACGCGCCACGATGTCGAGTGTGGTGGCGGCCTGCTCGCCGCCCATCACGGCCGAATGGGCGTTGGGCCACGAAAAACAAAAACGCGGGTGAAACGCACGCCCGCACATGCCGTAATTGCCCGCGCCAAACGACGCGCCGCAGTGCAGGGTGATGTGCGGCACCTGAGAGTTGCTCAGCGCCTGGATCATCTTGGCCCCGTGCTTGATCATGCCGGCCTCTTCGGAGGCGCGGCCCACGATGAAGCCGGTGGTGTTTTGCAAAAAAACAATCGGCGTGCCCGACTGGTTGCACAGGTGGATGAACTGCGCCGCCTTGGTCGCGCCCGCCGGGTCGATGGGGCCGTTGTTGCTGATGAAGGCCACCGCATACCCGTCGATGCGGGCGTGGCCGCACACGGTGGCGCTGCCGTAGTCGGGCTTGAAGTCGAGCCAGGCTGAGTCGTCCACCAAACGGGCAATGACTTCGCGCATGTCGATGGGCTGGCGGTGTTCCAGCACCATCACGCCGGCCAGTTCGTCAGGGGACAGCCGGGGTGGGCGCGGGGCTTGTGTGGGCGCGGGCACGGCAGCACGCGGCCAGTCGATGGCGGCCAGCACGTCACGGGCCAAGGCAATCGCGTGCGCATCGTTTTGCGCCACGTATTCGGCCAGGCCGCTCACGGTGGCGTGCATGTCGGTGCCCCCCAGCGCCTCGTCGGTGGCGATCTCGCCCGTGGCGGCTTTCAGCAAAGGCGGCCCCGCCAAAAAGGCCTTGGCCTGGCCGCGCACCATGATCACGTAATCCGACAGACCCGGCATGTAGGCCCCGCCTGCGGTGGATGAACCGTGCACCACCGTGAGCACCGGCAAGCCAGCGGCAGACAGGCGCGCCAGGTTGTAGAACATGCCGCCGCCCCGGATGAATTTCTCAACCCGGTACTTGCGCAAGTTCGATCCCGCCGACTCCACCAAGTGCACAAAAGGCAGCTTGTTTTGCAGCGCGATCTCCTGGCAGCGCATGAGCTTTTGGTTGCCCGCTTCGGTCAAGGCCCCGGCGTCAATACCCGAGTCGGTCACCACCACCATGCAGCGCACGCCACTGACCTGCCCAATGCCCGCCAGCTGCGAGCCGCCGGGCACGCAACGCGCCAGGTCCGGGTCGTCCATGCCGTAACCGGCCAGCGTGGCCAAAGGCAAAAACGGTGCGCCGGGGTCCAGCAGCTGCGCCAGGCGCTCGCGGGGCAGCAAAGCCCCGCGTTTGGCAAAACGATCGGCCGATTTGGCCGAGGCGTCGCTGGCGCGTTGCTCCAGCGCATGCCAGGTGTCGATCAGTTCGAGCATGCCTTGTCGTTGCGCGGCAAAGGCGTCTGACGTGGGCTGTATTTGGGTCTGAAAAGGGGTCATGTTGTTTGACAAGAAAGCCACGCCCAGGTGCACCGTGACTGGCGCAGGGCATGCCCCATTGCACAGCAGTGGCTCGCCAGAGGCCAGCACGCAGAAGTGGGCTGTGCATAATGTGCACGTGGTATTTTCCCTAGGGAAAGCTCTTAAATTTTCTCTTCGTAGGAGCCCACCCCGTGGGCGATGGGCGTGGCACACGCCCTCAACTTGCGCCCTGCAAACCATCGCCCACAGGGGTGTGCTCCTACAAAAAAACACCCCTTGAATGTCGTTCAAGACCTCAAAGGGCCAGATCAAGAAGGGGTGAATGTGCAAAAAAATCAAACTTCATCGGGTCTGGCACCAAAGCCCTCCCGCACCGGCGCACAGAGCATCGAACGCGCCATGGGCCTGGTCAACCTCGTGGCCCGTCACCACGATCAGGGCATCAGTTTGCAGGCCTTGGTGAAACTCAGTGGCCTGGACCGAACCACTGCCTGGCGCATGCTGGGCAGCCTGCAAGGCACGGGTTTGGTTGAACGCGATGAAAGCTCCGGCCTCTACACCTTGGGGACGCAAGCCACAGCTTGGGGGGCGGCCAGCTTGGGACAGGCGGCCTGGGTCCGCCAATGCCAAAGTGCCATGAAAACCTTGGCCCGGCTGACCGGCGATAACGTATTTTTGGTACTGCGCATGGGCGACTACAGCCACTGCCTGCACCTGGAGCAGGGCCAACACGCGGTGCCCTCGTTCCGCCAGACTGTTGGAGAAACGCGTCTGCTCGGCTTGGGCGTGGCCAGCATTGCCATGTTGGCGTTGCTGGACGACGCCGCCATTCAAGCCCACCATGCCCGCCACGCAGCGCAGTACGCACTCGAGGGTGTCACTCAGGCCCAACTGCAGCGCTGGGTGCAATCCACGCGCCAACGCGGCCACGCCTACCGCAGCACCGCAGGCATCGCTGCAGTGGGCCTGCACTGGCATGTGGGTCAGACGGCGATGGCAGCTTTGTCGATCGGCGCTTCACGCAGCCGCTTGCCTCTGGGCCGAGCCGCTGAACTGGCCGTTCTGATGCGCAGCCATTTTCCCTTGCTGCCTCTCCCCCTGTAAGCGTCGCTCCCGCTGACTGATCGTTAGCAGAGTGCTTTTTGGGTTTTATTTGCAGGGCAAGCCCCTGCATCGGGATGCCCGGCTTTTTGTAGGAGCCAGCCCTGCTGGCGATGAGCCCCGGCTTTTTTGTAGGAGCCAGCCCTGCTGGCGATGAGCCCCCGGCTTTTTTGTAGGAGCCAGCCCTGCTGGCGATCAGGCTCGGTGCGTGCTCTGCAAGGCTCAATCGCTTGCAGGG
>NKIP01000055.1 GCA_002256145.1 Comamonadaceae bacterium PBBC1
AGGCGTGCGCACCGTGTGCGACGACAGCTGCGTGCGGGTCGATCACAGCAGCTACGCCGCACGCCCTGCGGCCATCGGCTCCAAAGTGCTGGTGCGCATCTTTGAGCGGCGCATCGAGATCCGGGATTTGCAAGGCGCTTTGCTGCGCACACATGCCAAAGCCGAGCGGCCAGGCTCGGTGGTGCTGCCTGCGGATGAGCGGGTGTTCAACCCATCACGCGAGACGCGGTTGATCCTTGGCCAGGCCAAAGAAATTGGCGAGCACGCCAGCCGCCTGTGTGAGCTGATGTTTGCAGCCGAAGGTCGGGTGGGCCAAAGGAAGCTCTGGGGCATCGTGGGATTGACCAAACGCTACCCGGCTGTCTGCATTGACGGCGCCTGTGCCCAAGCCTTGGCGCAAGGGGTCTACAGCTACAAACATGTCAAGGCCTTGGCCGAGCGCTTGTTTGCCGATGCCATGGCGGCCATGGACGAGGCTGCCAACGATGGCCATGACGGTGGTGGTGGCAGTGGTGGTGGCAGTGGTGGTGGCGGTGTCGGTGACCGCGTTCACGCAGACCCTCTGGCCCAGCAGCATGCGCTCATTCGCCAAGGCGACGAGTATGCGGATTTGTTCACCCATGCGGCCATGGTGGCCAGTGCGGCCGTGAGCCGGGCCATGGATGCGGCCCAAGGAGGTCAGGCATGAACATGACCGAGATCGACAACGCTTTGCGCCAGCTGCGCCTGCCGGGCATGCAGCAAACGCTGTCCACCCGGGCCATGCAGGCCCAGGCCAGCCAGGAGCCGTTTCTGGAGACCTTTGCCGCCTTGCTGCAAGACGAGTTGGAGCGGCGCAGCTCCGTCCTGATGGAGCGCCGCTACAAGCGCTCAGGGCTCGATGAGAAGGCCTCATTGGCGGACTTGGACTGGCGCTTTAACCCCAAGATACCCCGCGCCGCGTGTTTTGAGTTGCACACATTGAAGTTCATCGCACAAGGCGCCAATGCCTTGATCGTGGGCAAGCCGGGCACGGGCAAGAGCCATGTGGCCAAGGCTCTGGCGTACCAGGCCACGCTGCAGGGCTATGACGTGCGGTATTTGGAGGCGGACACCGAGTTTGCGCGGTATGCGCTGGCGAGCAGCCAGGACAGGGCGAACATGCTCAAAGAGTGGGTCAAGCCGGATTTGCTGATCGTGGACGATTTGTTTCTGGCCAGACGGATCACGGCGGAGGCAGCAGAGGCGTTGCAGGCCATCGTGCACCAGCGCTACAAGCTGCGCCGAGCCCTGGTGGTGACATCGAACCGGGTGGTGCAGGACTGGGGCAAGTATCTGGGGGATGCAACGATGTCCAGCACGATTTTGGACAGGCTGATGCACCGCTGCGTGATGTTGGAGTTTGAGGGCAAGAGCTACAGGCTCAAGGAGGCTGCGGCACGCTTGGCCGTCCAGCCGGAAACGTCATAATCTGGCAGCGCTGCCTGGGGGAATTTGGGGTGGCCACGGGTGGGGGAATTTGGACTGGCCATCAGGGAAGAGTATCAGCACTACGGCCACATATCTGTACAGCAACCCCACATTGCTAAAGGCTGCGGTGGAATTGGCGTAAAACTTGTGCCTACTTATCCGTGCGACAAAAGCTATCACGTGTCACTTGAGACCATCTACCGCAGCCTGTTCATTCAAGCGCGTGGCGCGCAGTGACGTGAATGTGGTTTTTTGGGATTTTTCTGACAGGCATCTCTTCACCTCAAATAATGAATATTTACAAACTCATTATTGGGTTATGACATGTCCTGAGCTGACTCAGATGCCTGGTGTACATAAACAGATTTATTTCATGAGTGGTCACGCCACTCTTAAAATTTCTTTGGCATCAAACTGTAAAACAGCGCAGAGCTTGCAACAAGTTTGCGGAGAACGGGCGATTTAT
This sequence comes from Comamonadaceae bacterium PBBC1, assembly GCA_002256145.1. Lineage (GTDB taxonomy): Bacteria > Pseudomonadota > Gammaproteobacteria > Burkholderiales > Burkholderiaceae_C > Limnohabitans_A. The sequence goes on from NKIP01000055.1 coordinate 1,916, forward strand.
CCCAGCTTAGCGGTTTGTTATCAGCAGAAAAGTAAGATAGCTTTTCAACGCTCTCGATCAGCTTGGCCCAAGCTAACCGATAGTTGCGAGCACCTCGGCCGTATGTTCTCCGAGCTCAGGCAAATGACCAGACTTTCGCCGAACTCCATCTAGGTTCATGGGCATACCTGGGATGAAGATAGGCTTTCGGTCACTGTAAGACACCTCTACAAATAGGTCTTTGGAAATCCCTGACTGACCAGGTTCCACTTGCGACAGAGTGCGAATAGCGCCTGCGACGACCCCTCCTTTTGCCAAAAGATCACACAAGGCCTCTGAAGACATGTCGCTCAATGCCGCTTCCAACGTTTGCATCAAAAGCTCGCGATGGTTTACCCGTTCTTTGTTCGTTGAAAAACGTGGATCAGCTGCCAGCTCCGGTTTGCCGATGATTTGACATAGTTTTGAAAAATGGTCTTCGGTGTAAGCGGAGAGGACCACCTGGCCGTCCTTTGTGTTCAGCACGTCCGCTGCTGGCGCCATGGTTGGCTGCCCGTTACCTTTGCGTAAAGGCATCACCTGGGTCAGACGATATTCCGCCCAAGCGTTCGAAATAGCAGCAACGGCCACATCTATGAGTGAAATGTCCACTAGACCACCTTTGCCTGTCACGCCCCGGCGAATCAGTGAAGCCATCACGCCAGTGGCCAGGGTCTGACCCGCCAAGACATCGACCACGGTGAAACCGACGCGTACAGGATCACGACCAGCTTCGCCATTGAGGCTCATCATGCCGCTTTCAGCTTGTGCCGCAATGTCAAAACCAGCACGAATGCTAGACGGGCCTTGTTGACCAAAACCGCTGACTTGCCCGTAGATAAGCCGTGGGGCGAGTGCCAGTAGGCGATCTGGGCCGAGGCCCACTTTCTCCATGGATCCGGGTCGTGCGTTTTGCAAAACCACGTCAGCACCTACAGCAAGCTGGCGTGCCTTTTCGCGATCCTGTTCTGAACGCAGGTCCAGTACAACTGAACGCTTACCTCGATTGTAGGCACTGAACATGGGCCCGGCCGCATCGCTGGCCCAGCCCGATTGACGTGCCGCATCTCCTGCTGGAGATTCCACCTTGATGACATCCGCGCCCAGATCTGCAAGAACCTGCGCTGCAGAGGGAACAGCAATGAATTGACCGAATTCGATGACCCTAAGGCCATGCAAAGGCAGATCGGCAGGATCCTGATCTATTGAGGAAGTATTTTTCTGAGGCATCAAAAGATTCCAGACTGGCCAAACATCATGTCGGATCGGCGGCCGCAACAGCCGCCATGGTGCGCTTGGCAATATTGATGAGGTGAATTTGTGAGGTCCCTTCGTAGAGACGGAAAAGACGCACATCACGGTAAAACCGTTCTGCCACGTTGTCGGCGATGTAGCCACCACCGCCAAAGACTTGCACGGCACGGTCGGCTACACGTCCGCAAACCTCAGAGGCGAACAGCTTACACATAGATGCTTCCATCGTGACGTCTTCACCGGCATCACGTTTTCTGGCGGTTTCCAGCACCAGGGCGCGCGCTGCATGAACCTCGGTGTTACTCTCAGCAATCATGTGTTGAACCAACTGAAATTCACCCACGGGCTGGCCAAATTGCTGGCGAGACTGAGCTCGCTTGACCATTTCGGCCACCAGCCGCAAAGCGGGCCCCACACACAACCCCGCCAGGTTGATACGTTGCTTATTGAGCGTCTTCATGGCCGTGCGAAAGCCCTGGCCTTCTACCCCGCCGATGATGGCACTCGCCGGGACTCGGACACGGTCGAGAATGACTTCACCCACGGGCGAGCCATGCTGTCCCAGCTTGCGGTATGCAGGCGGTGTGGACAAACCGGCCGCACCGCGCTCAATGAGGAACGCTGAAATGCCAGCCGCGCCAGTACTGTCGGGGGCAGTGCGCGCAAAAACCGTGAACAAACCGGCAATGGGCGCATTGGTGATGTAGCACTTGTGACCGGTGATGATGAAGTCATCACCATCTCGAGCCGCGGTGGTTTTTTGAGCAGTGGCATCAGAGCCGGCTTGAGGCTCGGTCAATGCAAAGCACCCAGTAACGCGACCACTGGCCAGCTGTGGTAACCACTTGGATTTTTGATCGGGTGTGCCATCGACCACCAGAGACTCTGATGCGATGCCGGTATTACCGCCGAAGCGGGCACGGAATGTCGTCGCCACCTGAGAGACCTCGATGTTCACCAGTGCCAGCTCTTCTGTCGTCAACCCTGCGCCCCCATACGCCTCGGGAATGCTGTGGCCAAAAAGCCCTTTGTTGCGCATGTGCTCGACCAGCACCTCGGGGATTTCATCGGTTCGATCAACCTGATCTTCCATTGGCTGGCACTCTGTGCGCACAAAATGCCGGATATCGGCCAAAAATGCAGAAAAGGTTTCAGGGTTTCGAATCATTTAAGCACTCAATACAAATTGGCCAGCGAGGCCTTTAGAAAACCACCATCGACCACCAAATCCTGACCATTGACATAACGGGCACCATCGCTTGACAGAAATGCAACCGCGTCCGCAATGTCTTCAGGTTGACCAATTCGTCGCATCGGTATCCTTGATATGCGCTTGTTGAGTACACCTTCTTCGCGGTAGTGCGCTTCCGACAGGGGCGTCCGAATCATGCCGGGACTGACCGAATTGGCCCGTACACCACGGGGCCCCCACTCGACGGCCATCTGATGGGTCAGCCCCTGCATACCGGCTTTGGCCGTGCCATAGGCCCCAGCCCTAGTTGCCACCTGTGCAGCGATGGACGAGATGTTGACGATGCTGCCTGCGGCGGATGCGAACATCATTGGAACCAGTGCCTGTGCGCACAGGAAAGCCCCGCGCAGGTTAATGTCGAGCATGCGGTCCCAAAGTGCATGGGGCAGATGCTCAAGCGATACCGGGGGAGCGCTAATTGCCGCGTTGTTAACCAGTACGTCACAGCTACCAAGGCGTTCGCGGACCAGTTCTGCCATAGCTTCTACGGATGACGCTTGGGCAATGTCGCAACTCACTTGCCACGACCCATCTACCAGAGTGGGTTTTTGTGCAAAAGAAATGTCGACTTTAACGACCTGGGCACCCATCGCCTGCAAGCGGTACGCAATAGCCTGGCCAATTCCACCGTTGGCGCCTGTAACGACTGCCACGCGATCCTTCAGCGCTTCAGCATCAAAAGTGTTGTTGGATCTCACTGTGCAAACACTCCCGTTTTTTAGTTGTATGTGAATTAGACCGACCGACACGCCTTGTTGCGTGCTGGTCGGGTGTGTACGGCTTCAAACGAGTGCGGCGATGCGATGCGTGGCCGCATTGAAATGAACCACCGGCGTTGCCTGGGAACAGCTGGTCTTGCGTACCTTGCCGACAATCAGCTGGTGTGTGCCCAGGGCTTGAGTCCAGACGATGTCGCACTCCAAGCTGGCCAAAGCATCGGTCAACACGGGCATGCAGTGAGCACCCTCCGACCAGGCGCCCGAGGTAAAACGGGTAGGCCCTTGAGGTGCGCTGAGGAACTGCGACATGACCGCGTGGTGTTCTTCGCCCAGCACATTAGCCACAAAAGCACCAATGCGCAGCAGTGGGGCAGTGAATGACGATGACTGGTGTGCAAAGAATCCCACCATGGGTGGCTCTGCCGAGACCGAAGTGAAGCTGGAGACAATCATGCCAGCCACCTCATCACCTTGCCCTGTGGTGACCGCGCAAATGCCTGCGGGCAAGGCGCGCATGGCTGCTTTGAACTCGGCGGCAGAAACTACTGCATCGTTGGATTCATGCACCAGATGGACGCGGACATCACCGCGCTCATCGATCCAGTCTTGCTGTCGGGCGTAGGCCAGCATATGGGCAAAACCCGCCTCCCACTCAGCTTGGCCCCCTAGTCCGGACAGAAAGCGCAGGACCGAGGGCGAGACACGGATGTGCTGCGCATCTTCACGACTCCCCAGCCGTTGTATGGACTGCTCCAGCATTTCACTGGATTGAGGGTCCACAAGGACATCCAGACGACGAAAGTCTGCGGGGTCGTTCAGTCGTACCGCCCCGGCGTTGGAAAGATGAATCCTCATGACCGATCCCTTCAGGCGGCCACAGTCAACTCGCCCACTTCCTTGCGGATGGCAGGAATAATTTTCGATCCCCACAGCTCGATTTGCTTGAGCATGGTTCGCTGGTCAAAATCACCTAATTGCGTCTGGATGGCAACCAATTTTGGCTTGAGGATGCTAATTTCTTCCAGCATTTTGTCGATGACCTGGTTGACCGATCCCACTGGCAGGTTCTGTTTCATCTGGTCAAAACTCATATCGGTCGGTGATGGAATTTCCTGCACCATATAGCCATCTTCGGTATGTGCACGACGGAATTTCAAGCTTTCAGAGATCCTTCGCTGGAAGCGCGCGTTGTCAAGGTATGCATCCACTTCGGATGCGTTGTCGGATGCGTAGGCGCAACGTAAAAGACCGAACTTCACATCACGATCCAAATCTTTGCCATTGTCTTCAGCCACCTTGTCCAGCCGCTCACGAAGAAGGGTCATGGCCTCGTTGCCTCCCAGAAGAGCCGTTACAAACAGGTTATGGTTTTCCCGCACGCCCCGGCCTAATGTGGCGGGGTTGCCCGAAGTAACCCAGATCGGTGGTGCAGGCTGCTGGATGCAACGCACAGCAATAGAGCTTGGTGGAATATCCAGGTACTTACCGTGGTACTCAAATGTTTTTTGGGTCAGCCCCATGGGCAGAATATCCATGAACTCATTGTAGATGGCGCCCGATTCAGCAATATTCACACCAAAACGCTCAAACTCGAACTCTTGGTAGCCAGAGCCGACGCCCAGATCCAGCCGCCCGTTGGAGACCGTATCGACAAAGCCGATTTCGGCCAGCAGGCGCGCCGGATGGTAAAGAGGCAATATGCACACCGCAGAACCAAGTCGAATCTTCTTGGTCTTGGCGGCCACATGGGCAATGGTCATGAGCGGCGAAGGCGAAAGCGAGTAATTGTTGAAGTGGTGCTCTGCGTACCAGGCGGAATTGAATCCGGCTTGTTCAGCCATTACAGTTTGCTCGATGGAGTTATTGATCACCTGCTGTGATGACTGGTGATAACCGCGTTGTTGAGCCAGAAGAAAAACACCAAATTCCATAGCTGTCCCCTTTAAAATAGGTATCGTCAAGGTTGCGGATTCTAGAAGTGCATTTCCACCTTGGGAATGCACGAAAATTGACAAACAGTTCTGCAAAAAAACGAGGATTTATGGATCGTCTGCGTGCTATGGAGTTATTTCTGTCCGTATCACGGACCAAGAGTTTTTCAGAAACAGCACGCCTTTTTGGCGTCTCTGCGACAGCTGTTTCTCGCATGATCGCGGACATTGAATCTGCTTTGAACGTCAAGCTGTTGCTGCGCTCGACACGCCAAATCATGCTTACCGAATCCGGCCTCGAATATGCACGTCAGCTCGAGGACATCCTCAATAGCATCAACGAAGCACACAGCAACATCACGGCCATCAGGCAGGCGCCCAAGGGCATCTTGCGTGTGCATTCGCGCACGATGTTCGGTGTGCGCGTGCTTCCCATGCTGATTTCCCGATTTCGCAATCAGTACCCGGACATCATGATCGAGCTCACACTGTCCGAAACCCCTGCCGATCTGCGTCAAGGCAACACCGATATCGATTTCCGTGTCTCTCCACCGGTTGAAGCGGGTGTCAAACGACGCATTTTGTTTCGATGTGAGCGCTATCTGGTCGCCTCGCCCGACTACCTGGCGGAAAATTCAGCGCCACACCGTCCGTCGGATTTGCTGGAGCACAACTGCCTTGCCTACATGTTGCCGGGTGGCGTCTGTACTTGGTACTTTCGAATTGCAGAGCAACTGGAGGAGTTAAATTTCACCCCCCGACAGCTCACCAACAACGGTCTGGCCTTATTGGAAATGGCGCGGCTTGGCGAAGGCGTGGCCCTGCTTGATGACTACATTGTGCAAAGGGACCTAGCCCGCGGCACACTGATCCGTCTATTGCCTGACTATCAGGCTAACAACACGATTCACGACGCAGGTATGTATGCCACCATTTTGGACACGCCTTTAATGCCGACCAAAATCCAGCTCTTTCTGGACTTCGTCGCCAAACACGTCTCCGGTGCAAATCACCGTTTCCAATTGCTGGAAACCGAGGCCACTGCGCTAACGACTCAGCTGGCGGTCTGAATCCGGCAACGGGGGCGAGCCGCCCCCTGAAAACCCAGACCACGCAAGCACAGCACCTGACCATCCAAGGCGCCTTCCGCCTTCAAACGGCCACTGTCACTGATCGATGTTACAAAGATGTCGCGCAGATCGTCTCCCCCAAAACACAGCGCAGAGGGGTGCGTCAAAGGCACTTGCACCAAGTGCGTGAGTTGCCCTGCTTCATTAAACCTGGCCAACTGACCTTTGCGCACGAGTGCGGTCCACAGACCACCCTGGGCATCAAAACAGCATCCATCGGGCGAAGAGTCCAAGGCCTTCGTATCCACAAACACCCGGCGTTGCCAAAGGTCCCGATCGGTGCCAGAGTAGACATAAATGTGTCGTGCTTCGCTGTCTGCCACATAAAGATCACTGGTCAGCGGGTGTGTAACCGGACCATTCACCACACCCAGACCTTGGTCCACGCGGTGCATGAACCCATTAGTTTCCACCACATACAGGCCTCCCAACGGTGCTTCACCCGGCGAGCGGAATGTATGCATCGTGCCGACCAGAAAGCGACCATCGGGGAGTGCCGCCCCATCGTTGAGGCGCAAATGAGTGTGCTGCTCCTCAAGTCGGCCCAGGCACTGTCGCCGCCCCGAAGCGGGATCGATCAAGACAACCTCTTCTTTGAGGGCGACCACCAGGCGACCATCGCTGTTGAAAGCCATGGAGCCTGCGGGTGCTGGCACTTCAAATTGACGATGGTGTCCCGTGAGTGTGTCCGTCTGGTGGATGATGCCTGCCCGGCAATCCAACCACCACAGCGATGAGGTTTCGGCGTCCCACAGCGGACACTCACCCAGCGCCGCTTTTTCCTGGCTGAAACACTGGATTTCTGTGGGGCTGAGCCATTGCGGATGTAGTAGGGGGCCGGATTGCATCATGTGTCGGAACTTACTCTTCGTGATGTAACGCACGATCTTAGATGGCACCCCATGGGGTACTGCGTACTTTTCTGCAGAACACATTCATCAATTCAGCAGTAATTGCGATAGTTATTCCTTCATAAAATTCTTTGCAACTTAACAACGATCAGACATCAGTCTGGCAACAGGAGACACTTTTGTTTATGCCTAACCAACTTTCGTACTGCCCTGCGGCAAGCCTATGTTCCGTCGAACGCCAGAAAACACCGATCTGCCTTGGAAGGGACATGTCATGAGCGAAAAATGCGTACGCATGGAAGTGACCGACAAGGTTGCATTAGTCACGCTTGATCGGCCACCTGTCAATGCCCTCAATCGGGACATGCGCTACCAACTGGTAGCTTTATTCGATGAAATCTCTGCCCGAGATGACATCATGTGTGCGGTGTTGACCGGAAACGGTAATGTGTTTTGTGCTGGAGCTGATTTGAAAGACCGCCCTAACAACGACATTCCCGGCGACTTTCTGGAGCACAACCGCATCACACGCGAAACCGGAAACGCTATCCGCGAATGTGCTAAACCTGTCATCGGCGCCGTCAATGGTGCCGCATTAGGGGCAGGTATGGGACTTGCAGCCGCCTGCGACATCCTCTATGCATCCGACAATGCCACCTTTGGCATGCCCGAGATCAATGTCGGTCTGGCTGGTGGGGCGTCCATGCTTCGCACGCTTTTTGGCCGCTCGACGGCTCGCCGAATGTTTTTCACAGGTCAACGGCTGACGGCAGCTGATCTGCTGCGACGCAATGTGCTTGAAGACGTGCTGGCCCCAGAGGAGCTTTTGCCCGTGACGATGGCGCTGGCCAGTGAAATCGCCTCCAAAGCTCCGCTGGCAATCATTTATGCCAAGCGTGCTGCCAATATGGTGGATGTGATGCCCCAGCGCGATGCCTACCGATTCGAGCAGGAGTTCACCATGGCCCTCTCCAAGACCGAAGACGCCCGAGAAGCACGCTTGGCGTTCCTTGAGAAACGCGCACCGCAATTTAAAGGGCGATAAGCCATGACGGTTCTGTTGCCTCCTTCGCCCGGCGAGGGCATGGATGTCTTTTTCAACGCACGCAGCATTGCGGTCATTGGCGCATCCAGCGAATTCACCAAGATAGGTGGTCGTCCGATCCACCTGCTGCGCAAATACGGCTATTCGGGCGATATCTACCCCATCAACCCCAAGGGCGGAGTCATTCAGGATCTGCAGGCCTTTACCCGGCTGGCGGATACCCCGATCCCGCCCGAGCTCGCCGTGGTGGCCGTTCCGGCCGAACTGGCGCTGCAAGCGGTCCGAGACTGTGCTCAGCGCGGGATCAAGGCGGTGGTGGTTCTGTCCTCCGGTTTTGCCGAAGCTGGCCCCGCAGGTTTGACTATGCAATCAGAAATGACCCGCGTAGCCCGCTCACACGGCATGCGCCTGATGGGCCCCAACTGTCTAGGCAGTCTGGGTGTTGCCAATAAAGTCATCGGGTCGTTCTCGGTGGCGCTGGAAGACCACATGCCGCAAGCAGGTGGCATCGGAATCGTTTCCCAATCGGGCAACATCGGTAGTTACACCCTGCAGATTCTCGTCCAGCGTGGTGTGGGCATAAGCGCCATGATCACCACTGGCAACGAAGCCGATGTGGACCTGGCTGACGGCATCGCTGCACTAGCACGCGATCCGAAAACACGGGTCATTCTTTGCTGCATGGAAACCTGCCGCGAGGGTAACCGTCTGCGACAGGCGTTGGAAGTGGCGCGTGAGCACCTTACCCCAGTGATCATGTTGAAAATTGGCGCCACTGAGCAGGGACAGGCCGCAGCAGCCTCCCACACTGGTGCTCTCGCAGCCTCGGATGCTGTTATCGATGCAGTGTTCCGCCGCCATGGTGCATTGCGCGTGGGCTCGCATGAAGACTTGGTGGAAATCGGATTGGCCGCAGATCAGCTGCTGCCCAATCGCCTGCCGCGTCAAGCAGAAGCCACCCTCATCGCTGCTTCCGGCGGGTTTTGCATCATGATGGCCGACGCAATGAGTGCTGCCGGCATCAACCTGCCGCATCTGGCCCAAGCCACTCAGGACCGAATTCACGCAGCATTGCCATCGGCCATCACCAACAATCCTGTGGACTCGTCTGCACAGATCTCCAGCAAACCCGAAACTCTCCTGGAAGTTCTCTCGGCCCTGCAGGAAGACCCCGGGGACCGTGTGTGCGTGCTGTTCCAGTCGCTTTCGCTTTACAGCAGCCGTCTGCGTGGCATCTACATTGAAGCCATGACACGCTTGCGCGAACGTTATCCGCAGCGTGTGCTGGTGGTGATCAGTAGGGGGCCGGAGGATGCCGTTCAGCACATCCGGCAGCTGGGTATACCGGTGTTTTCCAGTATCGACTCGGCCGCTCGTGGCGTAGCCGGCCTGGTCAGACTATCGCAGTTGCTGGAGGCACCCCTGTCTCCTGCAGAAGTGTCCACTTTGTCTGACAAACCGCTTCCAGCTACGGCTTTCCAGAATGAGTTTGGTGCCAAACGGGCACTGGCCTCGGAAGGATTTGCCATACCGAAGGAACAGCAGGTGCACTCGGCAGATGAAGCTGCGCAAGCAGCGCAGGCCATCGGTTTTCCGGTGGTACTAAAGGTGGTCTCTCAAGATCTGCCACACAAGACCGAAGCAGGTGGTGTGGCGCTGAACCTGAACGACGCTAAGGCTGTGCGCACTGCCTATACCCGCATCATGGCCAATGTGGCCCAGCATGCACCAAACGCCAAAATCGAAGGCATCCTTGTGGCCCCTATGCTGATACACGGCGTCGAACTGATCGCGGGCATCTCGCGTGACCCGGTGTTCGGCCCTGTAGTGATGGTAGGCATGGGGGGCATTTATGCCGAGGTGCTGCGTGATGTGTCCGTTCAAGTTGCACCGGTGTCTGAAAAGCAGGCGCTGGAGATGATCCGTTCGCTGCGCCTTTTCTCACTGCTCGATGGCGCACGCGGAAAGGCTCCTCTTGATCAGCTAGCCGCCGCCAGACTGGTTTCACAGCTGTCCGAATTTGCCTGTCGTCATAGCGGACAAGTGGCCGAAATCGATCTCAACCCGATCCTGGTGCGTGCAAAGGGAGAGGGTGTTGCCGTGCTCGACGCCCTGATGATTCCTGTGCACAGCTCAACTTCACTTGAACCCGAAACTGCCCATGCCCACTGAAACAAACCTGCCTGCTGGCCGGGAAAACTACCGCAGCTATGCCCGGACGTGGCTGGCAGCTCATTTGCCCAAACACATGCTGGCAGACAGCCTGGATTACCGCAGCCCGACGCTGGAGGAAAGCCGCCAGTGGGAAGCGGCCATGTACAAAGCAGGCCTGGCTGGCATGACCTGGCCCAACGCCTATGGCGGCCATGGTCTAAGTTTGCGCGAACATCTGGCGGTGAACAAGGAAATCGGGGCCTTGTCTATGCCTGAGAGTGTGAGCTCCATCGGCAAGGAGCTGGCCGGTCCGATCATCATGACCGTGGGAACCGAAGCTCAGAAACAGGCATTTCTGCCGGCCATTCTCAACATGGAAAACTACTGGTGCCAGGGTTTTTCGGAACCCGACGCCGGTTCAGATCTGGCGCGCCTGCGAACCCGTGCAATACCGCAAGGCGATAGCTGGTGCATCAATGGCCAGAAAATCTGGACCAGCGGTGCCGCCAAAGCCCACTATTGCTTGCTGCTGACGCGCACGGGCACGGTAGCCGACAAACACCGCGGCATGCTGATGTTTGCCGTTCCCATGAATACGCCGGGCATCCGCGTGGTGCCGATTAAATCTATCGACGGCAAGGAATCGTTCGCAGAAGTTTTTTTTGACAACGTGCTGGTTCCTGACGACGCCCGACTTGGTGCCCCGGATGAGGGTTGGAGCGCTGCGGTGAGGGTGCTCTCCATTGAGCGCGCCACCAACCGCATGTACCGCCCTTGGCGCTTTGAATCAGAGCTGGGTTTTCTGGTGCGCGCCTGCCAATCTGATGCGCAACTAGCCCGCCTTATGGAAGATGGCCATTATCAGCGACGCATAGGTCAGGTAATAGGCGAGATCGATGGCCTTAAGGGGTTGGTGGAGCGCACGGTCTCTCAGCTGATCAAGGGCGACGAAATCGGAGCCCAAGGCTCCCTGACCAAGCTCTACTGGTCAGAGTGCCACCAAGCCTTCGCGGGTCTGGCGCAAAGCATCGTGAGCCAGGTCACGCCTGCATCAAGTCCGCTGGCTCAGCGTGCCCAGCAATCTTTCACCCAAGCCTACCTGTTCTCCCGTGCTGAAACGATTTACGCCGGCACTTCGGAAGTCCAACTGGACTTGATCGCACAGCGCATCCTTCGGTTGCCCCGGGAGTAAGTACATGAGCCATACAGAAGACGGGCTGCGGCCCGAAGAATTCGCAGAAGCGGCCGAGGCTGCCATACAGGATGCCTTGACCCGCGCAGCCGAAGACGTGCCCGGTACCCTGGCAGCCGCTGGATTGCTGGGTGTGTGCGCCAAAGAAGCCGATGGTGGACTGGGGCTGGACCTGGACTTCGCGGTACCCCTGGCCCAGGTATCGGGTCGTCTGCGATTGCGTTTTGCACTGTCCGAACAGATGCTTCTGGCACGTCATCTGGCAGGCACAACTTTCGCCATCGCTCTGGCACAAGGTCAGACACTGGCCACCATCGCTTGGCAAGGTCAACGCGACGACGGCTGGGTGGGCCATGCTCGCCACGCTCAGGATGCAAGCTGGCTGCTGGTTCGTCACGCACAAGGAGCTGTGTTGCTCGATGTGTTGAACGCACCACAAAAAACCGAGACCACACTGGACCCTGAAAACCCCCAGACTTGGCTGGACGTGCGCCAATGTCCAGTGCTGGCAGAATTAGGTCCGGACGCGACAGCAGCACTCTTTCGGGAGGGTGCGGTGCTGATGGCGGCCACGGCCCACGGCGCCGCAGAAGCGGCCCTGAATGCAGCCGCAACACACACCGGCACCCGCGTGCAATTTGACCGCCCCCTGTCGGCCAGACAAGCGGTTCGCCACTGGCTGTCGCGCATGAAGCTCTACCACGAGGCCGGTGGCACCGCGATTGCGCGTTCTCTGGAGCGCAACGAATGGGACAGCCCACGCGATCCGTTGCCAGCCTTGATGCTGAACCTCCAGTACGCGACTTTCATCATCGAAAAAGCGATCCACCTGCATGGCGGTATGGGCTTCACTTGGGAAGTGCCTCTTCACCACGCGCTGCGCGAGGTGCGCAAAATCGATGCCGCCTGGGGCGGTGGTGCCCTGCCCCAATCGGTAGGTCAGCGGTTCATTCAAACCTGCAAGGGCTGACAACATGCAACAGGACATGACTGGCCGTGTGGCTCTGATCACTGGCGCCGGCAATGGCATCGGACGAGCAACAGCCCGACAGATGGCAGCACGGGGCGCCATCGTGGCCGTTAACGATCTCAAGAGTGAGTTTGTCGACGCCGTGGTCAACGAGATCACGGCTTCAGGCGGAAAGGCCTTCGGTGTGGTGCAGAACATTTCCAGCCGGGAGGGCATTGCAGCCGCTGTTCAGCAGGCTCGAGACCACGTTGGACGTTTTGACATCCTGGTCAACAACGCCGCTTGGGTGCGCTACCAGGCCGTGCCGGACGTGCAGCCCGAGACCTTGGATCGCATGCTGGATGTAGGTTTCAAATCCGTCATTTGGGGCATTCAGGCCGCTGTCGCTGCCATGGACCCCGAACGCGGCGGCAGCATCGTGAACGTGGCATCTACAGCCGCATTGCGCTCCACGCTCAACTCACTTGTTTACTCGGGGATCAAGGCGGGCGTGCTAGGGCTTACGCGTGCCGCTGCAGCTGAGTTGGGCGTACGCCGTATCCGCGTCAATGCGGTCTGCCCATCGGCCGTACCGACTGAAGGAACACAACGAAACCGGGACGCGAGCCGCGACGCCTTGCGTGTGGCGCGTACCCCCCTTGGCCGCATGGGTAATGTCGAAGACATCGCACGTAGCATCTGCTTTCTCGCCAGTGATGAAGCCGGGTTTATGACGGCGCAGGCCTTGGTGGTCGACGGCGGCGTGACCTTCACCAACATCTGACAACCGTTTGTCTATGTCCAGTTGCAGCGAACCCCAATCAAAAGGTACTGTGCTTATTACGGGCGCGGCATCCGGCATTGGCAAGGCCACCGCTGAACTGTTTGCCCAAAGGGGTTGGTGCTGCGTGCTGCTGGACCGGGACCTTGAACGTCTGTGGCAGCTAAAGTCACAACTAGTCTCGTCAAATCACCAGAAACACCTTTGCCGCGTGCTTGATCTGACCGATCCGGCAGCCATACAGTCCCTGGGCCAGGACCTGCCAGAACTGGATGCCTTGATCAACAATGCAGGAATGTCGGATTCTGGTGCCAGTGCGCTGGAGCCTGTGGATGAGGAAGTACCCGCTCGCCTGATGGCCTTGAATTTAGCCGCGCCTGCACGCATGGTGCAAGCCTGCACTCACCGCCTACGAACCGGCGCACGCATTGTTAACGTTGCATCTGGAGCTGGCCTTCGCGCCATTCCTCACCGCGGTCTGTACAGCCCCAGTAAGGCCGGTCTGTTGGCACAGACCCGGGCACTGGCTCAAGCCAGACCGGCATGGACGGTCACCTCTTTGGCTCCGGGTTTTGTGAAAACTGATCTGGTGCAGCAGCTGATCGACAGCGGCAGGCTCAACCCGGCCGAGGCCTTATTTAAAGTGCCACTGGGTCGCATGGCCGAGCCCTGGGAAATGGCCCAGGCTCTCTATTTTTTAGCAGCTCAGGCCCCTGCACCAATGTCCGGACAAACGCTGGCCGTGTGCGGTGGATCGTCGGTCTACGGTGGCAGTCAAAAACTGCCGCAGGCCGAGTACGACACCCTTGCGCCGGATTCGCCGCTTCTCATCACGATCCTAGGCCCTTTGCCCGCAACATGGTCAAGCACCGCACATAAGGGTGAAGCCTTTACGGCCGATGCATCAGCCCCTGGGTACAACGGATATGTTGACGGTTCTGCTTGTCTGGTTCCGGACGACCAAGTACTGCGGGCCGTTCAAACGGCTGCTTCGCATTTTTTGGAGCGCCTGACCTTTGGACCGGCAAGTCTGACACTACTTTTGCCATCTCATCAGGTTCCCTGGGAGCATGCGGGCGATAGGACTGCTGCACGCATGCTGGTGTCAACACTGGCAGCAGAATGGGGAACCAAGGGCTTGCGCATCAACGCTATCGAAGGAGTCGACCATGTGTCGCCAGATCACGGCTGGCAACTGCTACGTTACATGGCAGGAGCGGGTGCGCAATACTTGACTGGACAAACACTGTGCCTGAACCAAAATGCTTCGGGAGGCTTTTCATGACCCCCGCAGAAATGGATCGTGATGCCATCAAGGCAGAGTTCCAGCGCGAACGCGGTTATTGGCGGCCATGGAACGAGACCTTGTTGCGCGAGCAACCGGACTTTCTGCTCGCGTACGCACGCTATGCCGGCCATCCCTCACGCACAGGACCTTTGAGCACGCGCATGGTGGAACTCATCTATGTGGCGCTGGATGCATCATCGAGTCATCTGTTCGAATCAGGCCTTCGGATTCACATGCAAAAGGCAATAGATGTTGGCGCCAGTCATCAAGACATTTTTGATGTACTGCACCTGGTCGCCGAGCAAGGTCTGGCTTGCGTCCTTGAAAGCATCCACTTGTTGGCCGAAGAAACTGGCGGTGTCACCAATCAGCACCACCCCAACACAGCGGAGCATGCCTGGGATTGGCTGAGCCGACACGATCCGTTGTATGCAGAACTCACCCGCGCCTTTTGCCAAAACAACCACTCGAATGAAGGACTGGCTTTATCTGAGCGCTGCCTTGTCCAGATAGCACTACATGCGTGCTTTACGGCCTTCAACCCTGTGGCACTACGGTCCTGCATTCGCCAAGGCATTGAGCATGGCCTTACCACCGCCCAGATGTTGCAGGCCATACAGCTGGGTGCGCATTTGTCCGTGCACGGTACCGCACTCGGCACACAGGTCTTTGAGTCAGTCAAATGATTTTTTCACCCCCAGCAACCAAAACCTTTGGAGACAACCATGAATAAACCACTAATTTCGCGTCGTGTACTTTTAGCCAGCACAGCATCGTTGGCGCTCGATAGTCTGGCGCAGGCGCAACCAGCACTCTCTGCATCGAATTGGCCCAACCGCCCCATCAAAATCGTAGTCCCTGGCCCTGCCGGAGTTGGGGGCGACATCTTTGCGCGCATGCTGGCTACTCCGCTGCAAGAGGCGCTGAAGCAACCAGTGGTGATCGAAAACAAAGCCGGAGCCAACGGCATCATCGGCAACGATGCGGTCGCTAAAGCCGCACCCGACGGTTACACATTCCTTTTTACGCCTTCTTCATCCATCGCTATCAACCCCATCCTGCAGCCCAAGATGCCCTACGATACGGCCAAGGACCTCGCGCCCGTAGCACAGATCGGCTTATCTGGTTTTCTTCTGGTGGCGCATCCATCCACAGGGTTCAAGAATCTGAGCGATGTGGTGAACTACGCCAAGGCTAACCCCGGCAAGCTGAGCTATGCCTCATGGGGCAATGGATCGAGCGGCCACCTGGCCATGGAAAGCATCAAGTCACACTACAAGATTTTCATGCCACATATCCCCTACAAAGGGGTACTGCCCGCTCTCACGGATTTGCTGGCTAACAACATCGGCATAGGTTTTGTAGACATTGCCTCGCCGGTCCCACATATCAAGGCGGGTCGCTTGACCGCCTTGGGCTGCACAGGATCATCTCGTGGCCCAGCGCTGCCCGATTTACCCACCCTGACTGAGCAAGGTTTTAAATTCGATACGGATGGCTGGTACGGCGTGTTTGCTCCTGCAGCAACACCTCAGGTCATCGTTAACCGGATCAACCAGGAAATAAACCGCATTCTGGCAACGGATGAGTTCATTCAGAGATTTGCCAGCAACAACATGCCCCGCCCTCCCATCAAGAGCGCAGAGCAGTTCGCAGCTACCGTTCGCAAAGACGTTGAAACATGGCAAAACCTAGCCAAAGTTGCCCGTTTACAAATCGACTGACAAGCACATCGTGAAGTAGACATACGAAGATCAATCGGGGAAATTGTCTGTTGAGGGTGGCTACTGCTGTTGAATTAAGGCGAAAGCTGCCGGTCGTGTCCCGCAGTCACTTGTTAGCTTTATGCCAGAAGCAGTCACTCAAATTCAGTCGTCAATATTAGGTCCGCTGACCGCTTTCAGGTGACCAGCTGACACTTGCAAAGCTC
>NKIP01000010.1 GCA_002256145.1 Comamonadaceae bacterium PBBC1
GGCGGTCAAGCCCAAGGTCGGCGGCGGCATCCAAGCACTCAGACCGAGGTGCCCCTCGGTCATGTCTTGAACATGTTTTAAAAGAAAAACACGTTCAAAGGCATTGAGAAAAATCATACAAGGTCGGTGGCTTCAGCCCCGACATTCGGCCTGTGGCGCAGTGGGCAATGCCGAGGCCGAAGCCCCAGACCTGCAAAACTACAATCTCAGCCTATGAGCAACCACAGCACCTCAACACGTTTTCACGCCCTCATCCCCTGTGCGGGCACGGGCACCCGTGCGGGCACGGTGCAACCCAAGCAATACCAACAGGTGGCCGGACAGACCATGGTCATGCACACGCTGCAGGCTTTGGCGCAGGTGCCTCAGCTGGCCAGTGGCTGGGTGATTTTGTCGCCCGGCGATGACCATGTCTGGGCCGAGCTGGGCTGGCCCCAGCGTTTCAAGCGCTTGGCTTGCGGCGGTGCCAGCCGTGCCGAGAGCGTGTTCAACGGCCTGCAAGCCCTGCTGGGCGCAGGCCTTGACCCGCAAGACTGGGTGCTGGTGCATGACGCGGCGCGTTGTTTGGTGTCGCCCGAGTCGGTGAGCCGCTTGATCGACACCTGCCAGCACGATGCAGTGGGTGGCTTGCTGGCCCTGCCTTTGCCCGACACGCTCAAAACCGAAGAGGGCGGGCGCGTGGCGGCCACGGTGCCGCGAGAGCACAAATGGCTCGCGCAAACCCCGCAAATGTTCCGTTTGCAAGTGCTGCACGATGCGCTGGCCGATGTGGCGGGCAGTGGTTTTGCAGGCATCACCGACGAGGCCAGTGCCATCGAACGGCTGGGTTTGAAGCCGCGCTTGGTCGAAGGCTCGGCACAGAATTTCAAAGTCACTTACCCGGCAGATTTCGCGCTGGCCGAGGCGATCATCAGGAGCAGAACATGAGCGCTGGCATGAATTTCAGAATCGGTGAAGGCTGGGACGTCCATGCCCTGGTGCCCGGGCGCAAGCTCATTTTGGGCGGCATCGAGATTCCCCACACCTCGGGCCTGCTGGGCCATTCGGACGCCGATGTGCTGCTGCACGCCATCACCGATGCGGTGCTGGGCGCGGCGGGTTTGGGCGATATTGGGCGGCATTTTCCGGACACCGATGCGCAGTTCAAGGGCGCCGATTCGTCGGTGTTGCTGACCGAGGCCATGCGCCGGGTGCGAGAGCGTGGTTGGGAGTTGGTGAATGTGGACAGCACCATCGTGGCCCAGGCCCCCAAGCTGGCGCCGCACATGGCGGCGATCAACGCTTCGGTGGCCCAAGCCTTGGGCGTTGCCACCGATCAAGTCAACGTGAAAGCCAAGACCGCCGAAAAGCTCGGCCCCGTGGGCATGGGCCAGAGCATGGAGGCGAGGGCCGTGGCGTTGTTGCACAAGGCCTGCTGAGCCCGCACGCGCCGTTTGTTCACCGCATTGGGTGCGCAGCCCATCACTGCGCCGCAGCTTGTCTGAATTTCATCAGCGCCATCAGGCCACCTGCGCTGTTGTTGAACACCGAAAACGTGCCGCCCATGCGCTGCACCGAGCGCTCGACAATGGCCAGGCCCAAGCCCGAACCGGTGGCCGAGGTGCGGGCGGTGTCGCCCCGGTAAAACGGTTGGGTGAGGTTTTTGAGGGTGTCTTCGGACACGCCCGGGCCTTGGTCGCGCACGCGCAGCAGCACCCAGCCATCATGGACCCGGGCCACGATTTCGACGCGGGTGATGCCGTCGCTCGGGCTTTGGCCGTAGCGGCGGGCGTTTTCCAGCAAATTGGACATCACACGGCCCAATTCAACCGCTTCGGCTTGCACATGGAGGTCTTCGCTCACATCGACCGCGATTTCAAAGCGTTGGTTGTGCCGCCAAGGTGCAATGCAACGGCTGATCACACCCGAGAGCAAAACTGGCCCCAAATCTGTGGCATCGGGGCGAGCGTAGTCGAGGAACTTGTCGATGATTTCGTCCAGTTGCTCGATGTCAGCGGCCATGAGTTCGCGTGCTTGGGGGTCTGCCACGCTCAATTCGGTTTCAAGCCGCAGTCGAGCCAAGGGGGTGCGCAGGTCGTGTGAGATGCCTGCCAGCATCAAGGCCCGTTCGGCTTCGATTTTGGCCAAGCGCTCGGCCATGCGGTTAAAGCCGATGTTGACCTCCCGAATCTCGCTGGTGGCCGCACTTTCATCCAGCGTGGAGGTGTTGAAATGGCCCTCACGCACCTGACTGGCGGCATATGACAAACGCTTGAGCGGGCGATTGATCAGTCCGGCCATCACGGCGGCACCCAGCAAGGACAAGACGGATGTCACACCCAACCAGATGAGCCATGCACTGCCGCCCAGCGGTTTGAGCCGGGCTGCGTCCATTTGCAGCCAGTAACTGTCTCGCTCAATGTCAAACCCGATCCACAAGCCCTCTTCGTCGTTGACACGGGATGCAATGGTGGTGCCTGGTCCCAGACGCTTGATCATTTCTTGGACCAATTGCCCTTCCATGCCGGAGTTGGCAAATGAAACCACCGCGTCTTGGGGTTCGCGGGTCTGAATGCGCACGTCCTCTTCGTCGGCCAGTGTTTTGAGCAAGGACACCCGGGCAATGGCATCCGTGTGAATGAGCGCCGTTTTGGTCAAATTGACCACGGTGGCGATCTGTTGGGCGTTGCGCAAAATGCGGGGCTCATATTCTTGGGTCTTGAACATTTGCAGCCAAGCCAAGCTGCTGAACAAGATGAGCAAAGCCAAAAAAATGAAGGTGCGCCAAAACAGGCTCAGCTTGAGCCTGGGTGGGGGCTTCAGGGAGTCGGGCAATTCACCTGAAATGGGGCTCGCATCGATCACGATTGACCATCGGGGACAAACACATAGCCCACGCCCCAGACGGTTTGGATGATTTTGGGAGAGCCGGGGTCCAGCTCGATCATTTTGCGCAGTCGGGAAATCTGCACATCGAGGCTGCGGTCAAAGGGCTCAAACTCACGCCCTCGCGCCAGCTGAGCCAATTTGTCTCGGGTGAGCGATTGGCGGGGGTGACGTGCCAAGGCCTTGAGCATGGCAAATTCCCCGGTGGTCAAGGGCATGTCGACGCCATCTTTGCTCAGTGAGCGTGCGCCCAGATCGAGCTTGAAGCTGCTGAAGTGGATGACCTCGTCTTCGGTGGACGGTGAGCCGGGCAGCTCGGTGACGGGGCGGCGTCGCAGCACCGCATGAATGCGGGCCAGCAACTCCCGGGGGTTGAAGGGTTTGCCCAGGTAGTCATCCGCGCCAATTTCCAGGCCGCTGATGCGGTCTTCGTCTTCACCCTTGGCGGTCAACATGATCACCGGTGTTTTGGTGCCGGTTTTGCGCAGTCGCTTGCAAATGCTCAGGCCATCTTCACCGGGCAGCATCAGGTCCAAAACGATCAGGTCGATGGTTTCTCGCTGAAGAATGCGGTCCAGGGCGCGGCCGTCTTCGGCCTGCAAGACGTCAAAGCCTTCTTGCGACAAAAATCGGCGCAACAAATCACGAATGCGGGTGTCATCGTCCACGATGACAATTTTGTCCAGACGTGCAGAAGTGCTCATGCTCTTACTGGGCTGCCCAGCCGCCGTCCATGTTCCAGGCCACGCCGCGCACGTTGTTGCCAGTGGGTGAGCAGAAAAACACCGCCAGATCACCCAACTCTTCGGGTGTGGTGAACTGCATCGAGGGCTCTTTTTCTTGCAGCAAGACTTTTTTGGCCTCTTCGTTGGACAAACCCATGGCCGCCGCTTTGGCGTCGACCTGTTTTTGTACAAGGGGGGTCAGCACCCAGCCGGGGCAAATGGCGTTGCAGGTCACGCCGGTGGTTGCGTTTTCGAGGGCGGTGACCTTGGTCAAACCCACCACACCGTGTTTGGCGGCCACATAAGCCGATTTTTCTGCGGAACCCACCAGACCATGAACCGAAGCCACGTTGATGATGCGGCCCCAGTTGGCCGCTTTCATGGCGGGCAGCGCCAGGCGGGTGGCGTGGAAGGCGCTGGTCAGGTTGATGGCGATGATGGCGTCCCATCGCTCCACTGGAAAGTCTTCGATTTTGGCCACATGCTGAATGCCGGCGTTGTTGACCAAAATGTCCACCCGACCAAAGGTGTCGGCGGCAAACTTCATCATGGCTTCGATCTCAGAGGCTTGGCTCATGTCCGCACCGTGGTAGGCCACTTGGACGCCCAAGGCGGCAATTTCAGCTTGAGGGCCCTGTGAATCGCCAAAACCGTTGAGCACAATGTTGGCGCCTTGTTTGGCCAAAGCCTTGGCAATGCCCAAACCGATGCCGCTGGTGGAACCGGTGACCAACGCTGTTTTACCTTGCAACATGATGTCTACTCCGAAAGATGAGAAAGATGAATTAGGATGTTCAAAAGTCCATTATGGCGCTGCCAAAGCCCAGTTTGAATTGCAACGCTGCCAGATTGTTTCCGATTGTCATGACCGCTACACACCTTTCTCTTAAAGATCAGCCTCGGCTTGAATTCGTCGATTGCCCGCACCCCGAAGGCCATCACCGCATGGCCTATTGGCGCTGGGGCAACGCGCAAGCGCAACGGGTCTTGGTGTGCGCCCATGGCCTGACACGTCAGGGGCGCGATTTCGACCGCTTGGCGCAAGCCTTGGTGGCCCAAAGCACCGAATCCCTGCAAGTCATTTGCCCCGATGTGGCCGGGCGCGGCCAAAGCGAGTGGTTGAACAACCCTGCGCTTTACCAAATCCCCCAATATGCGGCCGACATGTTGGCCATGCTGGGCCAGGTGCAGGCACAACTCGGGGCCTTGCCCTTGCAAAGCCTGGACTGGGTGGGCACCAGCATGGGGGGGCTGATCGGCCTGGTGTTGTGTGGCCAGCCCGGTTTGCCTTTGCCAGCCCCCATTCGCCGATTGGTGTTGAACGATGTAGGGCCGGCCATCACCTGGTCCTCGGTGCAGCGCATGCAAAGCTATGTGGGCCAATATGGCCAATACCGCGATCTGGATGAAGCCGCTGCGCAGTTGTGGACGTTGTCGCAAGGCTTTGGCCCTGTCTTGCCCGAGGTCTGGCGAGAAATGTCGTCGCACATGACCCGACCTGGCACCCAAGGTGGGCTGACCCTGCATTACGACCCGGCCATTGGCGTGCCCCTGCGGGCCATGACGCCCGACATGGCCGCTGCGGGTGAGGCCACTTTGTGGGCTTTGTACGACCAAGTTCAAGCGCAAACCTTGCTCATCCGTGGTCAAGATTCCGATTTGTTGACCCCCGAGACGGCCCTCGAGATGACCCAACGCGGCCCACACGCTCGCTTGGAGACATGGGCCGGTTTTGGCCATGCCCCCACTTTGACCGGCGAAGACCAAATTCGGGCATTGGCCTCTTTCTTGTTGAGCGATTGAGTCCATGGTCAGTCCCACCATCAGCCACTCAGCCAGCCCCATGTCCTCACCCGGGCGCATGCATGCCCCGGCCTCGACTGTTGCCGCGCCATCACTTCCATGGGTCCAAGCTGCCGAGTTGCCCCCCGTCATGTTGGCCACCGCTGAGGCCGAACAAGGCGAAACCCTGGCCAAAGCCCGCGCTTTTGCCGAGCCCTTGATCTCGGGTGGATGGCTCGACACCGGGGAAAACATCCTCGCCCATGCCGATGCCATGGCCGCCATCTTGTCGGACATCGGCGGCTCGGTGGCCATGCAAGCGGCTGCCTATTTGGTTTACACCTGCCCCCACCTGAACAAACCCGAAGAGGTGATTGCCAAAGCGTTTGGGCCGCATTTGGCGCAATTGGCCATACAGACCAATCACCTGGTGCATGTGCAGCGCCTGTCGCGTGCCGCTGAATCTCATCTTCATGGGGCCGACAACACGCCCTTGAGCCCGCAGGTGCAGACCGAAAACGTGCGCAAAATGCTGCTGGCCTTCAGCCGTGACTTGCGAGTCGTCATGCTGCGTTTGGCCTCGCGTTTACAGACCTTGCGCCATTACGCGGCCACCAAACTGCCCGTGCCACCCACTTTGGCCAGCGAGTCCTTGCAGGTGTTTGCCCCGTTGGCCAACCGCCTGGGCATTTGGCAGATCAAGTGGGAGATGGAAGACCTGTCTTTCCGGTTTTTAGAGCCGGTCACTTACAAAGACATTGCCCGCCTGCTTGACGAAAAACGCACCGAACGTGAGCGTTACATGCAGGCCCTGCGCGAACGCCTGCAGCAAGCTTTGGCCGGGCAGGGCATCACCGCCCAAGTCGATGGACGGCCCAAACACATCTACAGCATCGTGCGCAAGATGCGTGGCAAATCGCTGGCCTTTGACCGGGTGTTTGACATTCGGGCCTTGCGCGTGGTGGTGCCTCAAGTGGCCGATTGCTACCAAGTGCTCAGCTGGGTCCACGAGCACTTTGCCCCCATCCCGGAGGAGTTTGACGACTACATTGCCAAGCCCAAGGCCAACGGCTACCAGTCTTTGCACACCGTTGTGCGCGACACAGACGGCGGCCCGATTGAGGTGCAAATTCGCACCCAAGCCATGCACGAGCACGCCGAGCATGGTGTGGCCGCCCACTGGGCTTACAAAGAAGCCGGAGCCAAAGGCTATGCCGGGGTGTCGGCCAACAGCGCCTACGACACCAAAATCGCTGTGCTGCGCCAGTTGCTGGCTTGGGAGCGCGATTTGTCGGGTGCCGCGCAAGAAAAAGCATCCGGCAGCGCTTTGTTTGAAGACCGTATCTATGTGCTGACGCCCGACGCTGCCGTGGTCGAGTTGCCCCAGGGTGCCACCGCCATCGACTTTGCCTACACAGTTCACACCCATTTGGGGCACCGTTGTCGGGGTGCCAAAGTCGACGGGGTCATGGTGCCGCTGTCGACCCCTTTGGCCAATGGTCAAACGGTGGACATCATCGCCATCAAAGAAGGTGGCCCCTCGCGTGACTGGCTCAACCCTGAGCTGGGCTTTTTGGCCAGTCCGAGGGCGCGGGCCAAGGTGCGAGCTTGGTTCAATGCCCAGGTGAGCCAGGAAACCATCGCCCGTGGCCGCGAATCGGTCGAAAAAGCCTTGCAACGCTTGGGGCGCACGGCCATTCGCTTGGATGATTTGGCCAGCCAGCTGGGTTTCAAAACAGCCGATCACCTGTTTGAGGTGGTGGGCAAAGACGAATACTCGCTGCGCAACATCGAGGTCTTGCTCAATCCCCCAGAACCTGCGCTGGAACCTGACGAGTACTTGCAAAAGAAGTTCAAAGGTGCCGTGGCCCGCAAATCGCCCTCGGGCGTGTTGGTGGTGGGGGTGGATTCTTTGCTCACCCAATTGTCGCGCTGCTGCAAACCCGCACCCCCCGATGTCATTGGCGGCTTTGTGACCCGGGGCAAAGGCGTGAGCATTCACCGCCTGGACTGCAGCAACTTTCGCGAATTGGCTTCACGCAACGGCGAACGCGTGATCGACGTACGCTGGGGTGAGCGCAAAGGCGCAGACGGCCCGGTCTACCCGGTGGATGTCGCCGTAGAGGCCTTTGACCGGCAGGGATTGCTGCGCGACATCTCCGAAGTCTTTGCCAAAGAAAAGATGAACGTGATTGGCGTGCAAACCCAGTCCGTCAAGGGCACAGCGTGGATGACGTTCACCGTCGAAATTGGTGATGCGGTCAGCTTGAGCAAAGTTTTGGTCAGTGTGCGTGCCGTCAAAGGGGTCAGAGCCGCCAAAAGACGATGAAGTGACACTTTTCAGTGCATTCTTTGCGTGGTGTCTCAAAAAGCGGTTTTTTGGCGCTATAATTTGAGGCTTCAACAGGCGCGTAGCTCAGTTGGTTAGAGCACCACCTTGACATGGTGGGGGTCGCTAGTTCGAATCTAGTCGCGCCTACCAAATTTGGTAGGATCAAAAAAACCCGATCAATCTTTGATTGATCGGGTTTTTTTATTTTCAAAAACTCCCCAAGCTTGCCGTTAATCTGCCCCGTTCACGGCCATCGCAGGTGCTCTTTCCATCGAAGAGCGCAACGATGGATGAGATGCTGACAGATGCTTGATCAAGCGCTGTGCGCTCAAGGGCAATGCGGCCATGTCGGCGAAAACCATGCGGAAATGCAGAGGAAACAAGCCAGTCAGGGGAATAGCCACCACCTTCCAGCAGTCCAAATAGCTTTTGGCCACTTCCATGCTGGTGATGAACACCCCCAAATTGGCTGCGCTTAGACGAATGGCCGCCTCATGCGTTGGCATTTCTGCGATAAAACGGGCCAAGGGTCCGTTGATAACCCCCGTGCGGCTGACATAAGCCTCTGCTTGACGTGTGGTGCGCATGCCGATGATCCGAAACTCGGTGACTTCGGCATAACTCACCGAGGCTTTTTGGGCCAATGGATGATCAGCGCACACCACACAGCAAAATTGATCGACGTAGTAGGGCAGGGTTTGAAGCCCAGAGGTTTCAACGTTGTCCCAATAAATCCCCATGGCACATCGACCATCCCTGACCGCTTGTACAACCTCGGAAGAAGTCAGCTCTTGTACGGCCAGCGTGAGTCCCTGCGCGTCGGGCAGTTGCATGAATTGCCCCAAGTCTTGGGGCAACAAACCGGCCACGGCATGTGAGGTGGTCGCTATCGAAAGACGCCCACTGCCGCTGTCTTTGAACAAGGCCATTGTTTCGGACAGCCGGGCAGCATCACGCAGCAGTTCACGGCTGAGTTCGCACAACTGCAAGCCTTCCGCTGTTGGCTCCACCCCATTGCGAATGCGTTTGATCAGGCTCTTGCCTGCTTCGATCTCTAGTTTATGGATTCGCCGGGTGATGGCGGATGCATCGATTCGTTCTTTTTCAGCGGTGCGTGTAATGCTTCGACTGTCACAGACACCAATAAAAAGCCGCAATGTGGTCAGGTCCAAGTCGCTCATTTAGTTTTCAATTTTCAGAATTTGTATCGTGTTAAGAGGTGGTTGAATTTAGCATTTTCAAATGACAATTTAATTGATATTTGTCGTTTGAACATTTTTATGATGTCAATCCGACATCCAAGGTGAGATTTCAAAGGATTAAATTAAATCGAAATTTAATCCATGAATTCGCAATTTTATTAATTATTTTGAATTAATAAATATTGACCTTCAGGTGCGTGCACGGTGTGTGAGTTCATTTGTGAGCTGCGCCGTTACCTGCAAACCTGGATGCGTGCGAATTCCTCACCAGGAAAGCCTTCACATGAGCAAGCCCCTCAACGCCAATGTCGTGACTTTGCATGTCAATGGTCACCCGATGCAAAATTTGCAAGCCGGTCAGAAGTTGCGGTTCAGCGCCAAAGCCAACGAACGCTATCGACTGGTTAAAAAATCTGGTCAAAGCGATGAACTGCTCAGCGGCGCTTTGGCCACACGGCATGGCCTGGACCTTCAGCTCGATGAGCTCAACGGTGTGCAGGTGCTCATAGAAAACTTCTTTCAAGCCTGCAAAGATCAGGTCTGCAGTGTGGAGTTGCCCGCCCATGACGGTGCTGTGGTCCTTTTGGGTGGGGATGCTCCGAGTGAGGGCCAGCTGGTGTATGCCTTCGGCCCGAGTGCGGAAATGCCCAGTTTTTTGCAGTCGCATGGCGTTTCATCGGAGGGACTGATCAGCGTGGCCAAAGGCGATGACATGGTCAGCTGGATACCGCTGGGTGATCTGCAGGCTTGGAATTGGTTGCCGCCGCTGGTCGCGGGGCCAGTGCTGGTCTCGAATTTGATGGACGATGCTGTCGCATCTGTCATCACAGGCAACGTGCTGGCAGGGCCTGTGATGGCCGGTCACGGCTTGGTGGTCAAAGCTTACCGTGCAGACGGCAGCCCTTTGGGGGCGCAGGCCGTGGTCAATGCAGACGGAACCTTCAGTTTGACACTGGGTGACGACTACAGGGGTCCAGTGCTGATCAAAGTCAGTGATAGCAGTGCAGGCAACGACTACTTTGACGAAGCCACGGGACAGCCCAAAGACCTGAGTGTTGACTTGCGTGCCATCACAGTCATTCCGGCTCCAGGCACCTACACCATCAACGTCAACGTGTTGACTGAACTGGCCGTCAGGCAACTGGGTTTGAGTGGGGGAGCTGATGGACAGTCCTCCGAAGTCTTCACCGGCCTCAGCGAGGCCGAGATCACCAACGCCAACCATGCCCTTGCCCAGGCGCTGGGTTTGAAGCAGGATTTGGTCTTGGGACAGTCTCCCGTAGCCATTGTTGACCTTGCTGGGGCCACAGCCTCTGGAGCCAACGACTACGGCAAATTGCTGGCAGCCCTTTCGGGAGCCGAATTGGGTTCAAGCACAGGGGATGTGCTGGATTCATTGACGGGAATGTTCAAGCCCGACGGCCTGAGCATCGAAGGCATCAACTTGCTGATGCAGGGCGCGGCCCAAATCAGTGGGCGCCAAACGCTGGTGACAGAGATTTCTGACCTGACCCAACAGGTCAATTTGGACGCCACGATCCTAGGCACTTTTGCCATTCAGACCATTGGCCAGGACAACCAACTCAACGTGGCTGAGGCCGATGCAGGCGTAAGGGTCAGCGGTCAGGCCACAGCCCAAGACCAGGTGCTTGTCCGATGGGGCGACAGCACCCTGTCCGCCACTGCAGATGGCCAAGGCCAATGGCATGTGACATTCAGTCGTGCCGAAATTCCGGTACTCAAGGGCGAGCCCAGCATCGTGAGCCTGTTTTTGGCCCCGCTTGAGGGGGGCGAAACGCTGGTGGCGCTTCGTGGTGTTTTTCTCAACACCCGGCCACCCGAAATACCCGATGCCCGCTTGACACTTGACAGTGGCAACGCCGACTTGGACTGCATCACCAGTCTGGCAGTTTTGAGCGTGCCGACCAACACCGACAGTGGTGCCACCGTCGAATACCGTGTCAAAGTGGGGGAGGCCAATTTTGGCGACTGGCGTGCAACATACACCCCGCCCACCACCGATGGCCACTACACCGTACAAGTGCGGCAGACCGACTTGGCTGGAAACGTCTCCGACAGCCAGAACCTCGCTTTCACGCTGGACACCTTTGCAGCAACGCCCGATGCCGCGCTGAGCACCGACACGGGCAGTTCGGATCTGGACCTCTTGAGCAACAACGCAGCACTGGCTGCACCAAGCAACACTGAGCCTGGTGCATCGGTGGAATACCGAGTGCAATGGGGTGCAGGTGATTTTGGTGATTGGACCTCAAACTACATTGCACCGACAGAAAACGGCGATTACACGGTGCAAGTGCGGCAGACCGATGTGGCCGGCAACGTATCGGGTAGCCAAAGCATCCGTTTTGCGCTGGACAACATCAAGCCAGCAGGGCCCGATGCGGCACTGAGCACAGACAGCGGCAGCTCGGGCAGCGACAGCATCAGTAGCAGTGCGGCGCTCACAGCGCCCACCAACACCGAGACCGGTGCCACCATGGAATACCGTATCCAGGCTGGTGCGGGCAGCTTTGGCGATTGGAGTGGCAGCTATGTCGCGCCCACCACCAACGGTGTTTACACCGTGGAAGTTCGCCAGACCGATGTGGCAGGCAATGTCTCGGACAGCCAAACCATCACCTTCACGTTGGATGACATCAAACCCTCGGTGCCCGATGCAGTGCTGAGCACAGACAGCGGCGGCTCGGGCAGCGACAGCATCAGCAGCAGTGCGGCGCTCACAGCGCCCACCAACACCGAAAGTGGTGCCACCGTGGAATACCGCGTCAAAGGCGGTGTGGGCAGCTTTGGCGATTGGAGTGGCAGCTATGTCGCGCCCACCACCAACGGTGCTTACACCGTGGAAGTTCGCCAGACCGATGTGGCGGGCAATGTCTCGGACAGCCAAACCATCACCTTCACGCTGGACGACATCAAGCCCGTGGTACCCGATGCAGTGCTGAGCACAGACACAGGCAGTTCGAGCAGCGACAGCATCAGCAGCAGTGCGGCGCTCACAGCGCCCACCAACACCGAAAGAGGTGCCACCGTGGAATACCGCATCCAGGCAGGTGCTGGCAGCTTTGGCGATTGGAGTGGCAGCTATGTCGCGCCCACCACCAACGGTGCTTACACCGTGGAAGTTCGCCAGACCGATGTGGCAGGCAATGTCTCGGGCAGCCAAAGCATCACATTCACACTGGACGACATCAAACCCTCGGTGCCCGATGCAGTGCTGAGCACAGACAGCGGCAGCTCGGGCAGCGACAGCATCAGCAGCAGCGCAGCGCTCACAGCGCCCACCAACACCGAAAGCGGTGCCACCGTGGAATACCGTATCCAGGCCGGTGCGGGCAGCTTTGGCGATTGGAGTGGCAGCTATGTCGCGCCCACCACCAACGGTGCCTACACTGTGGAAGTGCGCCAGACCGATGTGGCGGGCAATGTCTCGGATAGCCAAAGCATCTCTTTCACGCTGGACGACATCAAGCCCGTGGTACCCGATGCGGCGCTGAGCGCAGACACTGGCAGTTTGGACAACGACAGCATCACCAGCAGTGCAGTGCTCAAAGTGCCCACCAACACCGAAAGTGGTGCCACAGTCGAATACCGCGTCCAGGCTGGTGCGGGCAGCTTCGGCAGCTGGAGCCGCAACTACACCGCACCCACCACCGACGGTGCCTATACCGTCGAGGTGCGCCAATCCGATGTGGCCGGTAACGTCTCGGACAGCCAATCCATCGCCTTCACACTGGATACGGCTGCGCCCACACCAAACGCTGCATTGACCACAGATACAGGCAGCTCAGTTGTTGATGCCATCACCAACAGCGCAGCGCTCACAGCGCCCACCAACACCGAAAGTGGTGCCACCGTGGAGTACCGAATCAAAGCTGGTTCGGGCAGCTTTGGCAGCTGGAGCAGCAACTACATCGCGCCCACCACCGATGGTGACTACACCGTCGAGGTGCGCCAGACCGATGTGGCAGGCAATGTCTCCAGCAGCCAATCTATCGCCTTCATGCTGGATGCCACTCAGCCAGCAACTTCCAACGCAGCACTCACCACAGACAGTGGCAGCTCTGGCTCGGATGGCATCACCAACAGTGCCTCGCTCACAGCGCCCACCAACACCGAGACCGGTGCCACGGTGGCGTACCGCGTCCAAGCCGGTGCAGGAAGCTTCGGCAGCTGGAGCAGCACCTACACCGCACCCACCACCGACGGTGCCTATACCGTCGAGGTGCGCCAGACCGATGTGGCCGGTAACCACTCGGACACTCAAAGCATCAACTTCACACTGGACACCACAGTCAATCAGCTCACGACGGGCCTGAGCTTCCAGGCTCAGCCCAGTGTGGGCAACGGGACGGGGTTCAGATTGCCCGCATTGGGGGATATCAACGGCGATGGTCGTCCGGACATGGTTGTTGGCCAGTTCATGAGCAGTTCACCTGTCACCGTGCAAGCCTACTTGCAGCAGCCCGACGGTAGCTTTGTTCTGCAAGACGGCGCAACGGGCAGCGCAAACCCCAATCCATTTGGCGGGATTGATTTTGCAGCCGATGTGCCAACTGGTGAGTATGGTGATGTCCTGTGGGTGGCTTTGATCGATGTGGGCTCTGACGGAAAGACCGACATGCTGGTCAGTTACGGCGGTACTGCACTTGCGCAATCGGGCATCCTGTATTACCGCAACACGGGCACAGCGCAAGAGCCGTCATATGCCTTGCAACCCACGGGGGATAACCCGTTTGCCTCGGTGGCTCGTTCTCTGTTGTTGCCCATGGCCACGGGTGACGTCGATGGCGATGGTGATCAGGATTTGGTGCTGGGACATATCAGTTCAAGCAACACGGGCACAACCACGGTTCCGGTTCCTTCGGAAGCATTTGAATACTGGCGCAACAACGGCGATGGCTCGTTCAGCCAGCTGACGGGTGTCAGCAACCCATTGGTTGATTTGAATCTGGCCATGGCGCAGATCAACGTGAAAACTTCTGGATTCCCATTTGCATTGCCTTACTTGGGCGATTTCAATGGTGATGGCAGGCTCGATATGGGCTTGTTCTTGCCGTTCAGCAGTACTTCGCCCATTGTGTATTTGCCCGGCGATGGTCAGGGCGGGTTCTCCTTCACAGGGCTGTCCACGATGACTGGATTGCCAGCGTTCGGCGTACCCTTTGGCACGGCGGCTGATATCAACGGCGATGGACTGACAGACTTCATGATGGGCGGCGAAGGCGCTGTCTCGCTGTATTACCAAAGCCTCACGCAGGCCGTAGGCTTGGATCGCACGCAAATTCGAGCCACCAAGGACATCCTGAACGTAGCAACGTATGACACGGCTGACTTGAAGTTGCAAGGCAATGGCGCAGAGGCCAATGCGGGGATCGACATTGATGTGAATGGCAATTTTTTGGCCCATGTACAGGCCAACGCGCAGGGGCAGTGGAGCTATACGTGGACAGGCCAGGAAACAGGATTTGCCATTGCAGCAGATAAGACCTATGCCCTGACCGTGAAGCAAACCGATGCGGCAGGCAACACCTCGGTGGCCTCGCAGGCCTACACGCTGACCGTGGCAGTTCCGCCGCCAACTTTGTCTGACGTGCACTTGAGTGCAGACACCGGCGCACTGGACAAGGACTTCATCACCAACACGGCCAATCAGTCCGTGATGGCAACACTCAGCCGAGAGCTTCGCAGCGATGAAGTGGTCTATGGCGTGATTGACGGCACGACCTGGGTGGACATCACCAGCAAGGTGATGGGCACGACGCTGACATGGGATGGTGTGGTCCTGGGGGCCTCGGGGGTGCTGAGCATTCGGGTGGGCAATGGCATCACGGACAATTCTGCGCTTCATGAATACGTGGTGGACACCACCGCGCCGACACCAGCACCCAACGCAACACTCACCACAGACACTGGCAGTTCAGGCTCGGATGCCATCACCAGCAGTGCCGCGCTCACAGGGCCCACCAACACCGAGACCGGTGCGACGGTGGCGTACCGCGTCAAAGTCGGTGCAGGCAGCTTTGGCAACTGGAGCAGTACCTACACCGCCCCCACCACCGATGGTGACTACACCGTCGAGGTGCGCCAATCCGATGTGGCCGGCAACGTCTCGGACAGCCAAACCATCGCCTTCACGTTGGACACGGCCGCAGAAACGCCCAATGCAGCACTGAACTCAGACACAGGCAGCTCGGGCGCTGATGGCTTGACGAACAGTGCTGCCCTCAAACTCCCCGCCAATACCGAATCCGGAGCGTCAGTCGAGTACCGCGTCAAAGCCGGTGAGGGCAGCTTTGGCGATTGGAGTGGCAGCTATGTCGCGCCCACCACCCATGGTGCCTACACCGTGGAAGTACGCCAGACCGATGTGGCAGGCAATGTCTCGGACAGCCAAACCATCACCTTCACGTTGGATGACATCAAACCCTCGGTGCCCGATGCGGCGCTGAGCGCAGACAGCGGCAGCTCTGGCTCGGACGCCATCACCAGCAGCGCAGCACTCACAGCGCCTACCAACACCGAAAGTGGTGCAATCGTCGAATACCGCATCCAGGCTGGTGCGGGCAGCTTTGGCAGCTGGAGCAGTACCTACACCGCACCCACTACCGAGGGTGACTACACCGTGGAAGTGCGCCAGACCGACTTGGCTGGAAACGTCTCGGATAGCCAAACCATCACCTTCACGTTGGACGACATCAAACCCTCGGTGCCCGATGCGGCGCTGAGCACAGACAGCGGCAGCTCGGGCAGCGACAGCATCAGCAGCAGCGCCGTGCTCACAGCGCCCACCAACACCGAAAGCGGTGCCTCAGTCGAATACCGCATCCAGGCAGGTTCTGGCAGCTTTGGCGAATGGAGCAGCACCTACACGGCGCCGACCTCCGTCGGTGAGTACACCGTGGAAGTGCGCCAGACCGATGTCGCAGGCAATGTCTCGGACAGCCAAAGCATCTCTTTCACACTGGACGACATCAAGCCCGAGGTACCCGATGCGGCCCTGAGCACAGACACCGGCAGCTTGAATACCGACAACATCACCAACAGTGCCATGCTCAATGTGCCGAACAACACCGAGGCTGGTGCCACGGTGGCGTACCGCATTCAATTGGGCAGTGACAACTTTGGCGAGTGGACGGACGTTTACACCGCACCCACCACCCATGGTGCCTACACGGTTGAGGTGCGTCAGACCGATGCGGCGGGGAATGTTTCTGACAGTCAATCGATCAGTTTCACCCTGGACAACATCAAGCCCGCTGTACCCGATGCAGCACTCACGACAGACAGCGGCAGCTCTAACACCGACAGCATCACCAACAGTTCTGCACTCAATCCACCCAGCAACACCGAGGCCGATGCCACGGTCGAATACCGCATTCAGGCAGGTTTTGGCAGCTTTGGTGA
The DNA here is from genome assembly GCA_002256145.1 of Comamonadaceae bacterium PBBC1. Taxonomy (GTDB): domain Bacteria; phylum Pseudomonadota; class Gammaproteobacteria; order Burkholderiales; family Burkholderiaceae_C; genus Limnohabitans_A. The sequence continues at coordinate 16,332 of NKIP01000010.1, forward strand.
TTGGAGTCGCGCTTACATCGCGCCCAGCACCTTTGGTGTTTACACGGTTGAAGTGCGTCAGACCGATGTGGCCGGTAATGTGTCCGACAGCCAAACCCTGAATTTCAAATTGACCAATGAGGACACGGTTGACACCACACCCCCCACCATCGCCATCACAGCAAATGCCACAGAACTCCTGGCTGACGATGAAACAATTGTCACTTTCACGCTGAGCGAGGCCAGCACAGACTTCAGCAATTCGTCCATCACGGTGACAGGCGGCACCTTGAGCGACGTCATTGAGGTGGCCGATAACACCTACGAGGCTTTCTTCACGCCCGACGCCGACACGACCACCACTGCCACCATCGGCGTGGCCAGTGGTGCTTTCACCGACCTGGGTGGCAACGCCAACGCTGACGGCATTGAAACGGACAACGCCATCCAAATTTCCGTCAATTCGGTGCGACCTGGGATTCTGAGCCTTGAAGTCAACGCCCCGCAAAAGCAGCTGGTCCTGACTTATGACCAGAACCTGAGCGATCAATTACCCTCTGAAAATTTAGGTGACTTTTTCATCGTCGAAGTCGATGGCGTGGCCCAAATCGTAGACAGCCTGAGCGTCAGCGGCGCAGTTCTGACGGTGACCCTGAGCGCACCCCTGCCTGAAGGGGACCTGCGCTTTGAATACAAAGACCCAGCGGGTTACCAAAACGGTGCCATCCGAGCCGCCTCAAACAACAACGATGCTGCAGGTTTCATTCTGGGGACCGTGGCCGACGGCTACATACAGGGGGCGCAGGTGTACATCGACACCGACGCCGATGGCCTGGCCGATGCGGGTGAGATTCGCCAAGGTGTGACCACCAGCGCCAAGGGCAGCTTTTTGCTGCCCACCTCGGCCCCGACCGGCACCTTGCTGGCCATGGGCGGGGCCGATGTTTCCACCGGACTGGCGCAGACCACACCCCTGAAGGCCCCATCTGGCTCGCGCGTCATCAACCCGCTGACCACCTTGGTCCAAGAGCTGATCGAACAAGCTGCATTGGCCACCCCAGCACAGACGCTGAGCGTGCAGCAAGCCTCAGACCTGGTCGCGGCCGCATTGGGCTTGAGCTTGCCCGCAGGCAAGAACCTGAGCAATTACGACCCGCTGGCCGCCAAAGACAGCGCAGCGCTGGCCACGCAAAAGGCCGCTGCCCAGCTGGGCACCTTGGCGGCTTTGGTAGCTTTGGATCAATCGGATACAGCCGACGATGTCGCCGTGGCCGATCAGATGTACGCCACTTTGGCGCTGCAGATATTGAATCCGGCCACCACCACCGTGGATCTGACCGACACCACTGTTTGGTCTGGCCTGAACCTGCAACCCAAGACCGTGGCCCGCATGGGCACCTTCAGCAGCCAGATTGATTCCGCTGCAAATCTGACCAGCATCACCGATGCCCAAAAACGTGTGGCTGACAATACCGGCCCCACCATGGCGATCAGCAGCGATAAAAGCAGTCTGGGCGTGGGACAAACAGCCTTGATCACCTTCACACTCAATGAGGCCAGCACCGACTTTGTCGAGGGCGACATCACGGTGACGGGGGGCACGCTGAGCAACTTCAGCGGCAGTGGCAAAAACTACAGCGCCACATTCACGCCCACGCCCAACAGCCACGCTGTTGCCAGCATCAGCGTGGCCAGTGGCCAGTTCAACGATCTGGCGCTCAACACCAACAGCGACGGGGCAGAGACCAACAATGTGGTCAGCATCACAGTCGATACACAGGCCTTGACACTGGAAGGCACGACGCCTGCTGACGGTGACTTGGTCGGCCCCACAAGCGATCTGGTGCTGCGATTCAGCAAGCCCGTACAAGCCGTTGCGGGCAAAAAAATCCACATCGTCAACGACAGCGATAGCAGCTCGATCGAGATGGATGCTGCTGATTCGTCCCAAGTCACGGTGGGCCCTGATGGCACCGTGACCCTCAACCCCACGGCCGACCTGACCATGGGCAAAAACTACCACATCGCCATCGATGCAGGTGCCTTTGTGGATCTTTTCGGATCAGCGTTTGAAGGCATCGCTGACAACACCGCCTTGAACTTCACCGTACCCGACCCGGCCATCAGCTTGAACGCCATGGCCACGGACAACGTGGTCAATGCCGCAGAAAACGGCCAAACACTCACCTTGGGCGGCACCCTCAGTTCCACCATGGGGGCGGGTGTGCTCAGCAGCTTTGCTCAAGGCAACTTCACCGTCAAGCTCACGTCCGGTGTTGGCGACGAGGTGGACGCCACCATGATCAGCTACGACAGCACCACAGGGGCTTGGCGTGCCAGCGTTGATGCCGGTACGCTGGTCGACGGTCAGACCTACAGCGTGCAAGTCGCGGCCAGCAGCGCCGGTCTGAGCGCCAGCAGCAAAGGCTCTTTGCGGGTGGACACCAGCGTAGCCGCGCCCAGTGCGCAGCTGGCTTTTGACACGGGCAGCAGCTCAAGCGATGGCATCACCACGAACGGTGCCATCAATCTCTCAGGATTGGAAACAGGAGCTACTTGGCAATACCGTACGGGTGGCAGCAGTGACTGGACTTTGGGCAGTGGCAGCAGCTTCACGTTGCAGGCTGGCACACACAGCGTGCAAGTGCGCCAGGCTGATGCAGCGGGCAACTTGTCGCAAGCCAGTACGGCAAAAACCGTGGTGGTGGACACCACAGTGCCCACCATTGCCATCAGCAGCAACAAAACCAGCCTGAGTGTGGGTCAGACCGCTGGCATCATGTTCACCTTGAGCGAAAGCAGCACCGACTTCAGTGAGAGCAACATTGTGATCAGCGGTGGCAAGCTCAGTTCATTCCAAGGCAACGGAACCACCTACAGCGCCATTTTTACCCCCACCGCCAACAGCACCACGCCAGCCAGCATCAGTGTGACCCATGGCCAGTTCAGCGACGTGGCGGGTAACAAGAACCTTGATGGCAACGATGCTGACAACACCGTGACCATGACGGTGGATACCGTGCTGGGCGCGCCTGTGACGGCCATTGAGCTGTCGGCCATCGCACTTGGCAGTGGCGGTTTTGTGATCAACGGGCAGGGCAACAGTGATTACAGCGGCTACAGCGTGTCGAGCGCGGGTGACGTAAATGGTGACGGTTTGATTGACTTGATCGTTGGGGCCTATGGGGGTGACCCTACAGCCAATTCCAACGCGGGTCGCAGTTATGTGGTGTTTGGAAAAACCAGCACAACTTCAATCGATCTTTCGGCAGTGACAGCGCAAACGGGTGGTTTTGTCATCAATGGGCAGTTCGCAAACGACAGCAGTGGTCGCAGTGTGTCGAGCGCGGGTGACGTCAATGGCGACGGCTTGGCGGACCTGATCGTTGGTGCTGATCTCAGTGACCCTAACAACATCACGGATGCCGGTCGCAGCTATGTGGTCTTTGGCAAGACCTCGATTGCGCCAATTGAACTCTCGGCCATTGCCGCGAAGTCGGGTGGTTTTGTCATCAATGGGCAGACATCGAGTGGATTCAGTGGCTACAGCGTGTCGAGTGCGGGTGATGTGAATGGCGACGGCTTGGCCGATTTGATCGTAGGAGCTTATGGCGCGAGGTTCGGAGACGGCCTCAGCTATGTGGTGTTTGGTAAGACGTCAGGTGATGTCATTGAGTTGTCTGCACTGCCGGGCAGTGCCAGTGGTTTTTTGATCAATGGTGATGGTTCTGTGTCGAGCAGTGGTTTCAGCGTGAGCGGCGCTGGCGATGTGAACGGTGACGGTTTTGCCGATGTGATTGTGGGGGTTTACAAGGGGCTTGGGTCCGCCGGCCGAAGCTACGTGGTTTTTGGCAAGGCGAATGGCGCTACCGTCGAACTTTCGGACGTGTTAAACAGCACTGGCGGATTTGTGATCAACGGAGACATTTTTGGCTCAAAAAGTGGCTACAGCGTCAGCGCAGCTGGCGACGTGAACGGCGATGGCTTGGGTGACGTGATTGTGGGTGCTTATGATGCAAACAGTGCTGTGGGCCGCAGTTATGTGGTGTTTGGCAAGACCTCCGGCGACGCCATTAACCTGTCGGCGGTGTTGGATTTCACAAGGGGCTTGGTGATCAACGGGGAGGGTGCATCGTCAAACAGCGGTTTCAGCGTGAGCGAAGCTGGCGATGTGAACGGCGACGGTTTAGCCGACCTGATCGTTGGTGCATACGGTGCTAACAATTCCGCTGGCCGGAGCTACGTTGTTTTTGGCAAGCAGTCAGACACCGCCATTGAGCTGTCGGATGTTTCGGGGGGCCTTGGTGGCTTTGTGATCAATGGGGACGGCGCGTCGACCAACAGCGGCTCCAGCGTGAGTGCTGCGGGTGACGTGAACGGCGATGGTTTGGCTGACTTGATTGTGGGGGCTTATCAATCGAACAACAGCGGTGGTCGCAGCTACGTGATCTTTGGTTCTACCAGCGGCGCTTTCAGAGAGACCGCCGTGGACTGGTTGGGCACCGATGGCGATGAAACGCAAGATGACGCAGGTGTGGCAAAAACCCTTGTGGCAGGTGCTGGCAACGACGTTCTGACCGCTACGGCCGCCAGCGTGCTGTACGGTGGTGCGGGCAATGACACCTTGATCGTCAATGCGACTCTGCTCGCAGCGTTGCAAAGCCCATTGGGCAAGGGGGGCAATGACGACCGACTTTCGCGCGTCGACGGCGGGACGGGCATTGACATGCTGGCGTTGTCGGGGTCTCGTCAGCAATTGGATCTGTCTGCCATTGCGGATACTCGTTTGCAGAGCATCGAGCACATCGACCTCACCGGCAGTGGCAACAACTTGCTGCGAGTGACAGCAGAAGATGTTCAAGCATTGACGGGCATGAACTGGCTCAACAGCAGCACTGCATCAAGTTTGGGCTGGACGTCCACGGGCTATACATGGACAAGCATTGGCCACCACCAATTGGTGGTCGACGGCAATTCGGGTGATCAGCTCTATCTGGACGCTGGTTGGACGGCTGCAACTGGCTCGCTCACCAAAGGCGGGCACGAATTTACTGTTTACAACAAAGGCGCAGCTCAGTTGCTGGTCGATAACCATGTCAGCGTACTCATGCCTGTCCCCATCATGCTCAGTGCAGTGGCGGCTTCCACGGGTGGCTTTGTGATCAATGGTCAGTGTGCGAGTGACTTGAGTGGCTACAGCGTCTCCAGCGCGGGCGACGTCAATGGCGATGGACTGGACGATTTGATCGTGGGTGCCCATTTGAGTGACCCCACTGCCGGAAGTGCTGCAGGCCGCGCCTATGTGGTGTTTGGGCAAAGCGGCACCACGGCCATCAATTTGTCTGCGGTTGCTGCTGTGGGCAGCACCTTGGGCTTTGTGATCAACGGCAGCCTTAACAACGACAACGCTGGTTTCAGTGTGTCTGGCGCTGGCGATGTCAATGGCGACGGCAAGGCCGACATCATTGTGGGCGCACCCGGTGCAGACTCTCAACAATTCGGGGTGTCCAACCTTTCAACGGGCTGGGATGGTGGTCGTGCTTATGTGATTTTTGGCAAGACTGATGGTGGTGCTGTCAACCTGTTGGGCATGTCCTCAGCGTCCAACTCGTGGGGTTTCATGATCAATGGCTTGACCGCAGGTGATGGCACGGGCAACAGCGTGGCGGCCGCCGGAGATGTCAACGGGGACGGCCTGGCCGATGTGATGGTGGGGGCCAAGGCGGCAACAGTTCCGGATGCCGATGCTTTTGGCTCGGGCAACCAAGCCGGTGCGGGGCGTGCCTACATAGTCTTTGGCAAGACAGACACAGCGGTGCTTTATCTATCGAGCGTTGTCAACGCCAGCGCCTCGGGTGGTTTTGTCATCAATGGTCGATTTGGCAACGATTACGCAGGTATCGCCGTGGCCGGTGGCTCAGACATCAACGGTGATGGCTTGGACGATGTGATTGTGGGTGCCGATGGTGCCGATACGGTGTTGAATGCGCAGGGCACAGGCTTTGCTGCACCGGGCTGGGACGGTGGGCAGGCCTTTGTAGTGTTTGGCAAAACCACCACCAGCAAGGTCAACACCATGAACATTGCAGCCACTGCGGGCAGCACAGAAGGTTTCCTCATCAACGGCTTGACCGCCAGCGATTACACAGGCACTTCTGTGGCCATGGGGGGCGACGTGAACGGCGATGGCTTGTCCGATATTTTGGTCGGTGCCAAAGGCTCAGACGTTGGGGGGAGTGCATCGGGCCGTGCGTATGTGATCTTTGGCAAAACAGGTACCTCGGCTGTTCAAGTCAGCGATGTGGCACAAGGTCTTGGGGGCTTTGCCATCAATGGCCTCTCGGCAGGTGACGAAGTGGGCTACAGCGTGGCCAGTGCGGGCGACATGAATGGCGACGGTTTGGCCGATCTGATCGTGGGCGCACACCTGGCGGACCCTGTTGCAGGGACCAATGCCGGGCGGACCTATGTGGTGTTCGGAAAAACTGGCACAGGACCCATCAACCTGAGTGCAGTGGCCGCAGGCCATGGCGGTTTTGTCATCAACGGTCAGGCTGCCAGCGATGAAAGCGGTTTGAGCGTTTCGGCCGCAGGCGATGTGGATGGCGATGGCCTGATGGACTTGCTGGTGGGGGCACCCAACAGCGATCCTACGACGGGAACCAATGCTGGGCGCAGCTATGTGATCTTTGGCAGCAATCACGGCATTTTGGCCATGAACAAGGTTGATGTGTTGGGGACTTCTGGTGTCGACAGCTTGACCGATGACGGACTGGCGATCACTTTGGTGGCAGGCCGTGGCAACGACACACTGACGGCGACTGCGGGCAGTGTGCTGTACGGCGGTGCGGGTGACGATCTTTTTGTGATCAATGCCGACATGCTGACTGCGTTGGAAAACAGCATGGGTCGGGGTGGCAATGCCGTTGACAGCTTGGCCAATGTGGCTGGCGGTGACGGACTGGATACCTTGGCCCTGAGTGGCACCGAACAACACCTGAATTTGCTGGACATCGGGGGCAGCCGCATCACGGGAATAGAGGTGATTGACCTGACGGGTCAAGGTGACAACGTCATCAGCCCCACTGAATCGGGCATTCTTGCCATGGGCGGTATCAATGTCTACAACAGCCTGAACGGCTGGAGTGGTTTGGCTGCAAGCGTTGCCAAGCACCAAGTGCGTGTAGAGGGCAACACGGGCGATTGGGTCAACCTGCCCAGCACATGGTCCTATGCAGGTGATGCAAGCTGGAACAATGCCACCTACAAAATCTACAACAGTGGCAACGCACAAATGCTGATCAACAGCCCGGTGCAGGTGCGCGATGACCTGCCGCCGAGCATCACAGGCATTGAATTGACCTCGGCAACGGGGATGCAGGCGGGTTTCCTGAAAGCCGGATCGATCGTGACTGCCACAGTCAGTTTCAGTGAGGTGGTCAAGGTCAACACCAGCGGCGGCGCGCCTGGGCTGCTACTCGATATCGGCGGCTCTGCCGTCGGGGCATCTTATGTGTCCGGTAACGGCACGACAGAATTGGTATTTAGCTACGCCATTCAGTCTGGGCAGAACGCTTCTGACGGCATCGCCATCAAGGCCAATGGATTTGTACTCAATGGTGCCGTCATTCTTGACTCGACACGCCGGGCCGCAACCTTGAGTCACGCGACGGTGCCTGTGAATGCAAATTTCAAGGTGGATACATTTGCAGCGGCTCCCAATGCCAGCCTCACTGTAGACGCCACAGATGGTGGTGCCATTTTGGCGTCGACCAATATTGAACCAGGTGCACTGCTGGAATACCGATTGAAAGGCCCCAGTGGCACTTTCAGCGACTGGGGCACCACGTACACACCGCCAGCCAATGATGGTTCAGCCAACGGTGCCTACACCTTGCAATTGCGTCAGACCGATGTGGTGGGCAATGTGTCTTTAACGAAGACATTGTCGTTTGGCATTGGGCAATACTACAGTGCCATTGAGCTCTCGGACGTAGCGGCAGGCAATGGTGGTTTTGTGCTGAATGGACCGTCCAGCTACAGTTCCTACTCCAGCGAATACAGTGTTCAGAGCGCTGGTGATGTCAATGGTGATGGTCTGGACGACCTCATCCTCGGTGGTGTGCCCTACGCTGACGCTTATGTCGTATTGGGTAAGACCAGTACCGATGGCTTGAATCTGAGTGCCTTGGCCAATGGCGTTGGTGGTTTCGTCATTGGTCGGCACACTTCTTTCTACTCATTTGAAAATGTCTCCGCAGTGGGTGACATCAATGGCGACGGTTTAGCTGATTTGATTGTGGGCGTGAGTGCAGATGCATTGAATGCTGGACGCAGTTATGTTGTGTTCGGTAAGACCAATACGGCAGCGATTGATCTATCAGCAGTGGCTGCGAGCAGTGGTGGCTTTGTCATCAATGGTGCATCCGCCAACGACTTGAGTGGCACAAGTGTCGCCAGTGCGGGCGATGTGAATGGTGATGGTTTGGTCGACTTGATCATCGGCGCACCCATCAAAGATTCAGAAAACAGCCTAAGTTATGTGGTTTTTGGAAAGACAGACACCAGCGCTGTCAACTTGAGTGCCGTCAATTCAGGGGTAGGCGGCTTTGTCATCAACGGACAAGCGAATTCGAGTAACCAGAACATCAGCGTTTCTTCTGTCGGCGACGTGAATGGCGATGGCCTCGCTGATCTGATCGTGGCTGCCAAATCTTCAGGCGTTGGCGTCACCGACAACAGCTACGTGGTTTTCGGTCGGACCGATACGACGCCCATCAATTTGACTGCGCTGACTCAGTCCAGTGGCGGTTTTGTGATTCATGGCGAGACAGAGGGCGCTCCTCTGAATCCAGCAACTTTTTACCAATACGCCGATATTCAGGCTTCGGGTGCTGGCGATGTGAACGGTGACGGTTTGGCTGACCTGATTGTCATGGCCACGCCGCCCAATTCAAAATCTCGCAGCTATGTGGTTTTTGGAAAATCCGACATGTCCACCATCGAGCTCAGCGCCGTCACTGCGGGTACGGGTGGGTTCTTTATCGACCTGCGCATGGCATCGAGTGCGGGAGATGTCAACGGCGATGGCTTGGCTGATCTGATTGTCAGTGATAAGTACGGCTCCAGCTCGTTCGTTGTATTCGGCCAAACTGGAACGGGCCGCATTGATCTTTCTGCCGTTGCCGCTGGTGATGGCGGATTCCAGATCAAGTCATCGCCCGTCATGTTGGCGGCAACCACAGATCTATCGGCCGCGGGCGATGTCAATGGTGATGGCTTGGCTGATTTGATCCTGAGTGGAAAAAATTTAGTGAATGGTGCTGACAGCGGGTACGTCATTTTTGGGGCCACCAATGGTGCCTTCCACCAAACACGGGTTGACCAGCTAGGCGGCGATGGAGACGATGTTCTGTCTGACGGTGGCGTTGTCAAAACGCTGGTGGCCGGAGCCGGCAACGACACACTGGCTGCCACCGCCGCCAGCGTGCTGTATGGCGGTGCGGGTGACGATGTGTTCGAGGTGGGCAGTGCCATGGTCACTGCGCTGCAAAGCCCATATGGCTTGGGCGGCAACCTGACCCAACTGGCCCGCATCGATGGCGGCAGCGGCATGGACACCCTCAGGCTTTCGGGCAGTGGTCAAGTGATTGACCTTTCCCAAATTTCCGGTTCTGCGATGACCGTGCTGTCGGATGCTCGCCTGGAAAGCATTGAGGTGATCGACATGACTGGCAGCGGAAACCAGACGCTCAAACTCACCGGTGGTGATGTGCTCGATCTTTCACACTTCAATGTGTTTGATGAAACAGGCCGAGTGCAGTTGATGGTCAAGGGCAATGCCGGAGACACGCTGGACCTGACCGATGGCGATTGGGCAACTTGGATACCTGCAGGCACCACCACCTTGCAAGGCACTGCTTATGCCACCTGGAACCACGTCAGCAGCAAGGCCACTGTTTATGTGGATCAGTCCGTGACCGTACAGTCCCCACCACCGCGACCCGGCCCTGTTGAGTTGTTCGATATCGCCACAGGTGTGGGTGGTTTTGCCATCAATGGGCAGTGTGCTTTTGATAACAGTGGCTTTGATGTATCAAGTGCTGGCGATGTCAATGGTGATGGTTTCGATGATTTGATCATTGGACTTAACCTCAGTCTTGACGGTTATCCGAATGGTGCCTACCCATCTTTTGTGGTGTTTGGAAAGGCTAACAATACGGCCGTCAACCTGAGTGCTGTCCTGCAAGGCGTGGGCGGATTTGCAATCAAAACAGGTGACAGCACCGGTCCAGCAAGCGTTGCCGGTGCCGGTGATCTGAATGGCGACGGTTTGGACGACGTGGTCGTTGTTTTTCAGGGACTGACGCATGTGGTCTTTGGGCGTCAGTCAAGCAGTGAAGTGGTTTTGAGCAATGTGGCCAACGGAGAAGGTGGTTTTGTCATCAATGCAGTTGCCGCCGGTGACAACCTTGTCAGCCGCGTCTCGGCTGCAGGTGACGTCAACGGCGATGGCATGGCCGATCTGATTTTGGGTGCTTCTGGTGCGAACGGGATGGCCGGCCGCAGTTATGTCGTGTTTGGACAGACCGGTACGACTCCCATTCAACTGACGTCGATCATCAACAACATCGGCGGTTTTGTGATCAACGGCGTGAGTGCACTCGACAGCAGTGGGGATAGCGTTTCCAGTGCAGGTGATGTCAACGGCGATGGTTTGGCCGATTTGATTGTGGGTGCGGATGGGGCCAATGGTGCCGCTGGTCGCAGCTACGTGGTCTTTGGCCAGACCGCGGCGCAGACTGTTAACCTGTCATCTGTGGCCAACAACGTAGGCGGCTTTGTGATCAATGGGCAGGCGGCATCTGACAGAAGCGGTCAGAGTGTTGCGAGTGCGGGAGACGTCAACGGCGATGGCCTGGCTGATTTGATTGTGGGAGCCAACAATGCCCAAGGCTTGGCTGGTCGCAGTTATGTGATTTTTGGACAGACAGCTGCGGTCGGCATCAACTTGTCCGCGATCGGACAGGGGCAAGGCGGTTTTGTCATCAATGGACAGAATGCCAGCGATCACAGTGGCTGGAGTGTGTCCAGCGCGGGTGATGTCAATGGCGACGGCTTGGCCGATCTGATCGTGGGGGCCCCACAAAGTCGCAGTCAAGCAGGCCGCAGCTATGTGGTTTTCGGGCAGACTGACACTTCACCAGTTGAACTGAGCGCTGTTGCCGCAGGTCTCGGTGGTTTTGCGATCAATGGACAGTCAAGTCCCGACGGGAGTGGAACGAGCGTCTCTGCTGCCGGAGATGTGAACGGGGATGGTTTGGCCGATTTGGTCGTGGGTGCTCCAGTCGTCGAGAATAACTTAGGTAAAAGCTACGTCATTTTTGGGTCTACCAGCGGTGCGTTCCATGAGTCCAGAGTGGACTGGCTCGGATCCGATGGCTCCGATGTACAAAGCGACGGCGGCGTGGCCATGACCCTGGTGGCCGGAGCCGGTAACGACACCCTGGCCGCCACCGCCGCCAGCGTGCTGTATGGCGGTGCGGGTGACGATGTGTTCGAAATCAGCAGTGCGATGATCACTGCGCTGCAAAGCCCATATGGCTTGGGCGGCAACCTGACCCAACTGGCCCGCATTGACGGCGGCAGCGGCATGGACACCCTCAAGCTCATGGGCAGTGGTCAATCCCTTGACCTCACCCAGATCGCTGGTTCGGCCATGACGCCTGAATCCGATGCGCGTTTGGAAAGCATCGAGGTGATTGACATGACGGGCAGTGGTGACCACACGCTCAAGTTGCTGGCCAAGGATGTGCTTGACCTTTCACGCTTCAATGTGTTTGCGACCACTGGCCGCACCCAGCTCATGGTCACGGGCCAGGCGGGCGATACGCTGGACTTGGCCGATGCCACAGGCACCATTGGATGGACGCATGGCACAGCCACAACGCTGAACAACGTGCTCTACGACGTCTGGAACCACAACACAAGCTTGGCAACGGTGTACGTCAACCAAGGGGTGCTGGTGGCATGACCGCGATGCATGCTTTCAATGCTGGCAATGCGGCCTTCCGTCGGGGCGAATGGGCGCAAGCCCTGGCGTCTTACGACGAAGCTGCGCAAGCCCATCCCGACATGGCTACAGCCCATTTGGGTCGGGCAAGATGCCTGGTCAAGTTGGCACAGTGGATGCCGGCTCGCGAGGCTTTTAACGCTTGTTTGCGCTCAGAGCCCTCGCACTACAGTGCTTGGCTGGAGGCCGGTCATTTGTGCCGCCAGATGGGCGAGTTGCAGCAAGCCGCAGGGGCCTACCAACACGCTATCAACGCCAACCCCGTGCGCTACGAAGCGCCTTTGGCCATGGCGCGGGTGCTGCACCAGCTCAAGCAAAAGCCACTGGCTGGTCAAGCATTTGAGCAAGCCATGACATTGGCCGCTGTCCAGGCCCAAGGCAAAGGCCCGGTCACACTGTCGGCCGAGGTGGCACACCGCATGGGCCAATACCTGCTGGAGCTGGGTGACCACGACGCGGCAGACCAGGTGCTGCGGCTGGCTTTGCAAGCCTGTCAGGCTTTGCCGGGGCCGGGTGATGTGAATCGCCAAGCCGAAGTGCTGATGGATCTGGGCGAGGCCTTGCTTCGAGGGGGTCAGCACAGCGCAGCCTTGCAAGTGCTCACGCAGGCATCGATCGCGACCGACGAAGCCACTTTGGCCCGTTTGGGGGCCATGGCTTTTCGGCACAACCTGTGGCAAGAGGCCCTGGCTGTGCTGCGCAAGTGCGTTCAGCTGTACCCACAAAGCCCCACGGCGCGTTGGAATTTGGCCCACCTGATGGCCGAATGCTGGCAAATGGACGAGGCCGAGCAAGTGCTGCAAGAAGCCGAGAAGCTGGCTCCCATGCCTGGTGCCAAGAGCATGCGAGCCTCCATTGCCGGGCGGCAAGGCGACGCGGACACGGCCCTGCGCCTGTACCGCGAATTGGCCGCTGAAACAGGCGAGCAGGGCAAGTTTGCCTCCAGCTCGGCCATGTCCTCGCTCTACAGCGACCAGCTGACGGCAAAAGAGGTCGCCGATTTGCACCGCCAGCTGTTTGCGCCGCTGGGGCAGGGTGCCCGTTCGCGCGAGAGTTTTGTGCGGCCACCTTTGAATGGGCGGCGCATCAAACTCGGCATGGTGAGCGCGGATTTTCATCACCAGCATCCGGTGAACATCTTCATGCAGCCAGTGCTGCGCGAGCTCGATCGCCAGCGTTTTGAGGTGTTTTTGTATTTCACAGGCGTGAGCTACGACGACCAGACCCGCCTGGCGCAGCAGCGCGTGGAGCACTGGGTCGAAGCCACCACGCTCAACGACACGCAGCTGGCCAAGCGCATCGACGCCGACGGCATTGACCTGTTGCTCGACTTGGCGGGCCACACCGGCCAGCAGCGCATGAGTTTGTTTGGCAAACGTGCTGCACCGGTGCAGGCCACCTATCTGGGTTATCCCGGTTCTACCGGCGTGCCCCATATGGACTGGATGTTGGGCGATGAGGTGGTAACGCCGGAGGGGCGCGATGGGCTGTGTTCAGAACGCATCGCACGCCTGCCCGGTACGGTGTTTTGCTTTGCACCCGAGGTTGATTACCCCTGTCCGGTTTTCTCCGACGAGGCAGCAAAACGGCCCCTGACATTTGCCTCATTCAACAACGTGCCCAAGCTGACGCCGCGAACCTTGGCACTGTGGGCGCAGATTTTGAAGGCGGTGCCGTGTTCGCGCTTGCTTCTCAAGGCCCCGAGCTTTTCTGACGGCGGGGCGGTGCGCCTGTTTGGTGAACGCTTGCAACAACTGGGTGTGGACTTGGCTCGGGTCGAGTTTCGTGGACCCACGGGCTTGACCGACATGATGGCCGAGTACGCCGATGTCGACATCGCGCTGGACCCCGTGCCCTACAACGGTGGCACCACCACTTTGCAAGCCCTGTGGATGGGCGTGCCGGTGGTCACTCAGGCCGGTCAAAACTTTGTCTCGCGCATGGGGGCCAGTTTCATGGCCGCAGCGGGTTTGCCTGAATGGGTGGCTCAGGACGATGTAGGCTATGTGCGCGTGGCCGTGCAGATGGCGCAAGACCGAGCCGCCTTGATGGACCTCAAACGCGGACTGCGTGAACGTCTGCAAACGCGCCTCGGCTGGAACGTGAAGGCCCATACACGGGCAATGGAACAAGCATTTGAGCAGATGGTTCAAAAGCCAGCTGATTGATCCGGCCTGGCGATACTCGAATCATCCAACTCGGCCAACTCTGATGTCTGCGGTGAACGAATACCCCATTCGATGCGCAGTTTCCAGGGGCAAGGTCATACCCAAAGTCTCGCGCACTTTGTTGCGCAAGCGGCGAATAATGACCTCCAGGCGGCGGTAGTCATAAACTTCTGGTGCATGCCCCAAACCGATGGCCAAAGCCTCTTTGGTCACCACACGCCCGCTGGCTTTTGCCAGTGTTTGGACCAAGGCATGCTCTGAGTGGGTCAATTTGAGCTTTTTCCCATCGGGGGCCTGCAGTTGCCAACTCTTGGTGTCCAGCACCCAAGTTTGTGATTTTTGAACGCGCATGCGCTTCATCAAATTATGAATCAAGGAGGCAATTTCTTCGGGCAAGATCGGTTTGACTAAATACATATCGGCCCCGGCCCTGATGCCACTGACGCGGCTCAGTGGATCGCTTCGTGCACTGGTGATGATCACCCCTTTATCGCTCAAATCGGCTGTGTTGCTTAACCAAGTCAAGCCATTGCCATCCGGCAGGCCCAAATCCAGCAGGAGCACATCCAATTCTTGAGCCTGAATCGCATGGTCAGCGGCCGCCAAACTGCCCACCCCTTGGGCTTGCATGCCTTCGAGTATCAAAAAACTGACCAAAGGTTCCCGCAAAGCCGGGTCATCCTCAATGATCAATACACGAACTGGGGTGTCATTCAACATGGAATTCATTCTTGTCCTGAATCTGTCAAGCTTTGCAGCCAAATACAAAACGTGGCACCTTGGCCCGGCTTGCTGTCCAATGTGACGTGTCCGCCATGCGCCAGCATGATGCGCTGCACCATCGCCAATCCCAAGCCCACGCCCGGGATTTGCTCAACCAGCGGCAACCTCGAAAACTCTGCAAACACCGCAACGTGAGCGTCCTCTGGAATGCCTCGCCCCTCGTCTTTGACTGAGATGCCGACGAAACCCGGTTTGTGTACCACTTCAAGGGTCACACGGGTGCCAGCCGGTGAATACTTGCACGCGTTGTCCATCAAATTGCTCAAAACCAGGCTCAAATGGTCATCATCGACCATGGCATTGGCCTTGGAGCCATTCAGATGTACGTCCAGGCGGTGGTTCACGGTCAAGTGCCGCAGTTGGGGCAGTTGCGCTTGCAACCAAGTCTCCACAATCTGCGGCTTTTTTGACAAAGTGAAAGACGCATTGATCATGGCGGAGTTGTCCAGCCACCGGTTAAACATCACCGACAAACGCTCAGTGGCACTTTGAACAGCCTGCATGCGTTGCGCCATCTGATCGATGCCACGTTCAAGTTCCTTGCGCATCACACTCATTTGATTCTGGATGATGCCCAGGGGCGTGCGAAACTCATGGGCCACCATCGCCCCAAAGCGCACATATTGTTCACGCAACAGGGTTTCCGTGGCCAAAGACGCCTCCAGTTCTTGGGTGCGATTTGCCACGGCTTGTTTGAGCCTGGCCTCGGAATCCAGCGTCATCTCCAGCACCTGTTGCTTGGTCGCCAAGACCTCTTGCTGCGCCTCTCGTCGGGCCAAAACATCCAGACGCAGCTGATCCGCCAAGGCCATGGCCAAAAGCACGGTCTCAAATGTGGTGGCAATTTGCACAGAGTACATGGTCAGCACGTTGCTGGGCAAAACTCCAAATACACGCAAAGCTGCAATCATCACGCCAAACCACAAAATCGCCCAACTCCAGAAAAAGAACCGAATTCCGGGCTGTTGGCGGCGATAGGCCCTCAAGCTGGCCCAGCTGACCAGGCAGGCCATGACAAAAGAGTTGATGAACAGCAACTGGTTGACGTTGGGTAAGCTTTGCTGCACTGCAAACTGGAGCACGATCAAAACAAAGATGATCCCGAACAGCCACTCGCAACCACGGATACACATCATGAGCCACGGAGTCTTGCCGGGCAAGGCCAAGAACTTGCAGGCAAACTTGGTTGAAAAAATAGCGGCCAAACACAAAAAACCACTTTGTGAAACATCGTCAAAGGCAGGCGACAAGGGCCAAAGCACCAAACGACCGAACCCGTTGCCGGCAAAAATCCCCAGCCCAAGGACCAAGGTGTAAAGACCAAAAAACAAAAAACGTGTGTCTCGCAATGCAACAAAAAGAATACATCCATACAAGGTCAGAATGGCCAGGCCGCCGAAATACATGAACTGCGGCAGCTCGGTCAACAGTTCATCACGCTTGAAAGCATCGGGTGACCACACCGTCATGGGCACCGTGAGTGCATAACGTGAGGTCACCCGTAAATAAACCTGCGTTGGCTCTTCGCCCACTTGAATGGGAAATACAAAAAAACGGCTAAAAACGGACCTTGATGCCAAGTCGCGGCTGGCACCAGTCAAAACTGCTTCACCGTTCAGGGGGTAAAAATCCACTTGGTCAAGTTTGGAATAAGGAATTTCCAAAAGCCAATTGACAGGGGCATCTTGCTCACGCTGCAGGGTGAACCTGAGCCAATAGGCCGATGAGGTGAAACCAAAACTGGGCGCGGATGTTGCACCCACCGATGTCCAACTTTTGAACCGATCGCCCATGGCCTGCACATCTTGCAGATTCAGCGTCAAGCTTGGGTCTTCTAAAAACTCGACCTTGGCCGATTGATCAATCTGTTGAGTGTGTGCAGACAGAGGTTTGGCCGTTGCCCCGAGGGTGAGGCAACACAAGCATAAAACAATAAATAATTTTATATTTTTTAACACTTTGGAATGCGCTTCGAATTCCTTTGATTATCCGTTGATTTTGATGCCCAGAATAGAAAAGTGATTTTTGATGAATTTTATTTACTAATAATTGTATTTATTAAATATTTGAAGATAAATTAATTGAATTGACACTTGATCAAGCCAAGGGGCTAACGGCTGCCCCGATTCAGTTCTCCAGCAAGATAGGCTGGCACAAAACGTAACCCGTTTTGTGAATCGACTGTATGGAGGGTGCATCGGCACCAACTTGGTCCAGTTTTTTCCTCAGGCGTGCAATCCGCATTTCCAGTGACGCGGGTGTTGCTGCAGCACCACCCGAGCCGATCAATTCCATCAATTGCCACCGTTCCATCTTCAAGCCGGGTGCCCGCGCCAAGGCCGCCAAAACCACTGCCTCTCCTGTTGTCAGTTCAACCTTTCCGTTCGATCCTGTCAAAACGCGCCGAGATACTTTCAAGCTCAATTGTTCGTGTATGGGGTGGGCTTTGCTCATTCTTTTGCCCAAAGACTCAATGCCAGCCATCAGTTCTTTGGGGTGGACAGGTTTTGTCAAATAGATGTCTGCGCCACTGTCGTAGCCCAAGACCTTGTCGCCAATTTGTGACCTGGCTGAGGTGATCACGATGCCCACACTCGGTTGAAAGTCACGTATTCGCCGCGTCAAACTCAAACCATCCTCATCGGGCAGGTTCACGTCTATCACGTACACATCCGGTAAGAAATCATGGCAAGCATCGTTGATCTCCTCTGCCATGATGACCCCACGGGCCGTGTGTCCCTGTTGCTGAAAAAAAACCAAAGTGGCTTGCAACAAGTCTTCGTTGTCTTCGACCACCAAAATTTTCAATGGACATGACTTCATGGGCTGATCCTCGGCCATGGCGCTTGTGACGGAAGCCAAATCTCAAAGGTCACGCGCTCATCTTTCAGCTCATAAGTGATGGTGCCTTGCATCAAATTCACCAAACCCTTGACCAGGAACAAGCCCAAGCCCGATCCAGATTGACGACGCGCCTGCGGGCTGCGGTAGTATTTTTCAAACAAACGATTCGCCTCGGGTGCGTCACCTGGGCTGATCGAGTTGCTGATGCGCCAGCGCCAACCTGGGCGCTCATTGAGCAGCCAAGGCGTCAGTTCAAGTGAAATCCGTTCCGGTGGCTGGCCATACTTGCAAGCGTTGTCCAGTAAGTTACTCAGCACGATCTGCAACATGTGGGCGTCTCCCGTCAGGCAGGCCGAGCCCTCTGGGCAAACCCCATCCACAAGATCAGGTGTTCTGCACCACCGAACACAGGCCTGGGTGATCGCCTTGGCATCCAGATGCTCCGTTGCGGGTTGCAAAGATTGGTCGGCCAGTTGCCCTGATTGCACGCTTCTCTCAAGGATGAGATTCATGTCCGATATCGACCTGGAAATCTTGCTTGGACTCAGGGTGCCTGTTTCCATCCACATGCTGAGCGTGGCCAGAGGTGTTTTTATTTCGTGCGCCAGCATCGAAAAAAGCTTGCTTTGTTCCTCGCGCAAGCGTTGTTCCGCCTGAATGCGCTGCGTGCTGCTCACCAGCTTCAGACTCAATTCATGTTGTTCTCGCTGCAATGCCCTGGCACGGATTTGCAGCAGGATAAACATGACTGTGCTGTCCAAGATCACATGGATCAGAGAGCTCTTCAAGATGTGAGGCAATTCTTGTAAGAGCCCTAAATTTGTCATCGGAGCCAGTGCGGTCAAAAAACCATAAACCAGCAAATAAAGGACCAAATATTCAATCTTGATGGGATTGTTGACCTTTGAAGGTATTGCGCTCAGTGCTTTGATGATCATCAACAACAATGCCACAGGGGCCAAGGTATTGGACAACTTCAGTGACTCTCGTGTCAGCCCAAAAAATTGCGCCAAGGGCATCAAGGCAAACAGCACTGCTAACGCATAAGAAAGATAAAACCAAAATTTTGCAGGTTTGTAAGTCTGAATCAAGACGCTGAGGAATATCAACATACTGGCCATGAGACAAGGAACTAAAGCCGCTGCTATCGCTGTCAGCACGCCGGGTTCCAGCCAAGGCCCCAGAAACAAGCGTCCATACCCCGAAAAGAAAAACAACCAAACCGTGGTGACTGATTGTTTGATGGCGTAAACACCGATGACTTTTTCTCGTGTGTGCCACCACTGCAAGGCACCCCAAAGTGCCAAGACTGTGGATATAACCACCAGCACAGCCCAAAGCGAATCATTCATTTTCAAGGCGAATATGGCGTCGTGAAAGGGCTGAACATGGACAAATACAGGCCTTGTGCTCAAGCTTTCAACGCGCACATAGAGGTTGCGTTCCTGCGCCAGTGCTGGAATTTGGAAACTGAAATTCAGAGACTGCAAATCCTCCTTTGTCGGCGCTATGGCATCTCCTCCCCTCAAAACCAGATTGGCTGACGGGTCGAAAATCGTCAAGTGATCCAAAAACACGGGACCAGCGCTCACAACCCAGGGCGCAGGTGAAGCTTCTTGCGCTGCCTTCAACTTGACACGCAGCCAAATAGCCTCGCTGCCAAAGCCAAAGCTTTTCCAGTTTTTGAATTCTTGCCAATCGGTCACCGCCATGACCTCATGCAATGGCGCCTGGCCGCCTTTGTCCACCCACCACGATGTGGACTCGATCAATTCAATTTTGTTCTCCGAACGATCTGTGACGCCGCTGCAGGCTTGCAAAAGTAGCAAAACCCAAAGCACGACCGTTCTGAAAAAAAATGTCCAGTCAATCTTGATGGGCATGAGATGGCGACCTTTCTCCAAGGTCAGCATAACGCTGAACTCATCTCAATTTAACAACAGTCATGTTGGTTTTTGTTGGATTTGAGAAATTCATTTCATTTGCATTTTTAATTGATGAAATTCATTTAATTATTAAACTTAAAAAAATGCCGAGTCTTCGCAGAACACGTTTGCAAACTTCGGCCACTGAATGTGAAAGCTCATTTGCATGAACGCTTTTGGTAAGAGAGGCGCCCCCCGCCGCGAAAAGCCTCGCAGACCACCCTCCATCGCCCGTGTGAGCGTTTGAGCAGACTCTTGTGGACAGCTGATTCATCCTTTTTATGAGGTCTGAACAGCCTGTGTTGTTGGTGTTTGTTGGTTACTGTTGGAGCTTGTTGGTTTTATAGATTTGACGTCACTACGATAAAAAACAGATTTAACAGATTTCATGAATGACGTTCATCCACTTGCTGCAAAGCGTCCGTGTCGCGGCCAGAGGCCAACTCAGACTGAACCGGTCGACCCTCTTTGAGGCTTCCCGGTCAAATCGCAAGTCTTGCGTGAAGGTCGTATGTGTCTGAAAAGTTTCTCTGTTTGATTTTTCTTCCAGCCCCAGAAAGACCACATGACTTCAACAGCAAAAGCCAACATCAAAGCCATCGTCAAGCTCGCCAATGGCCAGCAAAGCTACACCTTGGAAGCCTTGAGCCAGCTCAAGTTGACCGCCGGTGCGCAAATCACTCTGATTGATCAAGTCAGCGGCAAAGCCGTGACCGGCTTGCTCGCCAAGCGCAAAGGAAATGACTTGGTGTTGGAGCGCGAGGGGCAGGGCGAGGTGGCCTCGTTGGTCGACTTCTACAGCTCGGCCAACGTGGCTTTTTATCCAAGCGGTGAAATCCCCGCCAGCGCGATGACCTCGAGCGCTGGCGCAGTGACCGCCGAAACCACCACGGCTGCGGTGACCGCTGCCGGTGAACCGGTTGTGTGGAAGGCACCGGCCGACTTTGGCTCAATGGGTTGGCTGGCCGCTGGCGGTGCGGGCCTGGCGGTGGCAGGCGGTGGCGGCGGTGCTGCAACTGCGGCGGTGGTGGTCAAGCCAGCAGTGCTGTTGGGCAACTTTGTCATGGGGCCGGTGTTGGAGGGCTCCGGGTTGGTGGCCACGGTGTATGACGCTGCCGGCAAGGTGCTGGGCGTAGCAAAGATCCAGAACGACGGAACGTTCACTCTGACGTTGCAGCAGCCTTACACCGGCGCGGTGCTCGTTGTTGTGACGGACGAAAACGGCACTGCCCCTGACTACTGGGACGAAGCCACAGGCGCACAAAAGGATCTCACCGTCGTCTTGCGGGCCATGGCCTACATCAACAACGGTCAGGTGGTCAATGTCAACGTGAACGTGTTCACCGAAGCCGCAGTGCGGGAACTCTCAGTTTCTGGCTCGACCACCCTGCCACAGGGCGTGACGGCCGAGCAAATCGCTGTGGCCAACGACAAGGTCAAAAACGCGCTGGGTCTGGTCGATGACCTGGTGACGGGCGCTGCACCCGTGGCTGTGGTCACCAACACCGGTGCTTCAAATCTGACGGCCAACGACTACGGCAAGCTGTTGGCGGCGGCCTCGGGCGTGGACGAAGCCGGTAGCACCGAAGCGACGATCCAAAGCCTGCGCTTGGCCGTTGCTGCCGAGAACCCGGTTCTCAGCACCTCGATTTTGCTGCTGGCGGGTGCAGCCAACGTGGTGGACAAGGTTCCAAGCTTCCTG
Organism: Comamonadaceae bacterium PBBC1; assembly: GCA_002256145.1. GTDB lineage: Bacteria > Pseudomonadota > Gammaproteobacteria > Burkholderiales > Burkholderiaceae_C > Limnohabitans_A. The sequence goes on from NKIP01000010.1 coordinate 37,806, forward strand.
ACCGAATCGCAAATGAGCTTGAGCGATTACTTCTTCATTGCAGATGCCATCAACGCTTTGCGCACAGATTTGACAGGAGCTCTGAGCCTGGGCGACCTGAGGACCATCAAGGCGCTGAGTGATCAGCTCAACACGCTTTCTGGGGCGCTGACCGACCTTGGTGATGTCACAGGTGTGGAAATCACCGCACTTCAGGCAGCGCTGGGCGCGCCCAACACGGCAACGTTGGGAGACCCCAGCAACGCCACCGGCTTGTACAAAACCATCGCTGACGCAGTGTCTACTGCAGTCCTGAGCTTGCAAGGACAGATCGACAACCAAACCAGCTTGCTGAACGACGCGATGGCCTTGGGTGACAAAACCAACGCCGACGTGATTGCCAAACTGGTCAACGATGCAGTGCAGGGCGGTGAGCCCACCACCGGCTCGATTGCGGGCCTGAAAGCAGCGCTGACGGCGCTGAGCGGTGTGGTCGACAACAACAATGAAGCGCAGAGCCTGGCGCTGTCGACTGCACAGGATGCACTGAACAAGGCGATCAACAAGGTGGCCAACGACCTGAGCGTCAAGATCGACAACCAGGCCATCTTGCTGAACGACGCGATGGCCTTGGGTGACAAAACCAACGCCGACGTGATTGCCAAACTGGTCAACGATGCAGTCCAGGGCGGTGAGCCCACCACCGGCTCGATTGCGGGCCTGAAAGCAGCGCTGACGGCGCTGAGCGGTGTGGTCAACAACAACAATGGGGCGCAGAGCCTGGCGCTGTCGACTGCACAGGATGCACTGAACAAGGCGATCACAGCGGTGACCAACGACCTGCAAGGCAAGATCAACGCACTGGCATTGCGCATTGACACCAACGTCAGCTCAACCGCGCTCATCCTCGACGACACCAACGCGGTCGGCAATACGACCGGAAACCCAACGACCAACTCCATTGCCGGCCTGAAGGCCGCACTGGACATGCTGTCGTCAGCCGCCAACGCAAACCTCAAAGGGCTGACCGACCGCATCACTGCGCTCGAAGCCGGCCTGGACAAGGCCGCACCTGCCATCACCAACATCGCCATCACCGCCACCAACCCGGACGCCGCTGGTGCCTACGGCGAGGGTGACGTGGTGCGTGTCGAGGTGTCGTTTGGCGAAGCCGTGCTCGTCAAAGGCGCGCCGACTTTCGCGCTGCAGATGGGTGCCTCTATCGTGCAGGCCGTTTATGTGAGCGGCGCGGGCTCTGACAAGCTGGTGTTTGAATACACACTCACCGCCAGCCAGGCTGACGTCAACGGCATCAGCGCTGGTGTCAATGCGCTGCGACTCAACGAAGGCGGTGCTGTCACCGATGCAGCCGGCAATCTTGCGATGGTTACCTCCGATGTCATCTCCACAGCCCTCGTGGTCGTCAACGGTCCCCTCTCGTTGAGCTTCACAGCCGGGGCCATCTTCGGCAGCCAGTTCAACGCCGGCAATGTGGTGGTTGGTGTCTTGAACCCCCAATCATTCCCTCCGACGCCGGACAACTTTGTCTTCTTGTCTGATCTAAATGGCGATGGCTACTTCACCGTGCCTGATGGTGGAATCTTTGTAGACGCCGACACCTTTGTTTCGATCTTTCTTCTTCGAGCGGACCCCAGTCTGGTGGTGCCGACGTTCGGTGGTGAGAGGGTCTTGTTTGATCCCTCCAACAAGCTCGCTTTGGACTATCAAGGTCTTTTGGTGGTGTTGCGCGAAGACATTCTTCGTGCAGCGCTCACATTTGAGGGGGTGCCTGCTGTTGACGCCTACATTGCCGCCAACACCGTCCCCGCCGAATCCGTGTGGCTCTACGACGGTGCCAGCGCCGGCGAAACGATTGCACAGAACTTCCTAAACGCCATCCAGGGCCGCAACCCGGCCGACGTGCTGCTGACCGTCACCTCCCCGCTGACCGTAGCCCAAGCCGCTGCGTTGGTGCAAGCCGGTTTTAACCTGACCAACAAAGTGACCTATGCCCTGCGCGACTACGACACCACCGTGTCGGCCGCCATGCTCGTGCCGGGCACCGCCACCGTGGTGCGTGGCGCTACCCAGGTCACTGCCATCGGCGACGAGCTGGACAACGCCATGCGCTTTACATCTTTTGACCAGAGGGTCAACCTGCGCGTGGAAGCCGGTGCAGGCAAGGACACCATCGACGCAGGCCGTGGCAACGACACCCTCGTGGGCCAAGCCGGTGGTGACACCATCAACCTCACCAGCGCCGACAACTCGTTCGACACGGTGGTTTATCAGACCGTCAACGACGGCCAGTCACTGCCCGTCTCCAGCGTCACCTTCTCCACCAACCCACAGGACTACCGCCCCGGCTCGGTGCTCACCGTTACCATTAACGGTAAGGAATACAGCCACACGGTTTCCACCAAAAAAGGCGACGTGCTGGATGCCAGCACCGTGAAAGCTGAGCTGGATGCGTTTGCAGCCAAGATCTCAGCTCTTACGGTACCCGTGGACAACTCATCGGCGGTGGTGGCCTACCAGGTCAGCTTGCTCGACCTCATCAACGGCAACGGCATCACGCCCTTGGCGCTGACCGTTGCCGAGCTTGACGCCAACGGCAGCTACTTGGTGCCCGCTGACCACCGTGTCATGCCCGCCAGCTCGCTGCTGTTATTGGGCGGTGCCTTGAACAGCCTGAGCGGCTCAACACTGCCTGATGCGCCCTCCAGCTTGTTCACCGCCTTGTTGTTTGGCATCGGCGGAACGGGCGCAGGCCAGCGCTACACCGCCGACAGCAGCCTATCGCTGTACGACACCAAACTGATCCCCGGCAACACCGGCGGCTATCTGGTGATGGCCACCCCACAAGCCATCGATGCCTACATTGCCGCCACGCTGGCTGCACAGCAAGCAGTGCCAACAATCGCGCCCTTTGGCTCGGTGCCAGATCCGATCACCGCTGCCGACCTCCTGGTGTACTCAGGCAACGTGCTCACCGCCGTCAACACCGACACGGGCACCCTGCGCTTCTTTGGCAAAACGGGCCAAAAGCTCACCGTGCAGGCCGGTGGCGACGTGGAAGCCGCCATCGATAACAATGGCCAGGTTACCGTGGTCACTGTGGACTTCTCCAGTGTCGTGGCCGACTGGCCCACCGCCACCAACGGCACCAACACCACCCAGTTCACCCGCAAGCTCAGCGTCACCATCGACGGCAAAACCATCAGTGCTGACCTTGTGTTTGACCAAGACGGCAAGCCCAACCCCGCACTGTCGGTGGCTGCACTCAAAACTGCCATCGAGACGGCCAACACCGTGGGTGACATCAAGGGCCTTCTGGCTTCCGTCAACGGCGTCACCATCACAGGCGCCCAACTCACCCTGACCGGTGCCACCGAACCGTTGACCGACGCTGCTGCACCCACCTTCAAGGTCGATGCCGCATCGGTGGACACCAACGGCGTGCAGCAAGTCAGCCGTGTGGCCTTCAGCACCAACGACGCCGACTACTACCAAGGCGGCAAACTCAGCGTGAAGATCGCGGGCGTCGACGTCATCGCCGACATGGTCGCTGGTAGCGCCACAAACTCGGTGGAAAGTCTCCTCCAAGCCATCAAAAACAAAGTCGAATTGGTCAAAGTGATCGAAGGCGTTGTCCGGGATAAGGCGTCTCTGCCCCTCACCGCCGCCACCGAAAAGGCCGCCCCCCTGTTGTTAGACGCCACCCAAGACTACCAAGGCGAGCAGCAGCAAGCCACGCTGCAGCTGGAAACCGGTGGGCCAGATGCTGCTTACGCCCAGTATGGCGATGGCATGTACACCGACCGGGGTGCCGGTGTGTACTACCAAGGCGGCAAGGCCTACGTCAACATCCGAGGCGCGGGTTCAGATGGCTTGATGGGCACGATCGATGACGTCTCTGTGACCGTAGACGCCCTCATGGGTGTAGACGCCAAAACCACCAGCCAGAACCTGGTGGACGCGATCAACGCCAAGGTGGTGATGGGCTCGCCAGTGGATACCCCGGCGGTGTTCACGGTTGCGGTGACTGGATTGCTCGAACGGTTTGACATGTCCCAATCGGTGTCTGTCAGCGGTTCTATTCAAATTGGCACGGGCTTTACCAAATACTTAGGCGCAGTAAATGTGACAACTGTTGAAGGCTTGTTAGGTGCTTTTGCCGAAGTGGATGGCCTTGTTTCCGTCAAGCTGAACGCAGCTGGCGATCTCTTGACATTCAGCACTGTCGACACAGGGGCAAGCGTTGAGATGAAGGCATACATCGAGATCACCAGTGTTGCTGCGGGTTCCCGCACATACTACGCACGCTCCTCAAGCGATTTCTCAGCCACGACAGTAAATGGCCAAGACGCCACCCTCAGCATTCCGGACCCGGTGCTCTCGCAGGTGCTGGAAGGTGCGGAGCTCAAGGACGGCATCATCACCCTGACTGCGAAGCAATACGGCAAAGAAACCTTCGTGATCAGCGACGTGACGCTGGACTACCAGGGCGTCAAGCAGCTGGCCTCCATCACGCTGGACAGCAGCAGCATCCCTTACGGCAGCACTTTCATCGACGGCAAAACCTCTGACGTCGCCAGCTACGGCCGTGGCGCGGATGTGTATTACGACGGCGGCAAGGCTTACGTCACCATCAGAGGCGCGGGCGTGGATGGCTTGATGCGCACGGACGATGACGTGCCTGTGACCGTGTCAGCAGGCATGGTGACCTCCAAGCCCGCCACGATCACCATCGATCTGCCGAATGACATCACGGGAGCGTCGCTCTTAGGCGGATTGACGATGTCTCTTATTGCTTTTGGGGCGACGGGGGGTAAAGGTCAAGATATTATTGTTAGTGGGATGAATGTTGATGATTTTATTAATGAAATAGCTAATCAACCTTTTATCGAATCCGCAACGCTGGAAGGTGGCAACATCGTCATTACTGCCAAAAGTTTGTTCAATAAATTAATCATCAAACAAGATCAAGGTTTAGAGATCCTTATTGATTCGACATCGATCTTCCCGACTGGTTCGACTCTCACCGGTGAAGCGATTGTGGGTGCCCAAGCCACTTCGAAGGCCCTTGTGGACGCCATCAACGCCCAAACCGTCGTTGGTGGAGACCTCGAAGGTCTCATTGCCTCTGCCGCATACGACAGCACCACTGGCCAGATCACCCTGACCGCCAAAAACGCCGGCAGAGAAACATTTACTGTCAGCGACGTGACGCTGGACTACCAGGGCCAGACGCAGCAGGCCAAAGCCACCTACAGCACCACCAACGCCGATTACTACGCCGGCGGCACGCTGAGCCTGACGGTGGACACCACGCCCAAAGATCTGACTGACACGGCCAACGATGTGGTGGTGACCGCCAACATGGTGGCTGGCAGCGCTGTCGACAGCTTGAGCGCCTTGAAGGCGGCCATTGATGCGGAACTGCAGGTCCAACAGGGCACAGAGGCTACGCCTACCGTCATCACTGTGGACCTCGGGGCATTGACGCCCGAGACCGTCAACACCCCCCCTGGTTTTTTGGTTCCGGTGTTTTTAGTCAGCCAGTGGGGTTTGTTGATCTCAGATGGTCTGTCGACGGTTTTTATACAAGGCGGACGTGGGTCCTTTTCGGGACCGGTTTGGGGTGGGGAAAATACCACATTCTTCAACCTCGGAGATTTTGTAACCTATCTTGATGGTCTGGGTGAAGCAAGCAATGCCTTTGATGCTGCTATCGAAAGCGGCAATCTTGTGATCACATCCAGAGCGAAAGGCGCAGACGTTGACGTGCAATTTACTCTTGTTGTGAAAAAATTTGGGGTTGACTTTGCTCCTACGGAAACGTTATTTTCAGAGGCCATTAACAGTACCGACAATAATTCTCAGACCGGCTACACCGCCGGTTCAGAGGCCGTTATCGGCTCCAACGGACGTCTGGCCACCGTGCTCAGCGAGGTGTCGGTGGATGCCAACGGTGCGATCACGCTGACCTCCAAAGAAAAGACAGAGCACGCGTTCGACATTTCGAAAGCCGAAATCAGCTACCCGGGCGTCAAGCAGGTCTCTGAAATCGTGTTCGGCGGTCTGAACGATGACAATTTCTACACCACAGACGACGCTGGCAACCAGGGCACGGTCAGCATCTCGATCGCGGGCACCAAGGTCACGGCCAACATGGGCGACACCGAGGCCGCCACACTCCAGAGCCTGGCCGCGCGCATCGAGGCCTTGCGCGTTGGTGTGGGTGCAGTCAAAGACGACAACATTGCCGCCGCCGTTGGCACGGTCGCGGTGATCGAGGACAAGCTGGTGCTGACGGCAGCTGCTGCTGGCGTGGACCCTCTGAAGGTTGACCTGGCTTCCTTCTCCATCACCACCCCGGAGGTGTATGGCAGCCTTCACAAGGTGACGATCCTGTTCTCCAACACCACACTTGAATCTGCCGCCATCTTGGGTGAAACGCTCAGCATCACGCTCGATGGCCTCACCACCCAACTCACGGTGAATCAGGCTTTGCTCGACAGCGTGGGCAGCTCGGACCGGTCGGAGTATCTCGTAGGCAAACTGCTGGACAAGGTGATCGCCGATCACACACAGGCAGGCACTACCAACCTCGATCTCGCGGCGGCGGTCACAGCCAGACAGGGCAATTTGTTGTCGTTCCAGGCCAGCAAGCGGGGCGTGGGCCTGCTTGATGTGGTTACGGCATCGGTGACCATCAACGACGGCGCGGGCACCAGCTCCAATTCGGCCAATCTGGAAGAGGTGGCGCCTGGTGTCAATGACACACCGGCTTCCACCAGCAGCAAGGGCCTCACCCTCAACGATGCGACAGGTGAGGGCAAGGCCGTCACCGGCGTGAATGCCGATCCAGTGGCGCAGACCATCACCAACCCGGGCGACAACTCAGACCTGTTCGGTGACAGCGCGCTCACGGGCACAGCCGGCCTGCAGCAAGACTTCGTGAACCCAGGTTTTGGCCAAGACACCTTGAACGGCGTCAACGCTGGTTTCTTTGGTGATGACCCTTCTTCTCAGGCCGGCGAGGCCTTCGCTTTGGGCGGTGCATTCAGCCAAGGCAATGCCATCGAAGTGACCATGTTCCGGGAGGAGCTGTGGAATAACACTTCTTCAATTCCATCATTTACGTGGCTGGAAATCGTATTGACGTTCTCAGACGGCGGGCAGTCTTATGCTTTTAACGGCTTTGTAGATACGGCTGGTGCTTATTTGGGATCCGGGGTCGTCGATCGGGTGTCGGGTTATTCGCCTGGCGATGACTTCGCAACGGCCGTGTCCAAGATGAACGATCTTCTGTCTGTGTTTGAGGACAGAGTCGGGCGTGAGCTCGGCTCCATCACCTACGACGCCTTGACGCGCAAGGTGACCATGACTGCCGTGGAGGGCGTCACGGTATCGCCTGGTGATATTGCGAATTTAAACGCAAAATTTTTCGATCCTTTTTATCTTACGTTTCCCTCAGAGAATGTTTTTTTGAAGGCCGACGGGACTGTGCAGGGTGCTCTTCAACCAGGTGAGAGTTTTGATGCCTCGATCATCGTCAAGTCTCTGGATGGCGGTGTCGGTCAAACCTTTACCAATCCGGGCTATGGCTTCATCGCCCCGCCAGACTCGCCTGACAACACCTTCGGTACCCCCCCCAACCCCGGTAATGGCGATCTGTACGGCTCCGACCCGGGCAAGTACACCGACACTGGCCTCAACACCACCTCGCTCAACGGCGGCACGGTCACGGGCACGGCGTCCGGTAACACGCAGATTTACGGCTACGGTGAGCCCAACAACCCGATCGACCTCATCGACCTGGGCAACGGCAGCTTGCCTGCAGATGGTGGTACAGCCGGCAAGGATGCGGGCAGCTTGACCAACAGCACAAGCGAGGCCGACGCCTTCGTGGTGAAAACCGACACAACAGGTTTTGCCCCGTTTGAATGGAAAGATTCAGTCTTGATGGTGCGTTCCACCGGCGCTTCGGTGGCCGATGTGGTGAACAACTTCCAGACGGCTTATGACTTTGTGGCGCTGGAAGGCGAGCTGCTGGCCAGCACGGTGGAGGGGGATGTGAATGGTGTTGTGGTCACGAGGACCGTGTTGGATGTAAACATCTACTTCTTGTCAAGTGATACCGATGGAACAACTCCAAATCTGGTCTCATCAGGCGGTGCGCTCCTTGATGCGCTTGCATGGAGGGTGTCAGCAGACTACGGTACGCCTTCTGATCTGCTCACGAGCCCGATCACGCTCGGTCAAAACTTGCTGCTTGAGGCGCAGGCGGCGGGTGTTGTGAGCAGCACGGCCTCGGCGGGCACATACGAGAACCTCGGTGCGCTGTTGGAGACACTGAATACATCGGGCATTCCGAAGTACACCCTGAAGGACAACGGCGATCATGTGCTGCTGTTGCTCGACACTGCGACTGCGGCCACGGTCAGCTCTTTCCCCGTGATGGTCAAAGGTTTGGTTGCGTTCAGCGACGTGGCTGCGTTGGACCTGTCCACCACCGAATTTGGATTGGTGACCTCGGTTGAAAGCACGCTCAAAGCGGCTGCGCTGAGCTCCAGCACGGATGTGGCTGCGGTGCTCAACAGCCTGTTTGACTTCGATGCAGTCTTGGGTGGCACCACCGACAACAGCGAGATCAACACGACGGTGTTTGCGGTCACAGCCGCTGACAACCCGAACGTGACCGCCATTTGGGCGCACACCCAATCGTCGACAGGTGACAACACGCTGGAGGCGTACGAGCTGAATCTGCTGGCCACCGTCAACACCTTGGGTCAGGAGTTCCAGTTGGCCAATTTCAAGCCGGCGGTGCCTGTCATTCCGGTTTAATGCCAGCCCGCAATGGGGTGTTTCAGATTCGCCCCCTTGCAGTTTTGTCTGTGCAGGTTTTGCCTTGCCGTTGACTGGACAACGCCGCTGGTTCTCCAGCGGCGTTTTTTTTCAAGCCATGGCCTGCCCAGTGGGTGTGACTTACAGGTGTAGTGGAGATGTTTTATGCCCACCATGTTGTTTTTATCTGAGGCCTGCTTGTTCGACCGCAAGAGCGGCGCAGCCCAAAGCGTGCGGGCGCAGCTCAAGGCCCTGGCCTGCGCAGGCTGGCAAGCCCATGCACTGACCATGACCTTGTTCGATGGCCTGCAGGAGTACCCGCTGGCCCAAGTGCATCCCGATTTGTCACCGCTGCCGCCCGTTGGCAGCCTTTGGGTGCAAGAGGATGAGGGGGTGACACACACTTTGTATGTGACCCATTCCACCGTGCATCAAGCGGTGCGACCTGGGGCCTTGAGGGCGTTCATTGAGGTGGCGCAGCAATCCCTGACGCAGCTGCAGCCCGACGTGGTGCTGACCTACAGCTCGCCCCTCTTGCAACCGCTGCTGGCCCAAGCCCAGAAGCAGGGGGCACACACGGTGTTTTATGTGGCCAACCCGGGCTATGCCCGACCCGAATCGCCAGCGTTTCGGTTCATTAACTCATTTGTGGTGCCTTCACAGGCCATGGTGGCGCTGTACCGCGAAAAGCTGGGCACCGAAGCGCTGGTGGTGCGTGACCTGGTACGCCCGCCGCTGGAAGGTCGGCTAAATCTGTCGCCCGCGCGGGTGGCAACGCGCAAGGCACAACGTTTTGTGACGCTGATCAACCCGGAACCGGCCAAAGGCGGGCTGTTTTTTCTGAACTTGGTGGAGCAGGCGCGGGTGTTGGCACCCGGGCTGCGCTTTCGGGCCCTGGAAAGCCGCTGGGGCCGGGCCGACTGGGCACGCCTTGGCCTGGACCTGGCGCTGTTGGACGCGGTGGACTGGCAGCCGCGCACCGACGACATGACCCGCATCTATGGCGAAGCATCGCTGTTGCTGGTGCCTTCGCTGTGGTTTGAAGCTTCGGCCCGGGTGGTGGCCGAGGGGTTGCTGGCTGGTGTGCCTGTGCTGGCCATGAAGTCGGGCGGCATCGAGGAGCAGCTCAATGGCGGGGGTTTTTTGTTCGACCTGCCGCCCGCCCTGCATGCGGACCACCTGGCCCCGCCCGACAAAAAAGACCTGCACCAGTGGCTGCACTTCATTCAGGTGCTGTTGGACGATGACGCGCTTTATACCCAGGCGGTGCAATTGGCTTTGAAGGCTGCGGATCTTCACAAACCAGCTCGGGCCGAGGCGGCGGCGGTGGCAACGTACACCGAATTGGCCCGGCCCCCAGCACTGACCAGCTTGACCTGCAGCCCTGTGGTGCGCCAGCGCTTGCAGGCCAAGCGTGAGTGCACCCTCGAGGTGGTGAATGCGTCGCCGTGATACCGGCACATTGCCCCTGGACGATGCCGTGCACATGCTGAGCGAGCGATGGGCGAGTTGATCGAAAAAAAACCATCCCGAGGGATGGTTTTTTGGAGGCCGAGGTGACTCGGTTTAGGCAGCCGCTGAAGCCAGAGCGGCATTGAAGGTGGGGCTGGGGCACATGATGGCCTGGAGCTTTTCCTGCGATGGGAAGTAGTAACCACCAATGTCAACCGGGTGGCCCTGAACCGCATTGAGCTCACCCACGATGGTCGTTTCTTGCTCGGTCAGTGTCTGGGCCAGCGGTGCGAACTTGGCCTGGAGTTCCAGGTCGTCCGTTTGTGCTGCCAACTCTTGCGCCCAGTACATGGCCAGATAAAACTGGCTGCCACGGTTGTCCAACTGGCCTGTCTTGGGCGAGGGGTTCTTGTTGTTGTCCAGCAGTTTGCCGGTGGCAGCGTCAAGGGTTTTGGCCAAAACTTTCGATTTGCTGTTGCTGGTTTTGATGCCCAGGTCTTCCAGCGACACGGCCAGTGCCAAAAATTCACCCAACGAGTCCCAACGCAGGTGGTTTTCTTCCACCAGCTGTTGCACATGCTTGGGGGCAGAGCCGCCTGCACCGGTTTCGTACATGCCGCCGCCGGCCATCAATGGCACAACCGACAGCATTTTGGCCGAGGTGCCCAGTTCCATGATGGGGAACAGGTCGGTCAGGTAGTCGCGCAGGATGTTACCGGTGGCGCTGATGGTGTCCAGGCCGCGCACAACGCGCTCCAGGGTGTAACGCATGGCACGCACTTGGCTCATGATCTGGATTTCCAGACCGGCTGTGTTGTGCTCGTGCAGGTACATCTTGACTTTGGTGATCAGCTGGGCTTCGTGGGGGCGGTACTGGTCGAGCCAGAACACCACGGGCATGCCGGAGTTGCGGGCACGCGTGACGGCCAATTTGACCCAGTCACGGATCGCAGCGTCCTTGACCTGGCACATGCGCCAAATGTCGCCGGCTTCGACGTTTTCGGACAAGAGCACTTCACCGGTGTTGATGTCGGTGATGTTGGCCACGCCGTCTTCGGAGATTTCAAAAGTCTTGTCGTGCGAGCCGTATTCTTCGGCTTGCTGGGCCATCAGGCCGACGTTGGGCACCGTGCCCATGGTCTTGGGGTCGAAGGCGCCGTGCCATTTGCAGAAGTTGATCATCTCCTGGTAGATGCGGGCGAAAGTCGACTCGGGCATCACGGCCTTGACGTCTTTCAGGCGACCGTTGGCGTCCCACATCTTGCCGCCGTTGCGGATCATGGCGGGCATGGAGGCGTCCACGATCACGTCGTTGGGCGAGTGGAAGTTGGTGATGCCTTTGGCCGAGTCCACCATGGCCAGCTCGGGGCGGTGCTCGTGGCAGGCGTGCAGGTCACGCTTGATTTCGTCTTGCTTGGACTGGGGCAGGCTGGTGATCTTGTTGTACAGATCGGCCATGCCGTTGTTCACGTTCACACCCAGTTCTTTGAACAGGTCACCATGCTTTTCGAAAGCTTCTTTGTAGAAGATCTTGACGCAGTGACCGAACACGATGGGGTGCGACACCTTCATCATGGTGGCTTTGACGTGCAGCGAGAACATCACGCCGGTCTTGCGTGCGTCTTCAATTTCTTTCTCATAGAACTCGCACAGAGCCTTTTTGCTCATGTACATGCTGTCGATGACTTCACGGTCGAGCAAAGAGACTTTGGGTTTGAGGATGATGGTTTTGCCGCTTTTGGTGATCAGCTCCATCCGCACGTCGCGGGGGCGGTCCAGGGTCATGGACTTTTCACCGTGGTAGAAGTCGCCCGCGTGCATGTGTGAGACGTGCGAGCGCGACGCCTGGCTCCACTCGGCCATGCTGTGGGGGTTTTTGCGGGCAAATTCCTTGACGGCGCGGGGGGCGCGGCGGTCGGAATTGCCTTCACGCAGCACGGGGTTCACGGCCGAGCCGGTGCACTTGGAATAACGGGCCTTGATGGCTTTTTCTTCGTCGTTGCAGGGGTTTTCTGGGTAGTCGGGCAGGGCGTAGCCCTTGGCCTGCAGTTCTTTGATGGCGGCAACCAACTGGCCAACCGAGGCGCTGATGTTGGGCAGTTTGATGATGTTGGTGCTGGGCAAGAGGGTCAACTTGCCGAGCATCGACAGGTTGTCGGGTGCTCTTTGCTCAGGGGGGAGCAGGTCAGAGAATTCGCCCAGAATGCGGCCAGCTACAGAAATATCGCTGGTTTCAATTTCAATGCCTGCGGGCTGAGTGAAGGTGCGAATGATGGGCAAAAAGGATGCTGTTGCCAACAAGGGGGCTTCATCCGTCAAGGTGTAAATGATTTTGGAGCGGGCTGTAGGCATGGTCATCGTGGTACTGATTTTTACAGGATGAAAAGTGAGACCACTATCTTAAACCAAGCATGCCCACAGCTAGCTGACGAAATCCTTGGTGTTTGTCCGGTGTTTTTGGCTGTTCGGGGGCGGTGGCTCGGGTAGGGGCACCTTGGTGGTGGTACAAATCTCGACGGTATTTTTGTGGGAAAATCAGCTTTGATTACTTTTTTAATCCAGCACGGTTAATGTCCGGCTTTTTGTATTGAATTTCATGGTTCAGATCACGCTTCCCGACGGTTCATTGCGCGAGTTTCCAGGCCCGGTCACCGTAGCCGAAGTCGCTTCCTCTATTGGCGCAGGCTTGGCCAAAGCAGCTTTGGGCGGCAAAGTCAATGGCCAGCTGGTGGACACCAGTTTCAGCATGTCGGCCAATGCCAACTTGGCCATCGTCACCGCCAAAGACCCCGAAGGTCTGGAGCTGATTCGTCACTCAACGGCTCACTTGTTGGCTTACGCCGTCAAAGATTTGTTTCCTGAGGCTCAGGTCACCATCGGACCTGTCATCGACAACGGCTTTTATTACGACTTTTCGTACAGCCGATCCTTCACGCCTGAGGACTTGGTGGCCATTGAAAAGCGCATGACCGAGTTGGCCAACAAGGACGAGCCTGTGGTGCGCCGTGTTTTGCCTCGCGATGAGGCTGTGGCGCATTTCAAAGCCATGGGCGAGCACTACAAAGCCGAAATCATTGGCAGCATCCCTGCTGACCAAGAAGTGAGTTTGTACCGCGAAGGTGCTTTTGAAGACCTGTGCCGTGGCCCGCACGTCCCCAGCACAGGCAAGCTCAAACATTTCAAACTCATGAAAGTGGCCGGAGCCTATTGGCGCGGTGACAGCAAAAACGAAATGCTGCAACGCGTTTACGGTACGGCTTGGGCCAGCAAGGAAGACTTGCAGCTGTACCTGACCCGTCTTGAAGAAGCCGAAAAGCGTGACCATCGCAAACTCGGGCGCGAGTTGGATTTGTTCCACATTGACGAGCATGCCCCTGGCTTGGTGTTCTGGCACCCCAAAGGCTGGACCGTTTGGCAAACCGTGGAGCAGTACATGCGACAGGTTTACCGTGACAGTGGTTACCATGAGGTCAAAGGCCCCCAGATTTTGGACAAATCGCTGTGGGAAAAAACCGGTCACTGGGACAAGTACCGCGACAACATGTTCACGACCGAATCTGAAAAGCGCGATTACGCCTTGAAGCCCATGAACTGCCCGGGTCACATCCTGATCTTCAAGCAAGGCATCAAGAGCTACCGTGATTTGCCTTTGCGTTACGGCGAGTTTGGCCAATGCCACCGCAATGAACCGTCTGGCGGCTTGCACGGCATCATGCGTGTGCGTGGCTTCACCCAAGACGATGGCCACATCTTTTGCACCGAAGACCAAATCCTGCCAGAGTGCGACACCTTCACCAAGGTCCTCAAAAATGTCTACGCCGATTTCGGTTTCACCGACATTTTGTACAAGGTGTCTACGCGTCCTGCCGCTCGCATTGGCTCTGACGAGTTGTGGGACAAGGCCGAAAAAGCCCTGATGGACAGCTTGCGCCATTCGGGTTGCGATTTTGTGATTTCAGAGGGCGATGGTGCTTTTTATGGCCCCAAGATCGAATACACCCTGAAGGATGCGATTGGCCGGGAATGGCAGTGCGGCACGATTCAGGTGGACTTCAATTTGTCCGAGCGTCTGGATGCCGAATACGTGGCCGAAGACGGTACGCGTCAGCGGCCTGTGATTTTGCACCGTGCCATTGTGGGCAGCATGGAGCGATTCATTGGTATTTTGGTCGAACAGCATGCCGGTGCCTTGCCCACTTGGTTGGCCCCCATCCAAGTGTCGGTGCTCAATATCACTGATGCACAGTCTGATTACTGTCGCGAAATAGCTGCAAAACTGCAAAAGTCAGTGTCAAATCAAGGCCTTAGGGTCGAATTGGACCTGCGTAACGAGAAAATCACGTATAAAATACGAGAGCATTCGTTGCAAAAGCTGCCCTATATCCTTGTCGCAGGTGACAAAGAAAAGGCAGCAGGTACCGTCGCAGTGCGCGCCCGAGGCAACAAAGACCTCGGTGTGATGTCGATCGATGCGTTCATTGAACACATTGCAGCTGACATCGCTTCTAAAGCCTGAAGGTGAATTTCGCCGCAAGCTTTGGCCCGTGGGCACAAAGATGGATGGGCTGCATGTTGCAGTTTTGTTCCGTAAAGGATTGAGTCATCGCTACCGAATTTCGTGATCGTCGCCACCGCGAAGAACGTAAACACCGTTTGAACCGTGAAATCATGGCCCCAGAGGTACGTGTTTCCGGCCCTGAAAATGAACCCATGGGCATTTTGTCCTTGGGCGAAGCCTTGCGACTTGCGGGTGAAATGGATGTGGACCTGGTTGAAATTGCCGCCACTGCCAATCCACCTGTCTGTCGCTTGATGGACTACGGTAAGTTCAAGTACCAAGAGCAAAAGCGAGCGGCAGAAGCCAAAGCCAAGCAAACGGTCATTGACATCAAAGAAGTCAAGTTCCGTCCTGGTACAGACGATGGTGACTACAACATCAAAATGCGCAACATCCGCCGGTTTTTGGCCGATGGTGACAAATGCAAGATCACTTTGCGTTTCCGTGGCCGCGAAATCACCCACCAAGAACTGGGTATCGCTTTGCTGAACCGGATTCGTGATGAGTTGGCCGACTCCATCATCGTGGAGCAGTTTCCCAAGTTGGAAGGCCGCCAGATGATCATGATGATTGCACCGGGTCGCAAAAAACCGACCAGCGGCAAACCAGCTGACGCGGCAGCTTCTGCTGAGTCGGCGTAAAAAAAGAATTTGACCGGCCTTCGGGTTGGTTGGGTCGAAAGTCACTTTCGGGTGACTTTTGTTAAAAGTGGCTCGGGGCCAACAAGGCTGCAAAGATATTGCAGACGCCTCACGAGCACAATTAAAGGAGCATTGACATGCCCAAGATGAAGACCAAAAGCAGCGCTAAAAAGCGCTTCCGTGTTCGTCCCGGTGGAACCGTTAAACGCGGCCAAGCCTTCAAACGTCACATCCTGACCAAGAAGACCACCAAAAACAAGCGTCACCTTCGCGGTGCAGTGGCTGTGCATGAGACCAATATGGGTCACATCGCACAAATGCTGCCCATGGCTGGCCTGTAATTACTGACGAACAAGGAGAATAAATATGCCTCGCGTTAAACGTGGTGTAACGGCACGCGCCCGTCACAAGAAAGTTTTGGCCCTTGCAAAAGGTTTCCGTGGTCGCCGCGGTAATGTCTTCCGCATCGCCAAACAGGCGGTGATGAAGGCTGGCCAGTACGCCTACCGTGACCGCCGCACCAAAAAGCGTGTGTTCCGTCAGTTGTGGATTGCCCGTATCAACGCCGCTGCGCGTGAATGCGGTCTGACCTACAGCCAGTTCGCCAACGGCCTGAAGAAGGCTGCCATCGAAATCGACCGTAAGATGCTGGCGGACATCGCCGTGCACGACAAGGCCGCTTTTGCTGGCATCGTGAACCAAGTCAAAGCCAAACTGGCCGCAGCTTGAGTCCATGAGTGACATGGGCCCTTGGGCCTGTGCCACGCACTCGATCAAAGGGATTGAGGCTCGCAAAAGCTTCAATCCCTTTTTTATTCCTTTTTACACAGATCCCCGATCTCCCACACCATGAACGAGCTGGACACCCTGGTTGAATCCGCACGCCAGAGTTTTGCGCAGGCACTGACACCTGCAGACCTCGAAAACGCCAAGGCCCAATTTTTGGGCAAAGCCGGTCGCATCACCGAGCTGATGAAGGGCATGGCCGCTCTGAGCGTGGAAGACAAGAAAACCCGCGGTGCGGCCATCAACCTGGCCAAGCAGGCTATTGAGGCCGCGCTGAACGATCGCCGACAAGCGCTGGCCGATGCAGAGCTGCAAGCGCAGCTCAAAGCCGAAGCCCTCGATGTGACTTTGCCGGGGCGCAGTGAGAACCTGGGCGGTTTGCACCCCGTCTCGCTGACGCTCGAGCGTGTCGAGCAAATCTTTGGCTCCATGGGCTTTGAAGTGGCCCAAGGTCCAGAGATCGAGACCGACTGGTTCAACTTCACCGCGCTCAATACGCCAGAAGACCACCCAGCCCGCTCCATGCACGACACCTTCTATGTGGAAGGCGGTCATTTGCTGCGCACACACACCAGCCCCATGCAAATCCGCCATGCGGTGCAGCACGTCAAGCGTTACAAGAACCAACTCGACGCCGGTCAAGGCATGCCCGAAATCCGCGTTATAGCACCGGGCCGTACCTACCGCGTGGACAGCGACGCCACCCACTCACCCATGTTTCACCAGTGCGAAGGCCTGTGGATCGGCGAGAACGTGAGCTTCAAGGACCTCAAGGTGGTGGTCACCGATTTCTGCCGCACCTTCTTCGAAAGCGACGACCTGGTGCTGCGTTTCCGTCCCAGCTTCTTTCCATTCACCGAGCCCAGTGCCGAGATCGACATCCAGTTTCAAAGCGGCCCGCTGGCAGGTCGCTGGCTTGAAGTGGGCGGTTCCGGCCAGGTGCACCCGAACGTGGTGCGCAACATGGGCTTGGACCCCGAGCGCTTCATCGGCTTTGCCTTTGGCATGGGCATGGACCGTTTCACCATGCTGCGCTACGGCGTGAACGACCTGCGCTTGTTCTTTGACGGCGATGTGCGTTTCCTGAGCCAATTTCAGTAATCCCTCTCCTGATATTCCCGAATGCTGCTGCGCGGCGTGTGCCGTGCAGCAAAACGAAGTGAGTTCTGCACATGCAATTTCCTGAATCCTGGTTGCGCGAGTTCTGCAACCCGTCCCTGACGCCCCAGCAACTGGCTGAGACCTTGACCATGGCCGGTCTCGAAGTGGAAGAGCTCGAGCCCGTGGCTCCGCCGTTCACGAAGATCGTGGTCGGTGAAATCAAGGAAGCCGTGCAGCACCCCAACGCCGATCGCCTGCGCGTGTGCCAGGTGGATGTGGGGCAGGGCGCTCTGCTCAATATCGTTTGTGGTGCACCCAACGCCCGGGTAGGCATCCGCGTGCCTTGCGCCATGGTCGGGGCCGAATTGCCTCCGGGTGAAGACGGTAAACCATTCGTCATCAAGGTGGGCAAGCTGCGTGGTGTGGAAAGCCAAGGCATGTTGTGTTCAGCCAAAGAACTGAAGATTGCCGACGACCATGGAGGCCTGCTGGAATTGCCTGCAGACGCGCCTCTGGGCCAGGACATTCGCCAGTATTTGAATCTGGACGACACCCTGATGACGCTCAAGCTCACGCCTAACTTGGCGCATTGCCTGAGCGTGTACGGCATCGCCCGTGAAGTGTCAGCCCTGACCGGTGCCACTTTGAAGGCCCCGACTTTCCCGGCAGTGGCCACACAGACCAGCGACAAGCTGGCGGTGCAGGTGCAGGCCCCCGACCTGTGTGGTCGCTTCAGCGGCCGCGTGGTCAAGGGCGTGAACACGAAGGCCCAAACCCCGCAGTGGATGGTCGACCGCCTGGCCCGTTGTGGCCAGCGCAGCGTGAGCCCGCTGGTGGACATCTCCAACTACGTGATGTTCGAGTTCGGCCGCCCCTCGCACATTTTTGACCTCGACAAGATCCACGGCGGCTTGCAGGTGCGCTGGGGCCAGCCCGGTGAAACGCTCAAGCTGCTCAACGGCAACACCGTGACCGTGGACGAGAAGGTGGGCGTGATCGCCGACGACAGCCAAGTCGAATCGCTGGCCGGCATCATGGGTGGCGACGCGACAGCCGTGTCTGACGACACGCAAAACATCTACATTGAAGCCGCTTTCTGGTGGCCTACCTCGATTGCTGGCCGTTCGCGCCGCTTCAACTTCTCGACCGATGCCGGTCACCGTTTTGAGCGTGGTGTGGACCCGCAGCTGACGGTGGAGCACATCGAGCGCATCACCCAGCTGGTGCTCGACATTTGCGGCACGCCAGAGACAAAGGTTGGCCCCATCGACGACCAGACCTTGAACATTCCAGCGATCACTCCCGTCGCGCTGCGCGTGGCCCGTGCGGTCAAGGTGATTGGCATGCCTTTAACGCAGCAGCAATGCGCCGACGCCTTGCGGGGTCTGGGTCTGCAAGTGGCTGAAGGCGAGGGCACCGTTACCGTGACGCCACCGAGCTTCCGTTTTGACCTGCAAATCGAAGAAGACCTGATTGAAGAAGTGGCCCGCATGGTGGGCTACAACAACCTGCCGACCAACCCACCTCTGGCCCCCATCACCGCCAAAGTGCGACCAGAAACCGAGCGCAGCCCGTCCGCCGTGCGCCGCGCCATTGCCGCTTTGGGTTACCAGGAAACCATCAACTACAGCTTTGTCGAAGAAGCGTGGGAAAAGGACTTGGCGGGCAATGCCAGCCCGATCCGCCTGCTCAACCCCATCGCCAGCCAGATGAGCGTGATGCGCTCGAGCCTGATCGGCTCGCTTCTGCAGGTGGTCAAGTTCAACGCCGACCGCAAAGCTGACCGCGTGCGTGTGTTCGAGCTGGGGCGCGTGTTTTTGCGCAATGACACCGTTCAAAGCACCGACACCACCGTGCAGGGGTTCGAGCAGCCCATGCGCGTGGCCGGCATGGCCTGGGGCCCAGTGGAGCCTTTGGGTTGGCAGGGCAAGTCCCGCAATGTCGATTTTTACGACGTCAAGTCCGATGTGGAGAAGCTGCTGGCCCCGCGCAAGGCGGAGTTTGTGGCCGCTGAACACCCCGCCATGCACCCGGGCCGCTCGGCCCAGGTGTGGCTTGAAGGCGTGATGATTGGCCATGTGGGTGAGTTACACCCCCGCTGGCGACAGGCTTGGGAGCTGAGCAGTGCGCCTGTGGTGTTTGAGTTGTCGCTGGATGCCGTCATTGCCCGTAAAGTGCCAGTGGCGCAAGCGGTGGCCAAACACCAGGCAGTGGAGCGCGACATCGCGGTCATCGTGAATGAACAGGTCACGCACGGCCAATTGATGGCGGCCATCCATGCGGCACCCACACAGGGTTTGCTGCGCGATGCGGTGCTGTTTGACATTTACCGTCCCAGGGCCGAATCGACAGGCGGCTTGGCGGCAGGCGAGAAGAGCTTGGCGGTGCGTTTGAGTTTGCTCAGTGAGGAGTCCACCTTGACCGACGTTCAAATTGACACGGTGATGCAAGCCGTGATGGCACAGTTGGGCTCAGATTTGTCAGCTCGGCTGCGCAGCTGATGCGCCTTCATACCTATTCGGAACGCGGTCATGCAAATCAGTTTTGAAACATTGGAAACGCCCGCCTTGACCAAGGCTCAGCTGTCTGATTTGTTGTTTGAACAAATCGGTTTGAACAAGCGCGAGTCCAAAGACATGGTCGATGCTTTTTTTGATCTGATGGTGGACAGCCTGATTTCGGGTGACGATGTCAAGATTTCTGGCTTTGGCAATTTTCAAATCCGCACCAAAGCGGCGCGGCCAGGGCGCAATCCACGCACAGGAGAATTGATTCCTATTGATGCACGTCGTGTCGCGACCTTCCATGCCAGCCATAAACTCAAGGCCTTGATTCAGGGCGATGCCGTTGACGACGAAGGTGTGGAGACGGTAGGGCGCTGAATTTCCACCTACCGGAGTCTGCCATGTTGTTCAAGTTCAAATCCAAAGCCACCAGCGATCTCATCATGTTGGAGCCCGACGCACGGGTTTTGCTCAAAATGATGTTGGGCGATGATCCGGTCAAGGGCATAGTCTTGGCAAAAGACCTGCCTGCCACCATTGCCAAACTTGAGTCAGCTTTGGCGCAGGAGTCGGCCAAGGACGAGCGTTCCAAAGCACATCTTCGGGCCACCAGTGCGGATCTGGAGAATCCAGAAGAGGGTGATTTTTTGCAGACTGTGCAGTTCAGTCAACGTGCGGCCCCAATGCTTCGAATGCTCAAACGGTGTGTGACCGACAATGCCGATTTGATGTGGGGCGTTTGAGGCTCAAAAACACCTTGCTCAGCGCTTGAAAACGGTGCCGCCCAGTTGGTAGCCGGCTTTGAGTTGACGCTTGGCAAACCAGCCCACGTTCATTTCCAGGACAAAGCGGACGGGTTTTTCTGAGCAGTGCGAATCATCGCTTTGAGGTTTCATGTCCGCGATGTTCACGATGGTCCCGTCATCGGCCAAAAAGGCTGCAGACAGCGGAATCAGTGTGTTGCGCATCCAAAAGCATTGGGTTGCAGCTTGTTCAAAGACAAAGAGCATGCCCTCATGCTGGGGCATTTCCTTGCGCCACATCAGGCCAATTTGTCGTTGTTCGGGTGTCTGTGCCAACTGAACATCGAGCATGTGCATGCCTGCGTTGAGCTTGGTTCGGGGCAATTGCAGTTGGGGAGCTTGCTGCGACAAGGCGTTCAAGGACAGCGCTGTGCCCAGCAAAAGAACCGTTGAGCCTCGGCGCAGGGGCTTGAAATGATGTTTGAGAGGCCATTGGCGTTGCAGGCACGCCAAAACTGGAGCAAACAAGGAGATGAACTTCATGGTGGATCAATGTGACTGGCCGTTGTTGACCAAACACAGAGCATAAAGCAGTCAGGTCCGTGTGTCTGGACTCTCTATATTTGCAATGTTGGCAGGTGGATCAGAGGGGGTGTCGGTTTGAATGTCCGTGGCCATCATGCCTTTGGCACCTTCTGTCAGCGAAAATCTGACCCTCGCACCTTCTTTCAAACTTTTGAATCCATCGGCCTGAATGGCTGAAAAATGAGCAAAAGCATCGGGCCCACCCCCGTCGGGTTGGATAAAGCCAAAACCTTTGGCATCGTTGAACCATTTGACCGTGCCTGTAGGCATGCGATGTCTCCTTGTGTTTTTATGGGTGTCAGTTTGAGTAATTACCACCAGTTTTGTCAATGTAAGGTTTTCCCGGGGCTGTTCTTGGGGCATGCCTTGACAAGACTTTTCAAGCCTTGACCCTAAAGGACTTGAAAGCATCGATAGAATGAAATCATGGCAACGAAAAAAAATGTGAACCCCACGCTGCCGACCTTGACGCCCAGAGCACCCGATGGTGGTGATTCTGTGGTGCTTGAGCGACGCGCACAAAAAATTGAACCGCCCCAGATGTATCAGGTGGCGATGCTCAACGACGACTACACGCCCATGGAGTTTGTGGTGATGGTGATCCAGGAGTTTTTCAGCAAGGATCGCGAAGCCGCTACTCAGATCATGCTCAAAATCCATTTGGACGGCAAAGGCATCTGTGGGGTGTACTCACGCGATGTGGCAGCCACCAAAGTCGATCAAGTTCTTGAAGCTGCCAAACATGCAGGTCACCCCCTGCAATGCGTCAGCGAGCCCATTGAATAAATGGGCATGTTCCCCATATCTCTTCTTTATCACTCCCCAATCAATCTCTCAGCAAGGCATAAGGAAATCACATGATTGCCCAAGAATTGGAAGTCAGTCTGCACATGGCCTTCGTTGAGGCTCGGCAGCAACGCCACGAATTCATCACGGTCGAACACTTGTTGTTGGCATTGCTCGACAACCCCAGCGCAGCAGAAGTTTTGCGTGCCTGTGCCGCCAATATTGATGACTTGCGCAAGGCATTGAGCAATTTCATCAAGGACAACACCCCTCAAGTGGCCGGAACGGAGGAGGTGGATACCCAGCCCACTCTCGGTTTTCAGAGGGTCATTCAACGTGCCATCATGCATGTGCAATCGACCGGCAATGGCAAAAAAGAAGTCACCGGCGCCAATGTCCTGGTGGCCATCTTTGGGGAAAAAGATTCTCATGCGGTGTATTACTTGCACCAGCAAGGCATCACCCGTTTGGATGTGGTCAACTTCATTGCCCACGGTATTCGCAAGACCGATCCGCCGGAGGCTGCCAAATCGGATGCCCCCTCCAATTCAGAGGCTGAAGAATCCACGGGTGGTGAGAGAAACGAGAAAGCCTCGCCTCTCGAGCAATACACCAACAACCTGAACCAAGCGGCCAAAGAGGGAAAAATCGACCCCTTGATTGGTCGAGAGTACGAGGTGGAGCGCACCATTCAAATTTTGTGCCGCCGTCGCAAAAACAACCCGCTTTTGGTGGGCGAAGCCGGTGTGGGAAAAACGGCCATCGCCGAAGGCTTGGCTTGGCGCATCACCCAAGGGACTGTGCCTGAAATTCTGGCCGAAGCTCAGGTGTACTCGCTGGACATGGGCGCATTGCTCGCGGGCACCAAATACCGCGGCGACTTCGAGCAACGCCTCAAGGGTGTGCTCAAGTCGCTCAAGGACAAGCCACATGCCATCCTTTTCATTGACGAAATTCACACCTTGATTGGTGCAGGTGCCGCATCGGGGGGGACACTGGATGCGTCCAACTTGCTCAAGCCTGCACTGTCCAGTGGCCAGCTCAAATGCATCGGAGCCACCACCTTCACCGAGTACCGTGGCATTTTTGAAAAAGACGCAGCCCTGTCACGTCGCTTTCAAAAGGTGGATGTGGTTGAGCCCACGGTCTCAGAGACCGTGGATATTCTCAAGGGCCTCAAGAGTCGTTTTGAGGACCACCACAGCGTCAAGTACACCGTTGCCGCCTTGCAAGCTGCAGCCGAGTTGTCGGCCAAGTTCATCAACGACCGCCAGTTGCCCGACAAGGCGATTGATGTGATCGACGAGGCCGGCGCTGCTCAACGCATTTTGGTCGCATCCAAGCGCAAAAAGACGATTGGCAAAGCCGAGATCGAGGACATTGTTGCCAAGATCGCACGCATTCCCCCAGCTAACGTGTCCAACGACGACCGCAGCAAGTTGCAGACCATTGAACGTGACCTCAAGTCGGTTGTATTTGGGCAGGACAAAGCGCTTGAGGTCTTGGCTTCTGCCGTCAAGATGGCTCGATCCGGCTTGGGCAAAACCGACAAACCGATTGGATCATTCTTGTTCTCCGGCCCTACAGGCGTCGGCAAGACCGAAGCGGCCAAGCAATTGGCCTACATCATGGGCATTGAGCTCATCCGCTTTGACATGTCTGAGTACATGGAACGCCATGCCGTGAGCCGCTTGATTGGTGCGCCACCCGGCTATGTGGGCTTTGACCAAGGCGGCCTGTTGACCGAAGCCGTGACCAAGAAGCCGCACTGCGTGCTCTTGCTCGACGAAATCGAAAAAGCCCACCCGGACATTTTCAACGTGTTGCTGCAGGTCATGGACCACGGCACGCTCACCGACAACAACGGGCGCAAGGCCGACTTCCGCAACGTGATCATCATCATGACCACCAACGCGGGGGCCGAGACCATGAACAAGGCCACCATTGGCTTTACCAATCCGCGTGCGGCCGGGGATGAGATGGGCGACATCAAGCGCTTGTTTACCCCTGAGTTCCGCAACCGCTTGGATGCCATGGTCAGCTTCAAACCGCTCGATGAACAAATCATCTTGCGAGTGGTGGACAAGTTCTTGCTGCAACTGGAGACCCAGTTGGCCGAGAAGAAAGTCGAGGTCACCTTCACCGATGCCTTGCGCAAGTTCTTGGGCAAAAAAGGCTTCGATCCTTTGATGGGTGCACGCCCAATGCAGCGCTTGATTCAGGACACGATTCGCAAAGCTTTGGCCGATGAATTGCTGTTTGGTCGCCTGACCGATGGTGGACGTCTGACGGTGGACATGGACGCCAAAGACGAGGTTCTTTTGGACATTTCTGCCCATCCCAAAAAGGAAGGCCGTGCATCAAAGGCGGAACCCACTGAGCCAGAAGAGGCGACTGCGAGCTAACCATTGCAGGCCCTGGTTCTTTCAGGCCTGCAATGCACCCCAAAAGGCCCTGATGGGCCTTTTTTTGTGGCGTTTGCTGAACACCGGCCCAACCAAACAGGTCTTATCTGCGACGACTGCCGCCCAAAAGCCCGCCGAGCACGCCTCGGACAATTTCTCGGCCAATGGCGGAGCCCACGGTTCGAACCGCGCTTTTGACCACCAACTGA
Organism: Comamonadaceae bacterium PBBC1; assembly: GCA_002256145.1. Lineage (GTDB taxonomy): Bacteria > Pseudomonadota > Gammaproteobacteria > Burkholderiales > Burkholderiaceae_C > Limnohabitans_A. The sequence continues at coordinate 62,408 of NKIP01000010.1, forward strand.
GCAACCCCATCGCGCTGAGCACCTCGTGGGCCTGTGCTGCCAAAAAGGATGTCTGACAAGCCCCCCATGAAGCCTCCGGACTCTTTTTCTGCGGCAGGGTTTGGGGTTGAAGCCGTGTTGGGGGCAGAGGCCGATTGACCTTTGATTTTTTCAAAGGCAGATTCACGGTCCAGTGCCTGCTCGTAAACACCGGCCACCAATGAGCTTTGGATCAGGATTTGGCGTTGTTCGGGGGTAATGGGCCCCAATTGGCTGGCGGGGGGCATCACAAACACACGCTCAGTCTCGGTGGGGCGTCCTTTGGCATCCAACAGGCTGATCAAAGCTTCGCCCACACCCAACTCCGTGATGGCGGCTTCAATGTTCAGCCCGGATTTGGGGCGCATGGTTTGTGCGGTGGCCGCGACCGCTTTTTGGTCTCTGGGTGTGAAGGCACGCAAAGCATGTTGCACCCGATTGCCCAGTTGGCCCAGCACGCTGTCGGGTATGTCCAAGGGGTTTTGTGTGACGAAATACACCCCGACGCCTTTGGAGCGTACCAAGCGCACCACCAGTTCAATGCGTTCAACCAGGGCCGCAGGAGCATCCTTGAACAGCAAGTGCGCTTCGTCAAAGAAAAACACCAATTTGGGTTTTTCCGGGTCTCCAATTTCAGGCAACACTTCAAACAACTCCGACAGCATCCAGAGCAAGAAGGTGGCATACAGCCGTGGGGAGTTCATGAGTTTGTCGGCCGAAAGGATGTTCACCACCCCCAGACCCTGTGCGTCGGTCTGCATGAAGTCCTCGATGTTGAGCATGGGCTCACCAAAGAATTTGTCGCCGCCTTGGCTTTCGATTTGCAGCAAACCGCGTTGAATGGCACCGATGCTGGCGGCACTGATGTTGCCGTATTCGGTGGTGAATTGCTTGGCGTTTTCACCCACGAACTGCAGCATGGCCCGCAAGTCCTTCATGTCCAACAACAACAGGCCGTTGTCATCGGCAATTTTGAACACCAAATTGAGCACCCCTGACTGTGTGTCATTGAGGCCCAGCATGCGGGTCAACAAGAGCGGTCCCATGTCAGAAATCGTGGCGCGAACGGGGTGACCACTCTCGCCAAAAACGTCCCACAAAGCCGTTGGGCATGCCTGTGGTGTGGGAATGGGAATGCCTCGGTCTTTGAGAACGGCAGTCAGTTTCTCCCCGATCTTGCCCGGCTGGCTGATGCCCGTCAGATCGCCCTTGACGTCGGCCATGAACACCGGAACACCCAAACGAGAAAAATTCTCTGCAAGGGTTTGCAGTGTCACTGTCTTGCCCGTACCGGTTGCACCTGTGATCAGGCCGTGACGGTTGGACAGACCGGGCAGCAGGTGGCATTGGGCTTGTGCGTTTTGTGCAATCAGCATGGGTTCGGCCATTTTCAAAAATCTCCCGCTTGTGAAAAGTAAAATCCAAGCTCTAGATTAAATCAACATTCAAGGAATTCCCGATGGCTGGCCACAGTAAATGGGCAAATATTCAGCACCGCAAGGGGCGTCAAGACGAAAAACGCCAGCGTATCTGGACCCGGGTGGTCCGCGAAATCATGGTCGCAGCCCGAACCGGTGGCGGTGACGTCAGTGCCAATCCCCGTTTGCGCTTGGCCATCGAAAAAGCCAAAGCGGCCAATATGCCGGCTGACACCATCAAGCGCAACGTGGACAAAGCCACGGGGAATCTGGAAGGCGTGAGCTACGAGGAGATCCGTTACGAAGGTTATGGCATCGGCGGGGCGGCCATCATTTTGGACACCATGACCGACAACCGGGTGCGCACCGTGGCCGAGGTGCGGCACGCTTTGAACAAGCACGGGGGCAATTTGGGCACCGAGGGCTCCGTGGCTTTTCAGTTCAAGCATTGCGGCCAGCTGATTTATGCCCCCGGCACCAATGAAGACAAAGTCATGGAAGTGGCTTTGGAGGCAGGAGCCGAGGATGTGATCACCGACGAAGAAGGGTCTATCGAAGTTTTGACCGCCTACGCAGACTTTGAATCAGTGAAAAACGCCTTGGAAGCTGCCGGACTGGTGGCGGACATGGCCGAGGTGACCATGCGTCCAGAGAATGCCGTCACTTTGTCTGGGGAAGAAGCTTCCAAAATGCAAAAATTATTGGATATATTGGAAGACTTGGATGATGTGCAAAACGTTTTCCACAATGCGGAATTTGAAGATTAAGGAAGTTTGATGAAAGTATTGGTCGTCGGCGGAGGGGGGCGTGAACACGCCATGGCTTGGAAATTGGCCCAGTCGCCCAAAATCCAACAAGTCTTTGTAGCACCCGGCAATGGGGGGACGGCCAAAGACAGTCAGCTGATCAATGTGCCGATCACGGACGTGAAGCAACTTCGCCAATGGGCGATTGAGCAAGGCATTGGTTTGACGCTGGTCGGCCCAGAGGCGCCATTGGCAGCAGGCATCGTGGATGATTTTCGGGCGCATGCCTTGCGCATTTTTGGCCCCACACAAGCAGCGGCTCAATTGGAAAGTTCCAAGGCGTTTTCAAAGGCCTTCATGCAGCGGCATGGCATTCCTACGGCCGAATTTGAAACTTTTACCGACGCGGCCTTGGCCCATGCCTATGTGGACAGCAAGGGGGCGCCTATCGTGGTCAAAGCCGACGGCTTGGCCGCTGGTAAAGGGGTGGTTGTGGCCATGACCTTGGCCCAAGCCCATGAAGCGATTGACTTCATGCTGCTGGACAACACCTTGGGTGTGGCCCACAACGCCGGTGGGGCCAGGGTGGTGATCGAAGAGTTTTTGACGGGTGAAGAGGCCAGTTTCATGGTCTTGTGTGATGGCAAAAACGTGGCAGCCCTGGCCACCAGCCAAGACCACAAACGCCTGCTCGACGGTGATCAAGGCCCCAATACGGGTGGCATGGGGGCTTACTCGCCTGCGCCAGTGGTGACCGCCGAGATTCATGCCCGTGCCATGCGCGAAGTCATCTTGCCAACCATTCGTGGCATGGACAAAGAAGGCATCAACTACACCGGCTTTTTGTATGCGGGACTCATGATCGCTCCGGATGGCCGTGTCAAAACGCTGGAATTCAATTGCCGCATGGGTGACCCAGAAACCCAACCTATTTTGATGCGCATGAAATCTGATTTCTTTGAAGTCTTGTTGGCGGCCACCTCGCAGGGCCTTGACACCTTTGAAATGGAGTGGGATCGCCGTGTGGCTTTGGGTGTGGTCATGGCTGCACAGGGCTACCCGCTCCATCCGCGCAAAGGTGATGCCATCAGTGGCTTGCCCAAAGACAGTGAAGATGCCATGGTTTTCCATGCGGGCACGTCAGAACACGAGGGTCAAGTTTTGACCTCAGGAGGACGCGTCTTGTGTGTCACTGCGCTGGCCGATTCGGTCAAGCTGGCTCAGCAAAAGGCTTACCAAACAGCCCTGCCGATCGCCTTTGATGGTCAGCAAATGCGCCGAGACATTGGTCACCGAGCCATCAAAACCTCCAGCGTTTGATCTTTTATGCCTGATTCGATGCGCCATCCAGTTCAATTTCGGGGTTCTCGTTTGGCCCGTTGGGTCTTGAAATTGCTGGGCTGGCGTTTGGACTTTGAAGGGTTTCCTGCGCTTCAGGGGGTCGCCATTGTTTACCCACACACCAGCAACTGGGATTTTTCAATAGGCATGCTCGCCAAATGGGCGTTGGGCATTCCAGCGCATTTTTGGGGCAAAGATTCGTTGTTCAAAATTCCGCTGCTGGGGGCTTGGATGCGTTGGGTAGGGGGCATTCCCATCGACCGCAGTTCGCCCAAGGGTGTGGTGGGACAAATGGTGCATGTGTTCGAGCAGCACAAACAACAAGAACAACTTCTTTGGTTGGCCTTGGCCCCAGAAGGCACGCGCAGTCTCACCCCGGGTTGGCGAAGTGGTTTTTACCAGCTGGCCTTGGGTGCCAAAGTACCTTTGGCCTTGGTCAAGCTCGATTGGGGGCAGCGCTGTTTCAGCGTGGTGGATTTTTACCACTTGACCGGCCAGCTTGAGCCTGATTACACCCACATGGCCCGTGTGTTTGAGGGTGTTAAAGGCTACCATGAGCACCAAATGGGGCCCATCACGCCTTGGCGAGCACCTGTCAATGCCGAAACGACACTCCCTGTCAATGTCGCGAATCCCTGAATTTTTTAAAAGTCTTCACACACCATGAGCACAAGTTTTGAACTCGGCACGGCCAAAAAATACCTGATGGATCTGCAGTCTCGCATCACCGGAGCATTGACCGACCTGGATGGCACGCCTTTTTTGACCGATGTTTGGCAAAAAGATCCTGGCGAAAAACTTCAGGGCAACGGGATCACCCAAATTTTGGAAGGTGGCCCCATTTTTGAGCGGGCCGGTTGTGGTTTTTCTCATGTCACTGGACCGCAATTGCCGCCTTCGGCCACGCAACATCGCCCCGAATTGGCGGGTTCTGCATTTGAGGCCATGGGGGTGTCTTTGGTGTTCCATCCCCGCAATCCCTATGTGCCCACGGTGCACATGAATGTTCGAATGATTGCTGCCAAACCTGAGGGCAGGGCTCCTGTGGCCTGGTTTGGGGGTGGCATGGATCTGACGCCTTACTATGGCTTTGACGAAGACGCCGTGCATTTTCATCAAACCTGCAAAGATGCCTTGTCCCCATTTGGCGAGGCTTTGCACCCGCGTTTCAAGACTTGGTGCGACGACTATTTTTGCAACAAACACCGCCGTGAGCAGCGTGGCGTGGGTGGCATTTTCTTTGACGATTTTTCCGAGCTGGGCATGGACCAAAGCTTTGCGATGCTGCAAAGCGTTGGCAACGCTTTGCTCAGTGCTTATATGCCCATTGTGCTGCGACGCAAGGACATGGCCTACGGCGAACGTGAACGTGATTTCCAGCTTTACCGCCGTGGTCGCTATGTGGAATTCAACCTGGTCTGGGATCGGGGCACCCATTTTGGACTGCAGTCCGGTGGGCGCACCGAATCGATTTTGTTGTCCATGCCCCCTGAGGTGCGTTGGTCGTACCAGCGTCAGGACGAGCCTGGCTCACCAGAAGCCCGCTTGCTCAGCCACTTTCTCGTGCCCAAGGACTGGGTTTGAACCCTTTGTTGCCCATGGAGCCCCAGCCTGAACCTCAAGCCTTGAGCCCCCAGATCGGTTGGCCCAAGGCCGAAGGTGTACTGCGAGCAGGTGTCTTCGGTGGTGCGTTTGATCCCCCCCATCAAGCCCATGTGGCTTTGGTCGAAGCGGCCATTGAACAGCTCCAGCTGGACTTGGTGCATGTGTTGCCAACGGGGCAGGCTTGGCATAAACCCCGTGATTTGACGTCGTCTGTGCACCGCTTGGCCATGACACGTTTGGCGTTCGCGCATTTACCGCGCGTGGTGGTCGATGACCGTGAAATTGGCCGGACAGGGCCCAGTTACACGGTGGACACTTTGCATGAACTGCAAACCCAGTGGCCAAGGGCGCAATTGTTTTTATTGATCGGAGATGATCAGCGCCGCTCCTTGCCCTCATGGCACCAAATCGATGAAATTGGGCGCATCGCTATAATCTGTGCCGCAAGCCGTGATAAGGCCGTGCGTGCGTGGAGTGAAGATCCGCAAAAGCCCGCACCTTCAACCCGTCTTTTTGACACGCTGCAAGCGCGCATTCTTTCTCTGGACATGCCGCTCATGCCTCACAGTGCCACGGCCATCCGTGTTCTGGCGGCCACAGAGCAGACCATGACAGGTCTGGTAAGCCCCGCCGTCGAGCGCTACATAAACGAACACCACCTATACAGGCCCCATTGATGACCGAAATCGCAGCCAAAAAAGACATTCAAAAACTCCAGAGAGCCATCGTGGACGCCTTGGAGGACGTCAAGGCCCAAGAAATTCAAGTGTTTGACACCGAACATTTGTCCTCGTTGTTTGAGCGGGTCATCATTGCCTCGGGCACGTCCAATCGCCAAACCAAAGCGTTGGCCGCCAGCGTCCGTGACAAAGTTCGCGAAGCCGGTTTCGGCAAACCCCGAATGGAAGGTGAAGACAACGGTGAATGGATCATTGTGGACTGCGGCCCAGCAGTGGTGCACATCATGCAGCCCACCATCCGCACTTATTACAACCTCGAAGAAATCTGGGGCGGCACGCCTGTTCGGCTGAAGTTCGGTGCGCCCAAGCCAGCGGCCACGGCTGAGGTCAAAGGCCACATCAAGAACTCGGTCGCCAAAAAAGCCAGCGCCAAAACCACTACAGCCAAAACTGCTGCGCCCAAAACCGCGACCAAAGCTGCGACCAAAACCGCAACCAAAGCCAAGCCTGCCTTGAAAGCGCCGCTCAAAGCGGGTAAACCTGCTGCCAAATCCGCCGCCAAGCCGGCTGCCAAAACTGCATCCAAAACTGCAGCGAAGACGACTGGGGCGAAAACCAGCGCTCCAAGTGCAGCAAAGACAGCCGTCAAGGCAGCGGCCAAGACCAGCAAGCCCACCGTGAAAACAGTCGGCAAGCCAGCAACCAAGACTGCGGCGAAATCGGTAGCCAAATCGGCAGCCAAACCCGCTGCTAAAGCAGCAGCCAAAAAGGCTCCAGCACGCAAAGCCGTGCAAGCGGCGACCCGTCGCAAAGCCGATTGAACCTGCATGAAGCTGCTGATCGTTGCGGTCGGCCAGCGTGTGCCCGACTGGGCGCAAACCGCCTGGGATGACTACGCCAAACGTTTTCCGCCTGAGCTCAAAGTCGAGCTCAAGGCCGTGAAAACCGAGCCCCGTGGCTCCAAAACCTTGCCCACTTTGTACGCCGCCGAGCGCCAGCGCATCGAAGCGGCCATTCCGCGCGGCACCCGCATTGTGGTGCTCGACGAGCGTGGTACCCAACTTACCACCCAGGCCCTGGCCACACGGCTGACCAGTTGGCAGCTCAGTGGTGACGATGTGGCCTTGGTCATTGGTGGCCCCGACGGGCTAGAGCCCGAGTTCCGCCAAGCGGCCCACGAGCGCATTCGCTTGTCAGACATGACTTTGCCCCACGCCATGGCCAGGGTGCTCTTGATTGAGCAGCTCTACAGGGCCTGGTCAATCAATGCCAACCACCCCTACCACCGCGAATGAGCGACTTCATTTATCTGGCATCCCAAAGTCCACGGCGCAGCCAATTGCTGGACCAAATCGGCGTGCCCCACCAACTGCTTTTGGCGGGTCCTGAAGAAGATGCCGAGTCTTTGGAAGCGGTGCGTGGTGCAGAAGCGCCTGGGCGTTATGTGGCGCGGGTCACGGGTCTCAAACTCGATGCGGCTGTGCAACGTTTGAAACGCCAAGGCCTGCCCGCTGCGCCGGTGTTGTGCGCCGATACCACCGTGTGCTTGGGCCGTGACATTTTGGGCAAACCGGCTGACGAAGCCGATGCGGTGCGCATTCTTCAGCGGCTGGCGGGACAAACCCACCGGGTTTTGACCGCTGTCGCCGTGCAAAAAGGCCGTCAGCGTCAGGCGGTGGTGTCCGAGTCTTGGGTGCGCTTCGCGCCCATGACCCTCCCGCAAATCAAGGCCTATGTGGCCACGGGCGAGCCCTTGGGCAAAGCCGGGGCCTACGGGGTGCAGGGCAGGGCAGCTGCCCACATTGAGCAGATTCGGGGCAGTTATTCAGGCATCATGGGCTTGCCGCTGTTTGAGACCGCTGCCTTGTTGCGCAAGCTGGGGGTGCGCTGTTGAGCCTGTCATGACCGTTTGACGTGCCTTCCTGACGGTATGCTTTTGAGGTGATCAAGCGCGGGTGTGTGCTGTTTCGCGGATGACCTTGGTTTCAACTCTTTCCTTCTGATTACCCACCATGCAACAAGATATTTTGGTCAATTGGTCACCCCAGGAAACACGGGTGGCGGTGGTGGAGTTTGGCGCGGTGCAAGAGTTGCACGTTGAGCGCACGCTTGAGCGCGGTTTGGTGGGCAATGTCTACTTGGGCAAGGTGGCCCGCGTCTTGCCTGGCATGCAATCGGCCTTCATTGACATTGGTTTGGACAAAGCGGCTTTTTTGCATGTGGCCGATGTGTGGCAAAAGCACGCCGAAGGCGAGGCTGCATCGGCCCGCACGGGCCAGCCACTGGTGCCAATCGAAAAGCAGGTGTTTGAGGGCCGCGCCATCATGGTGCAGGTCATCAAGGACCCGATGGGCACCAAGGGGGCCCGGCTTTCGACGCAAATCAGCATCGCGGGCCGCCATTTGGTCTTTTTGCCGCAAGACGATCACATTGGTGTGTCGCAAAAAATCCCCTCTGAGCAGCGCGATGCTTTGCGCAAACGCGTGCAGGCCTTGGCCGGGCCGGCTGGTGGCGGCTTCATTTTGCGCACCAATGCAGAGGACTCCAGCGACGAGGAACTGCAAGACGACATCGCTTACCTGCGCAAGACGTGGGCGCGGATCAAAGAGGCTTCACTGCGCTTGCCGCCGACATCTTTGTTGCACCAGGATTTGACTTTGCTGCAGCGTGTGCTGCGCGATTTGGTGGGTGATGCGACCCAAAGCATCCGGATCGACTCGAAAGAACAGTTTTCTTTGTTGCAGGCCTTTGGTCATGAGTTCATGCCCAAAGCCGCCGAGCGTTTGCAACACTACAAGGGCGAGCGCCCGATTTTTGACCTGTATGCCATCGATGAGGAAATTGCCAAAGCCCTGGGGCGACGGGTCGAGCTCAAGTCGGGCGGCTACCTCATCATTGACCAGACCGAGGCTCTGACCACGGTGGATGTGAACACGGGCGGGTACGTGGGGGCACGTAACTTTGAGGACACCATCTTCAAGACCAATCTGGAGGCGGCGCAAGCCATTGCCAGGCAGCTGCGGCTGCGCAATCTGGGCGGGATCATCATTGCCGACTTCATCGACATGGCCCGAACCGAGCACCAAGATGCCGTGTTGGCTGAATTTCGCAAACAATTGGCCAGAGACCGGGTCAAGACCATGGCGGGTGGTTTTTCATCCTTGGGCTTGCTCGAGATGACACGCAAGCGAACGCGAGAGTCTTTGGCCCACATGCTGTGTGAGCCTTGCCCGAGCTGTCAGGGCAAAGGCATTGTCAAGACGCCCCGCTCCGTGGTGTATGACATTTTGCGAGAGATATTGCGTGAAGCACGTCAGTTCAACCCGCGTGAATTTCGCATCGTGGCCACTGCGGCCGTGATCGATTTGCTTTTGGAAGATGAAAGTCAGCATTTGGCAGGTTTGTCCGACTTCATTGCCAAACCGATCTCACTGCAGGTCGAGTCTTCCATGGGGCCAGAGCAATACGACATCGTCTTGCTTTGAAACCCGATGCAGGGGGTATCGGTGACCGATGATGGTTGTGACTGTTGGCCTTGATTGGACATCCTGCAATGCCTCTTGGCTCGGTCTGAATTCCAAGAGCCTTCAAATGAACCCGCATCAAGCAGAGGGTTCTTCGCTGGCCCATTCCCCACGATGGTGCAACCGCGCATAAGCCCCCCCCCGCGCCAACAATTCAGCAGGCACACCTTGCTCGACAATGCTGCCGCGCTCCATGACCACCACACGGTCTGCGTGCTCAATGGTGGACAGACGGTGGGCCACGATCAAGGTAGTGCGGTTTTCCATGAGTTTTTGCAAGGCGTCTTGAACCAGGCGTTCGGACTCGTTGTCCAGCGCTGAAGTGGCCTCATCCAAAATCAGGATCGGCGCGTCTTTGTACAAGGCTCGGGCGATGGCCAGACGTTGGCGCTGTCCACCTGAAAGCTGGTTGGCGTTGTGCCCCAACAGGGTGTCCATGCCTTGGGGCAGGGTTTGCACATGAGCCCACAAATTGGCCGCCTGCAGGCATTGTTGAACTTTGTCGCGGTCCGTGTCGTGGCCGAGGCTCACATTGGCCGCCAAGGTGTCATTGAGCATGACCACGTCTTGGCTGACCATGGCCAGCTGGGCACGCAAGCTGTCCAGTTGCCATTGACCCAAAGGCACACCATCGAGCAGTATTTGCCCGCTGGTGGGGTTCAGAAAACGTGGCAGCAGTTGAATCAAGGTGGTTTTACCCGCGCCCGAGGTGCCAACCAAGGCGACCGTTTCGCCGGGTTTGACACTCAAATCGATGTGCGACAAGGCTGGGGCGCTGTCCGGGTTGAACTGTACGCTCACCCCTTGCCATTCAATGGCACCACTGACCCGCGCAACTTGGTGCTGTCCTTGCGATTCATGAGGCGAATCGTGCATCAAGGCCAAACCCCTTTCAAGCGCAGCCAAACCTCGGGTGATGGGATTGGCCACATCGGCCAGGCGTTTGATGGGCGCTATCAACATGAGCATGGCGGTGATGAAGGCGACAAAGCCGCCCACGGTGGCCCCGGAGGCGGCATCCCGGCTTTGCATCAAGGCGATCATCAACACCAGCGATAAGGCGATTGCCGCCATGATTTGGGTCATGGGCGTCATGGCGGCTGAAGCAATGGTCGATTTGAGTGCCAAGTGCCGCAAACGCTGACCCAAAGAGTTGAAGCGTGCCATTTGCTGGCTTTGTGCGCCGTGTAAACGGACCATGCGGTGGGCCAATACATTTTCTTCCACGACATAAGCCAAGTCATCGGTCGCTTGTTGACTTTCTTTGGTCAGCCGATAGAGGCGTCGCGACAGGACTTTCATGATCCAGCTCAAGCCAGGTGCCACAGTGAACACCACCAAGGTGAGTTTCCAGTTGAGCCACATCAGGTAGCCCACCAAGGCCAACAAGGTAAAGCCGTCGCGTGACAAACCGATCAAGGCAGAAATGAGTTGTGAAGCGCCTGTTTGGACCTCATAAACCACTGTGTTGGACAAGGCACTGGCCGATTGGCGGCTGAACAAGGACATGTCGGCGTGAACCAATTTGCCAAAAAGATCACTGCGCAATTTTTCCATGCCATCGTTGGTCACTCGGGCTAAAGCGTATTGGGCTAAAAAATGGGCCAAACCGCGCAAAGTGAACAAGCCAATGACCACGACAGGAATGGACCACAAAGGCAACTTGTTCTGAGCAAACCCATTGTCTAGCAGAGGTTGAAACAGGGCAGGAATCAAAGGCTCGGTCAGTGCTGCGACCAAGGTCGCGCCAATGGCCAAAAGCCAAACGCCCCGTTGTTTGGCAAAGTAAGGGGACAAGCGCAGCAGTCTGTGGCGTATGCCCGGCTGTTGCGGCTCAGGCGCAGGTGAGTGTGGATGGTCGGACATGTGTTGTGGATTGTAAGCAGCCCCCTTCAGTGCCTGTGCTGTAGCTTCGTTTTGATACAGGGACAAGGGCAAAGCAAAGCAAAAGGCCCTTCTGTCGGTGTACGATCGCAGCTTCATTGGCACTTGAGCTCAGAGAGGTCTATGACTTTGTTTTCCAAATCCCCGCTGTGGATCGCCCAGTTGTTCAGGGCCATTGTTTTACTGGGATTGAGTGTGCCTGCCTGGGGACAATTTCGTGTAGAGGTCTCCGGTGTGGGCATGACCCAGTTGCCCGTGCTCATTGCGCCTTTCAAAGGCGAAGCCTCGGTGCCGCAAAAAATCGCCACCATTGTGCAATCCGACTTGGAGCGCAGTGGCTTGTTCAAGGCTTTGAATGCAGCGGGCATTTCGCTCGATGAAATGAGCCGACCCGACTGGTCTTCGCTGCGTTCTCAATCGGTTGAAGCCCTCGTGGCCGGCTCGGTCACACGTCTGGCAGACGGGCGTTTTGACATTCGCGCCCGACTTTGGGATGCCGTCAAAGGCCAAGAAAAAGCAGATTTTCGCGACACGGTGGTGCTGGGTGATTTGCGTTTATCGGCCCACCGTTTGTCCGACTGGGTTTACCAGCAATTGACGGGGACACCGGGCGTATTTGCAACCCGAATCAGCTACGTGACCAAGGCAGCCGGTCGCTACAGCCTATGGATTGCAGACTCTGATGGCGAGGGTGCCAAGTCGGCGCTCAGCAGCCCCGAGCCCATCATTTCGCCCTCATGGTCCCCCAATGGCCAGCAATTGGCCTATGTTTCTTTTGAGTCGCGCAAACCCGTGATTTACGTGCACGAACTGGCCAGTGGCCAGCGTCGGGTGGTGGCCAATTTCAAGGGCTCGAACAGTGCGCCGGCTTGGGCACCCGATGGTCGGTCACTGGTGGCAACGCTCAGCCGTGATGGCGGATCTCAGCTTTATCGCATCGACTTGGCAGGTGGCGAACCCAGACGCTTGACCCAGGGCAACATCAACACAGAGCCTGCTTTTTCACCCGATGGCACAGCGCTTTACTTCGTCAGTGATCGCGGAGGCAGCCCTCAAATTTACCGCATGCCCGCTCAAGGCGGTCCCGCTGAGCGTGTGACTTTTTCGGGCAATTACAACATCTCGCCCACCATCAGCCAGGATGGGCGCTGGCTGGCATATGTTTCTCGCACGGGTGCGGGCTTTTCTTTGCAGTTGATGGACGTCAATTCGGGCCAAGTCATCGCCTTGACCGATACGTCTGCTGACGAGCGCCCCAGTTTTGCGCCCAACAGTCGAATGATCATGTATGCCACGGTCCAACGCGGACAAGAAGCTTTGATGACGACCACATTGGATGGTCGCATCCGCGCCCGTTTGGCCGGTCAAGCCGGTGATCTTCGAGAACCTCATTGGGGACCCATGAGAAAATAATCATGTCATTTGTTTTTCAAAAGGTGAGATATGCGTACAAAAATTCTGACAGCTCTGTTTTTTTCGGCTCTTTTGGCCGGTTGTGCTTCGGGGGTCAAGCTTGACGAGGTGCCTGTTGAGGACCGCTCGGCCACGCCCGCCGGTGCCAATGTTCAAGCTCAACCCATTGGCAGCGCTGCGCAAACCAGCGTCTCCAACGTGATCAGCGAAAAATCGAGCAACGGCATCGGTCCTGTAGGCGTTGAACATGTGGTGTTCTTTGACTACGACAGCTTTGTGGTTCGTGCAGATGCCCGGCCAGTCATTGAAAATCACGCCCGTTTCCTGCAAGCCAACAAACAACGCAAAGCCAATTTGGAAGGCCACACCGACGAGCGCGGTGGCCGCGAATACAACTTGGCCTTGGGTCAAAAGCGTGCGGAAGCTGTTCGCCAAGCTTTGGCTTTGCTCGGTGTGTCTGACGCCCAGCTCGAGGCGGTCAGCTACGGCAAGGAAAAGCCTGCAGCCCAAGGCAGTGCCGAAACGGATCTGGCCAAAAACCGCCGCGTTGAAATACGTTATTGATGACCGTTATGCCAATTTTTAACACACGGTCGGCTTCGGCCGGCCTCGCCCTGACTCTGGCTTTGTTAGGGGCGGGAGGCTCCGCCAATGCCGCCTTGTTCGGTGATGATGAGGCCAGGCGAGCCATATTGGACCTTCGTCAAAAATTGGAGCAATCCCAGACCGCCCAAAAAGCCTTGGTCGAGGAAAGCAACCAGTCTCAAGCCCAGCTGAATGCTCAGCTGCGGCGCTCTTTGTTGGATTTGCAAACCCAAATTGATGCACTGAAGGCTGATCTTGCCAAAAGCCTGGGCCAGCAAGAACGCCTCGCGCGTGACCTGACCGAATTGCAATTGCGACAAAAAGATGTTCTTTTGTCCGTGGATGACCGTTTGAAGCGCTTTGAGCCCGTCAAAGTCTCGGTGGATGGCCGCGAGCACTTGGTGGAGCCCGCTGAAAAACGTGATTTTGAACAAGCCATGGATGTTTTTCGGCAAGGTGATTTCTTGGCAGCGCAAGTGGCTTTGACGACTTTTGTGACGCGCCATCACAACAGTGTTTATCTGCCCTCGGCCCTTTTTTGGTTGGGCAATGCCCAATACGCCACCAAATCTTACAAAGAGTCGATGGCGAATTTCCAAAAAATGCTGACGCTTGCGCCCAACCATCCCCGAGCAGCAGAGTCCATGCTGGCGATTTCGAACGTGCAAATTGAACTGAAAGACCTCAAAGCAGCACGCGTCACTCTGACCGACTTGGTCAAGTCTTATCCTGAGTCCGAAACAGCTGCGACGGCCCGTGATCGCTTGTCTCGCCTGCGTTAAGGTTCGACCAAAGTGATCACATTGGCTGATGTTCAGACCCAAAGCCATTGGGTTTTGGGCCTTTCCTTTTTTCTGGCCGTGTTGGCAGGTGGTGTTTTGCACCGCAGTCATTTTTGTACCATGGGTGCGCTCAGTGACATTTTTCTGATGGGCAGCGCCACCCGTTTGCGCCAATGGGTTTTGACTGTGGCCGTGGCCATCCTGGGTTTTGGAGCGATGGCTGGCTTGGGCTTGATCTCGCCGCAAAACACCATCTACGCAAACACATCATTGAGTTTTGTTTCCTTGGGCTTGGGTGGCTTGCTGTTTGGGTCAGGCATGGTGCTGGCATCGGGCTGCATCAGCAAGTCCTTGACGCGACTGGGTGCCGGGAATTTAAAGTCTTTGGTGGTTCTTTTGGTTGTGGGGGTATCGGCATTGGCCACCATGAGGGGTTTGCCTGCGGTATGGCGAGTCCATGCGCTCGATCCCATCAGTCTTCCTTTGAGTCATGGGGCTTTTGTGGGGCAGTGGGTCACGCATTGGACCGGTTGGACACTGGCATCCGCTTCAGGTGTTTCAGCTGGTTTTGTCGGCGCGTTGCTGCTGTTGTGGGTCTTTAAGGATGCATCGTTTCGTTCATGGCGGGATGCCTGGCCTGGACTGGCCGTTGGCAGCTGTGTTGTGGTTGCTTGGTGGGTCAGTGGCGTTTTGGGTTTTGTGTCCGAACACCCGGAAACCCTGGACACCGTGTTTTTGACCACGGCAAGTGCTCGCATGGAGGCCGTCAGCATGACAGCACCTGTGGCATTGTGGTGGGACGCTTGGATGTACTTCAGTGATGGGAGCAAACGTCTGACTTTGGGCATGGTTTGGGTGCCGGGCTTGATTCTCGGGTCCTTCCTGAGTGCAAGTCATGAAGGCTCGTTTCGCTGGGAGGGGTTCACACAAACGCCTGATCTGGTGTCACATTTGCTGGGCGGGGTGTTGATGGGGGTGGGCGGTGTCTTGGCCATGGGGTGCACGTTTGGTCAAGGTTTGTCCGGTTTGTCGACCCTGAGTTGGGGCAGCATGTTGGCTGTGGCAGGTATGGTTTTGGGTGCGTGGCTGACCTTTCAGTGGCAAATGCGCCGTGCAGAGGCCTTGGCATGATGTCCCTGGACGAAGAGCGGCGTTTTGGTGGTTTACAGCGCCTGTATGGTTTGTCTGGCGCACAGCGCATTCGTCAAGCCCATGTGGTGGTGGTGGGCATTGGTGGTGTGGGTTCTTGGGCTGCCGAGGCTTTGGCCCGAAGTGGTGTGGCACGTCTGAGTCTCCTGGACATGGACCACATCGCGCCATCCAACATCAATCGCCAAATCCATGCCCTGACGCACACCACGGGACAGGCCAAGGTCGAGGCGATGCGCGAAAGAATCGCCTTGATTCACCCGGAATGCCAGGTCGATGCCATTGATGATTTTGTGACGCCTGAAAATTGGCCAAGTGTTTTGCCCGCCCAGCCCGATGCGGTGATCGATGCCTGCGATCAGCTCAGAGCCAAGGTGAGCATGGCCCACTGGGCTCTTCAAAACAAAATCGGTTTTGTGTCAGTGGGGGCAGCAGGTGGTAAACGATTGGCCCACCTCGTGGATGTGCAAGACTTGTCCCGCATCACGCACGACCCTCTGTTGGCACAATTGCGCTACCGTTTGCGAAAGCATCATGGGGGTGCACGAGACGGCAAGTTGATGGGTGTTCAAGGGATATTTAGCCGAGAGTCTGTCGCGCCTCCCGATGCTTCGTGTTTGCTTGAAGGCGATGGCTCTCTCAATTGCCATGGGTATGGGTCCGTGGTCAGCGTGACGGCCACTTTCGGCATGTGCGCAGCCTCTGTCATTTTGAACTTTTTGGCAACTTCCCTCGATAAGCCCTGAAAAAGACGCTATAATTTAAGTCTTGCTTGAGTGCACTGCATTCAAGCATAGGGACCATAGCTCAGTTGGTAGAGCAGCGGACTTTTAATCCGTTTGTCGTGGGTTCGACCCCCGCTGGTCCCACCAAATTTAAAAGCACTTTGTATTTCGGTACAAAGTGCTTTTTTCATTGTCTCTTCAAGGATGGGCGTATTTCACGCAAACCCATCGGAAAGCGTCTCGACATGTCAGTTGAATCGAACATCCACAACGAATTGAAAAAAATGGTGCTGTGCGAACCTTGCACCGGTATTCAGCGCAACTGGCGTCGCGCTCCCGGTCATGCCGAACTGGTTCAAGGCAGCAACCGCAAAGAAACACGAGAAACTGGGCAGGTCACCATCACCCGTTACCGTTGCGACCGTTGTGGTACATCTTGGGAATACGAAAACAACAGGGCGGACCAGCATGCAGGCTGGTCCGTGGTGGGCGGCTGAACGAACGCTGTGTTTTTATGGGCGGGGCGACGAGTGCTTCAGGCCGTTTCTTCCAGCAGTTGTGTCAGCTCTAGCCAGCGTTCTTCCATGGCCGAGAACTCATCGCCAAGAGCTTTGAGTTTGCGACCCGCATCTGCAATTTCAGCCGCGGGCATAGGTCGGCTCAGCAAATGCTCCAGAGCGCTCTTTTCAGTTTCGATGCCGGCCATGCGCTGTTCGATTTGCTCCAGCTCTTTTTTCAGGGGTCGTGTTTGTGCGGCCAGTTGCTGACGCCGTTGCGCGTCTTGTTTGCGTTGTTCAGCGCTGCTCAGCGCCGGTGTGGCCGGGCTGTGGACCGCAGCCACGGGTGCTGGCTTGGGCATCTCGACGACCACGGCCAAGGGTTCTGTGGGGCCATTTTTTGCGGCATTTTTGACCGCTTCTCGCAGGCGTTTTGACTCTTCGAGCAAATACTTCTGGTAGTCGTCCAGGTCGCCGTCAAACGGCTCGACCTTGCGCCGGCCCACCATCCAGAACTCGTCACACACGGCACGCAACAAAGCGCGGTCGTGGCTGACCAGCATGACGGTGCCTTCGAACTCGTTGAGCGCCATGGACAACGCCTCGCGCGTCGCCAGGTCCAGGTGGTTGGTGGGTTCGTCCAGCAACAGCAAATTGGGGCGCTGCCACACGATCATGGCCAGCACCAGGCGGGCTTTTTCACCGCCGCTCATGGTGCCCACGGCTTGCTTGACCATGTCGCCACTGAAGTTGAAGGTCCCCAGGTAATTGCGCAAATCCTGCTCACGACTGGGCTCACCGCTGTTGGGCCCCAGCTCTTTGGCCAGGCGGATCATGTGCTCGAGTGGGTTGTCTTGCGGGTGCAGCACATCGAGTTCTTGCTGAGCAAAGTACCCAATGTTCAGCCCCTTGCCCTCGGTCAGCGTGCCTGCCAGTTGGGGCATGGTGCGGGCGATGGTTTTGACCAGGGTTGATTTGCCTTGGCCGTTGGCACCCAAAATGCCAATGCGTTGCCCGGCCAGAACCGATTTACTGACGTTTTGCAAGATGGATTTGGGTTCATCGTCCACCATGTATCCAAAACTCGCTTCACTGATGGCGAGCATCGGGTTGGGCAGGTTGTTGGGTTCTTTGAAGCCAAAGGTGAATTCGGCATCGGCCAGCAGAGGGGCCACTTTTTCCATGCGTTCGAGCGCCTTGACGCGGCTTTGTGCCTGTTTGGCCTTGCTGGCTTGTGCTTTGAAGCGGTTGATGAATTTTTGCAGGTGGGCAATTTTGTCCTGCTGCTTGGCAAATGACGCCTGTTGCAGCTCCATTTGTTGGGCGCGCAAAATTTCAAAGCCGCTGTAGTTGCTGCCATAACGCGTCAGTTTGGCATGGTCGATGTGCAGGGTGACATTGGTGACCGCGTCCAAAAATTCGCGGTCGTGGCTGATCACGATCATGGTGCCCGCATAGCGCTGCAGCCAGGCTTCCAGCCAGACCAGGGCGTCCAAGTCCAAGTGGTTGGTGGGTTCATCCAGCAGCAGGATGTCGGACGGACACATCAGTGCCCGGGCCAGTTGCAAGCGCATGCGCCAGCCGCCCGAAAAACTGTTGACCGGGTTGTTGAGTTCATCCACCCGAAAGCCCAGGCCCAAAATCAAGGCTTCTGCGCGGGGCAGGGCGTCGTGATCGCCCGCGTCGGCGAGGTCCGTATAAACGTGGGCCATTTCCATGCCGTCGCCGCTGGCTTCCGCCGCCACCAAGCGTTGGCGCAACTCGGCCAGGCGGGTGTCTCCTTCCAGCACAAACTCACTGGCAGGCTGGTCCGTCTCGGGCATGTTCTGCGCAACCTGACCCATGCGCCAGGCTTTGGGCATGTCAAAGTCACCGCCGTCCTCGTGCAGGGTACCGTTGAACAGCGCAAACAAGGTGGACTTGCCCGCACCATTGCGTCCAACCAAGCCGACTTTTTCTCCGGGGTTGAGGGTGACCGAAGTTTGGTCGAGCAGCACTTTGGTGCCACGGCGGAGAGTCACGTTTTTAAGAACAATCATGGGGTGTGTGGGGTGACCGCGTCCAGCGCTGTCAAGTTCATGCCAAGGTAAACCAGATCAGGGTCCGGGTGATTTTTGAATGCAGGGATGGCGGTAAAACCCATGCGTTCGTAGAGAGCTAAAGCCACGGTGTTGCTGCGCCAGGTGCTCAGCCCCATGCGGGTAAAACCTGCTGCACGGGCCTGTTTGATCAGATGCAGCGTGAGTTGTCGCGACGCGTTAAGGCCACGAAAGGGCGGACGCACATACAGTCGCTTGAGTTCAGCAAGCCCGGTTTCGCGGGTGGTCGTGAATGCGCCGCAGCCGACCCATTGCGCAGCACACTGAATCAGCCAAGCTTGTCCATTTGCGCCTGAATACCGTTCTTGAGGGTGAAGCATGTCACCGTGAATGGAACTCAGGCCCGGGTTGTTCAGGTCGCTACTCGCGTACTCGCGCATCAAGGCCACAAACGCATCCCAATGCGCAGTTTGCTCGACGCGAATCTGCTCAAAAGTGGGTAAAGCACTCATGCGGCGTTCAGCGCCTGCAAAGCCGAGCGGGTGATGAGCAGCACTTGGTCTTCTCCTTGGCTGGTGTCCAGCCAGGCGGCCTCCACCTGAGGAAAGGCTGCTTCAAAGTGTTCGCGTTCGTGGCCGATTTCCAGCACCAGCACGGCGTGTTCGCTCATGTGCGATGGCGCATCTCGCAAAAGCTGACGCACAAAGTCCATGCCGTCTGTACCGCCAGCCAGAGCCAATTCGGGTTCAGCCAGGTACTCGGCAGGCAGGGCATCCATGCTGGCCTGGCACACGTAAGGCGGGTTGCAGAGAATCAGGTCAAAAGGGCCAGGCGCGTCGGATAATCCATCGCTGTGCAGCAGTTTGACGCGCTCATTCAGGTCGTGACGCTCGATGTTGATGGCGGCCACGGCCAGGGCGTCATCAGAAATGTCGACCCCAGTGACCTGCACCTCGGGCCAAGCCAGTGCCGCCAGCACGGCCAAGCTGCCGTTGCCAGTGCACAAGTCCAACACATGCCGCGTCTGGTCACTCAACCAAGCGTCGATGGTGCCGTCGGCCAGCACCTCGGCGATCAGACTGCGTGGCACGATGGCGCGTTCGTCGATGTAAAACGACACCCCCTGAAGCCAGGCTTCACGTGTCAGGTAAGCCGCAGGCTTGCGGGTGCCGATGCGCTCTTCGATCAGTGCAGCGCAGGCCGATTGCTGCTCACTTGTGACGGCTTGATCGGCCACCTCGTCGAGATCGGTGTCCAGTGGCAGGCCCAGACGCCAGAGCACCAGCCAGACGGCTTCGTCAAAAGCGCTCTGGGTGCCGTGACCAAAGGCCACGCCCGCAGCTTTTAGCCGTTCGGTGGCTTGTTCGATCAGCCCTAAAAGAGTTGAAGCACTCATGCAGACAAGCCCGCGTTGAGTTGTTCGAGCGTGCGGCGGTAGATGTTTTTGAGCGGCGCGATGTCAGCCAGCGCCACATGCTCATTCACTTTGTGGATGGTCGCGTTGGGCGGGCCGAATTCGATGACTTGCGGGCAAATTTGCGCAATGAATCGGCCGTCGCTGGTGCCGCCTGTGGTGGACAGCTCGGTCTTCAGTCCGGTTTCGTCGGTGATGGCTTGCTCAATCGCTTGGACCAAAGTGCCAGGCGTGGTCAGAAATGGCCGACCACCCAGAGTCCATTCCAGCTCGTACTTCAGACCGTGCTGGTCGAGCACCGCTTGCAGCCGCTGCTGAAGGCTTTCGGGCGTGGACTCGGTGCAAAAGCGGAAGTTGAAGTCGACCACGCAGTCGCCCGGTATCACGTTGCTCGCGCCCGTGCCCGCGTGGATGTTGCTCACTTGCCAGCTGGTGGGCGGGAAAAAGGCATTGCCTTCGTCCCAGCGGATGGCCACCAGATCGGCCAACGCAGGCGCGAGGCGGTGGATCGGGTTGTCGGCCAGGTGCGGGTAGGCAATGTGTCCCTGCACGCCTTTGACGGTGAGCCTGCCGCTCAGGGTGCCGCGTCGGCCGTTCTTGATCATGTCGCCGGTCTGCTGCACCGAGGTGGGTTCGCCCACGATGCAAAACTGAGGTGCGTCGCCACGGGCCTGGAGCTTTTCACAGACGACCACCGTGCCGTCAAGTGCGGGGCCTTCTTCGTCGCTGGTCAGCAAAAAGGCGATGCCCAATGCCGGGTGGGAGTTGGCCGCCAGAAACTCTTGCACCGCCACGACCATGGCCGCCAGCGAGGTTTTCATGTCGCTCGCGCCGCGCCCGAACAGCTTGCCGTCCTTGTGGGTGGGGGTGAAGGGGTCGCTGTCCCATTGCGCGAGCGGCCCGGTGGGCACCACATCGGTGTGCCCGGCAAAGGCCAGGGTCTGGCCCGAAGTACCTGCACGTTTGGCCCACAGGTTGCGCACGCGGAAGGTGTCGGGACCGGAGTCCATGAATTCGCAGACAAAGCCCAAAGGCTTCAAAGCATCGGTGATCACATCCATGCAGCCCGCATCTTCGGGCGTGACGGAGGGGCGGGCGATCAGTTGCTCGGCCAGGCGCAGGGTGTCGTGACAGGTGGTCATACTCAAGCCTTGTTGGGGTGGGTACGTACAAAGCGGGCAATGCGCTCGGCCGCTTCGAGGCACTCGGCGGTTTCCGCCACCAAGGCCATGCGGATGCGGCCTTGGCCAGGGTTGCTGCCCTTGAAGTCTCGGGCCAAGTAGCTGCCGGGCAGCACGGTGACGTGTTCGGCTTCATAAAGCGCTTGGGCAAATGCAGCGTCGTCGCCTTGCCAGCCAGCGGGCACGCCCGCCCAGAGGTAAAAACTGGCGTCGGGCAGCTTCACATCCAGCACTTCGGCCAGCACGGGCGTGACTTGGGCGAACTTGGTGCGGTATTGGTTGCGGTTGTCCACCACATGGGCCTCGTCGCTCCAAGCGGCCACGCTGGCGGCTTGCACCACGGGGCTCATGGCGCTGCCGTGGTAGGTTCGGTAGAGCAAAAATTGTTTGATGATGGCTGCGTCACCCGCCACAAAGCCGCTGCGCAGGCCAGGCACATTGCTGCGCTTACTGAGGCTGGTGAAGGCGATCAAGCGCTTGAAGTCGGTGCGGCCCAGCTGGTGGGCGGCTTCCAGGCCGCTCAAGGGCGCTTCTTCGCGGAAATAAATCTCGCTGTAACACTCGTCCGATGCGATGACGAAACCATGCTGGTCCGACAGGGCAAACAGCTTTTCCCATTCCGACAGCGGCATGACCGCGCCCGTAGGGTTGCCGGGTGAGCAGACAAACAACAGCTGCGTGCGGGCCCAGACATCGGCCGGCACGCTGTCCCAGTCGTTGGCAAAGTTACGCGCAGGGTCGCTGGGCACGTAATAAGGCTCAGCGCCAGAGAGCAAGGCCGCGCCTTCGTAAATTTGATAGAAGGGGTTGGGGCTGACCACCGTGGCGCCTGGGCGGGTCGGGTCGATCACGGTTTGCGTCAGGGCAAACAGGGCTTCGCGCGAACCATTCACCGGCAACACCTGCGTGGCGGGGTCGAGCACCAGCTGGTAACGGGTTTGCAGCCAGGCCGCGCAGGCTTTTCGCAAAGCAGGCTCGCCCGCTGTGGCCGGGTAGGCCGACAAGCCGTTGGCCACCGACGCCTTGAGCGCTTCCTGAATGAAGGCGGGCGTGGCGTGCTTGGGCTCGCCAATGCCCAAGCTGATGTGGCGCAGGGCTGGGTTGGGCGTGACGCTGGCGAACAGCTGTTTGAGCCGTTCAAAAGGATAGGGTTTCAGCTTGGCGAGAAGGGGATTCATCCCCCGATTATCCGGGATGAAATCGTGCCAATGCATTCGGCAGGCTGCCAGCCTGGCAATTGATGAAGTGGGCGCAAGGGGTTCATCACAGCACAGTGCACAAAAGAAGGAAGGCCGAGGTTGGATCGCGCACACAGATTTGCTGAGCATGGCTCCCCAAGGGCCCCAATGAGGGTGATGGCTGAGTTAACATCTAAGATTATTCGGGATCGGAGATTGAGTTCTTTGATTCGTGGTTTTTTGCGAGTTTTGGTGACTTCTTGACGAATTCTCGCAAGACCTTCTGTTTTTTTAGCTTTTCCTTGGATCGATCAGACCACCGTGCGTCTCAACTCCATCAAACTTTCCGGCTTCAAATCGTTTGCTGAACCCACCAACTTCCTGCTGCCCGGGCAGCTGGTCGGGGTGGTGGGCCCGAACGGTTGTGGCAAATCCAACATCATGGACGCGGTGCGATGGGTGCTGGGTGAGTCCAAGGCCTCCGAATTGCGCGGCGAATCGATGCAGGACGTGATTTTCAATGGCACCACCACCCGAAAGCCTGCCAGTCGGGCCAGTGTCGAGTTGGTGTTTGACAACGACGATCACCGTGCCGGGGGGCAGTGGGGCCAGTTTGCCGAGATCGCCGTCAAGCGTGTGCTGACCCGCGACGGCAACAGCAGTTATTACATCAACAACCAGCCCGTGCGCCGTCGTGACGTTCAGGACGTGTTTCTGGGAACGGGCTTGGGTCCACGCGCTTACGCCATCATTGGACAAGGCACGATCAGTCGCATCATTGAGTCGCGCCCCGAAGAGCTGCGCTTGTTTTTGGAGGAGGCCGCTGGCGTTTCCAAATACAAAGAGCGCCGCCGCGAGACGGAAAACCGCCTGTCGGACACGCGTGAAAATTTAACCCGCGTTGACGACATCTTGCGGGAGTTGAATGCCAATTTGGAGAAACTGGAAAAACAAGCCGAAGTGGCTCACCGATACAACCGCTTGCAGGCCGACAGCACCTTGAAGCAGCACCAGCTGTGGTTTTTAAAACGGCGTGACGCCGAGGCCGACCAAGCTCGCATGAAGGCGGATGTGGATCAGGCGGTCAACGCTTTGGAGTCACGCATGGCCGATTTGCGCCATGTCGAGGCCGATTTGGAGACGATCCGTCAGGCCCATTACGCGGCGGGCGACCAAGTCAATCAAGCGCAAGGGGCTTTGTACGAGGCCAGTGCGGAGGTGGGCCGTCTGGAGGCCGAAATTCGTTATGTGGTCGAAGGCCGACAACGTGCCGAACAGCGACTGCAACAACTTTTGGAGCAAACCGCGCAATGGGGCACACGCAGCCTGGACGCACAAGCCGAACTCGAAACACTGGCCGAGCAAGCGGTCATGGCCGAAGACCAAAGTTTGACATTGGCTGCGCAGGTCGAAGACCAAGCCATGGCTTTGCCTGATCTTGAGGAAAGCTTGCGCAAAGCCCAAAACGATGCCACGGCCCAACGGGCCACAGTGGTTCAAGTGCAGCAGCAAATTGGCGTGTTGGCCGCCGATCAGCGAAACATTCAGGAACAATCGCGCCAACTCGACCAGCGCCGTGAGCGCCTTTTGACGGACCGCAATGCACTGGCTGCCCCCGACGAAGCGCGTTTGAATCATTTGCAAGATCAAGTGGCCGAGGCTGAAGCTTTGATGCAAGAGGCTGAGGCCCGTTTGCATGAATTGCAGGAACTTGTGCCTGCCCTCGACGAAGATCGTCGCCAGCGTCAAGCAGCACTGAACCAAGAGTCGTCGAAGTTGGCCGATTTGCGTGCTCGCATAGAGGCCCTCAAAGCCTTGCAAGAAAAGGTGCGCACCGATGGCAAGCTCAAGCCTTGGCTGGCCAAACATGGCATGGACGGTTTGGAGGGCCTTTGGCGTCGCATTCAGATCGAGCCAGGCTGGGAAAATGCGCTCGAATCGGCCTTGCGTGAACGCTTGTCAGCCCTCGAAGTGTCGCGACTGGACATGGTGCGAGCCTTTGCGCTGGATGCACCGCCGGCCAAGCTGGCTTTTTTCACCTCGCCTTTGGCCTCCAAAGCCACACCCCGCAGCGGTTTGCCCACCGGTTGCAAACCCCTGTCCGATCATTTGCGCGTGCACGATGCGGGTTTGTCTGCCTTGTTGACCGACTGGTTACACGGTTGCTTGACCGCCCCACACATGGAAGACGCCTTGGCCTGGCGCAGCGAACTTCAGCCAAGCGAGACCTTGTATGTGCAAGCGGGTCATGCCGTGAGCACCCACAGTGTGTTGTTCTATGCGCAGGATTCCGAGCAAGCAGGTTTGCTGGCGCGTGCACAAGAAATTGACAACCTTGAAAAGCAACTGCGGGCCCAGACCTTGATTTCAGAGGAAAGCCGCAGCGCTTTGGTGCGCGCAGAGGCCACCTACGCCGATGCCTCTCAGCGCTTGATCAGCGTGCGTCGCGAAGCCAGTGAAAGTCAGTCGCGTACACACGAGATGCAAGTGGAAACCCTGCGGCTGTCTCAGTTGGTGGCCCAAACACGTGCCCGCAGTGAACAAATCAGCAACGACCTGGCCGAAGTTGAGGCCTTGCTTGACGAGTTGCAGGAGCGTCGTGTGACGGCCGAGGCCCGTTTTGAAGAACTCGACATGCAGTTGGCCGACACGCAAGAGCGCCATGCACAATTGGACGAGCGCGTGATGGCCTGCGAGCGCAAACTCTCTGAGTGCCGCGAGCAACAGCGCAGCTTGGAACGCCGAGCCCAAGAAGCCCAGTTTTCTCAACGCAGCCTGGATGCACGTCGCGCGGAACTCCAACGCACCATCGACACCGCCCAGCAACAAGTGGCCGGCATCGAGGCCGAAACACAACGCGCTCGCGATGAACTCAGTCGTTTGACCGACGCAGCCGCTCAAGCAGGACTGCAAAACGTGCTGGCCATCAAACTCGATCGTGAGCAAGCGTTGGGAGCTTGCCGCAGCGCTTACGATGATTTGACGGCCAAATTGCGTGCCAGTGATGAGCGAAAAGTCACTTTTGAACGTGAACTAGACCCTTTGCGCCAACGCATCAGTGACCTGCAACTCAAAGAGCAAGCGGCCCGTTTGGGTTTGGAGCAATACAGCCAATTGTTGGCCGATGCCCAAGCAGATTTGCAAGCTGTGGCGCAGTCTATTGAAGTGGGTTCCGTGCGCGTGACGGGTCTGCAGGGTGAAATCGACCGCATTCACCGAGAAATCACAGCTTTGGGGCCTGTCAATTTGGCGGCTCTGGACGAGTTGACCAGCTCGCGAGAGCGCAAGGTGTTCCTGGATTCACAATGCACCGATCTGACCGATGCCATGAACACGCTGGAAGACGCTATTCGAAAAATCGATGCCGAGACGCGTGAACTGCTGGGCGGCACGTTCAAAATCGTCAACGAGCACTTC
Organism: Comamonadaceae bacterium PBBC1; assembly: GCA_002256145.1. Classification (GTDB taxonomy): domain Bacteria; phylum Pseudomonadota; class Gammaproteobacteria; order Burkholderiales; family Burkholderiaceae_C; genus Limnohabitans_A. The sequence goes on from NKIP01000010.1 coordinate 88,004, forward strand.
AGTCGGATGTTTCCTGAGTTATTTGGGGGCGGCAATGCCCGCCTGGTCATGACGGGTGATGAGATTCTGGATGCGGGTGTCCAAGTGCTGGCTCAGCCTCCAGGCAAAAAGAACCAGACGATCCACCTGCTTTCAGGTGGCGAAAAAGCACTGACTGCAATTGCCTTGGTGTTTGCGATTTTTCAGCTCAATCCGGCACCTTTTTGTTTGCTCGATGAGGTGGACGCACCGCTGGACGATGCCAACACCGAGCGCTATGCCAAGTTGGTCAAGGGCATGGGCAAGGAAACCCAGTTTTTGTTCATCAGCCACAACAAGATCGCCATGGAGATGGCGGAGCAGTTGATTGGTGTGACCATGCAAGAGCAGGGCGTTTCCCGCATTGTGGCTGTGGACATGGAGTCCGCAGCGTCATTGGCCGACGTGGCCTGAGGAAGTTATGGCGGATTCTTTGAGTTCTTTGCAAGTGAGTTTGGCCGCCATTGGTGGGCTGACGGTGGTGGCTGTGGTGGCCTACAACTATTGGACTTCGCGTCAAAATACACCCAAACAGGCCGAACCTCTCACAGAGCCGACGGGACTGCATCCCGACGGTTCATTTGCCGACAAACAGGCGATTGAACCTGTTTTGACCACTGATTTTGTCGCTTTGTCGCCGGTTGAAAAAAAACCCCATTTGGATGCCTTGATTGATGTGATCTCGAACATTGAAGTGGAACAAGCTGTCTCGGCACAATCCGTATTGGCCGCCTTGCCGCCAACGCGTCGAGTGGGCACCAAAGCCTTTCATATTGAGGGATGTTGTCAGCTTTATGGTCAGTGGGAGCCCATTCAACTTGGCAAACGCTATGTCAGTTTTCAAGCTGGCGTACAGTTGGCCAATCGGGTTGGTGCACTCAATGACATCGAATTTTCTGAGTTTGTTGTTAAAACACAAGCTTTTGCGGATGCGATTGGTGGGACTGCCCATTTCAGTGACATGATGGAAGAAGTGGCCCGTGGTCGCGAACTCGATCAATTCGCCAGTGCACATGACGTCCAATTGAGTTTTACGCTATGTGCACGGTCGGCCGCCTGGAGCTCAGGGTACATCCAGCAACATGCAGCACGCCTGGGCTTTGTGATGGGCCTGATCCCTGGGCGCATGGTGTTGTCTTCTGAGCAAGTCGGGGTCCCCTTGCTGTCATTGAGTTTTGACACGCAAGCAGCGATGGCTGAAGACCCAGCTTTGTCGGCCATCCGTGAGTTCACGTTGAGCTTGGATGTTCCCCAAATTGCTTTTGAAGATCGTCCTTTTGAACGCATGCGTGAAGTGGCTCGCTCACTGGCCGACAACATGGAAGGTGTGATCACCGACGGTGATGGGCAAGTCCTGAACGAGATGGCGCTTGACCAAATTGCCAGTGATTTGCAGGTGCTTTACGAGGCGCTCAATGCCCGTGAACTGTCTGCAGGCTCGCCACAAGCGCGTCGCTTGTTTTCTTGAGGGTGTGGATGGATGAGCACCTCAAATTTTGACTTGTTTTCGGACGAGCCGATGACCGAGTCAGCCCCCCGCTCGGATACTGTCTCGCCACAACTCAGAGCCCAACAGTTGCGTGACTTGCTGCACCACCATGCGCACGCTTACTACACGCTTGACGCCCCTGAGTTACCCGATGCCGAATACGACCGGCTTTTTAGGGAACTTCAAGCCCTCGAGGCCACACATCCCGAGCTGCTGACGCCGGATTCACCCACGCAACGCGTAGGCGGGGCGGTGTTGGACGCTTTTCAGCAGGTCACACACCGCGTGCCCATGCTCAGCATTCGCACCGAAACCGATACCGAGGCCAGCGGTGCCGAAGCCTTTGACACCCGTATTCGCAAAGAGCTGGGCTTGGCCGAAACCGAGCCGCCAGTGAGCTATGTGGGTGAATTGAAGTTCGACGGATTGGCCATGAGTTTGCGCTACGAAGCAGGTGTGCTGGTGCAAGCGGCCACTCGGGGCGATGGTGAAACGGGCGAAGAAGTCACACCCAATATCCGCACCATTGGACAAATCCCTTTGCGCTTGCCTGCCGATGCGCCTGCAGTGCTGGAAGTGCGCGGCGAGGTTTACATGCGCCGGGATGACTTTGAAGCACTCAATGAACGCCAACGCCAGCGCATTGCAGCCGGCACCAAGGGCGAAAAAACCTTTGTCAATCCGCGCAACGCCGCAGCGGGCGCGGTGCGTCAACTCGACTCCAACATCGCGGCCGAACGGCCACTGAGTTTTTTTGCCTATGGACTGGGCGACATGACCCCATCGTCTGAAGGGGGGCCGACATGGACCACCCACTACGCCATGCTCATGCAACTCAAGGCCTGGGGCTTTCCGGTTGCCCAACAAACCTCTCGTGTGCAGGGCGCATCTGGTTTGGTGGCATTCCACCAGCGCATTGCCGCCGAGCGCGACGCTTTGCCTTATGACATCGATGGCGTGGTCTACAAAGTGGACGATCTGGCACTGCAAACGCGATTGGGTTTTGTGACCCGGGAGCCGCGTTGGGCGGTGGCGCACAAATACCCTGCACAAGAAGAAATGACCACCGTGCTGGCCATTGATGTCCAGGTGGGGCGTACCGGCAAGCTCACGCCCGTGGCCAAACTCAACCCGGTGTTTGTCGGTGGCGTGACGGTCACCAATGCCACTTTGCACAACGAATTAGAGGCCCGCCGCAAAGATGTGCGAGTAGGCGACACGGTCATCGTGCGGCGTGCGGGGGATGTGATCCCGGAAGTGGTGTCGGTGGTCCTGGAGCGACGCCCCCCTGATGCGCCGCAGTTCACCATGCTCGACCACTGCCCTGTTTGTGGAAGTCTGGCCGAACGGGAAGAGGGCGAAGCGGACCACCGTTGCACGGGGGGACTGTTTTGCAGCGCTCAACGCAAGCAGGCCATCTGGCACTTTGCCCACCGCCGGGCGATGGATGTGGATGGCTTGGGTGACAAATTGGTGGATCAACTGGTTGATGCGGGCCATGTCAAAACCTTGGCCGACCTCTACCACCTTCAATTGGAAACCTTGTCGGGCATGGACCGCATGGCCGAAAAATCAGCGCTCAACCTTTTGGAGGCCTTGGAGAAATCCAAAACCACGACTTTGGGGCGTTTTCTGTTCAGTTTGGGGATTCGCCATGTGGGCGAGGCCACGGCCAAAGAATTGGCCCGCCATTTTGGGCAGCTCGACGCCGTCATGGCGGCCAGTGAAGATGCCTTGTTGCAAGTGGCCGATGTGGGCCCGGTGGTGGCGCACAGCATTCGCACCTTTTTTGACCAGGTTCATCACCAAGAAGTGGTCCAGGCCTTGCGCGATGCCGGTTTGAACTGGGCAGAAGGTGAGGCTTTGGCCCCCACCGAAATGCCCTTGGCAGGCATCACCGTGGTGTTGACGGGCACTTTGCAGAGCATGGGCCGCGACGAAGCCAAGGAAAAACTGGAAGCCTTGGGTGCCAAAGTGGCAGGGTCAGTGAGCAAAAAAACCCACTATGTGGTGGCTGGTGCCGAAGCGGGCAGCAAGCTTGACAAGGCACAAGCGCTGGGTGTGCCCGTTCTTGGCGATGAAGGTTTGGCGCTGTTGTTGGCGGGGCAAAAACCCTGAGCTTCAATCGTCTTCAGCCGCGCTGATTTCCGGGAAAAGCACCTCGGTGAAGCCAAACCGGTTGAAGTCACGCACCCGCATGGGATAAAGCTTGCCGATCAAGTGGTCGCATTCATGCTGCACCACACGGGCATGAAAACCATCGACGGTGCGGACGATGGGTGTGCCTTGTTCGTCAAACCCTGTGTAACGTATGCGCGACCAGCGAGGCACCACACCCCGCATGCCGGGGACTGACAGGCAACCTTCCCAATCTTCTTCCTGCGCAGCATCCATCGGCGTGATCACCGGGTTGATCAGCACCGTGCGCGGCACCAGAGGACGGCCGGGGTAGCGCGGGTTCACGCTTGAGCTGCCAAAAATCACCACTTGAAGGTTCACCCCTATTTGCGGCGCCGCCAAACCTGCGCCATTGACACTGGCCATGGTGTCTTGCATGTCAGCGATCAACGCGTGCAGCTCAGGGGTCTCAAAGGCGGTCACGGGTTCGGCCATGCGCAGCAAACGCACATCGCCCATTTTGAGGATTTCTCGAACAGTCATGGCCAAGGTCTCACATGAAAAAATAAAAAAACACGATCATTTGCGTTCGCCGAAGCCCATCGGCGCGGCCAATGGGTCGACCCGATGCATCGTACAGCCGATCGCCATCGATGCGCCCCATGAGCGAGCCCGAAGCGCTGTAAAGCCGTTCACCATCAATGCGTCCAATCTGGCTGCCCGAGGCGCTGTAGACGCGGGTGCCATCGATGCGGCCCAGCTGCCGGCCCGAAGCGTCATAAATGCGCTCGCCGTCCACCCGGCCTAACTGCTGCCCCGATCCGTTGTAAAAACGTTCGGCATCCACCCGCCCCAATGCACGCCCGCTGCTGTCAAACATGCGCTGGGCCACAGCGGTGGGCATCAGCAGGCTCCATACAAGCAAGGCCGTGGTCAGGTGTGGCGTCATCGGCAGACAATCGCAGAGGTTGAAGAAAGGTTGTCCTTGCAAACACTTGAAAAAATCTGGCTTCAAATGGGTGCAGGCGCATTGACTGACTGTAAACCGAGCGTTCATGAAATTGGACGATCATTTCAAAAATCCAGGCGGGTGACATCGGCCACGGTCACCGTTGTCGCTGCGAGTGCGGTTTGAGTGCAGTGCCAAGCCTGGGACGCAGCACCACAGCGTTTGGACGAGGCCCTTTGGAATGGATGGTCTTCAAGACACTCGCGAGGAGCGCGTGAGAAGATCGCCCGATCCATGAACGCAGAAAACCACTTATTCCCCGCGCCGCAGCCACCCCAAGCCCTTGGCCCCCATGGCACTTCGCCCGATTGGGTGGCCATTTGGCAGGGCCTGGATGCCGAAGTGTTGGACCATTTGAAAAGCGCTGTGCAGGCCATGCCCGACAGTGATTTGGTGGCGGGTGCCAAACAGTTGCCCGAGCTGATGCAGGGCCTGAAGCAAGACAAGCCCAACACCGATTTGCTGCGCCAACGCGTGTTGGCCAAGATGCAGCTCAAAACGCTGCCGCCTTTGGTTTTGGAGTTGCTCAGAAGCGCCACTTTGTCCGAGCCGCTGGTGGCGGTGCTGAGCGACAAGGCGATTGAGCAGGGTTTGGCGGCCTTGATGGAGCGATTTGGCAGGGTGCCGGTGCTGGCAGCGATGTGGCTCGATGAGCGCGATTCGGTGCGGGCCTTGGCCCAATCGTGCGCTCCTGCCCACACCAAATCCAAGCTGGGCAAGCCCAAGACGGGAGAAACTTTCAAACAGCGCTTCAAGCCTTTGCTGACGGTGCTGCAGCCGGTGCTGGCAGATGTGCCCTACGAGCCGCCCACAGCCCGCCCCAACACGCGCCAGTTACCCGCCGCTGCGGCGGCGCAGCCCCAAAGCCGCGAACAAGCCGAGCGCGAGATCCGGGCCAGTTCTTTGTTCAAGCAGGTGCAGCGCGAGCGCAACGAATTGCAGGACGAACGCGATGGCCTGATGCGCCAGCGCGACAAGCTGAGCAAGGACGTGCAGGCACTCGACGAGCAACTCAAGGCAGCGCGTGCGCGGCTGGCCGAGGTGGAGGGCGATTGGCGTGTGCGGGTGGCGCAGGGCATTGCCGATGGGTTGAACAAGCGCATGGCGCCGTGGCTGACGGCCAGTGAGGCCTTGACCTTGCCGGTGTCACACCAGGCCGATCCGCTGGAGCGGGCCCGGCAATTGCTGGCGCGGCAGGCGCAAGAGGACAAGCGTTTCGGCACGCGCAGCGCCTTGGGGCAGCAACTGGCCGAGGCACAGCGCTTGCTGGCGGCGCTGCAAGAGGCGCAGGCCGAGGCTTTGCGGCCCCTGCCTCAGTTGGCCGAGGAACAACGTACGCTGGCCACCCACATTGAGGCCTTGCAGGCGCGGCTGGCGCAAAGCTCGATCCAGCCCACGCGTCAGCCCGTTCGGCAACTGGGGCAGGCGCTGCTGGCCATCCACGACATGGACGAGTTGCAGGAGAAAAAACGTCAGGTCGAGCGCAGCATGCTGGCCGAAGCCTGGAGCATGGCCATGTGCCAGCAGGCCTACGATGCGCTGGACAGGCGAGCCATGCAGATTTATGACCTGCACCACCCGGCCACTGGCGTGCACAAAGACGAACACCCGCCTGTCACGCCCAAGCAGCATTTTGAGCACGGGCTGCGCCATGCGCGGCCGATTCGGCTGATCATCGATGGGCACAACCTGCTGCCCAAGCTCAAACCCTTGATTGGGGCCGAGTATTTTTCTGCCGAACAAGGGCCCAATGCGCGGGCTCGGGCTTTGCTGATCGAGCGGGTGCAGCGCCTGACCGAGCTGCACCCACTGCTCAGCGCCGACATTGTGTTTGATGGCCCGGATGACCAGCACTGGAGCGAGACCGCGAGCTTGCGGGTGTGGTTTTCTGGCGGGCAGGGCAGCGACCGGGCGGACGGCCGGATTTTGGAGGCGCTGCAGGCCCAGCTGCATCTGGGGCAGCGTTTTCAGGGTCAAGATGTGGCTTGCTTCGTGGTCACCGAGGACCGAGATTTGCGGCTCAAATCCCAGGCCTTGAAGGCCATGGTGGTCTCGCCCCTGGAGATGTGGGCCATGGTGTATTGAGGCTGATGTGGTGCTTGATGGTGAGGTTCTTGTGAAGGCTTGATCGAGAAGCCAAGCGCACATTCGGGTGCCGGAGCCTATTGTTTCGGCCCTGTGAAGTTTTCAAGGGTCAACGATTTTGCAGGTCGGCGGCTTCAGCCCCGACATGCAGCCTGCGCCAAAGCCAGCAATGTCGGGGCTGAAGCCACCGACCTACGAGATGAGATTTTTCACAGATTTCAAACTTCAGCGTGCCGGATCAATAAGCTACGGGCGATGGGCGTGGTACGCGCCCCTCATCAACTCTCCGCAGCGAGCGAATTTTTAACGGCGTTGGGTGCACACCGCGTCTTGCGCTTGCTTCAGGCTTAGCCGCCTGGGCAGTGGGCTTTGTTGTAACCACTGCTCCAGGTCTTGCAGCACTTCTCGGGTTTGCAGTTGGTGCGTCAACAGGTGCCAGCCTTCGGGATAGACCACAAAGTCCAGCGCTGCGCTGGGGCCGCCTGCGGCGTTCATGTGGGTCAGCCAGTCGCACACGGGCGATGGCGGGATGATGCGGTCGCGCAGGCCATACAGCACCAAGCTGGGCTGTGGCGGCGAGGTGCTGAGGTTTTGGGCGCGGCCCATCAGCTGAGTCACCCCGGCCAAGCTGCTGACGCGGGTGGCTTTGATGAAGAGAGGATCGCGCCCAAGTTCGCGCGAGACCTCGGGGTCGTTGGTGGGGGTGATGCCCAAAGACTGCACGCCCCGACCGGTGAACACCATGTCGGGGGCGACGGCGTTCATGAATTGCAGGCTGAGCCGCTGGTACCAGGGCATGCTGTTCGCGCCCCAGACGGCGGGGGCCTTGAGCACAATGTGGTCGGCCATCAAACCGGGTGTTTCAGCCGCTGCCACCCACACCAAAGCGCCGCCCATGCTTTCGCCTACGACCGTCACCGGCAAGCCGGGGTGTCGAACACGCAATTGCGCCGCGATGTGGCGCAGGTCGGCCAGCAGCGTGTCTGTGCCGGGCCAGATGCCAGGCTTTGGGTTGGCCCCAAAGCCGCGTTGGTCGTAGGCGTAAACCGTGGCACCGAGTTCACCCGCCAGGTGCTGCGCCAGGGCCTCGAAGGCCTTGCTGTAGTCGTTGAAGCCATGCACGCCCAGCACGATGTGCCGGGGCGTGGGTGTGGCCCAGACCCGTGCGCTCAGGCTTTCGCCACCGGGCAAATCAAAGTGCATGGGCCTGGCCTGCAGCACTTGGGCGGGGGTGATTTTGTCGGCGATGACAGCCACACGCGATGGGGGCGTGGTGGCGCTGCAGCCGGCCAACAGCAGCAGGCCCCAAGCGCAGACCAAGTGCTTGGCTTTGATCTGGAGGGAACTGAGGTGTGTCATGAGCAGGTCAGCGGCTGATTTTTGAGCTGGGGCCATCGTCAACCCCACACCTCTTGGCTTCACAGTCCTTTGAGTTTGTCCAGTGCCGCGTGCAGGGTTTCGTCGGTTTTGGCAAAGCAAAACCGGATGACTTTTTGGTCAAAGCCATTGCCATAAAAGGCCGACAGGGGGATGGCGGCCACGCCCATCTCGGCCGTCAGCCATTGGCAAAAGTCGGCTTCGCTCAAGTTTTTCTCGGGCACTTTCAGCTCCGAAATGTCGGCGCACTGGAAATAGGTGCCTTCGCCAGGCAGCAGCTTGAAGTGGGTTTTCGCCAAGCCATCTCGAAACAGGTCACGCTTGCGTTGGTAAAACGCAGGCAACTGCAAATAGGGCGCAGGGTCGGCCATGTAGCGGGCCAAGGCGTGCTGCATGGGGGTGTTCACGGTGAACACCATGAATTGGTGGACTTTGCGCAGCTCAGCGGTGTAGGCAGCAGGGGCAGCCACGGTGCCGACCTTCCAGCCCGTCACATGGTAGGTTTTGCCAAAGCTGGAGACAATGAAGGCCCGTGCAGCCAAGCCATCAAAATGCGCGGCACTCCAGTGCTGCAGCGGGGCATAAACCATGTGCTCGTAGACCTCGTCGCTGATCAGCACCACGTTGGTGGGGGCCAGAATCTCTTGAAGGGTCAGCATTTCTTCGCGCGTCCAGACCATGCCGCTGGGGTTGTGCGGGGTGTTGATCAAGATCGCGCGGGTGCGTGGGCCGATGGCGGCGTGGATGCGGTCAAAGTCGGGCCTGAAGCTGCCCGGCATCAGAGGCACACGCACCACGCGGCCACCGGCCAGTTCGATGTTGGGCACGTAACTGTCGTAGCAGGGTTCAAGCACGATGACCTCGTCGCCGGGGTGGACGATGGTCAAAATGATGGCCAAGATGGCTTGTGTGGCCCCGGCGGTGACGGTGATTTCAGTGGCCGGGTTGTAGTGTCGACCGTAGAGGGTTTCGATTTTGGTGGCCACGGCTTCGCGCAACGGGGCCACACCGGGCATGGGCGGGTACTGGTTGAGGCCCTCACCCATGGCGTCGTTCACCAACTCGGTCAACCGCGGGTCACACGGAAAGTCCGGGAAGCCCTGGCCGAGGTTGACGGCTTTTTTTTCGGCGGCCAAGGCCGACATGACGGTGAAGATGGTGGTGCCCATGTGGGGCGCTTTTGAAATGAGGGCGGGGCTGTTGGCGTTCATGTGCAAAGGGATGAGGCGTTCTTCAGAGTTCGTAATCGTTGACGTGGCCGGTCATGGCTTTGGCGATCAGTGGTGCGGTCAGACGATCGCTCAGCAGTTCGGCAAATTGGTAGACAAATTGGCGCAAATAGGCCCCGCGCTTGAAGGCCACTCGGGCCACGTTCATACCCAAGAGTTGACCCAAGGGGCGCACGGCCAAGTCTTTGACCGGGTCGTCCTGCACGGCCATTTCGGCCACGATACCAATCCCAAGCCCCAAGCGCACATAGGTTTTGATGACGTCCGAGTCGATGGCTTCCAGGGCGATGCGAGGGGTGATTTTTTTGGCCGCAAAGGCTTGGTCAATGCGGCTGCGTCCAGTGAATGAGGGGTGGTAGGTGATGAGTGGTTCGCTGGCAATGTCTTCCAAAGACAGTGAAGTTTTTGCAGCAAGCGGATGGTTCAGCGGCAGCACCAGCACGTGTTGCCATTCGTAGCAGGGCAGGGTCACCAGGTCTTCGTAGGCCGACAGGGATTCGGTGGCGATGCCGATCTCGGCGGTGTCATCGAGCAGCATTTTTGCCACTTGGTCGGGTGCACCTTGGTGCAGGCTGATGTTGACTTTGGGGTATTTTTCGCGCAATTTGGCCACGGGCAGAGGCAAAACATAACGCGCTTGGGTGTGGGTGGTGGCGATCGACAAGGTGCCACTGTCTTGGGCACTGTAATGGTCACCGATTTTGCGTAAATTGCCGACTTCACGCAGAATCAGTTCAATGCTGCGCAGCACCTGTTCACCGGGTTCCGTGATGCGCTTGAGTCGCTTGCCATGGCGGGCAAAAATTTCGATGCCCAGCTCCTCTTCAAGCTCAATGATGGCTTTGGACACACCCGGTTGAGAGGTGTGGAGCGCTTTGGCCGTTTCAGTGAGGTTGAGGTTGCGCCGAGCAGCCTCTTGAACAAAGCGAAATTGGTGAAGGTTCATATGCTAATTGTCATATTGATTCACACCATTATGCTTTGTTGGGTCTATTGATCCTTGCCAGAGCCACCCGCAATGTCGGCCATGAGCTGCGTCATCGCGGGGTGCTCGCCGATGGGCGGCATCAACTCAAAGGCCATTTGGGGGTAAGCTTGGACCAAGTCCTTGACCAGCAAGGGCAAATCTTCTCTGGCGTGACGTCCCACGCCTAAAAACATGGGAACAATGCGCAAATGCTCAATGCCTTGTTTCATCATCTGCTCAACGGTTTCAGGCAAGTCCGGTTGGGTCAACTCCAAAAAGGCGCAGGCCACGGCGATATCGGGATGTTGCTCCAGCATGCGTCGAGCCACCGCGTCCATGGGCAGTCTCCAAAGTGGATCGCGCGAACCATGTGCAAACAAGATCACGCCTGCTTTGATGTTTTCTTTTTGAGTCATCGCCTGAGCACCATCCACCAAAAAGCAGCCAAGGATATGGCGCTGTAAATCAAAGCCGGTGCTGCAGAAGTCAGCAACGGTTGCCAGTTTTGTAAATTGCCGATGAAACTGAAAATATTGTTGAGCAATGAAAAGCTGATTCCCGCAAGCACGCCGCCAAAAACGTGGCCTGCAATTTGTCCTGAACGAAAGTTCAAATATGCAAAGGGCAGGGCGAGCACCAGCATCACCAAACAGCTCAATGGGTAAAAAACCTTGCGCCAAAACTCAATTTCATAGCGCTGGGCATTTTGATTGTTGCTGGACAAATGTCGCATGTAATTGAACAGATCCCATGTGCTCATGGTGTCAGGGCTGAGTAACGCCGCAGCGACCATGTCCGCACTGATCCTGGTCTTCCATGCCAACTGGGTGTGCTGTTGAACTTGGTATCTTTCGAGGCCACTCGGCGGATCTTGTTGCAGTGTTTTTTCTAGAACCTGTTTCAATTGCCATTCGTTTGCTAGGATTTCCCCGGTTGCCGCAGTGGTGATCGAGAGTAAACGCCCTTCGCTGTTGAAAGCATGAATGCGAATGTCTTGCATGTGTGCAATGCCATCAAATCGTCGCACGTTGACTGCAAATTGATGTTGACCTTGTTTTTCCTTGAGCCATGCACCTGTTTGGCCAACTGTCAAGTTGCCCTGAAATTTGGTTTTGATCTGTTGGGCCTGACGTTCGGCCCAAGGTGATGCGTAATCACCAAAGAAAAAAGTCAAACTCACAAAAATCAGACCGAGTTTGAGAAGCATGCTCAGTGCCGCCCATGGTTCGAGTCCCCCAGTTCGTAAGATCGTAAACTCTGAACTTTGTGCCAGACGGGCCATCACAAAAATGCTGCCGATCAAGACGGAAATGGGCATCAACTCATAAAGATGGTTAGGCGTTTTAAGCGCAATGAACAACACGGCATGCTGCATGCGATAGCCTTGAGCTGCATACCTGTCCAACGCTTGAAGTTCGTCAACGAGGTCAAAAAACAAAAACAAAGCCAAAAAACCAGCCAACACAAACAAAACAGCACGCAAAATTTCGCCATGCAAGAGGGTACGGACCGTTTTCATGCGACACCTCGAGTCGGCGCAAAAAGGCACCACAAGTTTCGCCAAGTCCAGTTCAAGTGCCTCAAAGTCAGCCACATGCTGGCCAACAGCAACATACCGCCATGCAGTTGAACCATGTAAGCGCCAAAGCCCACACGTCCATTGGAGATCCAGTTTTGCCCCACATTCAACAAGTTGTAATACGCAATAAAAACAAACAAAGCCAAACCCAAATGGTAGCTGCGACCCGCTCGGGGATTGACGGCCGACATGGCCAAAGCGACCAAAACAAGATTGATGCCAGCAAGACTCAAGCCCAGACGCCAAGACAGCTCGCCTTGGTGAACAGGGGTAAAGTCACGTATCAATTCAAGTGTGGATTTCAAGCGGCTGTTGCTGCGATCGCCCGCCACCACGGGGCCGGAGTCAATCAATAATTGGTATTTTTCAAATTGAGTCAAGCGGGTTTCACCGCTGACCACATGCGTCAGCCATTGTTGACCTTTTTCAAGCAACAAGAATCGGTCAGGTCCCACCAATTCGATGCGACCCTGGGTTGCCGTGGTGACACTTTCAGTGCTGCCATCTCGGCTGGAAACAAAAACATTGTTGCCCCATTGCTGTCCCGGGCTGTCCTTGTCGATAAAAAAGACCCGATTGCCTCCAGCCGATTCCTGAAACTGACCCGGCGCAATCCGCTCAACGTCGTTGCGTTTTTCAAAACGCTGCTTGAGGTCTTCTATTTGCTGGTTGCTCCAAGGCCAAATGAACAATGCCAGCATGGCGATCATGGTCAAAATGGGCCAAGTGAAGCTAAACAGGGGTCGAATAAAGTTGCCCAACCCTCGGCCACTGGAAAACCAGATGACCATTTCGCTGTCTGCATACATGCGCGACAGGGTTGCAACGACGGTGATGAATAAACTCAAAGTGGCAATGGTGGTCATTTGCCCCAGGACACTCAGGCTCATGACCAACACCACATCGGAAGGGTTGACGCTGCCACGACTGGCTTGCCCCAGCGTCCGGATCAAAGTGATGGTCATCACAATGGTCACCAGAATCACCAGTGCAGCACCAAAATTGCGTGCAAGGTCTTTGCGCAGGGTGGAATGGAATAACATTGGCAAAAAGGAAAAGCGCAATTATGAACTTCGAAATCCAAAAGCGGTCGCTCTTGTCTACATCTCAGAGCGAATTGGACGCTTTGATGATTTTGTGGCCTTCAGCCACCTTGCCCGACGCCACAGCAAAAGAACCCATTTCACGTCTTCTGAGTGGAGCCTGCAAAAAGGGGGACTTTGAGCTCAAGCCCAACAGCACGCTTGCGCTTTATGCGCACCCAGAGATCAAAGCGCGTCATGTGGTAATTGTTTGCAGTGCTGAAAATTCGCCTACCGCCGTTCGTGCAGCCGTGCAAGCCGCTTGGTCTGGCTTGAAGTCCTTCAAAATCAAGCATTTGGGCATTCACATCGTCGGAGATTGCCCGGCACAAAGCATTCAAGCGGGCTTGGTCAGCTTGGCTGAGGCCACTTACAGTTATGCCACTACTTTAAGTCAGCCCAAGTTACGCAGCCTCAAGCATGTGCAAGTCAGTTTGGCCTCGGTACAAGCCGATGCTGTGGACAGTGTGGCTTATGCACAGGCCTTGGTCAGCGGTATTGAAGTGGCCAAAGAATGGGCCAATCGTCCTGCCAACCACGCGACCCCCGCACACCTGGCCCAAGCGGCTCAAAGCATCGCAACCGGTCGCTCATTCAAGTGTGAAGTGCTTGGGCCCAAAGAAGTGGCCAAATTGGGCATGGGGGCATTCATGGCGGTGGCCCAAGGCGCATCCGAACCTTTGCGTTTTATCGTGATGCGCTACAACGGTGCCGCTGCAGCACAAGCGCCCGTTGTGTTGGTTGGCAAAGGCATCACTTTTGACACCGGCGGCATTTCCATCAAGCCAGCGCCTGAGATGGACGAAATGAAATACGACATGAGTGGTGCAGCCAGTGTTTTGGGGGTTTTCAAAGCTTTGGGCGAAATCCGGCCAAGCATCAACGTGGTGGGGCTGATTCCAGCCACTGAAAACATGCCTGACGGACTGGCCGTTAAACCGGGTGATGTGGTCACCAGCATGAGCGGTCAAACCATTGAAATCCTCAACACCGACGCAGAAGGTCGCTTGGTTCTATGTGATGCCTTGACCTATGCCGAGCGATTTAAACCCCAGGCGGTCATCGATATCGCCACACTCACAGGTGCTTGCGTCATTGCTTTGGGTGCGGTCCGCTCAGGCTTGTTCTCCAGCAACGACCCACTGGCTCAAGAGATTTTCCAAGCCGGCGAAATGTCTGGCGATGCTTGCTGGCGCATGCCCTTGGACGACGACTACGCCGAAGGTTTGAAATCCAAATTTGCGGACGTTGCCAACGTGGCGGGACGTGCTGCGGGGTCGGTCACTGCGGCCAAATTTTTGCAACGCTTTGCCAAGTCGTTTGCCTGGGCGCACCTGGACATCGCTGGGACAGCCTGGCGCAGTGGCGCCGCAAAAGGAGCAACAGGTCGCCCTGTGGGTTTGCTCCTGCAGTATTTGGTGTCCGCTGCCAAAACGACTCCTCAAAAGTCAGCCAAAGCCAAGGTCAAGCTAAAATCCGCTTGAACTGAGTCAAGCTGTCTGAGTGCATACCCCGAATGACGCGCATTGAATTTCATTTCAATACCCAGGAACGTCTGGTGCACACCTGTCGTTTGTTGCGCAAGGCCCGGTCGCAAGGCTTTCGAGTTGGTGTTCTTGGTGAACACAGCACATTGCAACGCTTGAATCAAGCGCTGTGGTCCTTTTCTGAGACGGAGTTTTTGGCGCACTGCACGGCTGAAGATCCGCCTTTGGTGCAAGAAGCCAGCGCATTGTTTTTGGGCGAACAAGCCATGCACAGGCCTGATTTGACCGTTTTGGTCAACTTGGGCGATCAAGTGCCTGCGGCCTATGAACTGTTTGAACGCTTGATCGAAGTCGTTGCCAACGACGAGCATGGCCGCTCAGAGGCGAGAAATCGGTGGAAATATTACAAAGCCCAGGGATTTGATCTGGTACAGCACGATCTTTCAAAAAAGTCTGAAACATGAGCGCCACCAGCATCGAAAAAAATGCCGCCCATCAGCCATCTGAGCCGATTCCTTTGCTGACGGAACGCCTGCAAGTGGATACTTTCCCAGTGGCATTAGGGCTGGCACTGGATGCCCGGATGGCAGAAAAACAAGCGCTGTTCGATTTGTCAGGAACCTTGCTTCAGAACTTGCGGCCTGAGTTGGACCGCTTGACGGCGCAATTGGTGGAACAAACCCTTCAAGAACTTTGGCGCAAGCGCAGTGAAAGTTACCAAAATAGACACCTATAACCATTTTCTTCATGTGAATTTTGGTTTTCCCTGAGCCACAAGGTGTCGTTTTTGAAGTATCTTCAGAAGTTGCTTGATTGAAGCAATTTATTCTTCGGAGTTTCTATGACATTTTCTGGTAATCGTTCATTGACCGTTGTGGCTGTCGCTGTAGCTGCTGTTGTTTTGGCTGCTTGCGGCAAAAAAGAAGCCCCTGTGGCTGACGTTCAAGTGATCAAAATTGGTCACGTCGGCCCCGTCAGTGGTGCGATCGCCCACTTGGGCAAAGACAACGAAAATGGCGCTCGCATGGCCATCGAAGAGCTCAATGCTGCAGGCCTGAAGATTGGCGACAAGGCTGTCAAATTCGAATTGTTGGCTGAAGACGATGCCGCCGACCCCAAACAAGGCACCGCTGCTGCTCAGAAGCTGGTTGACGCCAAAGTCAACGGCGTGATTGGTCACCTGAACTCAGGCACCACCATTCCCGCTTCGCAAATCTACAACACCGCTGGCATTCCTCAGATTTCCCCATCGGCCACCAACCCCAAGTACACCCGTCAAGGTTACGCAGGTGCTTTCCGTGTGGTGGCCGACGACGTGCACTTGGGTGGTACCTTGGGCAAATACGCTGTGGAAACCCTCAAAGGTAAAAACATTGCCGTCATTGACGACCGTACCGCGTATGGCCAAGGTGTGGCTGAAGAGTTCAAAAAAGGTGCTACCGCTGCTGGCGGCACCATCGTGGGCCACGAATTCACCACCGACAAAGCTTCTGACTTCAACTCCATCCTGACCACGCTCAAAGCCAAGAAGCCTGATGTCGTGTTCTTTGGCGGTATGGATGCCGTTGCTGGCCCGATGCTGCGTCAGATGAAGTCCTTGGGCATTCAAGCCAAATTCATGGGCGGTGACGGCATCTGTACAGCTGAATTGGCCAAATTGGCCGGCGACGCCATGAAAGACGAAGCGGTGGTTTGCGCTGAAGCCGGTGGTGTCGAAGGCGAGCAGAAAGTTGGCATGGACAAGTTCCGCGCTGACTTCAAGGCCAAGTACAACGCTGATGTGCAGGTGTACGCTCCTTACGTCTATGACGCCGTCAAGATCATGGCCACTGCCATGGTCAACGCAGGCTCTGCTGATCCAGCCAAGTACCTGCCCGCACTCAAGAGCATCACTTACAAAGGCGTGACCGGCGACATCTCCTTTGATGAAAAAGGCGACGTCAAGAATGGTGCTTTGACCATGTACACCTACAAAGGTGGCGAGCGTTCACAGATCGCTGTGGTTCGTTGATTGACCACGATCCCCGAGTCAATCGGGGATTTTGTTCATGTCTTGGTCACCAAGACATGAAACGTCAAGACGAAAAAAAGCCTGCACATGTGCAGGCTTTTTTATTTTCTGGCGGAGCAGGCGGGATTCGAACCCGCGGTGGGCTATTAACCCACACACGCTTTCCAGGCGTGCGACTTAAACCACTCATCCACCGCTCCGAAGCCTTAAATTATAGCAGCTGAAACCGCCCATTGTGGGCTACTCATGCAATTGTTGTCACAAGCAACGAGTAAGCTCCCTTTGCAGGTTTTTCGATGAATTCTGATCTCGGTGCCTCCAGCGGGTCTTTTTATCCTTAAACTTTGCGACTGTTTCAATCCTTTTGTCTTTTCTTTGGCGAACAGCCCGATCAGCCCATGAAATTCCGTTTCCCCATCGTCATCATTGACGAAGATTACCGCTCCGAAAACACATCGGGTTTGGGCATTCGCGCATTGGCAGATGCCATCGTCAGCGAAGGGCTGGAGGTTTTGGGTGTGACCAGCTACGGCGATCTGTCTCAGTTTGCACAGCAGCAAAGCCGCGCCAGTGCGTTCATCTTGTCCATTGACGACGAAGAGTTTTCTCCCGGACCCGATCTGGACCCGGCTGTCATCAACTTGCGGGCCTTCATTGACGAAGTTCGCCGCAAGAATGCCGACGTGCCGATTTACATCTATGGCGAGACCAAAACGTCTCGCCATTTGCCCAACGACATCCTGCGCGAGTTGCATGGTTTCATTCACATGTTTGAAGACACGCCCGAGTTTGTGGCGCGTCACATCATCCGCGAGGCCAAAAGCTATCTGGAGGGCGTGCAGCCACCGTTCTTCAAGGCGCTGCTCGACTATGCGGAAGACGGCTCCTATTCGTGGCACTGCCCGGGGCACTCCGGTGGCGTGGCTTTCCTGAAAAGCCCCGTGGGTCAGATGTACCACCAGTTTTATGGTGAGAACATGTTGCGGGCCGACGTGTGCAATGCGGTGGAAGAGTTGGGCCAGCTGCTGGACCACAACGGCGCCATTGGCGAGAGCGAGCGCAATGCGGCCCGCATTTTCAATGCCGACCATTGTTTCTTTGTGACCAACGGCACCAGCACCTCCAACAAGATTGTCTGGCACCACACCGTGGCACCGGGTGACGTGGTGGTGGTGGACCGCAATTGCCACAAGTCCATCTTGCACGCCATCATCATGACGGGTGCCGTGCCCGTGTTCATGAAGCCCACGCGCAACCATTTCGGCATCATTGGCCCCATCCCCAAAAGTGAATTCGAGCCTGCGGCCATCATGGCCAAGATCAAGGCCAACCCCTTGCTCAAGGGCGTGGACCCCAAGAAGGTCAAGCCGCGTGTGATGACCCTCACCCAGTCCACTTATGACGGCGTTCTGTACAACACGGAAACCATCAAGGGCATGCTCGATGGTTACGTGGAAAACCTGCACTTTGACGAAGCTTGGCTGCCGCACGCCGCCTTTCACCCGTTTTATGGCCCCTACCACGCCATGGGCAAAAAGCGCGCACGCCCCAAAGAATCCATGGTGTACGCCACGCAGTCCATCCACAAACTGCTGGCCGGTATCAGCCAGGCCAGCCATGTTCTGGTGCAAGACGCGCAAAGCGTCAAACTCGACAGGCCGCTGTTCAACGAAGCCTATTTGATGCACACCTCGACATCGCCGCAGTACAGCATCATTGCCAGTTGCGACGTGGCCGCTGCCATGATGGAGCCGCCCGGCGGCACGGCGCTGGTGGAAGAGAGCATTGCCGAAGCCTTGGATTTTCGCCGCGCCATGCGCAAAATCGACGCCGAGTACGGCAAAGACTGGTGGTTCAAGGTTTGGGGCCCTGAGAAGTTTGCAGAAGAAGGCATTGGTCGCGCCGACGATTGGATCTTGCGCAACGACCCACGCAAAAAAGCCAGCAAGTGGCATGGTTTTGGCCAGCAGCTGGCCGACGGCTTCAACATGCTCGACCCGATCAAGTCGACCATCGTGACGCCGGGCTTGGATCTGGACGGCAAGTTCGACAAGACCGGCATCCCCGCATCCATCGTCAGCAAGTTCCTGACCGAGCACGGCGTGGTGGTGGAGAAGACGGGCCTCTACAGCTTCTTCATCATGTTCACCATCGGCATCACCAAGGGCCGCTGGAACACGCTGCTCACCGCTTTGCAGCAGTTCAAGGACGAATACGCCAAGAACCAGCCGATGTGGAAAATCATGCCGGAGTTCTGCCAGAAGCACCCGCGCTACGAGCGCATGGGCCTGCGCGATCTGTGCCAGCATGTGCACGAGATGTACGCCAAATACGACATCGCCATCTTGACCACAGACATGTATTTGTCTGACTTGGCCCCAGCCATGCGCCCATCAGACGCTTACGCCCACATTGCCCAGCGCAAGACCGAGCGGGTGGAAATTGACCACCTGGAAGGCCGCATCACAGTGGGTTTGGTCACGCCATACCCACCCGGCATTCCGCTCTTGATCCCTGGCGAGGTCTTCAACAAAAAGATCGTCGATTACCTCAAGTTCGCCCGCGAGTTCAACGAAAAGTGCCCGGGCTTCGAAACCGACATCCATGGTCTGGTCGAAATCAAAGACGATGACGGCAAGAAACGGTACTTTGCGGATTGCGTGAAGGTTTAAGACTTTTGCCTTGGCGATGTGTCTCAAGGCTTTAGGGGGCAGGTGAGTTGGGGCCCTGTGCGGGGGAGAATTGAAAAAAGCGGCTTTCGCCGCTTTTTTCAATTCCAGAATCTCTTTCTGGTGTCATTTTTGTGGGCAAGACGCCAACCGCGCATGATTGAATCAGTCTGCACGCGCGATCATTTCCGCCACGTTCATTTGGTCAATTACCACACGAACTTCAATTCAGCCTGAGGTGAGGTGGGCGCTGAACCGGGCGATTTGGCGAGCGAAGCGAGTTATGAGCCCGGGCAGCGTCCGCCTTGCCTCAGGCGGTGTAAAAAAAAGCAGAGACCAGGCTTTAGAAAGAGCAGTCCCATAACATGCATCAAGCCGCAGCAGCTGGCTCCGCAATGCCGCCGACCACCTGGCTGAAACCACCGTCGACATAGGTGATCTCGGCCGTCACGCCCGCGGCCAAGTCGCTCAACATGAACGCCGCCACATTGCCCACGTCCTCAATGGTCACATTGCGGCGAATCGGCGAGGCTTCGGCCACCACCGACAAAATTTTGCCAAAACCCTTGATACCACTGGCCGCCAGCGTCTTGATAGGACCGGCCGAAATGCCGTTGGCCCGCAGACCCCGGTTCTGGCTGCCCAGCGACTCGGCCAGGTAACGCACCGATGCCTCCAGACTGGCTTTGGCCAATCCCATGGTGTTGTAGTTGGGCACCGTGCGGATCGCACCGAGGTACGTCAGCGTCAACACAGCCGACTTGTCGTTCAGGTAGGGCAGGGCAGCCTTGGCCATGGCAGGGAAGCTGTAGGCACTGATGTCGTGGGCGATCTTGAAGCCTTCGCGCGATAAACCGTCCAAAAAGTCACCGGCAATCGCTTCGCGGGGTGCATAACCAATCGCGTGCACAAAACCGTCGAACTTGGGCCAAGTGGCCGACAGGTCGGTGAACAGCTTTTCAATCTGCTCGTCGCTGCCCACATCACAATCAAAAATCAGCTTGGAGTCAAAATCGGCCGCGAATTCGGTGATGCGGTCCTTGAAACGTTCGCCCACGTAGCTGAACGCCAGCTCGGCCCCCTGAGCGTGGCACGCCTTAGCGATGCCATAAGCAATGGAGCGGTTGGACAACACGCCCGTGATCAACAACTTTTTACCCGAAAGAAATCCTGTTTTTGTGGTCATGCACTCAACTCCTGAAAAATGTGTGCAGAATTGTCGCATGCGAAGACACATGGCCCATTTCTGGACACTCTGCTGCTTGGCCCTCGGGCTCGGCGTGGCGGGCAACGCTTGGGCTGCTCACGCTTACGCGCAATTTGGGGACATTCGCTACCCGGTCGGGTTCAGCCACTTTGCCTATGTGAACCCGGCCGCGCCCAAAGGCGGCGAGATCATGCTGGTGCCGCCGACCCGGCAGTCCAACTTTGACAAATACAATCCCTTCACCTTGAAGGGCAGCGCCCCGCCTTCCATGCTGGGCATGTTGTTTGACACTTTGCTGGTGGGCAACATGGATGAGCCGACCACGGCTTACGGCTTGCTGGCTTCGGACGTGGCGGTGGCCAGCGACCGCATGTCGGTCAACTTTCAGATTAACCCACTGGCCCGCTTTCACAATGGTGACCCAGTGCTGGCGGCCGATGTTCGCCATTCCTTTGAGCGGCTGACCAGCAAACAGGCCGCGCCCCAGTACCGCACGTATTTTGGCGAGGTCAAAGGCGCCACGGTCTTGGCCGAGCGCAGCATCCGCTTTGATTTTGTGCGCCCCAACAGCGAGCTGCCTTTGATCGTGGGCAGTTTGCCGGTGTTCAGCCAAAAGTGGGGGCTGGAAGGCAACACCCACAAACCCTTGGACCAACTGGTGATGGACATTCCGATCGCGTCCGGCCCTTACCGCATCGGCCGTGTGCAGTTTGGCAAAGACATCACTTACGAGCGCGATCCAAACTACTGGGCCCGCGACTTGAATGTCCGCAAAGGCCAATTCAATTTCGACCGCATCACCTACAAGATCTACAAAGACAGCACCGCTCAGCTCGAGGCCTTTAAGGCAGGTGAGTTCGATTACATGCAGTCATTCATTGCGCGGGAGTGGGCCCGGGCCTTCACGGGTCGTGCTTTTGAACGGGGTGATTTGATCAAGGCCGAATTGGCTCATGGCAATGCGGGTGACTTTCAGGGCTTTTTGTTCAACACGCGCCGTGACAAGTTCCAGGACGTGCGCGTGCGCCAAGCCATCGCGCTGGCCATGGATTTCGAGTGGTTGAACCGCCAACTGTTTTACAACGCCTACAGCCGGGTGCGTGGCTATTTTGTGGCCAGCGACTTTGAGGCCATGGGCCGACCTGGACCTGAAGAGTTGGCTTTGCTCACGCCCCTGAGGGCCAAGCTGCCCGCTGCCGTGTTTGATCAAGAGGTGCCGCAGCCACCACAAACCGCGCTCGACCCTGCTTCGGGCCACACCCTGCGCGACCACTTGCGCCAAGCGCGTGATTTGCTCCAAGCCGCCGGATGGACCTACCGCGATGGTGCTTTGCGCAACGCCAAGGGACAAGCTTTCAGCATCGAGTTTCTGGACAGTTCAGGCTCCATGGGCCGCGTGGTCACGCCCTTTGCCAAGAACCTCGAGAAACTGGGCATCAAAGTGCAATACAAGGTGATCGATTTTGCGCTGCTGCAAAAACGCATGGACGTGTTCGACTTCGACATCATCAGCAACCGCACCGTGGGCAGCGAAGCGCCCGGCACCGAGTTGCTCGAGCGCTATGGCAGCCGATCGGCCGACGTGGAGGGCTCGGGCAATGTGATTGGCCTCAAAGACCCGGCCGTGGACGCGCTGCTGGACAAGGTGGTCAGCGCCACGTCAAGGCCAGAGCTGGTGACCAGCCTGCGAGCGCTTGACCGGGTGCTGCGCCACGGCCATTACGTGGTGCCGCATTGGTATGGCGCGGTGCACCGCGTGTCCTGGCGGGCCAAGGCGTTTGCCCGACCGGCCGATTTGCCTCGGTTTTATCAACCTGAAAAGCTCGTCACCACCGTGTGGTGGTCGCCCACCGCCACAAGCGCGCCTGGCCCAACGCCCTCCACAGCGGCTCAACCAGCTAAAAAGGCCCCCTGACCCATGTTGGCCTACATTTTCAAACGCTTGCTGCTGATGATCCCGACCTTGTTCGGGGTGTTGTTGATGACCTTTGTGGTGATCCAGTTTGTGCCCGGCGGCCCGGTCGAGCAAATGGTGTCTCAGCTGCAAGGCCGTGACACAGGCGGGGAGGGCGCAGCCGCAGCGGGCAGCGGCTACCGCGGCCGGCAGGGCGTGGACGCCGCCCGCATTGCCGAAATCAAAACGCTTTACGGCTTTGACAAACCACCCACCGAGCGTTTTTGGATGATGCTCCAGCAGTTTGCGCAGTTCGACTTGGGCAAGAGCTTTTTCTACCCCAAAGACGTCTGGAGCCTCATCAAGGAAAAGTTGCCGGTGTCCATCAGCCTGGGCTTGTGGACGTTTTTCCTGAGTTACATGGTGTCGGTTCCTTTGGGGATCGCCAAGGCGGTGCGGGCGGGCACGCGTTTTGACACGCTCACCAGCTTGCTGGTGCTGGTGGGTTATGCCATTCCGGGTTTTGTGCTGGGCGTGGCCTTGCTGGTGATTTTTGGCGGTCAACTGCAGTGGTTTCCGCTGCGCGGCCTGACCTCGTCCAACTGGGAGCAGCTGAGCTGGGGCGCCAGAGTGGTGGATTATTTGTGGCACATCGCCTTGCCGGTCATGGCCAGTGTGCTCGGCTCGTTTGCCGTCATCACCATGTTGACCAAGAACGCATTTTTGGAAGAAATCCGCAAACAGTATGTGCTGACCGCTCGCGCCAAAGGCCTGAGTGAAAACCGCGTTTTGTACCGCCATGTCATGCGCAACGCGCTCATCCCGCTGGTCACGGGGTTTCCTGCGGCCTTCATCGGCGCTTTTTTCACAGGCTCGCTGCTGATCGAAACCCTGTTCTCGCTCGACGGCCTGGGTTTACTCAGTTACGAGGCCGTGATCCGGCGCGACTACCCGGTGGTGCTGGGCACCTTGTATTTGTTCACCTTGATCGGTCTGGTCACCAAGTTGATCAGTGACCTGTGCTACCTGTGGGTGGACCCGCGCGTGAAGTTCGACAAATGACCGCAGCCAACACCACCGCATTCCCGCAACAGATGTCCCCCTCGGCCCGGGCCTGGCAGCGCTTCAGACGCAACCGCTTGGGCTTTGGCAGCCTGCTCATTTTTCTCACCCTGTTTGTCCTTAGCTTAGGGGCCGAATTCTTGTCCAACGACAAACCTTTGGTGGTGCGTTTTGAGGGGCAATGGTATTTCCCGGTGGTGCAGACCTTGCCTGAAAAAGTGTTCGGGGGGGATTTCGAGACGCCAGCCGATTACCTCGACCCGTTCATTCAGCAACAACTTCACAAGGGCAGCAATTGGGCTTTGCAGGCCCCCAACCCTTACCACCACAGCACCCTCGACTACTTTGCACCCTTGCCCAACCCAGCCCCGCCCACTGGCCGCAACTGGCTGGGCACCGATGACCGGGGGCGTGATGTCTTGGCGCGTTTGCTGTACGGCTTTCGGGTGTCGGTGCTGTTTGCATTGGCCCTCACCGTGTTTGGCGTGGTGCTGGGTGTGTTGACCGGGGCGGTGCAGGGCTTTTTTGTGGGCAAGACCGACCTGGTGTTTCAGCGCTTCATCGAAGTCTGGAGCGCCATGCCGGAGTTGTATTTGCTCATCATCTTCTCGGCCGTGTTCGAGCCCAGCGTGGGTTTGCTGCTCTTGCTGCTGGGCCTGTTTGGCTGGATGGGCTTGTCCGACTATGTGCGGGCCGAGTTTTTGCGCAACCGGCAACTCGATTACGTCAAATCGGCACGGGCGCTGGGCCTGGGCCATTGGCAGATCATGTGGCGGCATGTGCTGCCCAACAGCATGACCCCGGTGGTGACCTTTTTGCCGTTTCGCATGAGCGGCGCCATTTTGGCCCTGACCTCGTTGGACTTTTTGGGCCTGGGCGTGCCGCCAGGCACACCCTCGTTGGGCGAGTTGCTGGCCCAAGGCAAAAACAACATCGACGCCTGGTGGATATCGATGTCGACTTTTGTGGTGCTGGTGGTGACCTTGCTGCTCTTGACCTTTATGGGTGACGCCTTGCGCGACGCACTTGATCCGCGAAAGGTGGACGCATGAACGCGCCCCAAGCTTTGCTGGAACTCAAAGACCTGCAAATCGCCTTTGGCGGGCAGGCGGTGGTGCATGGCGTGAACCTGAGCATCCAGCCCGGCGAGCGGGTAGCTTTGGTGGGCGAGTCGGGATCGGGCAAATCGGTCACCGCGCTGTCGGTGCTGCGTTTGTTGGAATCAGCTGAGCTGTCGGGCCAAGTGCTGTGGCAAGGTCAGGACTTGCTAAAGCAAACGCCTGCCGAGATGCAACGCATCCGAGGTGATGACATTGCCATGATTTTTCAGGAGCCCATGACGGCGCTCAATCCCCTGATGACGGTAGGGTCGCAGATCTCGGAAGTGCTGCAGCTCAAAAAACTCTTGCATCGGCGCGACGCCGATGCGCGAGCCGTGCATTTGTTGTCCGAAACCGGGATCGACGACCCGGAGCGGCGTTTTGGGGCTTACCCGCACCAGTTGTCGGGCGGCCAACGCCAGCGCGCCATGATGGCCATGGCCCTGGCCTCCGAGCCCAAGCTGCTGCTGGCCGACGAACCCACCACCGCGCTGGATGCCAGTTTGCGCCTGCAAATGTTGCAGCTGTTGGCCGATTTGCAGCAAAAAACCGGCATGGCCGTGCTGCTGATCACCCACGATCTCGCCTTGGTGCGCCACTTCGCCGACCGGGTGGCGGTGATGGAAAAAGGCGTTCTTGTGGAGCAGGGGAGTTTGATAAAGGTGTTTTCAAACCCTCAACATCCTTACACCCAAAAACTGCTCGACAGCCGCCCCAGTCGCGATGGATTGGCAGAGGCCCCAATCCCATCCCCCTCGCCATTGTTGCTGGCAAAAGGACTGCGAGTTCAGTACCCCATGGCCACACCTGGCATTCGCGGTTGGTTCAAGAAACAACAATTCACGGCCTTGCACGGCGCAGATTTCAGCATCCTGCCAGGCACGACATTGGGTGTGATGGGCGAGTCAGGCTCAGGCAAGTCCAGCCTGGCTATGGCGGTTTTGGGTCTGATGCCTTACGGAGGTGAGCTGACATTTGAGGGGCAATCCTGGCAGGGCAGTCCTGGGCGTGACAAAGCTTTGCGTCAAAAGGTTCAGGTTGTTTTTCAAGATCCATTTGGCAGTCTGTCGCCAAGAATGACCGTGGGTGAAATCGTCTCGGAAGGCTTGCGACTGCACCGGCCGCACCTGTCTGAGCCGGAGATTGAGGCGCAAGTCGTGTCTGCTTTGTCTGAAGTGGGTCTGATGACGGCCGATTTTCCAGACTTGCTGAACCGATATCCTCATGCGTTTTCTGGGGGGCAACGCCAACGCATCGCATTGGCGCGTGCTTTGGTGGTGGAGCCAGACTTGCTTGTTTTGGATGAGCCCACAAGTGCCTTGGATGTCACGGTACAAAAGCAAATTTTGAGCTTACTTCAGACATTGCAAAAAAACCGCAGAATCGCTTATTTAATGATTACCCATGACATCGATGTTCTACGGGCCATGGCCCATTGGGTCATGGTGCTCAAAGCGGGGCGCATTGTTGAAATGGGGCTTGCCGACAAGGTGTTGAACCAAGCTGCGCACAATTACACCCGCAGTTTGCTGGCAGCCTTCCCTGACGACTGATGGCTGTTCTGGGTATTTTGCCCATCGTTTTCCTTAATAATCACGCACTTAGCGCAATTTTCAGCTAGAATAATGGCTTCACGACCAAACGGGCGGGTTTTCACCGCCCGTTTTTTTTGGGTCTTTCTTTTTTAACGTTGACATTCAGAAGCTCTGTGGCATTGCAGCAAATTGTTCAAGAAACCGTGACCGGCCTGGGCTATGACCTGGTTGAAATTGACCGCACAGCGGGCGGTTTGCTGCGCATCACCATTGATTTCCCTTGGCAACCCGGATCTGAATTGTTCATCAACGTCGAAGACTGTGAAAAAGTCAACCGACAACTTCAGTTTGCGCTCGAAGTCGATGGCGTCACCTACAACCGCCTTGAAGTTTCTTCCCCAGGCATTGATCGTCCCTTGCGCAATGCTCAAGACTTTGAGCGTTTCGTCGGCGAGTTGATTGACATCACGCTGAAAGTGCCTATGGGTGAAAACGCCGCTGGCATGGTCAATCCCACACGCAAAAAATTTCGCGGAACGCTTGAGCGTGACGCCTCAGGTCAAAGCTGGCAAATCGTTTGGAGCGAAGAGCCACCCGTCAAGCCTGGTCAAAAAATCAGCAAAACACGAATTCCAGCGCCCTTGAATGTGCTGGGTTTTACCTTGGACGAACTGCGCGAGGCGCGTCTTGCACCTGTGGTGGATTTCAAAGGGCGCAAGCCAAAAATTGAAGCCTGACGGATTGGTCGGGTTTTGAATATTTATATCGGGCCTCGTTTAAAGGCCTCAGTGGAACAGGAGAGTCGAGTCATGAATCGCGAAATGTTGATGTTGGTTGAGGCCATCTCAAGAGAAAAAAACGTTGAGCGCGACGTGGTTTTTGGGGCCGTGGAAGCCGCTTTGGCACAAGCGACCAAAAAGCTGTACGTCGGTGAAGTGGACATTCGGGTTGCGGTTGATCGTGACAGTGGCAACTACGAGACCTTTCGACGTTGGCACGTGGTGCCCGATGAAGCGGGTTTGCAATTGCCCGAGCAGGAAATTCTGTTGTTCGAAGCCAAAGAACAAATTCCCGACATCGAAGTTGACGAATACATCGAAGAGCCAATTGAGTCGGTTCCAATTGGCCGAATCGGAGCCATGGCGGCCAAGCAAGTCATCTTGCAAAAAATTCGTGACGCAGAACGTGAAATGCTGCTCAATGATTTCATGTCGCGGGGCGAGAAGATTTTTGTCGGCACGGTCAAACGCATGGACAAAGGCGACATCATTTGCGAATCGGGACGCATTGAAGGTCGACTTCGCCGCAGTGAAATGATCCCGAAAGAAAACCTGCGCAGCGGCGATCGTGTGCGGGCCATGATCATGGAAGTGGACCTGACACTGCGCGGTGCCCCCATTTTGTTGTCACGTTCTGCACCCGAGTTCATGATTGAACTTTTCCGTCAAGAAGTGCCAGAAATTGAGCAAGGTCTGCTGGAAATCAAAACTTGCGCACGCGACCCAGGTTCACGCGCCAAGATCGCTGTTTTGTCGCATGACAAACGCGTCGATCCCATCGGCACCTGTGTGGGTGTGCGGGGCACACGTGTGAACGCGGTCACCAACGAATTGGCTGGCGAGCGAGTTGACATTGTGTTGTGGAGCGAAGACCCTGCCCAATTTGTGATTGGTGCTTTGGCTCCGGCCAACGTGCAATCGATCGTTGTTGACGAAGAAAAGCACGCCATGGATGTGGTGGTGGACGAAGAGAACCTCGCCATCGCAATTGGCCGTGGCGGTCAAAACGTCCGTTTGGCTTCTGACCTCACGGGCTGGAAAATCAACATCATGGATGCGGCTGAATCTGCACAAAAGCAGGCCGAAGAGACCACCGGCATCCGTCAATTGTTCATGGAAAAACTGGACGTTGACGAAGAAATTGCCGACATCTTGATCGGTGAAGGTTTCGCCAGTCTCGAAGAAGTGGCGTATGTGCCCATCCAAGAGATGCTGGAAATCGAGAGTTTCGACGAAGACACCATCAACGAGCTGCGCACCCGTGCGAAAGATGCTTTGTTGACCCTTGAAATTGCGCGAGAAGAGAGCGTTGAAGACGTTTCCCAAGATTTGCGCGACCTGCCAGGCTTGACGCCTGAGCTGATTTCTAAGCTGGTTGAAGCGGGTATCCATACCCGTGAAGATTTGGCTGACTTGGCCACCGACGAACTGTCTGACATCACTGCTCAGACTGCTGAAGAGGCGACCGCCCTGATCATGAAAGCCCGCGAACATTGGTTCGCTGGCCAGGCCTGAAGTCTGATGGAGGCTTGAACAAAATTATGTCCAGTACCACTGTTGCCGAGTTCGCCAATGAACTCAAAAAATCTGCCGATGTCCTCCTTGATCAATTGCGATCAGCAGGCGTTGCCAAAAACTCTGTCAGCGATACGCTCAACGATGCTGACAAGCAAAAATTGCTGAGTTATT
Organism: Comamonadaceae bacterium PBBC1; assembly: GCA_002256145.1. Taxonomy (GTDB): domain Bacteria; phylum Pseudomonadota; class Gammaproteobacteria; order Burkholderiales; family Burkholderiaceae_C; genus Limnohabitans_A. The sequence continues at coordinate 116,390 of NKIP01000010.1, forward strand.
TGCAAGTCAGTCATGGGACCGTGACCGGTGATCGCAAAAAAATCACGCTGGTCAAAAAATCAACCAGTGAAATCAAACAAGCTGATGCTTCGGGCAAAGCCCGGACGATCCAGGTTGAAGTGCGTAAAAAGCGCACATTGATCAAGCGTGATGATGAACAAACGGCCGAATCATCACCTCAGGAGCCCACTGCGCCCCAAGTTGATCATGCCGATTTGGCCAGACGCGAAGAAGAAGCTCGGCACCAAGCCGAGTTGATTCAGCGCCAAGAAGAAGAGCTGGCTGAAAAACGCCGATTGCGCGAAGAGCAAGAAGCCAAGCAAAAGCAAGAACTTGCGGCGCAAGAAGCCAAAGCGCTTGCTGAAGCCAAGGCTTTGGCCGAATCTGTTGCAAAAGCCGCTGCTCAAGTCGCACAGCAAGCAGCTGTGCCCAAGCCTCAACTGAGCCGTCAAGAGCGTGAGCAACTTGCACGTGCAGAAGCGGCCAGCATCAATGCCGCAGCTCAGATCAAGCATGCACCGGCAGCTCCTGCTGTGTCTGCAGAATCCCTGGCAGCCACCAAAGCAGCCCAGCAAGCAGAGATTGCGGCAGCAAAAGCGGCTGAGCAAGCCGAAATTGCAGCGGCCAAAGCCAAATCAGAGCAAGATGCCCGACAAGCTGCAGCACAAAAAGCGGCTGCAGACTCCAAGGCCAAGGCCGATGAGGAAACAGCACGCGCTTTGGACCTGGATTCACGTCGTCGCAAAGCATTGGCCGAAGCCGAAGCCATTCGAAACATGATGAACGCACCCAAGCGGGTGTTGGTCGCCAAGAAAGAAGAGCCCAAAGTCGAGCCCAAAGCCGCGGTGAAAGGGACTTTGCACAAACCAGCCGGGACGCCCGCTGCTGGGGCCCGTCAAGCAGCCGCACCCGCTTCTGCGCCTGCAGCGCCCGCTGGTGGAAACAAAGAAGTCAAATCTGCCAAGTTGTCTTCCAGCTGGGCTGGAGATCCGGCCAAGAAAAAAGCCATTCCAACACGTGGTGATACCAGTGGTGGTGTGGGTCGCAACAATTGGCGTACCGGTCCCCGTGGCCGTCGAGGCAACGAACGCGACCGTGATGAAGGTCACAACCAGCAAGCAACCGTTGAAGTGCGCGTGCTGGAAGTTCACGTGCCAGAGACCATTACGGTGGCTGAATTGGCCCACAAAATGGCCATCAAGGCGTCCGAGGTCATCAAACATTTGATGAAGCTGGGTCAGATGGCCACCATGAACCAGCCCTTGGACCAGGATACCGCCATGATCGTGGTGGAAGAAATGGGCCACAAAGCCGTGATCGCCGCACTGGACGATCCAGAAGCGTTCACAGACGATGAAGTGCTGGATCAACATGCCGAATCCCTGCCCCGGGCCCCTGTGGTCACGGTCATGGGTCACGTTGACCACGGTAAAACATCGCTGCTCGATTACATCCGACGCGCTAAAGTGGCTTCGGGCGAAGCCGGCGGCATCACGCAGCACATTGGTGCTTATCACGTCGAAACGCCTCGCGGCATGATCTCTTTCCTGGACACTCCGGGTCACGAGGCTTTCACGGCCATGCGTGCCCGTGGTGCACAAGCGACCGACATTGTTATTTTGGTGGTGGCCGGTGATGACGGTGTCATGCCCCAAACCAAAGAAGCGATCAAGCACGCCAAAGCAGCCGGCGTGCCCATCGTGGTTGCCATCAACAAGATGGACAAGCCCGATTCCAACATCGAGCGTGTTCGTGCAGAACTGATTGCCGAGGAGGTGGTTCCCGAAGAGTTTGGTGGCGATTCTCCTTTTGTGTCAGTGTCTGCCAAAACGGGCATGGGCATTGATGACTTGCTCGAACAAGTTTTGTTGCAAGCAGAGGTGCTTGAACTCAAGGCTCCTGTCCAAGCTGCAGCCAAAGGTTTGGTGATTGAAGCGCGTCTGGACAAGGGCCGTGGGCCTGTGGCCACCATCTTGGTTCAATCCGGAACATTGAACACCGGTGACGTGGTGTTGGCAGGACAGACTTTTGGTCGCGTTCGTGCCATGCTCGACGAAAACGGCGCGACCATCAAGTCCGCGGGTCCATCGATTCCTGTTGAAATTCAAGGCCTGACGGAAGTGCCCCAAGCAGGTGACGAATTCATGGTCATGAGCGACGAACGCCGTGCCCGCGAAATTGCCACTTACCGTGCGGGCAAATTCCGCAACACCAAGTTGGCCAAGCAACAAGCCGCCAAGCTCGAAAACATGTTCACCGACATGTCGGCTGGCGAAGTCAAGATGCTGCCCATCATCATCAAGGCCGATGTACAAGGTTCGCAAGAAGCCCTCGGTGCCTCTTTGCTCAAGCTGTCCAACGAAGAAGTCAAAGTCCAACTGGTTTACTCCGGTGTGGGTGGTATCAGTGAATCTGACATCAACTTGGCCATCGCATCCAAGGCGATCGTGATTGGCTTCAACGTGCGAGCCGATGCGGGAGCCCGTAAAACTGCCGAAGGCAATGGCGTTGACATTCATTACTACAACATCATTTATGACGCTGTGGATGAACTCAAGGCCGCCATGTCCGGCATGTTGGCACCCGAGCAGCGTGAAGAAATCATGGGCATGGCCGAAATCCGGACCGTGTTTGTGGCGTCCAAAATTGGCACGGTGGCAGGTTGTATGGTCACCTCGGGTCAAGTCACCCGCAGCGCCAAGTTCCGCTTGTTGCGTGACAACGTGGTCATCTACACCGGTGAACTCGATTCGCTCAAACGCCTCAAGGACGACGTTCGCGAAGTCAAGGAAGGTTTCGAGTGCGGTATCAAACTCAAAAACTACAACGACATCAAAGAAGGCGATTACCTCGAATTCTTCGATGTCAAGGAAATTGCGAGAACGCTGTAAATGGCGCGTAAAAAGCAGTCCTCTGTTCCCAATCGCGGGTTTCGCGTGGCCGACCAGATCCAGCGTGATCTGGCCGAGTTGATCTCGCGCGAGTTGAAAGACCCGCGTGTGGGCATGATCACCATCAACACGATCGAGGTCACGCCAGACTACGCCCATGCCAAGGTCTATTTCAGTGTGTTGACAGGTCAACCTGAAGACGCCACTGAAGGTTTGAATGCGGCCGCCGGATTTCTGCGAAATGGTTTGTTCAAACGCTTGCACATTCACACTGTGCCGACCTTGCATTTTTTGTTTGATCGCACCACTGAGCGTGCGTCGGACATGAACGCATTGATCGCCAAGGCTGTGTCGTCTCGTGCCCAGGAGGACTGAGCATGAACACGCCACGCACACGGGTGCAACGGCGCCCTGTGCATGGGGTGCTTTTGCTCGACAAACCTTTGGGACTTTCCAGTAACCAGGCTTTGCAAAAGGCCAAGTGGTTGCTTCGTGCTGAAAAAGCAGGACATACCGGAACCCTGGACCCCCTGGCCACAGGTGTTTTACCCCTGTGTTTTGGGGCTGCCACCAAATTCAGTCAACAGCATTTGAACGCTGAAAAAACCTACGAAACCACCGTGAGACTCGGTTTGAAAACCAGCACGGGCGATGCCGAAGGGGATGTGATCTCTGTACGCGAAGTGTCATGTACAGCGGGTACAGTGGTTGAAGTTTTGGATCGTTTCATGGGGCCTATCAGTCAAGTGCCTCCGATGTACAGTGCCTTGAAGAAAGACGGCAAGGCCCTGTATGAATATGCCCGTGAAGGTGAAACCGTGGAGCGCGAAGCGCGAAACGTGGTGATCCATGATCTGGATCTGCTGGACATGCAACTGCAAGGCGATGCGCCTTTTTTGCGTTTGCGAGTGCGCTGCAGCAAAGGCACCTACATCCGAACCTTGGGTGAAGACATTGCAGAGGCTCTGGGTTGTGGCGGCCATTTGAGCGCTCTGCGCCGTGTGGTCACTGGGCCTTTTGATGAAGCCCAGTGTGTGACCTTGTCCGCACTCGAGAGCATGGATGAATCCCAGCGCCTGGCGGCTTTGCAGCCGGTCGATGTGCTGCTGCCGGACTACACCCCGGTCAGCTTGGACAGCGAAAATGCCGGGAAATTTTTGAGCGGGGTGCGCAGACGCGGCCCTTGGGTTGATTGTGATCAAGTCGTGGTGTATGGAGAGCATCCTCGTGCCTTGCTGGGAACAGCACATGTGCATGGCGGCGAGTTGATTCCGGGTCGATTGTTGAGCCCGATCGAAATTCAACAGATTTTGGAAAAATCACCTGTCAACGCGCCATTGCTGGCCGAGCAGGTTTAAAGGAAGAGAAAGCATGAGCAAGCAAATTCGCAACATCGCCATCATCGCGCACGTTGACCACGGTAAAACCACCATGGTGGACCAACTGCTGCGTCAGTCCGGTACCTTTGCCGATCACGAAAAAATCGTGGACACCGTGATGGACAACAATGCCATCGAACGTGAGCGCGGCATCACCATTTTGGCCAAAAACTGCGCTGTGAGCTGGGAAGGCACCCACATCAACATCGTGGACACCCCCGGTCACGCGGACTTCGGTGGCGAAGTCGAACGCGCTTTGTCCATGGTCGATGGTGTGGTCTTGTTGATCGATGCCCAAGAAGGCCCCATGCCTCAGACCCGCTTCGTGACCAAAAAAGCTTTGGCCTTGGGCCTCAAGCCCATCGTCGTGGTGAACAAGGTTGACAAGCCCGGCGCCAACCCTGACAAAGTGGTGAACGCCGCATTTGACCTGTTTGACAAACTCGGTGCGAACGACGAGCAGCTGGACTTCCCCGTGGTGTACGCCTCCGGTATCAACGGCTGGACATCGCTCGAAGAGGGCGCGCCTGGTGAGCAGTGGGGCCCCGACATGTCGGCCTTGTTCAACACTGTGCTGAAACACGTTCCACCGCAAAAGGGTGATCCTGCAGCACCTTTGCAGCTGCAAATTTCTGCCCTCGACTTCTCGACTTTCGTTGGCCGCATCGGCGTGGGCCGCATCAGCCAAGGCACAATCAAGCCGCAAATGGATGTGGTCGTCATGGAAGGCCCGGACGGAAAAGCCATCAAAGGTCGCGTCAACCAGGTGCTGAAGTTCCAAGGTTTGGACCGTGTACAAGTGACCGAAGCCGGTCCTGGTGACATCGTTTTGATCAACGGCATTGCCGACCTGAACATTGGCGTCACTGTGACCGACAACGCCAACCCAGCGCCTTTGCCCATGCTGAAAGTGGACGAGCCCACGCTCACCATGAACTTCTGCGTGAACACCTCGCCATTGGCCGGTCGTGAAGGCAAGTTCGTCACCAGCCGCCAAATCTGGGACCGCCTGCAAAAAGAACTTCAACACAACGTGGCGCTGCGCGTCAAGGAAACTGACGAAGAAGGTATCTTTGAAGTCATGGGCCGTGGTGAATTGCACCTGACCATCTTGCTGGAAAACATGCGCCGCGAAGGCTACGAGATGGCGGTTTCCAAGCCTCGCGTGGTGTTCCGTGACATCAATGGTGAGCGTCATGAGCCCATCGAGCTGGTCACGGCTGACATCGAAGAAACCCACCAGGGCGGCGTCATGCAAGCCTTGGGCGAGCGCAAGGGCGAACTGGTCAACATGGAACCCGATGGCCGTGGTCGTGTCCGTTTGGAATACCGCATTCCAGCCCGTGGTTTGATCGGTTTCACCAACGAATTTCTGAACTTGACCCGTGGTTCCGGCCTGATTTCGAACATCTTCGACAGCTACGAGCCGCACAAGGGTGACATTGGTGGCCGTAAAAACGGTGTGTTGATCTCCATGGACGACGGTGAAATTTTCACCTACGCCCTGGGCAAGCTGGACGACCGCGGTCGCATGTTCGTCAAGGCGAACGATCCCGTGTACGAAGGCATGATTGTGGGCATCCACAGCCGTGACAACGACCTGGTGGTCAACGCTACACGTACCAAGCAGCTGACCAACTTCCGCGTGTCCGGCAAGGAAGACGCGATCAAGATCACACCTCCGATCGACCTGACACTGGAATACGGCGTCGAGTTCATCGAGGACGACGAGTTGGTCGAGATCACGCCCAAGAGCGTGCGACTGCGCAAGCGCTTCCTCAAGGAAAGCGACCGCAAGCGCAACAAGTGATCGGCTGATCGATCATGCGCATGAGTCACAGCTTGGCTGTCTGGACCATGGTGGGCTGCACCGCCTTGTGGTCCATCGCAGGTGTGGTGACACGGCACTTGGAAGAGGCCCGAAGCTTTGAAGTGACCTTCTGGCGAAGCTTCTTCACGGTGGTGTCTTTGCTGATCATCCTGCCTGTTTGGCAGGGCTGGGGCGTCTGGGCTCGAGTGCCTTGGCGCAACCGATACTTCTGGCTTTCTGGCCTTTGCTGGAGTGTCATGTTCACCGCCTTCATGGTGGCCTTGACCTTGACTGCCGTGGCCAATGTGCTGATCACCATGGCCGCCGGGCCCTTGCTCACGGCCTTGTTCACCCGGGTTTTTTTGCGCCATCAATTGCCCTTGCGCACTTGGGTGGCCATTGTGCTGGCTGGCGTGGGCATTGGATGGATGTATGGTTCGCAGCTCAGTTTAGGTGACCCCAACTTCCTGATCGGGTCTTTGGTCGCCTTGTGTGTACCCATTGCCGGTGCCGTTCAGTGGACACTGGCACAAAAGAGCCAAAACGAGGGGCACAGCCTGGATTTGGTCCCTTCGGTGTTGCTGGGGGCCCTGTTCTCAACGCTGCTCACTTTGCCTTTGGCCATGCCTTTCCAGGCGTCGGTCCATGATGTGTCTTTGTTGGCGATGCTGGGATTGTTTCAGTTGGCCATTCCCTGCGTTGTCTCGGTCGTTTGTGTTCGCGTACTCAAAGCCCCTGAAGCGTCCTTGCTTTGCTTGCTGGAAATCGTCTTTGGCATTGCCTTGGCATGGTGGGGGGCCAACGAAGCCCCGCAAATGAGCGTATTGTTGGGCGGGTCCCTGGTTTTGGGGGCTTTGCTCATGAACCAATGGTTAGGTTGGAGACAAAACAATGTCTGATGTCATTGCACAAATTGAAGGCCGTATCGGCTGCATCACCCTCAACCGGCCTAAGGCACTGAATGCCCTGTCCCTTGATATGGTGCGGTCCATCACCCAGGCATTGCTCGACTGGAAAGTCAATCCGCAAGTCTTGGCTGTGGCGGTGCGCGGCACTGGCAAAGAAGGGCCTTTTGGTTCATTTTGTGCAGGTGGCGACATCCGGTTTTTTCACCAAGCAGCCACGGCAGGCGATGCGTCATTGGGTGATTTCTTCACCGAAGAGTACCGCCTCAACCACCTGATTCACACCTACAACAAGCCCTACATTGCCTTCATGGATGGCATTGTCATGGGGGGCGGCATGGGCATCAGTCAGGGTGCCAGCGTGCGAGTGGTCACCGAACGCACCAAGATGGCCATGCCTGAAACCCACATCGGATTGTTTCCGGATGTGGGCGGCGGTTATTTCCTCAGCCGTTGCCCTGGCCGTCTGGGCGAGTACCTGGGCCTGACGGGCCAAATGCTCAATGGTGCACAAGCCGTGGCCGCCAAATTGGCCGACATCGCGCTGCCCAGCGGCATGCTCGAGCCCATCTGGCAAACCTTGATCAGCAGCCCCTTTGAAAATGCCGAATCGGTGGAGCGCTGGGTCTTGGCCCAAGCAGGTGCGTTGACGCCCGAAAAGCTCACCCCTCAGCCTCAAATTGACGACGTGTTTGGTTTGCCTACCATCGCCGACATGTTGACCCGGTTGGAATCGGCATCCGATGAATGGAGCCAGAAAACGGCCGACACCTTGCGGCATCGATCCCCCTTGATGTTGCATGTGGTGCTCGAGCAAATTCGCCGGGCCCGCCAAATGAGTTTGGCCGATGACCTGCGCATGGAGCGGGACATGGTTCACCACTGTTTTCACCTGCGGCCCGTGGCCGACAGCGAGACTGTGGAAGGCATCCGCGCCTTGGCCGTCGAGAAGGACCATCACCCTCAATGGAAACCGGCCCGTGTGGAAGATGTGGATCTGTCTGAAGCGGCGCGGTTCTTTGTCAGCCCTTGGCCCTCCGACCACCACCCATTGCGCGATTTGAGTTGATTTTGCAGGTCGCTGCTTTCAGCCCCGACAATTTGTGCATGGCCCCTGTTTCGGGGCTCAAGCCTCAGACCGTCAAGCAAAATCTTGGGATGCGAGTCTCAACGGTCGCGGTGGCGGCTTTTCATGGCGCGTTCGACTTCGCGCTTGCCTTCGCGGTCCTTGATGGTGTCGCGTTTGTCGTGCTCGGCCTTGCCCTTGGCCAGCGCGATGTCGCATTTCACCTTGCCTGATTTCCAGTGCAAATTGATCGGCACGAGGGTGTAACCTTTTTGCTCGATCTTGCCGATCAGTCGCTTGATCTCTTCCTTGTTCAGCAGCAATTTGCGCGTGCGTGCGGCCTCGGGGCTGATGTGGGTGGATGCGGTTTTGAGCGGGTTGATCAAGCAGCCGATGATGAACAATTCGCCATTGCGGATCACCACATAACCGTCTGTGAGCTGCACCTTGCCTTCGCGAATGGCCTTGACTTCCCAGCCCTCGAGCACCATGCCGGCCTCGTAGCGCTCTTCAAAAAAATAGTCAAAAGACGCTTTTTTGTTCTCGGCGATTTTGGCAAAAACAGGGGCAGAAGGGGACTTTTTGGGTGTGGCCATGGTCAACAGATGGGGCCGCAAGGCCGTTCGCAAGGGATTGCAGCAAGCTCGCAAGCAAATCGGCGGGATGAAAAAACTACAATCCACGCACTCCGAGCATTGTATGAAGAATATCCACAAGTCCGTCCTCATCTGGTTCAGCCCCGATGAAATGTTTCGCCTGGTCACCGATGTGGCACGTTACCCCGAGTTTTTGCCATGGTGCGACCAAGCACGGGTGCTCGAAACCGATGACCAAGGCATGCTGGCCGAAGTCGGCATCAGCCTAGGGGGCATCAAGCAAAGTTTCACCACACGCAACACGCACGAGGCGGGCCGTTCTGTGGGCATGAATTTGGTCAAAGGGCCGTTTTCCAATCTCAGTGGTGTCTGGCGTTTCAGCCCCGTGGGCGATGGCACACAGCGAGCCTGCAAAGTCGAACTGGATTTGCAGTACGGCTTTTCCAGCTCCACGTTGGCTGCACTGGTCGGCCCGGTTTTTGACAAGATAGCCGCCAGCTTGGTCGATGCCTTTGTCAAACGTGCCGAGGCGGTGTATGAGTGACGCACCTACGCCGTGCGTGCAAGTTCTGGTGTGCTGGAGTTTGCTGCCCCGGCAAGTGATTGAGCACCCCCTGAGCGTGCCTGCTGCTTGCTCGGTTCAATCGGTGTTGGCCCAATTGATGACCGTCAATTTACCCTCACTGAACGACGAGGCCAAGGCTCGTTTGCCTTTTTTGCAGCCTGGCATATGGGGGCGAAAAGTGTCTTGGGATCAGACCATTGAGGCGGGCGACCGCATCGAGCTGTACCGTGACCTTCAAGTTGACCCCAAAGTGGCCCGGCGTCAACGCTTCAAACGGCAGGGCAAAGGTCGGACTGGACTGTTTGCCAACCGCAAAAGCGGCGTGGCTGCGGGTTATTGAAAGCGCTCATGCAAGCCCTCTTGAATGCCATTGCCCAAAGCCACAACACCCCACATGCGCAACGCGTTTTTCATGGCCGTGGCGGCTTGTTTCCAGACTGTGAACAGTGGACGCTGGACTGGTTTGCACCCGTTTGGGTCTTGACCAGCTTCAAAGCGGTCAGCGATCAGGAATTGGCTTGCTGCCACGACGCCTTGGCGCAACGTTGGCAGACCTTGGCTCCCGATCAGCCCTTGAATTGGGTTTTTCAATGCCGCGCGACAGGGCAAGCCGAAACTCGCCTCATGTCGGGCAGCGTGCCTGAAACACATGTGGTGACAGAGCAGGATGCACAGTATTTGGTGCATGTGATGCGTGGACAAAACCATGGCCTGTTTTTGGACATGGCCAAGGGGCGCGAATGGCTGAAGAACCACGCCAAGCACGAAAACATCTTGAATTTGTTTGCCTACACTTGCGCGTTTTCGGTCGTCGCCTTGCAAGGCGGTGCAGCGCAGGTGGTCAATGTCGACATGAGCCAAGCTGCGTTGTCTGTCGGACAGCAAAACCATCGCTTGAACAACTTGCCCGCCAAAGCCCGTTTTTTGGGCCACGACATCTTCAAGACTTGGGGGAAGATCAAAAAAATGGGGCCTTACGGTGTGATCGTGATCGACCCGCCCAGCTACCAAAAGGGCAGCTTCATTGCCACCAAGGATTACGTCAAGTTGATCCGTCGCCTGCCCGAATTGCTTGAGCCACAGGGCCATGTTTTGCTGTGCCTGAACGCGCCCGAGTTGGACACGCAGTTTTTGCACAGCCAAGTTGCCCAAGCTGCGCCCAATTTGCGCTTTGTCGAGCGTTTGGATAACCCCGAGGTTTTTGCCGACATTGACCCGGAAAAGTCTCTCAAAGTGCTGCATTATCAGAACGCCTGAGCTGAACCCAGGCTCGAAAAAACGCCGAATTCATCCGCACAGTCAGGGATATCCCTTGGCTCGCGCGGGTACAATCGATTTTTTGGAGCCTTAGCTTATGCGCCTACTCGGTAAAGCCCTGACTTTTGACGACGTTCTCCTCGTCCCCGCTTACTCCCAAGTCCTGCCCAAGGACACGTCCCTTGCGACGCAATTCACCCGCAACATCCGCCTGAACCTGCCCCTGGTGTCCGCTGCCATGGACACCGTGACCGAAGCGCGGCTGGCCATTGCCATCGCGCAAGAAGGCGGAATCGGCATCGTGCACAAAAACCTCACCGCGCAAGAGCAAGCTGCACAAGTGGCCAAGGTCAAGCGTTACGAGTCCGGCGTGTTGCGCGACCCGGTCGTCATCACCCCCGACACCACCGTCCGCCAAGTCATGGCCTTGTCTGACGAGCTGGGCGTGTCGGGCTTTCCGGTGTGTGATGGCCGCAAAGTGGTGGGCATTGTGACCGGGCGCGACTTGCGCTTTGAAACCCGCTACGACCAGAAGGTTAGCGAGATCATGACGCCGCGTGAGCGCCTGATCACCGTGCCCGAAGGCACCACCCCCGAGCAGGCCAAACATCTGCTCAACAAACACAAACTCGAACGATTGCTGGTCATCAACGACGCCTTTGAACTCAAAGGCCTGATCACCGTCAAAGACATCACCAAACAGCTGAACTTCCCCAATGCAGCACGCGACGCAGCAGGCAAATTGCGTGTGGGCGCGGCCGTGGGTGTGGGTGAGGGCACCGAAGAACGCGTGGAGGCGCTGTCCCGTGCAGGCGTGGACGCCATTGTGGTGGACACCGCACACGGCCACAGCAAAGGCGTGCTCGACCGCGTGCGCTGGGTCAAGCAAAACTACCCGCACATCGAAGTCATTGGCGGCAACATTGCCACCGGCGCAGCGGCTTTGGCCTTGGTCGAGGCGGGCGCGGACGGTGTCAAGGTCGGCATCGGCCCCGGATCGATTTGCACCACCCGCATCGTGGCGGGCGTGGGCGTGCCGCAAATCATGGCGGTGGATAGTGTGGCCACGGCCCTCAAAGGCACGGGCGTGCCCCTGATTGCCGACGGCGGCATCCGGTACAGCGGCGACATCGCCAAAGCCATTGCGGCAGGCGCGGGCACCGTGATGATGGGCGGCATGTTTGCGGGCACCGAAGAAGCGCCAGGCGAAGTGATTTTGTTCCAAGGCCGCAGCTACAAGAGCTACCGTGGCATGGGCTCCATTGGCGCCATGCAGCAAGGCAGTGCTGACCGCTACTTCCAGGAGTCGAGCACCGGCAACCCCAACGCCGACAAACTGGTGCCCGAAGGCATCGAAGGCCGCGTGCCCTACAAAGGCTCGGTCGTGGCGATCATTTACCAAATGGCGGGTGGCTTGCGGGCCAGCATGGGTTACTGCGGCTGCGCGACCATCGAAGCCATGCACAACGAGTCGCAGTTTGTCGAAATCACCGCTGCGGGCATCCGTGAAAGCCATGTCCATGACGTGCAGATCACCAAGGAAGCCCCGAACTACCGGGCTGAGTAAAATCTGCAATTGATCACCAAGGCGTCTGCACCCCAGACGCCTTTTCATTTCTCAAAGAACGACGCCTGCCATGCAGCACTCCAAGATCCTGATCCTCGACTTCGGCTCGCAAGTCACCCAGCTCATTGCCCGCCGTGTGCGCGAAGCGCATGTGTTTTGCGAAGTGCACCCGTGCGACGTGAGCAGCGACTGGGTGCGGGAGTATTCCCAAGACGGCAACCTCAAAGGCATCATCTTGTCCGGCTCGCACGCCAGCGTGTACGAAGTCGATGACCGTGCGCCGGATGCCGTTTTTGAGTTGGGCATCCCCGTCTTGGGCATTTGCTACGGCATGCAGACCATGGCCGAGCAGCTGGGCGGCAAGGTCGAAGCGGGCACCACCCGCGAATTTGGCTATGCCGAAGTCCGCGCCCATGGCCACACTGAACTGCTCAAAGGCATCGAAGACTTTGCTACGGCCGAAGGCCACGGCATGCTCAAGGTCTGGATGAGCCACGGCGACAAGGTGACCCAGATGCCTGAGGGCTTCAAAGTCATGGCCTCGACCCCGGCTTGCCCGATTGCGGGCATGGCCGACGAGGCCCGCCGCTTTTACGCGGTGCAGTTCCATCCCGAAGTCACGCACACCGTGCAAGGCCAAGCGCTGCTCAACCGCTTTGTGCTTGACATCTGCCAGGCTCGCCCGGACTGGATCATGGGCAACTACATCGAAGAAGCCGTCGCCAAGATCCGCGAGCAGGTCGGTGACGAAGAGGTCATTCTCGGCTTGTCCGGCGGCGTTGATTCCTCCGTGGCCGCCGCACTGATCCACCGCGCCATCGGCGACAAGCTGACCTGCGTGTTTGTGGACCACGGCCTGCTGCGCCTGAATGAAGGCGACATGGTCATGGAGATGTTCGTCGGCAAACTGCACGCGAAGGTCATCCGCGTTGATGCCAGCGACTTGTTCCTGGACAAGTTGGCGGGCGTGAGCGAGCCTGAAGCCAAGCGCAAGATCATTGGCGGTTTGTTTGTAGACGTTTTCAAAGAGCAGGCTGCGAAATTGAAAGCTGATGGCGGCCACAAAGGCGAGGATGGAAGTCGCGCCGTCAAAGGCGCGACGTTCCTGGCCCAAGGTACGATTTACCCCGACGTGATCGAGTCGGGCGGCGCCAAGAGCAAAAAAGCCGTCACCATCAAGAGCCACCACAACGTGGGCGGCTTGCCTGAGCAACTGGGCCTGAAACTGCTGGAGCCGCTGCGCGAACTGTTCAAAGACGAAGTGCGCGAACTCGGCGTGGCGCTGGGCTTGCCCCGCGAGATGGTCTACCGCCACCCCTTCCCAGGCCCGGGCTTGGGCGTGCGCATCTTGGGCGAAGTCAAAAAAGAATACGCCGACCTGCTGCGCCGTGCGGACGCGATCTTTATCGAAGAGCTACGCAACTTCACCGACGAATCCGGCAAGACCTGGTACGACCTGACCAGCCAAGCCTTTACCGTGTTCCTGCCCGTGAAGAGCGTGGGCGTGATGGGCGACGGCCGCACCTACGACTATGTGGTGGCTTTGCGCGCCGTGCAAACCAGCGACTTCATGACCGCCGACTGGGCCGAGCTGCCCTATGCGCTGCTCAAGAAGGTGTCGGGCCGGATCATCAACGAGGTGCGCGGCATCAACCGAGTCACATACGACGTGAGTTCAAAACCACCGGCGACGATCGAATGGGAGTGACAGACAAGGCACCTTCGGGTGCCTTTGTTTTGGTACAGTCTTTTCATGTATTTGCCCCAACAATTCAACCACCCCCAACACGCTGCGGCCATCATGCGCGAGCACCCGTTCGCCAGTCTGGTGTCCACCGACGGTGACGGCTTTCCGTTTGTCACGCATTTGCCGCTCAAACTGATCGAGGAGGGCGGCCAGCCGGTGGCGCTGCTGGGCCACTGTGCGCGTGGCAATCCGCATGCCAAATTTCTGCAAGAGCGGCCGCAAGCGCTGGTGACTTTCATGGGGCCACAGGCGTACATGTCTCCAGCCGTTTACCCCGATTTGTTGCGTGTGCCGACCTGGACTTACCTGGCGGTGCATGCCCGGGTCGAAGCCCGAATGTTGGATGGCGACGATGCCAAAGACGCCATGCTCAAACAAATGATTGCCGACCACGAGCCCGCTTACGCCGACCAATGGCGTGGGCTGCCCGAGAGTTATGCCCACGGCATGCTGAACGGCATTGTGGCGTTTGAATTGAAAATTCTGGACATCAAAACCAAGGTCAAGATCAACCAGCATCGCCCCGAGTCGCACGCAGCCATGCACGCGGCCTATGCCGCGGGCAGCGAACAAGAGCAAGCCCTGGCGCAGTGGATGCAGCGTCTGGGCATGGTGCCTTGATCGTGACCGCACCAAACCAGGACGCCCACTGGATGGCCCTGGCCCTGGAACAAGCCCGGCTGGCCGCATCAGCAGCTGAGGTGCCGGTGGGTGCGGTGGTCGTCAAGCAGGGACAAGTCATCGCCACAGGCCGCAACGCCCCGATTGCCAGCCACGACCCCACAGCCCACGCCGAGGTGGTGGCACTGCGCGAGGCGGCCCGGGTGCTGGGCAATTACCGGCTCGACGGCTGCACCCTGTATGTGACGCTGGAGCCCTGCGCCATGTGCAGCGGCGCGATGCTGCATGCCCGTGTGGACCGGGTGGTGTTTGGCGCAGCCGACCCACGCACCGGTGTGGCGGGCTCGGTGCTCAACCTGTTCGGCCACACGCAGCTGAACCACCAGACGCAGGTGACAGGCGGTGTGCTGGCTGAGGAATGCGGCAGTCTGCTCAAGGATTTTTTCAGGCCCAAAAGAATGAACACCCAACCCCTCAGAGAAGATGCGCTGCGCACACCCGATGCCGCGTTTGCCGAATTGCCCGACTACCCCTGGCAGCCGCATTACGTGAACGACCTGCCCAGCATCTTGGGATTGCGCATGCATTACCTGGACGAGGGCGACACGAATGCGCCGCTCACCTGGCTGTGCCTGCACGGCAACCCAGCCTGGAGCTACTTGTACCGCAAAATGATCCCGGTCTGGCTGGCGGCGGGGCACCGCGTGGTGGCGCCCGACTTGATCGGCTTTGGCAAGAGCGACAAGCCCAAGAAGGACAGTTTTCACCAGTTTGAAACGCACCGCCAGTCTTTACTCGATTTGATCGAGCGCCTTGACCTGCAGCGCGTGGTACTGGTGGTGCAAGACTGGGGCGGCATTTTGGGCCTGACTTTGCCCATGGCTGCGCCGGAGCGTTACAAGGGTTTGCTGGCCATGAACACCACACTGGCCACGGGCGAGACCCCCTTGAGCGCAGGCTTTTTGGCCTGGCGCGATTGGTGCCAAAGCCAGCCGCTGTTTGACGTGGGCAAGTTGTTCAAGCGCGGCAACCCCAGCATGACGCTTCAAGAGACGGCGGCTTACAACGCACCGTTCCCGGACAAAGGCTTTCGCGCCGCGCTCAGGGCTTTTCCGCCCATGGTGCCGGAGTTTGCCGATTCGCCGGGTGCGGCCATCTCGCGACAAGCGCAGGCGTTTTGGCGCGATGACTGGCAAGGCCAGACTTTCATGGCCATTGGCCAGCAAGACCCGGTGCTGGGCGAGCCCGTGATGCGCGATTTGCAAAGCCGAATTTTGGGCTGCCCCGAGCCGATGCGCCTGCCCGATGCGGGTCATTTTGTGCAGGAACAGGGCAGGGCGATTGCACAAGCGGCTGTGCGACACTTCAAGCCCTGATTCCTCCGCTTTACAGGGGGCTACCGAGCCAAGCCACAGCATGACATCGGCCCCAACTCAACGATAAAAACATGGCCCACATTTACATTTTCTCCCCCTCCAGCGCAGTGCGCGACAAAGCCGCTTTTCGCCGGGGCGTCAAACGCCTGAAAGCCCAAGGCCACGAGGTGGAAGTCGACGAGGCGGCGCTGGCCAGCCACATGCGCTTTGCGGGCGACGACGCCACACGCATTGCGGCCATCACCCGCGCGGCGGCCAGTGGAGCCAATGTGGCGCTCATCTCGCGTGGCGGCTACGGCCTCACGCGCATCCTGCCCGCCTTGCCCTACAAACAGATCGCCAAAGCCATTGATGGCGGTACGCAGTTTGTGGGCCTGAGCGATTTCACGGCCTTCAACCAGGCGGTGTTGGCCAAGACGGGGCGCATCAGCTGGCAGGGCCCGGCGCTGGGTGAAGACTTTGGGCCTGAGCAAGAACCCGACGACATCATGCAAGCCTGCTTTGACGACCTGCTGCTGGAGCAAGGGGAGGGCACGGGCTGGCAACTGCCCAAGGCCGAGGCCGAGCGCCGCGTGGTCGTGAAAGACGCGCCGCTGTGGGGCGGCAATTTGACCGTTCTGACCTCTTTGCTGGGCACGCCGTATTTCCCGCCAATCCAAGGCGGCGTGTTGTTCCTCGAAGATGTGGGCGAACACCCTTACCGGGTTGAGCGCATGCTCACACAGCTCTTGCATTCGGGCGTTTTGGCCCAGCAAAAGGCGGTGCTGATGGGGCAGTTCAGCAACTACAAACTGGTGCCCGCGCACGACAAAGGCTTCAAACTGGCCACTGTGGTGGACTGGCTGCGCAGCCAGATCAAAGCGCCTGTGCTCACGGGTCTTCCCTTTGGCCATGTCGAGACCAAAGTGTTGCTGCCCGTGGGTGCCAAGGTTGACCTTGTCACCGAAGGGCGTGACGCGCTGATGGTTTGGGGCCACATTTAAGCCCGTTTTTTCAGATTCCACGGCTTCATCTTGGTCACTGGTGCCATCAAAAGCCATGGCCAAAGACAATCAAAACAGGAGACTCACATGAAATGGTTTGGACGCTTGGCTTTGCTTGGCCTCGTGGCTGCATTGAGCGCCGGGGGCCTGGTCAGTGTGCAGCTGTTGCGCAGCATGCCCAAACTCGATGGTCAGGTGAAACTTCAAGGCTTGAAGGCGCCGGTCCAGATCAGCCGGGATTCATCGGATGTGACGCACATCGAAGGGGCCAGTGCTCTGGATACGTGGCGCGGTCTGGGCTTTGTTCATGCGCAAGAGCGCGGCTGGCAGCTCGAATTCAACCGTCGCCTGATGCGTGGCGAATTGTCTGAAATTCTGGGTGCAGCCACGCTGGACACCGACAAGCTCATGCGCACCTTGGGCATCATCGGCATGGCGCAAAAGCAGCTGCAGGGCTTGTCGCCCGCAACACAAGCCGCGTTGCAGGCTTACAGCGAGGGCATCCAAAACGCTTGGCTCAGCGGTGCTGTGCGGCCTTCACCCGAATTCAAGTTGCTGGGTACACAAGCTGGAGGGCCCAAAGGTCAAGCCTGGTCGCCCGAAGACAGCCTGGGGTGGGCGCTGATGATGGCCCTTGATTTGGGGGGAAACTGGGGCCAAGAGTTCGCCCGCTTATCCGCCTCGAAAGTGCTCAACCACGAACAGCTTTGGCAACTCCTGCCGCCGTATCCTGGTGAAAAACCGGCCACCACAGTGGACCTGCCTGCCTTGTACGCTCAATTGGGCGTGTATGCGCCCAAGGGCCAAACCAAGGCCTACCCTTTCACAGCAGCGCCCAACTCACTGGCCCAATGGTCTGCTGACTGGGTGCGCGATGTCGGCATTCTGGAAGGCAAAGGCAGCAACAATTGGGTGGTTCCTGGCAGCCACACCGTCAGTGGCAAACCCCTGCTGGCCAACGATCCTCACTTGGCCTTGAGTTCTCCGGCCATCTGGTATTTTGCACACCTGAAAGCGCCTGCAGGTGAATTGCCCGGCGGTCATCAACACCCCGCGCTGGATGTGATTGGAGCCACTTTGCCCGGTTTGCCTTTTGTGGTGTTGGGCCGAACCCAAGGTGTGGCCTGGGGCTTTACCAACACGGGGCCGGACGTTCAAGACCTGTACCTCGAGCAGCTGGACGCAACCCAACCCGGCCAATACCGCACGCCCACCGGCTGGGCGGCGTTTGAGGAACGCGCAGAAACCATCCGCGTCAAAGGGCAGGGCGATGTGACCCTTCAAGTGCGCAGCACGCGCCACGGCCCTGTCATCAGCGATGTTCAAGCGCAATACAAAGGCCTGATCGATGCCCAGCGTTATGCCATCAGCCTGCGCTGGTCAGCGTTGACCGAAGACAACAAGACGGTGGAAGCGGGCATGCTGACCAATTGGGCGCAAACCGTGCCCGAGTTGAAAAAAGCCTTCATTCACAACCATGCCCCCATGCAAAGCGTGGTCATGGCTGACACCTTGGGCGAAGTGGCCTACCAGGCTGTGGGGAAACTGCCCACGCGCTCGCCGGAAAATGACATCCGAGGTGTGGCTCCTGCGCCAGGCTGGATGCCTCAATATGATTGGACCGGCTGGCTGCCTGCCGAGCAAAACCCGTCATTGGGCCACCAGGCCATCGAAGCCAAAGGCTGGCATGCCACTGCCAACCAGAATATTTTGCCGCCCGGTTATGCCCATTTTGTAGGCGGCGACTGGACCACGCCCGAGCGGTTTGAGCGCATTGAGCAGTTGCTCGCCGCCAGCCCCAAGCACAGCCGAGAAAGCCTGCAAGCCATTCAAAACGACGTCACCTCTTTAGGTGCCAAAGCGCTGTTGCCCACATTGCTAAGTGCCAAGCCTCAGCATGCGCTGGGCGATCAGGCGCTGAAAATGCTGGCCACTTTTGATGGCCAAATGCACGCCCAAAGTGCGCCTGCCTTGGTGTTCAACGTTTGGGCCGATGAGTTGACACGCGGTTTGCTGGTGCCCCATTTGGGAGCCGAACGCTTTCAGGCCTTGTATGGCAAACGCCATTTTCGCGCCGCAGTGGAAGGCATTCTCAAGCGCTCAGACGCTTTTTGGTGTGGCGCGGCGGGCTGTCCAGCACAAGTGTCTTTGGCACTTGACCGCGCACTGGTCCGCATAGCAGCCCAGCAAGGCACCGACATGCGTGCATGGCGCTGGGGCGCATGGCATCCAGCCATCAGCAGCCACAAACCGTTTGGCAAAGTGCCGTACCTCAATGCCATTTTTGATGTCCGCACGGAAAGCGCAGGAGACCTGTTCACGGTGAACGTGGGCCAATACTGGGCCAATGACCCCAAAGAGCCTTTTGCCAACCGCCATGCGGCTTCGATGCGGACGGTTTATGACCTGGCCGATGCCGATCAATCGGTTTTCATCTACCAGACCGGTCAATCTGGACATGCTTTCGATCCAAGAAGCCGCGACATGGCTGCCGCTTGGGCCTCAGGCAATTACCGGCTTTTGCAACAAAAAAGTACCGCCGTTCATCGCTTGTTGCTGACACCTTGAGAAACTTCTCTGTCCTGCATTGTTCTTTGTGCTTTGGCAGGTCTTTGTGCACCCCAGTGTTTTTGATGCCTGCCTGAGTTTTAGGCAACATCATGGGGTGCTGTTGATTCCGAGGCGATCAAACCACGCTGGTGAACCCGGTGTGGTCAAACCAAGTCTTCAACTTTACATAATATTGATTGTACGAAATTAACAGCATGTGTTGGATGTGCATGACAACGACGAATTGAACATCCACAGTTCACCCGAGGCCGTGCTGAATGACTATCTTGGCAACGCTGATGGCCAGCGATTGGGCTGTACAGGCACAGTGGTGGATTTTTGACGTGCAGCCCACCTTGCCAAGCCGGCATCCATCAATTCGATGGAATTTTGGCGACGACCCTGAACCGCAAAATCCTTGGCGGTCAATCCCAATTGATTGGACAAGGTGGGGTCAGCGCCTTCCTGAATCAACAGTTTGACCGCTTCAGGACTGCCATATCTGGCGGCCATCATCAGCGGCGTCGTTCCATTGGGCGATTCGGCGTCGATGTACGCACTGTGGTCCAGCAAAAACGACATCACCGCCACGTGTCCTCCAGAAGCTGCGTAATGCAAAGGTGTCCAACCCGTTTTGTTCACGTCGGCATCTTTGGCCACCAATTGTTGAACCAAGGGCAAATAGCCTTTGATGGCCGCCAGCATCAAAACACTTTCGTCTTTTGCATTGCGCACCTCCACGCGTATTTGCGGAGATCGCACCAACAACTCTGCCACTTGAAGGGATGGGATCAGAACGGCCATCATCAAGGCGGGCACACCCTGCGGGTTCACCGTATTCGGATCGAATCCCCGTTGCAACAAGGACCGGACCACGGTCACATCGTCGGCTTTGAGTGCATCGAAAAAATCCTCATAAGACCCCGCAGATGCGGTGCTCAAACCCAAAGACAAAGCAATGAAAACGATCAGTTTTTGAAGGCCTTGAACATGAAACATGGTTTTTTTAAGCGGCTGTTTTTGAAAAAAGACTTAAAAAATTATGCGTGGTCAACTCACCAATGGACTCGGATGTGCACCCTCGCAACTCCCCTAATAACTTGGCCACGTAAGGCACGTAAGATGGGTTGTTGGTTTTGCCACGGTAAGGCACGGGAGCCAGATAGGGGCTGTCGGTCTCGATGAGCAAGCGGTCATCGGGCACAAACTTGGCCACCTCACGCAAATCGGCCGCTGTTTTGAAGGTCAGGATGCCCGAAAACGAGATGTAAAAACCCAAGTCCAAAGCGGCACGGGCCACTTGTTGGCTTTCGGTGAAACAATGGAATACGCCGCCCGCACACCCTGCCCCCCCCGTTTCACCCTCTTCTTTCAAGATGGCAATGGTGTCGTCTGAAGCCTGCCGGGTGTGGATGACCAAAGGTAAAGCGGTCTGGCGAGCTGCGCGAATGTGGGTGCGAAATCGCTCGCGCTGCCATTCCAGGTCGGCCACGGTGCGCCCGCCTTTGCGCTCGTCCATTTGGTAATAATCCAGCCCGGTCTCGCCAATCGCCACCACTTTGGGGCGGGCGGCACCGTCCAGCAGATCCTGTAGGCTGGGCTCCTGCACGCCTTCGTTGTCGGGGTGCACACCCACAGTGGCCCACATGTTGTCGTGGGCCAAAGCCAAGTTGTGGACTTCGTCAAACTTTTCCATGGTGGTGCAAATGACCATGGCGCGGGTCACTTGGGCATCCAGCATGGACTGCTGGATGCTGTCCAGCTGGCTCATCAGTTCGGGAAAATTCAGGTGGCAATGGGAATCGGTGTACATGTGAATCAGCCCTTGGACATCAGGGTTTGTTGGGCGTCGGCGGTCAGGGCTTCGAGCATCAGACCGGCATTAAAAGGGTGTTCGGCCGTGCGGGCAGATTGCATCAGGCGCTTGAACCAGTCGGTCAACACCGCCACAGAAGCCGCGCTGGCGGGCAAATGCGATGCCTCAAAAAACCTCGGCACTGCCCCCGTTTGGCGCAACACCAGGTCGTGGCAAAGCTTTTGCAATGCGTCAATCGCCTGCGCAGGGCTCAATTCGGCCAAGTGCCGGGCATCGCCTTGGCGCATGGCTTTGGGCAAATGCGCCCACCAATCGGGCGACAAACCGGCTTCAGCCTGGCGCAGCACATCGGCCGGACGCCCGCCTGCACTGCGCAGCAAATCTTGCGCCACATCGGCGGGCACGCCCTGCCCTGTGAGCCACGGCAGCGCCTCGTCGGCTTCGGGCCACTTCATGGTGTGGGCCAGACAGCGGCTGCGGATGGTGGGCAGCAACATGTGGCTGGCCTCGGTGGCCAGCACAAAACGAACGTCTCCGGGCGGCTCTTCCAGGGTTTTGAGCAGCGCGTTGGCCGCAATGGTGTTCATGCGCTCGGCCGGAAACACCAGCACCGCCTTGCCTCGTCCGCGTGCGTCGGTGCGCTGAGAAAACTCCACCGCATCTCGCATCGCGTCCACCCGGATCTCTTTGCTGGGTTTGCGGGTTTTCTTGTCGATCTCGTCTTGGGCTTTTTCAGGCAAAGGCCAGCCCAGCTCGATCATCACCGTTTCGGGCATCAGCACTTCGAGGTCAGCGTGGGTGTGCACAGCAATCGCGTGGCAGCTGGGGCAGTCGCCGCAAGCGCCCTGCGCGGTGGGTTTTTCGCACAGCCAGGCCGAAGCCAAGGCCAAAGCCAACTCGTACTGGCCCAAGCCCGAGGGGCCTTGCAGCAGCCAGGCGTGACCGCGCTGGGCTAGCAGATCAGTCGCTTGGCGGGCGATCCAGGGGGCGTTCAAAACGGCGCTCATGAGGCGCTCCTTTTCAGCCAATCAGTCAGGGCGTACAACACGTCAGCGCCCACGGCTTCCATGACTTGCGCAGCGTCGATGCGGGCAAAACGGCTGGGCATCTCGGCTTGGCGGCGGGCGTAACCGGCACGCACTGCGGCAAAAAAGTCAGCCGGTTGAGACTCAAACTTGTCCGGCACTCGGGCCGAAGCCAGGCGCTCGGCCGCAATCAAGGGGTCCAGGTCGAACCAAACGGTCAGGTCAGGTTGGCGCAAAGCACCGTCTGGCAAGGCCTGCACCATGCGCTCCAGCTGACCCAACACCTGCCAATTAAAGCCCCGCCCCCCACCTTGGTAGGCAAAGGTGGCGTCGGTGAACCGGTCGCACAAAACCACATCGCCCCGACCCAGGGCTGGCTCGATCACCTGCACCAAGTGTTCACGGCGGGCCGCAAACATCAACAGCGCCTCGGTCAGCGGGTCCATGGGCTCGTGCAGCACCAACTCGCGCAGCTTTTCAGACAGTGGCGTGCCGCCGGGTTCGCGGGTCAGCACCACCGCCCTGCCCGCCTGGCGAAAAATCTCGGCCACGCCGGCGATGTGCGTGGACTTGCCCGCACCGTCGATGCCTTCAAAACTGATGAATGTGCCGTGTGTCATGAGCGTCTGGAGTTGATCGTCGATTGTCGCCGATGGCGGTGTCAGCGCTGGGGGCGAACTGTCCCCAAGGCCGACAGATCTCACTGGCCACGCTGGTAACGGTTCACGGCCCGGTTATGCTCGTCGAGGCTGGCACTGAAATGGCTGCTGCCGTCGCCCTTGGCCACAAAGTAGATGGCGGACGTTTTGGCCGGTTGCACAGCGGCCAAAAGGGCCGACTTGCCGGGCATGGCAATGGGCGTCGGTGGCAGACCGGCCCGGGTGTAGGTGTTCCAAGGTGTGTCGCTTGTCAGGTGCACACGGCGCAAGTTGCCATCGAAAGCCTCGCCCAAACCATAAATCACCGTGGGGTCGGTTTGCAAACGCATGCCGATGCGCAGGCGGTTGTTAAAAACGCCCGAAATCAGCGGCCGGTCTGAGCCCTTGCCGGTTTCCTTTTCCACAATGCTGGCCAAAATCAAGGCCTCTTCGGGCGACTTGAGCGACGCATCGGGCTGCCGCAGCGCCCAGGCCTGCTGCACATGCTTGTCCATGGCCTTCATGGCCCGCTGCAAGACCGCCAGATCGCTCGACCCTTTGGCGTAGGAATAAGTGTCCGGGTAAAAACGCCCCTCGGGTGCCACACCGGGACGGCCCAATTGCGCCATCAAGGCGTCATCGCCCAAAGCGCGGCTGTCGGGCTTGAGGCTCTCGGCCTTGGCCAAGGCCTGGCGCACTTGCCGCCAGTTCCAGCCCTCGACAATCGTCACCGTGCGCAGGCTTTCTTCGCCCCGCACCAGCATGTTCAAGAGGCGCACAGGCGTGGTGCCGGGCGCCATTTCGTAACTGCCCGCCCGCATCTGGCGCGATTGGCCCGAGACGCGAAACCACGCATACAAGAGCGTGGGCGACGTTTGCGCCCCGGCGTCCACCACCGCTTGGGCGATGGACTTGGGCGAAGTGCCGGGCTCGATCGACAAATCCAGGGTGGCTTGGCGGGTGTCCATGGGCTGATTCAGCCACCAAAAGCCCGCCGCAGCCAGTCCCAGGGCGAGCAACATCACACTGAGCAGTAACTTCATCAAGCCTTTGAGCACGGCCATGTCCTTTGTTCGGGTGTTGAAAACGTGGAGGGCATGATAATTCAGGCCTTGTCGCCAGACCGAGTCACCCCATGAACACCCGCCCAGAATTGAGCCCACCCATGAACACCGTTTTGAATGGCACCAGCGCCCTGCCCCACTTGGGCGTGATCCAGGCGCAAGGCGAAGACGCAGCGAACTTCTTGCACAACCAACTGAGCAACGACGTGCTGCTCTTGCCCGTGGGCCAAGCGCGACTGGCGGCTTTTTGCTCGGCCAAGGGGCGCATGCAGGCCAGTTTCATTCTGGTCAAAACCGCGCCCGATACCGTGCTGCTGGTCTTGAGCCTCGACTTGCTGGCCCAGACCCTCAAGCGCTTGTCCATGTTTGTGCTGCGGGCCAAAGTCAAAATGAGCGACGCCACGGGCCAATGGCAGTTGCGTGGCTTGCTCGGCGACAGCTCCCGGAATCTGGTGGGCGGTGCCGCGCCTTGGCAGACCCTGGCGCAGGATATGGCGCACACGGTGGCGCTTTATCCCGCTGTGTTGGGCGACACCAAAATTCCCCGCGCTTTGTGGATCGCCCCGGCGGGTCACGCACTGCCTGCAGGCGCCGATGTGCCCACCGAAATCTGGTCATGGGCCGAGGTCATGAGCGGCGTGACGCTGGTCAGCCAGCCTGTGTTCGAAGCCTTCGTGCCACAAATGATGAATTACGAATCCGTGGGTGGCGTCAACTTCAAAAAAGGCTGCTACCCCGGGCAAGAGGTCGTGGCCCGCAGCCAGTTTCGCGGCACCTTGAAGCGCCGCACGGCGCTGGTGCACAGCCCTGTGGCCCTGACGGCCGGGCAGGACGTGTTCACCCCCACCGACCCCGAGCAGCCTTGCGCCACCGTGGTGCTGAGTGCTGCGCGACCAGACGGCCAAGGTTTTGACGCGCTGGTCAGCGGCACGCTGGAGAGCCAGCAAACTGGTTGGAGGGCAGGCAGTACAGATGGCGAGGCGCTGGAGTTGCTGTCCCTGCCCTACCCTTTACTCGAAGACATTTGAGCACCCCCTGTAGGTCGGTGGTCAAAGACCCCGACATTGAGATTCTGAGTCTGTAGGCTACTGAATGTTTGGCTTTAATCAGGGAACATGTCGGACTCTTCGAGTGCCGACCTACGAAGAGGCTCCTGCAGAACCAGCCCTGCCGACACCTGGGGTGATTGAGGTCTTCGAGCAAGCGCCTAAAGGGACATCACCATCTCGATGTGCGCAATCCCCGCCTCTTCAAACACCGCACCATGCGGCTCAAAGCCTGAGCGCTTGTAAAAACCTTCGGCGCTGCATTGGGCATGCAGGATCACCTGGGTATCGCCCCGGTGCTTTGCCGCATCCATCAGGGCATGCAGCACGCGGCGGCCCAGGTCGCTGCCGCGCATCTGCTTTTTGACCGCCATGCGGCCAATGCGGGACACACCGGGCGCGTGTTGAATCAGGCGGCCTGTGGCCAGGCAAAAGCCCATGCGGTTCAGGGTCACCGCGTGCAAGGCGGTGTCGTCTTCATGGTCCCATTCCAGCTCGGCCGGAACTTTTTGCTCATGCACAAACACTTCTGTGCGCAGTGGGCTGGCCAGCTTTTGAAAGTCGTGCCAAGAGCCCAGATGCACCTGCACCATGTCTTCGCCGCGCTCAAAGCCTTCGAGCATGTCGCGCAAGGGGGCCGGCACGGGCTGGCTCTTTTTGGCCACCGGGTCCGCGTACACATAAACCAGCTCGCTGGTGATCAGCAATTCATCACCCCGAAAAATCGCGCCCACAAAGGTCATGGACGAGTTGCCCACGCGTTCGCAGCGCATGCACACGTCCAGAAAGTCGTCCATCTCGGCGCTGGCGTGGTATTCGAGGCTGGCCTTTTTGACAAACATGTCCCCGCCCAGTTGGTGCATGGTGTCGGCGTAAGGCATGGCCAGATTACGCCAATAGTCGGTCACAGCGGTGTCGAAGTACATGAGGTAATGACCGTTGAAGACGATCTTTTGCATGTCTACCTCGACCCAGCGCACGCGCATGCGGTGAGAAAAACGGAAGTCCTGGCGTTTCATCTTGTTCCTTTGGATTGACTTGAGCAACAGCGTTCAATGACTCGTGGGGGCTGGACCCGTCGCCGCGTTGGTTCGTTAGCGGCGGATCGTGGCGGGGGTGCCGTTCCTACAAAAAAGCGTTTTTTAAGGCCTTGCCTGCATCGGCATGCGCTTGCAGGGCATCGGGAATGGCTCGGCCCATGGTGATGAAGCCATGGATCACGCCTTTGTAAATTTCCAGATCGACCGGCACGCCTGCCATGCGCAGCGTGTCGGCGTAGCGCACGCCCTCATCCACCAGCGGGTCGCATTCGGCCAGGCCCATCCAGCACGGGGCCAAGTCGCTGTGGTCGGGCGCGTTGCCGGGGGCAAAGCGCCAGTCGTCGCGGTCGGCTTTGTCGATGTAGCCGTCAAAAAACCAGGCGATGGTGTCCTTGTCGAGCATGAAGCCTTGGCCAAAAGTGTGGTGCGAAGCGGTGTCTTGTTGGGAGCCGCAACCCGGGTAAAACAGCAGCTGCAAAGCAAGCTTCAGGCCTGCATCGCGGGCCATCAAGGCGCACACGGCAGACAAAGTGCCGCCTGCGCTGTCTCCACCTATGGCCAGGCGCGTGGTGTCCAGTCCCAGGCTTGGGCCGTGCTGGTGCAGCCAGTTCAGGGCGTCCCAAGCGTCGTGCACGGCCGTGGGAAATCGGTGCTCAGGCGCGAGCCGGTAGTCCAGCGACACCACGGCGCAGTGGCCCTGGCGGCTGAGCTGTCGGCACAGCACATCGTGTGTGGTGAGGCTGCCTACGGTGAAACCTCCGCCATGCAGGTAAAGCAGCACGGGCAAGGCGGTGTCGCTGTGTGGCGCATACAGCCGAGCAGGCATGACGTGACCGTCACGGGCAGGAATGGTAATGTCCTGCACTCGGTCCACATGGGGTGCGGGCTTCAGGTCCAGGATCGGGCCGCCGATGTCGTAAAAAGCACGGGCCTGCGCGGCCGTCACGGCGTGCATGGGGGCGCGCCCTGCCCGCTCCACGCGGTCAATCAGCGTGCGGGTGGCCGGGTTCAGCAAGGATCGGGGGTTGAGGTGGTGGCTGCTCATGCAAGGCGGGGTCCTATCGCCAACGTGACGGCTGTAGGCCGTTGGGGTTGGTGATTAGAGGCTTCCTGAATCAAAATGAATGGCATCGTACAACGCGCCGGGGCCCTTGCCTGTCACCCCCGCCGCAAACATCCTCAGCACATCACCGGAGTGCCTCTCATGTCCTTCATCAATTACGTCACCCAAATCCAGATCGACTTTGGCGCTGTCAAGCTGCTGCAGGCCGAGTGCGAGCGCGTGGGCATCCGCAAACCACTCATCGTGACCGATGCGGGCGTCAAGGCCGCAGGCGTGCTGCAAAAAGCGCTCGACGCCTTGCCCGACTTGCCAGTCATCGTGTTTGACCAAACCCCCTCTAACCCCACCGAGGCGGCTGTTCGCGCCGCTGCGGCCATGTACCAGACCCACGGATGCGACGGTCTGATCGCAGTGGGTGGCGGCTCGGCCATCGACTGTGCCAAGGGCGTGGCCATTGCCGTGAGCCACGAAGGACCGCTCAAAACCTACGCAACCATCGAAGGCGGCTCGCTCAAAATCACCGACCGTGTGGCCCCCATCATCGCCGTGCCCACCACCAGCGGCACCGGCAGCGAGGTGGCACGGGGCGCGATTTTGATCTTGGACGACGGTCGCAAGTTGGGTTTCCACAGCTGGTTCATCGTGCCCAAAGCCGCCATTTGCGACCCCGAACTCACCTTGGGTTTGCCGCCCATGCTCACCGCTGCGACCGGCATGGACGCGGTGGCGCACTGCATGGAGACCTTCATGGCCGCGCCCTTCAACCCGCCCGCCGACGGTATCGCGCTCGATGGCTTGCAACGTGCCTGGGCCCACATTGAACGCGCCACCCACAACGGCCAAGACCGCGAAGCCCGCCTGAACATGATGAGCGCCAGCATGCAAGGCGCCATGGCCTTCCAAAAAGGACTGGGTTGTGTGCACAGCTTGAGCCACAGCCTGGGTGGCGTGAACCCGCGCCTGCACCATGGCACCTTGAACGCCATGTTTTTGCCCGCCGTGGTCACGTTCAACGCCGCTGCCGAATCGGTGCAAAAGGAAAACCGCCTGAACCGCATGGCCCAGGCCATGGGCTTGCAAAGCGGCAGCGACATTCCTGCGGCCATCCAGGACATGAACGCCCGTTTGGGCCTGCCCACTGGTTTGGGTGCCATGGGCGTGACGGAAAGCCTGTTTGATGCCGTGATCACAGGCGCGCTGGCCGACCATTGCCACAAGACCAACCCGCGCATCGCCTCGGCGGACGAATACCGCGACATGCTGCTGACCAGCCTGTGAGGCCAGGCAAGTCTTGTATTTGCGGTCGCTCACCGCTGTGAGCGACTGTCAGCCCCCTGCGCGTGTGGGCTCAAGACGTTTTTTCAAACGGGTTTTGGCCCTCTCGCGTGTCTGCGCTTTGGCCACATGCCCACGCAAAGCGGCATCCCAAGCCGACCGTGCCCAGCGCACGGCCTCGGCGGGCTCGTCAAAAATCGCATCGGGTGCCGTCCAATAAGACAGGGCCACGTCTTTGCCCTTCATGGGGTAGGTGAAGGGCGTCAAGTTCAGCGCTTCAAAATCGGGCCGGTTCACCTCGTCGGCCTTGAGGTACAGCCGGTTGTCCATGACGATGGCGAACATCAAGCCCTCGTGGTACAGGCCATGCCCACCAAACATGCGGCGGGCGGTGACCTGGCCCCACTTTTCCAGCAGCTCCTGAACGAAGCCGATGAATTCACTCAAAGGCTGCCCCGACCGTGCTCGGCGTGGTACTTCTGGGCAGTTTCCCAAGCCACGGCTTGCAGGTGCGCGGCCACGTCAGCGGGCAGACCTGCGGTGTACTTGCTGCCGATCGGGTTGATTTTGAACACCGAAGCCAGCACCGTGCTGGCCCCAAGGTAAGTGCCCTGCAAGGTCGGGTGGCGCTTGTCGCCAATGATGAGCGGGATGTCCGGACGTTTGGCTTGGGATGCGGCAAAAGCCAGGCCGGCAGGCACCACCAGCGCGTTGTTGGCCTTGCCCACCTTGGTGTATTCGGCCGCGAGTGGCCCGGTCATGTCAGGCTTGTCCGAATAGGCCCAAGACATGAACAGGATGGGCTCAGCCCCGTGTTTGCGGGCAGTTTCGCTGTGCTTTTTGGCAAATTCATGAAAAACCGGCTGCAGCTTGGGGTGGATGGGGCACTGGCTGCAGTCCATCATCATGACCGCATCAAAAGGCTTGTCAAAGGTGTTGAAGCGCACCTCGTTGTCGCCCACAAACGAATAGCTCGACACGCCGCCGGGCTTGAAATAAGCCGCCACATCGTGCCAGTTGATGCCCGAACCGCTGATGGTGGCCGACACGTTGCGCACACTGCGCTTGCCATTGTCGGCCGCGCCCGCCATCAATTGGCCCAGGTGGCCGTGCATGGAATTGTTGTAATAAAAAAAGCTGTTGCCCACCCACAGCATGCTGCGCAGCGGTGCCGTGGCGGTTTGGGCGGGTGGCTTGGCCGTGCTGACGGCAGGCCCGGTGCTGGGCAGTGTGCTGCAAGCGGCCAATACACCGGTGGCCAGCAGCAAGCTGGGTGTGCGAATCCAGTTCATGTTCTTCCGATCTTTTGAAGTGAAACCTGAACCAGTTTCGTGCAGCACACCCTGCGCGTCAGTCACATCGGTTCAAGGGCCGTCGTGGCTGGGCATCTTGGCGCCCACATGCAGCTCGCCCCGGGCCTCGGCCAGCTCGACCTGGCGCTGACGCTCGGCCAGTTTGACCTTTTGCTCGGGCGTGCGCTGGTCGTGGCAGTGGTCGCAGCTCACGCCCAGCACGTAGTTTGGAGACAGCTTGTCCTGCTCGCTCAAGGGCCAGCGGCAAGAGCGGCACAGCTCATGGCTGCCCACCCCAAGGCCGTGACCCACGCTCACGCGCTCGTCAAACACAAAGCACTCACCTTCCCAGGTGCTTTGCTCGGGCGGAATTTCTTCCAGGTATTTGAGGATGCCGCCTTCGAGGTGGTAGACCTCGTCAAAGCCACGCATTTTCATCAGCGCGGTGGATTTTTCGCAGCGGATGCCACCCGTGCAGAACATGGCCACCTTGGTCTTTTTGGCGGCATCGCCCTGCAAGTGGGGCTGCGCATCCAGCCAAGCGGGCAGCTGCACAAAGTTTTTGATGTTCGGGTTGACCGCGCCCTTGAAGGTGCCGATGGCCACTTCGTAGTCGTTGCGGGTGTCGATGACCACCACATCCGGGTCGGCCAGCAAGGCGTTCCAGTCGGCGGGTTTGACGTACTGGCCCACGGTTTTGTTCGGGTCCAACTCGGGCACACGCAAAGTCACGATCTCTTTTTTGAGCTTGACCTTCATGCGGGTGAAGGGTGGCTTGGGGCTCCAGGACTCTTTGTGCACCAAGCTGGCCAGGCGCGGATCGGCCCGCAAAAACGACAGCACGGCACGAATGCCGTTTTCAGGTCCGGCAATCGTGCCGTTGATGCCCTCGTGGGCCAAGAGCAAGGTGCCCTTGACCTCGTTGGCTTCGCAACAGGCTTGCAAAGGGGCTTGGAGGGCCTCGAAATCGGGCAAATCGACAAATTTGTAGAGGGCGGCGGTGAGGTAAATGGCATTGGAAGGCATGCCGTAATTATCCATGCCAACAGGGGCAGGTTTTTTCGTGAACGACAAGCTTCAGGAATGCTGAACAGTGGCCAAGGGCAAGAACAGGGTCAGCGGTGAGTCGGGCAAGGCGATGAAACCATGATGACTGTAAAAAGCAGCTGCCGCCTCGTCCTTGGCGTCCACGACCAGGGCGAAGGCGGCAATCTCTGATCGAGCGGCTCGGTCAAGCGCATCGGCCAGTAACGCACCGCCCAGACCTTGGCCCTTGAATTCATGATCGACGGCCAGGCGGCCCATGCGCACGGCGGGCACCGTCAGGTAGCGCGGCAGCTTCTTGCGGGTGCTGGCCGGCAAATCGGCCAGATACAGGCTGGTCGAGGCCAAGGTGTAGTACCCCGCAATGCGCTCCCCGTCTGCCAAGGCCACAAAGCAGGCGGCAACGCGACGGCGAATGTCCTGGGTGGCTTGCTCGCGCAGGTAGCGATTGAGCGGCTCCGAATCGCAATGGAACTTGGCGCGATCATGCGCCCCATCCAGCAGGGCCAGCAGGAACGGGGCGCGGCTCATTCAGAACGCAGAAGCTTGCTGCGGCGACTGAAGGCACGCTCCAAAGCCGGAACCGGTTTGGGCGGCGACAGCAGCGCCTGCGCAAAACAGGCTTGATCAGCCTGCGACAGACGAATGACATCCGCTTGTTCGATGGCCTGATGTGCGGCGGCCTGCACGGCAGACACCACAAAATCGGTCATGGTTCGGCCCTGAAGCTCGGCCGCACGCTTGAGCATGGCATGCAGATCGGTGCTGATTCGAGCTTCGAGGCGGGCGGTAGAAATGGCTGCGGGCATGGTGGTGACCTCCTGATGCGAGGATACGGCAATTTGCCGTATGAATCAAGGTGAAGCCTGTTGTGCGCCTACTTGACACATCGGGAACAGCAAAGGTTTGGTGTTACCCCAGCAGTTTCTGACCCACCTCGTACCTGAGAGTTAGGCTCCCGCCCAAATCGATTTTAAAAAGGGCTCAAACGTCAAGCAGAAGTCAACCCAGGACCTACACGCGTGCACCGAGAGCCCGATCGAATTGGACGGCTTCGGACTTTGACCATTTACACAAAATTTAGGACACCCTCGGACTACTCGCAACCCTGCGCGGAAATGAATCTTGGATAGGTCGGGTGCGCAGACTCCAGCAACTTCACGCAATCTCCGACGCTGTTCGCAAAGTAGTCTGACACAACCACGACCTCCCTGCGTTCGATAGTCGATATTCGATACTCGTAAATAGCAATTGAGGTCTTCTTCTGAAGCGCGTCGCCGAGAGCCAGTCCCGCAACGCCAAGGACACTGGCAATTGCCGGTCCCGCATTATGCGAATCTGCTCTCACCTGTGTTTGCGCGCCTATCTGCCTCTTTGAGGTTATTCGCCCCAAGGATTCTCTTGCATTTGGATCGTAGTTTGGACTTGTTGTGGCACAGCCAGCAATCATTAGCGCCGAGCCTACTAGCAAAGGTGTGTAGATAATCGAACGTAATATAAGCTTTAAAACATTAGAAATAG
Source organism: Comamonadaceae bacterium PBBC1 (assembly GCA_002256145.1). Classification (GTDB taxonomy): domain Bacteria; phylum Pseudomonadota; class Gammaproteobacteria; order Burkholderiales; family Burkholderiaceae_C; genus Limnohabitans_A. The sequence continues at coordinate 148,527 of NKIP01000010.1, forward strand.
AACTAGTGAAGTTGGATACATATACCCTCCCAATTATCCGCAAGCCGCTTGCTTGTGGATATGCCGGATTCGTATACAAGGGCGGATTCAAAAGTGAAGTGCAACACCCTTTTTTCAGTGGATGAGAGTGGAGTGTTGCGGACTGTTCAGGAGCAGTTCCCTGTAAACAGACAGCGGTGATCGTACCCCCAAACCTTTGCGCGGG
>NKIP01000040.1 GCA_002256145.1 Comamonadaceae bacterium PBBC1
TTCGCCTCCGGTTGCTCCCCACCCCGCTTCGCAGCGACGCAGTTACCTTCGACTACGGGGCCTTGGCTTACCCCGACATGGACTCTCACCATGCTGTGTACGCGCCTTCACGGGCGCACTAGGAGCCCCGCCCTCGGGGCGATGGACTGTGGTCTGCGAGGATTTTCGCGACGAGGGCGTCGCGACTACAAAATCAAACCATCCAATTTGCCAGCGCATCGCTGGTGGCTTCGGGCAGTTCTTCGGGGATGAAGTGGCCCGAAGGCATGACCTGACCGGCCACATGGCCTGCGCATTGGGCTTGCCACAGCTCGACAGGTTTGAACATGCGGTTGACCACGCCCCGACTGCCCCACAACACCAAGGTGTCGCAAGCAATTTTGTCTCCCCGCTCGCGGCCTGCACGGTCGTGCGCCAGGTCGATGCCTGCGCTGGCGCGGTAGTCTTCGGCCGCGCTGTGGATGGCGGCCGGCCAGCCTTGCTCGTTCAGCATCGGGTTGCAAAAGGCGCGTTCGTATTCGGCCAAGGCCTCGGCCTCGATGTAGGCCAATCCCTGGCTGCCCCAGCCGCCCAGCTTGGCGTGCAAATAGGCTTTGGCGTTGCCGCCGATCATGAACTCGGGCAAGGGCGCGGGTTGCGTCAGGTGGAACCAGTGGTAGTAGGCCTGTGCAAAGGCAAAGTAAGGGTCGGCCACTGGACCAGCGACCTCGGGGGTTTTGCTCCAATTGCCGCTGTACATGTCCAGCGTTGGCGCAATGTCGATCACGCACAACTTCTTGACCCGCTGGGCATGGTCCAGCGCCAAACGGTGCGCCACGCGCCCACCCCGGTCGTGACCACACAAGAAAAAGTCGCCCACACCCAAGGCGTCGAGCAGGCCCACCACTTCTTGCGCCATGGCGCGTTTGCTGTAGTGCGCGTGCTCTGCGTCGCCCACAGCGTGCGACGAATCGCCGTAGCCCCGCAGATCGGGCATGACCAGGCGGTAACGGCCGCGCAGGTTTTGCGCGACGCGGTGCCACATGACATGGGTTTGCGGAAAGCCGTGCAGCAACACCAGCACGGGCAGCTGCGCTTGCGCGGCCCAATCGGCCGATTGCCGATAGCAGACCGGCAAGCCCATCACCGCGAGCGTTTGCCGCTCGAAGCCTTCAAACCAGGCCATCAGTCGACCTTGGCACCCGAGGCCTTGACGACTTCGGCCCACTTTTTGTGCTCAGCGTCAATCAATGCCGCAAATTGCGCAGGCGTGTTGCCACTGGGGATGGCCCCCAAAGTGGCCAAGCGCTCTTTCAAAGCGGGGGTGGCCAGAGCCTTGGCAACTTCTTGCTGGATGCGGTTGACCACGTCAGCAGGGGTGCCAGCGGGGGCCAGCAAGCCAAACCAACTGCTGGCTTCAAAGCCCTTGAGCCCGGCAGCTTCTTCGATGGTGGGCAACTCAGGCATCGCTGCCGAGCGCTGGGAACTGGTCACTGCCAAGGCTTTGAGCTTGCCGCCTTTGATCAAGGGAATGGACGATGGCAAGTTGTCAAACATGACGTCCATGTTGCCGCCGGACAAATCCAGCAACGCGGGGCCAGAACCCCGGTAAGGAATGTGGGCCATGAAAATGCCGGTTTGGCTCTTGAACAACTCGCCCGCCAAATGGATGGAGGTGCCGTTGCCACTCGACGCCATGTTCAGCTTGCCAGGGTTGGCTTTGGCGTATTTGATGAAGTCGTTGACGTTGTTGATTTTGTTGGCCACCGCTTTTTCGGCGTTGATCACCATCACGTTGGGCACACCCGCGACGAGCGTGATGGGCGCGAAGTCTTTGAAGGGGTCATAGGGCAGCTTGGCGTACAGGGCGCGGTTGATGCCGTGTGTGCCCACGGTGCCCATGAGCAGGGTGTAGCCGTCACCTGCCGACTTGGACACGATTTCTGCCCCCAGGTTGCCCCCCGCTCCCCCTTTGTTCTCGATGACGAACTGCTGGCCAAAGGCTTTGCTCAATTCGGGCGCAATGGCGCGGGCCAAGATGTCGGTGGTGCCGCCAGGTGCAAAGGGCACCACGATCTTGACGGGCTTGATGGGCCAAGCGGTTTGGGCCCACGCCATGGACGAAGTTGCCAGCAACGCAGCGGCCGCAACACCACCCATGATGTGTCGGCGGTTCAATTTTGAAATCATGCGGGTCTCCTTTAAAAAAGTTATCCGCGAATGATGACATCTTCAGGTCTAGACCCTGTCACCCAAGCGCCGAAACACCCCCCGATCTAGGGTTTGTCTGAGGTTGCCCCCAGACAAACATGTCCGGCTTGCGCAAGACGCGGCTTGATCCTCCTCAAATCGGCGCACTGATGCCTTCGCGCGCCATGCGCCGGTAAATGGTGGAGCGGCTGACGCCCAGTTGGCGGGCCACTTCCGAGACATTCCAGCGCTCTTGGCGCAAATGCGCCAGAAGTTGGGCGCTCTTTTCGGGCAGGGCTGACTCTGGCATGGACGACGCTGGCTGGCCGGACAGGGCTGTGCAAGACGCCAGCGGCTCCCCCGAAGCCAAGCGGGGCGGCAACAAAGGCGCGCCAGCAACGCACTGCAACTCGCGAGGCAAATGCCTGGGCTCGATCAGATTGCGTTCACACAAGGCCACCGCCGTTCGCAACACGTTTTTCAACTCGCGGATATTGCCAGGCCATGCGTAGTGCTTCAACAAATCGCAGGCCTCTGGCGTGATGGTGGGAATGAACACCCTGGACTGTGCGCGTGTTTGCGCGTGCAAGACCTGTTCAATCAGTGCGCCCAAATCCTGGCGTTCGCGCAAAGCAGGCAACTCGATCACGATGCCACTCAAACGAAAATACAAGTCCTGCCGGAAGTGCCCCTCTTCCACCATGGACAGCAGCTTGCGGTGCGAGGCGCAAATGACCTGCACATCCACTTTGGCCGACACCTCTGCGCCCAAGGGCATGACTTCACCTTCTGCCAGAACGCGCAACAAGCGGGTCTGCAAAGCCAGTGGCATGTCGCCAATTTCATCCAGAAACAAGGTGCCCCCATCGGCTTGCTGGATCTTGCCCTTGACCCCTTTGGCGCGTGCCCCGGTAAAGGCACCATCCGCATAGCCAAACAACTCACTCTCAATCAGGCTTTCGGGAATGGCTGCGCAATTGAGGGCAATAAAGGATTGGGCTTTGCGGGCGCTGCACTGGTGCATGGCTTGCGCAAACATTTCCTTGCCGGTGCCGGTCTCCCCATGCAGCAAGACGGAAATGCCCTTGTTCATCACCCGACTGGCCTTGAGCACGTTGGACATCATCAAGGAGTCCGTACCGGCCAGCACATGCAAAGCTTGCAGGTCCGTGCCCACCGTAGCGGCCTGAGCATGGTTTGCCAAGACCCTGTTCACACGCGGCTGCGTGGGATGCGTGAGTTTGGCAAAGTAGCGCCGCGCACTGGCCACATGGCGCACTTCGAAGGCGTCACCTTTGGCCCGGTGCGCCTGAGTGACCAGTGCGGGCATGTCCAGGCCCAACACATGGCCGATGTCTGCCCCCATGCACGTCAGCGCATGCGCCAGTGGATGGTCCCGATGCGCCCCCAAGCACTGACGCGCCCGGCTGTTGGCGGCCATGACCCGACCGCTCTCGTCCAATGCCATCAAGAGGCTGACCTGCACATCCAGCAAGGCCCGGCTTTCGCTCAGGTGCAAGACGCAGTGGTGGCGATGCTGGCGCAAAAAATAAGCGTCCTCGACCATTCGGGCCGTTTGCGACACCATTTGCAGCACCAGGTGTTGGCTGCGCTTGTCGTGCGGTGAATACAGCGCCGATGCATCCAGAACGGCCAGCAAATCACCCCCAGGTCCAAACACGGGGGCAGAGCTGCAGGTCAAGGTGGTGTTGGGCGAGCGAAAGTGCTCATCGTGGTGCACGGTGATGGGTGCGCGTTCAATCGAACACACGCCCACCGCGCAAGTGCCTTCCACCTCCTCTGACCAGCAAGCCCCCACGTAAAGACCCGCATGTCGCAGCTCTTTGTCGTGGGCCTCGTTGTTCACAAAGTCCACCGTCACGCCCTGTGGATCGGTCAGCAACACCACATAACCGGCATCCCGCACTTGGCGCGAGAGTTGATTCATGCCCTCGCGCGCGGTGTGCATCAAGTCTTCCAACGGCGTTTGGTAGTCCTTGAGCTGGCCCCTCGAATACACCCTGGGTGGCGTGCTCAGACCGGGGTCTATCTGGTAGCGCTCCAGAGACCGTTTCCAGGAATTGGCCAGGGCCGAATCGCCCTGCATGGCCTGACGAATGCGCTGGTCGATGACGGAAGCAGAAAAGGACATGGTGAAAGGGGTGAACACGCCCATACCAGCGCTGCAAGAGGTATTCCCCAAAACGCCGTATGCCTGCGTGTAGTCGTTGACAAGACGAGTCCATCGTAGTCATTTATGCCTCTGTATTCATTGGCGCTTACCCGACTCCAAGGTGTCATTTGTTGCAGGTGAATGCAACACCTGTCGCACCCCGAAAGGCGGCCATTGCATCAGCTGTCTGCCTTTTGCAACAGGCCAGCGGCCATGCAGTCAGGGCAATCCCTTGCTGAATCTGGCTTTTGCCCGCTGGCACGGCGATTGCAAAAGTTCATCGTCCGATGCCCGTCATTCGACGGTGCACGGCGCCAGAACTTTAGGAGATATGCATGCAAGCAAGTACCGAGCAATTGCGGTGGATGTACGAAACGATGGTCGAAATTCGTGAGTACGAAGAGACCATGGTCAAGGTGTATATGGAAGGCAAACTGCCGCCCGCCATTCAAAAAGGCCTGGCCTTTGACATCGGCTCAGGCCCCGTGCCCGGAGAAATGCACCTTGCCGCAGGCCAGGAGCCGGTGGCCGTCGGGGTGTGCGCGCATCTGCGCCAAGACGACACCGTGGTGGGCGCACACCGCCCGCACCACTTTGCCATTGCCAAGGGCGTGCCCCTCAACCCCATGACAGCCGAGATGTTTGGCAAGGCCACGGGCCTGGGCCGTGGCAAGGGCGGCCACATGCATTTGTTTGACCCGGAGCACAAGTTCAGCTGCAGCGGCATCGTGGGTGCCAGCATGCCCCCGGCTTGCGGCGCGGCGCTGGCCGCCAAAAAGCGCGGCACCGACGCGGTGGCCGTCGCCTTTTTTGGAGAAGGCGCCACCAACCAGGGCGCCTTCCATGAATCCATGAACCTGGCTGCCCTGTGGCGCTTGCCGGTGATTTTTGTGTGCGAAGACAACGCCTATGCCATCTCGGTCGAAAAGTCCGAATCGACCTCTGTGGCCTGGAATTCAGACCGTGCAGCGGCATACGGCATGCCCGGCATTTTGGTGAAAGACAACGACGCCGTTGAAGTGTTCAAAGCCGCAGGCCAAGCCGTGGCGCGGGCACGCGCAGGCCTTGGGCCGACCCTGATCGAGGTCAAGACCGACCGCTACCTGGGTCACTTTCAAGGTGACCCGGAAACCTACCGCCCCAAAGGCGAAACAGAGGCATTGCGCAAAAACGATCCGATCCCGCACCTGGCGCAGCAACTGCGAGCCCTGGGCGCCCTGGACGATGGCCAAGACGCGGCATTGCGCCAGGCCGTGCACCAGCGCGTTCAAGAGGCATACGACTTCGCGCGCAACAGCCCCTACCCCGAAGCCGAAGACGCCTTGCTGCATGTCTTTGCCTGAACGTTTCAGCCTCGGAAAACCCCACACCCCCTCACATTTCAGGAGTCCTTCATGACCCAACCCACCCGCAAACTCACCATGGCCCAAGCCATCTCCGAAGCCATTGGCCAAGAGATGGAACGCGACGCAGAAGTCTTTGTGCTCGGCGAAGACGTCGGCAAGTACGGCGGCATCTTCGGCGCCACCGGCGGCCTGCTCGACAAGTTTGGCAAAGACCGCATCATGGACACGCCCATCTCTGAAACCGGCTTCATTGGCGCGGCCATCGGCGCGGCGGCAGAAGGCATGCGCCCGATTGCCGAATTGATGTTTGTCGACTTCTTTGGCGTGTGCATGGACATGATCTACAACCACATGGCCAAGAACACCTACATGGCCGGTGGCAACATCCAGCTGCCCATGGTGCTGATGACGGCCATTGGCGGCGGCTACAACGACGCCGCGCAGCACTCGCAATGCCTGTACGCCACATTTGCCCACATGCCGGGCCTCAAGGTGGTGGTGCCCTCCAACGCCTATGACGCCAAGGGTTTGATGACGCAGGCCATCCGGGACAACAACCCCGTGGTCTTCATGTTCCACAAAGGCATCATGGGCCTGCCCTGGATGTCCTACCTGGAGGGCAGCACCAACGAGGTGCCGCAAGAGGCTTACACCATCCCATTCGGCAAGGCCAAGGTTGTGCGCGAAGGCCGCGATGTGACGATCGTCACGCTCAGCCAGATGGTGCAAAAAGCGGTGCTGGCCGCCGAAACCCTGGCCGCACAGGGCATCGACGCCGAGATTGTGGATTTGCGCACCGTGGTGCCCCTGGACCGCGAAACCATCTTGGCCTCGGTCAGCAAGACGGGGCGTCTGCTGGTGGCCGATGAAGACTATTTGAGCTTTGGTCTGTCGGGCGAGATCGCCGCACTGGTGGCCGAAAACCTGGACATCCTGACCCTCAAAACACCTGTGCGACGCTTGGCCGTGCCCGATGTGCCGATTCCCTACAGCCGTCCGCTGGAACAATTCGTCATCCCGCAAGTGGCCAACATCGTGCAGCAGGCACAAGCCTTGATGGTGGCGCCGAAAGTGAAGGTGGCCGCATGAACGCCGTGACCTTGCCCGCCGAATTGTGGGCCGACGTGGATGAGGGCACCGAAGCCCTGGTGGAAGAATGGCGGGTCCAGGAACAAGACACGGTGACGGCAGGTCAAGTGCTGGGCAGCGTGGTGCTGGTCAAGTCCAGCCATGAAATCACGGCCCCCGTGGCCGGCACCGTGCAACGCATTTGCGTTCAGGTCGAGGAGACTTTCGCGCTCGGCACCACACTGATCGAGCTGTCATGAGCGTCATTCCCCTCAAAGGCATACGAGGTGCGATTGCGCGCAACATGACCTTGGGCTGGCAAGCCCCTCGCGTGGCCATGACCGTGAAAGTCGACATGTCGGCCTGCCTGGGTCAACAAGTCGGCGTCACGCCCCAGGTGCTCAGCGCGGTCGCTGGCGCTTTGCGGGATCACCCCGCACTCAACGCGTGGCTGACCCCCGAGGGCATCGCCCCGCAGAGCGTGGTGAATCTGGGCATGGCCGTCGCACTGGCAGAAGGCTTGGCTGTGCCTGTGATCCGCAACGCGGCGGCCAGGTCACTGGCCGACATGGCGCAGCAGGTTCGGGAATTGGCCGCAGCAGCACGCCAGCAAAGCTTGCCGCCCAAGGCCTACCAGGGCGGCAGCTTCACGGTGACGAATCTGGGTGCCACGGGCATTGACTGGTTCACGCCGATTCTCAATCCACCCCAAGTGGGTATTTTGGGCATCGGCCGCACGCTGGACACACCCGTGGTGCGTGACGGCCAGATCGTGATGGCGCCCATGATGTCCATGACATTGGTGTTCGATCACCGCGCTGTGGATGGTCACCCTGCCGCCCTGTTCTTGGCCGACTTGCGCAAGCGACTGGAAGCAGGAGTCCTGCCATGAAGCGCGACTGGCCCGTCGATTGCCTGACGGTGTCTGCGGCAGAGGAACAACGCTGGAACGAGCAGCAACTGAGCACGCTGGTGACGCAGCCCATCACGCGCTTTTGGCGCTACACGGAACCTGCTTTGGTGCTGGGCTGTGGGCAACGCGCCAGCTTGGCGCAATTGCCCGACAGCCCCATACCCGCGCTGGTGCGCCATGCCGGTGGCGGTGCGGTGCTGACGGGCCCCTGGATGCTGAGCTTGTCGGTCATGCTGCCGCCTGACCACCCGGCTGTCAGTTCAGGGATTTTGAGCAGCTACCGCTGGTTGGGCGAGAGCCTGGCCACGGCCTTGCAAAGCAGTTGGGGGGTGCCCGCGCAAGCCCTGGCCAAGCACGCGTTCAAGCCAGATGACACGCCCCCGAACAAGCCCGCGAACAGTCCCCCACATTGGGCCTGTTTTGCAGGCTTGTCCCCCTGGGAAGTCGTGGCCGATGGGCGAAAACTCGTCGGTCTCGCCCAGGTCCGCCGAAGCACGGGCGTGTTGCTGACCGCCGGTGTTTTGGTGAGCCCGCCCGACTGGGCACTGCTGTGCCAAGCCATGGGCAAACCCCTGACAGACGCCATGGAGCTTGAATGCGCAACGACTTCGGTCAGTGCGTATGGGGGCCACGCTGTCACGGCCCACGATGTGTTTCCTGCGATGGCTTTGGCCGTGCAAGAAGCACTCCATTCTTTTTTACCTCAGGAGACTTTATGAGCACTCAAAAACCTTCCATGCGTGTCCTCGACAAACTGCCCCAAGTGCAGCGCCGGAGCTTTCTCGCCGGTGCCGCCGGCATGAGCGTCGTGCCAGTCACGGCGCTGAGCATGGCCCCCACGGCCTTGCACGCAGCGTCGTTCAAGGTACTGGGCAGCCAAACCGGCGCCACGCTGCTGCGCATGGCACGCGACATTTATCCGCACGACAAGCTGGCCGACCGCTATTACCTGCAGGCGCTGATGGCCCATGAGAAAGCCTCGGCCAAAGACGCGGCACTGAAAAAAATGATCACCGAGGGTGTGGCAGAACTGGACGCGCAAGCCAAGCGCCGCTTTGGCAGCAGCTACGCCGCAATTCCCAAAGAAGCCGATCGCGTCAGCGTGCTCAAAGGCATCGAGCAGTCGCCTTTCTTTCAAAAAATTCGCGGCGACATGGTCACCGGTCTTTACGACAACAAGCAAGTCTGGCCCATGTTGGGCTACGAAGGCTCATCTTGGCAAAAGGGCGGTTACGTCAACCGTGGCTTCAACGACATCAACTGGCTTTGAGCCCATTTTCAGGAGACAAACACATGGCAACACCCACACAATTTAGCCTCAACGACGACAGCGTCGTGGTCATTGTCGGCTCCGGCGCGGGCGGCGGAACCCTGGCCAATGAGTTGGCCCAAAAAGGCATCAACTGCGTGATTCTGGAGGCGGGCAAACACTACACCCAGGCCGATATCGACAACGACGAATGGGGCATGTTCAACAAAATTTCCTGGCTGGACAAGCGCATCTCGGCCGGTGGCTGGCACCACACCAAGACCTACCCCGGCCTGCCCGCCTGGATCGTCAAGGGCGTCGGTGGTTCATCTGTCCACTGGGCTGGCCTTGCCTTGCGCTTTCAGCCGCACGAATTCAAAACCCGCAGCACCTATGGCGAGCAAGCGGGCACGCAAGTGATGGATTGGCCTGTGGATTACGCCGAAATGGCACCCTTCTACGATCTGGCCGAAAAGAAGTTGGGCGTCACGGGCTCTGCTGCCAGCGGATTGCCCATGCTGCCCGAAAACAACCACTACAAGGTCATCGCTGCCGGGGCGCGCAAGATTGGCTACAAAAACATCGTGCGCCCCATGGCCATCAACTCGCAGGCCTACCAGCACCGCCCCGGTTGCCAGCAAATCGGTTTTTGCATGCAGGGCTGCAAGATCGGCGCGAAATGGTCCACCCTGTATGCAGACATCCCGGAGGCCCTGGGCACCGGCAAGGTCGAGCTGCGCCCGCAGTCCATGGCCTTGCGCATTGAACATGACGCACAGGGCAAAGCCACGGGCGTGCTGTATGCCGACAAAAACGGCAAGCAGCACTTCCAGAAAGCGCGCATCGTTTGTGTCGCAGGCAACTCGATTGAGTCGCCACGCCTCTTGCTGAACTCGGCCTCCAGCATGTTCCGCGACGGTTTGGCCAACTCGTCCGGACAGGTGGGGCGCAATTACATGAACCACGCCACAGCGGCAGCGGCGTCGATTTATGACAAACCGGTCTACATGTACCGTGGCACCTCTATTGGTGCCGTGGTGGCCGATGAAGCACGACATGACGCATCACGCGGCTTCAATGGTGGTTACTACCTGGAAGGTTTGTCCCTGGGCCTGCCCTTCATGGCGGCCTTCATGCAACCGGGCGGCTGGGGGCGCGATTTCACATCGGCCATCGATTTGTACGACCACATGACCTGCGTCTGGGTGTGCGGCGAAGACCAGGCCATGGCGGACAACCGCATCACCCTGCACGCCACGGAAAAAGACCAGAACGGACTGCCCGTCCCCGTCGTCACCAAGACCTACACCGCCAACGATGATCGGCTCGCCACCCACGGTCTCAAGCAATGGCGTGCTTTGTCCGAAGCCGTGGGGGCCAAGCGTGTGATCGACATGCCGCCTTACCCGGCCAGCCACAACATGGGCACCAACCGCATGAGTGAAAAAGCCCGAGACGGGGTGGTCAACCGCCACGGTCAGGCACACGACATCAAAAACCTCTTTGTCTCGGACGGCAGCCAATTCACGTCCAGCGGTGCCTGCAACCCGACCCTGACCATCGTGGCCCTGGCCATTCGGCAAGCCGGTTTCATTGAAAACGCGATGAAACGTCGGGACCTTTGAGGGCCTGCTTGGCAAACCCTTGCTGGATCACACCGTGGCTGGCCATTCAAGGCCCCCGTGTGTGATCCAGCAATCGGTCTGACGCCCTCAGCTCACCCCTGCAAAAGCTGTTGCAGCTGCGGCTTGAGCACTTTGCCCAAGGCACTCTTGGGCAGGCTGTCCATGAACACCACGCGGCGCGGCAACTTGAAGCGGGCGATGCGGCTTTGCAGGTGTTGCAACACGGCTTCGGCCGTCAGGGTCTGCCCTGCGGCGTCGGGGCTGCGCACCAGCACCGCCACGGGCACTTCGCCCCAGCGGGCATCGGCCACGCCGACCACCGCGTTCTCGGCCACGCCGGGCAAGGTGACGAGCTGGTTTTCGATTTCGGCCGGGTAAATGTTTTCGCCGCCCGAGATGATCATGTCTTTGCTGCGGCCCACGATGGTGAGGCAGCCGTCTTCGGCGCGCTGGCCCAGGTCACCAGAATGGAACCAACCGTCCTGCAGGCCCGCGTTAGGCTCGCCGTCCGCACGCCAGTAGCCGCGCATCAGGTTGGCGGCGCGGATGCAGACTTCGCCCGTTTCACCGGGGCCAACTTCTTGCCCTTGGGCGTTGATGAGTTTGACCTGCGCTTGCGGGTGTGGCCAGCCCGACGCGCCCACGCGGGCCATGGCATCGGGCAAGCGCAGCACGATGGACACAGGGCCGGTTTCGGTGGTGCCATAAACCTGCCCCACGGGCACACCGCGTGCGTGCAGCGTTTCGAGGTAAGCCACAGGCACGGTGGACGAGCCGGTCATGATGCCGCGCAGGCAAGCCAGCGAAGTGTCGGCCCAGCGCGGGTGTTCAAACACGGCACGCATGGTGGCGGGAACCAAGAGCGACAGCGTGGGGCGGCTCGTGTGCATTTCATCCAACCAAGCGGTTGGGTCAAAGCGCGGATGGAGCACCACCTCCACCCCCGCCAGCAACGCGGGCAAGGTCTGGATGCACAGACCGCCCACATGGAACATCGGCAACGTGGACAGCACCTTGTCGCCCGGCACAAAATCGTGCGCCCAAGCACTGGCGCGGGCATTGGCCAACAGCGCCGCTTGCGTGTGCACCGCACCCTTGGGCACGCCTGTGGTGCCCGAGGTGTAGACCAGCAGCAGCGGCAGCTCGCCATGCACATCACTGTGCATTTTGAGCAGTGGTAAAGCACGAGGCGAAGCGGTAGCGATCAGGCTGTCGTAGTGGGTGTGCTGCAGGTCTGCGCCTTGCAGCGCTTGGGCCGTATCGGCATGGTGGGTGTCGTGCACCAGCAGGCGCGGCTGGGCGTCTTGCATGACCTGCTGCAACTCGGGCACAGCCAGGCGAAAGTTGAGCGGCAAAAACACCGCACCCAAACGGGCACAGGCCATCAACGTGACCAACTGCAGCTCGTGGTTAAACCCGAGCCAGGCCACTCGGTCACCCGGCTGCACGCCCCAGGTGGACTGCAGGTGCGCGGTGACGCGTGCCACGCGCCTCCAGAACTTGGCGAAGTCGTAGGCGAAGGTGCTGTCACCGGTCTGGGTGGCTTTGCGTTCATCGCCCCGGAAGGTCATGGCGGGCAGCGTGCCGCAGTCCTGCGCCAGCTGCGCAAAGCGGGCCGCGAGTGGGCTGGTCTCGGGGGCCTGCATCACTCGTCTTTTTCGCCGGGTTCGTACAGGGCTTCGCGGCCAATGCGGTCCATGCACAGCTCGGCCGTCCAAGGCAACATGAGCGAGCCGCAACGTGCATCGCGGTACAGGCGCTCCAGCGGCAGGCTTTTGAGCATGGACTGACCGCCGCAAGTGCGAATGGCCAGACGGGCAATGTCTTGCGCGTTTTCCATGATGGTGTACTGCGCGGCGTAGGCCCGCAGGCGGGTCGACTTGCTCGGGTCCACCTTGGCGTCTTCAATGGCACGCAGGAACAGGTTGCGGGTTTGTTCGAGCTTGATGAACATCTCGGCCACGGCGATCTGTTTGGTCGCAAACTGGCGGCGCTTGACGGGGCCCGTGCCCGCAATCTCGCCACGCAAATAGGCCACGGTGAAGTCGTACGCCGCTTGAGCGATGCCCATGTACGTGGGCGAGAGCGTCATGAACATATGTGGCCAGCGGCTGGCGGCCTGAAAGTACAGGCCCTGCGGCATGAGCGCCGCGTCGTCGGGCACGAACACGTCTTTGAAAATCAAATTGCGTGACACGGTGGCGCGCATGCCCAGCGGGTCCCAGTCGCCTTCGATCGTCAAGCCCGGCGCGGTGCGAGGGATGGCCAGGTACAAGGTGTCTCGGCGCGAGAGGTCAGCGCCCTCTTTCTTTTCGGTGCACAGCACGCCAAAGTAATCGGCGGCGTCTGACAGGGATGCGAAGATTTTTTTACCGTTGATCTTCCAGCCGCCATCGACCTTGACGGCGATGGTGCCGAAAGGTTGTGCCCCTGAGGCTGCTGCGCCGCCTTCTGAAAAAGGCTGTGCGTAAATCGCGCCGTCTTTCACCACCCGCGCAAAGTGGGTGGCCTGGTGCTGGCGGTGGCTGGCGCGCTGCTCGGGCGTCATCTCCAGGTCTTCAGACAACAAACCGCTCCAGAGCATGGTGCAGACGTGCATGTTGAAGGTGAGCGCAGTGGCGCCGCAGTAGCGACCGATCTCGGCCGAGACCATGGCGTAAGTGGCGTAATCGGCGCCCTGGCCGCCATGCGCTTCGGGCACGCACAGCGCCAGCAGGCCCGAGTCGCGCATGTCGTCGTAGTTGGCAAACGGAAACTGCGCGTCGCGATCGAGTTGCGCAGCACGCGGAGCGAACTTCTCGCGGCCCAGCTGGCGGGCCAGCGCCATCAGCTTTTGCTGTTTCTCGGTCAGGGGGTAATCGTCGCCACAAATCGGCATGATGTTGGGCATGACGTCTGGTTGAGAGGGGGATTGCACGTCGGTCATGGTTTTACGTCCTTCAAAAATTTAGCCAGTTCGGCTTTGAACGCCTCGGGCTGTTCGTAATGCAGCAAATGCCCTGCCCCGGCCAAGCAGGCGTAGCGCGCACCGGGGATCTTTTGCGCCATGCGCTCCATCACGGTGGGCGGTGCGGTACGGTCATGTTCTGCGGCCAGGCACAGCACGGGCACGGTGATGGTGGGCAAAGCGGCGCGTTGCTCAAACTGCACCAGCGCATGCAGCGCGGCGCGGTAAGTAGCGGGCGGCACGGCAGACATGCTTTGGTGCGCCGACTTCAGATGGGCAGGGATCGTCTGGTCGGCATCGCCACCGGGCGCAGCCATGGTGGGAATCAGCTTGTCGGCGATGTCGCCCATGGTTTTACCCGCTTCCAGTGGGGCCAGGCGTTGCGCCAAAAACTGCTTTTGAAAATCACCGTCGCTGTTGCCAAAAGCCGGGCTGCTGGCGGCCAGCAGCAGGCCACGGATGCGCTCTGGCTTTTGCGTCCAGGCTTGCAGGGCGACCATGGCCCCCATGCTGTGGCCCACCAACACGGCTTGGTCGATGTGCGCCGCGTCCAGCATCTGCCAGAGGCCTTGCGCCAAGTGCGCGAAGTCATAGGGGGTGACCATGGGGCTGTCGCCATAACCGGGCATGTCCCAGGCCAGGCTGCGCCAGCCCAAAGCGGCCACATGCGCTTGCTGCGCTGCCCAGCCGTGTCGGCCACCGCCCACGCCATGCAGGAACACCACAGCAGGCTGTGTGGGCAAACCCACGTCGGTGAAGGCGGGTGCGCTCATGCCAGCGCCGCGCTCACGACTTGGCCCGCATCGACAACCACCGTGTCATCGAGCCGAATGGTGCAGCCGCGCATGGGCAAGTCAAAGTGGCCCAGCGTGTGGCGGCCCGCCACCTCGTTGGCCCCGGTCGAATACAAAAAGTTGCCCGCAAAAGCCCGCAGCTCGGTGCCGTTGCAGTCGCGCTTGTCATAGAACGCCATGGCGTCCCAACGCGCTGCCGGGTTCAGGCCAAAGCCCACATGCGAGACGGCATAAGCGGCGCGGTGGCCCTCGGCGTCTTCCCAGGCTTTCCAGTAGCCGCGCATCATGTCCACGTCCACGCCCTGCCCCTCGATGGCGACCACGCTGTCGTTCTCGATGGTCAGGCGGATCGTGTCGCGCAAATAGCTTTTGAAGGTCAGATTCACATCGCCCGGGGCCATGACCAACGTGCCGTTGACACTGCCTGCGGCCGGGAACGCCAGCGCCAGCCCGGCAGGCCAGTGCGACACCATGCCCGGTTTGGGGCAAAAGCCCCACACACCGCCGACCACCGCTTGTTTGTCGCCATGTTTCAGGTTCACTCGCAGGTCGGTGCCTGCGGCAGACGTGACGTGCATCTGCTGTGCGCCACGCAGTTTCTTCATGGCGGCACGCACCACGCCTTCGAGCGCCGGATCGGGCACGGTGCGCTCCAAAATTTCAGGGTGCTCGTTGGACACCATGAGCAGGCGCGGCATGTGGCCGTCCACGCCTTTCATGATGGTGGGCAACTCGGGCGCGTGCAGCAGGCCTTCGACGGTGCAGTCCACCACCATGTCGGCGCTGGCCAATGCAGCCACCACGGGGCCGAGCTGGCCAATCGCGTCGCTGGCGCCTGTGGAGCGCACGGGCGCGGGGGCGGTGAGTGCAGGCGTCGTCAACGTCACTTCGAACACACGGGCGCCCATGGCCTCCAGCGCGAGGCGGGCCAAGTCCACGTTGACCCGTCGTGATTGGGTTTCGGCCAAAATGGCCACCACCTCACCGGGCTGCACCTTACACAACGTGAAGGTGCGGGTAAAGGCCGCGAGCCACCTGTTTTCGATTCGTTCCACCAGCATGCTTGTCTCCTTGGCCTACAGCTCTGAACGGTTCACCTGCAGACATGAATGGTCAGTTTATATGAAAATTCATGCAATTCAACTATCATCCACCCATGCACCAAGCCCCCCCATCACACATCAAAGCGCTGAGTCCAGACTTTGAAACGCCGCATTTCAAGCAAGCCCTCTCGCGCTTTGCCACGGGGGTGACCGTCATCACCACGTTCGCGCCAGGCGCACGCAAGGGCGATTCGGCCAGCAGCAGCTTTGTGGGCATCACAGCCAGTTCATTCAACTCGGTGTCGCTCACGCCCCCGTTGGTGCTGTGGAGCCTGGGTCAAGGCGCCAGCAGCGCACCGCTTTTCCATGCGGGCACGCATTACGTGGTGAACGTGCTGGCCGCCGATCAGCTGGATGTCTGCAACCGTTTTGCCTTCGGCAAAGGCGATCGCTTTGCCGACACCGCTTACACGCTGGGCGAGTCGGGTTTGCCTATTTTGAATGGCGCTCTGGCCTGGTTTGAATGCCACAACCGCAGCCGCCACGAAGAAGGCGACCATGTGATTTTTGTGGGCGAAGTGGAACGCTGCGGCTTCAGTGATGGCTCGGCCCCACTCGTTTACCAGGGCGGTCAGTTCAGCACCACTACGCCTATAGCATGAGCAACGCTGCAGGATTTGTCGAGGACTACCTGGCCTACTTACTGGCACGCGCCAGCCATTTGATTTCGAGCGAGTTCCACGCCGTGGTCGAGGCCAGTGGCCTGAGCCTGATGGAGTGGCGCGTCATGGCCAGCCTGTCGGGCAAAGACAGTTTGAGCATCAACGAACTCGCCAGCATCGTGCTGGCCAAACAACCCACCGTGACCAAGCTGGTCGGACGCATGCAAGACGCCGGGTGGGTCAAGCGCTGCGACGCCGCACACGACAAACGGCAAAGCCTGGTGAGCCTCACGGCCGCAGGTCGACGCAAAGTGCAGCCCCTGCTGAAGCAAGCCAAAGCGCACGAAGCGCAGGTGGTGTCTGCTTTGGGTGCAGACCCTGCTCATCAACTCAAGCTCATGTTGGAGAGCTTGATTGCGGCGCATGGCAGTACCTGAGCGCGCAAAGGCGCAGCCAAAATTTGAGCTTTAGTTTTGGGTGAACAATTTATTGCCTATCTCTGCGGCAAGAGGTTAGGGCTAAGACTCAATGGATGCGTTGCAGCATAAGCAGTCGTATGCATAAAACAGCTGACCGCCTGCAACCGGCCAATAGCAGTCATTTCACTGAACAGAGTATCAACGCAGAAGGCGCACACTTTTGAGCATAGTGCTGGGTCCGATGTCGTCCACCGAGTTGAGGCTGAGCGTAAAGAAAATTGAAACTTGAGTTTGACCTGCCGACTCTACTTGAGTTGTGGGTTTTTCGAGCAATTTCAATAACTAGCGAAAACCCAATAGTCTGCTTAGTGCGTATATGAAGATGCTAGCCACGCCCGAGCCCTTGTATATTTAAGTTCTGAACATCTTTTGATGGCATCTATCTACCAAATAGCAGGGCACTTATGAAAAATAAAGTTTGGCTCAAAGCATCTTGCATGAGCTTGGTCCTAGTCTCTCAAGTTGCGATTGGGCAAGAGTGGGTGACATGGTCTCAGGAAAAGTTTCAAACCGGCTATTTCACTGAAAAGAAGTTCAACAGCAAACTTTTTGAACCGTCTTCAGCAATTCGTGATCTTCCACGCAAAAATCTAACGCCTAGAGAAGAGGAAAAAAATCAGATCATGTCTGATCTCTTCGATAAGGCTTCGTCAAATCTAGCCGTACTGGCTATAGATAGAGGTCAGGTCGTGCTGGAGAGATACAAACAAGGTTTAGGACCTCAAACGAAATTTTTTTCTTGGTCAATGAGCAAAAGCCTCACGGCGTACACGATTGGCTTGAGTTTGTGCGAAAGACGTATCAACAATCTCAATCAAGCTGCTGAAGAGATCGCGCCAACATTGACTGGCACTGGCTTTGGCCGAGCTAACATTTCCGACATCCTCACGATGACCAGCGGCGCGCATAACTGGAGTCTAGATACCAAGAGTGGAACCATCAAAGATGAATGGAACGATTTATTCGAATACAGACGAAAAACCGTTCTCGACATACTAAAAGCGTTTGATGCAAAGCCAAAGAATGTCGGAACATTTGCCTATAAAAATAGCGATACAAATTCGTTGCCATTTTTATTCAACACACCCGACGATTTTTTGACTGCTTTCCAAAAGCACTTCATCCAACCCGCCGGTCTAGCCGAAAAATCACACTGGTTACGAGATAAGAGCGTAAGCGTCCGGTGAACCCATCTTGAGATTCAAATGCCATCCCGGCAACATCCTGGCCACACAACAACAACGTGGACACGATGATGAATCAAGACACTCCTACCCCTTCAACGCCTTCGCGCACGCG